>NZ_GG703851.1:0-233 GCF_000156395.1 Providencia rustigianii DSM 4541
CATTATTGGTGTTATCACCTTTTGCATGAGCAATATTAACTATAGTGCTTGTTTCATCTGTTCCTGTAGATGTTCCACCAGTATTATCTGTTGGATTAGTTGGTGTAGTATTTCCACCACTAGTACCAGATTTGTTAGTTACTGTTACAGTACATGTTGCAATTGCTCCATCAGCAGTTGTAGCTGTAATTGCTGCTTGTCCTTCTTTTATCCCTGTAACTTTACCATTTGAA
>NZ_GG703851.1:333-442 GCF_000156395.1 Providencia rustigianii DSM 4541
TTGATCCTTTATGCTCTTCCATCCAGTCTAATAATGTAAGTTCATATTGAGCAAGTTTTGGTAAGATACCAGGCATTTTATTTCCTTCGCCTAATTCTTTCTCCATGCT
>NZ_GG703850.1:0-219 GCF_000156395.1 Providencia rustigianii DSM 4541
GCTGCTGTTAATACAGCAAAAGCGAATTTAACAAATGTTATGAATAGTACACGTCCTGAACAAATAGAACAAGCGCAAGCAACTCTAGATAGTGCAACTGAAAGCTATAAAGTTGCACAGAAGAATTATGATCGTACAAAAACTTTAGTTGATGCAGGTGCACAAACACAACAGCAACTAGAAGTAGCTGAACAACAACGTGTAGCTGCAGAATCGCAA
>NZ_GG703850.1:319-466 GCF_000156395.1 Providencia rustigianii DSM 4541
TGTTTGCATTGGGGATGTTTACATTAGGATCATTGCTATGTGGATTTGCATGGAGTAGTGGAACTATGATAGCATTCCGTATAGTTCAAGCTCTTGGTGGTGGTATGATAATGCCAGTAGGAATGTCCATAATATATCAAATGTTTC
>NZ_GG703849.1:0-274 GCF_000156395.1 Providencia rustigianii DSM 4541
CTCTGGTAATGCAGTCACATCAGCGACAATCTCATTCCATTTATCTGAAATTTGTTTTTTTAATCAGTTCCCACATGCGCGACGTCACAGAAATAATTTTATCCCAATGCTGATAAACCAAACCAACTAACGTCCAGTTCATGACATAGGATTTAATCCCTTCCCAAAATTGATTAAAAATCTGCGTCACACCATCCCATAGCGCTTTTGAATAACGCACTATTCCATCCCAGACTTTGATGATTGGCTCAATCGTCCATTTCATAATGAAAGA
>NZ_GG703849.1:374-506 GCF_000156395.1 Providencia rustigianii DSM 4541
TTTCGTTAAGCAAACCAGCGTCCGTGGCTGGGTCTTGCAAGTCCCATGACACATCGGCAGAAATACCCGTGACACCATTGACCCCTACGTTAGATAACGTTTTATGCCAGCCCATCTCGTTGTCGATTTTTG
>NZ_GG703848.1:0-164 GCF_000156395.1 Providencia rustigianii DSM 4541
AAAGAGTGACAAAATTAAGTGAGTATTTCAATAGTACGGAGTTTGCCTGTAAAGATGGGTGTGGCGCATCAGACGTTGATGCTGAGTTGGTTGGTGTGCTTGAGGATGTGAGAGCGCACTTTAACAAGCCGGTTTATGTTGTCAGTGGTCGTCGTTGTGCGAAG
>NZ_GG703848.1:264-662 GCF_000156395.1 Providencia rustigianii DSM 4541
GAATCGACGGCACGGCGATTTCAGATATTGAGCATATCCGCCAGTCAGTCAGAGATATTTTAATCACGCCTATTGGCTCGCGTGTCATTCGTCGTACCTATGGCTCATTACTATCAGAGTTAATTGATCAGCCGCAAAACCCAGCATTGAAACTGCAATTGATGTCAGCCTGCTATACCGCTTTGATGAAGTGGGAACCGCGTATTTTATTAACCCGCATCGGGTTAAGTAGTACAGAAGCCGCAAAGCTAATAATTGATATCGAAGCAATTGAGCAGGACTCAAATCAGCCAATTAACTTTTCTGTCGATGTGGGGCGATGATGGCAAACAGTATTGATATAAGTTTATTACCGGCACCGGATGTTATTGAAGAGCTCGATGTTGAAGTGATATTTG
>NZ_GG703847.1:0-292 GCF_000156395.1 Providencia rustigianii DSM 4541
ATCAATGCATCCTTAAAAATACCAGTGACTAAATTCCACACGCCTTTCACATAGGGACCTATCTTGTCCCAATGCTTGTAAATCAAATAAGCTGCCCCCGCAATGGCGGTAATAATTAAGATAATCGGGTTAGCTAATAACGCCCTCCCCAACATCATAAACGCAGATCCAATTAGCTTAATTGGCTTAATCAACAACGAGAGAAAACCACTACCTTTAATGCCTAATACTGACAAGCTGAGCTTTGCCATCGCAAGTGGACCAATCATTGCAGCAATCATCAAAGATATCG
>NZ_GG703847.1:392-698 GCF_000156395.1 Providencia rustigianii DSM 4541
CCGTCACCGGCTTTGATTGATTTCCGATTGCTTCTAACGCACGGGCTAACGTGCCGGTATCGCCTGCTTTACCGGCAGCATCCATCACGTCAGTAATTAAAACTGGTGTATTGAGCGGAAAATGTTTGGCATCAGCATCATCGGCAGTACAAACCATGCCGGCGATAGCTGTATTAATGGTGCGAATAGGGCGCGTACCCTCGTTCAGTTCGACGACTCGCACGCCGTGGTGATAATCTTGAGCCATTACTAGCGTCCTCTATTTTGCAATAGCTCAATTCTGGATGTGGGATAAGTGAAATGCAC
>NZ_GG703846.1 GCF_000156395.1 Providencia rustigianii DSM 4541
GTATTTCCACTGATCACGCTAAAAGAACACAACCTATCGCGCATCAATAATGAAAGCCCTAAAACCGTGATACACACGGCTATCAGCCCCATCAGGGTAAACTTGGTCATTCCTCTTGACTCCTGTATATAAAGGAGACAGAATCAAGTTGTTGAGGTTTGAGACAGCCTCGGGTTAATGGTAAAACATAACTCGGGGCTTTTGTCTTTTTGGCTCTTGGCAAATGCTTGAACCAAAATGATCCAAGCACCCACCGCCATCATAGCAAAAATATGCTAACAATCCGCCATAAAATATCATTATCAGATTGAATTTATTGATTATTTAGTGATTTAACTAACGGGAATAACTCATGTCATTGAGTGAATAATTTCGATATGAGAAAGGGCGCTTGTATCACCAGCCTCAACAAAAATGAGAAATGTGGGGGAAAGCTCCCCCACCAGACTACTCAGTGCAAGATAGAGTAGCTTGAACCGCCGTATTTCCACTGATCACGCTAAAAGAACACAACCTATCGCGCATCAATAATGAAAGCCCTAAAACCGTGATACACACGGCTATCAGCCCCATCAGGGTAAACTTGGTCATTCCTCTTGACTCCTGTATATAAAGGAGACAGAATCAAGTTGT
>NZ_GG703845.1:0-243 GCF_000156395.1 Providencia rustigianii DSM 4541
TTAATATTCTGGCACTGGTTATAACGTTCTTTGGTTTCTTTTGAGACTTGCTGAGAACTACGAGTATGAGCTGCGTAACCACAAAGAGGACAATTCATCATGATAATATACCTTTCGTCATGATGTTAATATTGCATACAGTATAACATGTGATTTTATACAGTGTTAATTTTCTTCTCCTGCCATATCTAGATCTGAAACTTTTACCTCAAGCTCTAATGCGCTCATATATCCACTATCATT
>NZ_GG703845.1:343-762 GCF_000156395.1 Providencia rustigianii DSM 4541
AAAAAAAGACACTAACTCCTTGGTCAAATTCAGCATGTCTGCTGGATTCATAAGGATAAGTTCAGGCTTGGTTAGTGCCGGTGCCGTGACGCGAGGTAAAACCAACATCGCTGAATCAACATCCATTTCCATTAATGCCGCAAGACGAACACCGCGTAATGCCCCTGAATTGGGTTTACGCACAATAATTTCAGTGATCGTCGTTTCACCACGAGTCAACGGTTCATCTAATGTCACTGTGATGTGAGTATTTTCTTTTTGTTCAGTCATTTACTTTTACCTTATAGCCCTAATGCTTCACGATGCGCCGCCATGCGGTCAACGCCACCGACGATCTCAATCATGTTGATAATGTCGATTTCAATCAGCTTTTCACCGTTCATTTCCAGTCGGAAATAAGTCGGTTTTACGCTCAGTTT
>NZ_GG703844.1:0-234 GCF_000156395.1 Providencia rustigianii DSM 4541
AGCTCTATCTCCCATTTCCTCAGCAATAGCGCACCCTGTTGTGCGCGATTGACCTGACGGCATAGTGAGATTGTGCTTGAGTGCATATTCAGCAATATCAAGTCCTTGCTCATACACACCTGCATCAAAACACCACAACATGAGATACATCAATACATCATCTTACGCCCCTGAATTGCCTTTTAGCGTTTCAGTGACCCACGTTTCATACAACGGCAAGGCTTTTCGCTTATA
>NZ_GG703844.1:334-754 GCF_000156395.1 Providencia rustigianii DSM 4541
CTGCACCTTGCGACCGTCAGTTGTTGCCCCTTCAACACAAAGGCGCACCGGCTTGGATTTTGTTGTCATTGCTCAGGCTCCGGCAATTGAGTGTGTATATGATCGTAAAAAAGATGAGCCTATGTTTTCAGGGATGGGGGATAAGAAACAATGATTTGCCATTGTGTGGGAAATGGCACAATGCGGAGGCAAGGCGATAATTCGTGTGAGTCATTAATCTGGCGGCATGAATACATTACACGATTTTGACCCACGAAAAAGAGCCATGCACCTGTACTTCAAAGGGTACAGGATTGCGCGTATTGCCGAAGCGCTCAACGAAAAGTCCGCCACAATTCACAGTTGGAAGCGACGTGATAAATGGGATGAGATCACCCCCGTTGAACGCGTAGAAATGACGCTTGAAATGCGACTTTGTAC
>NZ_GG703843.1:0-236 GCF_000156395.1 Providencia rustigianii DSM 4541
TTCGCACAACGGCGACCACTGACAACATAAACCGGCTTGTTAAAATGCGCTCTCACATCTTCAAGCACACCAACTAACTCAACATCAACGTCTGATGCGCCACACCCATCTTTACAGGCAAACTCTGCACTATTGAAATGCTCACTTAATTTTGTCACTCTTTACCCCTGTATACTTTAACCAGAAAAAATCTAAAGCCATGGTTCCCATCGCGCCTGCAACACCCGATGAAATCA
>NZ_GG703843.1:336-794 GCF_000156395.1 Providencia rustigianii DSM 4541
CATTTTGCTGTTTTACTGCGGAGAGCACGTTTACTTCGCGCTCTAATGTTGCAAGCTTTTGTGCCGCTTCTGTTTGCTCTTTCGCGCACAGTTCAACGGCTTGATGAATATCGTCAAGCTCCGCGTCATTGCGTTTCTGCGCACGGCTAAGCATGGCAAAAACACGTTCTTTTAGACTTGGACTTGTTTTTGCAGACGTTTCTTCCACTTCTGAAAATTCAATTACCGTTTCTTCCGCCGCCGTAAAGAGGTTATCTTTATCTTGCTTACGGTCAGAAAGATTATTCGCCTTATCCGCCCCAGCACTAAATTCAAGCATGCTAGTACCAAGGCTGGCAGGATTATCCGTCACCGCTAACCCCACAAGATACGCACTACCCATATCCGAGAAATTCGGGTTAATTTCGACAGAGGTGTAAACCTTTTGGCGTTTTTTGTTCATTTCAATCAGTTCTGGC
>NZ_GG703842.1:0-393 GCF_000156395.1 Providencia rustigianii DSM 4541
CACATCCAGCGTAAACCGTTTCACCTTCTTTGATCGCCGCGCTATCTTTGTTTGCTACCGGCGCCGCGTCAATAACAATGGTCACGGTGGTTTCATTGGACACATTGCCGTTTTTGTCTTTCACGGTGTACGTGATGGTGTCCGTGCCCACTTCGCCCGGCTTCGCGGTGTACACCAGCTTGCCGTTAACAAACTCTGCCGTGCCTTTGCCACCATTAGTGATGATCGTCAGTGTGCTCGGGTCGATATCGTCTTTGCCATCCAAGTCGGTGTCGTTCGCCAACACATCCAGCGTAACCGTTTCACCTTCTTTGATCGCCGCGCTATCTTTGTTTGCTACCGGCGCCGCGTCAATAACAATGGTCACGGTGGTTTCATTGGACACATTGTCCG
>NZ_GG703842.1:493-834 GCF_000156395.1 Providencia rustigianii DSM 4541
TAACAATGGTCACGGTGGTTTCATTGGACACATTGCCGTTTTTTGTCTTTCACGGTGTACGTGATGGTATCGGTGCCCACTTCGCCCGGCTTCGCGGTGTACACCAACTTGCCGTTAACAAACTCTGCCGTGCCTTTGCCACCATTAGTGATGATCGTCAGTGTGCTCGGGTCGATATCGTCTTTGCCATCCAAGTCGGTGTCGTTCGCCAACACATCCAGCGTGACCGTTTCACCTTCTTTGATCGCCGCACTATCTTTGTTTGCCACTGGCGCCGCGTCGATAACAATGGTCACCGTCGCTTCGTTGGAGACGTTGCCGTTTTTGTCTTTCACGGTGTA
>NZ_GG703841.1:0-287 GCF_000156395.1 Providencia rustigianii DSM 4541
CTAAAGAAGCTTACACCGCGAAGAATCCAATCCCACTGGATATCTTACAGCGCACAATGTCATTGATTGAGCATGAAGACATGCCAGACAAAGTGCGGGGTGAGTTACACAAATGGTTGGGTTATAGCTTACGGGATAATGACTTACCTCAGCCTGCACTTTGCGAATTAATGCGAGCGCTTGAGCTTAATGAGCGCTGCGGCGTGAAAAAAGACATCAGCAATATTGAAAAGTTTTTGTCTGCGAAAAACAGCGCAGATAATTAAAGAACGTGCCAACGCGCAAGG
>NZ_GG703841.1:387-850 GCF_000156395.1 Providencia rustigianii DSM 4541
TTGAATATGAGCCAGCCACGGGCGCGTTGAAAGCGACTGGTATCACAACCGCACATATTGAAGCCAGTGAGCAAGTTAGCGCGATAACGCAAGTGGTTATCGTTGATGCCGCTAAGCAAATCAAACTCAATACTCCAACTGTTATTTGCTCGGATAATTTAACGTGCGCCACGTTGAACGTAACCAAGGGCGGAGAAATGACCGGTGATATTACGCATAAAGGTGGCAAGTTTTCATCAAATGGCGTTGTTGTTGATGACCACAGTCACGGCGGTGTGCAGCGTGGTGGTAGCCGAACAGAGGGGACGCAATGAAATATCAGGGCATGAGTCGAATCGACGGCACGGCGATTTCAGATATTGAGCATATCCGCCAGTCAGTCAGAGATATTTTAATCACGCCTATTGGGTCGCGGATTATTCGCCGCACTTATGGGTCATTGCTATCAGAGTTAATTGATCAG
>NZ_GG703840.1:0-307 GCF_000156395.1 Providencia rustigianii DSM 4541
ACACGATTTTGACCCACGAAAAAGAGCCATGCACCTGTACTTCAAAGGGTACAGGATTGCGCGTATTGCCGAAGCGCTCAACGAAAAATCCGCCACAATTCACAGTTGGAAGCGACGTGATAAATGGGATGAGATCACCCCCGTTGAACGCGTAGAAATGACGCTTGAAATGCGACTTTGTACTCTACTCAACAAAGAAAATAAAGAGGGTAAAGATTTTAAAGAAATCGACTTACTTTATCGTCAAGTTGAGCGTCATGCCAAAATTCATAAATACCAAAATGGCGGTAATGAAGTTGAATTTAAA
>NZ_GG703840.1:407-923 GCF_000156395.1 Providencia rustigianii DSM 4541
TGGTCAGGAAAACTATTTAACCGTGGTCGTCGTAAAGCGGACCATGTTGAGATTGATATCAATCATCAAGCGCTCGTGAATGGCATGATGTGCGGGGATGGTCAGTGGCGGCAGATCGTCACCATTGAAGATGCCATGCGCGGCGGCTGTAACTTATTCGATATTGACCAACTGCATTTAGAGTACAGCCCCGACGAATTCGAAAACTTGCTGATGTGTGAGTTTGTCGATGATATCGCGTCCATTTTCAACTTGCAGCTAATGCAAAAATGCATGGTGGACAGTTGGGAAATTTGGGACGACGTGCAGCCATTGATGATACGCCCTTATGCTTATCACCCCGTTTGGATTGGCTACGACCCCGCCAAAGGCACCCAAAATGGGGATAGCGCCGGCTGTGTTGTTATCGCTCCGCCAATGCGCAAAGGTGATAAATTTCGCATACTTGAACACCATCAATGGCGTGGCATGGATTTTCGCGCTCAATCCGATGCAATCAAAGAGCTAACTGAACGC
>NZ_GG703839.1:0-370 GCF_000156395.1 Providencia rustigianii DSM 4541
CTACCACCACGCTGCACACCGCCGTGACTGTGGTCATCAACAACAACGCCATTTGATGAAAACTTGCCACCTTTATGCGTAATATCACCGGTCATTTCTCCGCCCTTGGTTACGTTCAACGTGGCACACGTTAAATTATCCGAGCAAATAACAGTTGGAGTATTGAGCTTGATTTGCTGAGCAGCATTGACAATGACCACTTGTGTTTCCGCGCTAACTTGCTCACTGGCTTCAATATGTGCGGTTGTGATACCAGTCGCTTTCAACGCGCCCGTGGCTGGCTCATATTCAATGACTGCCCCGTCTGAATAGGTGCGATGGTCTGCCGTCAATGAATCGGTAGGCTCTGAGTGTTCATTGGAGAAAATAC
>NZ_GG703839.1:470-1026 GCF_000156395.1 Providencia rustigianii DSM 4541
CTCATCGCTCTGTTTTCCATTCATCGAATGGATTTGCCGGCTCAGAAATAGACTCAACAACCCATTTTCCCTCGTTATCGATGGCTAACACTCGCTCCGTAAGATTTAGGTCGATACTAATATCCGCGGTTTCATTATCTAAAATAACAGCTTCAAACTTAAAATCTTGATATCGCTTGGTTGGATTCGCTGAAATATCATGTTGATGCTTTACCAGCCAATCATTAACGACTGCAATCAAAACATTCTGATCACCTTTATAGCCCTCAATAATGATATTCGCCGTATATTCATATTCAAAACTTGGCGTTGTCGCTATTGTCGAAATAATGCGTCCATTCTCAACAAACATGTAGAGCTTTTCAGGGTTTTTGTTCAGAAATGGAATTTTGCTATCTAAGTAGTCCCGCAAGCTAGTTAACTTTTTCATGCTCACGTTCCTCGTCGAATTTCTCAATCGCCATAAGCTGCGTATTTGCTTGCTCTAAATCGGTAAGTAGCGGATCGACCCACAATGCCAAATCGCAATAGGTTAAAACCCGTCCGGTAGTGATGG
>NZ_GG703838.1:0-566 GCF_000156395.1 Providencia rustigianii DSM 4541
TTTTCTTAAGCCTGCCATTAATGGCGCAAGTGTTCAGTAAGTGCGGTTTGTTTGATTAGTGGCACAAATTATCGTGTCAGAAAATCAATAATTTGGTTTTCGATGTGAGTAACTTCTTGCGGCGTAAGCCCAAGTAATTGACGTGAAGGATAGGTAATTTGTGCTCGTCCAATTCGTTCTGTTAATCCAAATTGATGCACACCGGCAATATTTCCCGCAGAGGGTAAAAAGTAAATAACGGCTTCTTTATCGCTGTTATACATCCGCAAAAAACGGGCGGTTGCCAGTTTTTTAAACATACGAGTTTGCTTGGTTTTTCGCTCTGTACTGATTTTGTCTTTTTTGACGCTGATATAGCGCTGAATATCCGATTTACGAAATGAGCGCTGGGATTTTTTATCCGCATCTTGTCCGGTAATCGTCTTTGAGTTTCCACGCCAATTACGCAATGTACGCTTCTGACCCCGCCACATGAATTGAATTTCACGCTGTACCGTGACAAAGCTGGCTTTTCTTTTTGTGTATGCACTACCGTCTGGATTTTTTTGTTGCTGGATGCGCTTTAT
>NZ_GG703838.1:666-1103 GCF_000156395.1 Providencia rustigianii DSM 4541
GTCGCGTTGGCTCTGACGTCACTTCTGGCATATCAATTAATATTCCAGCGGGAACAACCGCACCATGCTCTGCTAAGTTAGGATTTGCTAACATAACCGCTTCAGTCATTCCCATCGTTCTTCCGTAAAATCGCCAACAAATAGCGTCAACGGTGTCACCTTGAATTGTTCTAATCTTCATATCAGCTCAACAATGTTATGTGTTGCGCCCTTGATTCGCTGGATTGCCCATAACGCATCACGCTGCAAATCATCAATATTTGGCTCAAGCGCATCGGCTTTTTTACTACCACTAGGCGTGGTATCAATATCACGATATCGCTCAGTGATATTGGCTTTCGCACCGCAAAATACAGCGCGGCGATAAAGATAAATGAGCTCGGACTCTGAGGATTCGCCCTCATGTAATTTTATGGCAGGCACACTCTCAAGCGACT
>NZ_GG703837.1:0-440 GCF_000156395.1 Providencia rustigianii DSM 4541
CACTTACCGGTTTCAAACTCATAAGGCTTAGTATCATACCCCTGCTGTACAAACCAGTAGGTTTCTAAGTCTGCGCCTCGGCGTGTGAACTTAGCGGGGGAGTGTTTAAATGTTAACGCTTGCCCGAGTCGGTTTTCTCGTAACTCTAAATAGCCATTGCCAAAAAGTAAAAAATCCAATCCCCAGCTATCAAAGGTTTGGCGGCTTAGGTATTTATTAGGAATGAATGTGCTTGTGAGAATATTACGTTTCACATAGATGGCACTACTATGGTGAGGTGCAGCACGGAACGTCCGAGCCAGACCATGAAAACTAATTGGTGGCTCATAGTAATTATCAATCTGCACACATTCCAAATAATCAAAAATCTCGCGCTTGTCTAACACCGGTATTGGGTCGCCAAAAGTGAACGCTTCCATTGATGCGTCATTGGCTGTCTG
>NZ_GG703837.1:540-1000 GCF_000156395.1 Providencia rustigianii DSM 4541
GCGCACAACAGGATGCGCCATTGCCGAGGAAATGGGAGATAGAGCCAAAGAATCATACACCGCGAAGAATCCAATCCCACTGGATATCTTACAGCGCACAATGTCATTGATTGAGCATGAAGACATGCCAGATAAAGTGCGGGGTGAGTTACACAAATGGTTGGGTTATAGCTTACGGGATAATGACTTACCTCAGCCTGCACTTTGCGAATTAATGCGAGCGCTTGAGCTTAATGAGCGCTGCGGCGTGAAAAAAGACATTAGCAATATTGAAAAGTTTTTGTCTGCGAAAAACAGCGCAGACAGTTAAAGAACGTGCCAACGCGCAAGGCGGCGCGAGACTAGAAACCGGTTTTCGACATCTCGCCCACCGCCTACCTATTGAGGTGAGTTATGGATTTTGTTTCACCAGAACAGGTAAAAGAAAAAATGAAGTATTAAAAAGTGATGATTTCTTTCC
>NZ_GG703837.1:1100-1471 GCF_000156395.1 Providencia rustigianii DSM 4541
GAAGCCAGTGAGCAAGTTAGCGCGATAACGCAAGTGGTTATCGTTGATGCCGCTAAGCAAATCAAACTCAATACTCCAACTGTTATTTGCTCGGATAATTTAACGTGCGCCACGTTGAACGTAACCAAGGGCGGAGAAATGACCGGTGATATTACGCATAAAGGCGGCAAGTTTTCATCAAATGGCGTTGTTGTTGATGATCACAGTCACGGCGGTGTGCAGCGTGGTGGTAGCCGAACAGAGGGGACGCAATGAAATATCAGGGCATGAGTCGAATCGACGGCACGGCGATTTCAGATATTGAGCATATCCGCCAGTCAGTCAGAGATATTTTAATCACGCCTATTGGCTCGCGTGTCATTCGTCGTACC
>NZ_GG703836.1:0-477 GCF_000156395.1 Providencia rustigianii DSM 4541
TGGCGCGACACCATTACCCTCCCGCGACAAAACTGTCACTGTCACACAAGCGGGGGATGGACTAATCACTGAGGCATCAGCAACGCGACCATCTGCACTGCGAGCGTGGTAGGCATAACTCCCAACAGGACCCGCAACACTCAATCCCTCAAACGCTTCTGGGATGCGCATTCTCAAATCAGAATCAGACTCATAAACTGGCGGGATGGGCGGGATTGCTGTTTCATCCCCTTTAAATAGGACCAATCTTTTAACACCGTTATTAGCTGCAAGCTGATCAAGGTCTGCTGCCGTAGCGAAAGCCACCATACTTGCGCGGGCTGCTTCATTCACACGCTGGCGTAAAATCAACTCACGGTAGCTGTTCTCTTGCAGTAGTTTTGTTAGCGGCTCTGACTCAAACTCTAACGTTCTGGCGACTACTTCACGTTGCTCCGGTGGCATAGCAGCAATTAATGCCGCTTTTCGCTCAGCAAA
>NZ_GG703836.1:577-899 GCF_000156395.1 Providencia rustigianii DSM 4541
GTACTGATTTTGTCTTTTTTGACGCTGATATAGCGCTGAATATCCGATTTACGAAATGAGCGCTGGGATTTTTTATCCGCATCTTGTCCTGTAATCGTCTTTGAGTTTCCACGCCAATGACGCAATGTACGCTTCTGACCTCGCCACATGAATTGAATTTCACGCTGCACCGTGACAAAGCTGGCTTTTCTTTTTGTGTACGCACTACCGTCTGGATTTTTTTGTTGCTGGATGCGCTTTATTTGAGATCGGCGCAAGTCACGTGTGATTTCTTTAGCCAGCTGTCGGCGCTGATTTGCAGACATACGGCTGATTAAAGCGC
>NZ_GG703836.1:999-1546 GCF_000156395.1 Providencia rustigianii DSM 4541
ACGATATCGCTCAGTGATATTGGCTTTCGCACTACACACCGCGCGGCGATAAAGATAAACAAGCTCAGATTCTGAGGATTCTCCCTCATGAATTTTATTGGCAGGTACACTCTCAAGCGACTGATAACCCAAACCAATTTCTTTCGTTTTCCATTCCAACAACTCTCGATTGGTTTCGATAATGGCATTTTTTAAGCTGTTGATTAGACGATGTGGTGTGACCGTTCCATCTACGCGCATTTGTTCGCGAAAATCGGCGGTATTGATGGCAGGAAAGAAATCATCACTTTTTAATACTTCATTTTTTCTTTTACCTGTTCTGGTGAAACAAAATCCATAACTCACCTCAATAGGTAGGCGGTGGGCGAGATGTCGAAAACCAGTTTCTAGTCTCGCGCCGCCTTGCGCGTTGGCACGTTCTTTAATTATCTGCGCTGTTTTTCGCAGACAAAAACTTTTCAATATTGCTGATGTCTTTTTTCACGCCGCAGCGCTCATTAAGCTCAAGCGCTCGCATTAATTCGCAAAGTGCAGGCTGAGGTAAGTC
>NZ_GG703835.1:0-301 GCF_000156395.1 Providencia rustigianii DSM 4541
TTTCACTTCTGAGTTCGGCATGGGGTCAGGTGGGACCACCGCGCTATTGCCGCCAGACAAATTCTGTTTATTCCCGTTTAAGTCTTTTATCCTTAAACCAGAACATCAATCTTGAACAAGCTGCTGTGTCCTTCACCTTTCGGCTTCTCACTCGCTATTGAAAATCAACTTCATCTCTCTAAAACACCTTCGGTGTTGTCAGGTTAAGCCTCACGGTTCATTAGTATTGGTTAGCTCAACGTATCGCTACGCTTACACACCCAACCTATCAACGTCTTAGTCTTAAACGTTCCTTTAGGAC
>NZ_GG703835.1:401-1050 GCF_000156395.1 Providencia rustigianii DSM 4541
GGATAACACGTGTCCCGCCCTACTCGTCGAGTTCACAACACTAACACCTTCGGATACGGGGCTATCACCCTATACTGCCGGCCTTTCCAGACCGTTCTCCTGATGCTAATGCTGATTAAGACTCTGGGCTGTTCCCCGTTCGCTCGCCGCTACTAGGGGAATCTCGGTTGATTTCTTTTCCTCGAGGTACTGAGATGTTTCAGTTCCCTCGGTTCGCTTCGTTTGACTATGTATTCATCAAACGATAGTGCAACGGATTGCACTGGGTTTCCCCATTCGGATATCGTCGGTTATAACGGTTCATATCACCTTACCGACGCTTTTCGCAGATTAGCACGTCCTTCATCGCCTCTGATTGCCTAGGCATCCACCGTGTACGCTTAGTCGCTTAACCTCACAACCCGAAGGTGTCTTTTTATCAGACGACACGAAACGTCATGGCTGTGCGTGGTGAACTTCTTCGTTGGGCAGGGTTCGCAATGCTCACGTACTTATGTACGCTGCGCTTGCTGCACGCTGTCCGCCTTGAATTTCACACTGCTCGCTCATGCCACTCGCTTGTGTGTTGAAAAACACGTTCAAGTTGAGATTTTTTGAGAGACTCTCACATTGTTTAAGCAAAACAATGTGCGTTGTTTTCAATTTTCAG
>NZ_GG703835.1:1150-1577 GCF_000156395.1 Providencia rustigianii DSM 4541
CTGAGCCATGATCAAACTCTTCAATTAAAAGTGTCTGATGCTCAAAGAATGTTTACTGTCGTTTGATTTCCGAAGAAACCAAATTACCTATTAGTTCATATATATGAATTAACGTGTTAGTCACTCTTCAAGACTTTAAAATCAAATATTTTTTGATAGTGTCTTGTGAGTGCCCACACAGATTGTCTGATAAATTGTTAAAGAGCGGTGCGACATTTCTTTTGGAAATCGACTCAGTTTTTATCAACTTAGGTCGTTGTCGCGAGGTGGCGTATATTACGCTTCCCTCAGTGAGAGTCAAGCATTTTTTTGCTTAATCTTTTCAGATTCTCTCGCTGCCGGTTCAGTGTCCATCGCGCTTTGCGTTGGCTTGTTCCCGGTCAGTGGATGCGCATTATAGGGAGTCAGAAAAATCTGGCAACCCTTT
>NZ_GG703834.1:0-333 GCF_000156395.1 Providencia rustigianii DSM 4541
CAAACTGAAGTCCTCCATTTTACGGATAGCCAGCGCGGCTATGTGTATGACAAAACCCTACCATTAAATAGCCCATCTGGGCTGAGCGATAACCATGCTGACAGTGTTTGGGGATTATCTTTGCGTCATCAAGTGGTTGAAAACAGTGTTTTTGCCAAAGACTATAACCATCAACTTGCAGAAGATACCTTAATCTCCGCCGTTGCAGACATGACCCGCGGTGATGGAGAGAAAACCAACTACGGGGATGTTTACCACTATAAAGGCCGCCACCTAACCCGTGGGGATAAAATTCGCCCTGAAACGGAAACCGCTAACTTCTGGGCAAGACTC
>NZ_GG703834.1:433-1786 GCF_000156395.1 Providencia rustigianii DSM 4541
GGAATTTATATGGTCGACAAATCAGATAACGAAGCAAAAATTGGTGAGTGCCAGCACACCTCATATCATTTACCTCAATGGGATGAAAATGGAAAATGCAGTTGGGTTGATATCCAACGTCAGCATAAATCCCTCAATGCCGAAGCAAAATGTATCGTACCGCCAACTAAAGTCATTCCGGTGATTTTTATTCCGGGGATTATGGGAACGAACCTGATGTCCACAAACACCAATAAAAAAGAAATTTGGCGAGGAGATTCTTTAGCTAGTGTTTATTGGGAATGGCACTCTAAAGGGGGACACCAACGGCAGCAATCACTTCACCCAGATTACACACGAGTAGATAATAGAGGTGATATTGAAAAGAAAATTTTAACACCTTTTTCTGATGATGGTTGCTTGTTTCCTAGCCGAAAAAGTCGTAATTGGGGCGCTGCGCTTGGATTTAGTTATGGACGTTTTTTGAATGTTTTCCAAGCTGCTTTACTTGATGATTGGCAAACAGAGCTTGTTAATTATGAGGAAACTTATCGATTTAACGACCCTGAAACAATGAAAAAAATAGATATAGCACTTAAACATGAAGGCTCTTTGAGCAAACTGGTTAATAAAAAATTTAATACACATGAAAAAGAGGATGAGCAAGTATTAACGCCTGAAGAACTCAATCATTTTAAGCGTTTTTTATTTCCAGTTCATGTGTTTGGTTATAACTGGTTACAAGATAATAAAACGTCAGCTGAATCACTTAAAACGTATATTGATGATGTTTTACGATTGTATAAAAAAAAGCATGGATATGGTCTTGCTCAAGAAAAAGTGATTATTGTAACTCACTCTATGGGAGGACTGGTTGCGCGTTATGCATCTCAAGTTTTAGGGATGAACAATAAAATATTGGGTATTGTTCATGGTGTTATTCCTGACTTGGGCTCACCTGCGGCCTACCGTAGAATGAAAGTGGGCGCAGAAGGTGAAGGTTTTATGGGAACTGCGGGTCATGTCCTTGGCGCAACCGGAAAAGAATTAATGCCAGTTTTAGCCAGAGCGCCTGCTGCACTGCAGTTATTACCACATCCAAAGTACCGTTCACCTTGGTTAACAATAAAAAGGCATTATCATGACAACGATCTATTTTTGCCTAAAAGCAAAGACCCATTCAGTGAAATTTATCTTCAAAAAGAGGCTTGGTGGCGGTTATATGAATCTGATATTCTCGATAAGAAAAAAATAATTAGTGATAAAAACTGGCAGGATTATACTCAATTAATGGATACTCCGGTTAGAAAATTTATGTATGCCTTAGAAAATGCAGGTTATCATCCAGAAACTTATATTTTTTATGGAAAAAAA
>NZ_GG703833.1:0-622 GCF_000156395.1 Providencia rustigianii DSM 4541
AGAACGTGTTTTTGCCATGCTTAGCCGTGCGCAGAAACGCAATGACGCGGAGCTTGACGATATTCATCAAGCCGTTGAACTGTGCGCGAAAGAGCAAACAGAAGCGGCACAAAAGCTTGCAACATTAGAGCGCGAAGTAAACGTGCTCTCCGCAGTAAAACAGCAAAATGAAACCCTGCGCAGTGAGTTGGAGCAACTCAAAACTGATTTAAGCCAGCAAGACAATAACACGCATCGCCCAATCTCTTTCGGCGGTGCTGGCACAAATACCGAAAACCTGACGGATTGCTAAACGGGAATAATAATGAGAAAAGAAACAAAAGTTAAATTTAACGGTTACATGACCCGCCTTGGTGAGATTTACGGTGTTCAGCCACAAGAGTTCGCAGCATCGAAAGTGGAAATTACTCCATCCGCGGCTCAAAAACTGGAAACCAAAATTCAGTTAAGCGCCGTCTTTCTGACCAAAATTAATATTGTGCCAGTGAAAGACCAAGTGGGTGAAAAAATCGGCATCGGTATTGGCACAACTGTGGCAGGCACGACGGATACCACCAAGCAAGACCGTGAGCCGACAGATCCAACACAATTAGCCAAGCAAGGCTATCACTGCCGCCAAACG
>NZ_GG703833.1:722-1154 GCF_000156395.1 Providencia rustigianii DSM 4541
CGAATCAAGGGCGCAACACATAACATTGTTGAGCTGATATGAAGATTAGAACAATTCAAGGTGACACCGTTGACGCTATTTGTTGGCGATTTTACGGAAGAACGATGGGAATGACTGAAGCGGTTATGTTAGCAAATCCTAACTTAGCAGAGCATGGTGCAGTTGTTCCCGCTGGAATATTAATTGATATGCCAGAAGTGACGTCAGAGCCAACGCGACCACTTTTACAGTTATGGGATTAAGTACATGTTTGATAAAGATCCGAATAGTTTCGGTCTGGTTCAGTGGTTGATGCTGCTCTTCATTTCCGCATGGGGAGGCGCTGTGAGATATATCATTGATATACGAAAAAATAATACCGCGTGGAGCTGGGTAAATGCCTTAATGCAAGTTGTTGTGTCAGGGTTTGCTGGGCTTCTTGGTGGTCTTGGT
>NZ_GG703833.1:1254-1928 GCF_000156395.1 Providencia rustigianii DSM 4541
TTAAGTTTGAAGCTGTTATTTTAGATAATGAAACCGCGGATATTAGTATCGACCTAAATCTTACGGAGCGAGTGTTAGCCATCGATAACGAGGGAAAATGGGTTGTTGAGTCTATTTCTGAGCCGGCAAATCCATTCGATGAATGGAAAACAGAGCGATGAGCGACGATACATTACGTAAGCTTGATAGCGAGTTAAGCGCTTTAATCAGCCGTATGTCTGCAAATCAGCGCCGACAACTAGCTAAAGAAATCACGCGTGACTTGCGCCGATCTCAAATAAAGCGCATCCAGCAACAAAAAAATCCAGACGGTAGTGCATACACAAAAAGAAAAGCCAGCTTTGTCACGGTACAGCGTGAAATTCAATTCATGTGGCGGGGTCAGAAGCGTACATTGCGTCATTGGCGTGGAAACTCAAAGACGATTACAGGACAAGATGCGGATAAAAAATCCCAGCGCTCATTTCGTAAATCGGATATTCAGCGCTATATCAGCGTCAAAAAAGACAAAATCAGTACAGAGCGAAAACCAAGCAAACTCGTATGTTTAAAAAACTGGCAACCGCCCGTTTTTTGCGGATGTATAACAGCGATAAAGAAGCCGTTATTTACTTTTTACCCTCTGCGGGAAATATTGCCGGTGTGCATCAATTTGGATTAACAGAACGAATTGG
>NZ_GG703832.1:0-305 GCF_000156395.1 Providencia rustigianii DSM 4541
GGGGGTTTACAGCTTCTACAAGTTTAGGTTTAACTACAAATCTTGATACTGATTCATGGCTCACAAACGTTGCACCACAATTAATATTCTGGCACTGGTTATAACGTTCTTTGGTTTCTTTTGAGACTTGCTGAGAACTACGAGTATGAGCTGCGTAACCACAAAGAGGACAATTCATCATGATAATATACCTTTCGTCATGATGTTAATATTGCATACAGTATAACATGTGATTTTATACAGTGTTAATTTTCTTCTCCTGCCATATCTAGATCTGAAACTTTTACCTCAAGCTCTAATGCGCT
>NZ_GG703832.1:405-1115 GCF_000156395.1 Providencia rustigianii DSM 4541
TATCGTTTTCGTTAAGCAAACCAGCGTCCGTGGCTGGGTCTTGCAAGTCCCATGACACATCGGCAGAAATACCCGTGACACCATTGACCCCTACGTTAGATAACGTTTTATGCCAGCCAATCTCATTGTCGATTTTTGCACGTAACCCCAATGCCGTTGCCGTTGCATAGATATTACTTTCTGCATTAGCGACTGTGTCCCAGCCTTGAAACTCTGGGTAAATCAGCATAAGTTCACGCTGGCTAAAATTCTGACGATACTCAATTGCTTCGGATACCGTCTTACAGCCATAAGCGCTGATATATGCCATAGCTCGCATCTTTTGAGCGATTCCCGCAAGTGATGCTGAAACGGCTTGCGTATCATGACCCGGCACGGCAATAATTCGCGGCTTCACACCCACACGGCTTTGAGCAACGGTTAACGCTTGTAAGCCTGTTTTGCGCCCTTCCGCTGTTGACCCGCCAATAATATTAGATGTGGTTTCTGCTTCGGTTTCACCTTGCTCAACGCGGACAACAACCGTCACCGGCTTTGATTGATTTCCGATTGCTTCTAACGCACGGGCTAACGTGCCGGTATCGCCTGCTTTACCGGCAGCATCCATCACGTCAGTAATTAAAACTGGTGTATTGAGCGGAAAATGTTTGGCATCAGCATCATCGGCAGTACAAACCATGCCGGCGATAGCTGTATTAATGGTGCGAATA
>NZ_GG703832.1:1215-1648 GCF_000156395.1 Providencia rustigianii DSM 4541
GGCGCTTGCCGCACTAGCTGCTGAGTTAGCCGCATTCTGTGCATCTGTTCCGGCTTTCTTTGCATCCGCTATCGCAGTAGTCGCCGCCTTTTGACTCATAACCTGAGTCGTTGACTGCCCTGTACTTTGAACAACATCAGTTTTAGGCAGACGGTCATTAGCGTTGCTATTGGCATTGCTCGCAGCACTTGCCGCTGAATTTGCAGATAATTGAGCGGCGCTTGCCGCACTAGCTGCTGAGTTAGCCGCATTCTGTGCATCTGTTCCGGCTTTCTTTGCATCCGCTATCGCAGTAGTCGCCGCCTTTTGACTCATAACCTGAGTCGTTGACTGCCCTGTACTTTGAACAACATCAGTTTTAGGCAGACGGTCATTAGCGTTGCTATTGGCATTGCTCGCAGCACTTGCCGCTGAATTTGCAGATAATTGAGCG
>NZ_GG703832.1:1748-2110 GCF_000156395.1 Providencia rustigianii DSM 4541
TGATCGCATAAACAGTAGTAAGAAAGTTGACCACATCACGACCCACATTGAGTGTTGCATTTTCATCTAAAAATGCCATTGAAGAAAAAACAATGAAAATGAAGACCGGTAAAAGTGGAATGTATCGACGCATAGCAACCTCAAGAAATTAATTTTCTTAAGCCTGCCATTAATGGCGCAAGTGTTCAGTAAGTGCGGTTTGTTTGATTAGTGGCACAAATTATCGTGTCAGAAAATCAATAATTTGGTTTTCGATGTGAGTAACTTCTTGCGGCGTAAGCCCAAGTAATTGACGTGAAGGATAGGTAATTTGTGCTCGTCCAATTCGTTCTGTTAATCCAAATTGATGCACACCGGCAATA
>NZ_GG703831.1:0-485 GCF_000156395.1 Providencia rustigianii DSM 4541
CTTTGCCATCAAGTCGGTGTCGTTCGCCAACACATCCAGCGTAACCGTTTCACCTTCTTTGATCGCCGCGCTATCTTTGTTTGCTACCGGCGCCGCGTCAATAACAATGGTCACGGTGGTTTCATTGGACACATTGCCGTTTTTGTCTTTCACGGTGTACGTGATGGTGTCCGTGCCCACTTCGCCCGGCTTCGCGGTGTACACCAGCTTGCCGTTAAAAAACTCTGCCGTGCCTTTGCCACCATTAGTGATGATCGTCAGTGTGCTCGGGTCGATATCGTCTTTGCCATCCAAGTCGGTGTCGTTCGCCAACACATCCAGCGTAACCGTTTCACCTTCTTTGATCGCCGCGCTATCTTTGTTTGCTACCGGCGCCGCGTCAATAACAATGGTCACGGTGGTTTCATTGGACACATTGCCGTGCTTGTCTTTCACGGTGTACGTGATGGTATCGGTGCCCACTTCGCCCGGCTTCGCGGTGTACA
>NZ_GG703831.1:585-1860 GCF_000156395.1 Providencia rustigianii DSM 4541
AGTGATGATCGTCAGTGTGCTCGGGTCGATATCGTCTTTGCCATCCAAGTCGGTGTCGTTCGCCAACACATCCAGCGTAACCGTTTCACCTTCTTTGATCGCCGCGCTATCTTTGTTTGCTACCGGCGCCGCGTCAATAACAATGGTCACGGTGGTTTCATTGGACACATTGCCGTTTTTGTCTTTCACGGTGTACGTGATGGTATCGGTGCCCACTTCGCCCGGCTTCGCGGTGTACACCAACTTGCCGTTAACAAACTCTGCCGTGCCTTTGCCACCATTAGTGATGATCGTCAGTGTGCTCGGGTCGATATCGTCTTTGCCATCCAAGTCGGTGTCGTTCGCCAACACATCCAGCGTGACCGTTTCACCTTCTTTGATCGCCGCACTATCTTTGTTTGCCACTGGCGCCGCGTCGATAACAATGGTCACCGTCGCTTCGTTGGAGACGTTGCCGTTTTTGTCTTTCACGGTGTACGTGATGGTGTCCGTGCCCACTTCGCCCGGCTTCGCGGTGTACACCAACTTGCCGTTAACAAACTCTGCCGTGCCTTTACCACCATTAGTGATGATCGTCAGTGTGCTCGGGTCGATATCGTCTTTGCCATCCAAGTCGGTGTCGTTCGCCAACACATCCAGCGTGACCGTTTCACCTTCTTTGATCGCCGCGCTATCTTTGTTTGCCACTGGCGCTGCGTCGATTTCGATGGTCACCGTGGCTTCGTTGGAGATATTGCCGTGCTTGTCTTTCACCGTATAGGTGATGGTATCGGTGCCCACTTCGCCCGGCTTCGCGGTGTACACCAGCTTGCCGTTAACAAACTCTGCCGTGCCTTTGCCACCATTAGTGATGATCGTCAGTGTGCTCGGGTCGATATCGTCTTTGCCATCCAAGTCGGTGTCGTTCGCCAACACATCCAGCGTAACCGTTTCACCTTCTTTGATCGCCGCGCTATCTTTGTTTGCTACCGGCGCCGCGTCAATAACAATGGTCACGGTGGTTTCATTGGACACATTGCCGTGCTTGTCTTTCACGGTGTACGTGATGGTATCGGTGCCCACTTCGCCCGGCTTCGCGGTGTACACCAGCTTGCCGTTAACAAACTCTGCCGTGCCTTTGCCACCATTAGTGATGATCGTCAGTGTGCTCGGGTCGATATCGTCTTTGCCATCCAAGTCGGTGTCGTTCGCCAACACATCCAGCGTGACCGTTTCACCTTCTTTGATCGCCGCACTATCTTTGTTTGCCACTGGCGCCGCGTCGATAACAATGGT
>NZ_GG703830.1:0-161 GCF_000156395.1 Providencia rustigianii DSM 4541
TCATCATTTAAAGCTACATCAACGATTTCAATTAAATCTGCTGGCGCGACACCATTACCCTCCCGCGACAAAACTGTCACTGTCACACAAGCGGGGGATGGACTAATCACTGAGGCATCAGCAACGCGACCATCTGCACTGCGAGCGTGGTAGGCATAACT
>NZ_GG703830.1:261-1650 GCF_000156395.1 Providencia rustigianii DSM 4541
CACGTGTGATTTCTTTAGTCCAGCTGTCGGCGCTGATTTGCAGACATACGGCTGATTAAAGCGCCTAACTCGCTATCAAGCTTACGTAATGTATCGTCACTCATCGCTCTGTTTTCCATTCATCGAATGGATTTGCCGGCTCAGAAATAGACTCAACAACCCATTTGCCCTCGTTATCGATGGCTAGCACTCGCTCTGTAAGATTTAGGTCGATACTAATATCCGCGGTTTCATTATCTAAAATAACAGCTTCAAACTTAAAATCTTGATATCGCTTGGTTGGATTCGCTGAAATATCATGTTGATGCTTTACCAGCCAATCATTGACGACTGCAATCAAAACATTCTGATCACCTTTATAGCCCTCAATAATGATATTCGCCGTATATTCATATTCAAAACTTGGCGTTGTCGCTATTGTCGAAATAATGCGTCCATTCTCAACAAACATGTAGAGCTTTTCAGGGTTTTTGTTCAGAAATGGAATTTTGCTATCTAAGTAGTCCCGCAAGCTAGTTAACTTTTTCATGCTCACGTTCCTCGTCGAATTTCTCAATCGCCATAAGCTGCGTATTTGCTTGCTCTAAATCGGTAAGTAGCGGATCGACCCACAATGCCAAATCGCAATAGGTTAAAACCCGTCCGGTAGTGATGGCGGAACTGGCTGCGTTAGCGTTTTCGGTATTGGTGTGCATGGCGATGGCACGTAAACGGTACGCGTTACTGAGCAACCGGTCAGAAATAAACCGAGGAACAGGCAGATCACAACTCGGCTCTTTTTTAAGGATGGTTTTATATTCAATTTTTCTTTCCTCTGCGCTCGCACGTTGGATAATTCCGTTCCGGTAAGCTGCGCTACTGATTTGATTTGCGCGATGAAAAGAAAGTGATTGATCAGCAATAACCTTAGATTGATTACTTACGTCAGTTTTTAACTGCTTATTTTCTTCTTGCAGCCCACCAATTTGAGTATTCAGCTTATCTATTTTTTTCATACCCAGCACGGCGATAATTAACGCTATACCAAGTAGGACCACAAAACCAATCACTCTCTTTTTCATATTATGAGTTACCTCCCCAGCGTGCTTTATTTTTACGAACATCAATGTGAGTGAATGTTTTGTAGCGTCCGACACCATATTTACTCGGATATTTTGACTCCAAATAATCAGCGATGGCTTTCGGTGTAACGTCTTTTACTTTGATATCCCCTGCCGTACCTAAAAGATGCTGAGAATGCTCAGCGCCACCAACGGCTTTATTATGCTTCGCACAACGACGACCACTGACAACATAAACCGGCTTGTTAAAGTGCGCTCTCACATCCTCAAGCACACCAACCAACTCAGCATCAACGTCTGATGCGCCACACCCATCTTTACAGGCAAA
>NZ_GG703830.1:1750-1881 GCF_000156395.1 Providencia rustigianii DSM 4541
GTGCGCTGTAAGATATCCAGTGGGATTGGATTCTTCGCGGTGTATGATTCTTTGGCTCTATCTCCCATTTCCTCGGCAATGGCGCATCCTGTTGTGCGCGATTGACCTGACGGCATGGTAAGATTGTGCTT
>NZ_GG703830.1:1981-2512 GCF_000156395.1 Providencia rustigianii DSM 4541
ATACGCTCCGACGTTCTTTGCTTCCACTTGCATGCGCTTTTTTTCCCACGGGTTCACGACTTACCCCTTATTTCCCTGCTTTTTCTTTCTGCTCAAGCTCTTTTTTTAGAGCATCAAGCTCAGCTTTAAGCGCAGTATTTTCTTCCGCTGTAGCTAACATTTTTGCTTTCTGCTCAGCATCATCACCCGCTGGCGCATCAGGCTCTTGCTTACCTTTGGTAAGCTCGATGTTTTCAATTAGCGCTACGCAGTCATAATCTTCAATGATGTAATCTTCATTAACTGACTCGTAGTTTTCGATGCGGTCACGTTTAGCGTTATCAACCACTTGACGACGGCGTGATTCGATTTGCCAGTAGATAGATAAATTATCTAATCGCGTGATAAGCATTCCATTTTTGGGGAAATAAGGCACACGCACAGCTGGCAAACCACCGAGGCGTTTTTGGCTGATAATCACATCCGCAGCTAAAGCCTCTGTATTGGCTTGGTCACGGTTGACGATTGGGAAATATTTATCCGCTAATAATG
>NZ_GG703830.1:2612-3291 GCF_000156395.1 Providencia rustigianii DSM 4541
CTAATGCAAAAATGCATGGTGGACAGTTGGGAAATTTGGGACGACGTGCAGCCATTGATGATACGCCCTTATGCTTATCACCCCGTTTGGATTGGCTACGATCCCGCCAAAGGCACCCAAAATGGGGATAGCGCCGGCTGTGTGGTTATCGCTCCGCCAATGCGCAAAGGTGATAAATTTCGCATACTTGAACACCATCAATGGCGTGGCATGGATTTTCGCGCTCAATCCGATGCAATCAAAGAGCTAACTGAACGCTACAACGTGCAATACATCGGTATCGACTCTACGGGTATTGGTCATGGAGTCCTACAAAACGTGCGTGAATTTTTTCCCCGCAGCGAAAGAATTTATTTATAACCCAGCCTTAAAAAATGCCCTTGTCCTCAAAGCGTATGACGTGATTAGTCATGACCGCCTTGAGTATGACGCCGGTTGCAATGATATCACTCAATCATTTATGGCGATTCGCCGTGCAACCACCGCGAGTGGCAACCGCCCTACGTATGAAGCAGATCGCAGTGAAGAAGCCAGCCATGCCGATTTAGCGTGGGCAACTATGCATGCTCTGTATAACGAACCGATCACCGGTGAAAACAGCAACCATCACAATATTGTCGAGGTATTTTAATGAGCCGTAAAAAATAAAAACGTCATTCACAGAATATGGCGCATACAA
>NZ_GG703829.1:0-405 GCF_000156395.1 Providencia rustigianii DSM 4541
AATGCTGTCCCGTCCCCCAGTAAATCCCTCCCCCTGCCGCATGAATAATAAATTACCATCTTTTACGGCAACAATTGCCCCCTCGGTTTTAGCGACTCTCGTCAGAAATGAACCATCTGACTCATTCGTTTGGTCAATATGGGCTAACTTTATTTTATCCAACTTTTCATCTATCACCGGTTTGAGCTTGTTACGCTCCGCAATTGTTCTCACAATATCGCCCAGCGTTTTTTGATGATATGACTGCTCACGCTTGACGTTTAACGTGTCACGAAAATCAGCACTACGTCCGCGAATCGTCAACTTATCAGGTACACCGCTATGCTCAATTTCATCAACCGTGAACGTGCCTTTATAAATTAATGGTTCATTTTTCCAGCCCAAATGAAGTGATAGTGTTTCGCC
>NZ_GG703829.1:505-1207 GCF_000156395.1 Providencia rustigianii DSM 4541
CCGCTATTTTTCAGCGCTCCTCGTTGTCGCTGTAGCGATACGCTTAACGTTTCCGCTTCCATTTTTAGCTTAGCAGCGGCAGACTTGGCACGTTCAAATTCTCTGGACTGCGCCTTTGTTGGGTTTTGTACTGAGGATAATTCGCGCGAAAGCTGGCTCACCTTTTCGGTGGCTTTTTGATAGGCATTATTTGCAGCATCAAGGGATTGCTTTGTTTTCTTAAAGCCATCAATTTGCTGAGCTTGATTGTTGAGTTCTTTTAATTCTTGGCGAGACCGGCGGAGAGTTTCCGCCAGTTTTTTATTGGAATCTTGAGCGCCGCGTAGTGGCTTTGTGAATTTATCAACGGCGCTTAAAATCACCTGTAAACGTAAATCTTTACTCATTTTCAACACCGCTACGTTTAAGGGCGTGATAACGCCATTCTAATAATTCAGTCAAAGAATAATTTTCGGTTACTGCCGGCGACCAGTGAAAAATGGTGGCAATATCTGCCACCAAATCATCAACAGTTAGTCGTTCTGGAAATCGGAAGTCACCGATTTCGGTAGCAAAAAAAGCACTAACTCCTTGGTCAAATTCAGCATGTCTGCTGGATTCATAAGGATAAGTTCAGGCTTGGTTAGTGCCGGTGCCGAGACGCGAGGTAAAACCAACATCGCTGAATCAACATCCATTTCCATTAATGCCGCAAGACGAACA
>NZ_GG703829.1:1307-2646 GCF_000156395.1 Providencia rustigianii DSM 4541
CTTTACCGGCAGCATCCATCACGTCAGTAATTAAAACTAGGTGTATTGAGCGGAAAATGTTTGGCATCAGCATCATCGGCAGTACAAACCATGCCGGCGATAGCTGTATTAATGGTGCGAATAGGGCGCGTACCCTCGTTCAGTTCGACGACTCGCACGCCGTGGTGATAATCTTGAGCCATTACTAGCGTCCTCTATTTTGCAATAGCTCAATTCTGGATGTGGGATAAGTGAAATGCACGGAATGGGGATTGTATGAGGAATGAAACAAAGCCCCATTTGGGGCTTGTAATAATTATTCTGGTTTGACACCCCAATCGATATCGGGGGCTTTTGAAGTATCCGCATCAGCAGTTTTTACGCTGTAGATTTCCCAAGCAGTCAATAAATCTTTTTCGTCATCTGTTGCCATTTCTAAGCGCACTTTCCGCTCTAAGATAGCAATGTGCCGCTCCGCTTCATCTAAAAGAAACTGCTTTTTCTGTTCAGCTTCTGCGATGTGTTGCTCTTTTGAGACTGGTGGGTTTAAGTGTATTTCAATTTCTTTTTTAGTCATTGGAACCAAATCAGTGTTGTCACCCGCAAGCTCTAACTGGTCATCATCATAAGCAAATACTTTTCCACTCTCTTTGTGCTTAAAATAATTCATTAGCGTAGCTCCACCCAAGATTTTACATTTTTACCTGTGTATTCGTATGTACCACCGTTCGGCACCGGCGCAAACAAGAAGTCCGCACTCAAAGTATCAGTAGTAACAACAGACTCAGCAAAAACTCTATTATTAACTTTCAATATATTAGCAATTCCCGATGAGCGCATGTACGTAGTGCTAATAGCTACAAAAATTAGCTTTCCAGTGGAATTTGTATATACCGTGCCTTTCGCTCTTGATGCCGTCACATCCTGCTGGGATTGTCCATTTCCCACTAGTAAATTAATCGTTTCCTGTTTTGTGTACGAACCCACATCACCCGCACCCAAATTGATATCGCCACTCAGTGGTTTACCATTGACCTTGCGCGTGTTTGGCACTCTGCCATTCGCATTATTATTTGCACTATCTGCTGCTGATTTTGCAGCATTAGCCGTAGATTGAGCGGCACCTGCTGCACTTGCCGCTGAATTTGCAGATGATTGAGCGGCGCTTGCCGCACTAGCTGCTGAGTTAGCCGCATTCTGTGCATCTGTTCCGGCTTTCTTTGCATCCGCTATCGCAGTAGTCGCCGCCTTTTGACTCATAACCTGAGTCGTTGACTGCCCTGTACTTTGAACAACATCAGTTTTAGGCAGACGGTCATTAGCGTTGCTATTGGCATTGCTCGCAGCACTTGCCGCTGAA
>NZ_GG703829.1:2746-3102 GCF_000156395.1 Providencia rustigianii DSM 4541
TCATCGCCCCACATCGACAGAAAAGTTAATTGGCTGATTTGAGTCCTGCTCAATTGCTTCGATATCAATTATTAGCTTTGCGGCTTCTGTACTACTTAACCCGATGCGGGTTAATAAAATACGCGGTTCCCACTTCATCAATGCGGTATAGCAGGCTGACATCAATTGCAGTTTCAATGCTGGGTTTTGCGGCTGATCAATTAACTCTGATAGTAATGAGCCATAGGTACGACGAATGACACGCGAGCCAATAGGCGTGATTAAAATATCTCTGACTGACTGGCGGATATGCTCAATATCTGAAATCGCCGTGCCGTCGATTCGACTCATGCCCTGATATTTCATTGCGTCCCCTC
>NZ_GG703829.1:3202-3703 GCF_000156395.1 Providencia rustigianii DSM 4541
TAAAATCAACTCACGGTAGCTGTTCTCTTGCAGTAGTTTTGTTAGCGGCTCTGACTCAAACTCTAACGTTCTGGCGACTACTTCACGTTGCTCCGGTGGCATAGCAGCAATTAATGCCGCTTTTCGCTCAGCAAATATCACTTCAACATCGAGCACTTCAATAACATCCGGTGCCGGTAATAAACTTATATCAATACTGTTTGCCATCATCGCCCCACATCGACAGAAAAGTTAATTGGCTGATTTGAGTCTTGCTCAATTGCTTCGATATCAATCATTAGCTTTGCGGCTTCTGTACTACTTAACCCGATGCGGGTTAATAAAATACGCGGTTCCCACTTCATCAAAGCGGTATAGCAGGCTGACATCAATTGCAGTTTCAATGCTGGGTTTTGCGGCTGATCAATTAACTCTGATAGTAATGAGCCATAGGTACGACGAATGACACGCGAGCCAATAGGCGTGATTAAAATATCTCTGACTGACTGGCGGATATGCTCA
>NZ_GG703828.1:0-451 GCF_000156395.1 Providencia rustigianii DSM 4541
CTGCATCTTCTAATTGCCTTGCGACCTCTTTTGCAATATCCGCGGCTGATTGATTCGGTGTAGGATGAATATGAATTTCAATCGGGGATCGACTAGACTCACTGCGATTTTGAGTGATATTAACTGGGGTAGAAACGTAGTTTTTAGCCGGTAGGGCATAGGGATGAATCGGCTTATCTGCCGCTGCCGACATTGACCCTAGTGTTAATGCTGCCGCAGCCAATGCCGCTGTACTTTTACGACTGGTCACATTCGCAGGACCATTAACAATCTCAGGACCATACTCACCCACAATACCAAATTGACCGCGTGGAATATAACCACCGCTATCAAATAACCCTGCAAGTGACTTACCCGCTACGGATGCACCGCTTGCCTGAGTTGCTAATCTCGCAGCTTTGGCATCATCTGATAACATCCACTCAGGTAATAAATCTGTCGCTGCCTGCTT
>NZ_GG703828.1:551-1247 GCF_000156395.1 Providencia rustigianii DSM 4541
CCGCATATCCGATCCCGACCCCTGCGGCTGTCATGCCAGCACCAGCCCCAGCCATTTTGTTTCGAACGTCCATGGTTCTTTGATAGCCATCTTTCGCCGCCGACATACGCCGCTCTTGATTGGCGACACGTTTTAATTGCTGCTCTTGTTGCTGCAATCGTTGATTAGCTGAGGAAATATCACTATTGAGTCTGGTTTGAGCCTGACTTAACTGGCGGGTAGATATGCCGCTATTTTTCAGCGCTTCTCGTTGTCGCTGTAGCGATACGCTTAACGTTCCCGCTTCCATTTTTAGCTTAGCAGCGGCAGACTTGGCACGTTCAAATTCTCTGGACTGCGCCTTTGTTGGGTTTTGTACTGAGGATAATTCGCGCGAAAGCTGGCTCACCTTTTCGGTGGCTTTTTGATAGGCATTATTTGCAGCATCAAGGGATTGCTTTGTTTTCTTAAAGCCATCAATTTGCTTAGCTTGATTGTTGAGTTCTTTTAATTCTTGGCGAGACCGGCGGAGAGTTTCCGCCAGTTTTTTATTGGAATCTTGAGCGCCGCGTAGTGGCTTTGTGAATTTATCAACGGCGCTTAAAATCACCTGTAAACGTAAATCTTTACTCATCTTCAACACCGCTACGTTTAAGGGCGTGATAACGCCATTCTAATAATTCAGTCAAAGAATAATTTTCGGTTACTGCTGGCGAC
>NZ_GG703828.1:1347-2492 GCF_000156395.1 Providencia rustigianii DSM 4541
AGCTGTATTAATGGTGCGAATAGGGCGCGTACCCTCGTTCAGTTCGACGACTCGCACGCCGTGGTGATAATCTTGAGCCATTACTAGCGTCCTCTATTTTGCAATAGCTCAATTCTGGATGTGGGATAAGTGAAATGCACGATATAGGGATTGTATGAGGAATGAAACAAAGCCCCATTTGAGGCTTATCGTGATTATTCTGGCTTTTCAGGAAAATGAATATCTGGTGCTAAAGATGTATCAACTCTATTGAGCTGAACACGATATGTCTTCCATGCTTTTAATTTTTTAATTTCTTCGCCTGTTGCAATATCTAAGTCAACTGCATCCTGAAGCGGCTCTATAATATTACCGGCTTCTATTAAAAGACTTTTTTTCTGTCTTTCATTCTGCAATGTGCTTATTTCATTTGGTGTTTGATACATATATAACTCACCATTCTTTACTCTGTGTATATTAGTATCAATCTCAGTATTAGGTTCAACTTCTAAAATGTAAGCTCCCTCTGGATAGAGCATTGAAACATCATGATGCATTGAAACGATAATCCCATCATCATCATAGAGAATTTTAAGTGTTTCCTGACTAAAACTATCCTGCTGTTTATACCAATCTCCATCAATATTCTGCAAATAAACAACGTTAGAGTAATGATCTTCATTAGGAATATACCGCTCAAACTTTTTAGTTAGTGACATTTACCCACACTCCATTAACCATAATTTGTAGACTCGCGATTTTTAATCGATCACACCATACGTCTCCCGGTCCACCGTTTTTATTTCTCATTCCAACAATAAATTGATCTGTTGAAAATGAGGACCAACCGCTAATTCCCATTCCTACTTCTGTAGGTGCCGAGACCCTAAATACTTTATTATTAACTGATGCCAATATTTTACTATCAATCTCTGATTTGGTATAAGTACCCACATCACCCGCTGTCAGTGAGATATCTGCACTTAGCGGCTTATTGTTCACTTTTCGTGTACTAGGCACTCGACCATTTGCATTATTATTAGCATTAGTTGCCGCAGTATTGGCAGCATTGGCTGTTGCCTGTGCATCTGTACCGGCTTTTTTCGCATCAGCAACTTTGGTGTCCGTTTCTGCCTTGGTGTAAGCGCCAACATCACCCGCTGCTA
>NZ_GG703828.1:2592-3140 GCF_000156395.1 Providencia rustigianii DSM 4541
AACGATTTCAATTAAATCTGCCGGCGCGACACCATTACCCTCCCGCGACAAAACAGTCACCGTCACACAAGCTGGGGATGGACTAACCACTGAGGCATCAGCAACGCGACCATCTGCACTGCGAGCGTGGTAGGCATAACTACCAACAGGACCCGCAACACTCAATCCCTCAAACGCTTCTGGGATACGCATTCTCAAATCAGAATCAGACTCATAAACTGGCGGGATGGGTGGAATGGCGGTTTCATCCCCTTTAAATAGGACCAACCTTTTCACGTCGTTATTAGCCGCAAGCTGATCAAGGTCGGCTCCCGTAGCAAAAGCCACCATACTTGCGCGAGCTGCTTCATTCACACGCTGGCGTAAAATCAACTCTCGGTAGCTGTTCTCTTGCAGTAGTTTTGTGAGTGGTTCCGACTCAAATTCTAACGTTCTAGCGACTATTTCACGTTGTTCCGGTGGCATGGCTGCAATTAATGCCGCTTTTCGCTCAGCAAATATCACTTCAACATCGAGCTCTTCAATAACATCCGGTGCCGGTAATAAAC
>NZ_GG703828.1:3240-3647 GCF_000156395.1 Providencia rustigianii DSM 4541
GTACGCTTCTGACCTCGCCACATGAATTGAATTTCACGCTGCACCGTGACAAAGCTGGCTTTTCTTTTTGTGTACGCACTACCGTCTGGATTTTTTTGTTGCTGGATGCGCTTTATTTGAGATCGGCGCAAGTCACGTGTGATTTCTTTAGCCAGCTGTCGGCGCTGATTTGCAGACATACGGCTGATTAAAGCGCCTAACTCGCTATCAAGCTTACGTAATGTATCGTCACTCATCGCTCTGTTTTCCATTCATCGAATGGATTTGCCGGCTCAGAAATAGACTCAACAACCCATTTTCCCTCGTTATCGATGGCTAACACTCGCTCCGTAAGATTTAGGTCGATACTAATATCCGCGGTTTCATTATCTAAAATAACAGCTTCAAACTTAAAATCTTGATATCGC
>NZ_GG703828.1:3747-4320 GCF_000156395.1 Providencia rustigianii DSM 4541
TAACAGTCCTTGCTCATATAACCCGCATCAAAACACCACAACATGAGATACATCAATACATCATCTTGCGCCCCTGAATTGCCTTTTAGCGTTTCAGTGACCCACGTTTCATACAACTGCAAGGCTTTTCGCTTATATGCCGCTTTACGTTCAAATGATTGAATTTTGCTCAAATCACGCATGTTCTGCCTCAACATCAATTTAACTTGTGTTGCTGCTGATGGGTCAGCAAGAACGCCATACGCTCCGACGTTCTTTGCCTCCACTTGCATGCGTTTTTTTCCCACGGGTTCACGACTTACCCCTTATTTCCCTGCTTTTTCTTTCTGCTCAAGCTCTTTTTTTAGAGCATCAAGCTCAGCTTTAAGCGCGTCATTTTCTTCTGCTGTCGCTAACATTTTTGCTTTCTGCTCAGCATCATCACCCGCTGGCGCATCAGGCTCTTGCTTACCTTTGGTAAGCTCGATGTTTTCAATTAGCGCTACGCAGTCATAATCTTCAATGATGTAATCTTCATTGACTGATTCGTAGTTTTCGATACGGTCACGTTTAGCGTTATCAACCACTTGACGA
>NZ_GG703827.1:0-450 GCF_000156395.1 Providencia rustigianii DSM 4541
ACGTCTGATGCGCCACACCCATCTTTACAGGCAAACTCTGCACTATTGAAATGCTCACTTAATTTTGTCACTCTTTACCCCTGTATACTTTAACCAGAAAAAATCTAAAGCCATGGTTCCCATCGCGCCTGCAACACCCGATGAAATCATGATCATGTACTCTGATGCTCCTGATTCGATAGCACCAAGACCACCAAGAAGCCCAGCAAACCCTGACACAACAACTTGCATTAAGGCATTTACCCAGCTCCATGCGGTATTATTTTTTCGTATATCAATGATATATCTCACAGCGCCTCCCCATGCGGAAATGAAGAGCAGCATCAACCACTGAACCAGACCGAAACTATTCGGATCTTTATCAAACATGTACTTAATCCCATAACTGTAAAAGTGGTCGCGTTGGCTCTGACGTCACTTCTGGCATATCAATTAATATTCCAGCGGGAA
>NZ_GG703827.1:550-1236 GCF_000156395.1 Providencia rustigianii DSM 4541
CCGGTTTCCAACGACAATTCATCATGATAATATACCTTTCGTCATGATGTTAATATTGCATACAGTATAACATGTGATTTTATACAGTGTTAATTTTCTTCTCCTGCCATATCTAGATCTGAAACTTTTACCTCAAGCTCTAATGCGCTCATATATCCACTATCATTGAGTGAATGAACAACCCGCGTTAATGTCCACTCAGCATTATCAATTTCAGGCTTAAACCCGCTCACAACTATCGGCATTTCTGGATATAAATCTGCACGCCCTCGCGCAAGCTGAATAGAAAACGAGGCAACCCCGCGTTGAATCTTTTCCCACTGCGCCTTAGCGGCTCTTGCCGCATTCTCTTTAGTCGCATAGGTATGGGATAACGTCAATACATTCCCCTGCTCCCCTGCTAAATATTCGCCTTGCTTTTCCTTTGGATCACTTTTTTTAGCCTGTGTTTTATTGTTGGTTTTTCGCTTTCGCTTCACTGCAACTTCTTTTTTCTTTTTTGGCTCGCGAGTGTCTAACCAGTTTGCAATTACTCCCGTGTATGCCCCACGATCAGCCAAAGAAAAACGGTGTCCATCACCGACGGATCGAGTAATAAACATCGTTTGAATTCGCTGCCCCGTCGCAGTTAATCCCTCCCCCTGCCGCATGAATAATAAATTACCATCTTTTACGGCAACAATTGC
>NZ_GG703827.1:1336-3652 GCF_000156395.1 Providencia rustigianii DSM 4541
TTTTTTTAGAGCATCAAGCTCAGCTTTAAGCGCAGTATTTTCTTCCGCTGTAGCTAACATTTTTGCTTTCTGCTCAGCATCATCACCCGCTGGCGCATCAGGCTCTTGCTTACCTTTGGTAAGCTCGATGTTTTCAATTAGCGCTACGCAGTCATAATCTTCAATGATGTAATCTTCATTGACTGATTCGTAGTTTTCGATACGGTCACGTTTAGCGTTATCAACCACTTGACGACGGCGTGATTCGATTTGCCAGTAGATAGATAAATTATCTAATCGCGTGATAAGCATTCCATTTTTGGGAAATAAGGCACACGCACAGCTGGCAAACCACCGAGGCGTTTTTGGCTGATAATCACATCCGCAGCTAAAGCCTCTGTATTGGCTTGGTCACGGTTGACGATTGGGAAATATTTATCCGCTAATAATGAGCGACCACAGATAACCACTAAATCAGTATCATCGGCATACACTTCGGAAATGGCGTGGTCGACGGCTTGCATAACCAGCGCATCAAGGTTCTCATAATCTTCACCAATCCCCACTTTGATTGGCTCAGGCGTAATTTTGTTGGTGTCTTTATCCGTGGATGAACCCAAAACATGATCAGGGGCTTCAAGGCGGATTTTATGTAACCAACCGACATTAACGTCCTGTAGTAACTTGTTAACTTTACGGTCTGACGTTGCCGCGCGGCTCGTGCCATTAAAACCAATCATGATGCGGTCAAGGGCTTGGCGCTGAATAATGGCATCGCGGATACGGCGTTGGAAATCTTCAAACATTGCCCACATATCCAATTTTTCGTAACGGATAGCAGTATCAAAATTCGTTTGGCGGCAGTGATAGCCTTGCTTGGCTAATTGTGTTGGATCTGTCGGCTCACGGTCTTGCTTGGTGGTATCCGTCGTGCCTGCCACAGTTGTGCCAATACCGATGCCGATTTTTTCACCCACTTGGTCTTTCACTGGCACAATATTAATTTTGGTCAGAAAGACGGCGCTTAACTGAATTTTGGTTTCCAGTTTTTGAGCGGCGGATGGAGTAATTTCCACTTTCGATGCTGCAAACTCTTGTGGCTGAACACCGTAAATCTCACCAAGGCGGGTCATGTAACCGTTAAATTTAACTTTTGTTTCTTTTCTCATTATTGTTCCCGTTTAGCAATCCGTCAGGTTTTCGGTATTTGTGCCAGCACCGCCGAAAGAGATCGGGCGATGCGTGTTATTGTCTTGCTGGCTTAAATCAGTTTTGAGTTGATCCAACTCGCTGCGCAGGGTTTCATTTTGCTGTTTGACTGCGGAGAGCGCTTTTACTTCGCGCTCTAATGTTGCAAGCTTTTGTGCCGCTTCTGTTTGCTCTTCCGCACACAGTTCAACGGCTTGATGAATATCGTCAAGCTCCGCGTCATTGCGTTTCTGCGCACGGCTAAACATGGCAAAAACACGTTCTTTTAGACTTGGGCTTGTTTTTTCAGGTGTTTCTTCCACATCTGAAAATTCAATTACTGTTTCTTCCGCAGCCGTAAAGAGGTTATCTTTATCTTGCTTACGGTCAGAAAGATTATTCGCCTTATCAGCCCCAGCACTAAATTCAAGCATGCTAGTACCAAGGCTGGCTGGGTTATCTGTCACAGCTAACCCCACAAGATACGCGCTGCCCATATCCGAAAAATTCGGGTTAATTTCGACAGAGGTGTACACCTTTTGGCGCTTTTTGTTCATTTCAATCAGTTCTGGTGTTGGCTTTAAAACGCCATACAGCGCTAATTTTCCTGCTAATGCACCCTCACTGATTTCCTCGGTATAAACCGACTCCACATCACCGAATCGCGGCATCCAAGAATAATTCCAGTGCTCCATATTGATTCGCGCGCCATAAACGCTAGGGTCATAATTTTGTTCGATATCCGTCAACCATTGACGCTGCACCTTGCGACCGTCAGTTGTTGCCCCTTCAACACAAAGGCGCACCGGCTTGGATTTTGTTGTCATTGCTCAGGCTCCGGCAATTGAGTGTGTATATGATCGTAAAAAAGATGAGCCTATGTTTTCAGGGATGGGGGATAAGAAACAATGATTTGCCATTGTGTGGGAAATGGCACAATACGGAGGCAAGGCGATAATTCGTGTGAGTCATTAATCTGGCGGCATGAATACATTACACGATTTTGACCCACGAAAAAGAGCCATGCACCTGTACTTCAAAGGGTACAGGATTGCGCGTATTGCCGAAGCGCTCAACGAAAAGTCCGCCACAATTCACAGTTGGAAGCGACGTGATAAATGGGATGAGATCACCCCCGTTGAACGCGTA
>NZ_GG703827.1:3752-4207 GCF_000156395.1 Providencia rustigianii DSM 4541
AAAGGGTACAGGATTGCGCGTATTGCCGAAGCGCTCAACGAAAAATCCGCCACAATTCACAGTTGGAAGCGACGTGATAAATGGGATGAGATCACCCCCGTTGAACGCGTAGAAATGACGCTTGAAATGCGACTTTGTACTCTACTCAACAAAGAAAATAAAGAGGGTAAAGATTTTAAAGAAATCGACTTACTTTATCGTCAAGTTGAGCGTCATGCCAAAATTCATAAATACCAAAATGGCGGTAATGAAGTTGATTTAAATCCCAAACTTGCCAATCGCAATAAAGGCGAGCGCCGCGCCCCTGAAAAGAATTTATTTAGCGAAGAACAGCTTGAAAAACTGGAAGAAATCTTTCGTGAAAATATGTTTGAGTATCAGAAAGTTTGGTACGGCGCAGGACATAAACACCGTATTCGCAATATCCTAAAATCACGCCAAATTGGGGCGACTTA
>NZ_GG703827.1:4307-4695 GCF_000156395.1 Providencia rustigianii DSM 4541
AATCAATGACATTGTGCGCTGTAAGATATCCAGTGGGATTGGATTCTTCGCGGTGTATGATTCTTTGGCTCTATCTCCCATTTCCTCGGCAATGGCGCATCCTGTTGTGCGCGATTGACCTGACGGCATGGTAAGATTGTGCTTGAGTGCATATTCAGCAATATCAAGTCCTTGCTCATATACACCCGCATCAAAACACCACAACATGAGATACATCAATACATCATCTTGCGCCCCTGAATTGCCTTTTAGCGTTTCAGTGACCCACGTTTCATACAACGGCAAGGCTTTTCGCTTATACGCCGCTTTACGTTCAAATGATTGAATTTTGCTCAAGTCACGCATGTGCTGCCTCAACATCAATTTAACTTGTGTTGCTGCTGATGGG
>NZ_GG703827.1:4795-5487 GCF_000156395.1 Providencia rustigianii DSM 4541
GATTATTTGGAATGTGTGCAGATTGATAATTATTATGAGCCACCGATTAGCTTTCATGGGCTGGCTCGGACGTTCCGTGCTGCCCCTCACCATAGTAGTGCCATCTATGTAAAACGTAATATTCTCACAAGCACATTCATTCCTAATAAATACCTCAGCCGCCAAACCTTTGATAGCTGGGGATTGGATTTTTTACTTTTTGGCAATGGCTATTTAGAGTTACGAGAAAACCGACTCGGGCAAGCGTTAACATTTAAACACTCCCCCGCTAAGTTCACACGCCGAGGCGCAGACTTAGAAACTTACTGGTTTGTACAGCATGGGTATGATACTAAGCCTTATGAGTTTGAAACCGGCAAAGTGCATCACTTAATTGAGCCTGATATTAACCAAGAAATTTACGGGCTGCCTGAATACTTAGCCGCTATTCCATCTGTGTTACTCAATGAAGCATCAACGCTGTTTCGCCGTAAGTATTACCTGAATGGTTCACACGCAGGATATATCTTGTATATCAGTGATGCAGCACAGAAAACCGATGATGTTGATAAAATTCGTGAAGCCCTAAAAAGCAGTAAAGGACCAGGGAATTTCCGTAATTTATTTTTGTATGCACCGGGGGGAAAGAAAGACGGTATTCAAACTATCCCTTTGTCGGAGGCGGCAGCAAAAGATGAGTTTCTGAATATCAA
>NZ_GG703827.1:5587-6907 GCF_000156395.1 Providencia rustigianii DSM 4541
ATCCTTAAAAATACCAGTGACTAAATTCCACACGCCTTTCACATAGGGACCTATCTTGTCCCAATGCTTGTAGATCAAATAAGCTGCCCCCGCAATGGCGGTAATAATTAAGATAATCGGGTTAGCTAATAACGCCCTCCCCAACATCATAAACGCAGATCCAATTAGCTTAATTGGCTTAATCAACAACGAGAGAAAACCACTACCTTTAATGCCTAATACTGACAAGCTGAGCTTTGCCATCGCAAGTGGACCAATCATTGCAGCAATCATCAAAGATATGCCACCGCCCACAGCCAGAACCACCCCAAGCCCCAATGTAATCATGGTGAGTGTTTTAACTATTTCAGGGTTTTTCTTTGCCCATTCACCAAAGCTTGAAATGATGCCGGTGACGCTTTTTGCTATGTCACGCAATGGGCTATCGGCACCACCAAAGATTTGAATCCCGACATCTTCATACGCTGATGTCAGGTTTTTCATATCACCGTCGAGGTTATCGGTCATGACATTTGCAACTTTTTCAGCTTCGCCTTTAGCAGCCTTAAGCTCAGCTATTAATTGTTGCAAAGATCCCGTGGATGCTTGATCGGTTAAAACCATTAAGGCACTAAATGCTTCTTCCCCTGCTAGTTTTTTAAACAACCCAGCACGCTTAGCATTTCCCATCCCTTTTGTTTTCTTATCCAGCTCAACAAGGATTTCAGTAAATTCTCTAAAGTTTCCTTTTGAGTCCGTTGTTTTTAAATTGATTTCTTTTAACGCCTTTGATACTTCTGACGTCGGGGCTGCTAGTCTCCCAAAAATAGATTTTAAACTAGTCCCAGCCATACTTGACTGTATACCTGCATCTCCAAGTTTACCCGCGGCGGCGGCGGCGGTTTCTAAGTCAACACCCAATCCTGCTGCGGGTGGGGCAACGTATTTCATTGTGTCGCCTAGCATGGCTAAGTTAACATTCGCGCGAGTGAACACCCCCACTAACGTGTCACTAACCCGATTCATTTCATCCGAGTTCAGTTTAAAGCCGGTTAAAATATTAGATCCAATATCCGCCGTAGTGGCTAAGTCAATGTCTCCGGCGAGTGACATTGATAATGTGCCTTTCATCGCATTTTTAATTTGCTCAGGTTTAAAACCTGCCATCGCATAGAACGCTTGCCCTTGGGCGACTTCATTCGCCGTAAATGCCGTCGTTGCGCCCAGATCACGCGCCTGCTCTCTCAGCATCTTGTAATCGCCTGAGTTTTTATCCAAACGAGTCAAGGCTTGTACTTTCGACATGCCGATTTCAAAGTCATAGCCTGGTACTAAGACTTT
>NZ_GG703827.1:7007-8676 GCF_000156395.1 Providencia rustigianii DSM 4541
GGCTTTGTGAATTTATCAACGGCGCTTAAAATCACCTGTAAACGTAAATCTTTACTCATCTTCAACACCGCTACGTTTAAGGGCGTGATAACGCCATTCTAATAATTCAGTCAAAGAATAATTTTCGGTTACTGCTGGCGACCAGTGAAAAATGGTGGCAATATCTGCCACCAAATCATCAACGGTTAGTCGTTCTGGAAATCGGAAGTTACCGATTTCGGTAGCAAAAAAAGCACTAACTCCTTGGTCAAATTCAGCATGTCTGCTGGATTCATAAGGATAAGTTCAGGCTTGGTTAGTGCCGGTGCCGTGACGCGAGGTAAAACCAACATCGCTGAATCAACATCCATTTCCATTAATGCCGCAAGACGAACACCGCGTAATGCCCCTGAATTGGGTTTACGCACAATAATTTCAGTGATCGTCGTTTCACCACGAGTCAACGGTTCATCTAATGTCACTGTGATATGAGTATTTTCTTTTTGTTCAGTCATTTACTTTTACCTTATAGCCCTAATGCTTCACGATGCGCCGCCATGCGGTCAACGCCACCGACGATCTCAATCATGTTGATAATGTCGATTTCAATCAACTTTTCGCCGTTCATTTCCAGTCTGAAATAGGTCGGTTTTACGCTCAGTTTGGTTTGAGAGTTGTCCCCTTCTTTCACGTTACCGGCGTCAATTTCGCTGTATCGACCACGCACGACGATTTCAACTGCGTGGACTTCCCCAATATCATCACGTTGGATTGACCCATTAAATCGCAGTTGGACACCGTCAATAGTTTCAATTCCCCACTGGCGGTAGATTTGAGCCTCCATCCCGCCAAGAGTAATCTCCATATCCAACGCGCCATCATCCAGCCCCATATCAATTTGAGCTGAGCCATTCATACCGCCGCCACGATACGCTTCAAATTTACGAGTCAGTTTGGGTAAAGTGACTTCCTCGGCAATACCCATGTAATTTTGACCATCATTAAAGATGTTCATGTGTTTAAACTTGCGTGGTAACGCCATGACTACCCCTTAATTTTCGAGCTGAAATCTAACAAATAGCGATCAGTAATCCGCTGGCGCAACATCAAGTTTTCAAGTGGTGCGATTGGCGTATAGTCATAATCAAGATAGACCTTGCCACTCTTCAACTCTTCTTTTACGTTGATTTTTTCATCAAACCAGCATTCACCGCCCAACAAATACCCTTGGTTTGTCATGGCGCGTAATTTCGCGTTGATACCGTCGATAATGTCTTTCACTAGCGTTGGTGTCAGTGGCTTATCAACTGCCCATGCCTGCCCCTCTGCGATAGTATCTGCCAGCACTTGTGCAGTACGCGTGTAAGATTCAAAGGCAAATAATGGATCATCGGAACAAGTGCGAGACCCCCAGAATTTAAATCCATCATTACGGATCAGTGTCGTAATATCGTTTTCGTTAAGCAAACCAGCGTCCGTGGCTGGGTCTTGCAAGTCCCATGACACATCGGCAGAAATACCCGTGACACCATTGACCCCTACGTTAGATAACGTTTTATGCCAGCCAATCTCATTGTCGATTTTTGCACGTAACCCCAATGCCGTTGCCGTTGCATAGATATTACTTTCTGCATTAGCGACTGTGTCCCAGCCTTGAAACTCTGGGTAAATCAGCATAAGTTCACGCTGG
>NZ_GG703827.1:8776-10611 GCF_000156395.1 Providencia rustigianii DSM 4541
CGCCGCCTTTTGACTCATAACCTGAGTCGTTGACTGCCCTGTACTTTGAACAACATCAGTTTTAGGCAGACGGTCATTAGCGTTGCTATTGGCATTGCTCGCAGCACTTGCCGCTGAATTTGCAGATAATTGAGCTGCGCTTGCCGCACTAGCTGCTGAGTTAGCCGCATTCTGTGCATCTGTTCCAGCTTTCTTTGCATCCGCTATCGCGGTAGTCGCCGCCTTCTGACTCATTATCTGGGTAGTTGATTGCCCTGTACTTTGGACAACATCTGTTGTCGGTACCGCGCCAACATCTTTCGCTGTGAGTTCTTTTATTTTTTTATCTAAAACTTCAATAGCATCATCAACATACTTACGAGTTGCTAATACGACTGTCGGGTCAATTTTAAGAGTGACTGACTCAGTGTGGCTGACAATGAGAACCACTCGAATTGTTTGAGTACGCCCCGACCCTTCAACCAATAACGGCTTATAGGTTTCTGGGCAGTTGGCAATAGCAACTAATGCCCCTGATTTATCAAATAGCCCAATCTCACGGATCCACCAACCGCCCTCATTCTCAGGAATAACCTGTTCTGCAATAATTTGATTCGGGTTTAATGGATCAATGAACAAGGTATTAATCGCCGCCTTGCGGCGTTCATTAATGAGTTTCGTTTGCTTGGTGTCCGGTGCCGGCAATGAACCGCCACCATCACCAACTGACATATGTGTCAATTCGATTTTTGTGCCGAGAGCTGTCGCCTCTGCAAGCACTTTCTCACCATAGGTAGTGAGCAATGCAAAATATTTCATTGTAGAGTAACCCTCATTTCATCAATAACATGGACTGCTGCCCCTGTGGAAATAACACCACCGACACTAATTACATCTGGCGTGTATGGATAAACCGTCAGTTCATCCCCGCCATAACTCGCCGCAGCACAAAAAATATTTCCTTTGGTTTCAAGCTGAATCGTTAGCCCGACAAGATGCCGGCTGGCTGGCTTTGCATCGTAAATAAGCGCTTCTAGCTCTCGATACATTTCTTCGGTAATACCGGTTTCCAATACACCAATATCAAGACGAAACGTGCCGGCGGTTTCGTTGGTTTTCCACCACTCAATCACACGGATCAAATAACCCAATGGTTCAACAACACGGCGTAGAGCGCCGATTGTGCCCTTGTGCTTATGAATAAACATTGCCGCCTTAATCGCGTCGCGCTTGGCTTTCTCTGTCCAGTTTTTATCCCACCGGTCAACACTGAATGCCCATGCCAGATACGGCAGCAAATGCACCGGACATTTATCAGGACTCCATAGAATACGAATGGGGATCGGCACCCGTTCTATTTCAGCTAAAGCCTCACCAGCGGCAAGTTCTAATGCTGACGACCCAACTGGCAGTAAACGTCTATTCATCCGAGCCACCCAGCTCAACATTTATTCCAGTACAAAAACTGGCTTGCGTCTTATCGAGTTTGATATCTGCCTTTGGTGAAATTAGCTCAACACGTTGCACACCTTGAACATGCAAAGCGGCATAAATCGCGCTCAACACAATGTCACGCCCTAACCTGTGTTGTTGGTTGGTATAGTGTTTTAGTTGTGCTTCTGCCGCTTCCATAATCGGCTCGTATTCAGGGGATGGATAACAATAAATTTTCGCGACGATTTCATAATCAACAATTTCAGCAGACTGCACGGTCACTCGATCAGCAACAGGGCGCACATCTTCATCATTTAAAGCTACATCAACGATTTCAATTAAATCTGCTGGCGCGACACCATTACCCTCCCGCGACAAAACTGTCACTGTCACACAAGCGGGGGATGGACTAATCACTGAGG
>NZ_GG703827.1:10711-11178 GCF_000156395.1 Providencia rustigianii DSM 4541
CCGTTCCGGTAAGCTGCGCTACTGATTTGATTTGCGCGATGAAAAGAAAGTGATTGATCAGCAATAACCTTAGATTGATTACTTACGTCAGTTTTTAACTGCTTATTTTCTTCTTGCAGCCCACCAATTTGAGTATTCAGCTTATCTATTTTTTTCATACCCAGCACGGCGATAATTAACGCTATACCAAGTAGGACCACAAAACCAATCACTCTCTTTTTCATATTATGAGTTACTTCCCCAGCGTGCTTTATTTTTACGAACATCAATGTGAGTGAATGTTTTATAGCGTCCTACACCATATTTACTCGGATATTTTGACTCCAAATAATCAGCGATGGCTTCGGTGTAACGTCTTTTACTTTGATATCCCCTGCCGTACCTAAAAGATGCTGAGAATGCTCAGCGCCACCAACGGCTTTATTATGCTTCGCACAACGACGACCACTGACAACATAAACCGGCTT
>NZ_GG703827.1:11278-12555 GCF_000156395.1 Providencia rustigianii DSM 4541
CCGTAGCAAATAACAGTTGGAGTATTGAGTTTGATTTGCTTAGCGGCATCAACGATAACCACTTGCGTTATCGCGCTAACTTGCTCACTGGCTTCAATATGTGCGGTTGTGATACCAGTCGCTTTCAACGCGCCCGTGGCTGGCTCATATTCAATTACTGCCCCGTCTGAATAGGTGCGATGGTCTGCCGTCAATGAATCGGTAGGCTCTGAGTGTTCATCGGAGAAAATACCCGTTAATACAAATGCCGTCGTTAACTCACCACCGATGGCTAAGATAATCACTTGCTCACCAATACTCGGCGCATTCATCACGCGAGTTTCACCGGCGCGAGGCGTCAACCAATTCAGCCAGCCCGTTTCTAAGTCGCCTGTTTTTACGCGACAACCTTTCTTGATGTCAACGTCAATTACGACACCAATGCGGATTAAGTTATTAATAATGCGGCGAATATCAGCAAGCATTGGATATCAGCCTTGCGTTTTAACCGCTGAAATCAGCTTTCGATTCAGATGCTGCCAAATAAACCACAACATCAATAATGGGATTGAAGACCACTGATTGGTCGCCATTAGCAGAAAGACGGCAATAATAGATAAAACAATAACCAACCGATACATAATCAAATCTAAAGGAATGAATGAGTTTGTGATCCCTTTTAATTCATGAATAGTGTCTTTATCGCTACGCTTTTCTCCAAATAGAAAAAACACTCTGATCGCATAAACAGTAGTAAGAAAGTTGACCACATCACGACCCACATTGAGTGTTGCATTTTCATCTAAAAATGCCATTGAAGAAAAAACAATGAAAATGAAGACCGGTAAAAGTGGAATGTATCGACGCATAGCAACCTCAAGAAATTAATTTTCTTAAGCCTGCCATTAATGGCGCAAGTGTTCAGTAAGTGCGGTTTGTTTGATTAGTGGCACAAATTATCGTGCCAGAAAATCAATAATTTGGTTTTCGATGTGAGTAACTTCTTGCGGCGTAAGCCCAAGTAATTGACGTGAAGGATAGGTAATTTGTGCTCGACCAATTCGTTCTGTTAATCCAAATTGATGCACACCGGCAATATTTCCCGCAGATGGCAGAAAATAAATAACGGCTTCTTTATCACTGTTATACATCCGCAAAAAACGGGCGGTTGCCAGTTTTTTAAACATACGAGTTTGCTTGGTTTTTCGCTCTGTACTGATTTTGTCTTTTTTGACGCTGATATAGCGCTGAATATCCGATTTACGAAATGAGCGCTGGGATTTTTTATCCGCATCTTG
>NZ_GG703827.1:12655-13281 GCF_000156395.1 Providencia rustigianii DSM 4541
TTTGAGTATTCAGCTTATCTATTTTTTTCATACCCAGCACGGCGATAATTAACGCTATACCAAGTAGGACCACAAAACCAATCACTCTCTTTTTCATATTATGAGTTACCTCCCCAGCGTGCTTTATTTTTACGAACATCAATGTGAGTGAATGTTTTGTAGCGTCCGACACCATATTTACTCGGATATTTTGACTCCAAATAATCAGCGACGGCTTTCGGTGTAACGTCTTTTACTTTGATATCCCCTGCCGTACCTAAAAGATGCTGAGAATGCTCAGCGCCGCCAACGGCTTTATTATGCTTCGCACAACGGCGACCACTGACAACATAAACCGGCTTGTTAAAATGCGCTCTCACATCTTCAAGCACACCAACTAACTCAACATCAACGTCTGATGCGCCACACCCATCTTTACAGGCAAACTCCGTACTATTGAAATACTCACTTAATTTTGTCACTCTTTACCCCTGTATACTTCAACCAGAAAAAATCTAACGCCATGGTTCCCATCGCGCCTGCAACACCCGATGAAATCATGATCATGTATTCTGATGCTCCTGATTCGATAGCACCAAGACCACCAAGAAGCCCAGCAAACCCTGACACAACAACTTGCATTAAGG
>NZ_GG703827.1:13381-13943 GCF_000156395.1 Providencia rustigianii DSM 4541
GTTCTAATCTTCATATCAGCTCAACAATGTTATGTGTTGCGCCCTTGATTCGCTGGATTGCCCATAACGCATCACGTTGCAAATCATCAATATTTGGCTCAAGCGCATCGGCTTTTTTATTACCACTAGGCGTGGTATCAATATCACGATATCGCTCAGTGATATTGGCTTTCGCACTACAAAACACCGCGCGGCGATAAAGATAAACAAGCTCAGATTCTGAGGATTCTCCCTCATGAATTTTATTGGCAGGTACACTCTCAAGCGACTGATAACCCAAACCAATTTCTTTCTTTTTCCATTCCAACAACTCTCGATTGGTTTCGATGATGGCATTTTTTAAGCTGTTGATTAGACGATGTGGTGTGACCGTTCCATCTACGCGCATTTGTTCGCGAAAATCGGCGGTATTGATGGCAGGAAAGAAATCATCACTTTTTAATACTTCATTTTCTTCTTTTACCTGTTCTGGTGAAACAAAATCCATAACTCACCTCAATAGGTAGGCGGTGGGCGAGATGTCGAAAACCGGTTTCTAGTCTCGCGCCGCCTTGCGCGTTGG
>NZ_GG703827.1:14043-14473 GCF_000156395.1 Providencia rustigianii DSM 4541
ATTATCCGAGCAAATAACAGTTGGAGTATTGAGTTTGATTTGCTTAGCGGCATCAACGATAACCACTTGCGTTATCGCGCTAACTTGCTCACTGGCTTCAATATGTGCGGTTGTGATACCAGTCGCTTTCAACGCGCCCGTGGCTGGCTCATATTCAATTACTGCCCCGTCTGAATAGGTGCGATGGTCTGCCGTCAATGAATCGGTAGGCTCTGAGTGTTCATTGGAGAAAATACCCGTTAATACAAATGCTGTCGTTAACTCACCGCCGATAGCTAGGATAATCACTTGCTCACCAACACTCGGCGCATTCATTGTGCGAGTACTACCGGCACGCAATGTTATCCAGTTAAGCCATTCCGTTTCTAAATCACCGATTTGCACGCGACACCCTTTTTTGACATCAACGGCAGTGACAACACCAATACGG
>NZ_GG703826.1:0-454 GCF_000156395.1 Providencia rustigianii DSM 4541
CCAAAATTAATATTGTGCCAGTGAAAGACCAAGTGGGTGAAAAAATCGGCATCGGTATTGGCTCAACTGTGGCAGGCACGACGGATACTACCAAACAAGACCGTGAGCCGACAGATCCAACACAATTAGCCGAGCAAGGCTATCACTGCCGCCAAACGAATTTTGATACTGCTATCCGTTACGAAAAATTGGATATGTGGGCAATGTTTGAAGATTTCCAACGCCGTATCCGAGATGCCATTATTCAGCGTCAAGCCCTTGACCGCATCATGATTGGATTTAATGGTACGAGCCGCGCGGCAACGTCAGACCGTAAAGTTAACAAGTTACTACAGGACGTTAATGTCGGTTGGTTACATAAAATCCGCCTTGAAGCCCCTGATCATGTTTTAGGTTCATCCACGGATAAAGACACCAACAAAATTACGCCTGAGCCAATCAAAGTGGGTATTGG
>NZ_GG703826.1:554-806 GCF_000156395.1 Providencia rustigianii DSM 4541
TCATTTCCGCATGGGGAGGCGCTGTGAGATATATCATTGATATACGAAAAAATAATACCGCGTGGAGCTGGGTAAATGCCTTAATGCAAGTTGTTGTGTCAGGGTTTGCTGGGCTTCTTGGTGGTCTTGGTGCTATCGAATCAGGAGCATCAGAATACATGATCATGATTTCATCGGGTGTTGCAGGCGCGATGGGAACCATGGCGTTAGATTTTTTCTGGTTGAAGTATACAGGGGTAGAGTGACAAAATT
>NZ_GG703826.1:906-1361 GCF_000156395.1 Providencia rustigianii DSM 4541
CTTCCGTAAAATCGCCAACAAATAGCGTCAACGGTGTCACCTTGAATTGTTCTAATCTTCATATCAGCTCAACAATGTTATGTGTTGCGCCCTTGATTCGCTGGATTGCCCATAACGCATCACGTTGCAAATCATCAATATTTGGCTCAAGCGCATCGGCTTTTTTATTACCACTAGGCGTGGTATCAATATCACGATATCGCTCAGTGATATTGGCTTTCGCACCGCAAAATACAGCGCGGCGATAAAGATAAATAAGCTCGGACTCTGAGGATTCGCCCTCATGAATTTTATTGGCAGGCACACTCTCAAGCGACTGATAACCCAAACCAATTTCTTTCTTTTTCCATTCCAACAACTCTCGATTGGTTTCGATGATGGCATTTTTTAAGCTGTTGATTAGACGATGTGGTGTGACCGTTCCATCTACGCGCATTTGTTCGCGAAAATCGGCG
>NZ_GG703826.1:1461-2134 GCF_000156395.1 Providencia rustigianii DSM 4541
ACTTGCGCCATTAATGGCAGGCTTAAGAAAATTAATTTCTTGAGGTTGCTATGCGTAAATACACTCCCTTTATTCCTGCTTTAGTCGTTATTCTTTACTCGCTGATTGCCTTTTTTGATAACACAGCCGGAAGTTTTATTGCTGTTCTCATATTGAATACCGTGATTTCATTTTATGCCTTCTGGTTATTGATGAACTATCTGCCATTTCTAGGGAGACAAACAAAGCACTATCAATTAGACGGTTTCCCTCTGAGCCTTGTCCCGATGGATAACACCGTTTATCGCTATGCTAATGCATTAAATTTACTTGCTTTGTTTACATTAACGCTCATCGGTCAATGGTTTTTAGTCCCGTTATTTACCTGTTTAGGCTGCTGGCAACACTTAGTTCGCCAATTGACTTTAAATGCCATTTCACAAGAGAAATAACGTGCTATGTCCGCTGATGTTTATCGTTTAATACGAAATATGATCCGTATTGGTGTTGTCACTGCCGTTGATGTCAAAAAAGGGTGTCGCGTGCAAATCGGTGATTTAGAAACGGAATGGCTTAACTGGATAACATTGCGTGCCGGTAGTACTCGCACAATGAATGCGCCGAGTGTTGGTGAGCAAGTGATTATCCTAGCTATCGGCGGTGAGTTAACGACAGCATTTGTATTAACGGGTAT
>NZ_GG703826.1:2234-11439 GCF_000156395.1 Providencia rustigianii DSM 4541
GATGATTTTAAATTCATGTTAATGTTAGAAAAAAAATATAAAGATCTCAGGGACTTCAATAAAAAAATATTAAAGTTAGTAGAGAAAGATATAAATACCTACAGCAACATGACGTTAGCTATTAAAAAACGCGGTCGCCCTGCTGATACGTTGATATTTCAGGTTGAACTGGATAAACAAATTGACCTTGTGACAGAGCTAGCTAAAGATCCAGTATCAAAAAAAGAAGATAAGGCAATCCGTTTAACGCCTGAAAATCGTCTTCATGAGGGACTAAAAACAACATTGCATGATGCTTTAACTGCAAAAATTCAGCTTACCGGCTTTGAAGCTAAATTTCTGAGTGACATGCAGAGCAAATATGATCTAAACGGCTCATTTACATGGCTGACTCAAAAACAACGAGCCACGCTAGAGAAAATTTTAGCTAAATACGGACGGATCTGAGGTATCTATGGCACTGGTATCAGTTACAGAGGCAGCCAGACTAACTGGAAAAAACAGAGCAACAATACATCGCTATATTAAGCAAGGAAAACTGTCGCAAATTTCTGATGCAACAAACACAAAAAAAGTAGATACATCAGAGCTTATTCGTGTATTCGGCTCACTAACGGCGACACATGCAACACTGTCGCAAAGCGATGCAATGCAGCACGATGCAACACCTAAAACAGATCAATCCGTTGCACTGTTACAACAAAAAATTGCACTTTTAGAGCAACTGCTTGAAAGCAAAAATAAAGAATTACAACGTCAGGACGAGCATATAGACAGCCTGAAACAAGCAATGCTGTTAATCGAATCCAAGCTACCAACAACACCTGAACCAGTTGCATCAGTGCCTACCAAAAAATCATGGCAATTCTGGAAAAAATAGCCGGTTGGCATTATTTTCCCACTGAAAACGACATCACGATCTTGATAACAAATAAGTAACAATAAAACGGGGTATTTTCGGCAGGGAAAGAGACAGTTTTGAACTGTTCAGGGTGTTTTCAGGATGAAACCGGAAGCGGGTGTGCGCTTAAGCATGTTTATGTTAAATTGCCGTATTTTCCCCAACTTTATCACTGTTCAATGATGAGCCTGTTTCTGTATCTTCAACCTTCCCCTATAATCCTTTTCATATTTCAATCTGTCATAAGGCAATGACATGCAAACTGAATTAATCCGTGAACTGAACAAAGTATTAAAAGCGTTCTCGCAATTTTGGAATGGTAAAGAATTGCACCGAACGATGGTGATTGACGCAATCAACCGCAAACAGCCGGACGTTATCAAAGCATTAGTGGCAAATGAAAAAATTAAATCCGTTTATGGAACGGATATTGACGGTATTTTTATTTTTGATTTTGACAAGCTGTGTAGCCTATTAAAATACAAAGAATACTGGGCTAATAGCTTCACTAAATACCGCAACAAAGTGGGATTAACCAGTGAAGGAAAATACCTTGATTACAGCTCTGACGTGGTACTGGATTTCCCATTTAAAGACTGTGTACTTGAAGGCGGTATGACTAAAGAAAATCAAGGTAAAGATGAGGTTTATTACAATGACATTATTGCTCGTGATGAGATTGATAGTCTTCTCTCACCAAAGGCATTAACTAATGCAAAACGTTACACTAAAGATAACATTGAAAATAACATTACCAATTTTCACGATAACGAAAACTTAATAATCAAAGGAAATAATCTAATAGCCTTGCATTCATTAAGAAAAACCCTCTCAAGAAAGGTAAAGTTAATTTATATCGATCCGCCATACAACACTGGAAATGATGCTTTTAAATACAATGATAGATTTAACCGAACAACATGGTTAACTTTCATGAAAAATAGATTAGAGGCAGCTAAAGATCTTTTGAGTGAAAAAGGCACGATCTGCATACAAATAAATGATATAGAATTCTCATACCTAAAGGTTTTATGCGACTCAATTTTTGGAGAAGATAACTTCCAAAGCTCAATTTGCATACAAATGGCTCATCTAAGCGGTGTAAAAATGAGTCATTCATCAACAACAATACCAAAAATAAAAGAACATATTTTAATATATAACAAAGACTCAAAAAATATAAAAATAAACCCTCAGTACATTCCTGTGAGTTGGGATTTTGCATTTAATAGATATAACAATTTCATTAAAAAAAACAACTCCAATAACGAAACAGAATGGGAATCTATATCATTAAATACTGCAATAAAAGAGTCAGGCATAGATACTGCTGACAAGAAGCAAATAGAAGAATTTAAATTAAAAAATGCAAACTTGATATTTCAAACCGCTATAAATAGAAGTAAAAACTACCCAAAGGAACCTAGGGGTAAGTTTTTATATATTGATGGGAAATATGTATTAAATGGGAGGGAGCTGATATTTGCCTCAGACAAAATAAGAGTAATAAATGGCAAAAAACAGCCATCATCTATAATTAGTGATATTTGGACGGATATAGGTATAAATAATGTATTTCAAGAGGGCGGTGAAGACATATCTCTTCGGTTTGGTAAAAAACCAGAAATGCTATTACAGAGAATAATCTCTTTATTTTCAGATGAAAATGACATTGTATTGGATTTTCATCTTGGCAGCGGTACTACGAGTGCTGTCGCACACAAGATGAAAAGGAATTACATTGGTATCGAACAGATGGATTATGCTGAAACACTTGCAATAAGAAGGCTTTGTAATGTTGTTAATGGTGACAATTCAGGCATATCAAAAGACGTTAACTGGCAGGGAGGCGGCAGTTTTGTCTACGCCGAACTGATGGAACTGAACGCCTACTTCTTGCATGAAATCCAGAAAGCCCAATCCAATGAAGAACTCGAAAAACTCTTTGCGGTGATGAAAACAGAAGCACATCTCAATTATCAGGTGGCGTTGGAAAACGTCCTGTCTGCTGAGTATGAAATGGACGGTATTCCGCGTAAAGTCGCTTTCAGTGAATTGGAGTTGCACGAACAGAAGCAACTGCTGATTGAAATCCTCGATAAAAATCAGCTTTATGTGAACGCCGCCGAGATGGATGACAGCGACCTGAACATCTCAGAAAGTGACAAAGCCTTTACCCGCAGCTTCTACGGGATGGAGTGACGGTATGGCGAAGAAACCGAAGTCAGCCGGCGGTGAGAAGCTGCTGTTTAACAGACTGAAGCAGTTTGATGAACCGGGTCTGTTCCATGACCACTATGAGACACCGGATTACGTTCAGGCGAACCTGAAGGATGCCCTGCGCCCGTATCAGCACGGCGCGCTGCGCTATCTGCATTACACGCAGCGCAAGCGGGATGAGGCAATACTGCATTACCGACACCTGCTGTTTCACATGGCAACCGGTGCCGGTAAAACGATGGTGATGGCGGGCACGATACTCTATTTGTTTAAAGCGTACGGGTATCAGAACTTTATCTTTTTCGTGCATACCGACGCGATAATCCAGAAGACCCGTGAGAACCTGCTTAACCCGCAGTCGCCGAAATACCTGTTCAGTCAGGAAGTGGAAATCGACGGGGAAAAAATCATTATAGCCCCGGTGGAGACGTTCCCGTCTGTACCTGAGCGCAACACAATTTACCTCAAGCTCTCGACCATCCATAAGATGCACGACGAGATGAACAGCTATCGTGAGAACAGCATCACCTACGAGGATTTAAAAGAAATTCCATTAGTCCTGCTCGGTGACGAGGCGCATCACTTCAACGCCGGCACCAAAGCAAAAGGCAAAGCGAAAAACTCACCGGAGAACGAGGAGCAGACGTGGGAGCGCACGATTGAGAACATTCTCGACCTGCGACCGGATAACCGCCTGTTCGAGTTCACCGCCACCATTGACCTCGCGAATAAAGATATCGGGCAGAAATATCGTGATAAAGTAGTGTATCAGTATGATTTAAAACAGTTCATGTCAGACGGTTACTCGAAAAAAGTCATGCTATTGGAAGCCAACCAGAACGACGGCGACAAGATGCTCGATGCGGTGCTGTTAAGCCAGTACCGCAAGCTGACAGCGGCGGATAACGGCATTACCGGCTTCAAGCCGGTCATTCTGTTCAAGTCGAACAAGATTGCGATATCAAAAGCAAAACAGGATGAGTTTTCGCAACTGATTGCGGCACTGACACCGGAGAGCGTCAGACGCCACTTGTCGAATAAAAAAGTGCAGCTCAGCTCTGACACCAGTATCTGGCACAAAGTGATTCAGCGTTACGCTGACAGCGATTTAGTGGCGATTATCGGGCAGATTCAGGAGGATTTTAACGACTTCAACCTGCTGAACGTCAATAAATCAGACCTGCTGGAAGAAAACCCCGTTCTGCTGAACACACTGGAAGAAGTCGATAATCCGGTGAGAGCCGTATTCGCCGTGGCGAAAGTCAATGAAGGCTGGGACGTACTCAACCTCTATGACATTGTCCGTATCAGTGAGCAGGCGAGCAGCAGCAAAACCGGCACGGACAGCGAAGCCCAGCTTATCGGGCGCGGCGCGCGTTACTACCCGTTCGTTTATGACGGTAAACGGAGCTTCACCCGCCGGTTTGATAACAGCGCAAAAGCGTTAAGCGTACTGGAGCAACTTCACTACCACACCATCAATGAACCGGCGTATATCAAAACGCTGCACGCATCCCTTGAACAAGCAGACATTGACGCGCATCAGGATGGCGGTGGCACGGTTGAGCATGCCAGACTGAAAGCCGACTTTAAAAAATCTGCCGTGTATCAGACCGGAAAGCTGTACTTCAACGAAGTGGAAGAAATCGAGAGCAGCAGCCGCTGCTGGGAAACCTACTCACTGGAAACGCGCTTTGAAATACCGTACCAGACTGCCGGTGAAGAGTCGCTGGACAACCTGACAGGAACAACGGGGGGTATTACAAAAGACGAACCGCTGGTATTGGATGCGCGTTTTTACCGTAAGGCGATGCAGAAAATCCGTTTCTACGCACTGGATAACCTACAACGCTTTTTCCCAAAGCTGACCGGTATTCGTGAGTTTATCAATAGCAAGGACTATCTAGGCAAACTGGTCATCACTGTCACCATGCCGCAAGCGCTGGATTTTTCTGCTGTACCGGCAAAAGAAAAACTGCATCTTCTGGAAACCGTCCTGCTGCGTATTGCAGATAACGTGCGACGCAATGATCAGAAGGTGAAGGGCACGTACCGCTTTATCAGCCAGCCGGTGAAAGACGTTATCAAAGACTACAGCCTGCACATTGACCCGTCGGTTATCATTAACCAGAAAATCACTGCCGCGCAGACGATCGGTAAAAAATGGTACGTGTATGACAATGCGATACTGAATCAGCTCGAGCATCGTCTGGTGAAAACGCTGGAAACCTTTATGCCGAAACTCAAAGCCCGTTACGACGATATTTACGTGCTGCGTAACGATGAGCAGTCAACGCGCTTTAAGCTGACAGAATTCGGCGGTGTACGCGGTTTTATGCCGGATTTCATCATGATACTGACGCGCCATGCGGATAATGCTTACTGGCAGGTTTTCCTTGAGCCGAAAGGTGATGACAGGTTGCTGGATGACGCATGGAAAGAACGAATGCTGGAAACTCTGAATGACCGTGAACGCATTGTGATTGATGAAAATGAGGACGTCAGACTGATCGGAATTAAATTCTTTGCCAACAGTCAGATGGACGCATTCGTCACCGACATGCAGAACAGGTTGAATGAGGGCGAACCGCTCGAAACCACCTCGCTACTTTGACGACTTGCACGGGAAAACGGCGTATTCAGCGCCGTTTTTTTATTGTTTGATAATCAGATACGTGTCTTTTTTATCGCCGTATGACTGACTGGTATCTACTTTCACACAAGGTTTTCCGTCACACGTGGAGATATCAGCCAGCGGGGCTTTTTTCTGCCAGACCGCTTCCATGCGCTGCATTTTTGCAATTCGGTCATAGCCACTGTCGATAAAATAAAACACCCCCCAGAGACAGCTCCCCATGACCGCAAGCATAGTCAAAACAATATAAATCGCAGACTTCCACGTATAACGCGACATTTCACGTCGTATTTCACTGACGGATTCATGAGCCGCTGTAACCACCTGATTCAGCGCATTGACGGCAGGTTTCTGCTGCTCTAATCCCGTTTGTTTGAGTTCTTTCTCAACCTGAGTTAAAGCAGTACTCACCGATTGCCTGACCGTGTCGGTCATCTTACCGGAGGCACTGTCCAGTTCATGAATCACTTGCGCCAATTGTGCTGTCTGGCGGCTTAATTTAGCTGATTCCGCCTGAAATTCATCAATCAATGCAGCAACGCGTTTCTCTTGTGCTTGCTGATGACCAATCAGCGCGGCAATTTTTTTAATCTCATCGTTCATATTTAATCCTGTCTATCGAGAAAATGACCAGCCTTTATCCGGCTTTTGTCGTTTCTGCTCGGCGAGTCGCTGCCGTTCTTTTTCCTGCTGGCGTTGCTTCTCAGCCAGTCGCTCACGCTCCTGTTGCCTGACCAGTTCCTGATGAATATTCTGAAACTCTGCCATCGAGTCATTAATCAAGGATTGAAGGTCAATCTCTTCTTGTATCTCACTCAAGACATCATTGACCAATGGTGTTAGTTTTTCAGGCTCTTTTTCAAAATCAAACGTTCTGCCCTGAGCCTCATCTTGCGTCACATCCCATTTAGGAGTTTCAGTGACGTTCTCCCGCTCTGCGAGGGCTTCCCGTAATGACGTTGTCACATCAATCACGCTGTCGCGTTCATCACGGCAGTGCTGAGCCTGTCGCTCCGCTTCTCTGCGCTCCATCACCGCGTGTAACTGCTCAGGTTCAAACTTCCTGACCTGTCCCGCGCCAAAATGTCGCTCCGGCTCACGCTCAAGCCCCTGTTCTTTCAGGGAACGCGCATCCACACGGTCAGGATGCTGATAACGCTCAAGATGGTTATTTTGTAATGTTGCCCAACGTTCCCGCTGCGCGATAAGGTATTCCTTGCGTTCGGTCGGCGTTTCGCCGAACCGCACCTTTTTCGCGCCGCCGCGCTCAGGCTCTTTACTGTTCGCCCGTTTAAAATACTGCTGCGGGTCACGCTCGATACCGTCATTAAGCCGTTCAGAAAACATAATATGCGCGTGCGGTTGTTCACCGCCTTCAATCGCCGCTTTCGGGTTATGAATGGCAAATTGATAGGCGTGCCGGTCGCCAATTTCCTGTCGAATAATATCACGGACAAGCTCAAGGCGTTGTTCAGGTTTCAATTCACGCGGCAGGGCAATTTCAATTTCACGATAGGTGCAACCGTTGGCACGTTCAAACGTGTCAGCGGCTTTCCAAAACTCGGACGGTTTATGCGCTGCCCATGCAGGCATATTGCCCGATGCCTTGTGCTCAAGGTCATTGTCTTTTTCACGGGCATATTTGCCATCACGTGCAATATAATCGGCATGGGAAGCGGCTTTGCCTTTCCCGCCGGTTTTAACGCTGAGATGATAAGATGCCATGCTGTTTTCGCCCGCTGCAAGCGCGCACCGTTTCTGAACGAAGTAAAGAAACGTCTAAGTGCGCCCTATCAATAAAAAAGATGATAGGGATTGTAGTGGAATTTGACCTGAGTTGCCAATCATGAGCATAATTATTCCATTCAAAAAATAGCATGAGTGGTAAAGATGAAAACCGAAAAACAAGCAAAATGGCTCACAGACAGAGTGCAATATATCCGTGGTTTAAAATCACCGAATGAGCAACAACGTTTATTGGTGATATTGCACGATAAAGCGGATAAAACCGCCCAAGAAATAAAAACGCTCTCCTTGTTAATTCAGGCAGAGCGGGCAGCAGAAAAAGCACAGGAAGCCCGCACGAAGGTGATGAACCTGATACATGCTGAGAAACGTGCAGAAGCTAAAGCCGCCCGTAAAGCGCGTGACCATGCCCTTTATCAATCGGCGGGATTACTGATTATGGCAGGGTTAGTGGACAGTCAAACGGGTAAACCGGTGGATGACCCCGCGAAACTACTGGGCGCATTAGCCAGCTTGCATGAATTATCCCGTGATAATCCCAAGTGGGAAGAATGGAAATTGAAGGGGCAGGTATTACTCAATCAGAAAAAGGAAGATTAGAACAGGGTGTTAATACCCTCTAAAACGCCACAGAAAGTCCGTGGCGAGGTTTTATTGGCTCGGCAATGGAATTTATCATCCAATACTGAAAACGTGCCACAGAAGCCCAGACAATCCCCTCCTGATTGAGCCGTGAGCGAAGCGAACTCAATGACACGGAAAAAACAGCGGCGCAGTGGCTGGACGGTCGGAGACAAAAGATAGGGGCAGCGAGTTGCCCGAGCAAGGCGAGGGAGCTACTAGAGGTGTTTTAGGTTTGTTTTGAAAAGGAGCAAACGTTGTTTGCGACATCCTTTTAACTACTACAAATCGACGGCAGTTTTCTGATTTATCCACAGGGCTGGGATCTATTCTTTTTTATCTTTTATTCTTTCTTTATTCTAGTGTTTTTATGTTGTTGATTTTAAAAAACTTAATTACTTAAATGTGGACTAAAAATCATAAAGCGTGGACTAAAAATCATAGTATTTAAAAGAAATGTGGACTAAAAATCATAGTATTCACACAAAACCACGCATTGTGGACTTATTTATCAAGAGTCCACAATGTGGTAAAGTGGATTCATATTTATATAGTCCACTTTAAGGTTAGCTATGTCTGAGTTAGTCGTGTTTAAAGCAAATGAGCTGGCAGTTAGTCGATATGATTTAACTGAGCATGAAACAAAGTTGATTCTTTGTTGTGTAGCTCTGTTGAATCCAACGAAGGAAAACCCTACCAGAGAAGATAGAACAGTCACCTTCACTTATCAGCAATATGCTCAAATGATGGGGCTATCGTTAGATAACGCATATCATCGGCTGAACAAAGCCACTAGTGAACTAATGACTCGTACGGTAGAAATAATTTACCCTACAGGGGATATAGAAAAAACTATATTTCAATGGGTTAATTTCGCTAGATTTAGCCGAAAAAATCAATCATTGGAACTTGTTTTTAGTGAGGATATTCTACCGTATTTATTCCAGCTAAAAAAATTCATTAAATACAATCTTGAACATGTTAAATCCTTTGAAAACAAATATTCCATGCGTGTTTACGAATGGTTACTTAAAGAAATAACACAGAAAAAAACGCATAGAGCTAATATAGAAATTGGCATT
>NZ_GG703826.1:11539-13579 GCF_000156395.1 Providencia rustigianii DSM 4541
CGCTCGCAGTGCAGATGGTCGCGTTGCTGATGCCTCAGTGGTTAGTCCATCCCCAGCTTGTGTGACGGTGACTGTTTTGTCGCGGGAGGGTAATGGTGTCGCGCCGGCAGATTTAATTGAAATCGTTGATGTAGCTTTAAATGATGAAGATGTACGCCCTGTTGCTGACCGAGTGACCGTGCAGTCAGCCGTGATTGTTGACTATGAAATCGTCGCGAAAATTTATTGTTATCCATCCCCTGAATACGAGCCGATTATGGAAGCGGCAGAAGCACAACTAAAACACTATACCAATCAACAGCACCGGTTAGGGCGCGATATTGTGTTGAGCGCGATTTATGCCGCCTTGCATGTTCAAGGTGTGCAACGTGTTGAGCTGATTTCACCAAAGGCAGATATCAAACTCGATAAGACGCAAGCCAGTTTTTGTACTGGAATAAATATTGAGCTAGGTGGCTCGGATGAATAGCCGTTTACTGCCAGTTGGGTCGTCAGCCTTAGAGCTTGCCGCTGGGAAGGCTTTAGCTGAAATAGAACGGGTGCCGATCCCCATTCGTATTCTCTGGAATCCTGATAAATGTCCGGTGCATTTACTGCCGTATCTGGCATGGGCATTCAGTGTTGACCGGTGGGATAAAAACTGGACAGAGAAAGCCAAGCGAGACGCGATAAAAGCGGCGATGTTTATTCATAAACACAAGGGCACAATTGGAGCGCTGCGCCGAGTAGTTGAGCCATTGGGTTATTTGATCCGTGTGATTGAGTGGTGGAAAACCAATGAAACCGCCGGCACGTTTCGTCTTGATATTGGTGTATTGGAAACTGGTATTACCGAAGAAATGTATCGAGAGCTAGAAGCGCTTATTTTCGATGCAAAGCCAGCAAGCCGACACCTCGTCGGGCTAACTATTCAGCTGGAAACTAAAGGCAATATTTTTTGTGCGGCTGCAAGCTATGGCGGGGATGAACTGACGGTTTATCCATATACGCCGGATGTGATCAGTGTTGGTGGTGCTATCTCCACCGGTGCGGCAGTCCATGTTATTGATGAAATGAGGGTTACTCTCCAATGAAATATTTTGCATTACTCACTACCTATGGTGAGAAAGTGCTTGCAGAGGCGACAGCTCTCGGCACAAAGATTGAATTGACACATATGTCAGTCGGTGATGGTGGTGGCTCATTGCCGGCACCGGACACCAAGCAAACGAAACTCATTAATGAACGTCGAAAAGCTGCGATTAATACTCTGTTTATTGATCCAGTAAACCCGAATCAAATCATCGCAGAACAGGTTATTCCTGAGAATGAGGGCGGTTGGTGGATTCGTGAGATTGGTTTGTTTGATAAGTCAGGGGCATTAGTTGCTATTGCCAACTGCCCAGAAACTTATAAGCCGTTATTGGTTGAAGGGTCGGGGCGTACTCAAACAATTCGTGTTGTTCTTATTGTCAGCCACACGGAATCAGTCACGCTTAAAATTGATCCAACAGTCGTATTAGCAACACGAAAATATGTTGATGATGCTATTGAAGTTTTAGATAAACGAATTAGTTCGTTAACAGCCAGTGATGTTGACGCTGTTCCTGTCACTCGTAAAGTTAATAACAAACAGTTAAATGTTGATATCACGCTGAATGCCGGTGATGTTGGGGCATACACCAAGGCAGAAACGGACACCAAAGTTGCTGATGCGAAAAAAGCGGGTACAGATGCACAGGTAACAGCCAATGCTGCTAATACTGCGGCAACTAATGCCAATAATAATGCGAATGGTCGAGTGCCTAGTACGCGAAAAGTAAACAACAAGCCATTAAGTGCAGATATCTCACTGGCAGCGGGTGATGTTGGCGCTTACACCAAGGCAGAAACGGACACTAAAGTTGCTGATGCGAAAAAAGCCGGTACAGATGCACAGGTAACAGCCAATGCTGCTAATACTGCGGCAACTAATGCCAATAATAATGCGAATGGTCGAGTGCCTAGTACGCGAAAAGTGAACAATAAGCCGCTAAGTGCAGATATCTCACTAGCAGCGGG
>NZ_GG703826.1:13679-14718 GCF_000156395.1 Providencia rustigianii DSM 4541
CTGGGACACAGTCGCTAATGCAGAAAGTAATATCTATGCAACGGCAACTGCATTGGGGTTACGTGCAAAAATCGACAACGAGATGGGCTGGCATAAAACGTTATCTAACGTAGGGGTCAATGGTGTCACGGGTATTTCTGCCGATGTGTCATGGGACTTGCAAGACCCAGCCACGGACGCTGGTTTGCTTAACGAAAACGATATCACGACACTGATCCGTAATGATGGATTTAAATTCTGGGGTTCTCGTACTTGTTCCGATGATCCATTATTTGCCTTTGAATCTTACACGCGTACCGCACAAGTGCTGGCAGATACCATCGCAGAAGGTCAGGCATGGGCGGTTGACAAGCCACTGACACCAACGCTAGTGAAAGACATTATCGACGGTATCAACGCGAAATTACGCGCCATGACAAACCAAGGGTATTTGTTGGGCGGTGAATGCTGGTTTGATGAAAAAATCAACGTTAAAGAAGAGTTGAAGAGTGGCAAAGCCTATCTTGATTATGACTATACACCAGTTGCACCACTCGAAAACTTGATGTTGCGCCAGCGGATCACTGATCGTTATTTGTTAGATTTCAGCTCGAAAATTAAGGGGTAGTCATGGCGTTACCACGCAAGTTTAAACACATGAACATCTTTAATGATGGTCAAAATTATATGGGTATTGCCGAGGAAGTCACTTTACCCAAACTGACTCGTAAATTTGAAGCGTATCGCGGCGGCGGCATGAATGGCTCAGCTCAAATTGATATGGGGCTGGATGATGGCGCGTTAGATATGGAGATTACTCTTGGCGGGATGGAGGCTCAAATCTACCGCCAGTGGGGAATTGAAACTATTGATGGTGTCCAACTGCGATTTAATGGGTCAGTCCAACGTGATGATATTGGAGAAGTCCAAGCAGTTGAAATCGTCGTACGTGGTCGATACAGCGAAATTGACTCCGGTAACGTGAAAGAGGGGGATAACTCTCAAACCAAACTGAGCGTAAAACCGACTTATTTCCGACTGGAAATGAACGGTGAAAAGC
>NZ_GG703825.1:0-337 GCF_000156395.1 Providencia rustigianii DSM 4541
GGATGACATGACGGGCGATACCGATGCCAGCTTTTTATTTACCACCGATGAGTTTGTCTCTGGGCACCTTTACCCGCAAAGCCTGGGAAGAATCCATCGAGCCCGCCATTAAAAAAGTGGTGGAATCCCGCCGTAATGAAATTGATTGGGTATTGAGCGATAACCAGCATGACCTCAGCGAGGACATCTCCCCTGAAGCCTTGAAACAACAATTAACTGACCGTTATTTTGCTGATTTCTCCGATAGCTGGCTTAACTTCCTCAACAGCTTACAGTGGCGCCAAACCGAAAGTTTATCGGATACCATTGACCAGCTATCCTTGATGAGCGATGTGCG
>NZ_GG703825.1:437-8192 GCF_000156395.1 Providencia rustigianii DSM 4541
GCACTAACGGTCAATTGCCTCGTAAAGCGCTCCAAAGTACCTTACTGGATAGAACCGAAGAAACCCGTCAAAGCTGGAAACCGAAAGGGTTAAACAAAATCTCACTTACGATAACCAATTCCCGGAATGGCAACGTTTTGTTTGGCCAGCCGATACGGTGGCGTCTGGTGCATCCTTAACGTGGATGACCACCTCATCAGGCACCAAATTGTACGGAGATCATCGTGGTGTCTGGGGCCTGATCCGTTTACTCGAAACCGCCAATATTGCCCCTTATGCGGGCAGCACCAGCAGCTATACCGTGACATGGAACACAAAAGAAGGTTATTCGCTGAATTACCAACTTCGTACAGAAATGGGGCAAGGCCCGCTAGCCTTATTAAAACTGCGCAATTTTGTTCTCCCTGAAAAAATCTTTTTGGACTAATGAATGGATGCTTCAATGAAAAAATTCAATACCGTTGTTTACTGTGGTTTAGTTATAAATTGTTTATTACTGGGTATTATTTGGTACTCGACTAGTTTGCTACTCGGAGACCCTGACCTGCAATGGACTCTTTCATATGATGAACGCCGTCTAATGGAAGTCATGAGTTGGGTTAAAATACCCTTTATGGTTGCTATTCTAGTGCAAATCATCAGCTTATTCATTCTGGATAAATTTCCTAAAATAGGACTAACTATCGCTATTCTTAGCTCAATTATAATGCTGCCATTAAGTTTGATTTTTATTACTGGCTACTTATATGCTTATGAAAATCGTACCAACGGAAGTTTAATTGAATTCACAGACACTCAAGCCGATATCCAAATTTTATTCAGAACTAATCAAATTCAGTTCATGTCAATTTTATACATCATTCTTGGTGGAGTTATTGCCTTTCTTGGTTTGGGGTTCGGTTGGCTTTTATTTGTCGCGGGTATTGTCACCTTATGTAATTTAAAACGTTTAAAGAACCGTATTCTTATTGGACTTGATCAAGATAACCTTATTCTGACGCCAAACTTATACTCTAAAACATATTTAGTGCCATTTAGCTGCGTCAACATACTGAAGAATAATGATAAAATATTAAAGCTACACATAGTTACCCCGACATTAGATAGAAAAATTACCTACCGTAAAGCAATGTTAGCTGGTGAGGATTTTAATCAAATTCTTACTCATATTTTATCCAAAATATCTGGAAATGATCTTCAGTCTTCAAGTTCATCAACTCAGTCATAATAAGCTTTTCATCATGAATACCATCGTTTTGAATTAGCGTCGATAGGACATCACCTATGCCTTTATTAACCGCATTACGCACAGCCTGCTTTACAGGAACTCCTCTTGCCGCGCCCCAATTGGTGGAACAGCAAGTGTCATTATGGGAGCGTTGGTTGCTACCCATCACTGCTGACACTCCAGTAGGGGAAGACCCTGGTTATGACGATGATTTTGAGCGCATGAGAGAGGAAGTGAATAAGCTCTCCGGATCAGATACCGAATTAATCGGCACTCTTGCAGAAAATTTACTGACGAATGTATGCAAAGATGTTCGTGTAGTGACCTACTACATTTGGGCAAGATTACATCGAGAAGGTGAGTCCGGTTTTGCAGATGGGCTAGGATTACTTGCTGGATTACTCAATCGCTACCATGACACCCTGCTTCCTAGCCGTGCCAATAGCCGAAAGTCTGCCATTGAATGGCTAGCCGGACAACGTGTTCTCGACAGTTTATCCCTCTATCCAGAGGTTGATAGCAATGAATTTTCTCGTATTGTTGCTCTGCTTGGCTCCATCATCGATGAATTTAGCCATTGGGAAGAAGCTAACCGCCCTAATCTTTCGCCATTGTTGCGAGCATTAGAAAATCGCCTAGCGCAATCTGGTGGTGCTGATAGCGTTATTCCTCAAAATATCAAAGCCAGCGAAGGCGTACGTAGCCAACAAACTTCAAGTCCATCAGCCAGTCTCAGTCCAATATCCCCAATTCAATCTGGTCGAGAACTCTTGGATCAAGCCAAAGTTCTTGCCAGTTATTTGCGTAATCAGCCTAATGGCTGGTTATCGGGGCATCGATTAATGAAATCGGTTCGCTGGGATACATTACACCAATGCCCGCCGCAAAATCAGCAAGGATGCACTCGCCTGACACCTCCACGCTCTGATGCGAGAGCACAATTAAAACGTCTGTATCTCCAACAGAATTGGCTAGAATTAACCGAGCAGGCAGACCGTCTATTCACCGAGGGCGTCAACCATTTTTGGCTTGATGTGCAATGGTATTTATATCAAGCATTGAGTAAATCACCAGCTCCATGGGATGGCTGGGCTGACGTTATCGCATCCGACCTCAAACAATTTTTAACTCGATTACCCGGTTTAGAAACGCTGGCTTGGGAAGATGGAACCCCATTTGCAGATGAAGTCACACAGGCTTGGATCAAACAGCATATCCTTGAAGATAACTTATCATCTCTTCACCATATGCCTACGCAAGGGGCAGATGATGGTGATAATGCCTCTGTATTGGCGCTAGAACAAGAAGCACTTACACAAGCTGATAGTGATGGTATCGAAGCTGCACTTGCTTGGCTAATCTCACACCCATCAATACAGACAGTACGCCAAAAATGGCTATTAAAACTAGTCATGGCTAGGGTAGCAGAACAATTTGCTCGCCATGATTTAGCGCTCAATTTATTGCGTGAATTAGACAATAGCGCGGAACAAATGCATTTAGCTGATTGGGAACCCCATTCTCTATTTGAAGTTAAAGCTCGCCAACTGCAACTTTTACGCAGCAAAGCCCAACGAACACCTTCCGATAAAACCGATTTGCAACACCAAATGGCTGAGCTACTCGCTCAATTAACACAGTTAGATGCTGTGCGTGCGCTGGTGTTATATCCCTAATTTAATAAAAAAGAGTGACTCAAATGGATGATTTAACCCTCCGATATTATGATGCGGAGATGAGATACCTACGAGAAGCAGCAAAAGAATTTGCTCAAGCACATCCAGATCGCGCTGCCTTGCTCGATTTAGATAAGGTTGGCACTCCAGACCCGTTTGTCGAGCGCTTATTTGAAGGCTTTGCTTTTTCCATGGGGCAATTACGCCAGAAAATCGATGATGACCTACCCGAATTAACCGAAGGATTAGTCAGCCTACTATGGCCTCATTATTTACAAACTATCCCTTCATTATCCATAGTAGAATTATCACCGACTATTCACGATATGAAATTATCGTCAGTGGTTCCTGCAGACTTTGAGGTACTTTCGCGCCCTATTGGACCGAAGAAAACGGTTTGTCGCTATCGAACAACTCAAGATTTAAATCTTAATCCTATCGCGCTTTCCAGTGTTAATTTAGCCACAGAACCCGATGGGCGCTCAGTGATCCGCCTACGTTTTGAATGTGGAAAATTGATTGATTGGAAGCAGACGTCATTGGAATCCATTTCTTTCTACTTAGCTGGTGATATTCCTACCACCTATGCACTCCATTTAGCATTAACCAAGCACGTTTCTGCCACCTACATTAAGCTACCCAATACCCCGGATCGTATTCGACTGCCATTGTGGTTTTCCCCTGGAGGGTTTGCTGATACTGACCAACTTTGGCCTAAAGCAGATAGTACCTTTAGCGGTTATCAATTATTACTGGAATATTTTTCTTTTCGAGAGAAATTTTTCTTCGTCAATTTAAATGGGCTCGGTGAAATTACATTGCCAGAGTCGCTCACTTATTTTGAGTTAGATATCGTGCTCAATACACTTTGGGACAGCGACCTACCCCTTGGAATCGATAATTTAAAACTTCATAGTGTTCCCGTCATTAACCTATTTAGCATCGAAGCAGATCCGTTAACCGTTAATGGTCTAGAAAGCGAATACTTATTACGTCCTCGGCGGCTACAAGATGGGTATACCGAAATTTACTCGGTGGATAATGTCCATGGAACTCGACGCCATGAACAAGTGAATTATGTCCCATTTAGCAGTTTTCGACATCGTGGTGGCATGTTACGCCATAGTGCTCCCGAGCACTATTACCATACCCGTGTTAAGCGAAGTGTCTCTGGATTACATGATACGTGGTTAATTTTAGGGGGAGAGCATGAACAGCCAACTACCGTACTGGAAAACGAAACACTCTCCTTACAGCTAACCGGCACTAACGGTCAATTGCCTCGTAAAGCGCTCCAAAGTACCTTACTGGATAGAACCGAAGAAACCCGTCAAACGGCTCTACAAGTACGTAATCTGTGCAAACCAACATTGCCTTGTTATCCACCAGCAGAAGATCGTTTCCACTGGCGTGTCCTTAGTCATCTGGGGGCAAGTTTCCTCAATATGATGGATAACGTCGAAGTATTGCGGGGTACTTTAGCTTTATACGATTGGCGTGACGACGACCTCAATAGTCGAAAGTTAGACGCCATGATCCATGTCGAGCATCATCTTATTGAACGTTTTGAGAAAGGATTCTTACAGCGTGGTATTGCCATTGATATCACCTTAGACAGTAATGGATTTAACGGAGAAGGTGATATGCATTTATTCGGTGAAATGTTAAATCGTTTTTTTGCCCTCTATACCGATGTGCATCTGTTTAACCAACTGACTTTACATATTTTACCAACAGGGAATAGCCTAATATGGACAGAGAATCATCCTCAGTAAATCCAGTGATTGATGCACTGGGAGAGCGACTTTCACTCGTCAATTTTTATCGTCTATGCCAACTCCTCGAACAAAATAATAGGCAGATCCATCCATTAGGCAGCACCCAAGATCCTAAAACTGATTCAGTGCGCTTTCGCCCTCATCGGGGGATGGGATTTCCATCGACGGAAATTAAAGGATTGGATATCGAAGATCGCTATCGTAATAGCGCAACTCCAAGTATCCGCACGACTTTTTTAGGTCTATATGGGGTTACATCCCCCTTGCCGACTAGCTATCTCGATGATATTGCTCAAGCTCGTGATGGAACTGAATCACTCACCGATTTTCTCGATATCTTCAATCACCGGCTGACAACACAGTTTTACCGTATTTGGCGCAAGTATTCTTATCCCGCAACATTTTCGGCGGGGGGACAAGATGAAACATCCCAATATCTTTATGGTTTAATTGGACTCGGTATTCCTGGTTCCGAGCAACATGTACAAGCCCCCTTATCTCGATTTCTTGCATTGCTTGGCACTCTACGTTTCCCAACACGAACAGCCGAAGGCGTTATTTCCCTCGTCAAATTATTAGCTCCGCTCACTCGCGTTAAAGTGAAACCTCATGATCCTCGTCGTATTGAGCAACCCAGCTTGACTGGAATGTCATGCCAAAAACCTATCACATTGAAAAACAAGCCCGTATTGGGTCAATATGCCACTGATGTAAATAGCCAAATATTAATTACATTAGAGACCCAAGATTACGAAGAAGCCAATAATTGGCTGCCTGACGGTCAGTTATACCAAGATTTAATGGCATTATTGCATATCTATTTAGGCTCTCGAGTTAATGCACGGCTCTGCTTAAAACTACCGAGATCGTTACTTCCAAATGCCACATTGAACACAAAATCTCGCCAAGGTGTTCAGCTAGGTCGAACCGCTGTAATGGGTCCATTAAGCAACGATAGTCATCAACCTGATCACATTATTACCTTGAACTTAGGACGTTATCAGCGTTTGACACCATCAGCTCAACATACTCAGCACATTCGCTATGCCAATTATCGATTTTAATTCTGAGACTTTCCTATGAAACAAAAACATTTACTGCCATTTTACGGCAACGCATTGATATTAATTGCGACCTTAAGCCTTGCAGGTTGTGGATTAACCCAGATGGTGAGTGATGGAACTCGCAATGCCACTAATGCCATATTTTATAAACAAGTTAAAGTTGCCCACTTAGATTTCGTTGCTCGTGCAGCCCTCAATACTGACGACACCGGGGCTTCTTTATCCACCATCGTTCGAGTCTATCAATTAAAAGATACTGAAAGCTTTAATGAAAGTGACTATGCATCTTTATTTGCGAAAGATAGCCAAGTTCTAAAATCATCTTTAGTCGCTCAGAAAGACCTGCGTATCCGTCCCGGAGAGTCAATCTCTCTTGATATGCCATTAGAAGAAGGTGCTGAATATGTGGCTATTGCGGTCATGTTCCACCACCCTGACCTCATTACTGATGACTGGCGAGTTGTGATCCCGAAAAAACGCCTACTTCCCGATGACCCTCGTTTACTGACTTTAGCGGACAATACGATGACGTTAAAACCTCTCGGAGATAAATAACCATGTCCCAACCTTCATTGTATGAAATGTTGACAGGCTATTTTGCGGGAGGGTTAGATATCAATGAAATTTCAGAACAAGATCAAGTCATTGTCTCTGTAATGGATAATATTCGACGAATTATCAATGCAAGAGCTGGCAGTATCGAACACCTTCCCGATTATGGTCTACCCGATATGAGTAAAATAATCCAAGGCTTACCCGGCAGCGCTCATAACATGATGACCATTTTATCGGCAACATTATTGAAGTATGAGCCGCGCATTAAATCACTCTCCTTGGTACTTTTACCTCAAAATACATTTGGCACGCTGCATTACGCCCTTGAGGTCGAATTACATGAGCAAGGTTTAATTCGCTATGGCACAGAATTTGTGCCCGATGGGCGTATTTTATTGCACCATCTGAAAAAGCAATTCGACCAGCTTTAATCTTTCATCACTGCACCTCCTTTTCTTCGGTTTGAGACAATTATGAATCCAGATTTAAACACACTACAACTAGGTGGCAATCCTCGGACATATGCGGACTTTGCTGCACTAAAAGAAGAGTTAAATACGCACTTTCATCCAGCACGTCCTGATATTGATTGGGCTCGTGCCCATGGTCTATGCCCATCATTATTTAATCAAAATGGGGCCGACTTACCAACCCGCGCATGGTTTACACTGATGCGCCAAGCCAACCACCAACAAACGCAAAGCCTGACTTTAGGGTATAGCGAAGAAGATAGAATCACATTGAGTTTTGGTGAAATCTCGGAGGTTAACTTATGAGTCTTCTCGATACAGCAAAAAATCTGCTACAAGGCCAAAATCGTTACCGCCTTGAAGTTCAAGGTTGTTCAGACCTACTCGATGTTGAACATTTTACGGGACGTGAAGCCGCTAGCGACACTTATCGCTATCAAATTACGTTTACCTGTACCGCTCAAGACCTTTCTGCTCAACAATTATTGCGCCGTAATGCCAGTCTAACCTTTTCTGCGCCGATAAATAACTTAATGGGACTCGCCACTCAACCGAGTGTTGCCAAGCGCGTTCATGGGGTGGTCACGGATTTCCGTCGCCTCTCTGGCTCAGCGGATGAAGCTCGCTACCAGTTAGTTATCGAACCTTTTTTTGCGCTACTTCGCCATCAAATTCGTACCCACCGTTTTTTTATTAACCAATCCATTCCGGATGTGGTTGAACAAATACTACGCGAGCACAATTTCAAAGGCTGGGAGTTCGAATTTCATCTTGAAAAAGAGTACCCAAAACGCGAGCAAATTAACCAGATCAACGAAAGCGACCGCCAATTTATTGAGCGTTTACTCAGTGAAGTGGGTATTTTCTATCGCTTTGGTTTGCAAGATGAAACCCAAACTGAAGTCCTCCATTTTACGGATAGCCAGCGCGGCTATGTGTATGACAAAACCCTACCATTAAATAGCCCATCTGGGCTGAGCGATA
>NZ_GG703825.1:8292-10087 GCF_000156395.1 Providencia rustigianii DSM 4541
ACCTTAATCTCCGCCGTTGCAGACATGACCCGCGGTGATGGAGAGAAAACCAACTACGGGGATGTTTACCACTATAAAGGCCGCCACCTAACCCGTGGGGATAAAATTCGCCCTGAAACGGAAACCGCTAACTTCTGGGCAAGACTCGATCACGAGCGTTTTTTGGCTCGTCAGACTTTACTACGCGGAGAAAGTAGCGCAGCAGATCTGACGCCATTATTAGTGCTAAGTATTCAAGACAACCCGCTCAGCTCGACGTTACCCAGCGTATTCAAATCGCCAATTCTAATTACTCGCCTACGTTTTACCGCCAGCCGTGACAAAGCGCTGACCGTGCGTTTTGATGCTGTGCCTTATACTGAGTCACTGTGCTGGCGTCCTGCACTCAAACCACGCCCTATCATTGCTGGAACATTAATGGCGCGCGTCACCAGCGTAAAAGACCAAGATATTTATGCTCATCAAGATGAGCATGGCTTTTATTGGGTTAAATTCGATGCAGATCGTGATGATAAAACTAAGGGTTATGAAAGTATGCCCGTACGTTTGGCAAAACCTTACGCCGGCGATACTTACGGGATGCATTTCCCGCTAATTCAAGGGACTGAAGTCGCTATCGCCTTCCATGAAGGTGATCCTGATCGTCCTTATATCGCTCACGCACTGCATGACTCCCGTCATCCCGACCACGTGACGGATAAAAATAACACTCGCAATGTGATCCGTACGCCTGCGAATAACAAACTGCGCATGGAGGATAAACGCGGGCAAGAGCATATTAAGCTCAGCACCGAATATGGCGGAAAAACCCAGTTAAACCTTGGGCATTTGGTGAACGCCGAACGCGAACAACGCGGTGACGGTTTCGAGTTACGCACAGATAGCTGGGGCGCAATTCGTGCGGGCAAAGGGTTGTTTATTACCACCGACAAGCAGGATAAAGCCGGTGGAGATGTGTTGGCGATGGCAGAGGCGGTCGCTCAGTTAAAACAAGCACAGCAACTGACAGAATCGCTCAAAGAGGCCGCTAACGTTGCAAAAGCTGAGCTCGCTGATTTGCAAACACAAAAAGTCTTACTGTCTGAAACACTCAATGAACTTCAGCAATCTGCTCTGCTTGTTTCCTCTCCTGAAGGTATTGCACATACATCCCCTAAGAGTATTCAATTTTCATCAGGTGAAAACATTATTGCAACCGCACAGAAAAGCACCGATTTTAGCATTGCTAAAAAATTTACGGTTGCGGCAGGTGAAATTATTAGTCTATTTGCCCAAAAGTTAGGCATTAAAATCTTTGCTAACCAAGGTAAAGTTGCCATCGAAGCTCAACACGACGAAATGTCATTAGATGCATTAAAAGATTTAAGCATCAGCAGTCATGATGGCAAAGTCATTATCAAGGCTAAAAAAGAAATCATTTTAACCAGTGGCGGTGGTTATATCCGTATTGCTGACGGTTCTGTGGAATGCGCAGCACCTGATAAAATCATTGAACGAGGGGCTGTGTGGCAAAAATTCGGAGGGCAAAGTATTAATACTGCAATGCAATCTTGGGAAAGCTCTGAGTTTGCAGTTAAGCCTCAGTTTGTGAGTTATGACAAAGAAGCACAAATTGATTTATCACATCCTGTTGGCATTATTGCTGACGGTGCTAAAAGTTCTAGTGCTAGTGACACATTAGGAAACGTATCTGAGCAAAAAGGATTAGGTCTCGATAAATTGAACATTGAATTTAACAATAAAAAATAGTTTGTAGCTATTAAATATGTTCATTTCATTTTAAGGAATTTATATG
>NZ_GG703825.1:10187-16843 GCF_000156395.1 Providencia rustigianii DSM 4541
AACTTATATTTTTTATGGAAAAAAAGAAAAAAGCGATGGTGAGTTAACATGGAAACCAACACATTCTACTGCTGAATATTCTCCTCACGTCGGAATTAGGGATGCACCTACAAAAAATAGGCGAGTACTAGAAGATGGATATCCGCTCCAAGAATTTACACTGATTTCTTCTGAAACACCTGGGGATGGAACAGTCCCCGTCGAATCATTTGATGCCATCAAAAAGAGCAGTGCAGTTAAAAGTATTCTCGCTACTAATGTAGAACATCAAAGTGCTTATGACGTCTCGAACTTATTTCATATTTCTAATAAACCCGCAATTCAATTTACACTAAGAGCCATTGCTAAAATGGTTAAGGATATTCCACCAAGTGAAAGCCAATAATTATCTTAAAATATTTTCAGGTATTATAGTTTGCTTACTTGCTATTAGTGGATGGAGATTTTATACAAGTTCCCCTCTCCTAACCCAAAAGGATAAAATGATAATAGATTCATTATTCGAAGAAACCAAACCTCAATGTATAGGGCGTTATACGATAGATGTTCCTATATCATTTAATAATCAACTTAATGACTTTATTTTTATTGATGAGTTTAAGATGGAGAGTAAATTTATTTACCCTCCAGCCTTTAAACAACGCATTGAATTAAGGGAAAAAGAGCTCAACGATGCCATCAATCAACCTCAAAATGAAATGCAGAATGCGCCTTTTATTAAAGAATCAATCCAACTACCAGATAATAAAGGAATTATATTTGACCGAAATATATCGGGTGAAGATGATCTTAGCCGTATGTTAGAAGCTCATATTTATGTAGATAATATCGCTTTCATCATTACAACAAAGATACTTGACTTATCAGATCCAAAATATTCAGAACGAAAGAAAATTTATATAAATGCGGGCTTCTCAGAATTTGATATGAATACAAAACCCGCCCGGCTCGCTCAAATGAAATCACTAATATCACGATTAAGTGGGCGCATCAATGATACAATTATTCCAACAGAAAAAGGTATCTGTATACCCAATGGTTTTATAGCTGATGATAGTAATGTCCATAAAAATAGAATTTCATATACATATGAGAATGATGATCTTATCTTTGGTTTAGAAACCGATGATACAATTTTAGGTTCTGATGATACATTATTAAATCGAAGTCCCGGTATATATGGTGCACTGCTCAAATCCAATCAACGCACAATAAAAAAAGGCGAATTGCTATTAGGAAAAATTCCAGCACAAGAATGGTTAATTTCAGGTGCACAAAAGCTTCATGGGCAAGGTGACCCTTTTCCTTCTTACAATTTTATTTTATTCGCAAATGAATCTATTGCATCATACCAACAACCTTGGCTTTCTTTTGGAATGGACAACAATAGTAAGAAAAGCCGATATAACCAAGCTCAAATGGTTGAAATTTGGGATCGAATTGTCGGCTCGCTACGCTATAAACCCAATGCATTTTAATCTAAAAAAACTATGATTAGGTGATTGAATATCAAGTAGTTGTATCATTAATTAATCGCTACATATTCAGTCACCATCTCTATCGATTATTTTATATCTTTATACGAAATTATTTAACATAACGATATATATTGTGATCAACAGGCACAAAAATACCATGAATCTATTAGATAACGCTTTACTCTCAGTCAGTAAAATAATAGAGGTTAATATCTGTGCGACTAACTAGACATCTCTATTGGATTATTATCACACTTTTTTTGATAATTATGCTTGTGGGACTTATTCTTTTTACAGAGAAGCAAGCTCATACTCAACTAACTAACAAGGAAAAAGTGGTAATAGACGCATTATTTGAACAAACTAAACCGCAATGTGTTGGACGCTATATCATTGATGTTCCAATTAACTGGGAAAATAGTTCTCATGATAGTGTATTTATTGATGATTTTCGTATTAATAGTCAATTTATTTATCCTCCAGCCTTTAGGCAACGCATTGAGTTACGTGAGACTGAATTACGAGAGTGGAAAAGCAGCGCAGAAAATGCACCGGTACTGAAAGAAATTATTCAACTTCCCGAAGGAAAAGGGGTTATTTTTGATAGAAATCAACCAGGTTCTGATGATGCGTATCGAACACTGGAAGCTCATGTGTATGTGAATCATGTCGCATTTGTTATTACTACAAACATTAGGGATTTTTCTGATAACAAGTATGAAAAAAAGAAATTGGCATTTTTAGCTAGAGGATTTACAGAGATTCAATCAAATGAAAAACCAACAAAAATAACAACGATGCAATCATTAATATCTCGACTGCAAGGACGTCTAGATCATGAAATTCCAATGGAAAAAGGCGTTTGCATACCAAATGGTTTTATTTTAGATGAAGGCGAAATCCCGAAACAGAATATTTCTTTTGTTTACGATATGGGTCAATTTATTTTCTCGATTGAGTCGGATAATCGCTTTGTTGGCTCTAGTGATACCTTACTTAGCCGAAGCACTGAGATAAATGCAGCCATACGTCAACAGAATAGAGAAACGATTAAAAAAGGAAATTTATCACCCAGTGATATTCCATCACAAGAATGGCTTGTAAAGGGAAGACAAGAAGTTTATTCAAAATCGAAAAATAAAAGAATCCCCGATTTACCGTATTATTTTTTTACGTTTAACGCCAATGAAGCCACGGGCTCTTTAACCATACCTAAATTATATATTATTATGAATAATCGAAACAAATTCACTTCATACAGTGATGCTCAAATGGTCGAAATTTGGGATCGAATTATCAGTTCGTTACGTTATAAACAAAATGCTTTTTAATGAGTAACAACCAAAAATAATCTCGAGTAAATTCCCCGTCATTAGTCATTACTAAAGTTTTCATCACTTAAATATTGAAATACTCACTAATTTTAAACATAAGAATAAATTCATTTAATTATAAATTTATTTAAAACAACCATTCTTAGAAGGAATTAAATATGAAATATCAATCAAAATTTAAATTATCAATCATTTCCTTATTATCCGTTGTTTTTATTTCCGCTTGTCAAACAAAACCAGCACCTGTTGAGAGAAATGAAAATATCCAAATTGTAAGCCCTTTTTCAGGTTCTGACACTGAAGGACAATGCTATAAAATAACCGCCGAAAATAAAGATTATTATGGCCGCTTAGATAAAAATGGTCATCCTTTACAAATCCCTGAACTAAAAGATAAAGATATTAAAGTTAGTTTAAGTTTATTAACCGATAGAGACTGTAAGGAGCAAGGAATTTAAGAATTTTATCATATTATCTACCATCAAAATATTAACCTTATTTCCTAATAAGTAGGCTCATGATGAAAGGATTAGTTTGTCTTGGCGACAAGAATACTCATGGAGGCCATGTACTCTCGGCTTCATCCACAATGTATATTAATGGTAAACAAGTTGCACTCATCGGAGATCTTGTTTCCTGCCCTAAACACGGAAATAACGCCATTATAGAAGGGTCTGATTCCGTTTTTGATAATGGCATTGCTGTAGTGGTAGATCAGTGCTTATGTTCATGTGGGTGTCGAGTAATCAGTTCTGAGCCTACAACTTGTATAGAATAGATAAGGAAATCAAATCGATGTATTGGAAAATTCCCTCTGTCCCTGATAAAACACCACGAAAAAAACCTAACTATAAGATTTTAATTACCTTTTTCGTAGCCATAGTTACCGCAATTTATGCTTACGGAATAACCCTACCTACCGAACAAAAGTTGCGTTTATTTATTATCACATTACCAATAACTACTCTTCTATTTCTGGTCTGTTTTAGTTTTTTATACATACGCTATCAGCATTCCGTAATCACCTGTGATAACTGGGAAAAAGAAAAGAAAATCACCGAAATGGAATGGCGACGTTGGTGTCAATCCTCAATTAGCTCTCTTGCTTATTTTAACTATACACCTGATAAAGAAGGCGCTGACGTATTTTTAAAAGATAGCAAATCTATTCCAATGTTCCCAGATAAGCCACGCCAATTATTCAACAACCAAAGAATTGATGAAGACCTTTTTTCAAAAATTGATAAAAGCCTTGAAAAACAGTGTCCAAATTATAGAGTATACCTGTCAAAGATTTATATCTTCGATAATGAAAATCGGTTTGATAGCGATACTCTAGTTTACAATCAATGGCACCTTAAACCTATTGAACCATCATCATATCAAACTCTTTTTTCTGCTTATGATGCTAAGCAAGAAGATACATTTTTGATTATTACTATCCAATCAGAATCAAATTTCAGTCAATTCGTTTCAGCGCAACTGTTTTCAACTAATAGTCAATTAATTAATTCAAGTAATTCTCGCGTAAATATAGAACGGATTATGGAGATTGATATGCAAGATATTGATAATGAAATAATCAAATTTATCAATTATAGCGGGATATCAAAAAAGCATAGATTTCAGACCTGGGTAACAGAATCCAAGCAAGCATTAATTGATAATATTCTTATTAATTATAGTGATAAAAAAATCGAACTTGATAAACAACATCCTATTTACTCCCTAGGATTATCTTATTCAGCTCCTCATCCTAATGCATTTTTAAGCTATCTATCGTTAGTGAGTGAAATAGCAACAAAATCAGGTACAGATCAGGTTCTTATCCACTCTAATACTAACGGTTCTAGCTATGCCGTTTACATTCGCAGGTTTTAGCATGATAAATAATATATCTATCAATTTCCCTAGAGGAAAATTGTTTTTTATTCTTTTATTCGTTGTTATTCTTTCATTAATAACTCTGTTTTTTGTTTATCAATATAAACCTTTTGATGCAAGCCCATTCTTCATAGGAATATCTGTACTTAGTATAACTGCTCTACTTTTTATTTATTTTTATCCCATAAAAAATAAATTAACACAAAGAAAGCAACAAAAAGAATTCAAACCTCAAAATAACCCAATCGATTTGAATGCACCAACTAAAGAAATAAGCTTATTGCATAATGAAATTATTCAAGCACTACGCAACCAATACGGCACGTTCTGGCATGCCAAAGTCTCCATTCAGCTCCTCCTCGGCTCCCATTCCGCCGTCGAAAAACTCGCCCCAAGTCTGACCCAAGAAATCTGGCAAGAGTGTGATGGCACCTTACTTATCTATGGCGGGGATATAGGCAGTTCGATGGATGCCGAACGGCTGGAGACCCTCAAACAACTGCGCCGACGCCGTCCGCTCGATGGCGTGATTTGGGTAACTGAAAATAGCATTTCGTCCCAGCTTTTAGACAACAACGTCACGTTCACTAACCTCAATACCGCAACAGCCCACAATGCCGGGCGTGCCATCCAAAACCTCTTCCAAGAATTAGGTTGGCGTGCGCCTGTTTGGGTTTGGAGTGTCAGTGACCAACAATCCCTCAGCGCTGTCGAAACGCCCTCTATCCTCTGCATGACAGAGCAAAATATGCCCGCCGAGGCGCTATCACCGAGCTTATTAAGCCTGATCCCCGCGCTCGTTATCAACGGAACCCAAGCGTTATTGCGTGAACAGAAACACACCTATCTGCTTGCTTTAGCCCAATTTTTACAAAACGGTGGCAGCCAACAGCCCGCTACCGCATTAGCCCCACTCAATACCCAATTACGTACGCTGCCTTTTTCCGGCATCGCATTTAGCCCTTCTATCAATCCGTTAAATCAGCAACGCTTGCCAAATAGTTGGCACCCTGATACCCGCTGGAAAAGCTGGTTGAATGTGCAATCTGAACTGGCATCCGGTTTACAGCCTGCCTCTTTAGGCTTTGACAAAAAACGTCTCGTTCAATACGGTGCCGCTACCGCCATGACTTTGTGGGGCGCAGGTATGATTGTCTCTTACCTTGCCAATCGCCAGCTCATCGAAGAGAGCTACCAAAGTGCGAGCGTCGCCGCTAACAGCCAATTACCGGAAACTGAACGCCTCAAAGCCCAGTATGATTTTCAGCAAACCCTAGGTTTACTCAATCATCGCGAGCAAACCTCGGTACCATTTTGGCTGCATTTTGGGCTAAACAGTAATCAGCCTCTACTCGCCCATTTATGGCCGCTATACCAACAAACCGTATTGCCTCCCCTGCGCGATAACATCCGCCAGCAATTAGAACAACAATTACAAACGTATGCCCAGCTTTCCCCTAACAGTGATGACCGTCGTCAAGCCACCCAAGGGGCGTATCAAAGCCTAAAAACCTATTTAATGATGACCGCGCCAGAGCGTATGGAGCCCACCTTCTTTACTGACAGCGTGCTCACGACCCTCCCCGTCCCGCAAGGAATGAACGAAGGCGAATGGCAAACCCTCGGTAAAGAATTACTCATGTTCTATGCCCAGCAGCTACCGAAGCACCCTGAATGGCAATTAACTACCAACAATAACCTGATTAATCAAAGTCGTACGCTGTTAACCCGACAAATTGGGCAGCGCAGTGAAAGTGCCACACTGTATCAAGACGTGTTACTGCAAGCGCAGCATCAGTTCCCGGATATGACATTAGATGATATGACGGGCGATACCGATGCCAGCTTTTTATTTACCACCGATGAGTTTGTCTCCGGCACCTTTACCCGCAAAGCCTGGGAAGAATCCATCGAGCCCGCCATTAAAAAAGTGGTGGAATCCCGCCGTAATGAAATTGAT
>NZ_GG703824.1:0-318 GCF_000156395.1 Providencia rustigianii DSM 4541
CTTGGCGGCGTGATTTTGCCGAGTTAGGTGCAGACGAACCACCGCTTGCACTTGTCGTTGCCCCATTCCAGCCTCTATCACGGTTATTTTTACCTGCATTTGCTGCCTTATCTGCCATTCCTGCGGCTTTTTTTATTGCCTTTAAATGCCATCATGCCAGCCCCCATAACTCCCATCATAGCCATTCCCTGAACTGCACCATCTACACCTGCGCCAGCAATTTGAGATGCAAAGTTTTTTGCAAGGAAAATAACAAATGCCATAAATAAGCCTGCCGCTGCTGCTGTTGCGCCTAATTGCGTTAAGTTGGCTTCCGCT
>NZ_GG703824.1:418-34319 GCF_000156395.1 Providencia rustigianii DSM 4541
TTACATTATCAATCGAGGCTTGGCGGCGTGATTTTGCCGAGTTAGGTGCAGACGAACCACCGCTTGCACTTGTCGTTGCCCCATTCCAGCCTCTATCACGGTTATTTTTACCTGCATTTGCTGCCTTATCTGCCATTCCTGCGGCTTTTTTTATGCCTTTAAATGCCATCATGCCAGCCCCCATAACTCCCATCATAGCCATTCCCTGAACTGCACCATCTACACCTGCGCCAGCAATTTGAGATGCAAAGTTTTTTGCAAGGAAAATAACAAATGCCATAAATAAGCCTGCCGCTGCTGCTGTTGCGCCTAATTGCATTAAGTTGGCTTCCGCTGCTTGTGCTACAGAAACACTTAATACTATATTCAAAAAAGCCATACCAGCGCGTAGAGCTAAAGCCCCAAACATGACAATCAATAATGAGCTGAATATCAGTTGCAACCAGTTATTAAACATTTGACGTAAAAAACCAAACATCAGACACATAATAAATATCGGAGCCGTCGTCGTCAGCAGTAATAATGTTATTTCTGCTGCAAAGAAAACAAATGCACAGCTAAGTAAAGCAACTAACCCTCCAAAATAGGTAAGAAATGAGCCAATACCCCCATCTACTTTGACGTATGTAGAGGTATCTTTAGACATAATATGGGCTGCAACCTGAGAAGTTTTTACCCATAACTGATCCATCCACTTCCAAGGGTCGCCTCCTGCTAATGTGTCTCGCAAGCCATAAATAGCATTGGTGCTGGCATCCAGCCAGCCACCGCTATTTTTAATAAACATTAAAATGATGGTAAAACGCGTTAGATTCCAAATAAAATCGGGCACAGGCGTTTTATTTTTCATGGCTAATGAGCTGAATGCAAACCACAAAATATAAATCGAAATTCCATACTGTGCTAAATCCACTGCAATTTGTGAATATTCAGAAACTTTATTAGCCACTGTTTTATTCAGCATATCCCAAATAACTTGATAAGCTGTTTGAAAAAAATCTGATGTAGCTGTCGCGTTTTCCATAATTTACCTATTTTTTATTCTGTGTTTTTTTATATGCATCCATAAAAGATGGTGATTGTGCTGTCAATTGCTTATGGCGAAACAGTCCATCTTTCGCATTTCTACAATTTTCACTATCATTTCCATTTACAGAGCATTCATCTACTTTTTTCTGAGCTTCCTCTGCGTGTTCTTGCCACCATTGAACTGACTTCACTTCTTCACTACAAGCTGATAGCAAGAAAGCCGATACGACTCCAATTAAAATCATTTTTTTCATTATTTAAACTCCTCATCAAATTGAGATTCTCGATAAGCATCTAGAAAAGAGGGTGGATTATCTACCGCTTTTAATTGCTTATCTCTAAAGTTAGCTTGATTAAGCTGTTCTTTATATTCAGCTAAATCACGCTGCTTGTCTCGGTACATTTGATATTGGAACTGCAATTTTTCAAATTTTAATTGTTCAAACGAAATCGCATTCGTGGCATCCGCCGTCGCTTTGGGGTCTTTCGCATTTTGAACTTGCTTTATCAAGCTTTCCATTCGGCTGTTATCTTGCTCTAATTGCTTTTGCAATGAATCCCCGTACTCAGAAACGGAAAGAATAGATAAAAACTGCGCTTCACATCCTTTGATCGCATCACCCACATACCCTTTGTTGGCACAGGTTTTTGAAACGTTGTATTTACTTAATAGCGATTGTGCCTGTTTTGAAAATGCCGCTGTCGGGTTCTCTGCATATTTATCAATAAACGCATTCCCTTGATTGTAGATCGCGGTTAAATCGTTTTTGATGGATTGAGCGTCCTGAATGAGCCCTTGAACATCTCGAATCCCTGTTTTCGCTAACAATTCATTCTGATAGGATTGAATTTGCGTATCATAATGTTTAATCGTGTCTGACCATTGTTTTAATTTTTCAGTCCAGCGCCCTGCTTCAACCGCCCATTCAGGATTCCCATCAATAAAAACGGGAATACCTGCCGTAGCCGTAAACGTAGTACCTAATATCACACTGATTAACGCTAATTTGATTTGTTTCATCATCTTCACCTTTAGGCTGCTCGATTCGCTCTATCAAGATAGATATCTATCCACTCGTCGGGCGTCATGCCATCTTGATAAATTTCATCGAAGATCTCTAACTGCTCTGCGGACGCACTTAAAATCGGTAAATAATAAGCTGCACCCCCTAAATCAAGACTTGCAAAGGCGGCAAAATCCTGTGAATCCCCTTTACGCTGCGGATTTTTCACAATCAAAAACTGTCGTGACAACGGGTCAATATTTCTAATTTTGTCGTAGTACAGTTCTTTCACTTGCAATCCATCCACGTATTCCTTTTTAGTCGAATTTTTATTAGACAAATAAATGTGCGTGGCTAACTGCTCCCTAAGAGCGGAAATAAGCGGTGATTTCAACAACTCATCAGGGGATTGTGTGGCAAAAATAATCACCATATTGAGTTTTCGCCCTGTTTTGAGTTTGTTATAAACCATCGTTGCGGTTAGTAGATTTTTTAACCACTGCCAAAACTCATCAAAATACAGCGTTAAACGTCGCCCATCGGCTAACAGCGTTATTTTATGGATTAGGTAAAAAGGCACAACCTGAGACAAAATGGCATCGTCTAAAAACTCTGTCCCATCAATACCAAAAATGGTTTTATCGCTGATATCAAAATCATCCGTGGCATTATCAAAAACCCAACCAAATTCACCGCCTTGCTGCCATGCTTGCAAACGAATTTTAAGTCCGTCGCGTTGTGTTTCTGCGGTTCGTTCTTCCATGATGAGCGGAATGAGCTTGCTAATACCGAATGATCGGTCTTCCCGTTGCATTAAGCGTTCTACCGCATCCGAAATAAGTTTATTTTGATAATCGGTCAGCCCTTTTTCGCTGTTTAACGTACAGAGAATACGGACTAAATCTTTCAAGAAAATCAGGTTTCGCTTGGTCGCTGGCATGGCAAACGGGTTCCAGCCTGTCGGCTCACCTAATTTCACTTTGTAATAGTCCCCCCCCATCGCCCGAATGGCGACTTCCCCTGCGCGGTCTTTATCAAAAAAGACCGTAGTTTGCTTTTTGATTTTACTGTTAGGTGGAAAGGAATTTTCAGCCCCAAATTGTTGTAACGCACAGGCTTGCATCATCATTAACACGGTTTTACCTGCGTTAGATGTGCCTAATATCTCACTGTGTCCAAGGGTTGGGTTTTTCCCAAAGTAGTCTTGGTACTCTGTCGTCATGTGATAATTTAAATGATAAATATCATTACCTGAACCTTTTAACGTGATAAGGCTATTTCCCCATGTATTCCCCTTTTCTTTTCCCGTAAAGAAATTATGAAAACACTCCATTTCGGCATAATTTAAACTGCTTAAAATCGATAACCGAGGGCGTAGCGTATAATTTCCGGGTAATTGAGAAAAGAAAGCCGCCCCTAATGACAACGTGGAATAACTAATAATCAAACCGAGATTTTGCAGCGCATCCGTCACCATATTAGTATTTTTGACTAATTCATCAGGGTTATCGGCAAAGACACACAAGGTTAAATGACTGTGTCCCATAGATAAGTAGCCACTGGATACCATATCTACCGCTACTTCCAAATCGGTAATTTGCGATTTAGCGGCATCATCGGTCATTTCTAATTTTTCACGCTGATCATCGAGCTTTTTAATCGCATCCCGTTTACCTAAAGGCGTAAATGAGGTAGTCAGTGTGTATTCAACAGGCATATACATCAACGAATCAAAAATACCGGCTTCGGTTTCTTGGAAAAAATCTTTGATTTCAATAATGCGAAAATAACGCATCGGGTTTGAAATGCTGATTTGTCCGGCATCCCCGCCAAAGAAAATATCCTTTCCACCTAAATAGGTATAAAACGGACTACTCGTGACTCTGACAGGCTGCCATTGTCCACTAAGCAAATATTGATAAAAACTCAATTGCGATGAAAACACACGGTCACTTTCCGTATAGACGCCTAATCGACGGGCTTTATAACGTGATAAGTAAGTGTTAAACCGCGCACAGATCTCATTCATTTCATTAATCGGTTCATCTAACACCGATTTCCCTTTTTGTTTATTTTTCTTTTTCGAACTTAAAAACTCTGCGACTTTTTCTTCTAATGAAAAGGGTTTAAAGCATACGGTTAAAAATAAGCGGTTTTGGTAAAAATCAGATTGTGTTAATGATTGGTAATAGGCTTTCATGACGCGATTAGCAAACGGTACAGGACTATTAAATTCCGTGCTCACAATTTTTTTGTTGCGTATACGGTGCGTATAAAAAGTCACAGGCTTACCTTCAAAACTACGAATAAGGGTATTAAGCTGATCGACCATCATTGCAAGGTCATTTTCACTCACACATTCAAAATATCCCCCAGACAATTCAAAAGTCGCAATTAAATCCCGATTTTGACTTAATACTAAATCGTCGGTAACATGTGAAGAGTATGGAATGAGTTTTTCCAATGATGCCTGATCACTAAGTTTCATAAAATTCTCCACATCGGATAAATCAACACGGTCATAATCATTTCCTCCCACATGTACAGCTTGATACTTTTGATTTGAAATAGGATTTCCCATCACCAAATATCGAAGATAAACCAATTCAAAATATCGCTCATCTATCTTCATTATTTTTTTTATGACGAATACACCAACAATAATTAAAAAGTAAAATGCATCGTGTATCCAAACCCCTAACAACACGCAAAAGACACACATTATCAGAAATGGGTATAACGGTACGCCCAACCCCCGAATGAGTGCGGGGCGTGTTAGTCCCTTAAAAACAGTGCTCATAACAGCCCCTTGATTAAAATGTGAATTAACCCAGCCAATCAGGTAGATAAGGTGCGATTATAAAAATAATCATCCCGATAATCAGTGGGTAAATCCAAGCCATATGATTTCTCATAAATAAGGCAACAATGGCGATACCCAAAGCACAAATAGTAATAACAGGTTTTCGAATTGAAGTTAAAAAATCAATAATTTTATCCAAAAAACCCGTTGTTGCTGTTGTCACATCGGCTGCTTGCGCTGGAAAAGCAAAAACAATCAGTGATATGAATCCGCACATTAATAAAAATGGCATTTTATGACTTTCATTCATGGTTAATTCCTAGTTTTCTTTGGTAATGCCCCTCATTGCATAACGAGGATAAACAATTTTGTTTAATGATTGAGTTTGATTGATATTATTTTCAGATATTATTTTCTCCTTGCTATCACTACCCCCTTTGTTTAATTTTGTGCTTGGCACAATATAATTATTTTTATTTTCAGAAACGCCGATGCGTTCAATATAACTGGTGTTGGCGAATTGAGATTCTTTCTTCTTACCTGTTTTAAAATTTCCTGAGTAATAACAACTCAGTGCATTGACGATATCCCCCCCTCGTTGATAACAATCGACTAAAATTTTTTCAAAGATGTTCAAGTTACGGCAGCTATCTAGCAATTCTTCTGGTGTAACGTCAAAACCTTTAAAATTACCGGAATAAATTTGCATTAAGCCGACGGAATACCGTGCGTTTGCTGCTTTCAATTGTGATATCACATTTAAGGCTTCTTCTTTTGTCTTGGGTAAATGACTCACTACTTTGCCTTTAGCTTTAATTTCAGCAATTGCATAGGGATTAAACCCACTTTCCACTTTTGCAATATCATGTACCGTATCAGGATGAACAGATGTAGCGCATTGCATTGCTAATGAAAGTAACGTTTCTTTAATCATTATTTTGCTCTGCTTGTTTTTTTAATTCGCGTGATGCTAAATCAATTTCTCTAGCTTGCTCAATTAGCAACATAAGAAAATTACGTTTTGATCGTTTTTCTGATTGAGATTTAAAATTTACCCATGCATTCAAATCATCAGGCAATTGCAACGTGACATGTATTTTTAATTGACTCATTTTAAACCTTAAAGATAATCATAATTAAATAGTGATGCCTATATTACGTTTAAGGTAAAAAAAAAGGCAACTTCACAATGTGAAGATACCTTTTTTAAGGGTTTTAAAATAAATTTAAACGAATGCAATCAGATAATTATCATTTCATTCATTTTCAAAATTAGCTAACTTACATATCATTTTCATAAAAATAATTGTTCTCAATGACGATAGAGAGACATTTCCAAATTCATGCCTTACTACATCCAAGTGTAACCAAATACTACGAGGTGAATTATTATAATATGTTGCCAATTCCTCCGCTGTTTGACCAAAAACATATCTGATAGCTATTTCTTTTTGTTTAGCACTCAATTTTTTCTCATCAAAAATATAAAATTTTTCAATGAGTATGTTCATTTCTTCATTTTTCATAATCACGTCCTGTTTAGGTAAAAAGTTAAAGTATTAACCCAATACCTCAATAGGCACGTTCATTAATTTGATAATTTTTTGACGTTGACGGGAAGTTAAATTGCGCGAAATTAAAGCAAACAGGTAAATAACATTACTTTGCGCTTCATTTATGCGCGTATGGAAGATACTATGTGACATAGCTCTACTCCTAGTTGTGGTAGGTTTAGGGTTAGCTGGCAGCGGGAAGGTCGAAGCTCCCACTGTCAGCGTTAAAGTTTGTTATATTTAATTAATACATTCATTCTCTTAGATTTATCGCCTTTAAAAATAACTTCAGGATTCAGTATATAAACGCCTTGTTGCTCCATTCTAATCACATCAGAAGTCAACAAGACTTTCATCACATCAACAACTGTTTGTAGCGAAACATCACACCCAATTGCAATTTTTCGCTGAGTTGCGATCACAGTGTTTTTACTATCCTTATTTTCAAGCAACCATGATACAACTTTTATTTTTTTACTCCCGAGACAATCCAATGCTTGAAGTAAATGACTTAGCCATATTTTCTCAAAATTAAAATCGGAAAATGTCGTTTCAACGACATTCATATCAACAACTTCTCCAGTTGTCTGATTAATATATGTTTGCTTACCTACAACTTTCGTTTTTTTAAATGTTTGTTTCTTCATTTTAGTTAGCAATCTTGTAATGATTTAGTTAGTACAACTATACGGTTTTAAAATGGCGTGTCAATAATAAACATGACACTTGTTCTAATTATTTTGGAACATCTGTTATGGTATTTTTTAACTATCGTACTAGTTTTTTTAGTACATCTGTACTAGGATTTTAGAACAACTGTACTCTTATTTTAGTACAAGGGTTTTATTTATTATATATAAAAATCATACCATTAGTATCTATACTACAAAAATTCACTCTATATCTATATACTTATCTAGGCCTTTGTACATGCTAAAAGCCATTCGCTACCAAAGATAAAATCGATTACCCTCCACGTATTGATACGAAAATTTTCATTGCATTTACGTTTAATTTACATTGTAAATACCAAAATGTTTTACGCTGTATATACTTTGTATTTACTTCAATGGATATTTCCCAATTAAAGATTGAGTAAAGTGTTAAATCACTCTACAATAAGACCTATTAAAAGGTCTTATTGAGGGTTTTATTATGCCAAATACTATTTTAAGTGATACAACAGCCAGTGTAAGTGAACTCAAAAAAAACCCAATGGCGACAGTTAACGCAGGTTTAGGCTACCCCGTAGCTATTTTAAACCGTAATCAACCCGCCTTTTACTGTGTTCCTGCTGAGTTATATGAACAAATGCTTGATGCTCTTGATGATAACGAGCTTGCTAAACTCGTCAAAGAACGCGGATCACAACCGCTTGTCGATATTAATTTAAACGAGTATTTGTGATGTATTCAGTTAAGTTTAGAAAAGATGCAGAAAAAGAATGGAAAAAATTAGATAAAACCATTCAGGCTCAATTTGCTAAACAGCTAATTAAACGATGTGAAAATCCACATATAGCCTCAGCCAAGCTCAAAAATATGCCAAATTGTTATAATTTAAAACTTCGTGCATCAGGTTTTAGATTGATCTATCAAGTTATTGACGATGTGTTAATTATTGCAGTTGTTGCTGTTGGTAAACGGGAAAGAAGTCAGGTTTATAGCCTTGCCAGTGAACGCTTAAAATAAAAAAAAGATAAGCTAACGCGCTCCGCTTGTTCAATTCATTGTGGCAATACAGACAAGCTGTATCACCACAATGAATTCTCTTAAATAGCATTAAAATTTAAGCCCAACCTTGATTTTTTGTTCTTTCTTAATTATTTCCATTGCATTTTGTTTAAACTGCATTTGCTGTTTTTGTAATTGCTGAATATCTTTAATGTCTGTATTTTTTCCCAAAACAGGTTGATTTCGGTCAACGCCTTTAACCCCCAAATTTTCCATTTCCCATTGATTTCGTTGTGTCGTTTTCCAGCCCGTTTGTTGCCCATTTTTATCTAAGTGTGGGATTTTAATTTCTTCGGTTCCTGTTTTGTTGAGTTTAATTAAATCGCCTTTTTGCAATTTTTCACGCTCACACAACGCGCCAAACTCTTTTCCCCAATAGGTTGTTTCAACGCCTTTATTCAGTGTTTTTACTGTCAGATAATTTTGTGATTTATTTTTACTGTCAAATTGATAAGGAGCACGCCCAAAGTCTATCACTTCATAAACACCCTTCTGTCGTTTAGGCGCAGTTAACGCATCCTCTTTTAGTTGCGATTTTAATCCGACCTGTTGTTTATGGGTTGCTTTAACATCATAGCCTTTCAATTTTAGTTCCTCACAAAACCCTGAACGTAAATCACGTAAATCTTGCTTGGTGATTTTAATTCGTTTATCTTCACTTTCTTTTCGAGTTTTTAAAATAACATGAACGTGAGGATGGTCTTTTTTATCGTCGTGATAGGCAATAACAAAACGATTATCAGGAAATTTTTTAAGTAGTGTTTGTCTAACGGCTTCAATGGCTTCTTCCGGTTTGACTTTCGCGGTTACAGGGGGGGAGAAAACAATATTTTTGCTTATATCAGGGGTTCTTCGGCTTTTATCACTTAATTGCAACGCATCATCACTATCAATTAAAGATTGCTTAGCTTCCTCTGCATTTATTTTTAACCCTTGTTCATCTGTTAATGAAAGATTATCGTCCCGACTAATATAATCAATACTATTTTTAACACCTTGTTTAACTTTGGCACTCCCAGTGACTTTCGTCATAACCTCCTTGCTCGCCCCTTTTTTTAATCGGGATTCCTGAGCATTTCTTTCATAAAATTTTCCGCCATTTTTAACTTTATGAGGCAGTGATGATTTTGCCGATTTTAACGATTTGAATGACCGTTCTTTTTCTTGATGTCCTTTTTTTGTTCGATACTCTTTCTCGATATCCAATCCCATGACCAACCTCACAATCGATTTGCAATGATTCTACCTTTACACTTATTGATAAAATAATTAAATTTACTTTCAAGCTCATTAAGCTGTTCGGTTAACACTTTCATATCTTGGCGCATTCCTTCTTTATCTAAAACGCGCCCTTCATCACGTAGTAATATCATATTAATATTGAGTCCAATACGCTTAATATGATTTCTACATAATTTCATTTCTTGCAACTCTTGGTCGAAAAAATCCATTTCATTGCTTAGTGTTGTTTGAAGACGAAAACGCATTTCTCTCGATAATGACCAGCCATGTTTTTTTGCTGACACTATTAGTGCATTTTCTTGTTCGGCCGTTAAGTACAAATACGCCCTTTTATCGGTATAATCAGACTCTTCTCCTATCGACACCTCATGCTCAGATAACGTTTTTTTAATATCTTTATCCTTACTTAGCATCATATTACCGACTAATTTATAAAAACTCGGCAATGACATATTTAGGTTTTCTTTGACTTTTTTATGATATAATTCATATTCATCATCATTAATTCTAAAATTAATTTGTTTCATCTCCCCCCCAAGAACCGACTGTAGGTCAACCGCCTAACAAAAGTAAAATGCTAGCATTTTTACGGTTGTTAGGCTATCCTGCATCGCATTTAAAAATCATCTTGCTACTGTGCTTATTTATTATTCGTATAAATACACTAAAAGCGAAAAAAATCGCTATAATGTTCTTTTGTCTTCGACCGTTTAGCTACTGCATGGCTTTAATATTGTGCTCGTTGGGTTCGCTGCGCTCATGGCTCACCAGTGCCGAGGGGGGGTCGAGGGTATTTGAAATGCTGCTATTTTTATCGGCAAATTAACTTAGGATATTTTAATTGACTTTGGTTGGTTGCCTGACATGTGCCATGTGGCACATAAAAAAGGAGCATTTAAGCTCCTTGAAAATTTATATTAATATTTAATTACTAGCTTTCTTTTCGGATTCATTGAAATGAATAACGGCTTTCGTTTGTTATTTTTTTCATAACACTTTTTCAAAAACGTTAAAAACCTCAATCTAGGTGCAGTATATGTATTGTAAATATAAACATCATGATTACTTGGCATTTCAAATACTCCTACCCTATGAGGGTTTGGGAAGAAAGGGAACCGTTCCGCTTTACAACTACATTGTAATACCCTGTAAGGTACTTGTCTAATTTTATTTCTCTATAATTGAATATTTTTCGTGTTCACCCGCAAGCAGTTTTAAAAATTCAAGTTCTAATTTACTTGCAGTTTTTTTATTAAAATCAGATGCTATTCTATTTTTTATCGTTTGCTCTGATAAACCCATAAGTTCAGCAAGCTCACTATTTGATAACCTTAACCTGTCTCTGAGTCGTTTTAATTCATTCATGTTCTTTTTCCCATTGTTCCAACATGTTTTTTAAAATGGAGCTGTCTGCTTTGTCGGGAAGCAAATCAACCCCAATAATGATTTTGTACACTTGTTTTTTAGCGGTTTTGCTTCCGTCTTTCACATCACTTTTATTTCTAACCTTAATATTTTTAGAAAAAGCTAACTGCCCGTTTTCACGGGTCAGATAGTAATTTTTACTGCCTTTGCTGAGTTTAATCAAAAATCACCCCCATAACTTATGAAAGGTATTAATTTCTTCATGTAATTTTTTTGCATTATCGCCTATCCAAAATTCATCCATGATAACAGGCTTATTTCCTGCCACTCTATTTCTAAAATATTTACCTCTTGGTAGTGTTTCCCCTTGATTTATTTTTTTAATGTAAAACTCAAATGCAGGTGAATATTTTTTCAATGATTGAAGCCTTGATTTAAAATCATCAATTGATTGCTTAATTGTTACTGTTTTCATCTTACCCCCTTTCACACATTGTGATCATACCAGCCAGTTTAATCAAATTATCAAGTGATAATCTGTCTATTTCAATTTTATAACCGCTGGACGTCTTTCTGATTGTACCGTCTAAACCATTGGCAGAGTTAAACGAACCTATTACCCCACTTTGCCAGCTACTGTGCATCGTAAACAAACGAGACAACATATTTTTGACAATTAGGTCTTGTTCCTTTTTTTCTTTTGCTTTTGCTTCACTTTCTTTCGCTTCGCGGATCTCATTCTGAGCAAATGTAATAATTTTCCGTTTAATATCATCTGCGATATGTACTGGATTTCTATCTTTTGAAACCGTACAGCTATAAATTTCTCCGCGATGAATGCGAGAATCAAAACTACCCATAATCGAAAAACGATTTTTGTCTTCTCTCGCATGAATTGAAAATCCCATAAATTGATTAGATGTGATCTTAATTCGATAACCATCATCATCAAGTAAATTAATCTGCCAGTTATCACCTAGACAACGACACACGATTTCAAAAACAGATTGATAACGCTCATTAAAATTTTTCATATTGATATATCCTTTTTTATGAAAATAGCGGGGTTTCCCCCGCTGTAAGTTATGCCCTGTTTTCTACTCTCTGCCAGCCTGTAGCGGCTCTTTGTCCGTTCGTGCCGTATTTAGCACGAATTTCATCAATGCTATGCTCCTTGCGGTTTCCGGTGCTTTTGTGTTCTTCTGGACGATAAAACCATTGTTTCTTTTTTGCTGCCCATTTACAGCCGATTTCTTTTAATGTGTCTTTATGCTCTTTGGTTTCGCCGCTGATCCAAACCCAATTTCCAATCACTTCATAAACAACACCCATTAAACCAGAAAGCGTTTTTAACATTTCTTCGAGTTCTTCGGTAAAATTATAATGTGTGTTTTTATCTTCATTTTGATATTTATTGATGTTTTCAATGTTATTCATTAGAAAATCAAATGCTGCGTTAATTGCCTTCATGAGTTCTGCACCTAGCGGATTACGATCGGGATGATATTTTAAAGCGGCTTTTTTGTAAGCTATTTTGATGTCACGTTCTGTTAGCTCACCTGATAAACCAAAAATATTTAAGGCTTCTTGTACGTTCATTTTTTTGCTCCTGCCCTGTGAGGGCTTGGGAAGAAAGGGAACCGTTCCGCTTTCAATAACTGTATTATAGTACCTTATAGGGTACTATACAAGTATTTTTTATCCAAAAAATAAACTTTATCACATAATAAATATATCTAACATTATGAATTAAAATGGAAAACCCATTTCCCACTAAGGAAAACTCATTCTATTTTCTAAAACGCCCTGTAATCGATTCTAAGCTCCGATCATTTATTTTATCTATCAAGCCATGGGTTTAGAGTCAAAAATCTTCCTGTGTGGCTCATATCTCATTTTTACCCACTAAATTACTATCGTTGCTCATTCCGTTGAAAGAATGAAGATTAATAACCCGATAAAACCGCAACGCTCGCCGCAAGATGCAAACTTGTTTTGCATCGAGGAAGCGTAATATCCGTAATGTTAATGTTGGCACGTACTCCCAAAATTCTGATGTAAACATTTTTAAACCAATCGTGGTTATCCACAAAAAAATGCACGAATTCTTATTAAAAGATTTATTAATTCTTATTAAACCTTATTAAGGAAAAAAAACAGGTCTTAATTAATTGAATTTAAAAGACTATTCTTGATGCTCTGTGTGTAAATCCCGTGTCCGTGTGTGTAAATCCCGTGTCCGTGTGTGTAAATCCCGAATGGGTTGTGTGTAAATCCCGAATGTCTGTTCAAAATTCAAACGGATATTTTTGAGTGTTTGTGTGTAAATCCCGATAATCAGATACTAATCAACCCCCGATTAACATCTGATTATCTATTTGTTATTTATTAGACAAGATAGTCTTGACTACTGTGTGTAAATCCCGATATATTGTGTGTAAATCCCGATGTTTTGTTGCTATTAGTTACGTTAGCTTGTGTGTAAACCCCGATATTTTGTATTTGTTGTTTGAGTTGGCTTGTGTGTAGATCCCGATATATATTAAAGGTGCATAATACGAAAAATGAAAACGTTAAGACCTAAAAAATATACAGAAGAAGAATTTTTTATTGCTGATGAAGTTGAAATTTCATCTTTTAGAGATGAATTAGCTAGTATGGAGCACCCTTTTTTTGCTTTAAAAGGCGGAGATACTAAGGATAGAGAATATAAAAATGGAAATGTGACCGTATCTGTCAAACCCAATTCATCTGGAATGGCTACTGTTTTTGATAAAGATATTTGGATTTACGCAATATCAAAATTACAACAAGCTATTTTTGAAGAAAAACCGATTAGTAGAACAATTGCTTTTACCCCTTATGAATTTTTTGTCACGACAAATCGTGATAAAGGAGGGAGATCTTATGATGAATTAAAAAAAGCTTTAGAGCGTTTAGCTGGGACTCGCATTCAAACAAATATTGTTTACTCACCTGAAAAACAAGAAACAGAAAATTTTGGGCTAATCGATAAATGGCGAATTTTGGAAGATAAAAAAGGCAAGTTAGATATTGGAATGGTTGAAGTAACTTTACCTGACTGGCTTTATCAGGGGATCACAAAAAATAAAGTATTAAAAATTAGTTCTGATTATTTTAGGATACGCAAAGCAATTGATCGGCGTATTTATGAAATAGTGAGAAAACATTGTGGGTATCAACAATCATTTTCATTATCTATAGAGTTATTGCATTTAAAATCAGGTGCTACGTCAAATAAAAGAGAATTTAAACGGGCAATTAAAAAGTTGAGCACAATAAATGATTTGCCTGATTATGAAGTTTTCTTAGATGCCGAAAAGGATTGTGTGACATTTAAAAATCGTCATTTCGATGAGAATCTTGAATTAAAAATGAATCAAAAAGCTAAAAATAAAACCGCCATTGAGGGGGTTATCGTGAGTGGTAAATTACCTAGAAAACTACAAAAGTCGATCGCAGCTATTGCTAATAAAATAAGTGATGGGAAAAAATAATAAGGTGACACTATGGCTAAAATTTATCAGTTCCCTCAAGGAAAAGAAAAAAAGGAATTACAAACAGCACTAAAGAAAACAAAACGTATTAAAATTCGGGGAAGTCGAACATCATTCTTTACGGCTCTGTTTCATACTTTATCTATACTATTTTTAGGGCTACGTTATATCATGGGCGTAACTCTTGATGTGCTATTATTGATGGTTATTTCCATTATCTCTGTTTTTCGTTATTTGATTATTCCTATCGGATTTTTTGCGCTGATGTTGTTTTATTACAATGGTGGGAAAGTTTGGAATGCTGAAATGACAGTAACAACAGTCTTGATGGTAATGAGCCTCATTAATCCATTAGTTTTGCAAGATTTACAACCATTTCAAACGTTATTTGGTGTAAAATCAAAGCAAGCAGAGGTTAAGTGATTTTAATGCGATGCAGGATAGCCTAACAACCGTAAAAATGCTAGCATTTTACTTTTGTTAGGCGGTTGACCTACAGTCGGTTCTCGGGGGGGGGGTAAGATGAGTTATCTTAAACAGCAATTTTTAACAGAAGAAGAAAGTAAATTATTAGTTATTTTACAAGAAAATGTAAAAGGAAACTATCATGTTTTTTGTAAGGTAAGACTGAGTGAGTTTTTATATTCATCCCAAAAAATGGGGTCATCTGAATTTTTTAATGAGTTTGAAATTGTAAATACTATCACTCTCCCTTTTGCTATTTATGATACTTTAGAGAATCACTTGGTTGCGGTAGTGAGTTTCAAAAAGACTATTGAAAAAGCGAATTTATTAGAAAATCAAGATATAAAGGTTATTCATTTGACGATGTTAAAAGACGCATTAACTAATTCTGAGCTATCAAATGTTTATTCTGATAGCTTTTGATTTTCACGAAACGAAATGAGATAGATGAATATGGAATATGGTAGTTTAAGTGATTGGGTAAGCTCATTATGTTCATTTGGAACTCTTATTATTGCATATAAAGCTTATAAAGCTGCTCCTAAGTGGATTTCAAAAAAAGAAAACGAGTTTTTTTTTGAAATGGCTAGCGAAAAAATCCCAGAATTTAAAAGAGATATAGATGAACTCTATTATAAGTTATCATTTTTCCCTCTTGACTTTAGTCAATGTGATGAGGTGTTTTTGAAAAGACTATATGATGTATCAGTTGAAAACAGAGATAAAAACATTCTAGCCGTACAGTGTTCTATTTATAAAAGTAAGGTCTCTGTTTTACCATTTAATAGTTATCATTCGTCTAAATTATTTAAAAATGCTTATATAGATTTCTTAGAGTCTACAATAAAGTATTCTAATTCTATTTTTACGCTTTTTTATGTGATTGCTGTATTTGGAAAGGATTTTTATTCCCAAAAAGATTTGGTTACTGATGATTTCAAAAAACTCATCTACGGTATAAAGGAAAGTATTGATTGTGATTACAAGTCAGTTATTAAACTATTTAATAAACTGGAGAGTATATCTGATAATTTTTTCAATGATGCTGAATGTAAAGCTTAAGTTATATGATAGGCTTTATTAAGCCTATCAATATGGAGTAAGCAATTACATTATTAGCTAAATTTTAAAAGACTCTAGTAATGCTAAGTTTTTGCTGTTTTCATCAAGATTGCTGTAAGCCAATATAGCCGCTTTTAAAATAGCGGTTTTATTTTGCCCTGCCCTTTCCGCTTCTGTATCGAGAATGCTAATCGCAGTTTCTGGTAAGCGAAATGTGGATGGGACCAGCTTATTTGATGTGGTAGGGCGTTTATCACCAGCTTTGATAAATTGCGTTGTGTTGCCTTTGGATTCAGTACTCGATGCGTTTAAATCTAAATCCGGTTTTTGAAGTTTCATTTGTCTTTACCTGATTAATACTATGTATTTACATTGTAATGCTTTTATTGTTGTATGTACAGTGTATTTAATTATCTGTTATTAGTCATTTGGGTTTATTTTAGTGACATTTTTGAAGAGAAAAAAAAAGCCCCGAATGGGGCTATGGTGATTATTTTAAATAATCCCGATTTCCTGAGCGATTAACTCAATTTGCGCCTTGGCAACGCCTAAGCTACTTGCTCTCTCAACCTCATGAACACCGACACCTGCATTTACCGCATTTTCAAAAATATCGAGTTCTGAAATTCGATTTTTAAGAGGTTGCAACCAGATTTCATCTGACTTTAATTCATTCTCAAGCGATACAGCATCTTGCTGTTTATGCGATTTAATTCGAGTCATGAGTACATGGGCTTTTAAATCAGCATTGCCATGTTGCTTCTGTGCTGTTCTGACTGTTTTAGTGACATTCGTTAACGTGTTTTTTTCTAAAGAGGAAGACGGTTTAACCAAAGTGAGTAATACATCAGCTACGATTAATGCACTTCTAAATTCTGAGCTATCATGTCCTGCACAATCTACAATAATTACGTCGCAAAGCTCTTCTAAGCGTTTTATGTCTTCACTGATATTTCCGTATGCTTCATGAATTGGAATTGCAGAGAAGCCCGCTTGTGCTCGAATATCAGACCAGACAAACAAGTCTCGGTTTCTATCAGCTTTTAGCATGATCACGCTTTTATTTTTCTTTTTAAGCATAACTGCCATATTGATAGCTGTTGTTGTTTTACCGACCCCGCCTTTATCAGATGCAAAAACTAAAATCATAAATACCTCGTATTTTCTTTGTATTGTCGTAGTAAATACTGGCATGTATTTCTAAAGTATTGATTGCGTAAATACAAACCAGTATTTATATTGTATGTACATAGTATGTCGTCATTTGTAACACGCAGTATGTATAATGTAAATACATTATTGTATTTGTTTTGTATGTACAATGATAATACTTTGATGTATTGCGATTGTATTTACATTGTAATTCATTTGATTATAAGGGTTTGGGTGTGTTTTTCCCTTAAAAAGAACCTAGGAAAAATTGCATAAATATTGTTCTTTTTTTGTAATTTTATTACAGGACATAAAAGGGGTTTTTTAGGGAAGTAATGGCGATCTTTTAAAGGTTACATTATCATCGTGACAGTGTAACGCTCATTTTACGTAGTAAAGTCGAGCATTTAACATAATGGGTCTTATGCGTCGCTTATTTTTGGATGGAAATTATATTAAGTACCGGCTAAAGCGGTTATGTGAGTATCTTTCTTTAGTTATACTGATGTTGTAACTAATGATATTCATTCTATTTGAATAAATTAGCCTAACAGTTATGCGATTTTCACCGGCTAAATTGCAATACTAGGAATAATCAATTTTAATATTTACAATAGGTTATCAGGTTTGGTTTATTGGTGAGTATTTTTGAATGATGTAGTGATTGCGCTACGTGAATTTAAACGTAACAGCAGGGGGGATTATTCGCTAGATTTCACGTAAACGCGCCAAATTGTGTATTGAATGGTAAGCAGAACGTTAATTTCGTGCGCATTTGTCCATCTTTTGGTAATCTTGCCGTGGGTGCTTGATGGGGTCTGAACCCCAACCGTACGAAACTGTACGTTAAGTGTATTTTTTGGGCAAATTCAGGATATAAAAAAAGGGTGATTTTGTTAATTCTTACCATCGAAACCTGTTTCTATGCGGCTTTCAGCCTTTTTTGAGTAAATAAATCTGGTAATAGGATCTGCGTAAATCCATTCACAGGCATAACGAGTTTAAATGTTTTAAATCATGGTATTACGTTCTTGTCGTACGTTTTCGTTCCATTGGACTCAAACTCCTTATTAGGAATCAGTAAGGCCACATGGTATAGGCAGAAAAATGGAAAATAAAAAAATATTAAAATACTTGTTATATGTATTATCATTATGGCTTCTTTTTTTATCGCTATTTATTATGTCATATGATAAGAGCTTATTTTTGAATGCTTTCAAAGACTGGCATTCACTTTCTATCTTTGAACTAAAGGCGAAGAATTTTGTTTTTATATTTAGCTTTGCTTTCATGATGATTGGTGTTTTTATTTATTTTTATCTTTGCTTTTCTTTCATGAGCGGCTGGTCAATTAACTGTACTGTCGATAGCGTTTCAAATCAAAGTCATGAGCATTTAGAATTTCTCACGACATATGTTATGCCCCTTGTTTTTACAGATGTAAATAGCAAAAGAACAATGCTTAATTTAGTTATAATGATAATCGTAATTGGTCTTATTTATGTAAAAACCAATAGATTTTATTCAAACCCTTCACTGGCGTTACTAGGTTTTAAAATATACAAAGGAACTATTCGCGATCGTGGCGATAAAGAGTTCGTAATCGTATGTCACGGGGAATTAAAGAATGGCTCTATCATCAAATATATAAAAATAGATGATGAAACATGTATCGTTAAAATTATCAGCTAATTAGAAAATTAAGGTGTTTCTATGTTCACACAGATAGATAGTATCTTGCAGTCACAAAATTTATCATCTGAAGCATTCTTTCTGGTAGATAGTGGCTCTGGTGGTTTTGATTTACGCAGAGTGACTCTAGAACCAGCAGCAGAAGCTAGTTTAACAACCTCTTTTAAAAAGACCTTAGAAGATAAAGTCATAAAACCAAACTCAGGTGCTAGTAGTGTGCCATTAGTATCTACCCTAGTTGATAGGGGTAATAAGGTATTTGAGTATGACCATCAGACACTGAATCACCTACCTGTTGAGTTCACTAAGATTTCTGACGTACTAAACCAAGGTGTTTTATCTAACACCCCAAAATTTGATTTTTCTACCCAGAAGTTATCTGATGTTAAAGGCTTTATATACCATCTGTGTGATGGTGCGGGTAATAGCATTGTTGTTTATCAGCATAAATACCAAGTAACTATGCACAGAAAGACAAAGGCATCTTACTTTTCTCTAAATGGCCGAACGTTAGATAAAATAGATTACGATTCAATTGATATAAATGGGAATATTGATTTCTTCTATTTTAATAGTACGTACTACTGCATTGACATTAAAGTGCTGGAGAGGAATTATGGACTCGAGCAAGTAATAAATAACATGGCGAGCCAGGCAATACCATCCATTCTAAATTTAAATCTATTCGATTGTTCAAACATTCAAAATCCTCAAGATATCTTCAAAGATATGTATCATGACAGATCATTCATGAGAAGGTTGTCACAGATAAGAAGTAGTACTCTTGTTTCTAATGGAAGTATCACCATCCAGATGGTAGATGCTGTTAGACAAAAATTCCCAGTATTCCAGAGGAATTTGAATGTAACAAACGGGTTTATAGATATGACAACTAAAGAGCACAAGCGATACTTTATCCGGCTACTAAACAATGAAGCCTCTTTTGCTGCTTTAAATCAGGAACCATTCCTCGCCGTTGATAAAGATTCCGCCGCATAACTACGGCGTGAGACAAAATAACCTATAGAATGGTAAGCAGAACGTTAATTTCGTGCGCTTTTGACCATCTTTTGGTAATCTTGCGGTGGGTGCTTGATCCTCTCTGGTTCAAGCATTTAGTGAGAGCCAATCTAAGAGGCGTAATTCTGCTCTCGACATCTAGAATTACGCTTATAATACATAAGAGGTAAAGGTGACTCTCATTACTTATTATTATTTGATTCTACACTTTCCAAGTAACTCAAGTGCAATATTATCAATAAGATGTTTAGAAAAATCAGGATGAATTAACATACTATTGGCAAGTGAATAATAATGTTCTTTATTATTTTGCATATGTTGAAGAGAACAAACCAGTTGACCTAAAACAGATGAGCCGTAATGTTTTTTAGCATTTATAATTGCTCTTTTAGGAATATCTCCCCATTTCCAATACATGGCAAGAATATCAAAAATATCCTTACACTGACCACTCATGCATCTATCTGAATTAGCTAAAAGCTTGGTATAAAAACAGCTTTCCCGATCAAGGAAAGGTAGGGGAAATAGATTACGAGTGTCTGCTACTAAATCATAATTATCGAAGCTAACTATTTCTAGTTTTATTGGTGCATCCTGCTCTTTAATGAAAGTACGAACTCCATATCTATCAAATCTTATTTCTCTGGTATATTCGAAGTCTTTTTTAACTAAATTACCAAGCGAATGAGATGTGACTTGTTCTCGTACTGCTCGATAAGATAGTTTATTTGGACACAAAAAATCAATATCAATCGATTCCCTATATTCATCTATTTCAAGGGCTATGCGAGTTCCTCCACCAAAAAGAATGGAGTTTTCAAAAAAAAAGTCGGCATTGAAATTATTCAATACCGACCTGATTACATTATGATGTTTAATTTTATATTCTTGCACTACCAAAAATCCTTATGCAGCCATGAAAACACCATTACCATAAAAGTTAGTTAAGGTATCAATTAGCTGTCGTTCATTTTGACTCATATGTTTTTCATCAACAAAATTCCATCGTTCCTCATACATACGAAACGCAAGCATTGCAGGAATTTTCTGAGTGTGAAAATCCCACAGCAAGTTATCCAATTCAGGATAGTTAGCTCGAATAATTTCACCCATAAAGTCACCTTTTTATTGCCTAATGAATATACTCTTGTGATTGTAGCAAAAGTACTCAGTATTGCATACAAAAATATAGCAATATTTTTGTATGCAAATGATGCAAAAAAAAATCATAGTATTCAGTATGTTGAATGCATATGAATTAATTAAATAATATAACTGCTCTGGCAACCTTGCAGTGATTGCTTTCCCCTATCTGGTTCAAGCATTTAGTGAGAGCCAGAAAGAAGAAAGCCCCGATATAGTAGTTGTACTATTATCGAGGCTGCAATTCTTAACTTATCATTTTGAATTGCGCCTCCTTATTTATAAGGAGTCAAGGAAAATGACCAAGTACGCCCTGATAGGGCTAATTGCCGTTTGTTTAACGGTACTGTGTTTCTCTCTGTTAATGCGCGATAGACTCTGTTCTATCAGTGTGAATAGTTGAAATACAGTAGTTCAGGCTAGCCTTTCTTATGAAGAACGGTGATGCCTAGCGGGGGAATTTTTCCCCCGCATTTTCTCTTTTCTGTGTTGAGTTTTCGGTTTCAAGCACCCTTTTATTTTAGTTATTATCTGATCTTGGCTCATGAGTATAAGTTTTAATATGATACTTATGCGGATTTTTTAAGTACGAAATAAAGCTAATTATTTTTTTGTTATTATGCGTTTGTATAAGCCAATCATTGAAAATATTGAAATCTATTTTCAATGATTTTTTAGGTATGAATATGATTTTTAAATTCAAATAATAATGTAAAGGGATGAAAATTGATATTTTTTCACTTATTGTACTTCTAATGTAATTGGTGAAAATCAGGCTTTCAGAAACAGATTCACTTTCATTAGAATCATCGTTAATGATCATAAAGGATAAATACTCATTATCTAATTTTTGTATATAATCCTTATTAAAGGATAGTTTTTTTAATTTTACTTCTCTAGTATATTCAAAACTATCTCTAATCGATTGATACACGACTAATGCTGCATGATGCGACCCTCCATCATTAAGTCCCAAATACCGATCTAACCATTCATAATAATTTACTCTTATCGGTCTAACTGGATTGAACCCTTGATTTTCTATATGCTTGATATTTTTTAGCCAATCATCCTTTGTAACAGCTTTCATATTATCCGAAGGATACATAGACTTTCCCCATGTATACAAATCAGTATGATGACTTGACTTTTTTCTCTCAAATGATTCAACAAAACTTTTGGATGCTGTCAATGACTGTATTCGATTAAAATCAAACACATAATCCATCGATTCTTCTGTTATTAAAATTTTACCTAAAATATCCTTAAGATCTACGGGTAATTTTCTGATTCGATATTCATCAAAGTTAAAATCCCATCGAATAAATGTATAAGAATCTACGGCTGGTTTATATAATTCTATTTTTTCCAAGTTAAAGTTATTTAATTTATCTATTATGTGATACTCCGTGGTTTGGTATAATTTTAAAATACACCAATTTAACAACTTTCTCATTTTCATGATAACTTCCTTGTTATAAAACACACCTAACAGGCTTTAATATATTGAGTATTTCCTGTTGATTGTCCTTGGCGTTTTGAAGAAGAATTGATAATTGGTGTATTTCCATTTGGTAGGCTTTACTAAACTTGAGTGATTCCTGATTATTTAATTGTTTTTCACACACTTTACTTTCAGTAGCTGTTAGTAATTTCAATGCATTTGCAAGCTCTTTGTTTCCTGATTCTAATATTTTAAATCTTTCGTTAACATCATCTGTCCAATAAGGCGAATTAGCATAACAATTCATTGAAATTAGCCCTATAAAAATAGTGATAATCATTTTTTTCATTACTGTTTCCTTAAATAATTGATAATTAAATCTGCACCATTCTTAGTTATGTGAATACCATCATCAGTTCTTACCTTAACCCCATTAATTGCCATAGAATAATGGTATCCAAGGAATAAGCGCGTATCCATCGTTTTTATTTGATTTTCACTTGCAGCTCTACTAATTGCTTCACGGGTGTTTGATAATAAATTATTTTTTTCTGTGTTTTTTAGGGTAGGGGGGAGCAGCCAGATAATCCGTCCATTTTGTTTTTTTATGGCTTGGATGAATGCATTGGCTTTTTGTTGATACTGTGGAATATCAGCTTTTGAAATGAGGTCATTTGTGCCTAAGACAATGTACACCGTATCATAGAGAGCAAAATCAATGTGCTGTGTGTGATCCTGCCAGTTTAAAATCTGTTTTGATTGTAGCCCTGTACTTTCAAGGAATTTAGCATCAACTGGAGCTATTTTTTTGTAACTCATGGCGAGTTCATAAGTTAATGAATCCCCAATAAAAAGGGGCTTACATTGCCCGATAACAGGCAATGTAAGAGAGAGCAAGAGAGGGAGATTAACCCAATGATGCAGGATGGTTTTTAAAGACATTTTCGGCTTCTTTAAATTCATCTTTCACGTCATGCGCTTTTTCAATTAGAAATTCATCAAGGGTATGCCCTGCATCGAGTAGTTGCTGTAAACCTTTTTTCATGCGACCAATACCTGTCCACGTGTCTATTTTGCCTGTTTCAGGGTGTGTAAAACGGTATTTTGCAGGGGTGTTTTTAGATTTTCCTTTCTTTCCTTTTTTCAAGGATGCTTCAAAAACAGAAATATTGATAGTTTCTGGATCTAACCCTAATTCTTCGAGATATTTAATCGCTTTCAGGCGTTTTTCTTCAAGTTCAGTAAGTTCAAGTTTGTGTAGCTCGAATTCTTCGCGCTGCTCTTCTACAATGCCATTTAGCTGATTAGCGAGATTTTCTAGCCATTCAAAATTTTTCGTTTTTGCAAATTTTCTTAGCTCAGTTAATCCCGTCAGTGATTCAGACGTGATTTTGTATTTTTCTTCACGGGTTAATTCGGTCATGATTTACCTCATTGTTAAAATGGTGTTGTTGATAAAAATAAACGTTATTTTTTCTTTTCAGGGAAACCGAGCTTACCTGTTTTCTTATCATCTAAAATAAGTTCAGTATCAAACGGTTTACCTGCTTTAGATTTAAACCCTTTAATAACAGTTGTTTTTCCGTCTTTAATGAGTTTTTCCACTTGGTTCTGTGTGAGTTTTTTAGCGCAAAATTCAGCCCATATCTTAAATTCACATTCTGTACAAAAATACCCTTTTGGGCGAATGAGAATTTCTTTACTGCATGACGGACACATTACATTTAAACGTGCTGCTGCGCCCTCATTCGGTTGTTTTTCCGTGACTGGTTGACCATTTTTATCAGGGAATGACGTCTTACATTCAGGATAGCATGAGCAGCCCCAAAAGAAACCATTTTGCCCCTTACGTTTGATTAAAAAACCTTTTTGACAAACAGGGCAGGGCGTACCATTGGCTGTGATGTTAATTCCGTTGGCATCGAGTTCTGCAATCAGACCTTTAATATAGTTATCTGTTTCTTCGATAAATTCGGCAACCGTCAATTCACCCGACTTAATTTTAGCCTGTTTTTCAGCCCATCGAGCCGAAATATCTGGCTTTATTACTTCATCGGGTAATGCCGCGCAAAACTCTTGACCTTGTTTTGTTGTTTTCCAGACTAGCTCTGAATACCCTTTTTCTTTTTCAATGGAAACTAACCCCGTATTGGCAGCAAGTTTTTCAAGAATACTTGCACGAGTCGCTTCTGTGCCAATACTGCCTTGGTCTGTACTACCCTCGTCTTTGGCTTCAAGGATTTTACGCAATACAGGATCATCAATAAATTTTGCCGCTTTCGTCATTGCTGCAAGTAAAGTCGAGTCCGTAAAGTATTTTGGTGGTAAGGCAGGTTTTTTATCCACGTTTGCCGTTTCGCAAACACCATTATCATTAAATTTTAATGTTGATAAATCAAAATCGGTTTTAGTTGCTCCGTCCTTTTCTTCTTCGTCATTATCTTTACCTAACGACTCCCATCCCGACTGAATTAAAATGCTTTGCGTGGCGGTAAACGTATTACCTTTGACGTCAAAATGTACCTTGGTTTTATCGCGAATAGCATCGGGATAAAATAAACCGATATAATAGAGTGACACCAACCGATAAACATTTTTTTCTTTTTCGTTGAGTTTGCAGTTTGCCCCATCTTTCGTGGTTGGTGCGATAGCATGGTGCGCTTCAATTTTACTTGCATCGAATGCTTTATGTTTTCGCGTTTTATCCATCGACTCAGTTAATGCCGCTAGTTCTGGCATAGTCGCACTGATAGCAGCGGAAATATCATTAGCTTGGTAAAAATGTTCATCTGACAAATAGCGGTTGTCTGTCCGTGGATACGTGAGTAATTTATGTGTTTCATAAAGACTTTGCATAATATCTAACGTTTCTTTTGGCTTGTACCCAAAGCGTTTAGCGCAAATTTGCTGTAATGTTGAAAGATTAAGCGGTAAGGGCGGTTTTGTATTTTCCGTTTTTGTCGCTGAAATGGTGACTTTTGCATCACTGCCTAACACCGTTTCGGTAATATGTTTTGCTTGGGCTTCGGAAATCAAACGGCGTTTATCATCAATCTGATCGCTGTCCGTTGTTTGGTATTTAGCCTTAACTTGATGCCCGTTCACCTCAATTGATGCGTAAACGTCATAATAGAAACTTTCATTATGGTTTTGGTTCGCCAGCGTTCGCATGTTAACGAGTCCTAATACGGCACTTTGTACCCTACCCACATTTAAAACACCTTGATAGCCTTTCTCCTGCCCTTTTGTTGTACAACCACGCGTAAGATTATACCCAAAACTTTGATCGAGCAGAGAACGGGATAACGCACTGTTTGACATGCCTCTGAATTTTTCATTGGGTTGTAAATCAGCCAGTGCTTTTTTGACGGGTGCAGGGTTTAAATCTGAAATTAAAACACGTTCAACAGACTTTGTATTTTTTGCATAATCTAAAAGCTCATTAACCAATAAATTACCTTCTTCGTCTGGGTCGCCCGCATTGACAATCGTTTTTGCTTGGTCAATCAATGCTAAAATAATTTTTGTTTGGTCAGCCGATTCTTTTTTTATTTTATACGTTGGGGGGAAAAAGGTTTTAATCGGTAAATCATTAAAACGCCACTTTGCGTATTTGACATCGTAATCTTGTGGGTCGCTTAATTCAAGCATGTGACCATAACACCACGTCACCACATCAGAACCATGTTGATAATACCCATTTTTCTTTTCTGTACTAGGATTACCGCCTAAGCCCTCAAAAATAACTTTAGCAAGTGATGGTTTTTCTGCAATAAAGACTCTCATGATTGATTCTCCTAAATTATAATTAGCATTTAATGGCGCTTTCAAGTGTTGGCAGTCTATCTGAATAGTGGGAACTTAATCTTTCTGATTCAATGGAATGCAGAAGCAAACTTTCTTCCCTCATATTTAGAAAATCACCCCACTTATACGTTGTCCATGTATCATGGCTTTCTCGTTTTTCATCAGGGGTATAAAGTGATTGCATCATAGGCTGAATATGAACAGGAGCATTTTTGTATGCTTGATGTCGCCTAGATTTCCAATTTTTATAACCATCGCCCAAAAGAATATTATGAGATACTAAATCATAATCATGATCTTCAATGTAAGTCGTGACCGTGTGTCGAATTGTGTCTAGCCCGACAATTTCCCAATCATACTCAACGGTAAACCCATTTAGTTCTTTTTCGGTTTTCAATAAAAGCCCCTCAAGGGCTTTTCTACCTTTTAACATTCCAACCCAAATCGTTTTATTTGGGTAAGGTCTTTTTGTGGCGAGTGATTCCATTGTCAGATTAAAATCTAATTCAGGTATAGTAATTGATTTCAAAAAACACTCATTTGCCATTCTATGAATTAAAGCAGGAACTATATGTAAATACATTTCTATTCACCTCTATCATATTCAGGAAAAACAATTTTTAGCGACATTCCGCTGGTTTCTACCATATACTTTTTCACTAACCGCCCAATTTGGGCTTCTGACATATATTGCTCAACGACGATTTCTGTTATCAAATATTGATAACTTATTTTCGTTATATCTGCCAATCCAGAAAAACACACATAAAAGCAATAAATAAAAATACAGGGTAAAAATAAAATTATCCCATACATGGATTTTGCTACATTCATATCAAACCTTTTTTTTTAAATAGAAGTATCTCTCATAAAGAGATACTTCTGCATGGTATTAATCAACCCACTTACCGCCTGATTTGTTCCAACCAGCTACAGACTCTTTTTTTATCCATTCTGGACTCCCCTCATAACGTAGAGAGCTGTTTAAATCCGTCCATTCATGATTAATATAGGTACGGCAATAATTGGGTAATTCGTTTTTAATGCGATAATACGTTTCACGCCAGCAATCGGGATCTTTATTACTTCCTGAACACTTCGAGACTTCCTTTTCTTCGTATAAGAATTTGTTAAGATAAGCAGCATCACAACGCCCTGCACCATTTGCAATCGCATTGACTAAATCAGGCATTCCCTGCTCACTCGATGCAGGGCATAAATTTAAAAAATTTCCTCTTGCACGCACCGTATCAGACCAGAATTCTTTATTAATACCAAAATAACGAGATAATGAGGGAGCGCATTCACTCGGGCGCGTGCCCGATGAAAGGCATAGCACGGCTTCACAAGCGAGTTTAATATCTCCTGTAAAGACAGGCGCATCGGCATAACTCATTAAGGGTGATATCATTAGACTCAGTGCAAATAGCTTCTTTTTCATTTTTATTCCCTTATTAAATAAATCGTCGTGGAATTTTTTAACCACTTCGGTTTTGGCTGATATTGAATAACGGCATTTGCTCCGTGTGCTTGTAGCCATGCTTTTGTATTTAAAAATTCATGTCCTCCGTTAACTTCAATAATGATTTTATTGGCATGTGCAATGGCGTAAAAAACCGCATCATCATAAAATCGATTCTCAGGGATGAAATTTTCAATTCGCTTTTGCCATTTTTCGTTGACTTCATCACTTTTGATAACGGTATGCGTCGGTGTCCATGTCATTAATTGTGTATTCATCGACGTTTCTTTTTTACCCCAATCCACTTTTGGTGCTTCGGGGGGAGATGATGAACATGCTGTTAAAAAAAACACACTAAACCACACTATTTTTTTCATAAAAGAACCTCCGATTCTAATTCACCGAGAGAAAGCATTTTTTCTTTATCGGGATAACGCAATCCACGCATTCCAATTACTTTTTCTTTTTTATTTATTTTCTTCACTTCATTTTCTAGCTTAGGGCTGACTTTTAATAATCTGTCCATAAAATAGTTATCTGAAAAATACAATGCCTTTTCCGCTTTCACAGGGTTTTCACCTTTCAATAAAATAAATTCTTCTTTAAAATCGAGCGTACCTAACTCCTGCGGTAAAACTAATGCGCGTCGCGCTTCACTTTCCGATTTGCTTTTTGATGACCCGCGCCCATCACTTTGGCTTTCACCTTTTGATTTGGTTGTGATGAAGCCCAGCTTTGCCGATATTTGTTCCGCATCATCTTGTTCACTGACCGCGTAAATAATTCGGCAAGGGTGAGCACTCAATAACGTTTTCGCGCCCTCATTGCCGTAAATTTCATTTAATTGACTGACGTTCTGATAAATGGTCAAGAGTTTTAAATTAAATCCGGCGATATACCCTGAACCCTTTTTAATAATCGGCATGTAACCAATTGAAGGGAATTCATCGAGCATGAGTAAACACGGGTGCTTTAATGTTGCGTCAAAATCAGGATTTTCCCGTAGTGTCACTTCAATCACAAAATTAAAAAATAAATTTAAAAAATCATAAGCAATACCTAAATCTTCCGCATTAATCCCCACATAAATTGTCATTCGCTCACGCCTCAATTGACGTAAATCAAAATCGTTATTATCTGTGCATTGACGGACTGTTGGTAAATAAAACAAACTCATTTTTTTTCGAAATGAACCATCGACACTCGAACGCTGTTCATCTTCGGTTAAATGGTATTCTTGTAATTTTGTTAGCCCATCCTGTAAATGGTAAAGCGTATTTGCATCACGGGCTTTGGCTTCAATTTCCTGCCTATCATTAAGCACTAATTCTCGGTCAATACGCCCGTATAAATCCACTACGCTCCCAATGGAGAAGACCGATTTTATATCAAATGTTTTTAAATATTCTGGCGCATGGTGAATAAAGAAATACAATAATTTTGTTAGCCCTGTAAAATATTGTCCTGCTAAATTATTAAAGTGTGCTTCGGCTCCCGTTGACCCATAAGAGGGAAATAAAATTTCCACTAATTTTAATAAATCTTTTGCGCCACTTTCTTTATTCAGTTCAATATAACTAAAAGGATTAAAACCGTGTGTTTTGCTGTTAAACGGGTCAACTAAATAAACCTGATGCCCTAACAATTTTTCACGGACTTTACTGGTGATTTTCCAACATTCCTGTTTAGGGTCGAGAATAATCAGCGAATGCAACCACACAAGCAAATTCGGAATACCAATTGCTGCCCCTTTCCCTGCGCGTGTGCCAGCGCCTAATGACACAAAATCAGGCGCGGTATACCACAAATATTTCCCTTTGTGCTTCCCGACTAAAATGCCTTTTGAATTTTCTTTTTCCCATTTTAACAGTTTGGATTTTTTCAAATCCGTGTCACTGGCAAATTTTGCGTCTCCATGCAATGACAGTTTTTCTTGATTTAAGAAATAAATCACGGTTACAGGCAAAATAAAAGCGATAACTAACCCAATCAATAAAGCCGGAATTGCCGTCAATCGAATGGATGATTTAATTCTATTTTCACTGATAAGTTGCCACAACAAATCGGATTGATAGTGTTTATACAGGTAAACAACATCATACCCATTGAAAAAATAAATCAGGACGCTCCCTGCATAATAGGCAATCCCCATCATGACAAAAACAATAAAAATCGATTGAGGTTTATCGGGATATTTTCTCACACTTCCCCCTAAACTAAGAGTTTCGTTAAATAATCAGCTTGATGAATATCTTTAAAATAAATGTTGCTGGCAAAACGGTTATCACACTCATCAAGGTATTTAATACTCATAATGACATCGATATTATTCAGTACCTTTCTGACTAGGGCATTAAAGGGCAAATTATTACATTCAGCATTTTGGTAACATCTTGTCACCATTCCCAACACCGCATCTTCTGGCGTTTCTTCGTGAACCGTGGTTATGCCCCCTGAGTGCCCTGAACTTGACGCTTTTAAGAAATCCCACGTTTCCGCCCCGCGAATTTCCGTCATTAAAATACGGTCAGGATTCATCCGCAAACACGCTCTCAATAACAGGGCAGACGTAATGACACTTTTTTCTGCTTCGGATGGATAATAGAGCTTCACGTGATTTTCATGAAAGCGAAAACGTGTTTCGTCAGTGTCTTCAATAGAAATTAATCGTAAGTGATGCGGAATATAAAACATCACGGCATTACTAAATGTTGTTTTACCGCTTCCTGTCCCGCCACAAAACACCATGGTTTTCCCTTGGCGTAAACATTCAGGAATAAATTCAGCAAAATTGCCACTGAGATATAATTCGACTAAATCCGATGAAGCATTGGCAGCATTGAACGACTGACCGACTCGGGAATAAAACCCCGAACTGACAATATTCTCATGCGTAATAAACACGTTTGACGGTTTACGAATGGTAATTGACACTTTATTTTTTTCACTCGCGGGAGGTATAACCACCTGAACACGTTCACCCATAGGAAGTGTTGCCGATAAAATGGGTTTAATCTCGCCAATTGAATCTTGGTGATAATCGGCTAACGTTGAGGCAAACGAAAGGCAATCATTAAATGACATCTTAGTGTCTCGCTTTTCCCAATGCCCTTTGACTTTTAAAAAAAGTTTATTAGGTTCATTAACCGCGATTTCCGTTAATCCCTCAATGCCATTCAGATGTTCTGCAAAAAATTGTTGGGTAAAATCATTAATAAGGTGTTGGTTTTTAATATCGCGCATCGTTATTTCATCCTTAACTGATAAATACCGCTAAAATCCAAATCATTCCCTGTGATCAATGAAATAATTTCCCCTTGGTTTTTATACAGCGTAGGCGGAATGTTGACGCTATTAGCAAAAGACTGTTTCGCTATTTCAGCGAATGCCTGACGGCTGTTGGCGGTATAATCGGTCTGGCTGTCTTTGTTGTCCTTTGCCACATTACTTAATCCCTGCATAGCATCCGGTATCATGCCAAGCATCATTGCCCCACCAAAGCGATCCCAAAAATGCGTCTCTATCCAACCATCAACGCCCGTTTCCCCTAATGCCCCCGCAGCTTCGGAATCTATCAACGGAATATCAATAAAGGGTTGTGTGCGTGTCCGTAGCTTGGTCGCCATTAAAAAGACGCGTCCTTGCCCCTGATTCGGCACATACGCCGATTTATAAAGCAAATGCGCCACTGTGCCTTTATCTATCAATTTAACGTTGCCATTCGCGCTGTAGACATCCTCATAGACGGTACACGTTAGTTTTCCTGCTAAATCCGACACGAAGCGACGATCAAGCGCACACGGGATAGCCGTATTTTCAGGAATAAACAAATTTGGGTCATACGGTAAGCGCGTAATTTTGGTTTTACTGGTTGCCACTGTTTCCGCTTGTGTCGAGGCAGGGGTCGTACTACTGGCAACAGGTGCTTGACTATTAGAGGGAGCACTGTTGCTACTGGTGCGATTTGATACCCCTCTATCCATTCCACGGCTAAATTCAATCCGTGTTGGCGGTGGAGGTGTCGTTATTCCTGACTCATTGGTACTTGGCTGCACTAACTCACCGTTACTGTTCAACTCAGCCTGCCCAAACGGATCAACATCGTTATTGAGTCCCGTTAATTTGTTATTTCCCCCTGTTGATACGGTTTCTTGTGGGACTTCTTCTGTATCACTGCTGATAAACGCTCGTAATAAAGACGGGAAGTAATACAATGACAATGCACCCACGGATAACACTAAACACAAAATAAGTAACAGAGTGCCTTTTTTGGATTTTCTTAATTTTTCAATGCCTAATGACACTTTTTTTGGCTCAGAAGTCACCACCGCATCATCTGTCACAGTCGCATCTTGCTGTTGACGAGCTTGTTTTAATTGCTGTTCAATTTCAACAGCCGTCAACGGCTTTTTAGTTTCATCGCTCATTGCGTCACCTCTTTAACGACATTTTCAGATACCGTATCGCTATTGCTTAATCGAATTTTACCCATACCTTTATTTTCGATACCAATCACTTGGTTTCCCAAACGCAATACCCAGCGATCATTCACTTGGTGAGCGACTAATACGGTATAGTTACCGCGTTTTTCAATCGTTGGGGTCGTAATGGTTTCTTGTTCACCCACTTGTGCAAATAAACTCGGCATTTTTTTGTTTGGGTTAAACGCAAAATAGGTAAATCGACCATCATCATAAGCATAGTCAGGAACAAGCATTTCACTCCCCTTGGCGACACGTTGATAGTATTGCCAGTTTTTCGGTGTTTTCGCGTTTTCAAGTTCCCGATTAATTTTTGCCGTTTCTTGCTGACGTTGATATTCCACTAAACGTTGCTGTTCAATATCACTTTGTTGTTTTCGTTTTTCGTCGGGATAACGGTAATTCACCACAAACGCAATTTTTTTCGGTTCGTTAAACGTTTTTGCATTGAGTTCTAAACTGTAATTACGTTTTGTGGTGACAACAAACAAATTTGTTTTCCATCGAGTTAAATCACTTTCAGGGTCAAGCGCAATTTCTTTTTGCTCAACCTTTCCATTGTCTGTCATTTCTTCAACGACTTGTTTAACAGGTAACACACGAATATAAACACGGTTATCACCTTTTAAAACATCCCATCCTTGCTCATACCCTGTTTGTGTATCAATGACTTTTTCATCTTCATCAAAAACAACGGTGGTAATATACCCAATCGCACTATTAATCACCGTCGTATTTAACGGATTAAAATTAACGATTTGATTTCGTGGGTCATAACGACTTGCCGAGGGCTGTATTTCTGCATAAGTTTGTTGTGATAAAAAAACAGCCAGTAATAATAAAAGACTTTTCTTTTTCATTATTAACCTCTAATTTCTTTTTCAGCGATAAAACTAGTCACCACAAAACCTAATGGATTTGCATTTCGCTCACTTTCTTTTTTCTCTGCATCCGGTATAAATCGATAGGTCATTCTGGCAACCCACGTTTCCTCAACACTGCGATTCGTCGTGACATCTTTAATGATTTTTTTAAATCGCACGGTTGCTAATAAATCTGGATCGCCTTTTTGAGACGATGGATTGATAAAAATAGGATACAAGATTTCAATTTCGGCTATACGCTGTGCTTTTTTATATACAATGGTCGGACGTGATTCAGTTTTAAACAATGCGGTATAATCATTTGCCACACTTTCCGCACTCCATAACATCACCATGTCATAATCGTGCTGCAAACGAAAATAGTTATAGCCTTCACGCGCTTTAATGTATTGCGTGACAAAATAACGTCCTAACGCTTCGTCTTTGGTGAATTCTTCACTTTTCACACGAGACACTTTTTCAGTTTGCCCTGTATTTTTATCGACTGTCCATATTTCGACTTCCGTATTTTTTAACGGCAACATCATGATAATGGCAAGTAAACTTAAAAAAGAAAACGCCAACCCCGAAAAACCAAACACTTGATAAAGCGCATTAATAATTTTTTGTTTTTTGATGTCTTTTTCTTCAAAGGTTTTTGCTAAATCGGTTTTCTCTTTCTTTTTTAAAAAGGGTATTCCCACTTTTTTATTTTTCATTTCCTGCACCCCCAATTTTTATTTTGATTAAACAATTGCGCTTGACAATATCCGTGATTTCTTTCAACGCCCTTTCATCTAAATTAATAATTGAACTTAAATCAGATTGAATAGATCTCCATTTTTCCTTTCTTGGGTTTACATAAATAACATTCGGACTTTCTTTTTTTCCTGCGATTAAAATATTTTCTTTTATTCTACTTTTCATCATTCATCACCTCGGTAGTATTAATCGGCTGTAATTCGCCTGAGACGTTTGGTAATAAATGCGTTGACTGACAGGCGGTTAAAAGAAAAACAACAAATATTAAATATTTTTTCATTTTATGTTCCATAACGTTGTC
>NZ_GG703824.1:34419-34809 GCF_000156395.1 Providencia rustigianii DSM 4541
GTACTCATTGGATATAGTCATTAAGCCAAATTTAAAAGGGAAGTATAAAAAAGGTTAGCCAAGGATATTATTTTTAACCCGTTCACCTCAATTTTCAGACATTAGCCTGCGGGCAAAAGATGAGGCCGGAGATATTTTAACAGAACATTATCTATCAGAAAAAGGCCATCTCTCAGCGCCTCTGAACAAGGTCACCAATGCTGAGATAGCTGAAGAGATGGCATATTGCTACGCAAGAATGAAAAGTGATATACTGGAATGTTTTAAAAGGCAGGTGGGCAAAGTTAAGGATTAATTATCAGGAGTAATTATGCGGAACAGAATCATGCCTGGTGTTTACATAGTAATAATTCCTTACGTTATCGTAAGCATTTGCTATCTCCTTTTCCG
>NZ_GG703823.1:1672-2125 GCF_000156395.1 Providencia rustigianii DSM 4541
GTCACTCTCGCAGTCAAGCTGGCTTATGCCTTTGCACTAACCGCATGATGTCCGACCATGCTTAGCCAACCTTCGTGCTCCTCCGTTACTCTTTGGGAGGAGACCGCCCCAGTCAAACTACCCACCAGACACTGTCCGCACCCCAGATAATGGGGCCACGTTAGAACATCAAACATTAAAGGGTGGTATTTCAAGGTTGGCTCCACGCAGACTGGCGTCTACGCTTCAAAGCCTCCCACCTATCCTACACATCAAGGCTCAATGTTCAGTGTCAAGCTATAGTAAAGGTTCACGGGGTCTTTCCGTCTTGCCGCGGGTACACTGCATCTTCACAGCGAGTTCAATTTCACTGAGTCTCGGGTGGAGACAGCCTGGCCATCATTACGCCATTCGTGCAGGTCGGAACTTACCCGACAAGGAATTTCGCTACCTTAGGACCGTTATAGTTACGGC
>NZ_GG703823.1:2225-2536 GCF_000156395.1 Providencia rustigianii DSM 4541
TCCACCGTGTACGCTTAGTCGCTTAACCTCACAACCCGAAGGTGTCTTCTTATCAGACGACACGAAACGTCATGGCTGTGCGTGGTGAACTTCTTCGTTGGGCAGGGTTCGCAATGCTCACGTACTTATGTACGCTGCGCTTGCTGCACGCTGTCCGCCTTGAATTTCACACTGCTCGCTCATGCCACTCGCTTGTGTGTTTGAAAAACACGTTCAAGTTGAGATTTTTTGAGAGACTCTCACATTGTTTAAGCAAAACAATGTGCGTTGTTTTCAATTTTCAGCTTGTTCCAGATTGTTAAAGAGCATAA
>NZ_GG703823.1:2636-65869 GCF_000156395.1 Providencia rustigianii DSM 4541
ATTTCTTTTGGAAATCGACTCAGTTTTTATCAACTTAGGTCGTTGTCGCGAGGTGGCGTATATTACGCTTTCCTCAGTGAGAGTCAAGCATTTTTTTGCTTAATCTTTTCAGATTCTCTCGCTGCCGGTTCAGTGTCCATCGCGCTTTGCGTTGGCTTGTTCCCGGTCAGTGGATGCGCATTATAGGGAGTCAGAAAAATCTGGCAACCCTTTTTTTAAAGTTTTTTTCTGATTGGTCACACATCCATCAAATTCGACTTAAATAGCTAGTTTTTTCAGCGATTTAAAGCCCTCAGACTCCAAAACTGGGCGTAATTCCTGTAAAGCGTCATTCATTAGCATGCAATATGCAAAGTCTTCTTCATTGGAATTAGCGATTTCAGCCTGATTATTGATCAGCCAAACCGTTCTTCTCGCAATGGCAGCTCCTGAATCAATAAATCGAGTGCCGTTTGGAAGTACTTTTTCGAGCTCTTCTACTATAAGAGGGAAATGGGTACATCCAAGGATCACAGTATCAGGTGCTTCTTTCATTTTGATCCACGGTCTTATCGCTTGAGCAACTTCATCTAATGGCAACGTTTCACCATGTAATTTTCTTTCGGCTAACTGCACTAACTCTGCTGAGCCTAATAAAATGACTTTGCAGTCTGTTGCAAAACGCTCAATCAGCTCTTTAGTGTATTCTCGATTAACAGTGCCTTTTGTCGCTAATAATCCCACGATACCATTACGAGTTAGTTTGGTTGCGGGCTTAATCGCCGGAACAACCCCAACAATCGGAAATGTAAAGTGCGCGCGGAGGTTAGGTAGGCTCACCGTGCTTGCTGTATTACACGCAATGACGGCGATTGTTAGCGGATGTTTTTTAGCAACGGCATTAACAATTTGATAAACCCGCTCAATAATAAACTCTTCCGTTTTTTCACCATAAGGGAAGGCTTCATTATCAAATGCATATATATAGTGTGCATTTGGGAGCATTTTTTTAACTTCACGGTAGACAGATAACCCGCCCACTCCGGAGTCAAACACCAGAATGGTCGGGCGAACAGATAGGTCGTTCTTAGAAGTTGTAGCTTCCTGTGAGGAAATATTCTCTTCCAGCGGTGCGATAACCATACGCGCTCTCATAGTCTTTATCGAACATATTAGCTATTTTACCACGAATTGTGAGATGTGAAGTGATTGGATATGCAGCAGTGATATCCCAAAGGCTAACGCCACCTACTTTAGTGCGTAGCCCATTCCCCATTTTATCGTAACGAGTACCTATATATTGATAAGTGAGCCCCATATCTAAATTATACACAGTCCAATCAAGTTGATATTTTACTTGTTGTTTCGCTCTTCTCAGTAAAACCTCATCTTTTTCTTTATCTCTTGGGTCGGTATATTGATAAGTTATTTGGTGATGGAATATTCCTGTATTAACCTCGCCAACCCATTCAAGACCTTTAATTTCTGCTTTACCAATATTTTCATAAGTACTAATTGGATTACCATATTTATAGTCAATCAAATTATTAATATCATTATGATATGTGTTTAATTGCCAAAATAATGGGCCAGTTTTACCTTCAATCCCAATTTCCCATTGTTTACTTTCTTCCGGTTTTAAATTTGGATTACCTTTTGTTGTTCCCCAATCAGATGATGAATATGCATATAATTGGCTCAAATTAGGAGCTTTATATGCCGTCGCATAAGAACCAACAAGTTTATAGCCTTCATAAAATTCCCAGCTTAATCCTGATTGCCACGTTGTATGCCAATTAAATTCTGAATGATGATCTGAGCGAACCGCAGCTTCAGCCACAACTGAATCGATAAGTGCATACTGACCTGTTAAATAAACTCCGGTATTATTTAACGTTTGTTTTTCACTTATCATTGTATAGCCACTTGGCTCAATGCTCTGATGTTGATAATCAATGCCAGCGCTAATATTACCTTTTTCTAGCCGGTAGCTATTACCCCATTGGAGATTGTATTGCTTCGATTCATCTAAATTCGAAAATTTTGCATACTGCCCATATTTTGGGTCATAGTTATAATCTTTTGTTGTACCGTAGCTGCCCATCAACATCGTTGAATATTTATCATTATGATATTTCAAGCCAGTTTCATAGGTACGGCTATATAACTTACGAGTATCAACTTGAGAATCCGCATATTTATCATAATAAGCGTCATAATCGGTTCTATTGTCATACCCATAGGCTCTCGCATAAGCAATGATGTCAGATGAAAACTGATGCTCAACACCCAACCATAATGACTTACTCAAAAATCCATCTTTATCTGGCTGTACCCTATCACCACTAAATCCCCTCGCCTCCACATCAAACCCCGTTGTATGTGTATAAGCTGCCGCCCCTGTTACCGTTGTATTCTCACCAATTTTTTGCTGTGTTGAACCGTTATAGTTTTGATATCCATAAGAACCGATACCCGCATTCAATGTTGTCCCATCGTTATCACGACGAGTAATAATATTGATAACACCACCAATAGCATCCGAACCGTAGACCGCAGATCGCGCGCCACGAATATATTCAATGCGCTGAACCAACGAGATCGGAATTTGGCTCATATCAGAAGAACCGGAAATTCCCGCTTGATTTAAACGAACACCATCAATCAAGACCAAAACATGACGAGATTCAGTTCCTCTAATAAAGAGGGAACTTAATTGCCCCATTCCACCACTCTGAGCAACGTCCACGCCCGGTAACCGCCTTAATACATCAATCACTGAATTTGATTGCCAATGATCAATATCTTCACGAGTCACAACGGTAACAGGTGCTAATATAGAAGAAAGGGGTTGTTCGAAACGATTGGCAGATACCACCATTTCATCAGAAGAGTTTGAATTCGCACTTGCCAAAGAGGAAATACCACACAACACTGTCAGAGTTACCACCGAAAGCGGTAGCGACTTATTATTATTCATTTTTTTATACTCGGAAAATCAATAAAATTAAGATTCCGCGACGTTGAATATAAGGTTCGCGCTAATATTCAACAAAGCGATAAGGAGCGTGGTAGGTATCGGACTTATAAAGTGGCAAGTTGAGTTTCTATATATGAAGTAAAAACGATATATAAAATGACAATTTAACCTGTTATATCCCCTAAATAATTCAAGTGACATGTAGGCAGCAAGCGAAGATATCCCTAGGAGCATACTGAAGTATGTGACTAGGGTAGCTGAGCGATGCCAACACCCATGTAGCTTGAAGAATGACGGGGATACCTTAATTACCGTTGCGCGTCAGTTCTGGACTCTCACCAAATTCCCTAAAACCACAGCCAATCATCCTAAGTTGAATAGTTGTCAGTGTCTATGAATCGATAATGAAAACTGGACATCTTCGCCACTTGCCCTACAATTTCGCCCCTGATGTAAATATTGACTGTTTTATGGGGCCATATAATGCAAAACACCTTGCACACCGAAGATTACGAGCTGCAACTTGCAGAAAAAATTAACCGTCTAAAGAGTTTGATGGCCCCTTATGCTGCGCCTGAACCTGAAGTTTTTTCATCTAGCAAATCCCACTACCGCATGCGTGCAGAGTTTAGAATTTGGCATGATGGTGATGATCTCTTCCATATTATGTTTGATAAAGAGACAAAAGAACGTATCCGAATTGAGTCTTTTCCTGTCGCTAGCCAGCTTATCAACGACATGATGGTCGAACTTTTACCTTTACTGAAAAAAAGTGAATTATTGCGTCATAAATTATTTCAGATCGACTATTTATCGACTCTAAGTAATAAACTGATTATTTCCCTGCTTTATCATAAAAAATTAGGGGATGAGTGGATTACTGAAGCTAAGCAATTAAAAGCTGATTTAATCGCAAAAGGTTTTGACGTTCAGGTTATTGGGCGTGCATCAAAAACAAAAATCATGCTAGACCATGATTATGTGGATGAAATTCTGCCTGTAAATGGCAAAGAGATGATTTACCGCCAAGTAGAGAATAGCTTCACGCAGCCTAATGCGCAGGTGAATATAAAAATGTTAGAGTGGGCAATTAACGCGACTCAAAACTCTACTGGTGATCTTCTAGAGCTCTATTGTGGAAATGGAAATTTCTCTTTAGCACTAGCTCAAAATTTTAATAAAGTTTTAGCCACTGAAATTGCCAAACCATCTGTGCAGGCCGCCCAGTACAATATTGAAGCAAATAAAATTGATAATGTGCAGATCATCCGAATGTCAGCTGAAGATTTTACTCAAGCGATGAAGGGTGTTCGAGAATTTAGACGGTTAGACGGTATTAATTTGGCAGATTACCAATGTAATACTATTTTTGTGGATCCACCTCGTAGTGGTTTAGATGATAAAACAGTACAGTTAGTTCAGGAATATGACCATATTTTATATATTTCCTGTAACCCAGAAACCCTATGTGACAATTTGGCCGAGCTAACTAAAACCCATAAAGTTGAAAAGTTGGCACTGTTTGATCAATTCCCATACACCCATCATATGGAAAGTGGTGTATTACTCACTCGACGTTAAGTCACGTCCATAAAAAAACACCGGATTCTAGCTGAGAATACGGTGTTTTTTATTTCTAACCCACGGAATAATTAGTGGTCAGTTTCTTCTTCTAATTCAATTTGCTGTTGCTCTCTTTTACGAGCCTTCCAACTGGTATACATCCACAGTGCAATAATAACGATAACAGTAGCAGGAATAAAATTAGAACCCACTTCAGGATGTTGGACTCGTAAAATTGCCGCGTAACCAAACATACCTAAAAAAAGGCTACCCGCGACAAATTTTGGCAACCCCATCGGCATTGCATGATGTAAATAACGCTGGTGTAAACAATAAACAGCTAAAATTAAAGCAATAATAGGGAAAATAGAAAATTCAACTGAGGAGTTGAACAGCGCAGAGAACGTTCCATGAGTCGATAAGCCAACTACTAGAGACAATAGTAATGTGCTTCTTTCATAATTTTTGTGGTCCGTCATTGTGTCTCCTTTACTATTTGTTTAAATCAGGGTCTGTTTCATTCTGTTTTTCTTGTTCACGGCGATACCAGTAATAAGCGCCTTTAGCTATCATTCGTAGCTGTAATACCAACCGCTCTTCGAGATGACGACGTTTGTCTTCATCAATATCCAGTGCTTCAGCACCCGCACTAAATACAATAGTCACCATCGCCTCGGCTTGCATTTCCGTAAAATAACGGGGCATACGATTTTCTAGTTCAAGATAATCTGCTAATTCTGCAATAAAATGCTGGATTTCCCGCGCCACTGCAGCACGAAACTCAGCAGAGGTTCCTGAGCGCTCACGCAATAATAACCTAAACGCATTAGGGTTATTACCAATAAACTCCATAAAAGTGGAGACTGATGTACGGATCACACTCCCGCCTTTTGCGATACGCTGCCGCGCTTGTCGCATTAATTGGCGTAGCATCAGACCACTTTCATCAACCATGGTCAGCCCGAGTTCATCTACATCTTTGAAATGACGATAAAACGAAGTTGGTGCGATACCTGCCTCACGAGCTACTTCACGTAAGCTGAGACTAGTAAAACTACGCTCTGCACTTAATTGGCTAAATGCCGCTTCGACCAGCGAACGACGAGTTTTTTCTTTTTGTTTTGCTCTAACGCCAATAGTGTTGCTCACGATATTCCTAATTTCTATGCAATTAAACGTCGTTAATATATCAAAATATAACTTTCCAACGCGCCCATACCTTAAGCATACCTGAAATTTATTAATCTAGTTCAATGAAAAAATGACTCTATCTGCAATTTAACTATTTTCAGAATTTCACCCAACTCATTTTTTCTACGCTGTGTCTTTTATCGACTTTTTTTCTATAAACTTTTTATATACTTTGCTCGCTTTGATTTTCATCTGCTTTCTTTACTTATTTGTCTTTAGGATTTCGAATTGAGACAAGATGGCAAACGAATGTTACTATCACAACGTCCCTAGAATTAAAACAGGTCTTACCTCATGCAACATACCCATTTTGATGCAATTGTCATTGGTTCAGGTCCTGGTGGTGAAGGTGCCGCTATGGGGCTGGTCAAACAAGGAAAAAACGTTGCTGTTATAGAACGTTATAACAGTGTCGGCGGTGGCTGTACCCACTGGGGAACCATTCCCTCTAAAGCCCTTCGTCATGCTGTCAGTAGAATTATCGAATTCAACCAAAACCCACTTTATAGTGATAATTCCCGCAGTTTACGCTCCTCATTTTCTGAAATTCTCAAACATGCCGAAACCGTTATTAGTCAGCAAACACGCATGCGTGAAGGCTTCTATGAACGCAATGGTTGCCAGATGTTTTCTGGTGAAGCAACGTTTGTTGATGATCAGCATGTTAGTGTTCGCTATGCTGATGGAAGTTGTGATGTGCTGAGTGCTGATAAAATTATTATCGCCACAGGCTCCCGCCCTTATTGCCCTTCAGATGTCGACTTTACCCATTCCCGAATTTATAACAGTGATACAATTCTTAACCTGTCACATGAACCTCGCCATGTCATTATCTACGGTGCTGGTGTGATCGGTTGCGAATACGCATCTATATTTCGAGGATTAGGCGTCAAAGTTGATTTAATCAATACCCGAGATCATTTATTGGCATTCCTTGATCAGGAAATGTCAGATGCACTGTCTTACCATTTTTGGAATAGCGGCGTAGTTATTCGCCATAATGAAGAATATGAAAAGATTGAAGGCTTAGATGATGGAGTCATTGTTCATCTGAAATCAGGTAAAAAAGTTAAAGCGGATTGCCTGCTATTTGCCAACGGACGTACTGGTAATACCGATAATATTGGATTAGCAAATGTAGGTATTGATGCTGATGGTCGGGGCTTAGTAAAAGTTGACCATGCGTATCGTACCAGTAATGAGCATATTTACGCAGTCGGTGATGTTATTGGTTACCCAAGTCTAGCCTCTGCAGCTTATGACCAAGGACGTATTGCAGCTCGAGCAATCACTTCTGGTTTAGGTAATGCCCATTTAGTTGAAAATATTCCGACCGGTATTTATACCATCCCTGAAATCAGCTCTGTCGGTAAAACAGAACAAGAATTGACAGCGATGAAAATACCGTATGAAGTGGGTCGTGCTCAATTTAAACATTTAGCACGTGCACAGATTGCAGGAATGAATGTGGGTAGTTTGAAGATCCTCTTCCACAGAGAAACGCTTCAAATTCTAGGTATTCACTGTTTTGGTGAGAGGGCGGCTGAAATTATTCATATCGGTCAAGCTATCATGGAACAGAAAGGTGAAGGTAATACCATCGAGTACTTTATCAATACCACATTTAATTACCCAACTATGGCAGAAGCCTTCCGCGTTGCCGCATTAAATGGTCTCAATCGACTATTTTAATTTCTCAAGTGATTGTCTGGTGCACTCAATGGGCTCCAGCAATCACTCTTCGATTTTTCTTCTTTAATTACTCTCTATTTACTAAATGCTTACTTTTTGTTTTTATAATAATTATCCATTGAATTATAAATAGTTTCAGCTAGCTGCTCATAGCGACCGCGAAGTGGGGAACCTGGGCGATAAACTAAAACAATCCTACGTTTTGGTTCTGGCTCAATACAGTTCAAGTAACATACCCCATCACGACAAGCTTCATGTGGTACCGCCAAATCAGGTAATAATGTAATCCCGCTACCCGCAGCGACCATATTTCTTAGGGTTTCTAAGCTGGTTGCTCTAAAGTGGGTATCTTCCTTCGCCCCGGCTTGGAAACAAAATCCCATTGCTTGGTCACGTAGACAATGCCCATCTTCTAACATCAATAACTTCTCACCCGCAAGCTCGCTCATTTCAACCGTATCACGATCATGCCATGGATGATTCTCATAGATTGCAAGCTTCATCGGCTCTTCAAATAATGGAACGGCAATGAATGGTTCCGTTTCTTTTACATCAGCTAAAATCGCACAGTCTAATTTCCCGCTATCTAATTGAGCAAGTAACTGCTGGGTTTGAGCTTCATGTAAATAAATTTCGAGTTTTGGATGGACACGATGCAGTTCAGGAATAATATGCGGTAATAAATAAGGTGCAACCGTTGGAATAAGTCCAATATGCAATGGCCCCGACATACTTTCACCCTGCAACGCAGCCATTTCTTGCAATAATTTTATTTCTCTTAGAATTGTTCGGGCCTGCTCTACCAGCAATAAACCTTGCTGAGTAAATAGAACTTTTCGGCTTGTTCGCTCTAAAAGCATCACTCCTAATTCTTCTTCTAGCTTACGAATCTGTCCACTTAATGTAGGTTGACTTACGTGGCAAGAATCCGCAGCGCGTCGAAAATGCTTATGCTCTGCGAGTGCAACTAGATACTCCAGATCACGAATATTCATCTGTCTTTTTCCTTTCGTTAGCCTTACCTACATAGGTAATACCAATCATTATAATGAAATTATAATGTTTCATCTATTGATATAATTAATCGAAAAAATTTGTTTGATTTTTTAGGAATCTTCTCATTAAATATGAAACAGAATGTAATACAAAGAAACCAAATATGTTGCAGGCGACTTCTCGAAAATATCAATTGCCTATGAAAATATCAAATTAAACTTAATTTTCGTACATGCCCAATAAAAAAATAACAAACAAGTAAAAATGGGACTAAGAAATTTTAATTATAGATTGTGATATTCAATAAGTACCTATGAACTAGTACAAAATGTTAATTTTTTCTGTACAATAACTTTTAAAGTAGCTATCGGTAGAAATAATCATTTAAAATCAAAATAAGCTTCATAGTTACCATTGAAAAGATAACCAAAGAAACTAACTGCATGTTTTTTATGTAATACTTTTTAATATATTCAAAGTTGAATTATTAATGCTTCAGGCGAATAATTAGCCCGCTCGAATATGACGCAAAAATGTAATAAACATAAAAATATTAATTTCACTTACAATTTTATGTTCTTGTGCCGCTTGGCTTACTAAGGAATCTTCAATACATATGATATCGAATATGAAAAACATATTGTTTATCAGAAAAAACGGAATATTTGCACTTAGTAGCTTTAATTCAAAACCATCTACCATAACGATGGTAAAAACATAAAACACCTATAAAAATTTGTAATAACAACATTAATATGGAATTTATAACTCTGGTTATATCCGAGATATGGATCTAGATGATGATAGTTATGTAATTTCATTATGATAATACTAAATAAACGATCTAAAGAGCATAAGAGATAAAACATCCATTTATGATGAACATGTTTCATTTTGTAAGTAAGAAAGCATAATTTGTAATATCAATAGATATATAATATTCGATGAATACCCATATAGTAGTATATGTACGTCTCAATATACGCAGTTTTATTTATATAAACATAAATCCTATATTAAGTATTCACTATGAATGAAACATTTTGTTATATTTTCTTTCATCACTCACTAATGTTTGTAAAATTTTATATAAAAATAAATTAAAAATCCTAGCGAAACACTATCAACTCACTCAACTTTATTTTACGTGTAATGGGTGATTGCAACCAAAAAAAGATATAAAAACTAAAAACAATAAAATAAAAAGAATTTAAATTTAAACTAAACGAATTTTTTAGCTTAATAAGCTAAAGTTATTTTGATTGTTAAATTGATTGAGACATATTTAAATTGGCTATAACTATTATATTTACACACACTTAACAGAATGTGATTTACACCTTTTGCGAGTTTTTGCACATATAATAGCTTCATTGAAACAACACATATCAAACTTTACCTTATTAAATAACTAGGTCTGGAGAATACACCATGTTTAAGAAAACTATTATCTCAGCATTATCTTTAGGATTAATGACTGTATCTTTATTATCAACTCCAGCACATGCAAAAAACAATCAAACAACTGTTAGCTTTAAAGCAGCTATTGTTGTGCCTCCATGCTCTTATAATATTAAAGAGGGAAATGTCGATTTACAATGTTTTAATAATGATAGTAATAAAATGAAAACAACATCAATTGATTTTAAAAACCATGCAAAATCCACTGAATGGAAAACATTAGATAATAATCGTGGTACATACCAATTGAATTGGACTAATAAAGACAAAGGTTTAGCTATGTTTACCGTTCAACACGTATAGTTTTATATTATTGTTCTAAATTTAACTAAATCATGAATACACCCTCAACTGATATATTTAAATATCAGTAATGGATGCTTATTCTCTAAAAAATCAAAATAGGAATTACTACCATGTTAAATAAAACTATTTCAACCTTATTATCTACCTTATTAATATCTAGTGTTCTATTCACATCTCAAGCACTAGCCAAAGGCAATCAAACAACAGTTACCTTTAAAGCTGCGATTGTTATTCCACCGTGCTCTTATAATGTGCAAGACAACAATATGAACTTAAACTGCTTCAATCAAACAAAAAATAAGATGGAGTCAACCGCTATCGACTTTAAAAAACAGAGTAAATCCCTTGATTGGAAAGAGTTAAGTGATAACCGTGGAATATATCAATTGAAGTGGACTAACCAAGATAAAGGCTTTGCTATGTTCTCTGTACAACACGCTTAAAAGTTAATATTTATCACCATAAAGAATTATAAAGAAAATAGGTAGTCAGCCGATATTTTATCTATCTGCAATGGCTTCGTATTGCCTAAATAACCAAATTCGGAGAATAAAAATGTTAAAAAAATCGACGCTTATCTTATTACCGTTCGCATTAATGGCAACTACCTTATTAATAAATAATGCAAATGCAACAGCGAATAATCAAGCAACTGTGACATTCAAAGCTGCGATCGTTTTTCCTCCATGTACATATGACGTAAATGAAACCAATGTCAATCTACGATGTTTTAATGTTGAAGAATATAAAATGAAATCATCATCCATTGATTTTACAAAGCAAGAAAAATCAGCAGAATGGAAAGCATTGGATAATCATCGTGGTATTTATCAGTTCAATTGGGATACTAAAGAAAATGGCTTAGCGGTGTTAGCGGTTCAACACGCATAGCCATATCATGGATATCTTTTGGAAATAGAATATTAATAACGCATCAACATTGAGTCATAACCCTAGCTATGCCTGATTAATACAAATGGAAGGTGTTTATGAATAACATTGTTATTCATAAAGTAAATCATCCAGAATGAATAAATTGATATGTTAATAATATCTAGAAAAAAGTGTGATGGAAATTGGGGTAGTTATGCTACCCCCCATTTTTAACTACATTTCTAAGCGAGCTTTCGCATCCTCAATGGCTTTCACCACTTGCATTTGAGAAACCCCGCCTTTTGCTAAACGCTTATCAAGACATGATTGTAGCGATAAAATTTCATATACATCCAATTGGATAACTGAACTGAATTTCTGCAAATCACTCAATGCCATCTCTTCCAGTGCTTTTCCTTGTGCAATAGCTGTAACCACGGCTTCACCCACAATATGGTGTGCTTCACGGAATGGAACCCCTTTGGCGACTAAATAGTCCGCCAGCTCAGTGGCATTTGCATAACCTTGTTTTGCTGCGTCTTCACAACGTGCACGACGGATTTGAATACCATCCAGAACCAACACCGCCATATGCATGCAGTCCAACCAAGTATCTAACGCATCAAATAACCCTTCTTTATCTTCCTGCATATCTTTGTTATATGCCAATGGTAAACCTTTGAGTGTCATCATCATGCCCGTTAATGCACCTTGTACACGCCCACATTTACCGCGGATCAGCTCAAGGGCATCAGGATTTTTCTTTTGAGGCATTAATGATGAACCTGAAGTCACTTTATCAGAGAGCTCAACAAACCCAGCTTCACCACTATTGAAGAAAATGAGGTCTTCAGCAAAACGAGATAGATGCACCATACCGATACTTGCATCCGATAATAATTCCAATACATGGTCCCTATCAGATACTGTATCCAAACTGTTGCGGGTTGCCGATGAGAAACCTAACCATGATGCAAGTTGCTCACGATCGATGTCATAAGCCGTTCCTGCTAATGCACCACAACCTAATGGACTGACATCCAAACGCTTCAATGTATCTTGTAAACGGCTTTCATCACGCGCCAACATTTCACTGTAAGCTAAACACCAATGGGCAAACGTTACTGGCTGCGCACGCTGTAGATGGGTATAGCCCGGCATCACTGCATCTTGATTATTTTCTGCGGTGATCACCAACGCTTTTTGTAACTCCGTCACCGCTTCCAGTAGCAACGCCACTTGGTCTTTACACCAAAGTTTTAAATCCGTGGCGACTTGGTCATTACGGCTACGACCTGTATGCAGTTTTTTGCCTAAATCACCCACTTTATCAATCAGCTTACTTTCAACCCAACTGTGGATATCTTCTGCGTCACTTTGCAAAATAACTTCAGGGTCTGCTTGGACTTCTGCTAATAATTCATTCAGTGCTTGTTCAAGAGATTTTTGTTCGCTATCAGACAGAATGCCGACCGTAACTAATGCTTTTGACCATGCTACAGATCCCACAATATCTTGCTGCGCTAAGCGATAATCGAAACGCAGTGAATCATTGAATAGTTTAAACCGTTGATCTGCCTGTTGACTAAAACGTCCACCCCAAAGTGCCATAACGAATCCCTACCTGATTGATAAAATAAGTGTTTCACCCGACGACACATTAATGCCGCCGGGGTAATGCATATTAACGATTATTTGGCTTTATTCTGCTCTTTCAGCGCACGGATACGTGAAGAGAGTGAATATAGACGAATGAAGCCACCAGCATGGCTTTGATCGTAAACTTCATCTTCACCAAAGGTTGCAAACTCTTCAGAGTACAGGCTCTTATCCGCTTTTTTCTGAATAGCCATCACTTGGCCTTTGTACAACTTAAGAACGACCTCACCGGTCACATCCTGCGCTAATGATTCAGCCGCTGCTTGCAGAGAGTGACGCAGTGGTGCAAACCAGCGACCGTCATAGACGACATAGGACATTTCCAGACCTAACTGTTCACGCCATTTGTAGCTATCACGATCTAATACCAGTTGCTCGATGCCACGCAGTGCTGCCATCATGATGGTGCCCCCCGGAGTTTCATAGCAACCACGAGACTTCATTCCCACTAAGCGGTTTTCCACGATATCAATACGACCCACACCGTGTTTCGCACCTAACGTATTCAACGTTTCTAAACAGCCCAATGGAGATAGCTCTTTACCATTCACTGAAACGACTTCACCGTGTTTCACACCTACGGTCACTAATTCAGCTTCATCCGGTGCATCTTTCGGATCGACAGTCCATACCCAGCAATCTTGGTTAGCTGCATTCCACGTGCTTTCTAATACACCACCTTCAGTAGAGATATGCCATGCGTTCTCATCACGACTATAGATTTTTTCTAAGCTAGCGGTCGTTGGGATATTACGTACTTTTAAGTAATCCAACAGCGCTTCACGGGAACGTAAATCCCATTCACGCCATGGCGCAATCACTTTCAGTTGTGGAGCCAACGCAGTATAAGTGCTTTCGAAACGAACTTGGTCGTTACCTTTACCTGTTGCGCCATGAGCAACAGCATCCGCACCGACTTTCAGGGCAATTTCAACTTGCGCTTTAGCGATAATAGGACGCGCCATTGAAGTCCCTAGCAGGTAGCTACCTTCATACAGTGCACCTGTTTTCAGAACGGGGTAAATGTACTCTTTGATGAACTCTTCACGCAGGTCAACCACGTAGCACTCAGATGCCCCCGATTGCAGCGCTTTTTTCTCAACGCCAACGAGGTCTTCTCTATCCTGACCCACATCCGCGACGAAAGCGACAACTTCACAACCTTCGTAGTTTTCTTTCAACCATGGAATGATCGCCGAAGTATCTAAGCCGCCAGAGTATGCTAAAACAATTTTCTTGATGCCGTTTTTCATAACTTACCTATCCCAATTCTGTTTAATTAAATGTGTTATTTATTTTTTGCTCGCAAATAAGTTAGGTACTTACGACGCAATAATTCGTGTACCAATGGCGGTACCATTAAATAAGGCGGGTAACTGTTCCGCATGGCGCCAGCTAGCGATATCTACAGGGCGTTTTAATGTGGTAGCCGCATCTAAGGCCGCATTAACCTTAACAATCATGCCATCGGTAATAATGCCTTGGTCAATCAGCTTTTGAGCTTTATCCGTGGTCATTTCATCAATTTTTTGACCTTTACCATCCAGAATGCCACTAACATCAGAAAGCAAGACTAAGTCTGCATCTAAGGCTTGTGCGATAGCGGTTGCCGCTTGGTCAGCATTCACATTCATAAGTTGCCCCTCATCGGTAATTCCAATGGAGCTAATAATCGGTAAATAACCACCAGATAAAAGTAATTTCAATAACTTAGCGTCACCAGGTTTTGCGCTTCCTACATGACCCAACTCATCATTAATTTGGGTAACAACCGCACTGTGACCGTCACCAAGGGATAAACCCACAGCCGGTTGTTGGTGCTTAATCGCCCAGGCTAACAATGTTTTATTCGCTGTTCCCGCTAACGCCCCTGTAATAATATCGATTTGGTCCGCAGGAGTTACACGCAGGCCTTGTTTCTTCACAACCGGCAATTGCAGTTTTTGCATTAATTCATCAACCAAGCATCCCCCACCATGCACAATCACCAGTTCACGCTGATGAGCCTGACGGTAGGTTTGGATAGCCGTAAATAATCTTTCGAGAGCTTCTTCGCTATCAAGTAGCACGCCGCCCAATTTAATCACTAAAGGTTGCATGGAGATTTATCCTTAATAAATTGCCATAAAAGCATTAAAGTAATGACTGCGTTTCGTCGAAACCAAACCGAATATTCATGCACTGAACGGCTTGCGCTGCTGCACCTTTTAATAGGTTATCTTCTGTCCCCACTAAAATCAGGTGCTCACCTTTCAATACAAAACCAATGTCACAAAATGGCGTTCCCACAACGGATTTTAGTGCAGGAACCCCGTTGTCATATAAACGGACTAATGGTTTATTTTGATACGCATCTTTAAATGTTTGGCTAATTTGCTCCGCTGTAACGCCGGCTTTCACCTTACAAGTGATTGTTGCCAGTATGCCCCGTGCAAAGTTGCCTAAATGAGGCGTGAAAATCACCTCTCTTCCTAAATGTGTAGCGATTTCCGGTTGATGGCGATGAGTAAAAATACCGTATGGCTGTAAGCTTACTTCGCAAAAACTGTTAGTCATTGAGGCTTTGCGTCCTGCTCCTGAGACACCGCTGGTAGCGTTGATCACCGGCCACATGTTTTCATCCAGCAGATCAGCTTCAATCAATGGCTTTAGCGATAACTGAGAAACTGTTGGGTAGCATCCAGGCACAGCAATCAGCTGCGCCTGACGGATTTTATCGGCTTGCCATTCTGCTAAACCGTAAACTGCTTGCATTAACCACTGGGTATTTGTATGTTCAAAACCGTAGTATTGTGGGTAGAACGCAGCATCTTGAACCCGATAAGCTCCTGAAAGGTCAAACACCACACAACCGGCTTCTAGAAATTGAGGTGCAATATCATGGCTAACTTCGTGGGCAGTCGCGAGAAAAACAATATCAATGCCTTGTGCCGCTACAGCCACATCCGTTAATGGCTGTACAGGAAGGTCAATAATACCTTTATACTGAGGATGTAAATCAGAGAAGCATTTACCCGCATCAGCACTTTGTGCGGATACCATCAGACCGGAAAGATGAATTTCAGAATGACGCTGTAAATATGCTGCTAATTCCGCTCCAGTATAGCCACTGGCCCCGATAATGAGTGTGTTCAACATGTGTATTCTACCTTGTACTCGTGACCCAAACAGTTTAATGTGTATTTTTATTCAAATAAAGTGCATGAATATTGATACTATTATGGATAAAGGCTGTCAACAGTGAATATTAAATTACCTGCATTTATTGAGATTTATCGTCAATTAATAGCAACTCCATCGATTAGTGCGACCGATTCTCATTTGGATCAGAGCAATAAAGCGCTTGTTGAGCTATTAGGTGGATGGCTAGAAACTTTAGGCTTCTCGGTGAATATCCAACCCGTTCCCGATACCCGAGACAAATATAACTTGTTAGCCAGCATTGGTGAGGGTAACGGAGGATTGATGCTGTGTGGTCATACCGATACCGTACCTTTCGATGATGGCCGCTGGAGTAGAGATCCATTCAAACTCACCGAACACGATGGCAAGCTGTATGGCCTCGGTACCGCAGATATGAAAGGCTTTTTTGCCTTTATTATCGATGCATTAAGGGATGTCGACCTCACTACGCTCAAACGCCCGCTACATATATTAGCAACCGCGGATGAAGAAACTTCAATGGCGGGTGCGCGCTACTTTGCAGCGAATACGGCATTGCGCCCTGATTTTGCCATCATCGGGGAGCCAACGTCATTGCAACCAATACGGGCGCATAAAGGTCATCTTTCTAATGCAATTCGTATTACAGGCCAATCAGGGCATTCTAGTGATCCTGCTCGTGGGGTGAATGCCATCGAGTTAATGCATGAATCTATTTCCCACTTAATGACATTGAGAAATACATTAAAAGAACGCTATAACAATCCAGCATTTGTCATTCCATATCCAACCATGAATTTTGGTCATATTAATGGCGGAGATGCAGCAAACCGTATTTGTGGCTGCTGTGAATTACATATGGATATCCGCCCTCTTCCTGGATTGACACTGCAAGATCTCGATGAATTGCTAAATGAAGCTTTAGAACCCGTTCGCGCCAAATGGCCAGGGCGTTTAGCCATTGAAGAAATGCACCCTCCGATTCCAGGATACGAATGCCCGACTGACCATAAAATGGTGGCAGTCATTGAACAATTACTGGGTCAAAAAGCGGCAACGGTCAACTACTGTACTGAAGCACCGTTTATCCAAGAACTGTGCCCAACCTTAGTGTTAGGTCCCGGCTCCATTGAGCAAGCCCATCAGCCTGATGAGTTTATTGATATGAATTTCATTGAACCGACACGTCAGTTAATCAGCCAAATGGTCGAACACTTCTGTTTTACTGAATAATTTTCACCTCACGCGGAGTAACTCTACTCCGCGCATTTCCCCATCATGAATTTTTTTCCTGTTGCGACTGAAAAAACATCAGTGCCAAATTTGATTTAAGAGTTGACTCTCATTGAATATCAAGTAATCTCTATTTAGACGTCTAAACGTATAGAAGTTTAAATGGATAGAGAACATTGAACAATTAATTAAAACAACTAAATAATCAGTCTGCTAATGGCGAGGTCACAGGGTATGAGTTTCTTTCACGCAAATCAGCGCGAGGCGCTAAATCAAAATTTGGCTGAATTAGATGGTCAAATTAATGTCTCATTTGAATTTTTCCCACCTCGCTCAGCGGAAATGGAACAAACGTTATGGAAATCTATCGATAGACTGAAAAATCTAAAACCCAAATTTGTTTCCGTAACCTATGGAGCCAACTCAGGTGAGCGAGATAGAACCCATAGTATAATTAAAGATATCAAAGACAAAACAGGCTTAGTGGCTGCACCACATTTAACCTGTATTGATGCTAACCCAGAAGAATTAAAATCTATCGCAAGGGATTACTGGAATAATGGTATCCGACATATTGTCGCCCTACGCGGTGATTTACCCGATAACAGCAATAAACCCGAAATGTATGCAACCAATCTGGTGGAGCTGTTAAAAAATGAAGCCGATTTTGATATCTCAGTTGCAGCTTATCCCGAAGTCCACCCAGAAGCGAAAAGTGCTCAGGCTGACCTGATAAACTTGAAGAAAAAGATTGAGGCTGGAGCTAACCGTGCCATTACCCAATTTTTCTTTGATGTGGAAAGTTATTTACGTTTTCGTGACCGCTGTGTTTCAACAGGCATCGATGTCGAGATTGTCCCGGGAATTTTACCCGTATCGAACTTCCGCCAGCTAGAGCGATTTGCTAAGTTGACCAATGTCCGTATTCCAACATGGATGAGCAAAATGTATGAAGGGTTGGATAATGATCCTGAAAGTCGTAATTTAGTCGGCGCTTCAATTGCGATGGACATGGTGAAAATTTTAAGTCGTGAAGGCGTTAAAGATTTTCATTTCTATACGTTAAATCGTTCTGAACTGACCTATGCAATCTGCCACACATTGGGTGTGAGACCTTAATTAACGATTTATACCCTTCTCAAATATCGGGTTAATTGTGTCTTGCCACTAATTAGCCCGATTAATTAGCTTCATTTTCAAAATTCAATATCATCAATATTAGACTAAATATTTGTTATTTTTAAAATAAATCAAGAATATATTTTTAAAAATAACCGAAATATTAAGTTAAAATTCAAAGTAAAATACATCTCAATAAGAGCATCCATTATTGAGCACTCTATATAATATGATAAATATTATAGTAAAACGCTATTTCATTCTTATTCCATATACCCATAGATATTGAGTGGCAATTATGCAAATCCCATTCATTTCATATAAATATTTATTCATCCACTTGATATGTAATGAATTTTCACATTAAATCACTTATTGAAAATTTATATTAACAATGTTGATAATTTGTTATACCTGATTAACTTCAAATTTAAATCATATTTACCATCAAAACGAATAATGGAAACAACTGCAAATTAAATAAGATTAATCCTTTAACGAGCTTTATTTAGATTTATTTTTGTGCTTATATCAAATACAAGAATCTTAAATCCTTCTAGTAATCAAAACTCAATTATTGAGGAGATTCGTTGTATGAATAATAAATCAGTATCTTCAAAATATAGTGAATTAGATGATGTCTATGCATCATTAGATTTATCTCAATCATTACCAAAAACGAAGTTTCCAACTAAAGAAAGCGATCCACGCAACGTATTTAGTGCGGTACGTGATGAGTTAATGCTAGATGGTAACTCCAGACAAAACTTAGCGACGTTTTGCCAAACTTGGGTTGATGATGAAATTCGCAGCTTAATGGACTTATCTATCGATAAAAATATGATCGATAAAGATGAGTATCCACAAACTGCAGAAATTGAAAACCGCTGTGTCCATATGCTTGCCGATTTATGGAACTCCCCAGACGCACAAAATACGTTGGGCTGCTCCACCATTGGTTCCTCTGAAGCAGCAATGCTTGGGGGTCTTGCATTAAAATGGCAATGGCGTAAAAAACAAGCAGCAAAAGGTAAACCTACCGATAAACCAAACTTAATCTGTGGCCCCGTACAAATCTGCTGGCACAAATTTGCACGTTATTTTGACGTTGAGCTTAGAGAAATTCCTCTCGAAGGCGACCGCCTGATCATGACACCAGAAGAAGTTTTAAAACGCGTAGATGAAAACACCATCGGCGTTGTGCCGACTTTGGGCGTCACTTTTACTTGCCAATATGAACCAGTTAAAGCGGTTCATGATGCACTGGATAAACTGCAAAAAGAAACGGGCTTAGATATTCCTATCCATGTGGATGGAGCGAGTGGTGGCTTCCTAGCGCCTTTCTGCGCACCGACACTTGAATGGGACTTCCGTTTGCCACGCGTCAAATCAATCAATGCCTCCGGACATAAATTTGGTTTAGCACCATTAGGTGCAGGTTGGGTTATTTGGCGTGAAGCGAAAGACTTACCTGAAGAGTTGATTTTTAATGTTAACTATCTCGGCGGTAACATGCCAACCTTCGCATTAAACTTCTCTCGCCCGGGTGGACAGATCATCGCTCAGTACTACAATTTCCTACGTTTAGGCCGTGAAGGCTATGCAAAAATTCACAATGCCTGCTACGCCACTGCACAATACCTTGCTCGTGAAATCGAAAAACTGGGACCATTCGAAATGATTTTCGATGGTGACAGTGCTAGCGGTATTCCAGCCCTCGCATGGAAACTGAAAGATGATGTGAAAAACAGCAATTATTCCTTATACGATATTGCCGATAAACTGCGTAGCCGTGGATGGCAAGTCCCTGCTTACTCAATGCCGGCGAACCGTGAAGACCTGGTTATCCAGCGTATTCTTGTACGTCACGGCGTCAGTTTAGATCTGGCATCTTTATTAATTGAAGACTTTAAACGTACCTTAGATTATTTCGATAAACATCCTGTCAGCAAACCGCTATCTGAAGAAGAAAGCGGTGGTTTCAATCACAGCTAATTATTAAGCCGTTCATCCAGTCGGCGTATTTCTTTCTACGCCGACTGATTCTATGAAACATATGTCAGGAGAATATGTATGGCGACGTCAACCGCTGCTCCAGCAGCAAAACAACTCACCTTATTAGGTTTTTTTGCAATCACCGCATCCATGGTTATGGCGGTGTATGAATATCCGACATTCGCCACTTCGGGTTTCAGCTTAGTCTTCTTTCTGTTATTGGGTGGTCTACTGTGGTTTATCCCTGTCGCCTTATGTGCCGCTGAAATGGCAACGGTAAAAGGTTGGGAAGAAGGAGGTGTTTTTGCTTGGGTTTCCAACACCTTGGGAGAGCGTTGGGGATTTGCAGCAATTTCTTTTGGTTATCTACAAATCGCGATAGGCTTTATTCCGATGCTGTATTTCGTGCTCGGTGCGCTATCCTATATTCTTGATTGGCCTGAACTTAACACCGATCCAGTCACGAAAACTATCGGGGCTTTAGTGATCTTATGGGTTCTGGCATTCACACAATTTGGCGGTACAAAATACACGGCAACTATTGCTAAAGTAGGTTTCTTTGCAGGGATTCTGTTACCTGCATTGATCTTAGTCGGTCTCGCAATCAGCTACCTGATGAGCGGCGCACCTTTAGCAATCGAAATGAGCACTAAAACCTTTTTCCCTGACTTTACCCAAATTGGAACATTGGTTGTTTTCGTTGCCTTTATCTTAAGCTACATGGGTGTTGAAGCTTCTGCGACCCACGTTAATGAGATGAAAAACCCTGGTAGAGATTACCCTGCCGCAATGTTTTTATTGATGATTGCCGCCATCTGTTTAAGTTCGATTGGTGGGTTATCTGTTGCAGCTGTTATTCCAAACAGTGAAATCAACCTTTCTGCTGGTGTGGTACAAACCTTTAAAGTTTTAGTGACTCACTTTAATTCAACCTTTGAGTGGGCTGTGCGGATTATTGTCGCATTACTGTTACTTGGGGTATTAGCAGAAATCGCCTCTTGGATCGTAGGCCCTTCGCGCGGTATGTATGTAGCCGCACAAAAAGGGATACTGCCGAAAAGTTTTGCCAAAGTGAATAAAAATGGCGTGCCAGTCACGTTGGTTATTTCTCAGTTACTGATCACTACCGTGGCTATTATTGTTCTCACCAATACAGGTGGTGGCGGTAATATGTCATTCCTAATTGCGTTGGCATTAACTGTGGTTATCTACTTATGCAGCTACTTCATGCTCTTCCTTGGCTACATGCATTTAGTCTGCAAACAAACTGACCAACAACGTTCCTTCAATATTCCGGGCGGAAAAGGTGTCAAACTTGTCGTTGCGACAGTGGGGCTCATCGTGTCAATTCTTGCCTTCTTTGTCTCATTCTTCCCGCCAAGTTCACTGCCTGGTGGCGCAGATGCAACCACTTACGTCACGTTGTTAGGTGTTAGCTTCGTCATCATTTTCTTACTGCCATTTATTATTTACGCATTCCATAATAAAGCCGGTAAATCCACTAACGTATCCATGGTGCATATCAAAGCCCATAATGCGCCAGTGAACCATTTCTTTATTCACCCTCGTGCCCGTTCAGCGTATGAGTTGGTACATAAAGATCAGAAAAAAAGCAAAACGAAATAACCCATAAACATAAGAGGCTGCCAATCGGCAGCCTCTTCACTTCTAACAATAAACCTCTAACCCGTATTACGCATCCCAGCTGCAACACCAGCAATCGTCACCATCAACGCTTGCTCAACGCGAGGGTCTGGATGCTCTTGCTGGCGAGAGCGATGAAGCAATTCGGCTTGCAGCACGTTCAATGGATCCGTATAAACGTTACGTAATGCGATAGATTCCGCGACCCATGGCAAGTCGGCCATCAACGCTTCATCCTTCGATACTGCCAGCACACTTTTAATATCTTCCGATAATTGGTCACGCAGCTTCTGTCCTAATGGCCATAAACGTTTTTCAACCAGGCGATGATCATAGTATTCCGCCAGCCATAAATCCGCTTTCGCGTACACCATTTCCAGCATCGCTATACGGGTTTTAAAGAACGTCCATTCCTGCCACATTTCATCAAGAACGGCTTGCTTACCTTCTTTCTCAATGACATGTTTCAGCGCAGCGCCTGCACCTAACCACGCCGGTAACATTAAGCGGTTTTGTGTCCATGCAAAAATCCATGGGATTGCGCGTAACGTTTCCACGCCACCCGTTGGTCGACGTTTAGCTGGGCGAGAACCTAATGGCAGTTTACCCAACTCTAATTCCGGTGTAGCAGCACGAAAATAAGGAACAAAGTCAGGCTGCTCACGGACATAATCGCGGTACATTTCACAAGAGACTTCGGACAGCGTGTTCATCACCGCTTTCCATTCTTCTTTCGGCTCTGCGGGAGGCAGTAAGTTAGCTTCGAGGATCGCACTCGCATACATTGCTAAGCTACTGATAGTCACTTGCGGTAAACCAAACTTAAAGCGGATCATTTCCCCTTGTTCGGTAACTCGTAGACCGCCTTTCAGACTACCCGGTGGTTGAGAAAGTAGAGCAGAATGTGCCGGTGCACCGCCACGACCAATGGTGCCTCCACGACCGTGGAATAGGGTCAACTTCACACCCTCTTTTTTACACAGTTTAATTAAAGAGTCTTGCGCATGATATTGCGCCCAAGATGCCGCCATGACCCCCGCATCTTTTGCAGAGTCAGAATAACCGATCATCACCATTTGATGGTCACCGATTAGATTGCGATACCATTCAATGCTAAGCAGTTTGGTCATCACGCTTTCTGCATTATTTAAATCTTCCAGCGTTTCAAACAGAGGCGCCACTGGCAATTTAATGCAAGCCCCAGATGCTTTGAGTAGTAATTTAACCGCTAAAACATCCGATGGGACTTTTGCCATTGAAATGACATAGGCTGCGATGGAGTCTTTCTTCGCTTTGGCAATAACTCGGCAGGTTTCAAATACTTCCTGAGTTTCCGCTGAAGGTTGCCAATCTTGCGGGATCAACGGACGGCGAGATTGTAATTCGGTCAGTAAGAAACGTTGTTTTTCCTCTTCCGACCATTCGCCATAATTTCCTAGCCCTAAATATTCTGTTAGCTCCGACAATGCTTCCGTATGTCGAGTGCTCTCTTGGCGGACATCAATACGCACCAATTGCAGACCAAAACTACGAATACGGCGCAGGGTATCAAGCAGTGAACCATTGGCAATAATTTTCATATTGCAGGCAATCAGTGATTGATAGCAAGCGTACAGCGGATCCCATAATTGGGCATTATCCGTCAATAGGTCAGCGGGTGGTAAAACTTGCTCCCCTTTGACTCGACCCTCTAAATACTCGAGCGTTGAGAATAACTGGCTACGTAAATTTTTTGCGATTTGACGATAAGGTTCGTCAACATCATCACCACCCGCTAGGGCGCGTAATTCTGGGGTTGCTTCCGTCATGGAAAGCTCGGAAACCAATACTTGAATATCTTTGAGGAATAAATCCGCCGCTTTCCAACGGCTTAATAGCAATACATGGCGGGTGACTTCTGCGGTCACATTTGGGTTACCATCTCGGTCTCCCCCCATCCATGAAGTAAAACGAATCGGATTAGCTTCGACAGGTAATTCCGCGCCAATCGACTCTTCAAGTTGTTCATTGAACTCACGTAAAAATGCAGGAACACCTTCCCATAGGGAGTTTTCGACAACTGCAAAACCCCACTTTGCTTCATCAATTGGCGTTGGGCGAATTTTACGGATTTCATCGGTATGCCAAGATTGTGCGACGAGCTGACGCAGGCGGCGCATAATATTATTACGCTCGTAATCGGCTAAATCATCATGGTCAAGTTGGGATAAACAGGTATTCACCTCGACCAATTTATGGATCAAGGTACGACGCGCGATTTCAGTTGGGTGTGCCGTCAACACCAGCTCAATCGATAATTCTTCAACGGCTTTTTGAATATCTCCGTGACTAAAATCGTGCTCTTTTAAACGTCCAAATAATTTTTGCAGTGCAACTGGGTTACTTGCCGCTTCTCCGTGGGGAGAAATACTATGGTACTGCTCAGCCACGTTGGTCAGATTCAAAAACTGGTTGAATGCCCGAGCAACCGGTAGTAGCTCATCGTTCGTGAGATTTTGTAAGGACACCAATAATTTTTGGCGCTGAACTTCATTACCAGCACGAGAGGATTTGGATAGCTTACGAATGGATTCGACTTTATCGAGAATATCTTCCCCGAGAGCTTCCTTGATAGTATCGCCGAGTAGTTTACCCAACATACTGACATTACTGCGCATTGCGGAATATTGCTGATTCATGGGACTCCTGATCTTGTGCTGTTGGCAGGATGCCACCCCGTTTCTCATGAACGGTTAACAAACTGCTCTGGATTTCCTGTAAGAAAATTTCAGTCGGCTGTAATAATGTTTTGTGATGCAGACCGCTAAATTCACCCTGTTCCCTATATTCATATCAGAAAAAAAGTGCTTTGGGTGATTTTTATGAAATTTAATTACAGCCTTATTTTTATTAATTTTTCTTATTTAAGTATTGTTTCAGCGCAATCTATCGTCGATTCAGCTCATTAAAGTCATGAATCTTGCTTAAGAATTAAATTGAGAGGATAAAATCAAAAAAATGTAGCACATTGGTCATATTGATCATCGACCAATGTGCTAGCTAGAGACTAGAGAAGTTGAGAAAGGCGGTTTAAATCTGATTGAATTGCTCCCGCGGTTACATCACGCCCTGCTCCCGGTCCTCTGATCACCAGTGGGTTATCGCGATACCAGCGGCTTTCGATCGCAAATACGTTATCCCCCGGTAGTAATGATGCCAAAGGATGCTCCGGTTTCACGGCTTCTACGCCAACTTTTGCCTTACCTTTCACCGCGTCGAAGCGCGCGACATAACGCAGAACTAACCCCATCTCTTGTGCCGCTTCCAAACGCTGCTGCATTTGGTCATTAATCACCGCACTGTTTTCGAAAAATTCATCTAAGGAACCTGTCTCAGCCTGAACAGGGACTAAAGACTCAACACGCACTTCATCCGGCTCAATGTCATAACCCGCTTCACGTGCCAGAATAATCAATTTACGCATCACATCTTGCCCAGAAAGGTCGATACGTGGATCTGGCTCAGTAAGACCTTGTTGCCATGCTTGCTCCACTAACTCACTAAACGGAACTGACCCATCGAATTGCAAAAATAGCCAAGATAACGTGCCAGAGAAGATCCCGCTGATCGCTAAAATTGCGTCTCCGCTTTGTTTCAGATCACGCACTGCGTAGTTGATCGGTAAACCTGCGCCAACAGTGGCATTGTATAACCAGTGACGCCCTGTTTTCGCAAATGCATCACGAATTTCACGATATTGCTGAGTCGGTGCGGCTCCCGCAATTTTATTGGCGCTAATAACATGGAAACCATAGCTAGCAAAATCCACATAGCTGTTAGCTAGCTCACCGCTGGCCGTCACATCAAGAACAATTAAGTCATCGTAAGGGTGCGCACGCATCCACAGGAATAAATTATCATCTTGGTGTTCAATGGCTTCGTCATCAAAAAAGGCTAATGCGCGGCTTGGATCGATACCTTGATAATTCAATAAACTGCGTCGGCTATCTACCACTCCAGCCAAGACAAAATCAAAATCACTACGTGCGGAGATATTATTTTGTTCCACAGAGAATAACTCTAACCAACGAGCGCCAATATTCCCTTTTCCAAATAACACTAAACCAATGCGTTTTTCTGCTCGGAACAAACTTTGATGCATTCCTTGAATAATATGCTCAGTTTGGTTAGTGCGCAGCACCGCCACCAAACTGATTCCATCTTCTGAATGCCAGATAAACTCAACGGGTTGCCCTTTGAGTTCTTCATAGAATCGGTGGCTATGCAGTGGTTTTTTACATACACCCGCCCCCACTAATGCCACTAAGGAAAAACCTTCACGTAAAGAGAGTGACCCGGGCAGAGCGGCTTCTTCCAAGACATTTAAAGCGCTTTCAACCACTTCAGAGGTGTAACACAGCTGTAAAATAGCGCGATCATGATGAACACCACGCGCTAGCGGGCGCAATTGAACCCGTTTGAGTAATAAATCGATATCTTTGCAGATTTGATTAAAATCACGCCCTGCAGCAATTCTTAACTCAATCAAGCACACATCATCATGGCTCGTGACAATTTTAGCACCTGCCCCTGACGCTAATACACGCTCAATTTTGGTGGAACCTTGCTCGGGTTGGTAACTGCAACGTAATTGCAGATCAATATTGCTCACAGAAACTGGCTGCAAAGTGCGGGTATGCAGTACTGGTGCGGCAAGGCGAGCCAGTTCACTGGCTTCATCCAGTCTTAACAGTGGCAATAAACACGCATCTTTGACCTTACGTGGGTCAGCGCTGTATACCCCTGCCACATCACTCCAAATTGTCACTTTACCGACATCTGCCAGCGCACCAACTTGGGTCGCAGAATAATCGCTACCATTACGCCCTAACAAGACAGTTTCACCTTTATGGTTACGGGAAATAAATCCTGTGACCACAATACGACGATCTGGATACTGGACTAGTAATTGCTGTAATAATTGGCGAGATTGAGATTCATCAACTTGAGGTTGAGCGGCTCTTTCTGCACGCAAAAAAGTTCTCGCGTCTAGCCATGCACTTGCCATGTCAAATTGCTCAAGTACCGCAGACATTAAACGTGCAGACCAAATTTCCCCATGCCCAACCACTTCTGCATATGTCACATCATTAACGGGCTTATCCAATAAGCCACTCAGACGCTCTAAATCGGCAACAAATAATGCATTCAGCGCTTCAGCTTGATCTTCAGGTAACAGGCCACTAATCAAATCCTGTTGATATCGACGGAGAGCCTGCTGTACCTGATGAGCAGAGATACGGTCACTTTGGCTTAGTTTTAACCAACTAATCAATTGATTCGTCGTACTTCCTGCCGCGGAGACAACCATTAAATCGCCGGGTTGACTATAGTTCGCCATAATATTGGCGACACGCTGATAACATTTCACATCAGCTAAACTACTTCCCCCGAACTTATGTAACTGCCGGTGACAAGGCGTCACCTCAAATGCTGTCAATGCACTCATCAAAAACTCCGCTAACGTTGTGACGCAACCTTAAATGCGTTAGTCAAATCTGCAATTAGATCTTGAATATCTTCAATACCCACTGAAATCCGCAATAAATTATCGGTAATTCCTGCGGCAGTTCGTGCTTCAGGAGACATTCCCGCATGAGTCATGGTCGCCGTATGGGAAATCAAGGTTTCAACACCACCAAGAGATTCCGCTAATGTAAACAGGGTGAGTGCCTGAAGAAAATGACGCAACTGTTGCTCATCACCTGCAAATTCAAAACTTAACATCGCACCAAAGCCAGCTTGTTGCTTGACCGCAATTTCGTGCCCTGGATGATCACTCAAAGCAGGATAATATATTTTCTGAACGAGAGGCTGAGTTTTAAGATATTTTACGATCTCATCGGCGTTACGTTGCTGCTGTGCAATACGTGGAGACAATGTTCTCATGCCTCTTAGCAGCAAATAGCTATCGAAAGCGCCCCCCGTAACACCGATATTATTTGCCCACCATGCTAATTCTAGTGCCCATTTTTCTTCTTTAGCAATCACGGCGCCTGCAATAATATCTGAATGACCATTAAGATATTTTGTACATGAATGTACAACAAAATCAGCGCCTAAGGCTAATGGTTGCTGCAATATCGGACTCAAAAATGTGTTATCGACCACCACGAATGCCCCCGCCTGATGGGCGAGACTGGCAATATGTTGGATATCATAAATTCTCAGTAGCGGATTACTCGGCGTTTCAATCAAGACTAACTTAGGTTTCTTTGCTAGTGCGGCTTGCAAGGCTGATTCATCGCTTTGATTGATAAACTCAACTTGATAAGCCCCTTTCAGGCTTAAGCTATGAAATAAACGGTAGCTGCCGCCATAACAATCATGGGGAGCAATGAGTAAGTCGCCGGGTTGCAATAAAACGGTACACAGTAAATGGAGAGCTGACATACCACTGTTTGTCATCACCGCACCGCTTCCACCTTCTAACTGTGCCAATGTGCGCTGTACAATATCGCGCCCCGGATTACCTCGACGAGAATAATCATGGGCTCTTGGCTCATTAAAATCGGTGAAATTATAAGTGCTGGATAAATAGATAGGGGGAACAACACAGCCAAATTGCTGGTCTTCATTTAATCCATTATGTATTGCGATTGTTGATGCCTTGTATGTCATGGGCGTCTCTCCAAGTATGGGATAGCTCAAATCATACGCAAATGAAATTTAGACGTCAACATGTCCGGACGTCTAAACCTCTTTACGTTTATATCAACTAATGGAATAATCAGCCATAATAACTATGTGCCAATTGATGGCTGGTAGCATAAGCAGGCATATAAACACACTTAGCTGGTTAATTTCTCAAGAGAAATTATAATAATCTAAGTGACATTTATTCTAACTTGTATGCAGAACTTTCACTGGATGAATATTTTTCAGGAAGGTTATCGGCATATTATTTTTTTATTATTAATGAACATATCCAAGGTATCTCATGGCTGAATGGAACGGTGAATATGTCAGTCCGTATGCTGAACATGGCAAAAAGAGTGAGCAAGTCAAAAAAATTACAGTATCAATTCCTTTAAAGGTGCTGAAAATTTTGACTGATGAACGTACTCGTCGTCAAATCAATAACTTGCGTCATGCGACTAACAGTGAATTACTGTGTGAAGCCTTTTTACATGCATTTACTGGTCAACCTTTGCCGAATGACGAAGATTTGCGTAAAGAGCGCAATGATGAGATCCCTGAAGCGGCTAAAGAGATTATGCGCGAACTGGGGATCGACCCAGAAACTTGGGAATATTAATTTTCTTATTCGTCCTATCTCATTGTTTTATTCGGCTCGCTAACACGAGCCGAATGCGTCCTTCCAAAGGATTCCTCTGATTTATCCTGCTTTCAGAATTCCCCTCAGGTTTTATTCTTCATATTTATCTACACTCGACCGCTATTACACACGACAATAACAACAATCAGAGGTCTGATAATGAATACATATCGCCCGCTTATTGCCTGCCTACTCGGTAGCGCATTATTAATTACCGCTGGATGCGGGGCTCCCCAGCAATATGCAACGAGTGCATCAGCCCCTGAAGACTCAGCAAAAAAATTGGGAACAAAGTGGGGAGAGGATGTAGATTCTTCAGTTATCACGGTTAATGCTTCTCGACTTTCTTCAACCGCCTATGATACCGCCACGATTTACTATCGGGGTGAGCAAGTCCCTCGCAATACCAGTACATTCACAAAACTTCCATTACAACCATTGATGATTACAGTGACCAATGAGTCAGGACGCCCGATGGATTTTTATCGTAATAATCAAGGGCAATACATTCTTCCCGCTAAAGAAGGTCAACGTTATCAATTGGTAATCACCAATACCGATAACCACCGAACTTTCGAAGTTGTCACCACCATTGATGGGCTGGATGTCCTAAATGGGCAAGCAGGATCGCATCAGAATTCAGGTTATTTGGTACGCCCTAATGGCCAGCTTACCATTGACGGTTTCCGTAAAAATGATAACCAAGTGGCTGCATTCCGTTTTGCGGCACCTGAAGAGTCTTATGTTAATCAAAATATTCAAGGGGATGAACGAAATATTGGCGTAATTGGATTTGCTATTTTTGAAGTAAAAGAAGAGCTACCTGACTGTGAAGCAAATCCATTTCCTGCCGATAATAAATATGCTCCCGCGCCCTGCCAAAAACGCTAGTTTTCTCTAGTTGTTGTTTAGGCGCATTGAGCTGATAAATGCGCCATTCTTCTTTTATTAATCCATCGGTGATTAATTGGCCCGCTAGAGTGCAATTTATCATCGGTTTTAATGCTTTTTATACTCGTAAATGCTGAATTAAATTAAAAAAATAAGAAAGCATGCCGTATATCAAGTTTTAACTCGATCCTACATAAGCATTATTCATTGTTATCTATACTAATAATGCGTAATCCGAACATCGACTAAATGGAATTAATAAATGAAGAAAATTTTTGCAGTCTCTTTACTAAGTTTGGTTTCTAGCATGGCAATGGCATCAACAAACGGTCTTTATGTCTCTGGTAAGATTGGTGCTTCAATTGTGCAACTTTCAGATCAAAAATGGGAAACGACGGATCATGAGTTCGAGCAGGAAAATCTCGGCAAAACCAATGATTCCGTGTTTGGCGGCAATATTGCAGTAGGTTACGATTTTTCAAAAACAACCACTTTGCCTATTCGTACCGAGTTAGAGTTTGGTATGCGGGAAAAAGCCTCAACAAGTCACAACCTTGACTCAGTTAATGACCCTGGTGTTTTCAGCAGTTCAGATGATGTGAAAGCAGATATCACCTTAAACACGGTCATGGTCAATACCTATTATGACTTCAAAAATGACACCAAATTTACTCCGTATATTTCTGTTGGATTAGGGATGGCAAGCATTAATCACAAAATGCGTTATGACTACAATGATCATATTGTGAGTATGAATCAATTCACTCATGAGAAATTCACTAAATCTAAAACCACCAATAATTTTGCCTGGAGTGTTGGTCTCGGTTCGCAGTACCAAGTGAATAATCATCTTTCGTTAGATATGAGCTACCGCTTTTTAGATGCAGGAAAATCTAAAGCCAGCTACTACGAAGATAATCAAGAAAATGTCTCTAAAGTAAAAGTTCAAAGCCACGATATTATGTTCGGATTAGTTTATCGCTTCTAATATTTTACTTTTATTGCCTTGCACCTTAATACATTCTTTAATGATGATTGAGGTGCAATCCGCCCCCCATCATTAGATATTAAAATTAAACATTCATATTAAGTTAAATTAAAATTTTTAACACTCAGTTAATTTCAACATTTAGTTTCAATAATTAATCTTTTTATATCAAAATTCAGTGTGGTTATCTGAAGATCTCCAATAGCCTCTAAAACGTCCAATTTCATTTATACTCCAGTTATATTTCACATTGAAATAATTAACTGGTGCTTAACAATGAAAAAAATAATTTTAATCTCCACATGCTTGTTGTTTGCTAATTTAGCAATAGCATCCAGTAATAACGGTGTTTATCTATCAAGTAAAATTGGTGTATCTGTGCTTAATATGTATGACTCTAAATTTGAGTATAGTAATGATAAGAAACCCGATTTTAAAATGCTAAAATTTAATGACAAAAGTCACCCTGCCTTTGGTAATTATCTTGCCGTGGGTTATAACTTTTATGATCAGTTTTCAATGCCTATTCGGGCTGAATTAGAAGTTGGAATGAGGGGAAAAGTCAGCAATACTCATAGCCTCAATGCTCTTTCAAGCTTATCGAGTAGTTCATCTGATATGAAAAATGAAGCAACACTGACGACCGTGATGTTAAATGGCTACTATGATATGAAAAACCAAACTGCGTTTGCTCCCTATATTTCATTTGGGCTTGGATTGGCAAGCACTCGCTATGAAAATACACAACGGTCAGAATTTGAAATTTTAGGTTTAAAGCAAAGTTCTAATCAGTCAAAATCCCAAAGAATCAATAAATTAGCATGGAGCTTGGGACTTGGAAGCCGATATGCATTCAATGATAATTTATCCTTCGATCTGGGCTATCGGTTCACCGAAGCGGGTAAGTATAAGATATCAATGCCCAATGCATTTGATAAAGATGGAACAGACACATCCACAATAAAACTCGCCGCTCATGACTTTATGTTTGGGATTGCTTACCGCTTTTAGATGCTGGAAATGGTAGATTTTAGACAATAAAAAACCTGTTCAATTGAACAGGTTTTTACTGAATACGTTAAATTAACTTCAACGAGACAGGCTTGATTATTTTTTAGCACCTGGAATGCTGAAACGCTGATTAAAGCGATCAACACGACCACCAGTAGCAACGTCACGTTGTTTACCAGTATAGAACGGGTGGCAGTTACCACAAACGTCCAGGTTCAGAGAATGACCAGCTGTTGAGTTAATTTTCATTACGTTACCGCAAGAACAAGTCGCAGTAATTTCTTCGTATTTAGGGTGAATACCTTTTTTCATGGGAGAACCTCTAATAAGGCCGTGTCGCCATTCCAGCCCTAACGCCGGACACCACACGTCGTGTTGATTAAATTTAGTATATTGGCAAGGATTAGGTTTTCACAAAAACAAATATTTTCGCAAAATTAATGATACCAAAGGCGGCGGATCATACAGAAAATCTGTTTACCACGCAATGAAATTAGCGTGATTTTTGTGATATTCTAGTAAAATACCTTCGCAATATCGCACAAAAAACAGACGGAAATCCAGCTATGATCGTCGTTCAGGTGGCTTTACCTGTTCCTTTGAATCGCACATTTGATTATCGCCTTGCAGATAATATGCCGCTACCCGTCGTTGGTAGCCGCGTTATGGTGCCCTTTGGTAAACGCCAAGCCCTTGGTGTCGTTGTCAATCACAGCGATAAAAGTGAATTCCCTGAAGACCAATTGAAAACAATTGAGTTGATTCTGGACGCCCAAACCTTATTTCCAGATGACCTGTGGCAACTACTACTTTGGTCATCTCAATATTACCACTACCCGATTGGCGAAGTGTTATTTCATGCAATGCCAACATTGCTCCGTCAAGGTAAGCCCGCCGAATTTACACCGATCTGGCAATGGCAAGCGACGATCGCCGGGCAAGAAGTCGATCTCAATGAGTTAAAACGATCCCCAAAACAGCAGCAAGCCTTGGCCTTACTGCGTCGTCGACCTATTTATCGCCACCAAGTCGCAGAATTAGAAATCAATGAAAGTGCATTACAGTCCCTAAAGAAAAAACAGTATGCGGAATTACATCCTGTGCAGCCGGTTATGGAACAATGGCAATCCCACTTTACCGTCTGTGGTGAACGCTTGCGCCTCAATAGTGAGCAAGCCACTGCCGTGGGTGCCATCCGTGCCGAGGATGATAATTTCTCTCCTTGGCTACTTGCAGGGATCACCGGCTCAGGTAAAACCGAAGTGTATCTGAGTGTGCTAGAAAATATTCTCGCTAAAGGTAAACAAGCGCTGGTTTTAGTCCCTGAAATCGGGCTAACTCCCCAAACCATCAATCGATTCCGCGAACGTTTTAATGTTCCTGTGGATGTGCTGCATTCGGCACTCAACGATAGCGAGCGTCTGGCAGTTTGGCTAAGAGCTAAACAAGGCTCGAATGGAATTATCATTGGAACTCGTTCAGCGTTGTTCACCCCGTTTGCTCACCTTGGGATCATCATCATCGATGAAGAGCATGACAGTTCCTATAAACAGCAAGATGGCTGGCGCTACCATGCTCGAGATTTAGCGGTATTTCGAGCTAAAAAAGAAAATATCCCCATCATTATGGGAACAGCCACCCCATCTTTAGAAACGCTAAGTAATGTTCAGCAAAATAAATATCGTCAATTAAATCTGACTATCCGTGCAGGAAATGCCCGCCCTGCGGATCAACACTTAATTGATTTAAAAGGCCAGCCACTCAAGTTTGGTTTATCCCATTTACTGATTCAGCATATTAAGAATCACTTAGCGCAAAATAATCAGGTCATTTTGTTTTTAAACCGCCGAGGTTATTCCCCAGCTCTCATCTGCCACGAATGTGGATGGATTGCAGAGTGTCAGCGCTGCGACCACTACTACACTTTGCACCAAAACTTCCATCAATTACGCTGCCACCATTGTGATAGTCAGCGGCCAGTCCCACACCAATGTCCACACTGTGGATCCACCAATCTGGTTCCTGTGGGAATGGGAACGGAACAATTAGAAGAAGGAATTTCTGAGCTATTTCCCGATGTCCCAGTCACGCGAATTGACCGAGACACAACCAGCCGTAAAGGGGAACTTGAGCAGCATTTAAATGCGGTTCATGAAGGTGGTGCACGAATTTTGATCGGCACTCAAATGCTGGCTAAAGGGCACCATTTCCCCGATGTTACCCTCGTGGCATTATTGGATGTGGATGGTGCACTGTTCTCTAGTGATTTTAGAGCCGCAGAGCGCTTTGCTCAGTTATATGTCCAAGTTTCAGGGCGTGCAGGCCGAGCTGGCAAACAGGGAGAGGTTTTTTTACAAACCCACCATCCTGAGCATCCGCTATTACTAACATTACTGGAGAATGGCTATAACGCCTTTACTCAAGAAGCACTAGAAGAGCGGCGCGTCGCCATGTTGCCCCCCTTTACTAGCCATATATTGATCCGTTCTGAAGACCATAATAATCAGGATGCACGCAATTTTTTACACAATGTTCGCCAATACATCAGTCAGCATCCACAAAGTGACTCCCGGCTGTGGATATTAGGCCCAGCCCCGTCGATTCAAGCTAAACGAGGTGGACGTTTTCGTTGGCAGCTATTATTGCAGCATCCTTCCCGAGCTTATTTGCAGCAATTTATGGCGCAATTATTGCCAGAATTACTCAAGCAGCCTGAAAGCCGCAAAGTCAAATGGAACATTGATGTCGATCCAACGGATGGTTGATCACCATCCTAGCTACCTCTTTGTTGGTAAGATAACTGACTGAGTCTGTTAGTTAAACCCTCATATTTTGCCAACAATTTACCCATTAAGAATTTGGATTAAGTATTTCTCATACTAACTATTTTCGAAATTTGCGAGTCAGCTCTAAAAAATGATGCAAGTCACATTTTTTATGCAAACTAGGTAACAGATATTATTGTGAAATTCATTAGAATACCTTCTAATTAGCAAAATGACGTGTTCGCGCCATTCAAAAAAAGCAATCGATTAAATAGACAAAGGAAGGCGTTGTGGAAAATAAAAAACACAATAATACGGCGACCATGAAAGATGTTGCCAATGCAGCAGGTGTCTCGACCGCCACGGTCTCTCGGACATTAATGAATCCAGAGAAAGTCTCCTTACAAACACGTCAAAAAGTCGAACAAGCGGTACTCGACGTCGGTTATTACCCGCATAATCTGGCTAGAAGTTATAAACGCAATGAATCCAAAACGATTTTAGCGATCGTTCCAGATATCAGCGATCCCTTCTTCAGTGATGTGATCTGCGGTCTTGAAGAGGTTGCCGCCCATGAAGGCTATTTCGTCCTGATTGGTGATTGCAAACACCAGCGAAAGCAAGAAAATGCCTTTATCAATCTCATTATTACCAAACAGATTGATGGCATGGTTTTACTGGGTTCTAATTTGCCGTTTGATATTTCAACAGAAGAACAAAAAAATTTACCGCCTATCGTAATGGCGAATGAATTTGCCCCTGAACTTAAACTTCCTACTGTTCATATCGATAATCTGACCGCCGCATTTAATGCTACACACTATTTACTCAGACAAGGCCATAAGCGAATTGCCTGTATTGCAGGCCCTGAAGGTATGCCTCATAGTGAATATCGTTTAGAAGGTTATAAAAAAGCGATGTTACGCACTGGCGAAGGGCTGAGAGAGAGCTATATTGTGAGAGGGGATTTTACACATGAAAGTGGTGCTGAAGCCTTAAAAACCTTACTTTCTCTACCAGAGCCACCCACTGCTGTTTTCTGCCATACCGATATTATGGCGTTTGGAGCAATGTGGCAGGCAAAAAAAATGGGTCTAAAAATTCCAGATGACTTGTCATTTGTTGGTTTTGATAACCTTGAGCAAGCAAAATATACCTTACCGGCATTGACCACCATTAATCATCCTCGCACAGAAATTGGTCGTCATGCGATGTTATTGCTTCTAGAACAGCTACAAGGAAATAGTGTCACCCCCGGTTCCCGTCTCCTAGATTCTGATTTAATCATTAGAGAGAGTACAAAAGCGCCTAAATGCTAGGCAAAATCGCTAAGGTTAAGTAACATATAACCAAAATAATGATTAACAACTGATAACTAGTGAATTAATAGCGTGGCACAAAAAGATTATGTAGCTCGAGGGCGCTCATCCGCTCGAAAGAAAAGCAAAGGCAAAAGCAAGAAAGCACAAGGGCTACCTATGACTACCTTGGTAGTCGCCGTCGCTATTGTGGTGCTATTTGTTGGTGGTTTATTTTTTATTACTCACAATAAAAAAGAAACATCACAAACTAATAGTGCTCCACATGCCACTAAACCAGGTAATACACTACCACCGAAACCTGAAGATCCTTGGCGCTATAAGCGTGAGCTAGAAGAGCCATGGCAAGATTATACGTCACCTGCACAACCAAATACTGGTGGTAGCAGTGGCAATATTCGTCAAACGGATTTAACCGCAGAACAGCGCCAATTACTGGAACAACTGGATTCTGATCGACGTCAGCCGGTCACCAACCTACAGGAAATTCCTTTTAATGGTAAGCCAGTGCCGCGTTCCCAAGTTATTATTAATGAACCGGCTCAGCCAGCTAGGCCGATTGATGCACCGGTTCAGCGTAAACCTTCAGTGACTGAACCCAAGCCGGAAGTCCGTCCTACTGCGCCGGTACAGCCAGTGGCGAAGCCAGAACCTAAACCTGAGCCAAAACCTGCCCCTGTCAATAATATGCAAAATATGTTGGTGCAATGTGGTTCGTTCAAAACAGCAGAACAAGCGGAGTCTGTACGTGCAACGCTGGCATTTTCCGGTATTGAAAGCCGAATTACCTCAGGCGGAGGATGGCATCGTATCGTGTTAGGCCCATACTCCAAGTCCACAGCAGAAGGCATGCGTGACCGTGCTGCGGGTGTCGGCGTTTCAGGTTGTATTCTTCGTGCTTCTGGGGGTTGAAAAATCCCCCCACCTCCCCCATCTACTGTTTTAACGTACTGATGAGCAGTTGTTTTTATGATTCTGTGATTTCAAGTGATAGTGAATAAACCGCTATCACTTGAAATTTGCCTATTAAAATATGAAACAACCGCATTATTTTTGTAATAAAAACCAGGGGCTAACTCATGACAACAATCGTAAGTGTTCGCCGTAATGGCCAAGTTGTAATCGGTGGTGATGGACAGGCGACGATGGGTAATACCGTCATGAAAGGCAATGTCCGCAAAGTTCGTCGCTTATATAACGACAAAGTCATTGCAGGATTTGCCGGTGGCACCGCTGACGCATTCACACTCTTTGAACTATTCGAACGCAAACTCGAACTCCATCAAGGACATTTAACTAAAGCTGCCGTTGAGCTCGCCAAAGATTGGCGCACCGACCGTATGTTACGCAAACTCGAAGCGTTACTGGCAGTAGCAGATGAGCATACTTCACTGATCATCACAGGTAACGGTGACGTCGTTCAACCAGAAAATGACCTGATTGCGATTGGTTCAGGTGGCCCATATGCGCAGTCCGCAGCTCGTGCCTTACTCGAAAATACAGATTTAAGCGCAAAAGAGATCGCTGAGAAGGCGCTCGAAATCGCTGGGGATATCTGTATCTACACTAACCACAATGTTAACTTTGAAGAAATTTCTTCAAAATCATAAGGATTGTTAGTATGTCCGAAATGACTCCACGCGAAATTGTCAGCGAACTCGACAACCATATTATTGGTCAACATAAAGCAAAACGTTCTGTAGCTATCGCCCTGCGTAACCGCTGGCGCCGTATGCAGTTAAATGAAACGTTGCGTCATGAAGTGACCCCAAAAAATATTCTCATGATTGGTCCAACAGGTGTGGGTAAAACTGAAATTGCTCGCCGCCTTGCAAAATTGGCCAATGCGCCATTTATCAAAGTTGAAGCGACCAAATTTACCGAAGTGGGCTATGTAGGTAAAGAAGTTGACTCCATCATCCGCGATCTGACTGATTCTGCGGTCAAAATGGTTCGTTTACAATCTATCGAGAAAAACCGTTATCGTGCCGAAGAAATGGCGGAAGAGCGCATTCTGGATGTCTTGATTCCACCAGCAAAAAATAACTGGGGACAAGCTGAACCAGTTGATGAGCCATCTCCTGCACGCCAAGCATTCCGTAAAAAATTACGTGAAGGCCAATTAGACGATAAAGAAATCGAGATTGAAGTTTCTGCTGCACCAATGGGTGTTGAAATCATGGCGCCTCCTGGTATGGAAGAGATGACCAACCAGCTGCAATCCATGTTCCAAAACTTAGCAGGACAAAAGCAAAAGCCTCGTAAGATGAAAATCAAAGAAGCTTTCAAACTGCTGGTGGAAGAAGAAGCCGCTAAATTGGTTAACCCTGAAGAGTTGAAAGAACAAGCGATTGAAGCTGTTGAACAAAATGGCATCGTGTTTATTGATGAGTTCGATAAAATCTGTAAACGCGGCGGTCAAAGTTCAGGTCCGGATGTCTCCCGTGAAGGTGTTCAGCGCGATCTGCTGCCATTAATTGAAGGCTGCACCATCTCTACCAAACACGGTATGGTGAAAACTGACCATATTCTGTTTATCGCTTCTGGGGCATTCCAAGTCTCTAGCCCATCAGATCTGATCCCAGAATTACAAGGTCGTTTACCAATTCGTGTTGAGCTGCAACCGCTCACTACCGAAGATTTCGAACGCATTCTGACCGAGCCGAACTCTTCGCTGACTGAGCAGTACAAAGCTCTGATGGCAACTGAAGGCGTGAATATTGACTTCACCGCTGATGGTATCCGTAAGATTGCGGAATCTGCATGGCAGGTGAACGAATCCACCGAAAATATCGGTGCTCGTCGTTTACACACAGTATTAGAACGCTTGATGGAAGATATCTCTTTCGATGCCAGCGAACGTGAAGGACAGAGCATTCAAATCAATGCTGAATATGTTAGCCAGCATTTAGACGAATTGGTTGCAGACGAAGATCTGAGTAGATTTATTTTATAATCTTATTAATTATCAGGTTTTCATGTATCCTTAATAGACGTCAGATAAAGTGCAGCAATTATGCTGCACTTTTGCCGTATTGAACCCAACTAAATTAAGAACATTTACTCCCACTAATTCAAAGTGCCGCTAGAATCTCATCAGCGTTACCCTTTGGAATATAACGAGTACGGTGAATAAATTACATGAACTCATCTTCAATCAGTCGCAAACAAGCTTGGCTAGAAAGTTTACGACCAAAAACCTTGCCTTTAGGGGTTATTGCGATCGTCACTGGCTCCGCATTAACTTACCTCACTGGCAACTTTAAATGGCCAGTTGCCCTGCTATCAATTATTACAGCAGGTCTACTACAGATTCTATCTAACCTCGCGAATGATTACGGAGATGCAGTCAAAGGCTCAGACACTGCTGAACGTATCGGACCATTGCGGGGGATGCAAAAAGGCATTATCACCAAAGAAGATATGAAAAAAGCCTTAAAGCTGAATATCTTCGCCGCGTGCCTTTCTGGGATCTTATTGATTGTTGTCGCCTGTGAAAAACCGGAAGATGCCATTGGATTTCTGGCTTTAGGGCTGGTTGCCATTGTTGCTGCGATTACCTATACCGTCGGTAAAAAACCTTACGGTTATTTAGGACTGGGTGATATATCGGTCTTAATTTTCTTTGGCTGGTTAAGTGTTATTGGGACTTTTTATTTACAAGCGAATAGCTTTAACCCGATTACTATTCTGCCAGCGACCGCGTGTGGATTACTGTCTGTTGCCGTTTTGAATATTAATAATATGCGTGATATCGAAAACGATGTTAAAGCAGGTAAAAATACCTTGGCGGTTCGTTTAGGGCCAGAGGGTGCACGCATCTATCACACAATTCTTATCGTTGCCGCTATCCTGTGTCTAGCGTTTTTCAATCTTATGTACCTACAAGGTTGGAGCGGCTGGCTATTTTTACTTGCCGTACCGATGCTGATGAATCACGTTCGTAAAGTGCTTTCAGACCCTACCCCCGAAGGCATGCGCCCAATGCTTGAAAACATGGTCAAAGCGGCTTTAGTTACCAATGTGTTGTTCTCAATTGGCGTCGTTTTGAGCAAATAATCACAATTACTTGCTGCTTTTTTGACTTTTCCCGCCTATTTTTTGGCGGGAATTTTGCCAAGCTGTGACGAAAAGGGATATACTAACTCCCTCTTTCAGCAGAAAAAGACCTAAATCCTATGAAATATGATACTTCCGAGCTCTGCGACATCTACCAAGAAAGCGTTAACGTGGTAGAACCTTTATTCTCCAACTTTGGTGGACGTACTTCATTTGGCGGTCAAATCATTACAGTTAAATGCTTTGAAGATAACGGCATTCTGTATGATTTGCTGGAAGAAGACGGCCGTGGGCGTATATTGCTTGTTGACGGTGGCGGTTCCGTGCGTAAAGCATTGATTGATGCTGAGCTAGCACAAGTCGCTGTCAGTAATGGCTGGGAGGGCATCGTGGTTTATGGTGCAGTCCGTCAAGTGGATGCCTTAATGGAATTAGACCTTGGTATTCAAGCTGTTGCTGCAACACCAGCAGGTTGTCCTGATGAAGGTATCGGCGAAAGTGATATCCGCGTCAATTTTGGTAGTGTGACGTTCTTCTCTGGTGATTATCTGTATGCCGATAACACTGGCATGATCCTGTCTGAAGAGCCTCTCACTCAAGCGGCCAATGATGACTTCGACGAAACCATCGACGAATAATCCCCACTAAATTCCACAAAAAAGGCAGATATCACTATCTGCCTTTTTCTTTCCTGTTTTCCGCTTGCTGTTTTTCCACTTCTTTAGAAAACATTCATCTAAATAATTCGTATTGTAGGTAGGCGGTCAGCGAGGATATCTCGGGGAGCATACAAAAGTATGTGACCCGAGTAGCTGAGAGCAACCAACACCCCTACAATGCAAATTATGACGAGGTAGGCGGCAAGCGATGGATATCTCGGGGAGCATACAAAAGTATGTGACCCGAGTAGCTGAGAGCAACCAACACCCCTACAATGCAAATTATGACGAGGTAGGCGGCAAGCGATGGATATCTCGGGGAGCATACAAAAGTATGTGACCCGAGTAGCTGAGAGCAACCAACACCCCTACAATGCAAATTATGACGAGGTAGGCGGCAAGCGATGGATATCTCGGGAAGCATACACAAGTATGTGACCCGAGTAGCTGAGAGCAACCAACACCCCTACAATGCGAAGTATGACGAGGAATTAAACTTCTTCCATCTTACCTAGCAAAGTCCGCAACCGCTCCTGCCAAGTTTCCTGCTCTTGCTTCAGCTGTTCATTTTCACGCACCAGTGATTCGGTACCTGATTTGTTAGCTTGCAACTCTTGGCTTAATGCACTGTTTTGTTCTTTTAGTTCATCGATTTCCATTTGTAATAACGCGATGGTGTCGATTGCCTGCTGGACTTTGTTTTCTAGTTTCTCAAATACTTCAAATGACATGTTCGTGATCTCCCTTATAAATCTATTTCCTCGATTGTAAGTAGCATGATCCTCTGTGTCCAGTGACTTACATTTGATTACAAACATTATTAGTAAAATTGCGATGTAAATAATTTCACAATGTTTGAATTCGCTCTTATTAATGGTTGTTTGTTTTCGTTTTTAGGTGATTTAACACACAGTTTTCGAACATGACAATATTCGATCATCTTTTTTCACGCTAAATTAACCAGAAGAAATTTTCGCAACGAAAATTTTACTCGAAAAAAATACTCTTTTTTTTATTTGAGCAGGATTAACTATATGAGCAAAATGACATCTTCCACACTGATGGGCCAGTGTATTTCGGAGTTTTTAGGCACTGCTCTCATCGTGTTTTTCGGTTTAGGATGCGTCGCTGCCGTGCGTCTTGCTGGCGCGCAACTGGGTCTCTGGGAAATTAGTATTATCTGGGGATTTGGTGTTGCACTCGCTGTTTATTTAACCGCGGGCATTTCTGGTGCCCATTTGAACCCTGCTGTAACCCTTGCTTTATGGTTATTTGCTTGTTTTGACAAGCGCAAAGTTGTTCCTTATATCGTCGCCCAAATGTTGGGTGGCTTCTGTGCCGCGGCGTTAGTCTATACAATGTACTCGCCAGTCTTTACAGATTATGAACAAGTCCACCACATTATTCGTGGAACTCAAGAAAGCCTCTTTACTGCCGGTGTTTTCTCGACTTATCCTGCACCGCAAATTAGTGTACTGCATGCCTTCTTTATCGAAGTTATTATTGCCGCCATCTTAGTCTGTCTAATTTTAGGTTTAACTGACGATGGTAATGGTGTACCTAAAGGCCCATTGGCCCCATTATTAATCGGTATTTTGATTGCTGTTATCGGTGGCTCATTTGGTCCTTTAACTGGGTTCGCCTTAAACCCTGCTCGTGACTTTGGTCCAAAAGTGGTGGCCTATCTAGCCGGATGGGGTGATATTGCTATGACCGGTGGACGTGACATTCCTTATTTCTTAGTCCCATTGACTGCGCCAATTGTTGGTGGTCTGCTAGGGGCACTCGGTTACCGTAAATTGATTGGTCGTCATCTTCCTTGCATGGTCTGCGAGTCAGAAGAAGAAAAGAAATAATCCAATAACAATACCTAACCCATTGCTGAACAGGTTTAAATTATGACAACAGAAACAAATATCGCGAAAAAATATATTGTCGCTCTTGATCAGGGAACAACCAGTTCACGAGCAGTCGTACTCGATCACGATGCCAACATCATCAGTATTTCCCAACGGGAATTTACCCAAATCTATCCTAAGCCAGGCTGGGTAGAGCACGACCCAATGGAAATTTGGGCAACCCAAAGCTCCACACTAATCGAAGTATTGGCAAAAGCGGATATTCGCACAGATGAAGTTGCAGGTATTGGGATCACAAACCAACGTGAAACCACTATCGTATGGGAAAAAGCGACAGGTAAACCCGTTTATAATGCCATTGTTTGGCAATGCCGTCGTACTGCCGATTTTTGTACTCATCTCAAACAAAATGATAAAGATTTGGAAGAGTATATTCGCCAGAATACCGGTCTGGTTGTTGACCCCTATTTTTCGGGCACCAAGGTAAAATGGATCCTCGATAACGTTGAAGGTGTCCGCGAACGTGCAGAAAAAGGCGAATTACTGTTCGGTACCGTCGATACTTGGATCGTGTGGAAAATGACCCAAGGTCGTGTCCATGTAACCGATTATACCAATGCCTCCCGTACCATGCTGTTTAATATTCGCAATCTGGAATGGGATGACAAAATCCTCAAGGCTCTCAATATTCCACGCAGTATGCTACCGGAAGTGCGTTCATCTTCGGAAGTATATGGTCAAACCAACATTGGTGGTAAAGGCGGAACACGTATTCCAATTTCCGGTATCGCTGGTGACCAACAAGCGGCGCTGTATGGCCAGCTGTGCGTCAAATCCGGAATGGCCAAAAATACCTATGGAACAGGCTGCTTCTTACTGATGAATACCGGCGACACCGCCGTGCGCTCTAACCATGGTCTGCTAACGACTATTGCTTGTGGTCCAAGAGGTGAAGTGAATTATGCTCTTGAAGGTGCTGTGTTTGTTGGCGGCGCATCTATTCAATGGCTACGTGATGAATTGAAATTAATTGATGAATCTGAAGACTCTGAATACTTCGCAACCAAAGTAAAAGACAGCAACGGTGTGTATGTTGTGCCTGCATTTACCGGTTTAGGTGCACCGTATTGGGATCCGTATGCGCGTGGCGCCATCTTCGGTCTAACCCGTGGAGCAAACCGTAACCATATTATCCGAGCAACATTAGAATCTATCGCTTATCAAACTCGCGATGTCTTGGATGCGATGCAAGCTGACTCCGGCGAGCGTCTAAAAGCGTTACGTGTGGATGGTGGTGCGGTTGCCAACAACTTCCTGATGCAATTCCAATCGGACATTCTAGGCACGTCTGTAGAGCGTCCTGCGGTACGTGAAAGCACGGCATTAGGTGCGGCATATCTCGCCGGTATTGCTGTTGGGTTCTGGGAAAGTCTCGATGAGCTACAGAGTAAAGCTAGCATAGAACGCGTCTTCAAGCCGGGCATTGAAACCACAGAACGTAACTACAAATATGAAGGTTGGAAAAAAGCCGTCGCTCGTGCCCAAGAGTGGGAAGATCGCGCTTAATTTTCACTTTTTTAATCTTGAAGCAGTGCTCTGGCACTGCTTTTTTATTGCCTGCCATAACTGGTAATTAGCAAATAAATAGAATTGCAATTATCAGACTAATAATAAATTAGAAAGGGTTTACTGGTTTATTTAGAATTCTTTCCTGCAATAACTGTTTTCATCATTTATTTCAGGAGAGTTGGTTATGGATAACCGAAGAAAAGATCCCCACAATTTAATGAGCCTCCGCTCATTTCCTCTCGTCTCCCAAGCCATACAGGATGGTAGCCTACAGCTTGGCTACTATAGAAATCGCGGACGCATTGCCAAAGTGTATACCGATAACTTTTTTATAGCGGGATTAAAAAGTCACCCTCAAAAATCAGAATCTGGAGAAACCGCCTTTGGGATAATGAGCTGGTTGCTCGATAAACCCCGCTTACCTGGAGAAAAGAAACTGAGTTATCTTCTGAGCGCTCTCAACCAGCCTGAATTTTCAGGTTTTGAATTTAATTCACAGCAAAATTTGTGGGTTGATAGTTTTCATTCCCCTCATCAATGGCATGATGGCGAACCTCGTTCCCAAGCTCAACTCGTGGATTTATTGCTGCCAAGTGGGGAATGGCATCGCCATTATGGTGTGGTCGTGCTCTCCATAAATGCCAATGACCAACAAGTTGCATTAGTTCGCCATTGGCTGGAATTGACGGGAGGCAGCCTGATTATTCTCGATAACCAACAAAATCCAGCCTCCCCGCCTATTCAGAAACTGCTTGAGGAGCTTGATTCCATCCCCATAGAGCCGCCTAGTTTACTTCCTCAGCCAAAGACGCCAACGATTGATTCTCCATCAGGTATATTAGTCACGGCTTATCCGGCGATTGAAAATGAAAAAAATATCGAAAAAAGTACCTATTCTCTCGCCAATTTAACCCACTATGCGAGCGGGCTTCCTAAGCAACCGACCTCAACGACTTGGGTCTATGAGGGGGTACTAACTGCGCCAAAATCCCAACGTATTCATGTTTATCTCGATACCCTCTATGTTACGGAAGACCTCACATTCGAAGTCGCTCAGCAAACTCAGCAAATCCGAGGAGCAGATGAATCAGGGGAGATTGTTCTGCACCATGTGCCACAAGGAAAACAAATAGATTTTAAAATTACCACAACCACGAATGGCCAGCCGCCGGATATTCGCTTAGGGTGGGGATTCGCAGACAAAGAATCGGTTGAATTTATTCCTAACTCGGCGATTCGTCACTCTGCTATTTCTATAGATAATTCATTGCCCCAAAAACCCAAAATAGCGCCGGTACCTAAACAAACGTTTCTCTCCCATCGCTTCAATCAAGTCATTTCTTTACCGCCATCAGCAATAAATCGCCTCGTTTTAGATCAGGAAACACTCCAAAACAGCCACTATTTCTCTATCTCCCTTCATAGCTCTCAACAAAATATCATACTAAAACTCGATGATGTTGCTGTCACTGAGCAGGGGTCATGGGAGGATTTAACCCACGAAATCGAAGATAAAATTAACCAGCAGTTGAGCCAAAATGAGTTGCCATCAATTACCTTACACTACGCAGATAGTCGGATGATTATCCAATGTGATGGCATGACTATTTCCCAATTCCAATTGAAAAACCAACAAATTTTACCCATTTTAGTTGTAGAGAATTCATCTAAAACTGCTGATAAACTGGTTATTGGTACTATTTCCGGGCAGCTACCCATTCACGAAGAGATTCATCATTTTCAAATACTTGAAAGCCCTCTTTTTGGTCGCGTGGACTTAGACCCCCAAACGGGCGAATGGCACTATCTCCCTGACAGTCATCAATCCATGAAACGCCACGACCAATTCGATATTACCGCAGTGATGAAAGATGGTTCTCTCTCTGCACCCATGTCAATTCACCTGAATACTGAAGATGCCCCATTGGTCTCTAAACCGGGTAAAAGAATATTTACGCTACAAGACCCGATTTATAGCCAGCCCAAACATCGCTATCAACCCGTCCCTCATGATATGCAAGTACACGGTATTCAACTGGCACAAACTCATTTACTTGCCCCTGATGCCCCCTACTTTAGCTTAACCGCTAACCGCTGGGCATTGCTAAAAGTCGATATAACGAGTCCATCATCAGGTAATGCCCCCGATTTGGTTGCCATTATTCGAAATAAAGCGGGGAATGAGCTGGAAAAAATCACATTGATAGGGCCATCAGTATTACCTTCAGAACTTGATGCTATCCCTCAGACACCCAGTATTGACGCCCAAAATTTGCATCGCAACAGCTACACCGCACCCATCAAAGGAATGTGGATACAACCTGATATGCAAATACAAATCATGGCAGGTAACACGCCAGTCACTCAGCCATATACCGATAGTAATGGCGTGTTTTTACCGACAGTAAAAAACGTGACACCAATGACATCCCATGTCACAAATACCAGTCTTTATCGTCAGGGCCACGGTACTTATGCCTATTCGCCACTTAGCTGGGGCTTAGAAGCAAGTGCCAAATTACCGACTCACCAATTTACCCTATTTAGCTATCCTTCAACTTCGCTAAAACCCATGCTATACCCCTATGTTGTCAAAGATGAAAAAGGCTATGTTGATAAATCAACGTTAATTCATCCGACCTATGACAGCCCAAATAAGGTCACGGAACCATTAAGATCACAAATTGGATGGGCTTACTTTGATAGCCAGAAGGCGGCTCGACGAACCCAGCTTTACTCTGAATTTTTTTATTCTTCAATTGAGCACTTACCAATGCGCCGCGGAGTCTCGCAAGTGATTGGGCTTGCTACCCATAATTTTGGTGGTGGGATCACTAAACCGAGTATTTTATGGCATGAAGTTTTTGGTCATGGTTTAAGTCTGGGGCATACCACGAAAGCAGGCTACCCCTACTCGTCTGAAAGTCATGGTGGTAGCATCGCTTATGACCAACAACGCCAACAATACACAACCTACCGAAAAGACGATCAACACAGTGAAATTATTCCAGCGATGTACCCCGCAGATTACCCTCACTATACCGAGCAATATGACGCCTTTTTAGCACACTGTGACTATTTGACTTACCAAGCCCAGAGCTTTTTAGCCAGCATTGATGAGCGTAAAACACCTCGTGAATATTTGCCCGTTTATCAACTCAATGGCACCTTTCTAACCTTAGAAGATGGAACACTGCATCCTTATAGTCGCCTAGCCATTACGGAGACTCTCGGTCAGCTCATTCCAAAAACGTACCGTGATGCGAATTGCCATTTAGTCGTTATTTATGCCACCCAGTCTGGGTTACTTAGCGAAACCATTAGCCTCTCCTTGAGTGATAATGAACTCAACCTAAACATCCCCAATAAAGGGGAATTAGTTCGCCTAGATATCATTAAAACTGAAGATCAAATAGACATCCCGATTTTCCAGTATAGAAACCCAGAATCTCTCGCTAACCGCGTGTTTATTCATAGCGATGACAACACACCGCCAGAACAATTACAGATGGATGATTACTGGCAAGGTAGCCCGCTCTTTTGGTCGGCAAGCCAAGATAATAGCGTGCTCAGAGCTAAATGGGTCACCGATGGGCAACATCACCAGCAGTTTTTTTCTTTGCAAAAGCCATTTGGTGGGCAGCCGGTAGATACCCAAGCGACCTTCATTCCCCTTAACCACCTAGAACTCTTGGCGGATGAGTCGCAACCCGATTCAACGCATCTTGATGTGCAATCTGAAATTCGGCTACTTTCTGATGTAAATATTCATCAAACTGTCGATATACGCTCACTCCGTTTAAACCATGAAAATTTAACCTATTGGGTCACGCTGGTTATATTGGACAGTCAAGGAAAACACCACGAAACCATGCCATTAGAATCTTGGTATCTTGAAGAGGACAACGGCATGTTAACTATTCGAGGGGCGCTCGACAGTACGCCAAATTTAAATATTGCGGGGATTAAAGTGTATATCGACCAACATCTCAGTGATGAGATTGAAGCAAGCTCGATATTGATCTATCAAAATGACCAAGGAACATTAGCGGAAAATAGCGATTTATTAAACTATGACCGTCCCGTCGAATTTAACGCGTTAATATCGCAAATGGCGGGAATATCAGAAGATAAGGCAAAAAACAGTTTGCAGGCAGAACCGATTCCAATAACGTCGACCGTGCTGTCGATGCCATTAGTTGCTTAATTAGCAACTTAAAAATCAGGCGGCATATACGCCGCCTGACAATTAGACGATTAAACAGTACGTTCCGTATGGCTCATACGACGAGCTAATGGTAACCAACATAAAACCACCAATGCCGACATCAAGAACATCAATAAACCGAGGCTAAATTGCCCATTTTGAGGCATCAATGCAGAAACCCATGTTGCAACCCCAGAGCCGACATTTTGCATACCACCGACTAGCGCTCCAGCGGCACCTGCCAAATAAGGAAATGGCTCCATAGCCCCCGTGGTTGCCAGTGGGAACAGCATTCCTGCCCCAAAGAAAAATATGGCAGCAGGGACTAATAATGTCCAAATATTCATCATACCGAACCAGCTTGGTATCCACATCATCAACCCAGCGGCTAAGCAAATCATCACCGATTGCCACATCAGAGAAGCAAAGTTTTTACCTTCGCGTCCAGCATACCAAGCACCAAAAAATGCCGCAGGAATAGGCAGAATAAACAGAATACTGACCGTAATGCTGCTCAGCCCCAATACGCCCCCCATCAGCACACCGCTACTGGATTCAAAGACTGCAATCCCAGCCAAGGCTCCGATTAGCATAATCAAGTAAGACACAAACGGTCCATTCGACAACAGTTCACGAAATGACGCTAACATTTTATGTTTTTCTGGCGAAACTGGGCGCGTTTCGGGTAACCAACGATACATACTAAAAAATACCGAGCCACCGAGCAGGAACAAGAAAATATAGCAGGCATGCCAACCAAAAAAGTGGGCCAAAATACCACCAAACATTGGCGCTAACAGTGGGCTGACTAATACACCCATGTTGAGCAAACTGTTGGCAAAACGTAATGATGTCCCTTTATACAGGTCTCGGGGCATGGTTCTGACCATCACACCAGCGACCCCTGTTCCTAGCCCTTGTAAGCCACTCGCGATAGTGAGTACGGTCAGTGATGGGGCAAAAATTGCGACAATGGTCGAGATCAGGAAAATGGTCAATCCCGCTAAAATAACCGGACGACGGCCGATTTGATCTGACAATGGGCCATAAACTAATTGTGAAAAACCGTAAGAAAACAAATACGCCGCCATCACGCGCTGTACTGAACCGGATGGCTCGCCAAAATAGACGGCGATCTCCGCAATAACAGGTACGTAGATAGTCTGTGTCATTTGCCCAACCGCAGCGAGGGCAATTAACATCAACAATAAATTAAAGTTTTCTAGCTTTCTCATTTTGCTCTCGAAGTCGACAATATCTGAGCACACGATAACTCCGCATTATTAAAGTTTAATAACACGAATCATGGCGTCAGAAGAAAATAATAGATTTTTATTTGTTGTATTGCCTGTTAAACCAAAATTATATAACTAGCAAACAATTGATGTTGTTCTAATGTGATTAAGATAGCAAAAATTATAATTTTTTCGAGACAGGACACCATTTTAATTTACAACACGTTGGCAGTAATATTCGCCATCACTGTCAACATAACTGTACATTAAAGTTATCAAACTCTTCATTTGCAGAATAATTCACTAAAACACTTTATCGATAAGCATAAACAATGAACTGATCTAGTATGAAATCCTATAAATTTTAGCAATGTATCCGTCAAACAATTCACACTATGGAATGCGTTATTCTTGGGATAGCCACAATGAGAGGTCAAAATATATGGCGAACTGGGTTACTGGTCGAGTTACCGAAGCAAAATATTGGACTGATACCTTATTTAGTTTAATCGTCGATGCCCCCATCCGACCCTTTACAGCGGGACAATATGCTAAATTAGCCCTTGAGGTTGATGGTGTACGCATCGCTCGCGCTTACTCATATGTAAACGCCCCCAGCGATAACCAACTCGAATTTTATTTTGTGATTGTACCGAACGGCAAACTCAGCCCTAAACTCGCTAATTTGCAAGTGGGAGATACTTTGCAAATTACCGATGAAGCCGCAGGTTTCTTTGTGCTGGATGAGATCCCTGAATGCAAAAATTTGTGGATGCTTTCCACCGGAACCGCTATCGGTCCTTTTTTATCTATCTTACAAGAAAATAAGGGATTAGAACGCTTCGATAATATCGTTCTACTGCATGCGGTTCGCTACCAAAAAGATTTGAGTTATCTGCCGTTAATGAAACAACTAGAAAAAAGTTTAGCGGGAAAATTACGAATAGTGACGGTGGTCAGCCGCGAGCTGGCGGAAGGTTCGCTGTATGGTCGAGTCCCTGCATTAATCGAAAATCACCAGCTAGAGGAATTTGTAGGGCTGCCTATCGATGCAGAGAATTGCCACATTATGCTCTGCGGCAACCCTGAAATGGTACGAGATACCCGTGATATGTTAAAAAACACCCACGGGCTAATCAAACATCTACGCCGTAAACCGGGGCATATTACCAGCGAGCAATATTGGTAATTTTATGGGTGATTAAGACAGGTAGTTTACGGTATCTGTCTTTTCACCATACTGATTTTCAGCTTCCATACCCACAAATACACCGCAATCCATCAACATAATCATAGTAATAAATGAAGGAAGGAAACGACCAATTCCCCACTGCCAAATTGGCTCGAATTGGCTAACATCTATGGAATAAAGGGCAAATGCTAAAATGATTAAAGCAAACCAACCTCCAGGTTTACCCCTATCATGCAAGCGCTTAGTAAAAATGGCAGCCAATGGGTAAAGTAATAAAATAAAGAGCCCCATAACCACCCAGTCAGGCAATGACAACCCGTTTTGCAGCAATACCGCCAGTGTCATCAAAATAAAACACGCAGCAATACCCGCCCAAAACGGCCGACGACCGATGCGGCCTTTGAAGGAAAAAGCCCATTGTTGTAATGTCATTATGTGCAATCCTGATACAATATTAATAACTGAAGAATGAGTGGCAGAAAAAATGGCTCAACCAATATTCCGTTCCATATCCATCATCATAACCGCTTTAGTGCTAAATTTGCCACCTTTGGCATTCGCCCAAAAAGTGCCCACGCTTCCTGATACCAACTTGAGTGTGGATTATTTAGCGCCCGATGCCCCAACGTTCAATCTGACCATTCCTGAGCTGCGCAGCCAATTTAATCAAAAATATAAAGACCTGTATTTACATGAATACAAAGTGATTGCCAGCCAAGATATCACCTTGCCTTATATTCGTGCAGCATCCCGAATTAACCAACAAATATACTCTTCCGCGGTATTAGAACGGGGAAGTGAAAAAATCAAAAGTCTGCAAATCACATTATTACCTACCGATAATGACGCAGATGCCAAAGCCAATCGCCAGCTTATTGAGCACTACATTATTGCCATTATTCATCAATTTGATCCGGAAGTTTCATTAGATAAAGCGCCGGAACTTACCGCAGCATTAAATCGATTTATGGCCAATAAGAACCCAACGCGGGCAGAAGAAGCCAGATTAGGTGCGCTACGATATATTTTGGTAAAAAGTGATAATAATGTGCTTACTTTTGCTGTTGAACCGATTAAGCTAGGGCAATAAGTGATCGAAAGCGATAAGATTTCTAAGGCAATAAACGCACTAAATGGATGATGATCACGCTCTGAAAAGAAGCATGATGAAAAGCAAAGCTATTCTCATTCATTGTTCTTATAATGAAGAACAGCGACAGAAAACGTCTCACTGCATATAACATCTTGATCGTGCGGTGAAAATAAATTGGTTAATAATGCAAACTTTTTGGTTGGAGGAAATAACATGCGACATCCATTGGTAATGGGTAACTGGAAACTGAACGGCAGCACCCAAATGGTCAATGACCTGATCGCCGCTCTACGTCATGAACTGAGCAGCGTTGATGGCTGTGATGTAGCGATTGCACCACCTACTATCTACCTGAATCAAGCTAAACACGCGGTTTCTGGTAGCCGTATTGCATTAGGCGCGCAAAATGTTGACGTCAATCTGTCTGGAGCATTTACAGGTGAAACTTCAGCGGCAATGCTGAAAGATATTGGTGCTAAATATATCATTATCGGTCACTCTGAGCGCCGTACTTACCACAAAGAAAGCGATGAGTTTATCGCTAAGAAATTCGCTGTACTGAAAGAACAAGGTCTGATCCCAGTTCTGTGTATCGGTGAAAGTGATGCAGAAAACGAAGCGGGTAAAACAGAAGAAGTTTGCGCACGTCAAATCGACGCAGTGCTGAATACATTAGGCGCAGAAGCATTCCAAGGTGCCGTCATCGCTTACGAACCAATTTGGGCTATCGGTACAGGTAAATCTGCAACTCCAGCGCAAGCACAAGCGGTTCATAAATTTATCCGTGGCCATATTGCGAAGAAAGATGCCGCCATTGCTGAACAAGTCATTATCCAATACGGCGGCTCAGTTAATGATAGCAACGCAGCAGAACTGTTCACTCAGCCAGATATCGATGGCGCATTAGTGGGCGGCGCATCATTAAAAGCGGATGCATTTGCCGTAATCGTTAAAGCCGCAGCTGAAGCGAAAAAAGCAAAATAATTAAGTTTTCTATTTAATTATTTATCTTAGCCGTCTATCTAGACGGCTTTTTTATTATCATTTTAAAATAAACAATTTATTAAATAATAATAAAAAGATGCTGAATAAAACACTATATAAAATAATAAAAATAACTATTAATTGAAAATATAAATGGAGAAATCTTATTTAATGAAATACCGAAATAATAATTAAAAATAAATATCAGACAATCTACAAAAGTGTTCTAATAAATAAAAAAATACGAATAAAAACAATAACCCAGCACCGATAAAATTACATAACCAACTAATAAATATAGTGTATTTGACAAAAAACAACAGTGGACAAAGCCTCGCCATTCACATTAGATTCCTTGAGTTGAAATTATCACTATTTCAGCTTATCGCCTTACAGCACGTCCTTATATGTGAAGAAAGTTAATTATTTGTCTTTGAATATTATTTTTATAAATTATGTGATTTAGATTATTAAATCATTCTATAAAGGATGAACATGAGATCTATAAACGGTTTAATTCTTAGTACTGCAATACTATTCCCTATTATCAGTTATTCTCAAGTCAAAGATGACCACTGGCAAGTTGAAACTGATGTCTATGTGGAATTAGAAGAGTATCAAGGTCAGAAAGATAAGTTCAATAATAAGGTCTATGACAAAGCCAGCATGATCGGCAAATTGTCACTCACTAACCCAGCATCAAAATGGCAGTTTGATTTAGAACACCGAGAATCCCTGAGAAATCACGGAAAAAACTTTTCCTACTCCCGTGACTCCTATATTCGTAACCGTACCCAAATCGGCGTCACGCGGCAGATGATCAAAGATAAAATATCCAACCTCGATATTAATCTCAGCTACCGTAAAGAATCGAACGATGGTACCCCCGAAACGCCTGCCCGCTCAGCTAACAGCTTATATTGGGTTATGCCATCGGGAACAATCCACTTAGATGACAAATGGGATTTTAATTTTTGGGGAGCGTTTTATTACTACAGTAATTTTTATGACGACAATACTTACGAATTCGAATCTGAAGTCGGTGTAAGTTATAAAATTACTGACGATATCAAAGCAAAACTCAGTTATTACAATGACAAATCGTGGAATCACGAATTTGAAACCCAAACAATGCAACGTCAAATCCGTATTGGCTTGCCCGTGACAATTAACCAAGATTGGAGTATTTCCCCTTATTTCCGCTATCTACTCACCGATAGCGAATATAATCAGCACGGAAAATCCATCCAACAATTACGCAATGGTTATCGGATTGGAACTAAAGTGGATTACAAAATCACACCCAAACTCACCCTGTGGGGAGGCATCGCTTACGAACCAACCAAATGGAAATATCCCAAAGGGGGGGAGAAAACCTCGGGAGCAAGCAACAACCAAACAATGTATCTCGGCCAGTTAGGCGTAAAATACAGTTGGTAATTTTCTGTTAAAAAAACATATTCCCATTCAATGAGTGCCATAAACTAATCATCCTCACCGTCCCGCCACATTCGCGGGCGGTAAGGATTTTTATAAATAGATTTTTTGATCGTGTTTTCTAACGACGGATAATTTCATCAAAGACCCCACCATTTGCAAAATGGGTTGCTTGGGCATTTGTCCATCCACCAAAATCTTTATCCACGGTTAATAATGTCAGCTGAGGGAATTGCTTCTCATATTGTTTAGCGACTTGGGGATCACGCGGGCGATAATAATTTTTAGCCGCGATTTCTTGCCCCGTAGGGGAATATAAAAATTCTAAATACGCTTGTGCGACTTCGCGATGATCCCGTTTATCGACAGTTTTATCAACGACTGCCACTGTGGGCTCTGCTAGAATTGAAATACTCGGCGTAATAATTTCAAACTGACCATTCTCTCCTAGCTCATTAATCGCTAATAATGCTTCATTTTCCCACGCGATCAGCACATCACCGATACCCCGCTCGACAAAACTGTTTGTCGCTCCCCGCGCTCCCGAATCAAGCACTTCCACATTCTGATAAAGCTGCTTAACAAATTGCTTCGCCTTTTCTGGATCTTGCTGGTTTTTATCTAACCCATAACCCCAAGCGGCTAAATAATTCCAACGTGCTCCTCCCGATGTTTTTGGATTTGGCGTAACTACCGAAACATCTTTGCGAATTAAATCATCCCAATCACGAATATTTTTGGGGTTATCTTTACGTACTAAAAAAACAATCGTCGACGTGTAAGGCGCGGAGTTGTCCGGCAGTTTAGTGAGCCATCCCGAATTGATTTTGCCGCTTTGGGCAATAGCATCAACATCATAAGCCAGCGCTAGCGTCACAACGTCAGCTTCTAACCCATTGATCACCGAAGTCGCCTGCTTACCTGAGCCTCCATGGGACTGGCGAACTGTCACCGTATCCCCAGTTTTGGCTTTCCAGTAATTGCTGAACTCTTGATTATATTGCCGATAAAATTCTCGCGTCGGGTCATAGGAGACATTCAAAATTTGGATATCTTTCGCCCCTGCCCCTGCGGTGAGTAGTAATAAAGAGAGCCCCATAAGTTGGTATTTTGATACTTGCCAAAAACTTATCATCGCCTATTTCTCCGTTGATTGATCACCGGATCAGGCTGACAGATAGCATTCATGACGGGAAATACCGAAAAGGCAAAACTTATACAGAAGAGGAATATACTGAATAATACGAAAGAGAATCATCGCTGATATGATAGGCGCGCAGCCTACCATACCAGTGAGATTTGCAATAACAGAGAGTCAATTAGTACAGTTTTTTCGCTGTTTCCAACCAATCTTTCTTAAAGACACGTTTCATGTTCATGACCGCATCAACGATATCGTGGTGCACTAATTTTTCATTTTGGATACCAACACAACGTCCACCATAACCTTCCAGCAGCAGTTGGATAGAATAAGCACCCATACGAGAAGCCAAAATACGGTCATAAGCCACTGGCGAACCGCCACGTTGAATATGTCCTAAAACTGTGGCACGGGTTTCATGGTGAGTTTCTGCTTCAATATACTTAGCCAATTCATCCACATCGCAAACATGCTCAGTAATCGCTACAATCGCATGGCGCTTGCCTTTTTCGATACCGCGCTTAATTTCAGCCAGTAGTTCTTCACGATTAAACGGTGTTTCTTGTTCTGGCAGAACAATAAATTCACAGCCGCCCGCAATTGCCGCAGACAGAGTTAAGTCACCGCAATAGCGCCCCATGACTTCAACAATGGAAATTCGCTTATGGGAAGTGGAGGTATCGCGCAGGCGATCAATGGCCTCAACGACGGTTTCTAATGCCGTAAAGTAACCAATCGTGTAGTCGGTACCCGCCACATCGTTATCGATTGTGCCTGGTAGACCGATACATGGGAAGCCTAATTCAGTCAGGCACTTAGCACCTAAATAGGAACCGTCACCGCCGATCACGACTAAAGCATCAATATGGTTTTTCTTCAGATTTTCGACCGCGACAGCACGGACTTTCTCATCACGGAATTGAGGAAAACGTGCAGAACCTAAGAATGTGCCGCCACGGTTAATCATATCCGATACGCTATATCGGTCTAATTGCTTCATGCGGTTTTCATACAGACCTAGATATCCGTCAAAAATACCCATGACTTCTAAGCCTTCAGCTAGAGCTGCACGCACTACGCCGCGGATCGCAGCGTTCATACCGGGTGCATCTCCACCACTCGTTAAAACCCCAATTCTTTTAATCTGCTTGACCATGATGACCTCTGATTAATGAACATAAATTGCAAATCTATGAGAAAACCGATTTCAATACACTTTCTAAGCTCAAATCACCCTCGAAGCTTATTGCTGAATTGATTCACCTAACCAAATAATACGACAGAGCAGGGATTATGCATTCGTTTTCTCATCAACTTTTATGTTTTCTTGTGATCTCGATTACATAATTTTAGCTCATGCCGCCACAGATTGAAAAAATATGACGGTTAAATTTTGATGAATCGACCCAAACAACCTGCTTACTTCGGAGCAAAAATTAAGTCTCGATGATAGCACCATAATCAATTCAATACCGTATTCCTACTGAAAAGAAAGCGCGTTATGAAATAATTTGCCTATTTTATAAATTTTTTTTGTTATTTTATGCCCTTATTTAGAATAAGGATAAACCTTAAAGTAAATTAGCATACTCGCATGATTATAAAGAAAAAAACACCCAACACATCCATTCACTGAGCTGCGTATTTCACAGAGAAAATTGAATGATATCCATGTACTAGAACGCCAGATGGCTAAAATAATAGTTGCGTAAATTTCGATGGCATGAGTTAATAGCGTCATCGGTTTGCAAGACAGACCTTATGAAAGCAGTTTTAGTAAAGCAGCCTCAGTTACGCAGTGTTATCTTCTGATTACTCTTCTTCATGAGCCTCCTCCTAGTGCCTAAGTAAGTCCCGCTCTTGAACAGATACTGTTCGCCACATATTGTGGCTTAAAAAAAATAAATTTAGAAGGTAATATCTATGTCTAACAAAATGACTGGTTTAGTAAAATGGTTTAACTCTGATAAAGGTTTCGGTTTTATCTCTCCTACAGATGGCAGCAAAGACGTATTCGTCCATTTCTCTGCAATCCAGAGCGACAACTTCCGTACTCTTGATGAAGGCCAAAAAGTTGAGTTCACTATTGAGAACGGCGCTAAAGGCCCAGCAGCTGCGAACGTAGTTGCAATCTAATTTCTCTGAATATCTCAGACCTGCGATAACGAAGACGGCAATAGCCAGAGTAGTCAGACACTGAGATGAACAGAATAAAAAAGCACCGAAAGGTGCTTTTTTTACATCTGAACTATTTGTAACACCGGATTAGGTATAAAAATAACGGGTTAAATGGAAGAAAATTGGTGCTGCAAAACACAGGGAATCAATTCTATCTAACATACCCCCATGTCCTTCAATAATGGCACCGAAATCTTTAATCCCACTATCGCGCTTAATCGCCGACATACACAGCCCGCCCACAAAGCCCATCAACGTAATCGCCAAAGACATCAGCCCAGCCGCCCACCAACTAAATGGCGTCACCCAATATAAGCAAATCCCAATCAGTACTGAGGTTAAAATCCCTCCCACAAAACCTTCTACGGTTTTATTCGGGCTAAGCTTCGGCACAATTGGACGTTTACCCAACAGTTTGCCAAACACATATTGCAGCACATCCGAAATCTGGGTGATCACAATCAGGAACAGTAATAACTTAACGTTTTCCCCTTGGTAGCCTTCAATGTTCAGCATTAATAGCGCCGGAACATGGCTTAAGCAGAAAACGGTGACCAACATTCCCCACTGAATTTTGGCGGTACGTTCAAGAAAATGAACCGTATCCCCCGCCAAGGCAATACGAGTTGGTAAAAATAAGAACACAAAAACGGGAACAAAAATCGAAAATAGCCCATACCACTCAACCCCAACCAGCACATATTGCAGCGGGATAAACACAAAGAAACACCAAAATAGCGCTTCATGGTCACTGCGGCGAGTGGGTGTTAAAGTGATAAACTCCCGTAAAGCGAAAAATGAGATCAGTGCAAACAAAATCACTACCCCGATATTACCGATCACCACCGCCAATACGCAGATAATGCACATCACCCACCAGGCGCGAATACGGGCGTTCAGATTATCAATCGTCGGGTTACTTTTTTCTCCAGAATAGCGATACGCTAAGATGCCTCCGATGACACTGGCGACAATCAAAATACCAAATACTCCAGATAATAAGAGGGCTAATTCACCGTCCCAAATACTCATGGCATCATCTCCTCAAGGGCGGCTTTTGCGCGTTGTAAAAAATCAGATTTACTTTCATCTTCTGCCAAAGGCATTAATGGTTTCCCTACCGTTGCCGAACAAATCACGGGGACCACTAATTTAGTGCCTTTGGGTAACACGCGATTTAAATTCTCTAAATACACCGGCACCACTTCCACATTCGGATATTTTTTCGCTAAATGGTAGATGCCACTTTTAAAGTCTCCGAGTTCATCGCCATCTCCTCGAGTTCCTTCCGGAAATAAAATCAGCGAATGCCCTTTTTCTAATACCAATTCTAATGGCTCTAATACTGACTCTTTTGCCGGCTTATCACCCTTTCTGTCGATTAATACCGCCCGAAATACCTTATTGACGAGGTAACGACGAAACGGCGTTTTATCCCAATAATCCTTGGCGGCAACTGGATGAACAAAGTGGCGCATTAAAGGGGGAAGACCCGACCAAATAACCAATCCGTCGAGGTGGCTTGAATGATTTGCGTAATAAATGCGTGACGTAGTGGATGCTTGGCAACCAACCCAACGGGTTCGAACCCCAGTTAATAAACGGCAGGTTCCAGACAACAGCATTCCCATTCCTTTCGCCAGTAGAGAAACTCGCTGTGTTTTTTCCATCTTTTTTCCTTGCTATCTTATCGATAATAAATAAAGCAATGATAAAAATTCTAAAAGGTATTTGCTGAATAAGATAAGTAGCTATCGAGAAGAGTACAACCGGATAAGTTCTGATTTTAGTTTTTAATTAATCGTTTCAGAAAATCGCCAGAAAATAGGTAAAAAAATGGGGAAGCAAACACTTCCCCATCATTCTTTTTAAGATAAAAAATTATTTTTTATCTGCCGCAATACGTTCACGGATATGTTCTGCACGTTCAGCTGACGGTGGGTGAGAATCGAACATGCTAGTTTCTTGGCTACCCATTTTGGACAGTTTTTCAAAACCAGTCACTAAGCCCGCAGTGCTAACACCACGTTTTTTCAGCAGATCATAAGAAAAATCATCCGCTTGGCTTTCTTGGTGTTGAGAGAATTGGGAGTTAACCAGTTTTTCACCTAAAGCGGCCACTTGCGAGGAGCTTAATTGCTGCACCGCGCTATTACCAGATGCTGCTACCGCAGTTCGAGCGGCAACCGTTGCGTAAGCGACTTGCATAGCTTTGCGAGTGTGGCCCAATGCAACGTGGCCCATTTCGTGACCCAGAACGCCTTCAACTTCGTTGTCGTTCATGACATCCATCAGACCGCTGTAAACACGAACACAGCCATTCGCCATTGCCCATGCGTTCACATCTTCAGTCAGATAAACTTTGTAATTCACTGGGTTACCATCAACTTCGCTTCCCAGTGCTTTTGAGATTTTGCTTAAACGTTGAGCGTATTTGCTTGATGCAGGCGCAATTTTGTTCTGTGCGTCCATTTCTTTACAAGCTTCATCGCTGAATTTTTTAACATCGGCATCCGATAGGGATGCTGCTTGGAATAACTGCATGCCTGAATTGGTCAGCATCCCCGTGTCCATGTTTTTACAGCCCGTTAAGATGACCGCAGAAACTGCAACTGCAACAAGCGCCTTCATTTTCATATTTTTCTAATCCTTGGAGGAAATACACATATAAAGAGACAATAGTCTCAGGCTAGGGATTCTGTTGAAAATAACAATAAGAATAAAGCCATAAATATCTATTTTATGAATTTGATAACAATTCCATCCAAAGAGTAAAATTATCAGAATTATCCACTAAACAACCAGACGTATTTTGATATGTCGACAATACACAAAATTCACTTTGTATTTTTTGTAGCGTTATCTTTCAAATAATTCAATCACACAAAAATCCCCATGATTTTCGGGAGCAGCAATATAACCCCATGGCGTAGTATCTTTTTTCACCAATAACGTTTCAAAATCATTAAGTTGATACGGTCGTTCTTCCACTTGGAGATTTAATTTCCCCTGTAAATTAAAGACAATCACTTGGCTAGCATGACTGACCCATGAAGTTGTTGATGGGGTATCAATCCATTGTAAGCGGGCTAAATATTTTTCAGGGTTGTAAATCAGGTTAAAATCACGGATTGCCTCTTCAAGCAGTTCCGCATACACCTCGCTTTCACCGTCAAAGGCATGAAATTGTTTTTGTAATAAACGAATCTGTGGATTTTTGTCGATCTGTAGAGTTAATCCAGTCCCCTCCAATACACCAATAATGCGGCGTTTGTTCGGAAAATAGGAAAAGCTGCCCGCAGATTTCACATCCGCAATAGACACTCGCCAGTCAAAGTTTTCCAACCCTTCACCATGGCTTCGCGCCACTTCGAGAGTAAATCCCAGCCCATTTTTCCACGGCATTTTTTTATAATCTTGGTTGGTTAACACTTGGATCATGAGCAATGCTTCCTTTATGTAGAGAGAAAAGTCAGTGTGGGAATTTAAGAGAATACTACGCGGGAAATAAATGTATAGACAACATCTGGTCCAAATAAAAATTAGCGATTGAAAGCGGATAATTACAGCGCCCTTTTAAACTGTAATTTGAATCCAAGAGAATGGACGATTTTCATAATCGTTGTAAACGTTGGATTTCCCTGACCAGACAACGCTTTATATAAGCCTTCTCGACTCATCCCAACATCTTTAGCCAGCTGAGTCATATTTCTCGCTCTAGCAATATCACCTAACGCTGACAGTATTAATGCGGGATCGCCTTCTTCAAGTATTTCATTCAAATATAATTGGATTTCTTCTTCGCTCGCCAGATGCTCAGCGATGTCATATTCTTTTATTTTTATACTCATAGGTCACCTTCAATTTCACGAAAAATTTGCTTAGCTCGGTCGATATCTTTCTGCTGTGTCGATTTACTTCCCCCATTAATTAACAATACTATCGTATTCTCTACTTTTTTTAAGTAGACCCTATACCCTTTTCCTTCATGAATTTTTAGTTCTGAAAATCCTTCACCAATGGATTCAACATCACCAAAGTTACCATTTTTTAAGCGGCGAATTCTTACCTGTATTTTTGTTTTTGCTCTTATATCTTTAAGTTCATGCATCCATTTATCAAAAATATCGGTCGTAAATACCGTCAACATAGAACCTCCATATTCTCTGCGGTTAACTATAATCTACGAACTAAAAATGTCAACTATAGTTAACATAAACGTTTTCAAAACAAAAAAAAGCCCCTAAAAGGGGCTATAAAAGACAGGGATGGTGTTCATTATATAGGCGTAATACATTGTTATATAAAGCCTTATGCTAACCACCGTCCATTGTCCGTCCACATCGACCATTATTGACCAATTAGCCCCTCTTTTTTGAGGGGCTTTACTTATCCTCAAAACCGGACTCTAATCTAACTCCAATTAAAAGGAGGACATATGGACATTCTATTTTTTATTCTCACTTTCATTGCCTTGATTGCTTTTATTGTCGGCTTGATAAAACCCAAATTTGTACTCATGCACAATAGAACAAAATCTTCTCTTGTATACTCAGTAACCTTTCTTATTTTACTGTCCATATTTATCGCTTTTATCCCCTCTTCTGATACAGAAAAACAAATTGGAAACCAGATATCTATAGACGAACAAAAACAAACCCAGCCACAAAATAAGCAAGCCACACAAAATCAATCAGAGGTACTTCCCGTGACACAAGAAAACAATGAACTTTGTACAAAAGAAAATGAGGTTTACCCAAATTTCGCAGCTGCAATGACTTACTTTAATGACTACACAGAAGAAGAGCATACCCTTAACATTATCAGTGAAAAGCCATTAAACGTTGTAATATCTCCGCAAGCTGTTGATGATGATTTTCCCGATGTGAAGGATTTTATTGCCAAAAGAGCTATTATCTATGGTATTTATCGCGCCTTTATCAATACGCCAAATGATAAAGTTACAGTAACCTCATACCTTGTCTATTCTGATGGTAAGAAACTCAAAAATAGCCCTGAATACACAACGACCATTACCAAACAACAAGCACTAGATATTGTTAAAAAATATATCCCAATAAACTCATTAAGCGAATTAACGGATAATAACTGCTCATTTACTATGCAGTTTAATGAACTACGCTTTGATGACCACAACAAAAAAGGCTTTTATAATTTCTTTGAAGAATTAATAAACGCTAGTAAATAATTCTTTGCCCCTCACATTGAGGGGCATATTTTTTATAATGACAAAGAGGCTTGCTGATATTTATTAGGGTGGGGGTTTACAGCTTCTACAAGTTTAGGTTTAACTACAAATCTTGATACTGATTCATGGCTCACAAACGTTGCACCACAATTAATATTCTGGCACTGGTTATAACGTTCTTTGGTTTCTTTTGAGACTTGCTGAGAACTACGAGTATGAGCTGCGTAACCACAAAGAGGACAATTCATGTTGGAACCGAAGGTTGA
>NZ_GG703823.1:65969-66167 GCF_000156395.1 Providencia rustigianii DSM 4541
GTCACACCATCCCCATAGCGCTTTTGAATAACGCACTATTCCATCCCAGACTTTGATGATTGGCTCAATCGTCCATTTCATAATGAAAGATTGAATGACATCAAATGCATCCTTAAAAATACCAGTGACTAAATTCCACACGCCTTTCACATAGGGACCTATCTTGTCCCAATGCTTGTAAATCAAATAAGCTGCCCC
>NZ_GG703823.1:66267-66694 GCF_000156395.1 Providencia rustigianii DSM 4541
CCGCTACGGATGCACCGCTTGCCTGAGTTGCTAATCTCGCAGCTTTGGCATCATCTGATAACATCCACTCAGGTAATAAATCTGTCGCTGCCTGCTTAATTTCGGCAAATGTAGATTTTAGTGACTCCCATTTTTCAAGAATACCGTTCTTCAAACTATCGATAATTTCACCACCGATTTGCTTGAAACGCTCTGGTAATGCAGTCACATCAGCGACAATCTCATTCCATTTATCTGAAATTGTTTTTTAATCAGTTCCCACATGCGCGACGTCACAGAAATAATTTTATCCCAATGCTGATAAACCAAACCAACTAACGTCCAGTTCATGACATAGGATTTAATCCCTTCCCAAAATTGATTAAAAATCTGCGTCACACCATCCCATAGCGCTTTTGAATAACGCACTATTCCATCCCAGACTTTG
>NZ_GG703823.1:66794-67748 GCF_000156395.1 Providencia rustigianii DSM 4541
GAATTCAACCTTCGGTTCCAACGTTATCAGTCATTGATAATGACATTAAACGCCCTTGGATTAGCGCGTTGATATTTTCACCACTGGCGGCTAGCACAAATGCCGGTGTCGATTCATCCCCCGTAAACATACTCATAATGGCAATGCCCCACGGAGATCACTCAATTGCTTACTCAAATCACCAAACATTTCACTTAATGACTCGTCTGTCCGTTTCAACTTCAACGTGAAATCTATTTGTCTAGCGGCACCATCATCAAAAAAGTAACTTTTTGATTGTGTGATTTCTTCAATGACAAACATCCCGTAAATTGTGCCGGTTCCATCGATCAGCGACCATGCCTTACCGGTATCTGCCATTAACTCCAAAGCCAATAACGATAACTTACCGCCGGTTAATGATGGAAATAGCGAACCACTTAACGAAATATCATCACTATCAGGACCAATAAACTGGAATGCAGGTCGCTTACCGACGCGGTTATTAAATCCGTAACGGTTATTTTTTATTAATCTGCATCATTTGATAGGGCGTTGTTCGCAAATGAAAAATAAATACGCCTAGTGCTGCCATTGCCATAATTAATATTCTCCACTGTCTTGATACTGGCTTAACCGCCTTGATTGCTTTCTTCGCTCTGCATCTTCTAATTGCCTTGCGACCTCTTTTGCAATATCCGCGGCTGATTGATTCGGTGTAGGATGAATATGAATTTCAATCGGGGATCGACTATACTCACTGCGATTTTGAGTGATATTAACTGGGGTAGAAACGTAGTTTTTAGCCGGTAGGGCATAGGGATGAATCGGCTTATCTGCCGCTGCCGACATTGACCCTAGTGTTAATGCTGCCGCAGCCAATGCCGCTGTACTTTTACGACTGGTCACATTCGCAGGACCATTAACAATCTCAGGACCATACTCACCCACAATACCAAATTGACCGCGTGGAAT
>NZ_GG703823.1:67848-68478 GCF_000156395.1 Providencia rustigianii DSM 4541
CTCCGGCGAGTGACATTGATAATGTGCCTTTCATCGCATTTTTAATTTGCTCAGGTTTAAAACCAGCCATCGCATAGAACGCTTGCCCTTGGGCGACTTCATTCGCCGTAAATGCCGTCGTTGCGCCCAGATCACGCGCCTGCTCTCTCAGCATCTTGTAATCGTCTGAGTTTTTATCCAAGCGAGTCAAAGCTTGCACTTTCGACATGCCGATTTCAAAGTCATAGCCTGGTACTAAGACTTTTTTTGCCGCATATCCGATCCCGACCCCTGCGGCTGTCATGCCAGCACCAGCCCCAGCCATTTTGTTTCGAACGTCCATGGTTCTTTGATAGCCATCTTTCGCCGCCGACATACGCCGCTCTTGATTGGCGACACGTTTTAATTGCTGCTCTTGTTGCTGTAATCGTTGATTAGCTGAGGAAATATCACTATTGAGTCTGGTTTGAGCCTGACTTAACTGGCGGGTAGATATGCCGCTATTTTTCAGCGCTTCTCGTTGTCGCTGTAGCGATACGCTTAACGTTCCCGCTTCCATTTTTAGCTTAGCAGCGGCAGACTTGGCACGTTCAAATTCTCTGGACTGCGCCTTTGTTGGGTTTTGTACTGAGGATAATTCGCGCGAAAGCT
>NZ_GG703823.1:68578-69317 GCF_000156395.1 Providencia rustigianii DSM 4541
CCGACCTCACCCTTATCAGGGGTGCGCTCTAACCACCTGAGCTACAAGCCTATCGATACCGTTACTCTATTTCATCAGACAATCTGTGTGAGCACTTCACAAAAACACTTCTATGGTAAGGAGGTGATCCAACCGCAGGTTCCCCTACGGTTACCTTGTTACGACTTCACCCCAGTCATGAATCACAAAGTGGTAAGCGCCCTCCCGAAGGTTAAGCTACCTACTTCTTTTGCAACCCACTCCCATGGTGTGACGGGCGGTGTGTACAAGGCCCGGGAACGTATTCACCGTAGCATTCTGATCTACGATTACTAGCGATTCCGACTTCATGGAGTCGAGTTGCAGACTCCAATCCGGACTACGACGTACTTTATGAGTTCCGCTTGCTCTCGCGAGGTCGCTTCTCTTTGTATACGCCATTGTAGCACGTGTGTAGCCCTACTCGTAAGGGCCATGATGACTTGACGTCATCCCCACCTTCCTCCGGTTTATCACCGGCAGTCTCCTTTGAGTTCCCACCATGACGTGCTGGCAACAAAGGATAAGGGTTGCGCTCGTTGCGGGACTTAACCCAACATTTCACAACACGAGCTGACGACAGCCATGCAGCACCTGTCTCAGAGTTCCCGAAGGCACTAAAGCATCTCTGCTAAATTCTCTGGATGTCAAGAGTAGGTAAGGTTCTTCGCGTTGCATCGAATTAAACCACATGCTCCACCGCTTGTGCGGGCCCCCGTCT
>NZ_GG703823.1:69417-95322 GCF_000156395.1 Providencia rustigianii DSM 4541
CGAAGTTCCCCTGCTTTGCTCCTGAGAGATTATGCGGTATTAGCTACCGTTTCCAGTAGTTATCCCCCTCTATCGGGCAGATCCCCATACATTACTCACCCGTCCGCCGCTCGTCAGCGAGAAGCAAGCTTCCCCTGTTACCGCTCGACTTGCATGTGTTAGGCCTGCCGCCAGCGTTCAATCTGAGCCATGATCAAACTCTTCAATTAAAAGTGTCTGATGCTCAAAGAATGTTTACTGTCGTTTGATTTCCTAAGAAACCAAATTACCTATTAGTTCATATATATGAATTAACGTGTTAGTCACTCTTCAAGACTTTAAAATCAAATATTTTTTGATAGTGTCTTGTGAGTGCCCACACAGATTGTCTGATAAATTGTTAAAGAGCGGTGCGACTTAATCTTTCGATTTTCGACGTCTAGGTCGTTGTCGCGAGGTGTTGTATACTACGTTTTTTATTTAGAAAGTCAAGTGATTATTTTCAACTATTTTCTTTCTCACCTCTGTTATCACGCGGGCTTCGAGGTTTTCTTCGAACCGGTTTATCGTGACAACGGATGCGCATTATAGGGAGCTCGAAAAATTACACAACCTTTTTTTTCAAAAAAAATACTGATTGAGGATAATTTCATCATTGTGCTTTTTTTACTATCACTATGATTATAAAAACGTCATCTTTTGTCTTATAATTCTATTTTTGTACTCTGCTCTTACTTCGCTAACTCTTAATTAAGAGCTTACCTTAATATCCATCTACGTTTTGTGGCCACACATATGAACACATTCTTAAGACCTTATTTAGATACCTACCCTACTGTAGCAGCGAATGTCTTTATTGATCCCTCTTCTGTTGTCATTGGTGACGTCCGATTAGCTGAAGATGTTAGCATCTGGCCTTTATCTGTTTTACGCGGCGATGTGAATTACATATCAATTGGAGCTCGGACTAATATCCAAGACGGTTCGATTCTCCATGTAACCCATAAATCGGCAACTAATCCTGAAGGAAATCCATTAATTATTGGAGATAATGTCACTGTTGGGCATAAAGTCATGCTGCATGGGTGCACAATTGGTAATCGTGTTCTCGTGGGAATGGGGTCTATAGTAATTGATGGAGCGATTATTGAGGATGATGTTGTCATTGGTGCAAACAGTTTGGTCACACAAGGAAAACGGCTAAAGTCAGGCTACTTATATATGGGCAGTCCTGCTAAGCCAATTAGAAAACTTACAGAGTCAGAGCTTAATCACCTACGCTATTCAGCCAATAACTATGTTGAATGGAAAAATAATTATTTATCTTCTAATAATTCATAAAAGTTATTGCCATTATCAAGACCTTGTTCAATCAAGGTCTCAAACTCTTCTTCTATATCCCAGCGATAAGTCTGAAATAGCATTAAAGACGTTTCTTTATTGCCATAGCGATTAAATAATAAAGTATCCGATATGATACATTCAGCAAGCATGCCATTAACAAGAACAGGAAATCGTACTTTATTAAGTAAAGGATCCCATTCCTCTCTATCCGGAAATTGAATCGCTTGATTCATTACTTTAGCCCCTGTTTTAATAACTTCAATACAGGCTCAATTTCAGGGGTGACCCCATGCCATAACTTAAAAGAGAAAGCAGCTTGTCCTACCAACATCCCTAAGCCATCAGCTAATCTTTTAACTTTCCGTTGCTTTGCGAATGATAAAAAAGGCGTCAAGCCTCGTTGATAAAACATGTCATAACAAGCAATCTGTTCATGAAATAATTCTGAACTTATTTGAGGAATTTCACCGTTTACCCCTGATGAGGTTGCATTGATAATCAAATCATATTCTGAAGATAAACACTCATCCATGGGTTTAGCCTTTATTTTTCCCGCTGATGAGAACAGATTAACTAACGTTTCTGCTTTAGAGAACGTTCTATTCGTTAACGTAATATCACAACCAAGTTCAAGCAGAGGCAATAAAGCCCCCCGAGTCGCACCACCCGCACCAATAATTAATACCTTACTATTGGATGATATAAACTCTAATCGTTGCAAATCTAACAATAACCCAGCTCCATCAGTGTTATCACCAAGTAAACGATTACCATCGAGCTTCATGATAGTATTTACAGCGCCACAAATTTGAGCTCTATCTGTTAATTCACTGACAAATTTAAAAGCCCTTTCTTTAAATGGCAATGTTATGTTTGCACCTTGTCCGCCCTGTTCAAAAAAATCAGATAAACACGATTCAAAATCCTCGATAGGTGCAAGAATTCGATCGTATTTAAGTTCGATTCCTATTTGTTCCGCAAACATTTGATGTATTACCGGAGACTTACTGTGTTGAATTGGGTTTCCAAAGACTGCAAACATTTTCATTGATAATTATCCTTTGCGATATAATTGCCCAGTCATAGCATCTCTAATTTCTGATGGATTCAGCCTTCCACCGACTTCGCCATCTAAAATGGGGATAGTATCTTGGAACTGTTCAACAACTTCTCCCGTAGTTCTGCACGGCTCTAAACCGCTTAGGTTAGCGCTTGTTGAAACAATCGGTTTTCCATACTGGCTACATAACTCTTTCACTAACTCATGATTAGTGACACGTACCGCTAAAGTATCAAATTTACCCGTTAACCATTTTGGTGTTGTTTTTTTTGCGGGGACCACCCACGTAACCGGACCTGGCCAAGTAGCAAACATGGTTTGTCTCTGTTGATCTGTTAATTGGCTATCATCAACATAATTCTTTAATTGTTCGTAGCTATCAGCGATCAAAATAAGTCCTTTCTCCCATGGACGTTGCTTTAATTCGAGTAATTTATTCACCGCTGTCTCGCTGTCAGGATCACAACCGAGCCCAAAAACAGCTTCAGTTGGATAAGCAATGACTTGTTGTTGCTGGAGTGCATTAATAATATTTTTAATTGCAGGTGTAGATTGATTTTGCATAGTTTTTAACTCTTTATTCTTCTTGTGGCTTACCACAACGTTTGCTGGCACACAACAATCTTACTCCTTGTCCTACCCTTTTTTCCATAAGTAGTGGGTATTCACAAAACTGACATTCCCCAACCACAGGTTTATTATTAATAATAAATTGGCAGTTAGGGTAGTTATCACAAGCATAGAAAGTTTTGCCAAAACGGGATTTTCTTTGTAATAAATTACCTGTTTGGCATTGTGGGCATGGCACCTTAGTTTCGTCAGGTTTATCAATAAGCTCAGTATGCTCACACTCAGGATAATTGCTACAACCTATAAACATGCCAAAGCGCCCCTGCTTTAATACTAAATTATGGTTACATATGGGGCAGCATTGACCTTCTAACACTTTTACAATATGACTTTCTATCACTGGTTTTAGCGGTCGAGTATAATGACATTGGGGGTATTCAGAACAAGCCAGAAATGGCCCATGAGTGCTATTGCGAATAACCAACAAAGAATCACATTCAGGACAATATTCATTTTTTTCAGTTTCAAAAGGCAATTGCTTCGACATATTTTATTTTAACTCACCTTAATTATTCAAAAACTAACTTACCCTGATATATCCACCAGCAGTGGACAAAATATCGCCACTAATTTCCAATTCTGTAAGTATTGAAATTACTCTAGAAATGGGTAACTGCAATTGGCCTGCAATTACATCCACGGGAGTCACTTGATACCCCACCATACCCAAAATTCTATTTTCTGTCAGGTTAAACTCTGAGTTAGGTGTACTTTCTATTGATAATTCTGGCTGAATCCAATTTAGTGAACATTCTAAATGCAATAAAATATCATCCGGCTCAGATAATAAATAAGCACCTTGCTGCACCAACCAATGATTTCCACTAAATGCAGGATTCCCCAGCGGGGCTGGTAGTGTGAACAAATCTCGATTTTGTTCAATAGCGTATCTTGCTGTAATTAATGAACCACTTTTCATTCCAGCCTCAATAACTACAACAGCTTTACTTAATCCACTAATAATACGATTTCGTCTAGGAAACTGCTTCGGTAGTGGAGGTGTATCAGGCAAATACTCAGAGACTAACAAGCCGTTTTCCTTAATTTCATCCGCTAAATTATAATGTTGCTTCGGGTAAACATTTGCTAACCCACTACCTAACACTGCCACTGTTTTACCGCCATGTTCTAATGCTGTTTTATGGCTTGCTCCATCAATGCCAAGTGCCAGCCCACTAGTTATAGTTAAACCATAACTTATAAATTTTTTAACAAAGTTTTTAGTCCACGTTTTGCCATATTCGGTCATTTGGCGGCTACCAACGATAGCAATTTGGCGATCTGATAATAATTCGCTATTACCTATCACAAATAATAACAATGGAGGGTTGTAAGTCTGCTTCAATAAAAAAGGATATTGGGGGGCTGAAACTGTAATCATTTGATTTTCTTTATTTTGCAACCACCGAGTCGTTATTTCTATTCTTTGCTGAGGAACATGAAAAAATTGCAATCTTTGCATTTCGTTTAAGCCACACTCTTTTAAAATTGAATGCGTCACTTTATTCCTTTGTTTTAAATACGAAATTATTTCTATTACTTTCTCTAAAGCAACCTTATTTACCAATGAAAGTCTTATCCATATTTCCTGTTCATTCATGTTGTCATCCTGACTATAAGTTAGCTCATCCCCTACGAACAAATCATCACCAATACTGTCAATATGATGGATAAATGTCTAGAATAGTCATTAATTACCTTTCAAATTTTGGAAACTACTCGAAAAATTTATGTCAGTATTAAACATATTACATTATCCAGACGAGCGTCTTCGCACGATTGCAAAACCAGTCGAAAAAGTTGATGCATCCATTCAACGTATTGTCGATGATATGTTCGAAACAATGTATGACGAAGAAGGTATCGGGCTCGCAGCAACGCAAGTGGATATCCACCAGCGAATTATTGTCATCGATGTCTCAGAATCTCGGAGTGAGCGACTTGTTCTTATCAATCCAGAACTTATTGATAAAAAAGGTGAAACTGGCATTGAAGAGGGCTGCCTATCCATCCCTGAACAACAAGGATTTGTCGCAAGAGCAGAGCAAGTGAAGGTTCGAGCCCTTAACTATAATGGTGAATTATTTGAGCTTGAAGCTGATGGTTTATTAGCCATCTGTATTCAACATGAAATGGACCATTTAGTTGGCAAACTATTTGTTGATTACTTATCTCCTTTGAAACGTCAGCGCATTCGCCAGAAAGTAGAAAAATTAGATAGACAAAGATCTAAAGAGGCTAAAAATCGCTAATTTTATGAATATAAACGGGGAAATAACGTGTCAGAATCATTAAAAATTATCTTTGCAGGTACACCAGATTTTGCAGCAAAACATTTAGCTGCCTTACTTGAAACCAAACATCAAATTGTTGGTGTACTCACTCGACATGATAAACCAGCGGGAAGAGGTAAAAAACTGACGCCAAGCCCAGTGAAAATTCTTGCTGAAGAGCACCATATACCCATATTTCAGCCTGTCACTCTAAAAGATCCCAATAATCAGCAGTGGATCAAAGAACAAAATGCAGACCTCATGATTGTCGTCGCTTATGGTTTAATCCTGCCTCAAGCAGTTTTAGATATCCCTCGCCTTGGCTGTCTAAATGTTCATGGATCTTTATTACCGCGTTGGCGTGGTGCGGCACCAATTCAACGTTCAATTTGGGCTGGAGATCATGAAACAGGTATTACTATCATGCAAATGGATGCAGGTCTTGATACTGGGGATATGCTATATAAAGCTACTTGCCCTATCACTCCTGAAGATACAAGTGCCACATTATACGAAAAACTAGCAATTACGGGACCTCAAGCTCTTATACATACAGTTAACCTGTTATCTATTGGAAAATGCACTCCAGAAAAACAAGACGATACATTGGCTAACTATGCGGAAAAGCTGTCAAAAGAAGAAGCCCGTATTGATTGGCAACAATCGGCAAAACAAATTGAACGCTGTATTCGCGCTTTCAATCCTTGGCCTATGAGTTATTTCATGATCCAAGAACAACTGATTAAAGTCTGGCAAGCCGAAGTTATTGATCAGGTGCATAACCATCTTCCTGGAACCATTATCAGTGCAGATAAAAAAGGTATCTGTGTAGCAACAGGAATGGGAATATTAAATATCACCCAATTGCAGCCTCCTGGTAAAAAAGCAATGAGCGCACAGGATATCCTCAATTCTCGCCATGAATGGTTCATTCCAGAACAGATACTAGACTAAAATCTTAATAAAATTGCCTACCAACATAAAGTCAGGCAATTTTATTTCAGTAACTAATAGACTCTCCTTCACTTATGAAAAATAAATATAATTTACGTAGTATAGCAGCAACGGCCATTGGTCAGGTTCTCGATAAGGGACAATCATTAAGTACTGTTTTGCCTGAATTACAACGTAATATCAATGAGAAAGACAAAGCATTGCTACAAGAAATGTGCTTTGGAGTTCTACGATATTTACCAAAACTCGAATGGTTTATCAGCCAATTAATGGAAAAACCGCTTACAGGTAAACAAAGAATATTACATTACCTAATCATGGTGGGCATTTATCAACTACTATACACACGTATCCCTGCTCATGCTGCTTTAGCAGAAACCGTTGACGGTGCTGTTGCTCTGAAACGCCCACAATTGAAAGGGCTGATAAATGGTGTTTTACGTTCTTTCTTACGCCAACAAGTACAATTAGAAGAGCGTAATCATAATAATAATAGCCAATACTTACATCCAAGCTGGTTATTAAAACGCTTACAAATTGCTTACCCCGATCAATGGCAAGATATTGTGGATGCGAATAACCAGCGCCCACCAATGTGGCTAAGAGTAAACCCTCAACATAATACAACTGATCAATACTTAACCTTACTAGAACAAGCTGGGATTACTGCCCATTTACACCCAACTCATCCAAATGCTGTTCGCCTGGAAGATGCTACTTCGGTAAATAGGCTTCCAGGCTTTGATGAAGGTTGGTCGACTGTTCAAGATGTGTCAGCACAGGGTTGTGCAGAATTACTGTCTCCCGTAGATGGCGATAGTATTCTAGATTTATGTGCTGCACCTGGAGGGAAAACAACACATATATTGGAATTAGCTCCTAAAGCTCACGTTCTTGCTGTTGATATTGATGACTCTCGGCTCAAGCGCGTGAAAGAAAATTTACAACGCCTCAAGCAACAAGCGATAGTTATACAAGGGGATGGAACTAAGCCCGAAGAGTGGGCTCATGGTCAACAATTTGATCGAATCCTATTGGATGCACCATGCTCAGCGACGGGAGTAATTCGACGTCATCCCGATATTAAATGGCTAAGACGTGATTCCGATATCAATGAATTATCGCAGTTACAATTTCAAATATTAGAAGCTATATGGCCTTATTTGAAACCAGGTGGAACCCTAGTTTATGCCACATGCTCTATAATACCAGAAGAAAACAGTCTACAAATCCAACGTTTTCTTACTAAACATGTAGATGCGAGCATAACTGATGGCACCGAGTTTGGCTTGCAAATATTACCGAGTACCACTGGTGGTGATGGATTCTTCTACGCCCGATTACTCAAACAGGCACAATAGCATTTAATTGATTATCTGAGATAGGAAGATGCAATGAAGATCATTATTCTAGGTGCTGGGCAAGTGGGTGGCACCCTAGCTGAAAATTTAGTTGATGAGAACAATGATATTACCGTTGTTGACACTAATGCAGATCGCTTACGTCAACTCCAAGATCAATTTGATCTAAGAGTTGTCAATGGCCATGGCTCTCACCCTCGCGTATTACGAGACGCAGGAGCTGAAGATGCCGATATGTTAGTTGCAGTGACTAACTCAGATGAAACAAATATGGTTGCATGTCAAATTGCATATAGCCTATTTAATACCCCAAACAAAATTGCCCGAATTCGAGCCACGGAGTACATCCGTGAAGCAGATAAGCTTTTTGCTGCAGAGCAAATCCCTATTGATTATTTAATATCTCCAGAACAACTAGTTATCGAATATATCTATAAGCTTATTCAGTACCCAGGTGCTCTACAAGTTGTAAATTTTGCAGAGGGAAAAGTCAGCATTGTCGCAGTAAAAGCTTATTACGGCGGTTCATTAGTTGGAAATGCTCTTTCAAGTTTACGTGAGCACATGCCTCATATTGATACGCGAGTCGTCGCAATATTCCGTCAAGACCGGCCAATCAGACCTCAAGGTTCAACGATTATTGAAGCTGGAGATGAGGTATTTTTTGTCGCCTCAACTCAGCATATCCGCGCTGTTATGAGTGAACTTCAAAGATTAGAAAAACCTTATAAACGATTGATGATTGTCGGTGGAGGTAACGTTGGTGCCGGCTTAGCGAGGCGATTAGAAAAAGACTATAGCGTTAAGCTCATTGAGCGAAATCAGCAAAGAGCAACTGAACTAGCAGAATTACTTCACGATACTATCGTTTTCTATGGTGATGCCTCAGACCAGGAATTATTAACTGAGGAACATATTGAGCAAATGGACGTTTTTATTGCTCTTACTAATGATGATGAAGCAAATATTATGTCTGCGATGTTAGCTAAAAAAATGGGTGCAAAAAAAGCCATGGTTCTAATTCAACGTTCAGCTTACGTTGAATTAGTTCAAGGTGGCGTTATCGATATTGCAGTATCACCTCAGCAAGCAACAATATCTGCATTACTTGGTCATGTCAGAAAAGCCGATATTGTTAGTGTTTCTTCATTACGTCGAGGTGTTGCAGAAGCAATCGAGGCGATTGCTCATGGAGATGAAAATACATCTAAAGTCGTTGGTAAAAAAATTTCTGATATTAAGCTTCCTCCTGGCACAATTATTGGTGCAATTGTACGCGAAGAAGAAGTCATCATTGCCAGCGATTACAATATTATTGAGCAAGGTGATCACGTGATTATGTTCATCACTGATAAAAAGTATGTACCTGATGTTGAGAAATTATTCCAACCTAGCCCATTCTTTTTATAATCATCTAAAATTAATAGTAAAAATTTGCAGGTTAAGATTTCTAGATACTATAATTTGTTATGTAAATATACAGGTCATAAATATTTGGTCAATTATTAAGGGAAGGGGTCATACATGAGTTTTTTAAAAGAGTTCCGCGAGTTTGCCATGAAAGGCAATGTGGTAGATATGGCTGTTGGTATAATCATCGGTGCTGCATTTGGTAAAATTGTTTCATCATTAGTTGCTGATGTGATTATGCCACCACTCGGATTGCTCATTGGAGGGGTTGATTTTAAACAGTTCAGTATTGTGCTTAGAGAAGCACAAGATGGTATCCCTGCAGTTGTCATGAATTATGGTATGTTTATTCAAACTATTTTTGATTTCGTGATTGTAGCTTTTGCTATTTTTATGGCGATAAAAGTTATGAATAAGGTACGTCGTGAAAAAGAAGAGACTACTCCATCGGAGCCTGCAGCACCGTCAACAGAAGAAGTTTTATTGACTCAAATTCGTGATCTATTAAAAGAACAGAATAAAAAATAACTAAAAAACCAGTGGTAATACGTTTATTAACCCATTACCACTGGCCTCCCAGTTACTGGTTTTACAATTTTTCCCTTTTCTAATGTAGCTTCCCTTACCTTTTTTGTTTTTCTCAATACGCTGACGAAACAATGGGTCATGTAATAATGCTTCAAGTGCATTATCTTTAATTTCACCGCGCTTATGCTGATATTTACTCATATAATATTACCTTCATAATAATTACATTTAGCTAATAAATTTTTGATGCACCTTTCTCTAAAATTTCCATAATTGAACAATATGTTGATGCATGCTCATCACCACAACATGCTGAGCTCAACATTTTTAATGAGTCTCGCATTATGATCAATTCTTGAATCTTCTTTTCAACCTCAAGAAGTCTAATATCCACAATATTCTTTGATTCCTGACAGGTATGATGCTCAGGATCAACTCGAATTGATAATAATTCGGTAATAGCTTCTAAAGTAAAACCAAGCTGCTTAGCATAACGAATAAAACGTAGCCGCTGTAAATCATGCTCGGTAAACAATCGATATCCACCTTCAGTTCTTACTTTATGCCCCATCAGTCCCTGTTTTTCATAAAAACGAATGGTATCTGGGGTCACATCTGCAAGTTTAGCTATTTGACCTATCTTATACATGCTCATAAAGCTCTACCTATAAATATGGATCGAAATAGGAAATTCAAGGAAAAGAGTCAAACAGAAAGGATAGAATAGCAGGTACAAAAAAACCGGGCAATACGCCCGGTTTTCTTGAAAGCAATTACAGATTACTCTGCAGCCGCTTCTTGAGACTCAACAGCACGGTCAACAAGCTCGATGTAAGCCATCGGAGCGTTGTCGCCTGTACGGTAACCACACTTAAGAATACGAGTGTAACCACCTGCACGAGCTGCGAAACGAGGTCCCAGTTCATTAAATAGTTTTGCAACGATCTCGTTATCACGAGTACGTGCGAATGCCAGACGACGATTAGCTACGCTGTCGGTCTTGGCAAGAGTAATCAGCGGCTCAACGACGCGACGCAGTTCTTTCGCTTTAGGCAGAGTCGTCTTGATGATTTCATGACGAACTAAAGAACCTGCCATGTTACGGAACATAGCTTGGCGGTGGCTGCTGTTGCGGTTCAATTGACGACCACTCTTACGATGGCGCATGACCTTATCCTTCTCAGTAAAACCTTAACCTGTGATCCTAATCATCAGCAATACTTGCTGGTGGCCAATTTTCTAAGCGCATACCTAGAGAAAGGCCACGAGATGCCAAGACGTCCTTAATTTCAGTAAGAGACTTCTTACCGAGGTTAGGCGTTTTCAGCAACTCAACTTCTGTACGCTGTACCAGATCACCGATGTAGTGGATAGCTTCTGCTTTGAGGCAGTTAGCAGAGCGGACAGTCAATTCCAGATCGTCAACTGGGCGCAGTAAGATAGGATCGAATTCTGGTTTCTCTTCTTTAACTTCTGGCTGACGTACATCACGTAAGTCAACAAAAGCTTCAAGTTGTTCAGCCAGGATGGTAGCTGCACGGCGAATTGCCTCTTCAGGATCAATTGTACCGTTAGTTTCCATTTCAATTACTAACTTATCCAAATCCGTACGTTGCTCAACACGAGCTGCTTCAACATTGTAGGCAATACGCTCTACAGGGCTATAGCAAGCATCGACTAACAAACGACCGATTGGGCGCTCATCTTCTTCCGAATGAACTCGGGCAGAAGCCGGCACATAACCACGACCACGCTGAACTTTAATACGCATATTTACAGATGCGTTTTCGTCAGTGAGGTGGCAGATAACATGCTGTGGCTTGACGATTTCGACATCACCATCATGGATGATGTCGGCTGCAGTCACAGGGCCAATGCCAGATTTATTCAAGGTTAAAATAACTTCATCTTTCCCCTGAACTTTTACCGCCAGCCCTTTCAGGTTGAGGAGAATCTCCAGGATATCTTCCTGTACACCTTCTTTGGTGCTGTACTCATGCAGTACACCATCAATCTCAACCTCTGTCACCGCACAACCCGGCATAGACGAAAGCAGAATACGGCGCAGTGCGTTACCTAGAGTGTGGCCGAAGCCGCGCTCTAAAGGCTCAAGGGTCACCTTAGCGTGCGTCGAACTGACTTGCTCGATATCTACCAGGCGCGGTTTTAGAAACTCTGTCACAGAACCCTGCATTGTGTCCTCTCTTTGGTGCTAAGCTTTACTTGGAGTAAAGCTCGACGATCAGGTGTTCGTTAATGTCCGCAGACAAGTCAGTACGTTCAGGCATACGCTTGAACACACCTTCCATTTTAGCAGCATCAACTTCCAGCCAAGTTGGCTTCTCACGCTGTTCAGCCAGCTCTAAAGCAGCCTTGATACGAGACTGTTTTTTAGCTTTCTCACGAACGCTGATAACGTCATTCGGGGAAACCTGATAAGAAGCGATATTGACTACGCGACCATTTACCATGATAGCTTTATGGCTAACCATTTGACGTGCTTCTGCGCGAGTTGCGCCAAAGCCCATACGGTAAACGACGTTATCAAGACGACCTTCCAGCAGAGTCAGCAGGTTTTCACCTGTGTTTCCTTTCAGGCGTGTTGCTTCTTTATAATAGTTACGGAATTGACGTTCCAGAACACCGTAAATACGACGAACTTTTTGTTTTTCACGTAACTGAACACCATAGTCAGACAGACGCGGTTTACGCGCTCCGTGCTGGCCAGGTGCCTGTTCTAATTTACACTTGGTGTCAATCGCGCGAACACCAGACTTCAGGAAGAGGTCTGTTCCTTCGCGACGGCTCAGCTTGAGCTTAGGACCCAAATATCTAGCCATTTTCTTTCTCCAACAGTCCTAAAAAAAACGATACGTATTAAACGCGACGTTTTTTCGGTGGGCGACAACCGTTATGAGGGATAGGAGTCACATCAGTAATATTAGTGATGCGAAAACCAGCGGCGTTCAGAGCACGAATTGTTGATTCGCGACCCGGACCCGGTCCCTTAACCATAACTTCCAGGTTTTTGATTCCGTATTCTTTCACAGCTTCTGCGCAACGCTCTGCTGCAACCTGAGCTGCGAACGGAGTAGATTTGCGAGAACCACGGAAACCGGAACCACCGGCAGTTGCCCAACCTAATGCGTTACCCTGACGGTCAGTAATGGTAACGATTGTGTTGTTGAAAGAAGCATGGATATGAGCCACACCGTCTGAGACTTGTTTTCTTACACGCTTACGTGCACGAACTGGTGCTTTTGCCATTATTCAATACCCCGACTTATTTCTTGATCGGCTTACGCGGACCCTTGCGGGTACGAGCGTTAGTCTTAGTACGCTGTCCGCGCACAGGAAGACCACGACGATGACGTAAACCACGGTAACATCCAAGGTCCATCAGACGCTTGATGCTCAGGGTAATTTCACGACGTAAGTCACCTTCTACAACGTATTTAGCAACTTCGTCACGCAGCTTGTCGATTTGTTCTTCAGACAGCTCACTGATCTTAACATTTTCAGCAATACCAGTTGCTTCACAGATAGCCTGTGAACGAGTTTTGCCGATGCCGAAAATCGATGTTAAAGCGATTACGGTATGTTTATGATCAGGAATGTTAATGCCTGCTATACGGGCCACTATGCACTCCTAAGTTAAAATATACATTACTATGCTGAAAAGCCCGTTTTCAGGATACTCAAATAATAATGTATCTTAGATAAAAAGATTGGCTGGCTAATTTAGCCAGCTCAACCCAACTTTGCAAGAAAAAAATGCTTTTTCTTAGCCTTGACGTTGTTTATGTCTTGGCTCAACACTGCAAATCACACGAACGCTACCATGGCGACGAATAATTTTGCAGTTACGGCATAATTTCTTGACGGAAGCACGAACTTTCATTTTTACTCTCCGTAACTTCTAAGCAAATCATAATCACGAAAATGACTATTTACCTTTTAGATTTGCTTTTTTCAATGCAGACTCATACTGACTTGACATCATTAGAGTTTGCACTTGAGCCATAAAGTCCATGATAACGACAACCACGATTAAGAGGGAAGTACCACCAAAGTAAAAAGGTACTTTCATTGCGTCACGCATGAACTCCGGGATTAGGCAGATAAAGGTAATATAAAGAGCACCAACCAATGTCAGTCGGGTCATTACCTTATCGATGTACTTGGCCGTTTGCTCTCCCGGACGAATTCCTGGTACAAATGCACCGGACTTCTTCAGGTTATCCGCTGTTTCTCTTGGGTTGAAAACCAACGCAGTATAGAAGAAACAGAAGAAGATGATCGCAGATGCATAAAGCAATACATATAACGGTTGTCCAGGCTGCAGATACATAGATACTGTAGTCAGCCAGTCCCAGCCAGTTCCATCGCCAAACCAAGATGCTATTGTACCCGGGAATAGTATGATACTGGAAGCGAAAATTGCAGGAATTACACCCGCCATATTCACTTTCAACGGTAAATGTGTACTTTGTGCTGCGTAAACACGGCGACCTTGCTGACGTTTGGCATAGTTTACAACAATACGACGTTGACCACGTTCCATAAATACAACAAAGAAAGTAACCGCGAATACTAATACCGCAACCAACAGCAACAGGAGGAAGTGCAGATCGCCTTGCCGAGCTTGCTCGATGGTATGGCCAATAGCCGGCGGTAGACCCGCAACAATACCAGCGAAGATAATTATTGAAATACCGTTTCCGATACCTCTTTCAGTTATCTGCTCACCTAACCACATAAGGAACATAGTTCCTGTGACTAAGCTAACAACTGCCGTGAAGTAGAATGGGAGACCTGGATCAATAACTAATCCTTGCATCCCTGGCATATTCGGTAGACCCATTGCAATACCAATAGATTGAAATATTGCTAATACCAGAGTACCCCAGCGAGTATATTGGCTTATCTTCCGACGACCTGCTTCTCCTTCCTTCTTGATCTCTGCTAATCGTGGATTAACCACAGATAATAACTGGACAATAATCGATGCCGAAATATACGGCATGATACCCAGAGCAAAGATAGAAGCACGGCTGAGAGCACCACCAGAGAACATGTTAAACATTTCAATGATGGTACCTTGTTGCTGTTCGAGCAATTTGGCAAGCACAGTGGCATCAATACCAGGGATTGGAATAAAAGAACCAATTCGGAAAACAATTAGCGCCCCTATTACAAACAAAAGTCTGCGTTTCAGTTCGCCAGCTCCACCTTTGGCACTTTGGAAATCTAATCCTGGTTGTTTAGCCATCTGTCACTTATTCCTCAATTTTACCGCCGGCAGCTTCGATTGCAGCGCGAGCACCTTTAGTAACACGAAGACCACGTACAGTAACTGCACGATTTACTTCGCCAGAAAGAATAACTTTTGCGTATTCAATCTGGATGTCAATAACGTTCGCGGCTTTCAGTGCGTTCAGATCAATAACATCGCCTTCAACAGCAGCAAAATCAGAGAGACGAATCTCTGCAGTGATCATTGCTTTACGTGAAGTAAAACCGAATTTCGGTAAACGACGGTATAAAGGCATCTGGCCACCTTCAAAACCACGACGTACGCCACCGCCAGAACGAGATTTCTGACCCTTGTGACCACGGCCGCCGGTTTTACCGAGACCAGAACCGATACCACGACCTACGCGTTTAGGCGCGTGCTTGGCACCTTCAGCCGGAGACAGAGTATTTAAACGCATCTCTTACTCCTCAACTTTAACCATGTAGGAAACCAAGTTGACCATACCACGAACTGCAGGAGTATCCTCGCGCTCTACTGTATGACCAATGCGACGCAGACCTAAACCGACCAGTGTTGCCTTATGCTTAGGCAGACGACCGATTGAACTGCGAACTTGTGTAATTTTAATAGTCTTAGCCATGGCTGATTACCCCAGAATTTCTTCGACGGATTTTCCACGCTTAGCTGCGACCATTTCTGGAGACTTCATGCTGTCTAAAGCATCCAGTGTTGCACGAACCACGTTGATTGGGTTTGTGGAACCATAGGTTTTAGCCAGTACGTTTCGAACTCCAGCTACCTCTAAAACAGCACGCATTGCACCACCTGCAATGATACCTGTACCTTCGTGAGCAGGCTGCATAAACACACGAGAACCTGTGTGAGTACCTTTCACTGGGTGGAATAATGTGCCGTTGTTTAGAGCAACGGTTTTCATACTGCGACGGGCTTTTTCCATCGCTTTCTGGATTGCTGCCGGAACTTCGCGCGCTTTGCCGTAACCAAAACCAACGCGACCGTTACCATCACCAACTACAGTCAGTGCGGTAAAGCTGAAAATACGGCCACCTTTAACGGTTTTAGCTACGCGGTTTACCGCGATCAGCTTTTCCTGCAGTTCGCCAGCTTGTTTTTCGATGTGAGACATCTTACACCTCTACCTTAGAACTGAAGGCCAGCTTCACGGGCAGCATCTGCCAGTGCCTGGACTCTACCATGATATTGGAAACCAGAACGGTCAAAAGCAACAACAGTGATGCCTTTTTCCAGTGCACGCTCAGCAATTAATTTACCAACTGCTGCTGCTGCATCTTTGTTTCCAGTGAATTTCACTTGCTCATTGATAGCTTTTTCTGTTGTAGAAGCGGCAACCAATGTTTCAGAACCGTTAGGTGCAATAACCTGCGCATAAATATGGCGTGGAGTACGATGTACCACCAGGCGAGTCGCACCCAACTCTTGGATCTTGCGGCGTGCGCGGGTCGCACGACGGATACGAGCTGCTTTCTTATCCATAGTGTTACCTTACTTCTTCTTAGCCTCTTTAGTACGCACGATTTCATCGGCGTAACGAACACCCTTGCCTTTATAAGGCTCAGGACGACGGTAAGCACGCAATTCTGCCGCGACTTGACCAATCACTTGCTTATCCGCACCTTTCAGTACGATTTCAGTTTGTGTTGGACATTCAGCAGTAATGCCTGCTGGCAGTGCGTGTTCAACCGGATGCGAGAAACCTAAAGACAAGCTTACTGCATTGCCTTTGATTGCTGCACGGTAACCAACACCGACCAGTTGAAGCTTTTTAGTGAAGCCTTCGGTAACACCGATAACCATAGCATTCAGCAGTGAGCGAGAAGTACCCGCTTGTGCCCATGCATCTGCAAAACCTTCGCGTGGACCGAAAGTTAAGTGGCCATCTTCATGTTTAACTTCAACTGCATTATGGATAGTACGAGTAAGCTCGCCGTTTTTACCCTTGATCGAAATAACCTGACCGTTGAGTTTTACCTCTACGCCGGCAGGAATGACGACGGGTGCTTTTGCCACACGAGACATTCTTTCCTCCCGAATTAAGCTACGTAGCAGAGAATCTCGCCACCAAGACCAGCTTGGCGAGCTGCACGATCAGTCATGACACCTTTAGAGGTAGAAACAACAGCGATACCTAAGCCAGCCATAACTTGTGGCAGCTCATCTTTTTTCTTATAGATGCGCAGACTTGGGCGGCTTACACGCTGGATGCTTTCTACGACAGCCTTACCTTGGAAATAACGTAAAGTCAGTTCCAGTTCTGGCTTGATGTCGCCTTCAATTTTAAAATCTTCAATATAGCCTTCTTCCTTCAGCACTTTGGCAATCGCCACTTTCAGCTTGGAGGAAGGCATGGTGACCGCAACTTTATTCGCGGCCTGACCGTTACGGATACGGGTCAGCATATCCGCGATGGGATCTTGCATGCTCATCTGTCTTTACTCCCGTGATTCAATATGGTGACAATTACCAACTAGCCTTTTTAAGGCCCGGGATTTCACCGCGCATAGCGGCTTCACGGACTTTAATACGGCTCAGACCAAATTTCCGCAGAAAACCATGCGGACGCCCAGTTTGACGGCAGCGGTTACGCTGACGAGAAGGACTTGAATCACGTGGCAGTGTTTGCAGCTTGAGAACAGCGTCCCAGCGATCTTCATCAGATGCTTTAACATCAGAGATGATAGCTTTCAGTTCTACGCGTTTCGCGAAGAATTTCTCAGCTAATTTAGCACGCTTAACATCACGCGCTTTCATAGATTTCTTAGCCATGAGTACCCTGCCTTACTTGCGGAACGGGAAGTTGAACGCTGCTAATAGTGCGCGACCTTCGTCATCTGATTTCGCAGTAGTGGTGATAGTAATATCTAAACCACGTACACGATCCACTTTATCGTAATCGATTTCAGGGAAGATGATTTGTTCACGTACACCCATGCTGTAGTTACCACGACCATCGAAAGACTTAGCAGGCAAGCCGCGGAAGTCACGAATACGTGGAACAGCAATAGAAATCAGTCGCTCGAGGAACTCCCACATGCGTTCGCCACGCAGAGTTACTTTACAGCCGATTGGATAGCCCTGACGGATTTTGAAGCCTGCAACAGATTTGCGTGCTTTGGTGATCAGTGGTTTTTGACCAGAGATTGCTGTTAAGTCAGCTGCTGCATTATCCAGCAGTTTTTTATCAGCGATCGCTTCACCAACACCCATATTCAGGGTGATCTTCTCGACCCGAGGGACTTGCATGACAGAAGTGTAGTTAAACTCAGTCATGAGCTTATTAACTACTTCGTCTTTATAGTAATCATGCAGTTTCGCCATCGTATACTCCAAAAATTACTTGATAGTTTCACTGTTAGATTTAAAGAAACGGACTTTTTTCCCGTCTTCAAATCTAAAGCCTACACGGTCAGCCTTACCAGTTGCCGTGTTAAAGATTGCAACGTTAGAAACTTGAATAGCCGCTTCTTTTTCAACGATGCCACCTGGTTGATTCAGAGCCGGTACAGGCTTCTGATGTTTTTTAACCAGATTGATACCTTCAACAATAACTTTACTAGAAGAAATAACCTGTTTTACTTTACCGCGCTTACCTTTGTCTTTCCCAGTTAGCACGATAACTTCGTCATCACGACGGATTTTCGCTGCCATAGTTTCGCTCCTTAGAGTACTTCAGGTGCCAGAGAGATAATTTTCATAAACTTCTCGTTACGAAGTTCACGAGTTACCGGCCCAAAAATACGCGTACCGATTACTTGCTCGCTGTTATTATTTAATAACACACAAGCATTACCATCGAAGCGAATGACAGAACCGTCAGGGCGACGTACACCCTTCTTGGTGCGCACCACTACCGCTTTCAGGACATCACCCTTTTTAACTTTACCGCGTGGAATTGCTTCTTTGACAGTAATTTTAATGATGTCGCCTACATGTGCATAGCGACGGTGCGAGCCACCTAGAACCTTGATACACATTACGCGACGTGCACCGGAGTTGTCGGCCACGTTCAGCATAGTCTGTTCTTGGATCATTTTAGTGCTCCGCTAAATGTCAACTACTACTGAGCCACCTCATTATGAAGAGGCCGTTCAAATATACCCATACTACGAGGGCGCGGCATTATAACACCACATCTTCGTGTTGGACAGAAAAAAATAAACGGCCCGAACAAAAAGAGCCGTTTATTTATCACGAAAAATCTATTCTATTACAGAACAGCTTTTTCTACAACGCGAACTAAGGCCCAAGACTTAGTCTTAGACAGTGGACGAGTTTCGCGGATTTCTACCACGTCACCAATTCCACATTCATTGTTCTCGTCATGTACGTGCAATTTAGTCGTACGACGGATGAATTTACCATACAGAGGGTGTTTCACCATACGCTCGATAGCAACAACAATAGATTTCTCCATTTTGTCACTAACTACACGACCTTGCAGAGTACGGATTTTATCGTTCATTACGCACCTGCCTTCTCAGTTAGTAAAGTCTTCACACGTGCGATATCACGACGCACTTGTTTCATTAGATGAGACTGTTGCAGCTGACCACTTGCAACTTGCATACGTAAATTAAATTGTTCACGTAACAGGTTCAAAAGTTCAGCGTTCAGCTCTTCTACGCTTTTTTCGCGCAGCTCTTGTGCTTTCATTACATCACCGTCTTAGTTACAAAGGTGGTTTTGATAGGCAGTTTCGCTGCTGCCAGAGAGAATGCTTCACGAGCCAGCTCTTCAGGCACACCGTCCATTTCATACAGGACTTTACCAGGCTGAATTAAGGCAACCCAATATTCTACGTTACCTTTACCTTTACCCATACGAACTTCGAGTGGCTTTTCAGTGATTGGCTTGTCTGGGAATACTCGGATCCAGATTTTACCTTGACGCTTAACAGCACGGGTCATAGCACGACGTGCCGCTTCGATCTGACGTGCAGTCAGACGACCACGGCCAACAGCTTTAAGACCGAAAGTGCCGAAGCTAACATCCGTACCTTGCGCCAGACCACGGTTGCGGCCTTTATGCACCTTACGGAATTTTGTACGCTTTGGTTGTAACATAGCGACGCTCCTTACTTGCGGCCTTTACGCTGCTGCTTTTTAGGTTGAGCAGCTGGTTTCTCAGCTTGTTCAACCGCAGCCATACCACCCAGAATCTCACCTTTGAAGATCCATACCTTAACGCCGAGAACACCATAAGTGGTGTGCGCTTCTGAAGTGTTGTAATCGATATCAGCACGTAATGTGTGCAGTGGCACACGGCCTTCACGATACCACTCGGTACGAGCGATTTCAGCACCGCCTAAACGGCCACTGACTTCAACTTTAATACCTTTAGCGCCCAGACGCATTGCATTCTGTACAGCACGCTTCATAGCACGACGGAACATAACACGACGTTCCAGCTGAGAAGAGATGCTGTCAGCAACTAATTTTGCGTCCAGTTCTGGTTTACGAACTTCGGCGATATTGATTTGCGCAGGAACACCAGCGATATCCGCTACTGTTTTACGCAGTTTTTCAACGTCTTCACCTTTCTTACCGATAACGATACCTGGGCGAGCAGTGTGAATAGTCACACGGATGCTTTTAGCAGGACGCTCGATTACGATGCGTGAAATTGACGCTTTTGCCAATTCTTTATTCAAGTACTGGCGTACTTTAAAATCGCTGTCTAGGTTGTCAGCGAATTCATTAGTATTCGCATACCAAGTAGAGTTCCAAGGTTTGACAATACCCAGGCGAATACCATTAGGATGTACTTTCTGACCCATTGCTAGTCTCCAGAGTCTCAGCGATCGGACACAACCACAGTGATGTGGCTGGTGCGCTTAAGAATACGATCTGCACGGCCTTTCGCACGCGGCATGATGCGTTTCATAGTTGGACCTTCGTCTACGAAAATTTTCGCAACTTTCAGATCATCAATGTCAGCGCCATCGTTTTGCTCTGCGTTAGCAATTGCAGACTCAAGTACTTTCTTTACTAAACCAGCAGCTTTCTTGTTGGTGTAGGCCAGAATTTCCAGAGCTTGCGACACTTTCTTACCGCGAATCAGGTCGGCAACTAAGCGAACCTTCTGGGCAGAAGAACGAGCGTGGCGATGCATAGCTAAAGTTTCCATCTCTTCCTCCTATCCTTAACGTTTCTTAGCTTTCTTATCTGCCGCATGGCCGCGATAAGTGCGAGTCGGTGCGAATTCACCCAGTTTGTGACCAACCATTTCGTCGGTTACGAATACTGGAACATGCTGACGACCATTATGGACAGCGATGGTCAATCCGATCATATTAGGAAAGATCGTTGAACGACGGGACCAAGTCTTGAGAGGCTTCTTGTCTCCGCTTTCCACCGCTTTCTCTACCTTCTTCAGCAAGTGCAGGTCAATAAAAGGACCTTTCTTGAGAGAACGTGGCATGGCTTATCCTCTAATTATTTTTTAGAACGATGACGTACGATGAATTGATCAGTACGCTTGTTGCTACGAGTTTTCTTACCTTTGGTCTGAACGCCCCATGGTGTTACAGGGTGTTTACCAAAGTTACGGCCTTCACCACCACCATGTGGATGGTCTACTGGGTTCATCGCAGTACCGCGAACGGTAGGACGAATACCACGCCAGCGACTAGCACCAGCTTTACCGAGAACACGTAACATATGTTCAGCGTTACCGACTTCACCTAAGGTTGCACGGCAATCCGCTAAAACTTTACGCATTTCACCAGAACGCAAACGCAGGGTGACATAAGCACCATCACGAGCAACGATCTGAGCGTAAGTACCTGCTGAACGCGCTAACTGTCCACCTTTACCTGGTTTCAGTTCGATATTATGAACTGTAGAACCAACGGGGATGTTGCGCATTGGCAGTGCGTTACCTGCTTTGATTGCTGAATCAACACCAGATTGAATCTGGTCACCAGCTTTCAAGCCTTTTGGTGCAAGAATATAACGACGTTCACCGTCTTTATATAAAACCAGTGCGATGTTCGCAGAACGGTTTGGATCATACTCCAAACGCTCAACAACTGCAGGGATACCATCTTTGTTGCGTTTAAAATCAACTAAACGGTAATGCTGCTTGTGACCACCACCGATATGACGGGTAGTGATACGACCATTGTTGTTACGACCACCAGACTTGCTCATTTTTTCTAACAGTGGTGCATAAGGTTTTCCCTTATGCAGCTCTGGGTTAACCACTTTAACAACGTGGCGACGGCCCGGAGACGTAGGTTTACATTTAACAACTGCCATTGTTCTTTACTCCTCCGACTTACTCTGCGCCGCTAACGAAGTCCAGATTCTGGCCTTCTTTCAGCGTAACGTAAGCTTTTTTCCAGTCACTACGACGACCAGAACGCTGACCGTGGCGTTTAGTTTTGCCTTTAACCAGCAAAGTGTTAACACCTTCAACTTCAACTTCAAACAGTTTCTGTACAGCAGCTTTGATTTCTGCTTTAGTCGCGTCTTTCGCAACTTTGAGAACGATGGTATTACTTTTTTCCATCGCTGTAGAAGCTTTTTCAGATACATGCGGCGCGCGCAGTACTTGTAGCAGACGTTCTTCACGGATCATGCCAGCATCTCCTCAACTTGCTTCACAGCATCAGCAGTCATAACCACTTTGTCGAAAGCAATCAGGCTAACTGGGTCAATACCAGCTGCATCACGTACGTCAACCTTGTACAGGTTACGTGCTGCTAAAAACAGATTTTCATCTAATTCAGCAGTGATGATCAGTACATCTTCCAGAGCCATATCTTTCAGTTTCTGTGCTAGCAGCTTAGTTTTAGGCGCTTCTACAGAAAACTTCTCGACAACGATCAGACGATCTTGACGTACCAATTCAGATAAAATGCTTTTTAAAGCACCACGGTACATCTTTTTATTAACTTTTTGACTGTGGTCCTGTGGTTTAGCTGCAAAGCTAACACCACCAGAGCGCCAAATTGGGCTCTTGGCTGAACCAGCACGAGCACGACCAGTACCCTTTTGACGCCATGGTTTTTTACCTGAACCAGAAACTTCAGCACGAGTTTTCTGAGCACGAGTACCTTGACGAGCACCAGCTGCATATGCAACCACTACTTGGTGAACAAGCGCTTCATTGAAATCACGCCCGAAGGTAGTTTCGGAAACAGTCAGCGCGCTTTGCGCGTCTTTCATTACCAATTCCATTCCTATCTCCTCGACGTTAAGCCTTGACAGCCGGTTTTACGATCAGGTTGCTACCAGTTGCTCCTGGAACAGCACCTTTGACCAGCAGCAGGTTGCGCTCAGCGTCAACACGTACTACATCTAAGCTTTGAACGGTTACACGCTCATTACCTAGTTGGCCTGCCATTTTCTTGCCTTTGAACACTTTGCCCGGAGTCTGGTTCTGACCGATAGAACCCGGAACACGGTGAGACAAGGAGTTACCGTGAGTAGCATCTTGAGTACGGAAATTCCAGCGCTTAACTGTGCCGGCAAAACCTTTACCTTTAGATGTACCAGTAACGTCGACTTTTTTAACGTCAGCGAAAATTTCAACGCTAATGCTTTCACCTGCTTTAAACTCAGTACCTTCTTCAGTACGGAATTCACGCAGTATACGGCCAGCTTCAACGCCAGCTTTAGCGAAATGACCTGCTTCAGGCTTAGTTACACGGTTAGCTTTTTTGCTACCAGTAGTAACCTGAATTGCATTGTAACCGTCAGTTTCTGCAGTTTTGACCTGAGTAACGCGGTTATTTTCAATTTCGATAACAGTTACGGGAATAGAAACGCCATCTTCAGTGAAGATACGAGTCATACCTACTTTCTTACCGACTAAACCAATCATTGTTTCAACCTCTCAATCGTTCGACGACCTGATTAACCCAGGCTGATCTGCACGTCAACACCGGCAGCCAGATCCAGACGCATCAGAGCATCAACGGTCTTTTCGGTTGGCTCAACGATGTCAACCAGACGCTTGTGAGTGCGAATTTCGTACTGATCACGCGCATCTTTATTAACGTGCGGAGAAATCAGAACGGTAAAACGCTCTTTACGTGTCGGTAGCGGGATAGGACCACGAACTTGCGCACCAGTGCGCTTAGCAGTCTCTACGATTTCCGCAGTTGATTGATCGATTAAACGATGATCAAAAGCTTTAAGGCGGATACGGATTCTTTGGTTCTGCATGAGACCAGAGCTCCAACTATTTTATAAACGTAAATGACTACTCCTCACACCCATTTCGATTGATGGGGGAGTGTAATCGTTCTTGATGTAACTCCCATATCGGAAGTATTGTCTAAATGAGCAACAAATCGTTAACTCAATACTGAGCTTTCAGTCCTAAAGTCTAGGGCCTACTCATCAGTAAGCCCGCGTATTATACGTATTTTATTATGAAACGCAAGTAATCGGAGAAAATATGTGCGAATTTTCTGATGGTCATCCGTAGATAGAAAAAAGGCTCATCTCTGAGCCTTTTTCCATTTATATGAATATCTGAATATCTGAATATCTGATGACAATTATTCTTCAGTGACTTGAGCTTGGAGATAATTTTGTATACCTAAACGTTTTATTAGTTCCACTTGTGTTTCAATCCAATCTATATGATTTTCTTCATCAGCAAGTATATCTATCATTAAATCACGACTAACATAATCATGAATAGAATCGGCATAGCTAATGGCCTCTTTTAAATTTTTAGCGCCATCAAGTTCAAGTTTTAAATCTGAAGCAAGCATCTCTTCCACATCTTCACCAATATTTAACTTTCCTAGATCTTGAAGATTTGGAATACCTTCAAGAAAAAGGATTCGCTCAATGTATTTATCTGCATGTTTCATTTCATCGATGGATTCGTGATATTCCATCTCATTCAATTTAGTTAGACCCCAATTTTTAAACATACGAGCGTGTAAAAAGTATTGGTTGATTGCAACTAGCTCATTGCCCAATAATTTATTTAAATGGGCTATCATTTTTTTATCGCCTTTCATTTTTATTCTCCATCGCTTCCAGTTCTTTAAGTGTAGTACTGAAATCGATGATTTGAATATTATTTACACAGCAACCGTAGTAAATGCAATTTGATTTAGTTGAAACAGATAATCGGATAGCTCTATGCTACGTGTTCAACACAGAGTTCATTGAGGTGGGTTAATTCTTCTTGTAGAATTTCACAAGTTTGTCGAAGACATTTTCCACATTCTCGACCAACAGGTAAAATTTGGCGCAAACCTTTTAGAGAGGTGACTTGATTTTTTCTCACCGTATTTCTAATTTGTTTATCAGTGATCGCTTCACAAAGGCATACATACATGATCATTTACCTGCATAAATAACATACAGCAAGTTTAAATGAAAATGATTGGCATTTCAATTAGCATTATTAATAAGACTTCTATTCTAAAAAATATAAGTAAAAATAAAAATCAAATACTCAAAAACAAAAAGGACGCCCTAGGACGTCCTTTTTTAGTGGTTCTTTCTTATTCAGAAAGAGCGGTATTATGCAATGATTTTTGCAACAACACCCGCACCTACAGTACGACCACCTTCACGGATTGCGAAACGTAAACCATCATCCATCGCGATTGGGTGAATCAGTGTCACGATCATGTTGATGTTGTCGCCTGGCATTACCATCTCTACGCCTTCTGGCAGTTCGATAGTACCGGTTACGTCAGTTGTACGGAAGTAGAACTGTGGACGGTAGCCTTTGAAGAATGGAGTATGACGACCACCTTCATCTTTGCTCAGAATATAAACTTCTGATTCAAAAGTAGTGTGTGGCTTGATTGAACCTGGTTTAGCCAGTACTTGACCACGTTGAATTTCTTCACGCTTAGTACCACGCAGTAAAACACCAACGTTCTCACCAGCACGACCTTCGTCAAGCAGTTTACGGAACATTTCAACGCCAGTACAAGTTGTTTTAACTGTGTCTTGGATACCAACGATTTCAACTTCTTCACCAACTTTAACGATACCACGCTCAACACGGCCTGTTACTACTGTACCACGACCAGAGATTGAGAATACGTCTTCGATTGGCAGCAGGAATGGACGGTCAATTGCGCGC
>NZ_GG703823.1:95422-95961 GCF_000156395.1 Providencia rustigianii DSM 4541
ACCACGCAGTAAAACACCAACGTTCTCACCAGCACGACCTTCGTCAAGCAGTTTACGGAACATTTCAACGCCAGTACAAGTTGTTTTAACTGTGTCTTGGATACCAACGATTTCAACTTCTTCACCAACTTTAACGATACCACGCTCAACACGCCCTGTTACTACTGTACCACGACCAGAGATTGAGAATACGTCTTCGATTGGCAGCAGGAATGGACGGTCAATTGCGCGCTCTGGTTCTGGGATGTAGCTGTCCAGGTAACCGGCTAATTCAACAATTTTCGCTTCCCACTCAGGGATACCTTCCAGCGCTTTCAGTGCTGAACCGCGAACAACTGGAGTGTCGTCGCCTGGGAAATCGTACTGAGACAGAAGTTCACGAACTTCCATTTCAACTAATTCTAACAGTTCTTCGTCGTCAACCATGTCACATTTGTTCAGGAAAACGATGATGTAAGGAACACCTACTTGGCGACCTAACAGGATGTGCTCACGAGTTTGTGGCATTGGGCCATCAGTCGCAGCAACAACCAGGATTG
>NZ_GG703823.1:96061-100863 GCF_000156395.1 Providencia rustigianii DSM 4541
GCGTAGTGGCGAGTAGGAGTATCATATTCTACGTGAGAAGTAGAGATGGTGATACCACGCGCTTTTTCTTCTGGTGCGTTATCGATTTGATCGAATGCACGAGCGTTACCGCCGTAAGTTTTTGCCAGAACAGTAGTGATAGCTGCTGTCAGAGTAGTTTTACCGTGGTCAACGTGGCCGATTGTACCAACGTTAACGTGCGGTTTTGAACGTTCAAATTTTTCTTTAGACATTAGATTGTCCCTCTAAGACACGGAATCGGTGGTTAAACCACATCAACCAAGCATAAATTCGCTTGTATTCTTAACAGGAGAACAGAAGAAACATCAGGAGATAATTGAGAACATAGGGGAAGTGGTGCTGATAGGCAGATTCGAACTGCCGACCTCACCCTTACCAAGGGTGTGCTCTACCAACTGAGCTATATCAGCACATCTTGGAGCGGGCAGCGGGAATCGAACCCGCATCATCAGCTTGGAAGGCTGAGGTAATAGCCATTATACGATGCCCGCAATGAACTCGGCTACCTGAGTTATCAGCTGTTAAACTGGGTTTCCTCAAAGCTTATTAAAGCTTGTTGGAGATGGTGGTGGGAGAAGGATTCGAACCTTCGAAGTCTGTGACGGCAGATTTACAGTCTGCTCCCTTTGGCCGCTTGGGTATCCCACCTATCCAAATTTTTAATGGTGCCGGCACCAAGAGTCGAACTCGGGACCTACTGATTACAAGTCAGTTGCTCTACCAACTGAGCTATGCCGGCATCAAGTGCTGCGCATTCTAGGAAGAGTGAGCGCAGGTTGCAACAAAAAAATTTATTTTTTTGTTCGTTTGCTCATATTTTATTCACTTTTCGCATTTTTGCTGTTTTTATAACTACTTTAAGATTAAAACATCAGCAGTATTTATTAACTATAATCCATTATGATCTAGCGAGTAAAGAACACTTATTGACCTCACCTTACTTAAATACAGATTTTTTATTCACCATTATGATTTGGTCTTACTTTTTACTAGTATGTTTTTCGATCAATCAATGCTATTTTTCTCGTATACGTCAAAAAAAATTCACATAAAACATAAAAAATCCTACGCCTCCACTTCCTCAATCGCTATGATGCTATCAAATTTTATGGATACGGATGTTTAGGCAACCTGTCCAACCTGCACACAATAGGCAGATGTTGGTTTATGAAACAGAAAGAAAATTTTATCACTACACCATACTTAGAATTTGATAGAGAGCATTGGGCCACATTACGTGATTCGGTTCCTCTGACGCTATCATCTAGTGAGCTTTTTGAATTAAAGGGAATTAATGAAGAGCTCTCAATGGACGATGTCATTGAAATTTATCTACCTCTATCTCGCTTACTTAATTTTTATATAAGCTCTAATTTACGTCGCCAAGCCGTTCTAGAACAATTTTTAGGGACAAATGAAGCTAAAGTTCCTTATATTATCGGTATTGCAGGCAGTGTTGCGGTAGGTAAAAGTACAACCGCACGTTTGCTACAAGCATTATTAACCCGTTGGCCTGAACACAGAAAAGTCGATTTAGTGACTACTGATGGTTTTCTGCATCCCAACCAAGTATTGCGGGATAGGAATATCATGAAGAAAAAAGGTTTCCCACAATCTTACGATATGAGAAAACTTGTTAACTTTGTTTCACAGATAAAATCAGGGGCTCGCAATGTAGCGGCTCCAGTTTATTCACATTTGACCTACGATATTGTGCCTGACCAACAACAAATAGTTGATCAACCAGATATTTTAATTCTTGAAGGATTAAATGTACTACAAAGTGACATGGATTATCCGCAAGATCCTCACCATGTTTTTGTCTCTGACTTTGTAGATTTTTCTATTTATGTCGATGCAGATCCACAATTATTGAAAGAGTGGTATATCGGGCGCTTTTTAAAATTTAGGCAAGGTGCATTTTCTGATCCTGATTCTTACTTCCATAATTATTCTAAACTAAGTGAAGAAGAAGCTATTAATATAGCAAGCTCTATTTGGGATGAAATTAATGGACTAAACCTTGAAGAGAATATTTTACCTACTAAAGAAAGAGCTAGTTTAATTATGACTAAAGGTAAAAATCATTCTATTCAAAATGTTCGTTTACGAAAATAATTAATAAGGCCGACATTACCCGGCCTATTTTTTATTTTTCATTTCCTCTTAATGATATTTCACCACCAATATAAGGAATTATTTCACCATTCTCTGTTTGTAACAGCAGTGCGCCCTGCTCATTAATACCTTTTTCTATTCCGGTTATAACGTCATTACCAATCAATAACTTAACGCTTCTCCCTAAGAAATTATCTAGATCAAACCATTTTGCCAAAAACGGTTTCAAACCTTCCTTTTCAAATAAAAGTAGCGACTGCCTTAATGCGTTAATAATATTTCCAGCTAACTTATTTCTTTCAATATTCTCAACTTCATCAGTTAAAGATGACCATGCTTGATTAATTGGTTTTTCTTTTTGAAGTATATTTTCATTCATTCCGATATTAATACCAATACCAATAATAATATGTGCAGCATCACCTGTCTTACCGGTTAATTCAACCAAAATACCTGCAAGTTTTTTATCATTCATATACAGGTCATTCGGCCATTTTACTTTTACTTTATTGCCACATACCTTATTAAGTGTCTCAGCTATAACAATACCGACCACTAAACTCAAGCCGATAGCCGCCGCTGGGCCTTGTTCTAGCCTCCAGTAAGTCGATAAATAAAGATTACATCCGAATGGTGATATCCATTGTCGTCCTCTACGTCCCCTGCCAGCACTTTGGTATTCTGCCAGACATGTATCTCCCGAATTCAAATTAGGTATACGTTCCAACATATATTGATTTGTAGAATCAATCACTGGCTCAACAATAATCTTTACAGCATCTACATATTTTTCTATATCTGATTTATTCAATAAATTAATTTTATTAGGAACTTGATAGCCTTTGCCAGTAACCGTTTGTATATCTAAACCCCAGGAACGTAATGTTTTAATATGCTTATTGATCGCTGCACGCGTCATTCCTAACCGTTCACCAAGCTGCTCACCTGAATGAATTTTTCCATCTGCTAAGATATCAATGACCTGTAAGGGAATACTTGTTTCTTTCATTTCATATAATCCATCGCATTTACCTCACCTTGTTTACCAATGAATCGGACTTCAGGCTCTAGATAAATATTAAATCGTGCCGCAACTGTTTGACTAATAAATTTTGCCAGATCAACGATATCTTGCCCGGTAGCACCATACTTATTAATTAGTACTAGAGCTTGCTGAGTATGTACAGCAGCACCTCCTAGCTGATGACCTTTCAGTCCACATTGGTCTATTAACCAACCTGCAGCAAGCTTTACTGTGCCATCAGGCTGAATATACTGAGGACAATTAGGATAATTATCTTTAATTTTCTGAGCCAATGTTGCAGATACCAATGGGTTTTTAAAAAAGCTACCCGCATTTCCAACGACATTCGGATCAGGTAATTTACTTTTACGAGTCTCACAGACGGATTCAAATACTTGTCGCGGGGTGGCTACCGCCGGATCTAATTTGGATAAATCCCCATAAGCTAACTTGGGAGCCCATTCTTTAGAGAAGATCAAACCAACACTAACAATTACGTGAGAATGTTGGTATTCATGTTTAAAGATGCTATCTCGGTAACCAAATCGACATTCATTAGCGAGAATCCGAGTGATTTTTCCAGTAACAAGGGAAAGAATATCCACATATTCACAGATATCTTTTAACTCTAAGCCATAAGCACCAATATTTTGTATCGGTGCAGAACCCACGCAACCAGGAATCAGCGCTAAATTCTCAGCACCATATATACCTTTATTCAATAAAGTTTCAATGAGCTGATGCCAGTTCTCTCCGGCTTGAGCATGAACATGCCAAGCATCTTGTGACTCACTTATTTCAATACCTTTAATTCTATTAATAATGACCATACCATCAAAGTCTTCGACAAATAGGACATTACTACCACCACCTAATAATAAGACTGGTAATTTATCATTCTTTGCCTGAGTCCATCGCTCATATAGGTCATCGACACTCTGCACAATATGTACAGACAGTGCTTTTGCATCAATAGCAAAACTATTAAATGTTTTAAGTTCGGAGGTCAGGTTCATTGCAGCCTTCAGTACAAATAGGATCTAAGATGTGATAAGTCTATCAGCCAGACCTAGCAGTGAATAGCATGTATGTAGAAATAATGAGGCTAGGGGAAAATTTATTAGCATTAAATAAATTATAAATCGTAGATAGCAAAAAGCCACCCTTATGGGTGGCTTCTTATATTTAAAACCTAGCAGTTCCCTACTCTCACATGGGGAGACCCCACACTACCATCGGCGCTACGGCGTTTCACTTCTGAGTTCGGCATGGGGTCAGGTGGGACCACCGCGCTATTGCCGCTAGGTAAATTCTTTTAAATTTTTATACTTCTGGTGCTGATACCCAGATTCGAACTGGGGACCTCACCCTTACCAAGGGTGTGCTCTACCAACTGAGCCATATCAGCAAATATGGTGCGGTCAGTCAGTACTGACACAACCTTTAAAATTTAATGTCTGGCAGTTCCCTACTCTCACATGGGGAGACCCCACACTACCATCGGCGCTACGGCGTTTCACTTCTGAGTTCGGCATGGGGTCAGGTGGGACCACCGCGCTATTGCCGCCAGACAAATCCTGTTTGTTCCCGTTTAAGTCTTTTATCCTTAAACCAGAACATCAATCCTGAACAAGCTGCT
>NZ_GG703823.1:100963-103362 GCF_000156395.1 Providencia rustigianii DSM 4541
CATGATGTCCGACCATGCTTAGCCAACCTTCGTGCTCCTCCGTTACTCTTTGGGAGGAGACCGCCCCAGTCAAACTACCCACCAGACACTGTCCGCACCCCAGATAATGGGGCCACGTTAGAACATCAAACATTAAAGGGTGGTATTTCAAGGTTGGCTCCATGCAGACTGGCGTCCACACTTCAAAGCCTCCCACCTATCCTACACATCAAGGCTCAATGTTCAGTGTCAAGCTATAGTAAAGGTTCACGGGGTCTTTCCGTCTTGCCGCGGGTACACTGCATCTTCACAGCGAGTTCAATTTCACTGAGTCTCGGGTGGAGACAGCCTGGCCATCATTACGCCATTCGTGCAGGTCGGAACTTACCCGACAAGGAATTTCGCTACCTTAGGACCGTTATAGTTACGGCCGCCGTTTACTGGGGCTTCGATCAAGAGCTTCTCCTTACGGATAACCCCATCAATTAACCTTCCAGCACCGGGCAGGCGTCACACCGTATACGTCCACTTTCGTGTTTGCACAGTGCTGTGTTTTTAATAAACAGTTGCAGCCAGCTGGTATCTTCGACTGGCTTCAGCTCCATCCGCAAGGGACTTCACCTAATGCCAGCGTGCCTTCTCCCGAAGTTACGGCACCATTTTGCCTAGTTCCTTCACCCGAGTTCTCTCAAGCGCCTGAGTATTCTCTACCTGACCACCTGTGTCGGTTTGGGGTACGATTAATGATAATCTAGAGCTTAGAGGCTTTTCCTGGAAGCGGGGCATGAGCTACTTCGCCACCGTAGTGACTCGTCATCAGACCTCAGTGTATAGTGAACCGGATTTGCCTAATTCACCCACCTACATCCTTAAACCGGGACAACCGTCGCCCGGCCAGCCTAGCCTTCTCCGTCCCCCCATCGCAATTATCACCAGTACGGGAATATTAACCCGTTGCCCATCGACTACGCATTTCTGCCTCGCCTTAGGGGTCGACTCACCCTGCCCCGATTAACGTTGGACAGGAACCCTTGGTCTTCCGGCGTGCGGGTTTTTCACCCGCATTATCGTTACTTATGTCAGCATTCGCACTTCTGATACCTCCAGCATGCCTCACAGCACACCTTCGCAGGCTTACAGAACGCTCCCCTACCCAACAATATTTACATATCGCTGCCGCAGCTTCGGTGCATGGTTTAGCCCCGTTACATCTTCCGCGCAGGCCGACTCGACCAGTGAGCTATTACGCTTTCTTTAAATGATGGCTGCTTCTAAGCCAACATCCTGGCTGTCTGAGCCTTCCCACTTCGTTTCCCACTTAACCATGACTTTGGGACCTTAGCTGGCGGTCTGGGTTGTTTCCCTCTTCACGACGAACGTTAGCACCCGCCGTGTGTCTCCCGTGATAACATTCTTCGGTATTCGTAGTTTGCATCGAGTTGGTAAGTCGGGATGACCCCCTAGTCGAAACAGTGCTCTACCCCCGAAGATGAGTTCACGAGGCGCTACCTAAATAGCTTTCGGGGAGAACCAGCTATCTCCCGGTTTGATTGGCCTTTCACCCCCAGCCACAAGTCATCCGCTAATTTTTCAACATTAGTCGGTTCGGTCCTCCAGTTAGTGTTACCCAACCTTCAACCTGCCCATGGCTAGATCACCGGGTTTCGGGTCTATACCCTGCAACTCATTCGCCCAGTTAAGACTCGGTTTCCCTACGGCTCCCCTATACGGTTAACCTTGCTACAGAATATAAGTCGCTGACCCATTATACAAAAGGTACGCAGTCACCCTGATAAATCAAGGCTCCCACTGCTTGTACGTACACGGTTTCAGGTTCTATTTCACTCCCCTCGCCGGGGTTCTTTTCGCCTTTCCCTCACGGTACTGGTTCACTATCGGTCAATCAGGAGTATTTAGCCTTGGAGGATGGTCCCCCCATATTCAGACAGGATAACACGTGTCCCGCCCTACTCGTCGAGTTCACAACACTAACACCTTCGGATACGGGGCTATCACCCTATACTGCCGGCCTTTCCAGACCGTTCTCCTGATGCTAATGCTGATTAAGACTCTGGGCTGTTCCCCGTTCGCTCGCCGCTACTAGGGGAATCTCGGTTGATTTCTTTTCCTCGAGGTACTGAGATGTTTCAGTTCCCTCGGTTCGCTTCGTTTGACTATGTATTCATCAAACGATAGTGCAACGAATTGCACTGGGTTTCCCCATTCGGATATCGTCGGTTATAACGGTTCATATCACCTTACCGACGCTTTTCGCAGATTAGCACGTCCTTCATCGCCTCTGATTGCCTAGGCATCCACCGTGTACGCTTAGTCGCTTAACCTCACAACCCGAAGGTGTTTCGCTATCAGACAACATTGGGCGTCATGGTTGCGCGTGGTGAACTTCTTCGTTGGGCAGG
>NZ_GG703823.1:103462-103711 GCF_000156395.1 Providencia rustigianii DSM 4541
GATAGCGCAAGGACCGAAGTTCCCCTGCTTTGCTCCTTAGAGATTATGCGGTATTAGCTACCGTTTCCAGTAGTTATCCCCCTCTATCGGGCAGATCCCCATACATTACTCACCCGTCCGCCGCTCGTCAGCGAGAAGCAAGCTTCCCCTGTTACCGCTCGACTTGCATGTGTTAGGCCTGCCGCCAGTGTTCAATCTGAGCCATGATCAAACTCTTCAATTAAAAGTGTCTGATGCTCAAAGAATGTT
>NZ_GG703823.1:103811-104042 GCF_000156395.1 Providencia rustigianii DSM 4541
ATTTCTTTTGGAAATCGACTCAGTTTTTATCAACTTAGGTCGTTGTCGCGAGGTGGCGTATATTACGCTTCCCTCAGTGAGAGTCAAGCATTTTTTTGCTTAATCTTTTCAGATTCTCTCGCTGCCGGTTCAGTGTCCATCGCGCTTTGCGTTGGCTTGTTCCCGGTCAGTGGATGCGCATTATAGGGAGTCAGAAAAATCTGGCAACCCTTTTTTTGATATTTTTTATCA
>NZ_GG703823.1:104142-104448 GCF_000156395.1 Providencia rustigianii DSM 4541
TTGGAGTATTGAGTTTGATTTGCTTAGCGGCATCAACGATAACCACTTGCGTTATCGCGCTAACTTGCTCACTGGCTTCAATATGTGCGGTTGTGATACCAGTCGCTTTCAACGCGCCCGTGGCTGGCTCATATTCAATGACTGCCCCGTCTGAATAGGTGCGATGGTCTGCCGTCAATGAATCGGTAGGCTCTGAGTGTTCATTGGAGAAAATACCCGTTAATACAAATGCTGTCGTTAACTCACCGCCGATAGCTAGGATAATCACTTGCTCACCAACACTCGGCGCATTCATTGTGCGTAGGG
>NZ_GG703822.1:542-917 GCF_000156395.1 Providencia rustigianii DSM 4541
CATCCACTGTGTACGCTTAGTCGCTTAACCTCACAACCCGAAGGTGTTTCGCTATCAGACAACATTGGGCGTCATGGTTGCGCGTGGTGAACTTCTTCGTTGGGCAGGGTTCGCAATGCTCACGTACTACTGTACGTTGCGCTTGCTGCACGCTGTCCGCCTTGAATTTCACACTGCTCACTCATGCCACTTGCTGCTGTTCTTCAGAGAACATCATTCAAGTTGAGATTTTTTGAGAGACTCTCACATTGTTTAAGCAAAACAATGTGCGTTGTTTTCAATTTTCAGCTTGTTCCAGATTGTTAAAGAGCATAATTATTCGCAATAGACTATTTGACTAATCTATTCTGAATAATCAGAAAAATTTATGGTGGA
>NZ_GG703822.1:1017-135896 GCF_000156395.1 Providencia rustigianii DSM 4541
TATTTTTTGTATAGTGTCTTGTGAGTGCCCACACAGATTGTCTGATAAATTGTTAAAGAGCGGTGCGACTTAATCTTTCGATTTTCGACGTCTAGGTCGTTGTCGCGAGGTGTTGTATACTACGTTTTTTATTTAGAAAGTCAAGTGATTATTTTCAACTATTTTCTTTCTCACCTCTGTTATCACGCGGGCTTCGAGGTTTTCTTCGAACCGGTTTATCGTGACAACGGATGCGCATTATAGGGAGCTGCCGAAATCTCGCAAGTGTTTTTTTGCATTTTTATTTTGTTCGCGTTTTTTTTAGCCAAATATGACTTATATCCCCAAATTACGACTGTTATTTGACTATTTCAGCAGCAATAATCCATTTACTCACGTAACATATTAACCATTAATATCGGTATGAGATGAATTATGGAATTGAGTAAACAGCAAAATGCATCACAAAAGAACCTTTCTTTTATCATTGCACAGAATCTTGGACAGCTAATATTAAAAGAAACCTATTTATCTGACTCAATTCTACCTAGTGAATTAGAACTATCTCAACAATTCAATGCTAGCCGTACAGCCATTAGGGAAGCCATTAAAATTTTAGCTGCAAAAGGAATGGTTCTAGCGCGCCCTAGAATTGGAACTCGCGTTATGCCTTCATCAAATTGGAATTTTCTCGATCAGGATTTACTACGTTGGTGGATTAATAGTGAAGAGCAGTCAGTAGTAATAAAACACTTTCAAGTCGTACGCCTTGCCATTGAGCCTCATGCTTGTTACCTAGCAGCACTAAACGCAACAAAAGAACAAAAACAATCGTTACAGTTATTGGCGAATGAAATGCTAGCGTTGTCCCAAGCATTTGATAAACAACAATGGGTAAAAGTCGATTATCGTTTTCATCTAACTATTTACCACGCTTGCTGTAATCCGTTTTTAGTTTCTTTTGCTAATTTGTTTAGGTCTGTGTATCAACTTTATTTTGATACGATCGCAGAGAATGGTGCAATAGAAGTTAATATTCATCAGCAACTCGCGGATGCTATTATCAACGGAGATAGTACCCAAGCACTCGATCTCTGCTATAAGTTATTAACAACGGTCAATAAAACACATCTATAGGACAGTCCTGCTCAATATACTTTTATCGATTAATATAGGTAACAGATGTTTAAAACAGCGAAAAACATGTCAGGCTTACCGTGGATTGCCGCAATGGCTTTTTTCATGCAAGCTCTCGATGCCACTATTTTAAATACGGCGCTGCCTGATATTGCCAAAAGCCTAAATCACTCTCCTTTAGCAATGCAGTCCGCCGTTGTTAGCTATACCTTAACCGTTGCTCTATTAATTCCCGTTAGCGGGTGGTTTGCAGACCGATTTGGTACTCGGCGCATTTTTATTATTGCTGTAACCTTATTTTCTCTCGGTTCTTTTTTGTGCGCGCTTTCACCATCATTAACTGTTTTGGTTATTTCACGCGTTATTCAAGGGATTGGCGGAGCCATGATGATGCCAGTTGCTCGTCTAGCATTAATACGAGCTTATCCACGCAGTGAACTATTGCCAATTTTAAATTTTGTCACTATTCCGGGATTGGTGGGTCCAATCTTAGGACCTTTACTCGGCGGGATTCTTGTTACCTATGCCACATGGCATTGGATATTTATTATTAATATTCCTATTGGTATTTTAGGTGTTTTTTATGCGTTGAAGCATATGCCTGATTTTAAAATGCCAAAACGTAAGTTTGATACCCTCGGGTTTATCCTATTTGGTTTAGGGCTAGTTATGTTATCGGTAAGCTTAGATTTATTTAGTGATAAATCGTTATCTAGCTATATACCTACCGCGATTGTCTTGGGCGGTTTTCTTTGTCTTCTTATATATATACTCCATGCAAGAAGAATTAAGCATGCCATTATTCCATTAAATCTATTTCGGACAAGAACCTTCTCGATAGGAATTACTGGTAATGTTGCTACTCGGCTAGGGACAGGAAGTATTCCATTTTTAATGCCATTAATGCTACAAGTTGGTTTTGGTTATGAAGCAGTGGTTGCAGGAATGATGATGGCACCTCTGGCAATTGGCTCTATTACTGCAAAATCAGCAGTCACAAAAATACTCTCTCGATTTGGGTATAGAAAAACGCTATTTACCGTCACTCTGATTATTGGATTAATGGTATCGCAGTTTTCTTTGCAATCACCAGATATGTCCATCTATCTGTTAGTAATTCCACTGTTTATCTTGGGTATGGTTATGTCGACCCAATTTACAGCGATGAATACCATTTGCTTAGCTGACTTAACAGATAACAACGCCAGTGCAGGAAATAGTATGTTGGCAGTAACTCAGCAGCTATCAATCAGCTTTGGGATTGCCGTGAGCGCAACCATTTTAAGTTTCTTTGATAACCAACCGGGAAGCAATGTCGTCGATAACTTCCATTACACATTTATCGCGATTGGTGCCATTACTCTAATTTCTGCATTTGTCTTTTTACTGCTCAGCAAAACTGATGGTGATAACTTAATTAAAGACAAAAAATAGTTATTAGCGTTTTTTTACGGATTGGCGCTCAATGAGTTTTGGTGTCAGGACTAAAACTGAAGGCTCTGCATCAGGGTTATCCATGCGGTGGATTAATTTATTCACCGCTTGTTGCCCCAATTCATCTTTAGGCTGATGCACGGTCGTTAATGGTGGGATCATATAAGAAGAGAGATCGATATCGTCATAGCCAATAATTGAGATATCTTCAGGGACTTTCATTCCTTTTTGGAAAATAGCTTGATAAGCGCCAACCGCCATCGCATCGTTACCAGCAAAAATAGCTTCCGGTGGATTCGGCAATTCCAGCAATTTATTCATGGATTCAAAGCCACCAGCAAACTCAAAATCACTAAAAATCACATATTCATCATGAACGTCTAGAGATGCGTGTTGCATAGCTTGAATGAAACCTTGATAACGTGCTCGTGCGGGGGATTTATCTTGAGGTCCCGCTATACAGGCAATACGAGAAAAACCTGCATCAATCAGATAACGGGTTGCAATTTCACCACCAAGGAATGAGTTATCTTGAATAACGTCCCCATCCAATTCAAAAGGTGACCAGTCCATCATCACCGTTGGCACAGAAGGATAACGGGAGAACACATTCTTTGATGGACCCTGCACTTCAGTACACATGATGAGTAACCCATCGACTCGTTTTTGCAATAAAGTTTCTAAGCTGTGATCCATACGCTGAAGATCACCTTCTGTATTACACAAAATCAAACTGTAACCCAATTCATAGCAACTACGTTCCACCCCACGCACAACTTCTGCAAAAAATGGGTTATTACTGGTTGTCAGTAACATGCCAATGGTATTGGTGCGATTCATTTTTAAACTTCGCGCTAATGCTGATGGCGCATAGTTGAGTTGCTCAATCGCACTTTTGACCCGTGAAGTTATACTCTCGCTAACATAGCGATTTTGATTGATAACGTGAGAAACGGTGGAGGTTGACACACCTGCAAGGCGTGCAACATCTTTCATTGTTGCCACAAATAATCCTATTGTTTTAGAAACTGTTCAATTTCATCACGCCATGGAACCGAAGGTTGCGCACCTGGACGAGTGACAGCAATCGCCGCAGCCGCATGAGCAAATACAATGGCATCTTCATCGGCCTTACCTTCAAGCAACGCGGTAACATAGGCGCCATTGAATGTATCACCTGCGGCAATCGTGTCCACCGCTTTCACTTTAAAGCAGGGAATTATTTTGCCTTGCTCGCCTTTTTGACTAAACCAAACCCCTCTAGCCCCCAATGTGATCATGACTTTGTGAATGCCTTTTTGATGTAACACCTGAGCAGCTTTCTGTGCGCCTTGCTCATCATTAACAGCAATCCCGGTTAAATACTCCGCTTCGGTTTCATTCGGGGTGATCACATCGACCAACGCGAGTAATGAATCAGGCAATGCTTGAGCGGGTGCAGGATTAAGGATCACTTGAGTCTGGTTTTTGCGTGCAATTTCTGCTGCCATCTGTACCGTTTCAATCGGTGATTCTAGCTGCATCAATAGTGCATCCGCATCGGTAATCTGTTGTTGATATGCAAATAATCTTTCCGTTGTGAGCTGACCATTTGCACCAGCATTGATGCCAATAATGTTTTCGCCTTGCTGATTAACATAAATCAGCGCTACACCGGTAGTTTCATTTTCGACAACATCGATACATTCAATATTGATCGCATCTTTTTGCAATTGTTTTTTGATGCTTGAACCAATGTCGTCATCACCCACACAGGCAATAAATGTTATGTCAGCGCCACTGCGTCCAGCCGCAACGGCTTGGTTTGCACCTTTACCGCCAAAAGCGACTTGATAATGGTCGCCCCTAACTGTTTCACCCGGTTGAGGAAACTGCTGCACATTCAAGATGTGGTCAACGTTGATACTACCTAGAACAACCAGTTTAGCTGCTGCCATCTCATTTATTTCCTTTTATATCCCAATAGAGAAAACCGCCGCTATCATTCACGGCGGTTTATCAATCTTCTTGTTTTATTACGGATTATTTTTTTATCACGGATTATTGTTTTACTACGAGTTCTAATTCAACAGGAACCGTTGCTTCCACTTTTTCGCCTTTTAATACTTTATCGGCGATCTGTACACCAACGATACCAATTTGGTCTGGACGTTGAGCAATTGTGGCGCCTAGTTTGCCACCTTGAACCGCTTTGATACCATCTGTAGTACCATCAAAACCGACAACCAGTACATCATCACGCCCTGAGGTTTGCAGCGCTCTTAACGCACCTAATGCCATTTCGTCATTTTGAGCAAATACCGCTTGAACTGCAGGATGTGCAGTTAATAGGTTTTGCATGACGTTTAAGCCTTTTGTTCTATCAAAATCTGCTGGCTGGCTCGCCAATATATTGAATTTATGTTCTTTTGCGCCAGTATTGAAACCTTCACCACGTTCACGTGCCGCTGAGGTTCCTGAAATCCCTTCAAGTTGAATTACTTTGGCATCATTGCCTGTTTTCTTAGCAATAAAGTCTGCTGCCATTTTTCCGCCCATACGGTTATCAGAAGCAACATGGCTAACAACATTACCTTTGTTAGCGGCACGGTCTAAAGTGATCACTGGGATATTGGCTTTATTTGCCATAATAATGGCATTCCCCACAGCATCAGAATCTGTTGGGTTGATTAACATGAGTTTAGTGCCACGCACAGTTAAATCTTGCACGTTTGCTAATTCTTTGGCCGGGTTATCTTGGGAATCTAAAACGATGAGTTCATAACCCAGTTTATCAGCTTCTTTCTGAGCGCTGTCCTTCATGGTCACAAAGAATGGGTTGTTCAGGGTAGAAATAACCAGAGCAATATTATCTTTCGCCATCGCATTAACACTAACGGTTGCACTCAGTGCAAATGCCGTAAACAGAGTCGCTAGTTTATTCAGTTTCATAAAATTATTCCTGTAATCATAGAGTCGGGGTAAGAGTTACTATTTTTTATTATCTACGAGCACTGCTAATAAAATCACCACTGCTTTCACAATCATTTGGTAGTTCGAAGAGATACCTAATAAGTTCAAACCATTATTTAAGAAACCCAAAATCAATGCACCAATCAAGGTTCCAACAATTCGCCCTTTACCACCAGCCAAGCTGGTACCACCAAGAACAACGGCAGCAATCGCGTCCAATTCATAACCATTACCTGCCATTGGTTGGGCAGATGATAGGCGAGCAACTTCAATCACACTGGCTAATGCCGCGAGTAATCCACACAGGGCATAAACCGCAATTTTAATACGGTCAACATTGATGCCGGATAAGCGAGTCGCTGATTCATTGCCACCTAGTGCATAAATATAACGACCTAAACGTGTGTGATGCAGTACATACCACGCTGCTGCAAACACAATAATCATTAACCAAACAGGGGTTGGGATACCAAATGGGCGACCAATACCAAACCAGCCAAATAGATCAGCGTTATCACTAAAGCCGGTATTGATTGGGCTTCCATCGGTATAAACACGAGTCACACCACGTAATAACAGCATCATCACTAATGTAGCGATAAACGCTTGCACCTTACCTTTTGCCACAATCACACCAGTACAAGCACCGATTGCTGCTCCCAGTGCTAATGCCCCAGCCACAGCAACCAAAGCATTCACATCAGCACTGACCATTGAGGCAGCAACAGCCCCCGTTAATGCCAGTAATGATCCCACTGATAAATCTATTCCTGAAGTCAGGATAACCAACGTCATCCCCACGGCCATAATGGCGTTAACCGAAGTTTGTTGAAGAATATTGAATAGGTTATTTACTGTGAAAAAATTGGGACTTAAGGTAGAAACAATCGCAATTAAGACTAATAGAGCGATAAGTGATTTTTGCTCCATTAACCATGCTTTGCTGAACCAGCGTTTTGATGATGCGGTTGTTGAACTCATGCTGTTAACTCCTGAACTGAGCCGTAATTTTTACCGACTGCGGCAGCCATTAAGGCTTCCTGCGTAGCTTCTTTGGCAGAGAATTCGCCGCTAATATGGCCTTCATGCATAACCAAAATGCGATCACTCATTCCAATAACTTCAGGCATTTCTGAAGAAACTAAAATGATACTCAGCCCTTCTTTTTTGAATTGATTGATTAATTGGTAGATTTCTTTTTTTGCCCCAACATCGACACCACGAGTGGGTTCATCGAGGATCAATACTTTTGGTCTAGTCATCAAACCACGTGCAATCGCTACTTTTTGTTGATTACCACCGGATAAGTGGCCAATGATTTGATCCATTGATGGGGTTTTAATATTAAATAGGCGGATAAAATCTCCAACGGTCATTTGCTCTTCGGCATGTTTTAAGCTTCCACCAAAACGACTAAAATAACGTAGTGCCGTTAATGACATATTCTCTTTGACTGACATTCCAAGCACTAATCCGTCCCGTTTACGGTCTTCAGAAATATAAACAATGCCATTATTCAAACCATCTTGTGGTGTTTTTAAGGTAATGGCTTTGCCTTCTAACAGAATGCTTCCCGATTTTTTTGGTGCTGCGCCGTAGATAATCTTCATTAGCTCAGTGCGCCCAGCGCCCATTAACCCAGAAATTCCTAATATTTCGCCACTTCGAAGCGCAAAGCTGGCATTACTCACACCGGGACCTGTAATATTTTCAATCTGTAAACGAACTTCACCGACAGGGACTTGAACGCGAGGATATTGATCTTCCAATTTACGCCCAACCATCATCTCAATCAGTTTTTCTTCTTCCAATTCATTAACCGGTTTTTCCCCAATGAATTGCCCATCTCGAAATACCGTCACATCATCACAAATCTCAAAGATCTCTTTTAAACGATGAGAGATATAAACGATCCCACAACCCTCGGATTTTAAATCTTCAATGACACGAAAGAGAGATGCAGTTTCGGTATCGGTTAATGCATCCGTTGGTTCATCCATGATGATAACTTGAGATTGGAAGCTGAGGACTTTTGCTATTTCCACCATTTGCTGCTCGCCAATAGACAATTCAGCAATAGTTTGGTGGCTGTCATAATCGAGATTCAGGCGTTTGAGCAATTTTTCCGACTCACTGAACATTTTTTTCCAGTCAATTTTGCCGAATTTATTCACAAACTCGCGCCCCAGAAAAATATTTTCAGCGATGGTTAATTCTGGAATCAGGTTGAGTTCCTGATGAATAATTCCAATACCAGCTTCTTGTGAGCTTTTAGGACCATTGAATGCCACCTCTTTACCGAGGTAGCGAATAGCGCCCGCATCTTTGCTGTAAATACCGGTTAGCACTTTCATCATGGTGGATTTACCTGCACCATTTTCGCCTACCAACGCCATCACTCTACCCGGGTAAACTTTTAATGCGGCACCAGAAAGCGCCTTTACACCAGGGAATGCTTTATCTATGCCGATAAGTTCTAATAAAGGTTGCATACTCACCTCAGAAGGTCACACCAGAACAAAGAATTACATTAGCGTATGGTGAACATTCCCCTGTTCTGATCACTGCTTTACTGCCATGCGTTATCTGTTTAAAATTTTCATGGCTGCAATAGACAACTTCGATGTGATTTCCTTGTACTACTTCTAATTCCTGAAGGTGAGCTAAAATTTCACGTTCCATTTGTGGGTTAATCTTACTAATTTCCTCAGCCAGAATGGCTTTTTCTACCTGCATCTCTTGGGTAGTGACTCGCAAAACAGACATAAAATCAGGTAAGCCATGTGTCACAGCGAGGTCAATACGCTCAGCACTAGCAGGAATAGGTAATCCGGCATCAGCAAGGGTGATGTGATCGGTATGCCCTAATTTAGCAATCACAGAGGCTATATTTGAGTTGAGCAGTATCCCTTTTTTCATTCATCACCACCGTTTTTTAATTCTGATGTTGTTTCGTTCCCTACGAGCGAAACGTTTCGCTCATAGAATAATAGTAAAGAATAGTCACAACTCAATATTCTTATCTCGGTTTTGTGATCATTATCGAAACGTTTCGTTGGCTTTATTTAAGTAAGAAAAAAGTAACTTATTGAATAAGTTATAGCTGAATCGTTTTTATTACTTTTCCGAGTAACTTATCAATGAGTAAAGATTTATTGTCTTTTATGCCAAATAACATCAAAGAAAAATAATAAAACTGATTGCACAATCAATAAAAGGACAGATAACCTAGCAATAGATTGGTTATTAACCATCACCCTCTAACCCCTTGATGCGTAATTTAGAGAAAAGGACTCCATATGCAATTAGCCGAACGAATAGCCCAATTAAGCAACTACCTTGAAGGTGGCTTATATGAACGACAGCAAGCTATTCGTTTATGTTTGCTCGCAACGCTCAGTGGAGAGAGTGTTTTTCTCTTGGGCCCCCCAGGTATTGCAAAAAGTTTAATTGCTAGACGAATGAAATTTGCCTTTCGCCGAGCAAATGCCTTTGAATACCTAATGACAAGATTTTCGACGCCAGAAGAGATTTTTGGCCCACTCTCCATTCAAGCCTTAAAAGATGAAGGCCGTTATGAGCGTTTGACCAAAGGTTATTTGCCCGATGCCGAAGTCGTCTTTCTTGATGAAATCTGGAAAGCGGGTCCAGCAATTTTAAATACACTATTGACCGCAATTAATGAGCGCAAATTTCGTAATGGAGATGAGGAAAAATCAATTCCCATGCGCCTATTGGTCACCGCATCCAATGAACTTCCAGATGCAGATAATAGCCTTGAAGCATTATTTGATAGAATGCTGCTGCGAATTTGGTTAGATAAAGTTCAAGAAAAGCAAAATTTTCGCGCATTACTCACAGGAAAATCACAGCAAGAAGATAATTTGGTACCCGATCACTTAAAAATCAGCGATGAAGAATACCAAGAGTGGCAAAAAGAAATCCCAAAAATATCGCTGCCCGATCACTGTTTTGAGCTAATTTACCAATTACGCCAGCAGATTGATGCGACCGAAAAAAATCTCTATGTCTCTGATCGGCGTTGGAAAAAAGCAGTATCCCTACTGCAAGCGAGCGCATTTTTTAACGGTCGCAGTGCTGTATCACCACTGGATATCGTGCTACTTAAAGATTGTTTATGGCATGACATGCAATCAATGAATTTGTTACCGCAATTAATTAAATCGTTGATACAAGAAGATGGTTGGCAGCAACGTAAATTTGCGAGAGAAATTGAGCAAGTTTACCAGCAATGGATGTCATCCACCCAAGATCAAAATAACCAAGATGCCTTTAAAGTAAATAAAAATAATGCAATGTTTGCTCGAAAAGCTTCTTATGTCCTACCTGAAAATATCAGCGAAGGACGCGTCACCTTATTTTTGCATCGTCCATTACAACTGCACAATATGAAAGTGACCTTTATTACTACCGATAAAAAATCACTGGTTAATTTCTTAAGTAAAGGTACAACATTGTCTGCACATCTCAACGGGATTGGTTTTGCTCAAGAACTAGCCGCTGAGGTGAATAATTTAAACCAAATCCAATTATTAGATGTCAGTCACCAAGTATCAACCCTTTATCTTCAAGATAAAAACACCCTGAGCCCCACGGTAAATAATAAAGAGTGGCTCGATAAATTAGACACTATCCATAGTGCTATCCAAGAAGCTAAATACCAATTTGAGAAACAGCAACCTAACTTATTTATCGAACCCCATTGGCTGGCGGACGTCGAACAGAGCTTTATCAAACTATCCGATAAATTAACTCAGTTACGTAATCAAATTATCGGAAAAACGGCGAATTAATTATGATGAGTTTAGCGACCCTAGAATTGTTGCTTTCCGTTAATGAAAGCCAATTAATAGAAGAAATTATCATTTCTCTTCTCGCGACTCCTCAGTTGGCCGTATTTTTTGAAAAACACCCTCGCTTAAAAAAAGCACTGTTAAAAGATTTATCGGGTTGGAAAAAAGATCTTAAACAGAAACTGCAAGATGCATTAGTTCCTCAACAACTCTCTGAAGAATTTGGTCTGTATCAAAAATCATTAGGGATATCTACTGACGCATTTTTTACCCAACTACCTTCGATTATAGAAAAGCTGGAACAATTAGATTCCCCTTTTTATCGAGAAGCAAACCAGCTGCAACAAGGCAAAATTGAAAACCGCAGTGCACGGCAATCTTTAATTGTACAGCGCTGGCGAGTTAGTCTAATTTTACAAGTGACCACCTTACATAAAGAGTTACTAGAACAAGAAAAAGAGCAATTACTTGCTGAACTACAAAGGCGCTTAGCTCTCAGTGGTAATTTGGAAGATATCCTAGGGGAAAATGAACGCTCATCGGGACGCTTATGGGACTTAAGCAAAGGATTGAATAATCCAGCCTCTTATAATGAGCCACTGATTTCTCGTTATAGTGAATTTTTACGTCAGCAACCTGAATTAGAAAAAATTGCCCAGTTGCTAGGACGTAGTCAATCCGCAAAATCTATTCTGGATGACAATGTAATTCTCGAGCCCATGACTATCATGGAAAAAGTCCCAGAAACAGTGCCAGAGCAAGTCGATGGCTTAAATCAAAGCGATGATATTCTGAGGCTTTTGCCCGCCGAATTGGCTATGTTGGGTATTGAGGATATTGAGTTTGAGTTTTATCGTAAACTTCTTGAAAAACAGTTACTCACTTATCGCCTGCAAGGTGAAAGCTGGCAAGAGAGAAAAGTTTTACGTCCAGTCACTCATCATCAACATGAAGAGCAACCTAGAGGACCATTCGTGGTCTGTATTGATACATCCGGTTCGATGGGTGGACTAAATGAACGCTGTGCAAAAGCATTTTGCCTCGCGTTAATGAAAATTGCACTTGCAGATAACCGCTCTTGCCATGTGATGCTGTTTTCTACCGAAATTGTCCACTACGATTTATTATCTGCGGATGGTCTTGAACAATGTATGCGTTTTTTACATCAAACTTTTCGCGGGGGAACAGATTTAGCGTCTTGTTTACGGGAAACAACTGTAAAGTTAGAATCAAAACAATGGAGTGACGCCGATGCGGTGGTGATTTCAGATTTTGTCGCCCAGCGTTTGCCAGATGAATTAGTTCAGAAGATAAAATCCCTTCAGAAAGTTGGTAAATACCGCTTCCATGCGGTATCTGTATCAAACTATGGGAAACCCGGGATCATGAAGATATTCGACCATATCTGGCGTTTTGATACCGGGTTAAAGAGCCGACTATTACGGCGCTTCAGTCGCTAATTACAGCATATCTTCGACAGATTCAGCCATTTCAGGTGACCATACGCCACACTGTACTTGACCAATATGCTGACGTTGTAGCAGCAACATCACTAAACGAGACTGACCAATACCACCACCGATGGATTGTGGCATTTCGCCTGCTACGAGGGCTTTGTGCCATTCAAGCTCCATACGTTTCTCATCACCCGTTAACCCAAGCTGGCGAGTTAAACACTCAGGGCTAACTCGGATACCCATTGAAGAGATTTCAAATGCATCTTGTAAAATAGGGTTCCAAACAATGATGTCACCGTTTAAGCCTTTGAGGCCATCTTCGTTGACAGTAGTCCAGTCATCATAATCTGGAGCACGTACATCATGAGATTCACCGCTAGATAATTTGCCACCGATACCAATTAAGAATACTGCACCAAATTCTTTAGCAATTGCGCGCTCGCGACCTTTTGCATCGAGACCAGGGTAACGCTGAAGTAACTCTTCACTGTGGATAAAGTGAATTTGATCTGGCAGGAACGGTGCCAGACCAAATTCTTTACTTACGGCAGCTTCTGTTTCTTTTATTGCCTTGTAGATTTTACCCACTGTCTGTTTCAGATAAGGAAGGTTACGCTCCTCATCTGCCATCACTTTTTCCCAATCCCACTGATCAACATAAACAGAATGGATTGGGGTTAAGCGATCCTCGTCCGGACGTAACGCTTTCATATGAGTGTACAAACCTTGACCTTTACTAAAACCAAAACGACCTAACGTTTTACGTTTCCATTTAGCCAAAGAGTGAACGACTTCAAACGTTGCATCTGGGATTGATTTCACTTTTACCTGAACAGCTTTTTCGCAGCCTGATAAGTTATCTTGAGTACCGTCACCTAAGCGACTTAGGATCGGACCTTGAACTTCAATTAAGCCAAGCTCTTTTTCAAGTAAACGTGAGAAATAAGATTTAACAAAACTAATTTGTTGCTGATGTTCGATGAATGACTTGTCCATAAATATACCCATAGTTTGTTTGCTGTATTAGCCGATGTATAGATTAAGCAACAAAACGAGGTATAAATTCAATATGCACTACAAAAAAAAGCCTTTATTGTTTATTTTAATTAAAAATAGGGTTATAAAAATGAATATTCATCAAAATGGAGACTAATTTATGCCTGAAAATTATCAAATCGATAATCTCGATCGTGACATACTTCACGAATTAATGGCCAATGCGCGTATTCCTTACGCTGAACTTGCTAAAAAATTCTCCGTTAGTCCCGGCACAATTCATGTACGGGTTGAAAAAATGAAGCAGGCGGGGATCATTAATGGTACCCGAATTGATATCAGTGCTAAGCGTTTAGGTTTTGATGTGTGCTGCTTTATTGGCATCATTTTAAAAAGTGCGAAAGATTATCATACCGCACTAAAAAAATTAGATGCTTTAGAGGAAGTCGTTGAAGTCTATTATACAACGGGGCAATACAGCATCTTTATTAAGGTCATGTGTCGATCGATTGATTCACTACAAGATGTACTTATCAACAAAATACAGACCATCGATGAAATACAATCCACAGAAACGCTGATCTCCTTGCAAAACCCGATCATGCGAACGATTAAGCCTTAGAAAAAAAAGTTATATAACCACATTATCCACAGGTAGATCCCAGCTCATTCACAGCGTACAATAGCGCCCAATGTATGCGAAAGAGAATCACCATGACAAAAATAACCTTAATTAGTGGCAGTACAATGGGCAGTGCCGAATATGTTGCAGAGCATATGGCAGAGATTTTAGAAGAACTCGGCTATGAAACAGATGTACAACACGGCCCTGAACTTGATGATCTACCTCTTGAAGGGTTATGGCTGGTGGTCAGCTCAACGCATGGAGCTGGTGATCTCCCTGAAAATATCCAACCTCTCGCTGAAGCTATCCAAGCGAAATCACCTGATCTTAGTAAGATCAAATATGGTGCAGTAGGAATTGGCAGCTCTGAATATGATACTTTCTGTGGCGCGATCCACACTCTAGATACTTTATTGCAAGATAAAGGCGCTAAAAGGATCGGCAATTGTTTTGAAATTGATGTTCAGCAACACGAAATTCCTGAAGATCCCGCTGGTGTTTGGGTTAAAATTTGGGCAAACGAACTCTGATTTGTGCAAAATACAAGCAGTCAGCTGTGGATAACTACGGTAAGATCATGGTATTAACCGGTAGTTATCCAGAATATAAGTTTTAGGGCGATCTTGCCCTGTGCATAAGTACCCATTTTGATCCCAGCTTATACGCAATAGGATCACGGATCATTCACAGTATATGATCCTTTACACTTTAATGATCTTTAACGTGAAAAATCACTTATCCACAGAAACAGTCGATCCTAATAGTAGATCTAATAAAGAGATCTTTAAAAAAAAAGATCTTTATATTATAAGGGTGGGAAGCCAAGGGTTGGTCTCTCCTGCAAACTTGAGTAGAATTCATTTCCCAAATGCACAGTTAGCATTTTCTAACGTTAAGGTTCACACATGTTTTATCCAGAGCAATTTGACGTCATCGTAATTGGTGGTGGTCATGCCGGTACTGAGGCAGCAATGGCAGCTGCACGTATGGGGCGTCAAACCCTATTACTGACTCACAATATTGATACATTGGGCCAGATGTCTTGCAACCCAGCCATCGGTGGGATCGGTAAGGGACATCTGGTAAGAGAAATTGATGCCCTCGGTGGCTTAATGGCTACTGCAACAGACAAAGCCGGTATCCAATTTAGAACACTCAATGCAAGCAAAGGGCCTGCAGTTCGTGCAACTCGCGCACAAGCAGACCGAGTGCTATACCGACAAGCCGTTAGAACAGCATTAGAAAATCAACCTAACCTCATGATCTTCCAACAACCTGTTGAAGATCTGATAGTTGAAAATAATCGAGTAACCGGTGCTGTTACTCGCATGGGATTGAAATTTAAAGCTAAATCTGTGGTATTAACCGTAGGTACTTTCCTTGATGGAAAAATTCATATCGGTTTAGAAAACTACAGCGGCGGTCGTGCTGGTGATCCACCCGCTATTTCTCTTTCTCAGCGTTTAAGAGAATTACCATTACGTGTAAATCGTTTAAAAACAGGGACGCCACCGAGAATCGATGCAAGAACTATCGATTTTAGCCAACTAGCTCAACAGCTAGGTGATGACCCAATGCCTGTGTTTTCATTTTTAGGTTCACAAGAGCAGCATCCACAACAAGTGCCTTGCTATATCACCTATACCAATGAACAAACACATGAAGTGATCCGCAACAATTTAGATCGTAGCCCAATGTATGCAGGGATCATCGAAGGGATCGGTCCTCGTTACTGCCCTTCAATTGAAGACAAAGTTATGCGGTTTGCAGATAAAAACGCTCACCAGATCTTCTTAGAACCTGAAGGCCTAACAAGCAATGAGATCTATCCAAACGGGATCTCCACCAGCTTACCATTTGATGTTCAAATGAAAATTGTTCATTCCATGAAGGGAATGGAAAATGCGAGGATCGTCCGTCCTGGTTATGCCATAGAATATGATTTCTTTGACCCAAGGGATCTGAAACAAACACTCGAAAGTAAATTTATTGAAGGCCTGTTCTTTGCGGGACAAATTAACGGGACTACTGGTTATGAGGAAGCTGCTGCTCAAGGCTTACTTGCTGGTCTGAATGCGGCACAACATGCATTTGATTTAGAAGGTTGGTTCCCACGTCGTGACCAAGCCTATGTTGGTGTTCTTGTAGATGACCTTTGTACATTAGGTACCAAAGAACCGTACCGCATGTTTACCTCTCGTGCTGAATATCGCCTGATGCTACGTGAAGATAACGCTGATTTACGTCTGACTGAAAAAGGCCGTGAACTTGGATTAGTGGATGATGTTCGTTGGGAGCACTTCAATCGTAAAGTTGAAATGATTGAAAAAGAGCGTCAACGCTTAAAAGATATTTGGGTTCACCCAAAATCAGACAACCACGAAGAAATTGACCAAATACTCAGCGTGCCGTTATCCAAAGAAGCGAACGGTGAAGATTTACTGCGTCGCCCAGAAATGACGTATCAAATGCTGACCTCACTCAACTTATTTGCACCTGGTGTCGAAGATCCACAAGCGGCTGATCAAGTAGAGATCCAAGTCAAATACGAAGGTTATATTGCCCGTCAGCAAGAAGAGATCGAACGCCAGCTGCGTAATGAAAATACGCTACTACCTGTAGATTTGGATTACAAACAAGTAAAAGGATTATCTAACGAGGTGATGGCTAAATTAAATGACCATAAACCGACCTCAATTGGCCAAGCATCTCGTATATCAGGTATTACACCAGCGGCAATCTCCATCTTGTTAGTCTGGTTGAAAAAACAAGGCATGTTACGTCGGAGCGCATAATATGGATTTAATTGCAAAACTGACCAAGCTATTAGCTAAAACAGATATCATACTGACTGAAAAGCAAAAACAGCAGTTAGTAGATTATGTTGGTTTACTGAATAAGTGGAACAAAGCGTACAATTTAACGTCGGTACGTGACCCAGAATTAATGCTCGTTCGTCACATCATGGATAGCATCGTCGTGAACGATCATCTTAAGGGTTATAAATTTATCGACGTAGGAACCGGTCCAGGGCTCCCTGGCGTTCCGTTAGCCATTGTGCGACCAGATTCCCACTTTGTGTTGTTGGACAGCTTAGGGAAGCGTATACGCTTCTTAAAACAGGTTCAGCATGAACTCGGTTTAAATAATATTGAACCTGTTCAGGCTCGAGTTGAGGAATATCCCGTTAAAGACGGATTTGATGGTGTCATTAGTCGAGCCTTTGCTTCATTAAATGACATGTTGAGTTGGTGTCACCATCTCCCGGCAGAAGAAGGGCGTTTTTATGCTTTGAAAGGGGTTGTTCGTGATGAAGAACTGGCTGGTTTACCTGATGGCTTTGAAATTGAATCGATCATTGAACTAAAAGTTCCTGAACTAAATGAGCAGCGTCACTTAGTTAAGTTATTAAAAAAATAACGTATTCTCGACAAAGTTATTTTATCTTTTAGAGCGATAGCCGTACATTTACAATGTTACGGCTATTTTTATATTAGCGTTAATATTAATTGATTTAAATTTACTTAATATTTACATCTTGATAACTAATAACGATCAAATATAAAAATAAAAGACTCTTAAACTAATATTATAACTAAATCGTTTTAGCTAATTTAAATAGTTAATAATGAAATGTTTGATTTATTGCACGATTTCTTAGTTTAAAAAATAACTAATTTAATTATTTGATTTACTGCTGAAAAATAGAATTCTAACCTGATAAACAGTGAGGTTATTAATCAATAGATTAATATTTGTTGTGATCTTAATCACATAAAGTTATTTTTAAGCAACCAATCGTTAATAAATTATTAGTTTCATCTGTGTTAATTCTGCGCTATCTCGAAAAAATTAAATATTTATTCACCTTTTCGCTACTTACTGATTGAATTCATTTCGCCTGCCCGTATAATTTGCTCGTTTTTGTCTCTTGACACATTTAAGCAAAGGCAGTTTTATACAACACTTAGCGTTTCTTAGGCTGAGAAGAGCTGGGAGTACACAAAGTTATGTCTGTTTCTCTTTATGGCGGTAATGCGATTAAGCAACTGTCTATTCAGTTAATAACTTTTGTAATCCTCAGTGGGGCTTTCTGTGCAAATAGTATAGAATGGGGAGCCTCTGCTCTTGCTGGCGGGTTAGCATGCTGGTTACCCAATGTCGTATTTATGCTACTAACACGCTTTCAAAAAGCAAAAGAAGAGGATGAACCTGTCCGCATTGCCTGGTTCTTTGCATTAGGAGCAGGGTTAAAGGTTGTTACAACTATAACTGTCTTAGTTGTTGCTTTTGGTGTGTTTAAAGCGTCACTAACACCACTGGGTTTGACCTATTTAGCGGTGCTGATTGTTCAGATTGTTGCACCAGCCGTTGTAAAACGGTAAGCATTTTTAAACTACAAAAGGGTAAGAGGCATCATGTCTGCATCAGGAGAAGTGATGACTACAAATGAGTATATAAGTCACCATCTGAGGAATCTTCAGTTGGACTTACGTACCTTTGAGTTGGTCGATCCCCACGCTAGTCCAACGTTTTGGACGTTAAACATTGACTCGCTTTTTTTCTCTGTAGTTCTCGGGGCTCTGTTCCTGTGGCTATTTAGAAGAGTTGCGGCCAATGCGACTAGTGGCGTACCCGGTAAGTTACAGACTGCAATAGAACTGATCATTGGTTTCGTTGATAACTCAGTCCGTGATATGTATCACGGGAAGAGCAAAGTTATTGCCCCTCTGGCATTAACGGTGTTCGTCTGGGTATTTTTAATGAACCTGATGGATTTACTCCCAATCGATTTCCTTCCTTACATAAGTGAACATTATTTAGGGTTACCTGCTCTGCGTGCAGTACCGACAGCAGACGTGAGTGTGACTTTATCTATGGCGGTTGGTGTGTTTATCCTAATAATCTTTTACAGCATCAAGATGAAAGGAATTGGCGGATTCACGAAAGAGCTCACAATGCAGCCTTTCAATCATCCGATCTTTATCCCTGTAAACTTGATTCTTGAAGGGGTTAGCCTGCTGTCAAAACCTGTATCACTCGGTCTGCGACTGTTTGGTAACATGTATGCAGGTGAATTGATCTTTATTCTTATCGCGGCTCTGCTTCCGTGGTGGTCACAGTGGTTGTTAAGCCTGCCTTGGGCTATCTTCCACATACTGATTATTACGCTACAAGCCTTTATTTTTATGGTTCTGACTGTTGTCTATCTGTCGATGGCTTCTGAAGAGCACTAATTTAACTATCAATAATTGTATTAACTGAAACAAACTGGAGACTGTCATGGAAAACCTGAATATGGATCTGCTGTACATGGCTGCCGCTATTATGATGGGTTTAGCGGCGATCGGTGCTGCGATCGGTATCGGCATCCTAGGTGGTAAATTTTTAGAAGGCGCTGCTCGTCAGCCAGATTTAATCCCTCTGCTGCGTACACAGTTCTTTATCGTAATGGGTCTGGTAGATGCTATTCCGATGATTGCTGTAGGTCTGGGCTTGTATGTAATGTTCGCTGTTGCCTAATTAGCGTTACGGAACACATTAAGAACATTAACTCACTAATAAATAAGAGGTATTGTCTGTGAATCTGAATGCAACAATCCTCGGCCAGGCTATCGCGTTTGTCCTGTTTGTTTTGTTCTGTATGAAGTATGTATGGCCACCAATTATGGCGGCCATTGAAAAACGTCAGAAAGAAATTGCTGACGGTTTATCTTCCGCAGAACGTGCTAAAAAGAACCTGGAACTGGCGCAAACCGACGCAACCGACCGACTGAAAAAAGCGAAAGCTGAAGCACAAGTCATCATCGAGCAAGCGAATAAACAACGCACTCAAATGATTGATGAAGCTAAAGCAGAAGCTGAAGCAGAACGTGCAAAAATCGTAGCACAAGCGCAAGCTGAAATTGATGCTGAGCGTAAACGTGCACGTGAAGAGTTACGTAAACAGGTTGCGATGCTTGCTATCGCAGGTGCCGAGAAGATCATCGAACGTTCCGTGGATGAAGCTGCTAACAGCGACATCGTTGATAAACTAGTCGCTGAACTGTAAGGAGGGAGGGGCATGTCTGAAATTGCTACTGTAGCTCGCCCCTACGCCAAAGCAGCTTTTGACTTTGCTGTGGAAAACCAAGCTGTTGCGAGCTGGCAGAATATGCTGGCCTTCACCGCTGAGGTGACGCGCAATGAACAGGTTGGTGAGCTGCTTTCTGGTTCTATTGCACCAGAAACATTAGCTAAAACGTTTATCTCTGTTTGTGGGGATGAAATTGACGAGCATGTTCAAAATCTGATTCGTGTCATGGCTGAAAATGGTCGTTTGACGACTTTACCAGAAGTATTAGCTCAATTTATTCAATTGCGCGATGCACTGGAATCAACTGTTGAAGTTGATGTTCTTTCTGCTAACGAACTGAGTGAACAGCAGTCAGCTAAAATTTCTGCCGCGATGGAAAAACGTCTGTCACGCAAAGTTAAGCTGAATTGCAAAATTGACAAGTCTGTTATTGCTGGAGTGATCATTCGTGCTGGAGACCTCGTCATTGATGGGAGTATCCGCGGTCGCTTAGAGCGTTTAACTGACGTCTTGCAGTCTTAAGGGGACTGGAGCATATGCAACTGAATTCCACCGAAATCAGCGAACTGATCAAACAGCGTATTGCTCAGTTCGATGTTGTGAGTGAAGCTCACAATGAAGGTACGATTGTATCCGTTAACGACGGTATCATTCGTATTCACGGTTTAGCCGAAGTCATGCAGGGTGAGATGATCGCACTGCCTGGCAACCGTTACGCAATTGCACTGAACTTAGAGCGTGACTCTGTTGGTGCGGTTGTAATGGGTCCTTATGCTGACTTAGCAGAAGGCATGAAAGTTAAATGTACAGGTCGTATTCTTGAAGTTCCAGTAGGCCGTGGTCTGCTAGGACGTGTAGTGAATACTCTGGGTCAACCAATTGATGGTAAAGGTCCTGTTGAGCACGATGGCTTCTCTCCTGTAGAAGTTATTGCTCCGGGCGTTATCGAACGTCAATCAGTTGATCAACCAGTACAGACTGGTTATAAATCAGTCGATGCGATGATTCCAATCGGCCGTGGTCAGCGTGAGCTTATCATCGGTGACCGTCAAACTGGTAAAACAGCTCTGGCGATCGATGCAATCATCAACCAGCGTGATTCTGGCATCAAATGTGTTTACGTTGCTATCGGTCAGAAAGCATCTACGATTTCTAACGTAGTACGTAAACTCGAAGAACACGGCGCTCTGGAAAATACCATTGTTGTTGTTGCTACTGCATCTGAATCAGCTGCATTGCAATACTTAGCACCATACTCTGGTTGTGCGATGGGTGAATATTTCCGTGACCGTGGTGAAGATGCTCTGATTGTTTATGATGACCTGTCTAAACAGGCTGTTGCATACCGTCAGATTTCACTGTTGCTGCGTCGTCCACCAGGACGTGAAGCATACCCAGGTGATGTTTTCTATCTGCATTCACGTTTACTTGAGCGTGCTGCTCGTGTTAACGCTGACTACGTAGAAGCATTCACTAAAGGTGAAGTGAAAGGTCAAACCGGTTCATTGACTGCTCTGCCAATCATTGAAACCCAAGCGGGTGACGTTTCTGCATTCGTACCAACAAACGTAATTTCGATTACTGATGGTCAGATCTTCCTGGAATCTAACCTGTTTAACTCTGGTATTCGTCCAGCGGTTAACCCGGGTATTTCAGTATCTCGTGTTGGTGGTGCTGCTCAGACTAAAATCATTAAGAAACTGTCTGGTGGTATCCGTACCGCACTGGCTCAATACCGTGAACTGGCAGCTTTTGCTCAGTTTGCTTCCGACCTCGATGACGCAACTCGTAAACAGTTGAGCCATGGTCAGAAAGTAACTGAATTGCTGAAACAGAAACAGTATGCACCAATGTCAGTAGCAGAGCAGGCACTGTCTCTGTTTGCTGCAGAACGTGGATATCTGGACGATGTTGAGTTGGCTAAAATTTGTGCATTTGAAGAAGCGTTAGTTTCATTTGCACAGCGCGAGCATGCTGACCTTATGAACGAAATTGGCCTGGCTGGTAAATACAATGATGATATCGAAGCTAAGTTGAATAAACTGCTCGAATCATTCAAAGCCACCCAGTCCTGGTAATACTATTCGGCCCGTGAATTTTTATGGGCCGTCTGGTTAATAAGGAGAAGCAGAAATGGCCGGCGCAAAAGAGATACGTTCTAAGATTGGAAGTGTGCAAAACACACAGAAAATCACTAAAGCGATGGAAATGGTCGCGGCGTCCAAAATGCGTAAAACGCAGGAACGCATGGCGTCCAGCCGTCCTTATGCAGAAACCATGCGCAGTGTGATTGGTCACCTTGCGTTAGGTAATCTGGAATATAAACACCCATATCTCGAAGAGCGTGAAGTGAAACGCGTCGGGTATTTGGTTGTTTCAACAGACCGTGGTTTGTGTGGTGGTTTGAACATTAACTTGTTCAAAAAACTGCTTGCAGACATGAAAGTATGGTCTGAAAAAAACGTTCAGGTTGATTTGGCTTTAATCGGCTCTAAAGCGGTAGCATTCTTCGGAACTGTGGGCGGCAATGTCGTTTCACAAGTAACCGGAATGGGGGATAACCCAACCCTTTCAGACTTGATTGGTCCAGTTAACTCTATGCTACAAGCCTATGATGAAGGGCGTTTAGATAAACTGTATGCGGTGAACAATAAGTTCGTCAATACAATGTCTCAAGAGCCAACTATTCTTCAGTTACTGCCATTGCCAGCGAGCGATGACGAAACACTGAAGAAGAAATCTTGGGATTATTTATATGAACCCGATCCTAAGGCGTTGCTGGATACCCTACTGCGTCGTTATATCGAGTCGCAGGTTTATCAGGGCGTCGTTGAAAACCTAGCTAGTGAGCAGGCCGCTCGAATGGTAGCGATGAAAGCCGCTACAGATAACGGCGGAGAACTGATCAAAGAGTTGCAGTTGGTTTACAACAAAGCTCGTCAGGCCAGCATTACTCAGGAACTGACTGAAATTGTTTCTGGTGCAGCCGCGGTTTAACAGCTAGGTTTACGAATTACGTAGAGGATTCAAGATGGCTACTGGAAAGATTATCCAGGTAATCGGCGCCGTTGTGGACGTCGAGTTCCCTCAAGATAGCGTACCAAAAGTGTACGATGCTCTTGAGGTTATTAACGGTAAAGAAAAACTGGTGTTGGAAGTTCAGCAGCAGTTAGGCGGTGGTGTTGTCCGTTGTATCGCAATGGGTACATCAGATGGTCTGAGCCGTGGTTTAGAAGTTGTAAACTTAGAACACCCAATTGAAGTACCAGTAGGTAAAGCAACTCTGGGACGTATCATGAACGTTCTGGGTGACCCTATTGATATGAAAGGTGATATCGGCGAAGAAGAGCGCTGGTCTATTCACCGTTCAGCGCCAAGCTATGAAGAATTAGCTAACTCAACAGAACTGCTAGAAACCGGTATCAAAGTAATGGACTTAATCTGTCCATTCGCGAAAGGTGGTAAAGTTGGTCTGTTCGGTGGTGCGGGTGTTGGTAAAACAGTAAACATGATGGAACTGATCCGTAACATCGCGATTGAGCACTCAGGTTACTCAGTATTCGCTGGTGTTGGTGAGCGTACCCGTGAAGGTAACGACTTCTATCATGAAATGACTGATTCTAACGTTCTGGATAAAGTATCACTGGTTTATGGCCAGATGAACGAGCCACCAGGAAACCGTCTGCGTGTTGCGCTGACTGGTCTGACTATGGCTGAAAAATTCCGTGACGAAGGTCGTGACGTACTGCTGTTCGTTGACAACATTTATCGTTATACACTGGCAGGTACTGAAGTATCAGCACTGTTAGGTCGTATGCCTTCAGCGGTAGGTTATCAGCCAACATTGGCAGAAGAGATGGGTGTTCTACAAGAACGTATCACTTCTACCAAAACCGGTTCTATCACGTCTGTTCAAGCGGTTTACGTTCCTGCGGATGACTTAACTGACCCATCACCAGCAACAACATTTGCTCACTTAGACGCAACCGTAGTTCTGAGCCGTCAAATCGCATCTCTGGGTATCTACCCTGCGGTTGACCCTCTGGATTCCACCAGCCGTCAATTAGACCCACTCGTCGTTGGTCAAGAGCACTATGATGTCGCTCGTGGCGTTCAGTCAATTCTGCAACGTTACCAAGAACTGAAAGATATCATTGCAATCCTGGGTATGGATGAATTGTCTGAAGAAGACAAACTGGTTGTTGCTCGTGCTCGTAAGATCCAGCGCTTCCTGTCTCAACCATTCTTCGTTGCTGAAGTCTTTACTGGTTCACCAGGTAAGTTCGTTTCTCTGAAAGACACCATTCGTGGCTTCAGCGGTATCCTGAACGGTGACTACGACCACCTGCCAGAACAAGCGTTCTATATGGTTGGTACCATTGACGAAGCTGTGGAAAAAGCGAAAACGCTTTAATCCATCTGACGAGGGGTTGATATGGTATCTGCAATGACATTCCACCTGACCGTTGTCAGTGCTGAAAAACAGATGTTTGACGGCCGAGTACAGAAAGTTCAGGTGACAGGTAGTGAAGGTGAGCTGGGGATTTATCCACAGCATACCCCTCTGCTGACTGCCATAAAACCAGGCATGGTACGCATTACCAAGCAGTTTGGTGAAGAAGAACTAATTTACCTCTCAGGCGGTATCTTAGAAGTTCAACCAACTGGTGTTATCGTACTTGCTGATACAGCGATCCGTGGTAAAGATTTAGACGAAGCTCGTGCAGTGGAAGCTAAACGCAAAGCGGAAGAACATATCCGCAAAGCACACGGCGATGTTGATTATGCTCAGGCATCAGCAGAACTTGCAAAAGCAATAGCGAAACTTCGAGTTATCGAGTTAACTAAAAAGCTAATGTAATGATAGCAATATAAGAAAAGCCAGTTAGTTTGACTAACTGGCTTTTTTATTTGTGCGAAATATGTAGTAATTTATGCAGGAAATAGGTTTACTTTCACCCCAAAGTTGGAGTTTCAGGAAAATATGACTGTGCAAAGAAAAAGTGTCGTGATTTTAGCTGCCGGTAAAGGCACTAGGATGTATTCAGACTTACCGAAAGTTCTGCATTTACTGGCAGGTAAACCAATGGTTCAGCATGTGATTGATACTGCGAAATCAATCGGTGCATCGGATATTCATCTGGTATACGGACATGGCGGTGATTTACTGAAAGAAAAACTGGGCGAACAAAACTTAAACTGGGTTCTGCAAGCTGAGCAATTAGGTACTGGCCATGCAATGCAGCAAGCTGCACCTCACTTCCAAGATGATGAAGACATCATCATGCTGTATGGCGACGTTCCTTTAATATCCAAAGATACTTTGCAGCGTCTTATTGCAGTCAAACCTGAAGGCGGTATTGGATTACTGACGGTTATTTTAGATAACCCAACGGGTTATGGTCGTATTATCCGCGAAAATGGTGAAGTTGTTGGGATCATCGAACAAAAGGATGCGTCTGAAGAACAACGTAAAATCCAAGAAATCAATACTGGTATTATGGTCGCGAGCGGAAAAGATTTTAACCGCTGGTTAGCCCAATTGAACAATAACAATGCGCAAGGCGAATACTATATTACCGATATTATTGCTCTTGCACATAAAGAAGGTAACAAGATTGCCACTGTTCACCCAAGCCATCTCAGTGAAATGGAAGGTGTTAATAACCGCCTGCAACTTGCTGCGTTAGAGCGTATCTATCAAAAAGAACAGGCTGAGAAGTTACTGCTGGCGGGAGTGATGCTCATTGATCCTGCACGTTTTGATATTCGTGGAACCTTAACTCATGGTCGTGATGTGGTGATTGACACTAACGTTATCATCGAAGGTAACGTGACATTGGGTAACAATGTCCACATCCAAACAGGCTGCGTGTTGAAAGACTGTGTGATTGGCGATAACTCAGTTATCAGCCCATATACCGTCATTGAAAATTCTGAATTATCGACAGAATGTACGGTTGGTCCTTTCACTCGTTTACGTCCAGGTGCTAAATTGGCGGCAAAATCCCACGTAGGTAACTTTGTGGAAATGAAAAATGCCTCATTAGGTTTAGGATCGAAAGCCGGTCATTTAAGTTATTTGGGTGATGCTCAAATCGGTGACAATGTAAATATTGGCGCTGGAACCATTACATGTAACTACGATGGCGCGAATAAGTTTAAAACCGTTATTGGTAATGATGTGTTTGTAGGATCCGATACGCAGTTAGTCGCTCCAGTATGTGTGGCGAATGGTGCGACCATCGGGGCTGGTACCACGGTAACTCGAGATGTTCACGAGGGCGAGTTGGTAGTAAGCCGCGTAAAACAAACACACATTAAAAACTGGCAGCGTCCGGTAAAGAAAAAATAAGTAAAGATTGAGGAGAGATATGATTATCTCTCCTATGATAAGCAGTATAAGTATTTAGCAATGTGAGTCTGTCGTTTTTAATATAAAAAGAAAGATATTGATATAAAGTAGCAACAAAGCTACATATCAAAATAGAACAATAAAATATCCCCGTTTCTACAAGGCTGGGGAACAGTGAAAGCTGTATAACAATCAGGTTGCGACACAAAGAGGGGAAATCCCCTTTATTTAGGAATAACTTAATATGTGTGGAATTGTTGGTGCAGTCGCACAACGTGATATCGCGGAAATTCTATTAGAAGGTCTTCGCCGTTTAGAATACCGTGGTTATGACTCTGCGGGTATGGCGGTTGTTGACCATGAAGGTCATCTTCAACGCTTACGTGAAGTCGGTAAAGTACAAATGCTGGCGGAAGAAGCTGAAAAAAACCCAGTATCTGGCGGAACAGGGATTGCACATACTCGTTGGGCGACTCACGGTGTTCCGAGTGAGCGTAATGCTCACCCTCATACCTCTGGCTATATTGCCGTTGTCCATAACGGGATTATCGAAAACTATTTAGAGCTGAAAGAAGAGCTAAAACAGCTTGGCTATATTTTCAGTTCAGACACTGACACTGAAGTGATTGCTCACCTTGTTCATCATGAACAACAAAAAGGTGGTGAATTACTGGATGTTGTTCAACGTGTTATTCCTCAATTACGCGGCGCCTACGGCACCGTTATTATGGATAGCCGTAATCCTGAATTATTAGTCGCAGCACGTTCTGGTAGCCCATTAGTTATCGGGTTAGGTGTTGGTGAAAATTTCTTAGCTTCCGACCAACTGGCTCTATTGCCAGTGACTCGCCGCTTTATCTACCTTGAAGAAGGGGATATTGCTGAAGTCACTCGTCGCACTGTGCGTATTTTTGATAAGCAGGGTAATGCGGTTGAGCGCGAGCAAATTGAATCGAGTGTTCAGTACGATGCGGGTGATAAAGGCGCTTACCGCCATTACATGCAAAAAGAGATCTATGAACAACCGATGGCAATTAAAAACACGCTTGAAGGGCGTTTTAGCCAAGATAACGGTATCGACCTCAGTGAGTTAGGTCCTAAAGCCAGTGAAATTTTGTCTCAAGTTGACCATATCCAAATTGTCGCTTGTGGGACATCCTTTAACGCGGGCATGGTTGCGCGTTACTGGTTTGAATCTTTAGCAGGTATCCCTTGCGACGTGGAAATTGCGTCTGAATATCGCTATCGTAAACCGGCTCACCGTAAAGGTAGTTTGATGATCACCATTTCCCAATCAGGGGAAACGGCAGATACTTTAGCGGCTTTACGCCTGTCTAAAGAGTTAGGTTACTTAACATCGTTGGCAATTTGTAACGTGGGCGGCTCTTCATTAGTTCGCGAATCTGAATTTGCACTGATGACCAAAGCGGGTGCTGAAATTGGCGTTGCTTCGACGAAAGCGTTTACCACTCAATTAACCGTTCTATTAATGCTGGTGGCATACATGGGACGTTTAAAAGGCGCTAAACCTGAACTGGAAGAAAGTATTGCTCATGCCCTGCATGCTCTACCTGCTCGCATTGAAAGCATGCTGTCACAGGATAAAGTGATCGAAGCTTTAGCAGAGGATTTCTCTGATAAAAACCACGCACTATTCTTAGGTCGCGGGGAACAATTCCCGATCGCGGTCGAAGGTGCGTTAAAACTGAAAGAGATCTCTTATATCCATGCGGAAGCTTATGCGGCAGGTGAGTTAAAACACGGCCCATTAGCACTGATTGATGCGGATATGCCAGTAATTATCATCGCACCGAACAACGAACTGTTAGAAAAATTAAAATCTAACATTGAAGAAGTTCGTGCTCGTGGCGGTTTGCTGTATGTGTTCGCTGACCAAGATGCTGGCTTTGTAGCAAGTGAAAATATGAAGATTATTTCTCTGCCACATGTGGAAGAGTTAATCGCGCCAATTTTCTATACGGTGCCACTGCAATTACTGTCTTACCATGTTGCTTTAATCAAAGGTACAGACGTCGATCAGCCACGTAACTTGGCAAAATCGGTGACGGTAGAGTAATCGCACGCTGATATAAAAAGTTAAATATATAGCCGATATAACCTAATCAGTTATATCGGTTTTTTATTGCTTTTCCCACCTAAAATAGGGCTAATAAGCCACAAAAAATATCAGGTTAATTGATAAAAATCTGACGATATTTAATTAATTACGTATTTATATATTCCCTACCAATTTTTAGTGCTCCTTAAATTGTTTGGTGTAGTATTAAGCAATAAATTTGACCGCTAAAAATTATAATAGGGCGAAGTAGATGGCAGAATTTGAATGGCTCAGTGCAGTTGTCATCGCAATCACAATAGGGTTTTGGGCGACAGGCAAATTGCCTGAGTATTTAGTCGCATTGCTGTTTTTTGCAGCTGCTGCATGTTTACATCTGGCACCTACCAACATTCTGTTTTCGGGATTCACCTCAGAAGCCTTTTGGCTTGTTCTTAGTGGGTTTATTCTGGGATTTGCCATCAATAAAGTGGGGTTGGCAGAGCGTATTGCCCAACATATCTCAGGGCGTTTCACCAGTTCATGGTTAAAATTGATTATTGGCGTGGTCATTCTGGCGTATGGATTAGCCTTTATTATGCCGTCAAATATGGGGCGAATTGCGCTACTAATGCCGATCGTGATGGCGATTGCGGACAAAGTGGGGTTAGTCAGTGGTAGCCGAGGGCGAATTGGTTTAGCGTTGGCGGTGGGGTTTGGCACTTTCCAACTTTCTGCCACGGTTTTACCAGCAAACGTTCCCAATTTAGTGATGGCTGGCGCCATAGAAACCACTTACGGCATCAAATTATCCTATCTAAATTACTTATTTCTCCATATGCCGATTTTGGGGCTGCTAAAAGGGGCGCTGGTGGTTTTGTGCATCTACTTCCTTTTTCCAGCAAAATTACAGCCTATTGGTGAGCAGAAAAGCTTACCGCCAATGACCCGTAATGAGAAAAAACTCGGTATTGTATTGGCGATAACCTTACTTTTTTGGATTACAGATACCACGCATGGAATATCGCCCGCTTGGGTTGGGCTGGTGGCTGCGTGTTTCTGTTTATTGCCGAAAGTGGGCTTCGTCACAAACGATGAATTTGTAAAAGCGGTCAATATCCGCACCTGTATTTATGTGGCGGGGATCTTAAGCCTTGCTACGTTGGTTAGTTACTCAAATGTAGGCATGGTGGTAGGCACTTACTTGCAGAAAATGTTGCCATTAGACCCGAATAGCCCATTTATGGATTTCGGTAGCCTAGTTGGGTTAACCAGCGGATTAAACTTTGTGGTCACAGCTAACGGCGTTCCTGCATTGTATACACCATTAGCCGAATCGCTTTCTACGGCGACGGGCTTACCGTTAATTGCCGTTTTAATGATCCAAGTGATTGGCTACTCAACACCGCTGCTGCCTTATCAAGCTTCACCGATTATCGTCGCGATGGGAATGGGAAGAGTGCCGCTAATGGATGGGATCCGCCTATGCCTCATTCTGTTTATTTTGACCTTTGTTTTACTTGTTCCCCTCGATTATTTTTGGTTTAAATTACTGGGTGTGATCCCTTAGTGAAAAAAGGTCGGCATTGTAAAAAATGCTGACCTTTTTCAATGAAGCATGGCGGTATTAAGTGGAACTTAGTAACTCAATACATGCTCCTTTAAATAAGAGCGTGCTGTTTGGTTCACTATTTTCGGTGATCAAAAGCTCGCTACTATTTTTGATCATTTTCCATTCAGTTGGGGTGAGTAAGCGAGTGGACTGCAATTCATCAAAACGTCCCAGTAGTGAAATTTCTCCTGTTACCTTATTCTTAGCCCAAATCATCGCATTTCCCATATGACCTTCCGGTAACGGATATTGGCTGTTCCATTCCAACTGAAGGCGTGATTTTCCGGGTTTATCCCCTTTGTATGCCATCAGTACAAAATGGTCATTTCTCTCTTGAGATGACATGGTGGCGATATAGCTCGGCGTAGCAACTTGAGGGGTTGGTTGCAGTAACATCACGCTGGAAAAAACGAACAAAAAGAGAGAACACACCCATGGGATGAGTGACCATTTGTATCGCCAAACACGGTGATAAAACGGTATTTTTTCTTTTTTACTGATCACCGATTTGATATCTTTCCATACCCATGCTGGTGGCTTATCTACTGCCATTGGTTCTAGCCTATAAAGGTATGCATGCCACTGTGTGACTAATTCAGTCCAAGAGGTATCGCTAGCCATCAAGGATTCTAAGCGCTTTCTGGCGTTGGTTGATAATGTGCCGAGCACATACTGGCTCACCAAATGTTCGCGTATGGCTGGGTTGCTATAACGAAGCGGTGTTAGGCGCTTATGCATTGTTTTAGCTCCTTTAAGCCTCGTCGTATCCATGATTTGATAGTGCCAAGAGGATGAGCAAGGCGCTTCACGATTTCTTCATGAGAATAACCATGAATATAAGCAAGCTTTATGGCTTGCTGTTTTTCGGTTGTGAGCGCGAGAAAACAGCGGTCAAGCTGCTGTGAAGCTTCAGTAACAGGATCATCAATAGCAATTTCTAAAGAGAGATCTATATCTTCAAACTTCGGCATTCGCCCCTGTTTTCTAACATGATCTATCGCTAAATTACGCATTAACTGACAGCACCATGCCCAAGGCGATATCACATAATGGCTCGATGCAGAGAACCAGATCTTGAGATATCCTTCATGCAGGAGATCCGCCGCGATGTCTCGATCGGCGACGATATTGACCAACAGCCCATATAACTTACGATTTGTTAGGCTATAAAATCGCTCAAAAGCGTGCTGATCTCCCAGTTTTATCTGCGAAAATAATGTTTCTAGCTCATTGCTTTCTGCGCTCACGTTCACCTCATAACGTTATGGCAAAACAACCAAGTTCCAAGCATTTGCCACTTTATCGCCTGTGATATCGCCCGGTTTCTTATCGTTTATCCATGTATACAATGGCTTGCCTTGGTAAGCCCATTGATAGGTACCATCTTGGCGAGAGACAACGCTAAATGGAGCACTGGCTACATCACCTTGTTGTGCCGCTAATGGTGGCCACTTAATCGCGCAATCACCATTACATGATGATAGTCCATCACTGTCTTTAGTGAAGGTGTAGAGAGACATCTTCGCTTTATTGGTTAAAACCTTACCGTTATTGGTGCTATATACATTGACGGGTATGCTGTCTGCTCGAGAAATTGACCAAATATTTTTAACGCCTGCACCGGTAATATCACCGGGTTTTTTATCTTTACTCCACAAATAGAGAGGTTGGTGGTTCATTGCCCACTGCATTTTTCCATCTTTACGTTGGATTTTATTTAAACCGGGCAGGGATGACGTTTCATCGTTTACTAATAATGGTGGCCAGAGTTTGGCGCAATCATCATAGCAAACGGATTGATCAGGTTTATCATTATCAAAGTAATAGAGCGTCATACCTTGGTTATTGGTATAAACCTGACCTAGTGTGGTTTGCTGAGTTGAAATATCGGAGGCTGTTGCTGAAAAGGCAAACAGGCTTAACAGAGTGGCTGCGATGCGAATGTTCATTATTATTTCCTTGTTGTATGGGTATCAATAAGAGAGACGACAAGGAAATGAATTTGGATGCAGGGAATTGAAAATATTTTTTAGGGCATTTTTTGATAGAAAAAGACCTGATAATGTTGATTATCAGGTCGAAAAAGCGCAATGAAACGATGCAAAAAATCTTACAAGAAGGCTTTATACGGTAGTTCTGGTTCATTTTTAAAGATATCTTGGAAGCCTCTGAAATGCTGATAATGCATGCGTCCTTTATCGGTTGGGTAAGTATATTTGCCGCCAACTTGCCAGAAGAATGGGGCAAATTTATATTGTAAGCGCTCTTTTTTCATGTTCCACAAGACTTCAATTTCACGAGGATCATTTTGGAAGTTAGCCCAAATGTCATGATGGAATGGAATGACGGTGGTGCAGTCTAAAGATTCTGCGGCGCGTAAGATATCGGAAGAGGTCATTTTATCGGTGACTCCGCGAGGATTTTCACCGAATGACAATAATGCCACATCGATATTATAGCGATTGCCATGTGCGGCATAATAGTTTGAATAGTGGGAATCTCCAGAGTGATAAACTGAACCGCCTGTGGTTTCAATCAAGTAGTTCACCGCGCGCTCATCCATACCATCTAAAATCTCTTTATCATAAGACGAAACGCCTTTTGGTAGCGTCACGAGTGCAGTTCGGTCAAAAGAATCCAGAACACGGATTTTCATATCGCCCACTTCAATGACATCACCCACTTTGGCCACAATGCAGCGATCTTCCGGCACGCCCCAACCAGTCCATAGGTTTACACAGGCTTGTGGACCAATAAATTTCACATGGTCACCACAGTTTTGTAGAACAGCAGCTGCCACGTTAACATCAATGTGATCAGCATGGTCATGGGAGGCTAAAATCGCATCGACATTCTTGATAGCAAAGGGATCCAATGGGAAAATTGAGGTGCGCAAATTAGGCTGTAATGCTTCAACTCCCCCCATTCTCATCATTTGGTGTTGCTGATTCATTAATGGATTTTTCTGGGTTTTTTTACCTGTACCACACCAAAAATCGATAGAAATATTAGTGTTACCTTCGCTTTTCAACCAAATACCAGTACATCCGAGCCACCACATTGAGAATGTGTTTGGTTCTACAACGGTTTTTTCGATCTCTTCATTGAGCCAAGTTCCCCATTCTGGAAACGTGCTTAAAATCCAAGATTCACGGGTAATTTCATTTACTTTACTCATAGCAACACCTTTCCTATCCAGAATTTCAAATGTAAGGGATTAGCGCCTTATTTATAGAAATAAGGCGAAATACAGAATAAATTTGTTAATTCATTGAATTAGATAATTAAATCTAATTATACGAGAATGACGTGAGTGCCTTGTGCTTCGATGGCTTGGATAATTTTAGGGTCGGCGTTTTTACCTGTGATCAGATAGTCAATTTTATTGGTGGGGCAAAATAACATACCTGTTCGGTTTCCCACTTTAGAGCTATCCACGACGACAACTAATTTATCTATGCGATCTAACATTTGTTGTTCAGCGACCGCAGTCAGCATATCTGTTTTGTATAGCCCAGTTTCCGTGAGCCCTTTTCCTGACGTAAACATCCAGTTTCCGGCATACCCCATTAATGTACTAAGCGCTGGGTTCAAGAAAATACCTTGTGTGCGATTATATTGCCCACCAATGAGCACCACATCTTCATGTTCTTCTTCAATTAAATAACTGGCTAGCGGGAAATAGTTCGTCACTATTTGTACACCTTTGCCACACAGTTGTTGCCCAAGAAGAAAGGCGGTTGAACCACAGTTGACGACAACGCTATCTCCCGGCTGACAAAGCTCAGCTGCTTTGACGGCAATCTGTGATTTTTCTTCATAATGGTCAGTGCTATTCAATGGTGACCATTTATTTCTTTTTTCTTCAATGCGCTCTGCGCCATTACGTATTTTTTTTAGTTTTCCTTGCTCATCGAGTTTTGCGATATCTCGACGTGCTGTTGCTGGGGAAATATTAAAATGGTCAGTAATAAAAGATACGTTAATGATTTGATTTTTTTTCAGTAAAGACAAAATTTCATAATGTCTTTGTGTCTCATTCATGTCTAGCGCCTTATTTCTGTATAATCATTTTCAGTATTTAGCGATGACAAGTTATGATTCAAAATGATTGAATTTGATTCTATATGATCATTGTGAAAATTGTCAACTAGCTAAATTTAAAAATTACCATGCTAAATAAAATAAATAACTTATTGTAAAATATCATTTTTACTATATTTGTTGTGATCAGCACAACAAAAGTATGGTTTTTTACTGGTCAAAAAGTAGCAATTAAAATAATCATAAGTGAGCATTTGGTGATTGCTTGTGATTCCTGTGTGCATTTTAGTGATTAAATTGATGAGCAGTTTGATTATAGCGTGAGAATGCTTGTATGGGATCAGGGTAATGTATTTTTAAATTAGATAATAATTCAAACTAAATTTGGTTTAGGGGTAAAAATATGGATTTTCTGTACAACTCATTCTATATTTTTTACAGCCAAGTGATGACGAAAGCCCCTTTATTACTGGGATTGGTGACATTAATTGGCTACTGGCTTCTAAAAAGAGATGGAACAACCATCCTGAAAGGAACGATCAAAACAATTGTCGGCTTTATGTTAGTGCAGGTTGGAGCCGATACTCTCGTTTCCAGCTTTAAACCAGTCATTGCAAAAATGTCTGAATATCATCATCTTACCGGTTCAGTTATTGACCCCTATACCTCAATGATGGCCACCATGGAAACCATGGGGGATAATTATTCGTGGGTGGGTTACACCGTTCTTATCGCCCTGGCGATCAATATATTATTGGTTCTCTTTCGACGTATTACGGGGATCCGAACCATCATGTTGACTGGGCATATTATGTTCCAGCAAGCGGGGTTAATCGCCGTATTCTATTTCGTGCTGGGTACCAGCATGTGGGAAACCATTATCTATTCCGCGGTATTGATGGCGTTATATTGGGGAATTTCATCCAATATTATGTTTAAACCTACAGAGGCGGTTACTGGTGGAGCTGGATTTTCTATCGGTCACCAGCAGCAATTTGCTTCATGGGTTGCTACCAAAGTAGCGCATAAACTCGGTGATAAAAATGACAGTGTTGATAACTTAAAATTACCGAAGTGGCTACACATTTTTCATGACAGTATAGCTGCCACTGCCATCGTAATGACCGTATTTTTCGGTATTATTTTGCTCTCTTTTGGTCTGACTAATTTGCAAGAAATGGCAGGTAAGACGCATTGGAGTATCTACATTCTGGAAACAGGTTTGAAATTCGCCGTGGCAATTCAAATCATTGTGACGGGGGTGCGGATGTTTGTGGCTGAGTTATCTGAAGCATTTAAAGGGATTTCTGAACGGGTTATTCCTAATGCTGTTTTAGCCATTGACTGTGCCGCTATCTACGCCTTTTCGCCAAACGCCATGGTATTCGGCTTTATGTGGGGGGCATTAGGGCAATTTGCTGCGGTGCTAACCATGTTGGCATTTAGCTCCCCGATCATGATTATTCCTGGCTTTATTCCTATGTTCTTCTCCAACGCCACTATTGGCGTGTTTGCCAACCATTTTGGTGGTTGGAAAGCGGTCATGAAAATCTGTTTTGTCATGGGAATTATTGAGGTGTTTGGGTCTGCATGGGCAATTTCATTGTTTAGTCGACAAGGAACGGATTTTAGTGGTTGGATGGGAATGGCTGATTGGGCATTAGTTTTCCCGCCTGTGATGCAAGGACTCTCATTCTCCAAATACTTCTTCTTTGTCATAATTGGTTTATCTTTTGTCTATATGTATTTCGCATCAAAAAGATTACGTGCCGAAGAAGATGCGCAAGCTGCCATGGAAGTTATATCTTCAACGCAATCTGACGCTACCGTCGACACCGCCTCTGTTACTCAAGATACTCCACAAGTAAACACTATCAGACCCGTCAGTATTCTTGCCGTATGTGGCAATGGGCAAGGCTCATCGATGATGATGAAGATGAAAATTGCTAAATATCTTGAAGGTAAAGGGATCCCGCATGTTATGGATTCATGTGCTGTTTCTGATTACAAATCAAAACTCGCTAATACAGACATTATAGTGTCATCAAAACACCTTTCTTCTGAAATGGATGCGGGAGAAGGTAAATTCGTACTGGGTGTACAGAACATGCTAAATCCCCATTCATTCGGTGATGAGTTACTGGCAATTATTCATAATAACTTTAGCGGTTCTAAATAAAATTAATAACTAAATTAGTCATAGATATCATTCAGTTTGATATCTATGAACCAAGGAGAACAATGCCATGGGTTTTAAACAATCACTGATAGATAATAATTCTATACAGCTACAAGCTTCAGCGGATAACTGGCAGGATGCGATTAAAATTGGTACGGATATGTTGATTGCGTCTGGAGCGATTTTATCAGATTACCATGATGAAATTATTCGTAGTGTGAAAGAGTTGGGTCCTTATATTTGTATTGCCCCTAATTTAGCGTTACCTCATGCTCGCCCTGAAAATGGGGTATTAAAAACGGCATTTGCCCTTGTCACACTGAAAAATCCTATTTTCTTTGATGGGGAGGATGAGCCCGTCGATGTGTTGATTACGTTAGCGGGAAGCTCGTCAGATGAACATATGGAAGGGCTAATGGAAGTCACTCAAGTTCTTGATGATGAAGAGAGTGAAACCGGTATCGATCTCGATAAAATTCGTCGCTGCATGAGTGCTGAAGATGTTTATCAGGTTATTGATGCTGCATTAGCGTAAGTGCCCATTCGGTATCGCCATTTTATAAATAAAAAATTAGGATAATCAGATGACTCAGCCTCTTATTCAAATCGCGTTAGACCAAACTAATCTTAGTGATGCAATTCATGTTGCTAATAATGTGGAATCTTTTGTCGATATCATCGAAATTGGTACTATTTTAGCGTTTGCAGAAGGAATGAAAGCCGTCTCAACACTGCGTAAGAATCATCCATCGCATATCATTGTCTGCGATATGAAAACCACGGATGGCGGCGCAATTTTATCGCGTATGGCATTTGAGGCTGGAGCTGATTGGATTACAGTTTCTGCCGCTGCACACATTGCGACCATTGAAGCATGCAAAAAAATTGCCGACGAATTTGATAGAGAAATTCAAATTGAACTGTATGGTAATTGGACGCTAGATGATGCTAAAAAATGGGTAGATTTAGGGATAAAACAAGCTATTTATCACCGCTCTAGAGATGCAGAACTGGCTGGTATTGGCTGGGCTTCTGATGATTTGACTAAAATGCGCCAGCTTTCAGATTTAGGACTCGAACTGTCTATCACCGGGGGCATCGTTCCAGAAGATATTCATTTATTTGAAGGCATTAAAGCGAAGGCATTTATCGCGGGACGGGCATTGGTTGGTGAGAAAGGTAAATCAACGGCGGAGGCATTGCGTACTCAAATAGCACGTTTCTGGAAATAAGAATCATCGAGAAATCCCCTCTGTTATCGAGAGGGGATCATCGGTTTACTCTCTAAAGCCGTTTACTTGGTAATAGCATCACGGCAATGCCGCCAATAATCGTAACCGCAGAAAATGCCGCAAAGTTCCAGCTGCTGGCAACACCTAAACTCGCAATATAAGCACCAAACATCGGCCCTGACATAGCACCAATACGAGAAATACTCATCGTCCAACCCGTCGCTGATGCCCTAACACTTGATGGATAGAAATGAGCGACATAGCCCGTCAAAATTAGCGGCGCGGAGATACATCCGATGCCAGCAATGCCCACCAGCAGATAGTTCATATAGATACTTTGCTTGAAGACCATCAAACCGATGCCAAGTGCACCGAGCATGAAGAAAAAGGCAACCGTACCTCTGGCTCCACATCTATCAGCAACTTTTCCGAGGAATAATCCGCCTAATGCCGACGATAAACTAAATACCACTAAGAAGGTTAAACTCGAGCCGAGATCGTAGCCTTCTTTGCGCATGATTGACGGCAACCACGTATTTAAACCATAAACAATGAATCCACCACAAAATAGTGCAACCCAAAAGCAGCAGGTTGCACGGAGATAGTCTTTTGAAAAAATGATGGCGACGACTTCTTTTAAACTCCGTGATGATTGCTTTTCATTTTTTATGGGTTCGTGATAAGCCACTTCGAGTTTTTCAGCGAGCTTTTTCGCTTTATCGTGTTGTCCTCGGTTATTGAGATATTCAATGGATTCAGGAAGTAATCGAGCCATTGGCCAGATAAGTAATAAAGGCAATGACCCCACAATCATCACGCCCCGCCAACCAAATTGGCTTAGTATGGCAATGGCGACTAATGCTGCACATAGAATACCGAGTGAGTAACCTGAGTACATAATGGCATAGTTAAATGAACGTTTTTCAGTTGGTGAATATTCGATGGTTAGTGCGGCGGCAACGGGAATGACACCGCCTAGCCCAATCCCTCCAATAAAACGCATCAGACCAAAAAACCAAGGTGTTGGCGCTAAAGCGGTTGCTAGCATGGTGGTCGAAAATAGCGTGACACAAATTAACAACATGCGTCGTCGACCGTATAACTCACTTAATGTACCGATAATAAATGCGCCAAAAAACATACCGACTAAGGTATAGCTACTGAGTGCGCCTAATTCTATTGGTGTTAAATTCCACTCTTTATATTCAGATAGCGTTGGTAAAACTGCCCCCATGACACCGACGTCATAACCTTCAAATAGGATGCTTAACCAGCAAACTAACATCACTTTAAAGGTAGTACGCTTGGAGGATACAGATGTAATTTCAGATGTTTGTATTGTCATAAATCACTCTCTAATCGTAATTCGACTGATATTTTTAATGGCAAGTACTTATATTTTTTTAAATCTGAAAATCTATTTTTTAAAATCTGGGAAGCCGCAAATACACTTTACTTTTTTAGGTTAAATCACAATAGAAATGTTAATGAAATGTACAATAAATGCATTTAATGGATATTCTTTGCAGCTTTTGTTTCGGGTTATTTCATTAATTAAATTTAAGAGTTGATGTCTTATTAATTTAATTTATAAAATAGAAATAATTTCCTTAATTAATTTAGATTAGTAATTAAAATATGGATAAAATAATCAATGCATTGATAATATTGATTTATTTTTAACTGTAACGTAAGGTGATATTTATTAAAAATAAAGCAGTTGGTATTTTGTTAATATATCAATAATTATTTTAATAGTGCGAATTAATCAGGTGAATATCATGATTTATCATTCGATATGGTTAATTTAATATTTGTTTGACATAAAATTAACATATACATAATATTCGATGAGTTTAGTTTTTGAATGATGCAATGCAGACCATGCGAAAATAAAATCGGAGAATAATTATGATCAAGCCATACGGTGTTGTGGGTTTAGTTCCGACCACTTGGGGAATAAAAACGCGTAGCGATATTATGAAAAATATCGACCATCTTGAGGAACTATCCCATGGCGCGTTATGGTTATCGTCGTTGGATCTTCCTGTTCGATTATTAGTTCTCCCTGAAGGGGCTTTACAAGGTTTTAATGATGAAGCGCTCGATTTACCCATTGCAGAATTCTTAAATGATGGCGCTATTGATATTCCGGGGCCTGAAACTGACCGATTAGGGGAGCTGGCCAAATCACAGAATGTGTTCATCATGGCTCAGGCAAAAACCCGTGACCCAGACTGGCCGGGTATTATGTTTAACGTTGGTTTCGTTATTGATCCAAAGGGAAACATCATTCTTAAGCATCACAAAATGTCATCGTTATTACCTTGTGAACGCTCCGCTTCTCCCCATGATCTCTACGATGAATGGATAAAAAAATATGGGCGCTCATTACAATCTTTTTGGCCTGTCGTTGACACTGAAATTGGTCGTTTAGGGATCATGATGGCGATGGAAGGCAACTTCCCCGAAAATGGGCGCGGTCTAGCATTGAATGGAGCGGAAGTTGTCTATCGAGCTTCTCTACCGACACCCTTCACTGAAAATGATCTATTTGAAATTTCTAACCGTGCCCGAGCATTGGAGAATAACTTATACGTGGTCGCACCTAACATCGGTTCAATGTACATGTTCCCAACCACGCAAGCGCCAATTGATTGCGGTGGTGGGCGTTCATTGATTGTGGATTACAAGGGTAAAATTGTTGGTAAACAAGAAGATACCAACGGCTCAACCTATGTGTATGGGGTGATTGATATTGAAGCCATGCGTTATCACCGCTCTAATGCCTCGGTGAGTAACTGGTTGAAAGATATTCGTACCGAATGTGCTCAGCTAATTTATGAAAACCCAATCTACCCGAAAAATACCTATTTACATGAGCCGCAAGGAAATCATAAACACTATCGCGAAACCATTTTGAATAAACAAATCGAGAAAATGATCGAAAGAAACGTATTTGTACCGAGTGTTTACGATAAAAAATAGCTGACAAATTCTATCTATTTTCACATAAAAAAATCCGATAACGTTTATCACGAAATCGGATTTTTTATTGAGTGGAAATATCGCTATTTATTGAGAACGGCGATCGCTTCTTGTTTTAATTCTTCAGCAATATTTCGCACAAAAGCGAGTTGGTTTATGGCGTCATTCATCTCTTTTTCTAGTCGGGCATCAAGCCCTTCAGTTGGCATTGGGGTTTCACTTGCACCGCGGTATGGGATCCACGGGTTATCGCCTTCATCATCAAAACGAAATGCAGGAGCGTAATAATCCACTTCTTCCTCTAACCCAAAAGAGACCACTTGCGGCTTTTCGTCACCTAAACAAATCAGTTTTTTCAACAATGTTTTGAATGGGACTTCACCTTCACCAGACAGGCTGGCTTTATGACCAAAACCTTTGCCTTCAGGAACACGAACCGCATCTTTCATATGAACCTGAGTAATATTATCTTTCATTTTATCGAAAGCATCTAATGGCAGTTCATTAGCGTTGAACATGTTGCCAAAATCAAACAGTAGGGAAAAGTTAGGGAAATCCGCTTCTTCAACTAACTGATTTAATTCATGACTTTTCAAGTCTTCATGCTGTTCGATGACAAATTTTAAACCGGTATGTTCGTGAGTATCTTTGATGTATTGGATATCCGCTTTGACCTTTTGAAGTACGTCTTGCAGGTTGCCTTCATAGCGAGGGTAAAAGCGAATAGAACTTGCCCCGGTTTTCAACGCAATATGTACCGCTTCATCAATAGCGCTAGCTGCGGATGAGCTAGTTTCAATTTTAAGGTCGAGATTATACTCTTTGGCTTTTTGTCCAAATGCCTCTAATTGCTCGTCACTCATGGTTTTCAGTGCTTGAGTTTCGCCATCTTCAACATGGATTTTAGCGCCCGTTAAATAAAGCTTTTTCGCTATCTCTAATAAATCATCGGGTAAAATTCGCTCTTTTCTCATGTTTAAATGGAATGCATAAGCATGAAGATACAGCGGCATTGAATCAATTCGTTCAATAATTTTTTGGGCTTCAATATTAGTCATTTTTTTCACCTGTGATTTCAAGTCTATTCATTTGCTGTGGCAGTGTCAGCTTCGCGTTGTTTGATGCGTTTAGTTAAGATTTTAGCTGTCACAAAACCGAGTAAACTGAACATGATCATCATGCTAAAAACAAAGTTATAACCGGTAATTCCTGGGTAGTTATCTAAGAAAGAACCATAGATAGCGTAGGCGAACATGGCCGGCATATAGCCAAGAATACAAGCGAATGCCATTGCCGATCCGGCATATTCACGTTTAGTTCCAATTTCTTCCATTGGTGCGAAGAAGATAGCGCGTTGGCAGAAAATAATCGCCCCGAATCCTAAGGTTGCCGCCATGCCTAAATAGACGTTCATTGTTTCATGGGGCAGTAGCATAAACAGACCCATTGCAACCGCGGATAATAAACAGGTGAACTGTAAGAATTTAGTCGGTGATTTAAAAACTTTATCGGATAAGAATCCACCAATTGGACCACCAACCATCTTCAGGGCATATTGGTTAATAATTCCGTAAGCCCCAATCAACGCAATTGGTAGCGCATAGATATCTTTCAAGAATGGAATGAAGTAAGTCAATCCACAGTATGATGCATAGATAAAGAAGATAGTCATCGAGGCTAACCACAAGTTAGGACATTTGATGACACTTTTTATCCCTTCAATAACTTGTTTGTTAGCTTCTGAGGCGTTTTCAACCACTTTTTTATCATCATCGGTTACGATGAAATAGGTGATGACACCGATAAGTACCGTCACGATGGTGTAGAACATTAATCCCGCTTGCATGCCGGCTTTACCTTCACCAAACAGGACGAAAACATAGAGTGCACCGGAAGCAATAATGACGTCGACAACGCCACGACCCGCCTCTAGGAAACCAAACAGACGCCCTTGCTCTTTTTTATCACCCAGCAAACGGACGGCTTTAAGTAGTACAGGCCAGTAAATTACATCGGCAAATAATGCCATGATGGCAAACGCAATCAGATAACCTGTAAATGGAGGAAGAGTGGATAAGTATGCCCCACAGAGTCCAACACCAATTAAGCCCACGGGTAGAAGGATTTTTTTCGAAAATCTATCCGCAATATATAACGATGAAAATAGACCAATGGTTTGGACAATGGTGTAAACAGTAAAACCAAAACCAATTTGGGCATTAGTTAGTCCCCAATCTTGCTGCATAGGAACATAGAAAACATCTTTCATGCTGGATAACTTGAAAATGGTTCCAGCACCAAGAATGAGAAAACTAAGTCTTATCCACTTATTCATACATCCGCCTTGTTATTATTGTTTTACAACGACAGCCTCAACTTCAATCAACACATCTTTTGGTAGACGAGAAACTTCCACACATGAACGAGCTGGGTAGATGCCTTCAGAGAAATAAGACTGGTAGATCCCATTAAATGTCACAAAGTTATTCATATCACTGATAAAGCAGGTGGTTTTCACAATGTCATTCATTGTCAATCCAGCGGCTTCAACGATAGCCTGCAAATTTTTCATCACTTGATGTGTTTGCTCAGTAATATCCGTTCCAACAATCGAGCCATCTTCATGGTGAAAAGGGCAGCAGCCAGAAATATAGACCGTGTTGCCAACTTGTCTTGCTTGAGAATAAGGGCCGATAGCTTTTGGGGCATTGGTTGTTGAGATGATCATTTTTCACTCCTTTAATGACACGACTTGATGATCAGCATTTAACCACATGGAAAAATCCAACACCGTGATAGGCGTCTAATATTTGATTAAGTAAAAAAATAGTTTACTCAGTGAGGTGTTTTGGTTTTTAGGATTGAAATAGTTGACTTAATTATCTAAGATTAATAAAACTTTTGGCAGCAGGCTAACAAATATGGAAACGAGTATAAATCATGTATTTACGGAGCAAGATCGTAAACTTTTACAGTCTTATGTTCCGATGATTGAGTGCCTTGGTGAGTTTTTGGGGCCATATTGCGAAGTTGTTCTACATAGTTTTGAAGATTTACACAGCTCAGTCATTCACATAGCGAATGGACATTTAACCGGAAGAACCCTAGGGGCACCGGTAACAAACATTGCATTGGAAAAATTGGCAGGCTTTAAAAAAAATCATTCGTCGTGGGATGTCTATTTTAATACTAAAAGTATTCGACCTTTCCGTTCCTCCTCAACATTGATTGTTAACTTAGAAAATCAACCCATTGGTATGGTGTGCATGAACTGGGCCTTGGATATGCCAATGAATGCGATGGTTGATTTAATGAGCAGTAGCCAGAATTCAAAGAATGAAAATTTTTCTCAGGATATTAACAAATTAATTATGGACCACCTTGAACCGATCAAAAATACGGTTTATTCCAATAAAAATATCCCAAGCAAAAATAAGAACTATGAAATCATTAAGGAGCTGCATGACTGTGGAATGTTTGAATTCCCTGCGGCACATAAAATAGTTTCTGTTGAGTTAGGCATCAGTTCGGCGACGATCTATAAACATATCCGCAAGATAAACGCTCAAGAGTAGAGATGATGAATAAGAGGCATATGAGCGTATATGCCTCTCTAAGCGAAAAAAGTTACTTTTTAAATACGGTCATCATATCGATAAAGATTGACTGCCATTCTTCGTCATTAATTTCCATTAATCCAAAATAACGCAGTATAAAAGCGCCTTCAGCGGCTAAAAACATCATTCGGGCTCGCTTACCGCTTTCTGTGGATAAATCTAAATTCTCAATCCGTTCACGATACCACTTTCGGGTACTTTCTAAATATTCGGGGGTTTGTAGCAAAGATGCCATTAATGCCGCACCTTTGGCAATACTGGTTTTATCATGATCGGCAGTGGCTTTTACATGAGCAATAACCAGACCTTCTGGAGAATTATCCTGCTCAACGGCTCGGTTAAAAATCTCATCATAAGACTGGCTCCAACGCTCAAACATTGCATCGATCAGTGCCTCTTTATTGCCAAAGCAGTATTGGACTCCACCTTTAGAAATTCCCATCGCTTTGGCGACGGCATCGATAGTCAGTGCAGTGGCACCTTGATGGATAACGATCTCTTCGGCGGCTTCTAGCACTTTATCACGATCGATTTTTCGTTGACGTCCCATTTAGAAAAACCTCTTTTCAATACGCACGTATGGAATTATATTGTAGCACGATCATCTATCACGGTGATCGACTAAACAGATTGAGAAGATTTTATGATAGCAGATTATAAACGTTGGATTATCTTACTATTAGTGTCGAGTGTTCTATTTCTTATCGTCATCGACGTCACAGTGCTATACACCGCACTACCTAAGCTAACCCATGACTTGGGTGCAAGTTCGTCTGAAAAACTCTGGATTATGAATGCGTATCCGCTGGTTGTTGCTGGGTTATTACCTGCGGCGGGAATGTTGAGTGATAAAGTGGGTCATAAGCGCATGTTCTTACTGGGATTGCCGTTGTTTGCACTGGCGTCTCTGTGTGCGGCATTCTCCCCAACCGCATTCAGCTTAATTCTATCTCGAGGATTCTTGGCCGTTGGGGCGGCAATCAGCATGCCTGCAACTTTGGCAATCGTTCGCCAAGTTTTCTTAGATCCTAAAGAGCGGGCATTAGCCATTGGTATTTGGTCTGCCGTCGCATCTGGTGGTGCAGCGATAGGCCCACTGGTTGGCGGCATATTACTCAACCATTTCTGGTGGGGATCGGTATTCCTCATCAATGTTCCGGTCGTTTTACTGGTGATCCCATTTGCGCTGCGTTTAATTCCTAAAATTGCAGGGCAATCCCATCAACCAATTGATTTTATTGGTTCAATAATGGTTTTAGTGGGATTAGTAGGTGTCATTTACTCACTGAAAGAGCTGGGAAAACTGAATATCGATTGGATGGCTATGGTGATATCGGGAGCTGTGGGTGTGGTCTCTCTGATTATATTTGTCCGCCGTCAGCTTACCGCTGAGATGCCAATGATGGATTTACGCTTGATGGCTAATCCGCGATTTTGTGCGGGAATTATCATGGCGATTTTATCCGTAGTGGTGATTGTGGGCGTGGAGCTGTTATTAAGCCAGCGTTTGCAATTAGTGTTGGGATATACCCCGTTTGAAGCCGCGTTGTACATCATTCCGATCCCACTCGCTTCCGTATTAGCTGCACCACTCGCGGGGATGTATTTGCATAAAATTGGCGATAGATCGATGATGATTTTCGGTTTTGCTTGTACGCTAATTGGTGTGGTTGGTCTGACTTGGGTGTTTGAAACTTCCACCGGAGCCGTATTACTGTCATTCTTATTTTTTATAGGTTTTGGACTCGGGGCGATTTTTACCACCGCATCAACCACTATCATGTTGAATGCGCCTGATGATAAAGCCGGAATGGCGGCCTCAATTGAGGAAGTGGCTTATGAATTAGGCAGTGTTCTCGGCGTAACCTTTATGGGCGGATTAATGACGGCGATGTATACCATTAAACTCGCATTACCTGAAGGATTCTCAGTGGCTGATAAAGCCTATGATAGCCTCGATGAGGCATTGATTGTCGCAGAGAAATTACCATCAGATAGCGCAAATATTCTGATCGGTCAGGCTAATATCGCGTTCGACCATGCATTTTTATCGGTGATGGTGACAACGACAGTGGTTTTAGCATTAAGCTTAATCATCCTGCCATTTTTCTTTCGTAATAAGAAAATAGCCGCAAGCTAAATAAATATTGGGAGCCAAATGGCTCCCTTTTTCGTTTACTTCACTTTGCGGATTAATATAGCGGCAAGTAATGGGCTGATAGCAAATAGGGCAAATAACCAGACTGAAGCCTGTTGCGCTCCAACTAATCCTCCCGGACTCATTAAACCACTGTTATTGACGACCACGCCGACAAGTGCAGCAGACAGTGCCGTTGCATATAGTTGAATGGTAATAATTGAGGATGAAGCTAAGTTCTCTTCCCCTTCTGGCGCAGCATTGAATACCCGTAGAACCAAATGTGGCCAACAAACACCAATTCCTAAGCCGACTCCTGTCATGGCCAATAAGTAGAGAACAAATAAAGGTATTGAGTTCACTAATGCTAAGTTTGGTGTGAGTATCGCTAAAATAACCAATGAGATAAATATGATGACCGGACCAATTTTGAGAATACGGAGGACTATGGAGCCTGTTTTATTGGCACTCAGTAGCGCCCCTATCGTCCAGCCAGCAGCCATAACCGCCGTCAGATAGCCTGCAATTAATGGAGAAAACTGGTGAATGGTCTGTAAAAAGTAAGGCACATAAATTTCGGTGGTCATTCCGCCGACTAACAAACACATGGTCAGGAAGATGACCCCGAGCTGTGTTTTTAACGAATAAGCCCCCGTGGGTAATAGGCGTTTACCGCGTTTTCCATCGATCATGGCAATGGTAATTAACAGTGCAATGCCGACCAGTAATCCCCCTAGATTAGTCAGTAAACTGTCTGACAAACTACCAATGGAGATAACGAGGACTGAAATAACCAACAATGAAATGGCTAGGAATGGAATTTTAGCTGTTTGTGGTTGCTGGGCTTTTTTCCCGGGTAACTGATTGATAACAATGAGAGCCAGAATGATCGCGACAGGCAGTAGCGCCCAGAACGACCAGCGCCAATGACCCCCTTGTGCAAAAATTCCGCCAATTGCGGGGCCGCAAAGAGTCGCAATACCCCACATTCCTGAAACGACACCCATGGCACGAGACCATAAATTAGGCGTGAATACGATACGGATTAGGGCATAACTCAATGCGAATAAAATACCGCCACCGAATCCTTGCAGTGCTCGTCCTCCCAGTAATATCAGCATGGAGGGCGAAGAGGCACACCAAATTGATCCAAGTGAGAAAAGCGTTAATGCACTGAGGTAAGCTAATTTGGGACCGAAGCTGTCTAATATTTTGCTTGATAATGCAGAGCCAATAATGGATGTAGCAACGAATAATGTGGTATTCCATGCGTAATATTCGAGCCCGCCAATATCATTAACCACACTGGGTAAAATGGTTGTGACGATATAAATATTGATAGCATGTAATGCAACGCCACCGGTCAGGGCTATAGTAAGTAATGCATTGGTGCCACTGAGTAAGTCGGCCCATGTGCCTTGGGGTAATGTTGAGGGTTGTTCGCTCATATATAGGCCTGCTAGACGAAAGAGAGGTAAAAAGGTATTATCCAAGTATTGTCTTGGATAATAAAATCACACTATGAATAAAGCAAGTAATTACTTTGATAATTTAAATCTTACTCAGGCAGTGGATAAAGTCCTGTTTTGTATTAAAACTAAAGGACCAATCTCCACCTCTGTGATTGCAAATGACCTGAATTTAACCGGAGAAGCGGCTCGTCAACATGTACAGAAGCTGACTTCGTTGGGGCTGGTGGAAGGGGTACAGTGCGCCGCTCAATCAGGAGCTGGCCGCCCACGGCAAAATTGGGTGCTCACCGAATTAGGGCATCAGCGCTTTCCAGATACCCATGCTCAGCTGGCATTACAGTTGATTGATTCAGTCAGAACTATTTTTGGTGATGACGGGCTTGAGAAACTGATCGAGCAGCGTGAAGCAGAAAGCCGAACTAAATATTTAGCGCGCTGTAAAAACTTACCGTTAGCACAACGTTTGGCGGAGTTAGCCGAAGTTCGCAGTGAAGAAGGCTATATGGCCAAAGTTGAACAAGATGGCGATAGCTGGTTATTTATCGAAAACCATTGCCCAATTTGTGCTGCTGCAACCGCGTGCCAAAACTTTTGTCGTTCTGAGCTAGCGCTATTTCGTGATGTCGTGGGTGAGGAAGCACAGGTTGATCGGGAACAGTATCTTTTGGATGGTGCTGGGCGCTGTGTTTATCGAGTGACTTTAGCGGCTAAGAGGCTTTAATTCTAAATTTTTTATGGATTAACCATGCGTACAGAATGCCAGAAAATGCACCTGCAATATGGGATTCAGTCGATATTCGTTGATGGACGGGTAATAAACCACTCGCCATCGCGCCGAAATAGAACAAAACTAGCAGAGCAATAATAATATCGAGCAGTTTACGGCGAAGAAAACCTTGGGCGATTAATAAACCCCAAAGCCCAAAAATCCAGCCGCTCGCACCAATGTGAACGGCATTTCTTCCGATGATCCATACCATTAATCCCCCAACCAGAATAATAAATGCAGAGGCTCGGGCGTAAGCCTTGATAGAGTCGTGGAGTAGTAATGCGCTGAGGATTAGAAGCGGAGGGAGATTACTAAGTAAATGTTCCCAATCTCCGTGGATAAATGGAGCAAAAATAATGCCTACTAACCCATTTAGGGTTCTTGGAATAATACCAAAACCTACCAGTGCATTACCGCTGAGGCTATTGGCTACTTGAATGATGACCAGTAAGCCCACTAATGCTATCAGTAATTTAATCCGTGGGCTTAGCCAAGTTTGCATTATTGATGTCCGATGTTAATCGACTAAATTGAGGAAAGCTGCACCTCGTGCGCCACCCGAATTCCCATAACGAGCTTTTTCGATAGCGGGTAATTTGGCGATCCCATACAGGTATTGCGGTAGAATTTCAGGTAATAAGCGATAGATATCATCAAATTGTGATAAACCGCCACCAAATACCACTAAATCAGGATCAAATACCGTGATCACTTGTCCCATAAACATTGCCAGCACCGCCATATAGCGCTCAACATGTTGTTTAGCGTGTAAATCACCCTGCTGATAGCGTTGGATAATTTCAATGGCAGGGCATTTTTCACCCGTAAAAGCGGTATAAATACGCTCAAATCCGGGGCCGGATAGATATGTCTCAAAGCAAGCCGTTTGCCCACAGCCACAAAGAACTTCAGGAACGGTATCTCCCAAGAGTTTTGCTGCTCTGACACTCATATTCATGTGCCCAATTTCGCCTGCAATACCGTTTTTACCGGACAGCACTTTGCCATTGATGACGAAACCACCGCCGACACCAGTACCTAAAATAATACCAAGCACACTTGGATAGCGCTTAAAATCAGGATCCCATGCTTCCGATAAGGCAAAACAGTTAGCATCATTTTCTACTTTGACGGGGCGCTTTAAGGTTTTAGCCAGATCGTGGACGAGGGGCTTATATTTTGCGGCGGGCACATTGGTAGTAAACACAATTCCGTCAGCGTGGTTCACAATTCCGGGAACACCAACGCCCACTTTGCCTTGGCAACTGAATTTGGCATCCGCTTCGGCTGTTAACTCATTAAATACATTCAATAATGCCTGATAGTCATCTTTGGGGGTTGGAACTCGTTTTTGCCAAACAGGATTCAAATCGTGGTCGAATACCGCCAACTCAATTTTGGTGCCGCCCATGTCAAAGCCGTAATACATTAGATCTTCCTCTTATAGGTCTAAGACTCGAATAGATACCTATCTATTTGAGAAATAATGACTGAGAGTGTGCAATGTTCTAATTATACAAAAAGTTTCCCATAAAAGGATTGCGAGACGAATTTAATTAGTTTATTGTTATATTATAACATTACATTTAAAGGAAGTTACAATGAAAGTACTCAGTTCATTAAAAACCGCCAAACAGCGTCACCCTGATTGCCAAGTGGTACGTCGTCGCGGTCGAATTTATGTGATTTGCAAAACCAACCCCCGCTTTAAAGCTGTTCAAGGGTAGTCCTCCGTTATTTTTGTATCTCAGTGTTCCTTGCTTTTGCCATGGTAATTCATACTCCTTGCCATGGCATTTTTTATGTATTCACAAACTCAAGAATACTGCTCTTGATTTGCTCTCTTAACCAGAGGGTTTTGGAATTATAGGAGTTGCGCTTATGCCACAGCATTAAAAATGGAATTTCAAGTTGTTGATATAAAATCTCATCTACAGGTAGTGGACGGCAGACTAAATCAAGATTGAAATCATTAACATAGTGTTGGCAATAACCCGGAGAGCTGGTGATAAGGTTGTGTTCAGGGCGAGAAGCCATTAACAGTGATTGCTCAAAGGTCGAGAAGGATAAATGAATTTGGCGATGAAGCCCCATGGTTTCGAGTAAATCATCCAATGCCCATGGAATGCGGTTACCAAATTCAGTACTAATATGGGGATATTTTAAATAATTTGCCAATGTCCATTCCTCTTGCAAAATGGGATGGTCACTGCGAATAAACGCGAGGGGTCTATCGGTAAATAATACTTCGAAATTAAGAATATCCGGTAAATGGTTAATCGACTCTTTTGACAAATGAAAGCTTTCACGCCCCACTAATCCGATGTCTGCATCCCCCGCAATCAGCGCCGCCAACGAGTTATAGTCCCAATCCCGTACAATGACTTCCGACTCTGGATATTGGTTGAGAATATTGAGGGATAAATCATGGAGCATAATGAGGTTTAATGGTGCTTCCATCATGAGCCGAAACGTCATGCCTCGTGGTTTTTCGGTATCGCGGATCTCGGCAATATAGTGGGATAAATTTAAAAACTCAGGTAATGATTTTTCAATGCGGTGCATCAATGGGGTAGGGAGTAGCCCTTGCGGGCTACGAATAAATAATGGGTCATCAAACCATTGGCGTAGTTTTGCCAACGATTTACTCACTGAGGATGGGGTAATCGCAAGGCGCTTAGCGGCAAGACTCACACTGCGTTCTTCCATCAAATATTGCAGAATAACCAGTAAGTTCAAATCTAAGCGATGCAATTGTTTATTCACATGTAACGACCTTCTGGCTGGCTTGCGCCGTTGGCATTCTCAGTAACGCCATGCCAATCACCCCAGCGGCAAGCAAGATTATCAATAACATACTGATTGATGGGGTGCCTATCGCTCCCATCACCCAAATATATACAGAGGCAAAGCTGAGTTGAGAAATGGCGAGAATGGAGCTAGCAATGCCGGCTTTTCTGGCAAATGGGGATAATGCTTGGCTCATGATAATCCCGAACTGCATCGAGAAACCCATTCCACAGAAAGCGAATACAATAAAGAGTAGCACCAAATTTGGGTAAGCAAACAGGTATACGGACAATATCACAGCATTGAACAGGAATAAGCCGAGCGCGGTATTTAACAGGGATTGGCTATTAAATTGTGAGATTAATTTCGGCATTAGGAACGAGGTTCCCATGCTCACCATCGCCAATGCGGTCATTGCGGTAGAATACTGCCCCGTCGTGAAGCCAAGATTGCCCATCAAAATAATCGGGGCGACGTTCACATAAGTCAGGATCACTGCCATCCCAAAGCACGAAACAATTAAACGAGTGACAAAGAAATGATTGAAGATTTTTTCAGGCGTTTCTGGTTGAGATGTGGATTCATCGGTTTCTTGTCGAGCTACAGGTTTGGTTTCTTTTATCAACACTAAGCAGACAATAATACTGATGACCGCATAGGCTGCCATAAAGTAAAACATCATTGACCAATGGTAGGCGAGCAAAATCGCAAATCCAATCACAGGAGCGAGTACCGGTGCAATACAGGTCACGCCATTCATTGCCGCCAATACTTTTGTTCGTCTTTGTGGACTAAGAACATCACGTAAAATCGCGAAAGTCACCACATAACAGAAGCCAGCACCGATGCCTTGTAGGAATCGCGCCATCAGGAAAACATCAATCGATGTGGAATTTCCCGCCATGATGGAGGAAATAGCAAATACCGTTGCGCCTACTAATACGACAGGTTTACGGCCGATATGGTCAGCACACCATCCTGCAACCAGCATTGTGGATGCCATTCCAGCGAGATAAATAGAAAAGGCTACATGAAGCTGGCTTTCGGTTGCGTTCAGATCCGCAGCAATATAAGGAATACCAGTTAAATGGAGATCGACGCCGAGAGGATAGATTAGCACTATCCAGAAACTAAAAAGGACATATTTGGTCATGAGATAAGCTGCTTTATGAGAATTAACACCCTAATTTTAATCGGGATAAATGAGATAGCGTATGGATTAATTGGAAAATAGCATTTTCCAATATGGAAATCACTAAATCATATATTTATTCGTATTATTAGCGTCATTACTAATCTTCTTACTATTAGTGATGAAATTCACTTGCACACTGGTTCATATTTTGTCACGTTTAATACTCACAAAAAATTTCCAGTTTCGACTTCTTTGATGGTGATGATGCAATAGAAACTTCACTCATGGAGTCGAATGTGGAAATTTTTGGGGTAAAGAACGCAAACAGACAGGGTGAAAAGAATGAAAAATGTAGGGTTTATCGGCTGGCGTGGAATGGTTGGCTCAGTATTGATGCAAAGAATGGTGGAAGAAGGGGATTTTAACGTTATTCATCCTGTTTTTTTTACTACCTCCCAGCAAGGTGAAGAAGCACCTGTTTTCGGTGGCCACCGCAGCACATTGCAAGATGCGTTTGATATCGATGCATTGAGCGCATTAGATATTATTATCAGTTGCCAAGGTGGTGATTACACCAATGAAGTCTATCCAAAATTACGTGGAGCAGGCTGGAAAGGCTTCTGGATTGATGCGGCTTCTGCGTTACGTATGAAAGACGATGCGATTATCATTCTTGACCCTGTAAACCACCAGCATATCCAAGACGGCTTAAATAAAGGCATTAAGACCTTTGTCGGCGGTAACTGTACGGTGAGTTTAATGCTGATGTCTCTTGGTGGTTTATTCGCAAATGATTTGGTTGAGTGGGCGTCTGTCGCAACTTACCAAGCGGCATCAGGGGCGGGTGCAAGAAATATGCGCGAGCTACTGTCACAAATGGGATCTCTGCATGCTCAAGTTGCGAAAGAGCTACAAAACCCAGCCTCCGCGATTTTAGAGATTGAAAAGAAAGTCACTGATTTTACACGCAGTGGTTCAATGCCAACAGATGCGTTTGGTGTTCCTTTAGCAGGCAGTTTGATCCCATGGATTGATAAAGCCCTTGAAAATGGTCAAAGTCGCGAAGAGTGGAAAGGCCAGGCAGAAACCAACAAAATTCTCGCAACAGGAAGCAATATTATTCCTGTTGATGGCTTATGTGTTCGTGTGGGAGCATTGCGTTGCCATAGCCAAGCATTCACATTGAAACTGAAAAAAGATATCCCACTGAATGACGTCGAGCAATTACTGGCATCCCATAATGAGTGGGTGAAAGTGGTACCCAATGACCGTGAAATTACGATGCGTGAGCTAACACCTGCGGCAGTGACGGGCACTCTGAATACGCCAGTGGGTCGTCTACGTAAACTGAATATGGGACCGGAGTATCTGTCAGCGTTTACTGTGGGTGACCAGTTACTGTGGGGGGCTGCGGAGCCTCTGCGCCGTATGTTGAGAATTCTGCTGTAGTTTAAATAGCGTCATTATTTTTGAGCCTGTACATTTTTTGATGTGCAGGTTTTTTTGTTTTTATGTTGCGTTATGCGATCAATTGTCGCATTGTGTGTGAATGATGAATTTATATCCAATGTAATGTTGCAGTATTCAAAACTAGAAGAGTGAAAAGTTAACATCGCTTAACTTAATTAATAATGAGAGGAAAATATGGCTATTTCAGTCAGACTTGATGATGAATTTGTAGCGGATGCGAGGATCCATGCTGAAGCGAAAAGTCGTAGTGTTCCGAAGCAAATTGAGCATTGGGCTAAAATAGGTCGTATTGCTGAAGATAACCCTGATTTGCCGTATAGCTTCATTGAGGAAATGTTATTGGCGCAGGCGGAAATCGAAAATAATAAGGTTTCTCGATATGTCCGTAAAACAAAACGTAGTTGAGGTTTTCCAAACAAACCGCTTTAGAAAATCATGTGATAAATTGTCAGAAAATGAGTTGTGTATAGTAGAAAATGAGATTGATAAAATTATTGAAAATCCGTTAATTGGCGAGCTCAAAAAAAGGGATCTTTCTCACCTTCGCGTTCATAAATTTAAACTAAATACACAGCTAGTATTATTAGGCTATTCATGGGTTGCAGGGAAATTAGAACTTTATTTACTAGGAATCAGTTCTCATGAGAATTTCTATAGTAATCAAAAGAAGCAATCTAAATCAGATTTGAAATTCATTATGTTATAAACACGTTATATTTTCAGATAAACGGCGTCTTAGTGAAGAAGCTAAGACGCCGTTGTTTTAATCAAATAGATTAAAACGACACTAACAGCTTGGCATCAAGATTATTTTCTAAATACCCCTTGGCAGTAAATTGGCTGTAATCCATGGACAGTTTGGTATTGTCTGTCAGCTGAAGGCTGGACCCCAGTTTGATTGCCATGCCATCCCGTGGTGCGTTAACGCCGTAATAGTTAAGCGGTGGTGCAAGCAGGTTGCGGTGGGTGAATCGAAATGCCATTTCACGCTCCCGCTTGTCATATTGATGCTGCCAGCCGAGTTCCCCGTGTACATCGATTGAGGATGTATTGCCCACTTCCCATTGGTTATCTAAACGTAATCCCAGAGTTGTGGTCGTGGCATCAAGGGATTGGCGACCGGTCACTAGTGAGGCTTTTTCCCCATTTTCACGGAATCCGTGACTTTCAGCGTTAGTAAAAGCGAAGTTAACAAACGGTTCGGCATTGATGATGGAAGATTTCCACGGGTAAGCGGCTTCCATAAACAGGTGGTTGGTTTTGCCTTTATAATCAGCGGTATTGTGATCGGAATAAATGGATGAAGTGACCGTTCTCTCTGTTTTGATGGTGTGCCATGTGTGCCCCAGCCCTGCACGGAGGGTTATTGGCGCTAATCGCAGTGAGCCATAAGCCGCTAAATAATAATTGTTGCTATGGCTATGACCGACACCGCCTGATACGGAGTTTTTGGTAAAACCGGAGCTTATTCCAAAGATAAAGTCATCATTAAAGAAATGCTTATCAGCCCCTAAGAACACGCCATAATTGCTGTTTGTAAAGCCGGAAGCGTTTCCATCACTTTGGGTTCTATCCCAATGGTAGGGAATATTTACCCACATATTGCTGCGGTTATCTCCACGCTCTTTGACGATATTTTCCGATATACGAGTTTGTTGCAGTAGCGCGCCGTGATATTGGCGATGGTTATTCAACTGGCTAGCCAGGGTATCGATATGAATTTGTGGAGATAGGGTACGAAGAAGGTCGTTAACCCCTACGGTGGTTTTGCTGAGAACTAAGCGTTCATACAGGGTGTTGCTAAGAGAGAGATTTTCAAGGGCGTGTGCAACGGCAGTTTGGTTTGGCGTTTTTGCAAATGTATCGAATGCAAGGTCGCTACGTCCGACGTTGAGTGTAACCAGTTTCGTTGTGGGCGAGCGAGGATCTTCACCGTAATCTAATGTTGTACCGATGAACAGGTAGTTTGGTTCTACACCATCAAATTTCCCTTGGATTTTTTTAGCACTAATAATTGTATATTCGGTGCGAAATCGATTCTGAATTTCATCTTCATTCGGTATACGTTCATTGAATGGCGGTGATTTTTCAGCGAAGAACACTTTGACCTTACCGCCGTTGATGACCACCGTATCACTAGACTGTAGGGCATCAAATTCTTGTGTGTCTGTTGTTTGAAGATCCACATGGAATTCACTACCGGGTTGGAAGGTGGCCGTATTATTCACTGTTATACGCCGTGTTGGGTCTTTAGTATTATCTCCAGGGGTTAAGATAGCGCCACTGTTAACCACTAAGTCATCAACCGAGCCAGAAGCAATAAATCGGGCTCCTTGGTTTAATGTCACCGTATTTCTGATGCTGTGACTGAGCTGTAATGTACCATTAGTAACGTCGACTGGCACATGCAGAATATGTTTGACGTTAAGCTCTCCACCATTGATGTTGATGGGGCCTGTTAAGTGGTTTTCTTGCGTTAAAATCACACGACCTTGCTGTATATCCAGCCCTGCAAAACGGTTAGTACCTGTTAAGGTTAAGGTCCCTTCCCCTTGTTTAATTAAGCGCCCTTTGCCCTCAATATTATTGCTCCAAGTATCGGCTATGCCGATGTTAGCAACATCGTCTTGAGTTACCCGCTGATTGACGACCCAATCTTCAGCAAGATGTGTGGGACCTTTGTAGGCTTTGGGTAAGTTAATCAGCCCCCAGTGGCTTTCTGGTTGATTTTGTTTAACTCCCCAGCCCGCTAAAGAGTTTGTGGGATAGGCAGTGCCTGCAATAATTTGCTGCCACTGGGATTTGTTAAGATAGGCAAAGCGGGAGCGTAGCAAATACGCGGCGTCAGCAGGAACTTGATCAACTTGAAGTGCCGGAGATGGCTGCTCACTTTGCTTAGCGTAATAACCTAGGTTTTCATTAAAAGAGGGGAGAGAGCCTACCGGTGGTTTGCATTTTTTATTACTGATGGTGCATTGGTTTTGTAGATCTTGGCGCACTTCTTTGGCCAAGTTAATCATGGCATTGGCTGTTTTATCTTCTTTCAGTAAATGAGCGAGAAGATAATAATTGGCGGCGCGAGAGGTTATGGTATCGGTTGGGAAATGCGCACCGACAATCACGCGGCTTTCTCCATAGCCTATGGCTCTATCAAAGAATTGAGTGCCTTTTTCTGGATAAATCGTGGCAAATATAGCGGCTTGTTTAAATCCATTCCAAGTATGTCCACTTGGGTAAGAAGAGCCTGTAATACCGATATAGTTTGGGAGATATTCGCCTTTATGATCGAGTACTTGATTTGGGCGACCACGTAAATAATAGTCTTTGAGAATAAAATCTATTGAGCGAATTCGATTTTGAATTGGGTCATTTGCAAAGGTAGCTAAATGGAATAAATGTTCTAAACGGTTATAGGCTTTAATTTCTTTAAAGTCATTATAATTAAATCCTTTTTGATTAAATACGTATTCCCGGTAAATATTAAAAATATATTCTGGCGTGCTTTTTTTATCTTTTTCCGCACTCTTTTTGCGTTTTCCTGTTAATTGCATTACCTGCTGGCTAACGTCTTTATCCCATTGTGCAGCTTGGGACTGTGGGGTTGGATACGGCGGGATTACCTGATTTCTTAGTTCGTCAAATCGCTGATTTCGCTGATCAATGATAGATTTACTGGCATCAATATAATCTGAGTTTGCCAAGGTAATTTGGGCGTTAAATAAAGCAAATAGACTGAGCGATACAGCGGGAGTTATTCTGTTCATTATAGACCTATAGATTTATAGAGAGGATAAAACCTATTTCATCTTAATGCAGTAATTTTAATTTTCTATAAATCAAAAGTAAAATAAGACAAACTTTATTTTCATTCTTTATTCTGTTAATTAAGTTTAGTTAGTCATTTTATTTAATTGAAATTTTAATTGTAATTAATAATAAATAGATACTTAAAATTAAACAAAAAAATAACCCTATATCGAAATATAGGGTTATTTTATATCTAAAAATCAGATTGATTAGATATCGATATTTGCTGCTTTCAGTGCGTTCTCTTCAATGAAGGCACGACGAGGTTCTACCGCATCCCCCATCAGAGTTGTGAATAACTGGTCAGTTGCAATCGCATCTTTAACGGTCACGCGCATCATACGGCGAGTATCTGGGTTCATAGTGGTTTCCCAAAGTTGTTCTGGGTTCATTTCACCAAGACCTTTATAACGCTGCACTGCTAAACCACGACGAGATTCACGACTTAACCAATCTAACGCTTGTTCAAAGTTGTCGATATTTTGGCGACGTTCACCGCGTTGAATATAGGCGCCTTCTTCAATTAACCCACCGATGATGTCACCTAACTCGGTGATACGGCGATATTCGCTACCATGTACAAAGTCGAAATCGAGGTTATAGTCGCTATCTACACCATGGGTACGAATACGAATGGTTGGTTCAAACAGCTGACGTTCACGATTTTCGTGAATGATATAGCTGTAAGAGCTGCCCGCTTGTTCATTCTCTTCTAAGCGTTTAACCAGAGTACTTGCCCATTCTTCAACTTGTGCTTTATCTTTCAGAGCATCTTCAGTTAATGTCGATTGATACACTAAGCTATTAAGAAGCGCTGGTGGGTAGATACGCTCAAGACGGCGAATAATACGGTGTGCTGCATTATATTCAATAACCAGCTTCTCTAGCTGTTCACCTTTCATCGCTGGTGCGTCGGCACTTAAATGCAGCTCCGCGCCATCTAATGCGATAGAGATCAGATAATCATCCATCGCTTCATCGTCTTTAATATATTGTTCTTGTTTTCCGCGCTTCACTTTATACAGTGGTGGCTGAGCAATATAGATATGACCACGTTCAACGATTTCAGGCATTTGGCGATAGAAGAACGTCAACAGTAACGTACGGATGTGCGAACCATCGACGTCAGCATCCGTCATAATGATAATGCTGTGATAGCGCAGTTTGTCTGGGTTATATTCATCGCGACCGATACCACAACCTAAAGCGGTGATCAGCGTTGCCACTTCTTGTGAAGAGAGCATTTTATCGAAGCGCGCTTTTTCCACGTTCAGGATTTTACCTTTCAGTGGCAAAATGGCTTGGTTCTTACGGTTACGACCTTGTTTTGCCGAGCCGCCCGCAGAGTCCCCTTCCACTAAGTACAGTTCAGATAATGCTGGGTCACGCTCTTGGCAATCAGCTAATTTACCTGGTAGACCAGCTAAATCTAATGCACCTTTACGGCGAGTCATTTCACGTGCTTTACGCGCCGCTTCACGGGCACGTGCTGCATCAATAATTTTACCCACGACGATTTTTGCGTCGCTTGGATTTTCCAATAAATACTCAACTAATTTCTCATTCATCAGTGTTTCTACCGCAGTTTTCACTTCGGAAGAAACCAGTTTTTCTTTGGTCTGGGATGAGAATTTAGGATCTGGAACTTTCACAGAAATAACCGCAATCAAGCCTTCACGGGCATCGTCACCGGTAGCACTGACTTTAGTTTTCTTCTGATAGCCTTCTTTTTCCATGTAGTTGTTTAGGGTACGGGTCATAGCTGCACGGAAACCAGCAAGGTGAGTACCGCCATCACGCTGAGGAATGTTGTTGGTAAAGCAGTAAACATTCTCTTGGAAACCATCGTTCCATTGCATGGCAACTTCTACGCCGATACCGTCTTTCTCTGTCGAGAAATAGAATACCGATGGATGAATTGGGGTTTTGTTACGGCTCAGGTATTCAACGAATGCCTTGATACCACCGTCATAATGGAAGTGATCTTCTTTGCCATCACGCTTATCAATTAAGCGGATAGAAACACCAGAGTTCAGGAATGAAAGTTCACGTAGGCGTTTCGCTAGAATTTCGTATTCGAATTCAGTGATACCTTTGAAGGTATCCATGCTTGGCCAGAAACGGACGCGAGTTCCGGTTTGGTCTGTTTCGCCAACGACAGTCAGAGGACCTTGCGGCTCGCCGTGTTTGTAGATTTGCTCGTGAACTTTGCCATCACGGCGGATCACTAATTCAAGTTTTTCAGATAAGGCGTTAACCACAGAAACACCTACACCGTGCAAACCGCCGGAAACTTTGTAGGAGTTGTCGTCAAATTTACCGCCAGCGTGCAGAACTGTCATGATAACTTCTGCCGCGGAGACACCTTCTTCTTCGTGGATACCGGTTGGAATACCACGTCCATCATCCTGTACGGAGACGGAGTTATCGGCATGGATAGTGATGACGATGTCGTCACAGAAACCGGCTAAGGCTTCGTCGATAGCGTTGTCCACAACCTCGAAGACCATGTGATGAAGACCGGTTCCATCGTCGGTATCACCGATATACATGCCCGGGCGCTTGCGCACCGCATCCAGTCCTTTTAATACCTTGATACTTGAGGAGTCATATGTATTCGACATCAACGTTTCCTGCTCTTTCTATTCCTGAGGTTGAACTTCTATTTTGCCTTGCTCTACACTAAACATCTTACTGTTGGCGTCAATCATATCATTGACTTGCGCCGGTGTAATAGCACTTACAAACACTTGTGCTTGCGTAGCCTTGAGACGAGTCGCTAAAAGCTGCCGGCGACCAGAATCAAGTTCTGAAGCAAAATCATCCAGTAGATACAGGCATCGTTGCCCGCTCTGTTGGGTGAGATACTCACCCTGCGCTAATCGTAATGCGCACATTAACAATTTCAGCTGACCGCGTGAAAGCATATCTTCGACGGGGATACCATCAGCTCGAATACGCAAATCAGCTTTATGTGGTCCAGAGGACGTATAGGTTAGCGCTCTATCGCGCTCAAATTGCCGCTCTAACTGTTCTGAATAATCAATTTCTTTATCCCAACCACGCTGGAAAGATACCGAAAGTGAAAATTCGGGTAAAAACTGTTGGCAGGTTTGCTCAATGTTTTCAGCTATACCTGCAATATATTCGCCACGCCACTGGCTTATTTGTTCTGAGATCGGTGCGAGTTGCTGATCCCAATGGCGGATTTGCTCATAACGAGTCACTTGTCGTAAAGCCGCATTTCGCTGCTTTAACAAACGTTTTAAGTCCGACCAAGTAGAAAAGAACAAGGCTTCATTATGAAAGCAGCCCCAATCAATAAATGCTCGTCGGTATTTTGGACCACCATTTAGCAGTGTGAACCCTTCTGGGGTTATCAACTGCATGGGTAATAATTTTGCAAGTTCCGCAATTTTATGCCCATCGGTACCATCGATTCTGACTTTGCTATCACCTTCGCGGTTTTTACTCAAACCAAGTGATAGCGCTTTGCGATCGCTATCTAAGTGTCCCAGTTTACCATGCAGAATAAATTGTTCTTGGTCATGGCGGATAACTCTATTCGCTTGAATACTGCGAAATGCTCGCCCATGACCCAGAGTGTATATAGCTTCCAGTATACTGGTTTTGCCACTCCCATTAGGACCAATAAGAAAATTGAACCCCGTTGCAAGGGAGAGATCGGCGTCTTCAATATTACGAAAATCGCGGATCAATAAACGCGAAAGAATCATACTGACTAATTACAAACGCATTGGCATAACAACATACACCGCAGATCGACTCGCCGAGTCTTCAATTTGGACACTGGAAACTGCATCGGTTAAAAAGAGCGTTACATTTTCACTTTTCAGCGTATTGAGGACGTCGAGGATATAGCTGACGTTAAAGCCAATTTCCATCTCGCCACCTTGGTAGCTGACATCAACAATTTCTTCCGCTTCTTCTTGCTCAGGGTTATTTGCCGTAATGCGTAATTGATTTTCACTAAAGAATAAACGGACGCCACGGAATTTTTCATTGGATAAAATCGCCGCGCGAGAAAAAGCCTGTTTCAATAAATCACAACGGGCTTCTAATGTTTTGTCCGGATTTTTAGGCAATACTCGGCGGTAGTCAGGGAAGCGACCATCCACTAATTTTGACGTAAAGATAAAATCGCCAACATGCGCACGAATATTGTTACTCCCAATTTGCAGCTGTAATGGCGCATCGCCACCATCTAACAGGCGCATTAATTCGATGACGCCCTTACGCGGGACGATCACTGAATGGGAGGGTAATTCCTGACCAATATCCATAGAACACACTGCAAGGCGGTGACCATCCGTAGAAACGGTTCTTAGTAATTGACCTTCAGTTTCAAACAGCATGCCGTTGAGGTAGTAACGGACATCTTGGTGCGCCATTGAAAACTGAGTTGCTTCAATTAGACGTTTTAAGATGGATTGCGGAAGTGAAAATTCTACTTCACTTTGCCAATCGTCTAAGTTTGGGAAGTCGGCTGCGGGTAATGTGGATAATGAGAAACGGCTGCGACCGGAACGGACCAGCAGTCTGTCATCATTCAATTCGACTTGAATTTCAGAACCTTCAGGTAAGCCACGCCAAATATCAAAAAACTTGCGTGCAGGCACCGTCGTTGCACCAACTTCATGCTCTCGGGTGAGAGGAACATTGGCCATCATTTCCATTTCTAGGTCGGTTCCTGTCAGTTGCAGGGCTCCCTCTTTTACTTGAAGTAAAAGATTACCTAAAATGGGTAGCGTTGGACGTCCACCTAAAGGGCCACTAACCTGTTGTAACGGTTTTAATAACTGCTCGCGTTCTATAATAAATTTCATAGCAATTAAGATGATAATGTTCTGATTAAGTTAGAAAAATCTTCTTTGATGTCATGGCTTTCTTCTCGTAACTGTTCAATTTTACGACAAGCGTGCAACACCGTAGTGTGGTCACGACCGCCAAAAGCATCCCCGATTTCCGGTAAACTATGGTTTGTCAGCTCTTTCGCCAGCGCCATTGCCATCTGACGCGGACGAGCGACAGAGCGGGAACGACGCTTAGAAAGTAAATCAGCGACTTTAATCTTATAGTACTCAGCAACAGTTTTCTGAATATTATCAATAGTTACCAGTTTTTCTTGCAGTGCTAGCAAGTCACGCAACGCCTCTCGAACAAAATCGATCGTAATTGCACGACCCGTAAAATTCGCATTAGCGATAACACGGTTTAATGCACCTTCTAACTCACGCACATTGGAACGTAAGCGTTTTGCGATAAAAAACGCGACTTCACCCGGAAGTTGAATCTCGTTTTCATCTGCTTTTTTCATCAAAATGGCAACACGGGTTTCCAATTCAGGTGGTTCTATCGCGACCGTTAAACCCCAGCCGAAACGCGATTTCAAGCGATCTTCTACCCCGTTTATCTCTTTTGGATAGCGGTCAGAAGTCAAAATAATTTGTTGATTGCCTTCCAGCAGTGCGTTGAATGTATGAAAAAACTCTTCTTGTGAACGCTCTTTGTTAGCAAAAAACTGAATATCATCGATAAGTAAAGCATCAACAGAACGGTAGTAACGTTTAAACTCTTCAATTGCATTATTCTGCAATGCTTTGACCATATCTTGAACAAATCGTTCAGAATGCATATACACCACACGAGCGTTAGCTTTGTGCTGCATGATGCTATTACCCACCGCATGCAATAAGTGAGTTTTACCTAAACCAGTCCCGCCATAAAGGAACAGGGGATTATAAGCCCCGCCTGGGTTTTCGGCGACTTGCCTCGCGGCTGCACGGGCTAGCTGGTTTGATTTACCCTCAACAAAGTTATCAAATGTGTGCTTAGGGTTAACATTTGAACGATAAGCCACATCGGGTTGTACTTTGTTTGAGTTATCCCAACTTGGCTTTACGGGGGCTGATGGCATCGTGAACGACGGCATTGCATTATTATTGCTAACGCGTGTTTGAGTACTCACTGGCGCAACCGTTAACGGTTTATTCCCTACTTCAAAGTGTAGAGCAGGGGCATCTGAACCGCAAAAGTCATTCAATAATTCGTTGATATTATTGATGTACTTATCTCTTACCCAGTCAAGGACGAAACGATTCGGGGCATAAAGTGCCAGTGTATTGTCGTTTAATTCAGCTTGAAGAGGTCGTATCCACATACTGAATTCTGTGGCAGGTAGTTCATCCTGCAATCGGGCAAGACATTGCTGCCAAAGCGAAAGTGACACGTTGGACTCCCCTAAACAAGGTCAATGAAACAAGAATTACGGATTTTGCTAAGAATTTTTACTGATGACGACTATCTCAGTCACTTTATGAAAGTCACTAAGGTATATAAAGCATCAGAGAAGTATTTAGATTAACTCACCCTATATATCCACAACATATCACCGATCGACTGATCAGTAATATGACAGGAGATCATACCGTAAAAATCACTCAAGATCTCCATTCTTTTACACAGTTTTTATGCTTTTTATCCACAGGCAAATGTGGTAAGGCAACTCTGGTAGGGGAGAATTTCGCTGGAGGATCGCAGGCAACATCAAATTTTCCACATGTCTGGGGATAACTTTAGCCTATATATAGAAATTGTCTCTAAGATCAAAAAATATTTTTGGATCTTATTAAGATCCTTGCGCTTTAGGGCGGAGTCCGTATAATCTTCCTCCCTGTGTACTGCATGAATGTGACTTTTTACGACTCACTATAATGGTGTCGTTTTGTGGTCTGCCTCAAAAAACTCTTGGGTTATTTGAGGGTTAAACTGTAAAACGTATTGTAGAAAAGGCGAAAAATGCGCTCATTTATTGATTGTCACAGCATATATCGGCAAACCGGTCAGCCAGGTTTTAAATAAAAAGTGGTTTGATTGCGTCATTTCATTGACGTGACCCCCTATGTTTTATTACAATCCTGCCTCTTTCCATATTGTTGCGACAGAGGCACAGGTGTAAATCAGTTTCCACTGGTTGCCAAACGCGTTTACTGAATCAGTAATAAATTTTAAAGTTAGGTAGAAATCGTTATGAAACGCACTTTTCAACCGTCCGTACTGAAGCGCAACCGTTCACACGGTTTTCGTGCTCGTATGGCTACAAAAAATGGTCGTCAGGTTCTGGCTCGCCGTCGTGCTAAAGGCCGCGCTCGTCTGACCGTTTCATCTAAGTAATAAAGCTAGCCCTCTCAGTGGTTACGCTCGCTTTTACCCGGGAGTTACGTTTGTTAACTCCCAGGCATTTCGACAATGTCTTCAAACAGCCGCAGAGGGCGAGTTCCCCAGAGATAACAATCCTTGGTCGCCTTAACGAGCTGGGGCATCCCCGCATCGGTCTTACCATCGCCAAAAAAAATGTTAAACGAGCTCATGAGCGCAATCGTATTAAACGATTAGCCCGTGAATACTTTCGTTTGCATCAACATGAGTTGCCTCCTATGGACTTTGTGGTATTGGTAAGAAAAGGGGTCGCTAATCTCGACAATCAACAGATCACGGAATCCTTGGATAAGTTATGGCGTCGTCACCGTCGCTTGGCTCAAAAATCCTGATCATGCTGATCAGAGGCTACCAACTGGCTATTAGCCCGTTGTTAGGGCCTCGCTGTCGTTTTAATCCTACGTGCTCTAATTACGGAATTGAGGCATTGCGCAGGTTTGGTATGCTAAAAGGTAGTTGGTTAACTGCTAAACGCGTATTAAAATGCCACCCTTTACACGCTGGTGGAGATGATCCTGTCCCACCCAGAAAAACTGATGATAATAGAGAATTATAACGATGGATTCGCAACGCAATCTTCTACTCATCGCTTTGTTGTTCGTGACGTTTTTGGTTTGGCAGGCTTGGGAGAGCGATAAAGTTGCTCAGGAAACCAAAACTGTTCAAACTTCGCAACAAAAAACGGACATGCCAAACAGTGATGGTCAAGCGGTCACAAATAGTGAGCAAGGTAAGCTTATTGCCGTTAAAACTGACGTACTTGATGTTCGCATCAATACTCGCGGTGGTGATATTGATGAGGCTGATCTGTTAGCCTATCCAGCAACCTTGAACTCACCAGACCCGTTCCGTTTATTAGAAACCACACCAGGTTTTGTTTATCAGGCTCAAAGTGGTCTGATTGGTCCTCATGGTCCAGACAACCCAGCGAACAATAACGGTCAACGTCCTCTTTATACCGCAGACTCGGCAAGCTTTGAGCTACAAGCGGGTCAAGATGAATTACGTGTTCCGATGTCTTTCACCGATAACAACGGTGTTGTCTATCAGAAAACGTATATTCTGAAGCGCGGTAAATATACTGTTGAAGTTGAATACAGTATTCAAAACCCAACAGCACAGCCTCTGAGCCTTGCTTTCTTCGGTCAGTTAAAACAGACCATTGCACTGCCAGAACAGCGTGATACAGGAAGCAATAACTTTGCTCTGCATACATACCGTGGTGCGGCTTATTCTTCTGATGAAAACAACTATAAAAAATATAGTTTCAGTGACATCGAAGATAAAAACTTAAGCCTGACTACGAAAGGCGGCTGGGTCGCAATGTTGCAACAATATTTTGCAACGGCGTGGGTTCCAGAAGCGACAGAACAAAGCACTTTCTACACCATTGATCTCGATAAAAAATCGGCCATCGTTGGTTATAAGAGCGAGCCAGTCACTATCGCGGCGAATGGTGCAGGTACTTATTCATCGACACTGTGGATTGGTCCTGAAATTCAGTCAGAAATGGCAGAAGTTGCTCCTCACTTAGATTTAACCGTAGATTACGGTTGGTTATGGTTTATTTCTCAGCCACTGTTCAAACTGTTGAAATTCATTCACGGTTTTGTCGGTAACTGGGGTATTGCCATCATCGTTATTACCTTTATCGTCCGTGGTATCATGTACCCGCTGACCAAAGCGCAGTACACCTCAATGGCGAAAATGCGTTTATTGCAACCAAAATTGGCTGCAATGCGTGAGCGTATTGGTGATGACAAACAACGTATGAGCCAAGAAATGATGGCGATGTACAAAGCAGAAAAAGTAAACCCACTGGGTGGTTGTTTACCTCTGCTGATTCAAATGCCAATCTTCCTTGCACTTTACTACATGTTGATGGGTTCTGTTGAACTGCGTCACGCACCATTCTTTGGTTGGATCCAAGACTTGTCTGCACAAGACCCGTACTACATCCTGCCAGTTCTGATGGGTGTGACGATGTTTGTTATCCAGAAAATGTCACCAACAGCTGTGACTGACCCAATGCAGCAGAAGATCATGACATACATGCCAGTCGTGTTTACCGTGTTCTTCCTGTGGTTCCCATCAGGTCTGGTTCTGTACTATATCGTGAGTAACTTAGTCACCATTATCCAGCAGCAGATTATTTATCGTGGTCTGGAAAAACGTGGTCTACATAGTCGCGATAAGAAAGAGAAAAAGTAATCTAGATTCTTAACGAGTTTAGAAGGCTTCACAAAGCCAGATTCTATAGTAACATTGAGGCGTTCCAGTTCGGAGCGCCTCAATTTTTTTACGCAGAGACAGAGAAACATCATGCAAATCAACGATACTATCGTCGCACAGGCAACACCTCCCGGTCGTGGTGGAGTGGGAATTTTACGTGTATCCGGTCCAAAGGCAGCCTTAGTGGCTGAAACGGTACTTGGAAAGTTACCAAAGCCGCGTTATGCCGAGTATTTGCCATTTCGTGATGTGGATGGCTCTGTTCTTGACCAAGGGATTGCAATTTATTTCCCAGGACCGAATTCTTTCACGGGTGAAGATGTTCTTGAATTACAAGGGCACGGTGGTCCGGTTATCCTCGATTTACTACTCAGAAGAATTTTGACGATTGGCGCAATTCGTATTGCGAATCCGGGCGAGTTTTCTGAGCGCGCATTTTTAAATGACAAACTGGATTTGGCACAGGCCGAAGCTATCGCCGATTTGATTGATGCCAGCTCTGAACAAGCAGCTCGTTCTGCAATGAACTCTTTGCAAGGGGCTTTTTCATCCCATATCCACCAATTAGTGGAAGCACTCACTCACTTGCGTATCTATGTCGAGGCTGCCATTGATTTTCCTGATGAGGAAATTGATTTCCTGTCTGACGGCAAAATTGAAGCCAAACTGAATGAAGTGGTTGATGATTTGGAGCAGGTTCGCTCTCAAGCTCGACAAGGCAGTTTACTGCGTGAAGGAATGAAAGTGGTGATCGCCGGTCGTCCAAATGCGGGTAAATCCAGCTTGTTGAATGCATTGGCGGGACGTGAAGCGGCTATTGTCACCGATATTGCAGGAACCACTCGTGATGTACTGCGTGAGCATATTCATATCGACGGTATGCCACTGCATATTATTGATACTGCGGGCTTACGCGAAGCCAGTGATGAAGTTGAGCGCATCGGTATAGAACGCGCTTGGAAAGAGATTGAACAAGCTGACCGTGTATTATTTATGGTGGATAGCACGACGACAGACGCCACCGAGCCGCAAGAAATTTGGCCTGAATTTATGGCGCGCCTACCAGAAACGTTGCCAGTTACTGTCATTCGTAATAAAGCGGATAAAACCGGAGAGTCGATTGAGTTTGTCGCAGATGTGCGTTACCCATTAATCCGGTTATCTGCTCGCGAAGAGAAAGGCATCGATTTGCTGCGCGATCATCTCAAAGAAACCATGGGTTTTAGTGGCAATACGGAGGGGGGCTTCTTAGCACGCCGCCGTCACTTACAAGCACTGAATAATGCCGCAACCCACCTCGCACAAGGTTATGACCAGTTAGTGAATGCTCGCTCCGGTGAGTTATTGGCTGAAGAGTTACGCTTAGCTCAGCTCGAACTCAGCGAGATCACGGGCGAATTTACGTCCGATGATTTGTTAGGGCGTATTTTCTCGAGTTTCTGTATTGGGAAGTAATCATTTTGCATGATGGTTATCACTCTACACGCTAGACCGTGTAGAGTGATATTTACCTGCTATAGCGTGTAATGTTGATTTTACCTGCTGCAGCGTGTAATCTAATATTTACCGGTTATAGAGTGTAATGTTATTGGCCTCAAGCAAGGTAGGTATCCCAATGAAAGTCACCAATACTCGACAACTTAGTGCTTACATGAAAGATGTCAGAGAAACCAACAAATTATCTCAAAGCAAAGTCGCGAGTAAAGTGGGTATTCGGCAAGATACCGTCTCCAGTTTTGAACTCTCTCCAGACTCTACAAAATTAGAAACCTTTTTTAAGATTCTATCCGCGTTAAATCTTGAACTCGATATTAAACCCAGAAATGAAAGTGGCTCATCAAATACAGACTCCGGATGGAAGGAGGAGTGGTAATGGCGACTTTGTATGTGTACATGAATGGTTATCTTGTTGGGGAATTTATTCGTTCGAGTACTGGAGCACACCAATTTAAATATGATAGTCACTGGCTAGAAACGCCGGGAGCGCGTCCAATTTCTTTATCAATGCCTCTTCAACATCAAGAATACAAAGGGGATGAAGTTTATAATTTTTTTGATAACCTTCTCCCTGATAATATTGAAATACGAAATCGAGTTGTTAGCCGTCATCAGGCGGATTCAAATCAACCTTTCGATTTATTATCTAAAATTGGGCAGGATAGTGTGGGAGCTTTACAACTGGTTCCTGCTGAGCAAACAGTCAGTAATGTAAAACAAATCGAATATAAACGTTTATCCACTAAAAAATTAGAAAAAATCTTAACTGGATATAGAGCGAATATTCCATTAGGTATGATTGACGAAGTGGATGATTTTAGGATCTCGATTGCTGGAGCTCAGGAAAAAACGGCACTACTCAATTTAGATGGACATTGGTATTTGCCACTGAATGCTACGCCAACAACCCATATTATTAAGCTCCCTATTGGTAAAATAGAAAGTCATTCATACTCGATTGATTTGTCTGAAAGTGTAGAAAATGAGTATTTATGTTTACTGATAGCAAAAGAGTTTGGTCTCGATGTACCCCATAGTTTTATTTTAAATATCGGAGAGATAAAGGCGTTAGTGGTTGAACGTTTTGACCGTAAATATTCCTCTGACGATACGTGGATTATGCGCTTACCACAGGAAGATTTTTGTCAAACCCTGAATGTTTCACCGGCAAGAAAATATCAAAGTCATGGTGGACCAGGTATTCAGGAAATTATGGATTACTTACTGGGTTCAATCAATGTTGAGAAAGATAGATATCAATTTATGAAGAGCCAAGTCTTGTTTTGGTTACTCGCTGCGACCGATGGACATGCTAAAAATTTTTCATTGTTTATTGAATCGGAGGGGCGTTACCGATTGACGCCCTTCTACGATATTTTATCGATGTATCCCAGTTATGGTGGTAGAGGAATCCATCCTAGAGATGCAAAACTTGCAATGGGATTGAAAGGAAAAAAAGGGATTAAATACGAAATAGAACAAATTTTCCCAAGACACTTTTTTGCAACAGCAAAAGCAGTTGGATTTGCTCGAGCTGAGATGGAAAAAATCTTAATTGAGTTTGATGAAAAAATGGACAGTGTCATTAAGAAAGTTAGGGAGCAACTTCCACTTGATTTTCCTGAACACATTGCAAACTCAATTTTATCGGGGTTACATCACAAAGCTGAGCGATTAAAAAAAGGCTGGGATTAAATTCGTTATCAATCCCTCACCCGACTCGGATGAGTAAACACCGTCGCTTTACCTTGGCGGCAGAATCCGACCAGCGTCAAATTGGCTTTTTCGGCGACCTCAATGGCAAGAGCTGTTGCAGCAGAGACCGCAAATAAAATCTCCGCACCACAGCTAGCCGCTTTTTGAACCATTTCATAACTGGCACGGCTAGAAACTAAAATTGCCCCTTGCTGCCAATCTGAGCGGCTTTTCATGCCTAATAGTTTATCAAGCGCCACATGGCGACCCACATCTTCACAACCACCGACTAATAAACCTTCAGGGGAAATCCACGCGGCAGCATGGGTACAACCTGTTAACGCCCCAATTTCTTGGACTTTTTTTAGTTCATTAAGCGCATTATCGAGGTATGATAGAGAGAAGGTTTGAGTGAATGGCAGCGGTGTGAGAGGTTTGAAAATCTCGTCGAGCTGTTCTGTGCCACAAATACCACAGCCAGTACGGCCCGTTAGGTTACGTCTGCGCTCTTTGAGTTCCATAAAACGGCGGTTGGATAATTCAATCTGTACTTCAATGCCTCGATGGCAGCCCTGTACAATATCAATTCCACGGATTTCATCTCGGGATTGTATAATTCCTTCGGATAATGAAAATCCGACAGCAAAATCACTCAAATCTTTTGGCGTTGCCATCATTACGACGTGAGATATTCCGTTGTATACAAGTGCAACAGGAATTTCTTCTGCAACATAATCATTAACCAATAATCCTAGGTTGTTTTTTTGTTGCACGGTTGTGTGATTAACGCCGATCATTTTAGATAATTTGGGGTTATTTGTAGTATTTGTTTCATACATTAGATGAATTCCTATCACTAATGATACATAATATTCGATATGGGTAAAAAGAATTTACACCATTAATCAGGCAATGAACCTGAATACGTAAGGATGACGTTGAATAAGAACAGTTTACCTCAATTTATGTAACGAAGTTAGGTAAACATGAGCAATGTATATGAGGAGATCCCCCATGCAAGTCAGCAGAAGGCAGTTCTTTAAGATCTGCGCTGGCGGTATGGCAGGTACAACGGCAGCGGCACTGGGTTTTATTCCAGCCACCGCACTAGCATCGACTCGCCAGTATAAATTACTGCGAGCGAAAGAGACCCGAAATACCTGTACCTACTGTTCTGTCGGCTGTGGGCTGTTAATGTACAGCCTCGGTGATGGCGCGAAAAATGCAAAAGAAAGTATTTTTCATATTGAAGGGGACCCGGATCATCCGGTAAACCGTGGCGCACTTTGTCCTAAAGGTGCAGGATTAATCGACTTCATTCACAGTGAAAGTCGCCTGAAATATCCAGAAGTTCGCGAACCAGGCACTAACGAGTGGAAACGCATTTCTTGGAACGAAGCCTTTGACCGCATCGCCAAGTTAATGAAAGAAGATCGTGATGCTAACTTCATTAAACAGAATAAAGATGGTGTAACTGTCAACCGTTGGTTAACCACCGGTATGCTGTGTGCATCAGCGGCAAGTAATGAAACAGGTTTTGTAACCCAAAAATTTAGTCGCGCCCTCGGCATGCTTGCCGTGGATAACCAAGCGCGTGTCTGACACGGACCAACGGTAGCAAGTCTTGCTCCAACATTTGGTCGCGGTGCGATGACCAACCACTGGGTTGACATTAAAAACGCAAACCTGGTTGTTGTTATGGGTGGTAATGCCGCAGAAGCGCATCCAGTTGGTTTCCGCTGGGCGATGGAAGCAAAAATCCATAATAAAGCCAAACTTATTGTTATCGATCCTCGCTTTACCCGTACTGCGGCTGTGGCGGATTTTTACACGCCTATCCGTTCTGGTACTGATATTGCGTTCCTGTCGGGTGTGATCAAATACTTACTAGATAACGAGAAAATTCAACGTGAATACGTTGAGGCGTACACTAACGCCAGCTTAGTTATCCGTGAAGATTACGGTTTTGATGACGGTCTGTTCACAGGTTACGATGCTGAAAAACGCCAATATGATAAGACCACGTGGAACTACGAGATGGATGAGAACGGCTTAGCGCTGCGCGATCCGACTCTGAAACACCCGCGTTGTGTCCTTAACTTATTGAAAGAACACGTCAGCCGTTATACCCCAGAAGTGGTTAACAACATTTGCGGTACGCCAATCAAAGACTTCCTGCAAGTCTGTGAGTACCTTGCAGAAACGAGTGCAAAAGACAAAACAGCGTCATTCTTGTATGCACTGGGTTGGACCCAACACACCGTTGGTGCGCAAAATATTCGTACTATGGCGATGATCCAGTTACTGCTGGGTAACATGGGGATGTTAGGCGGTGGCGTTAACGCACTGCGTGGTCACTCCAATATCCAAGGCCTGACTGACCTAGGTTTGTTATCTCAAAGTTTGCCAGGTTATCTGACTTTGCCGTCAGAGAAACAAACTACGCTAGAAAGTTACTTAGCGGCCAATACGCCAAAAGCGACGGTAGCGGGACAAGTTAACTACTGGAGTAACTACCCGAAATTCTTTGTCAGCATGATGAAGACTTTCTATGGTGACAAAGCGCAGAAAGAAAATAACTGGGGCTTTGACCTGTTACCTAAATGGGATCAGGGTTACGACGTACTGCGTTATTTCGAAATGATGGATAAGGGCGAAGTTAATGGCTATATCTGCCAAGGCTTTAACCCATTAGCCTCATTCCCGAACAAGAACAAAGTCTCGAAGTCACTTTCTAAACTGAAATTCTTAATTACTATCGACCCGCTGAACACAGAAACTGCAAACTTCTGGCAAAACCATGGCGAAATGAATGATGTGAAACCGGAAGAGATCCAAACTACCGTGTTCCGTCTGCCATCTTGCTGCTTTGCTGAAGAAAATGGTTCAATTGTTAACTCAGCGCGTTGGTTACAGTGGCACTGGAAAGGTGCGGATGCCCCGGGCGAAGCTATCAGTGATGGTGAAATCCTGTCAGGTATCTATCATCGCCTGCGTCAACTGTATGAAACCGAAGGCGGCGCAGCTCCTGAACAGGTGCTGAGCATGACTTGGAATTACTTCGATCGTGATAATCCAACACCGGAAGAAGTGGCTCAAGAAAGCAACGGTTATGCATTAGAAGACTTAAAAGATGCTGATGGCAATATCATCGTGAAAAAAGGCGAACTGCTTAGCTCGTTTGCTCAATTACGCGATGATGGTACAACGGCGAGTGGTTGCTGGATTTTCGCCGGTAGCTGGACACCGAAAGGTAACCAAATGGCTAACCGTGATAACTCTGACCCAACGGGTCTGGGTAACACATTAGGTTGGGCATGGGCATGGCCATTGAACCGCCGAGTTATTTATAACCGTGCATCTGCTGACCCAATGGGTAAACCATGGGATCCGAAGCGCCAAATTCTTGAATGGAATGGTAGCAAGTGGGTGGGAATGGATATTCCTGACTACAGCAATGCGGCGCCGGGTAGTGGTGTAGGTCCATTTATCATGCAGCCTGAAGGTATGGGTCGTTTGTTTGCTCTGGATAAAATGGCGGAAGGTCCATTCCCTGAGCATTACGAACCAATCGAAACGCCGCTGGATACTAACCCTCTGCATCCAAGCGTGGTGTCAAACCCTGCGGCTCGTGTGTTTAAAGATGACTGGGCGCAAATGGGTAAAGCGACAGAGTTCCCATACGTGGGTACTACTTATCGTTTGACCGAGCATTTCCACTACTGGACCAAGCATGCACTGTTAAATGCCATTATTCAGCCGCAGCAGTTCATCGAAATCGGTGAGCGTTTAGCGAAAGAGAAAGGCATCGAGCAGGGCGACACGGTTAAAGTGAGCTCTAAACGGGGTTACATCAAAGCGAAAGCCGTTGTCACGAAACGTATTCAGACGCTGAAGGTGCATGGTAAAGATATCGATACTATCGGTATTCCAATTCACTGGGGCTTTGAAGGTTTAGCAGTTAAAGGCTTTCTTACCAATACGCTAACGCCATACGTGGGTGATGCGAATACTCAGACGCCGGAATTTAAATCATTCCTTGTCAATGTGGAAAAGGTGTAAGGAGATAAATTATGTCAATGCAATCACAGGACATTATTCGTCGCTCTGCCACCAATTCCCTGACTCCCGCACCTCAGGTGCGGGATTATAAGGAAGAAGTTGCAAAGCTAATCGACGTCACAACCTGTATTGGCTGTAAAGCTTGTCAGGTTGCGTGTTCCGAATGGAACGATATTCGCGACAAAATCGGTACTAACGTTGGGGTGTATGATAACCCGACGGATTTAACCGCCAAGTCATGGACAGTTATGCGTTTCTCTGAAGTTGAAGAGAACGATAGATTTGAATGGCTGATTCGTAAAGATGGCTGTATGCACTGTGCTGATCCTGGCTGCCTGAAAGCATGTCCAGCAGAAGGCGCAATCGTTCAGTACAAAAATGGTATCGTTGATTTCCAATCAGAACACTGTATTGGTTGTGGTTACTGTATCGCGGGTTGCCCGTTCGACGTACCACGTATCAACAAGGACGATAACCGTGCATACAAATGTACGCTGTGTGTTGACCGTGTTGAAGTGGGTCAAGAACCTGCGTGTGTGAAAACATGCCCAACAGGTGCGATTCACTTTGGTAGCAAAGAAGACATGATAAACATGGCAGGTGACCGTGTTGAAGAGCTGAAAACTCGCGGTTACGCAAACGCAGGTTTATACGATCCTGAAGGTGTGGGCGGTACGCACGTTATGTACGTTTTACACCATGCGGATAAACCTCAGCTGTATCATGGGCTACCAGAAAATCCGACCATCAGCCCAACAGTCACCTTCTGGAAAGGTATCTGGAAGCCGATGGCAGCGGTTGGTTTTGCTGCAACATTTGCGGCGGCCATCTTCCACTATGTGGGTATTGGTCCGAACCGCGTCTCCAAAAAAGATGAAGAAGAAGCTTTAGAAGATTTGCATAACGCAACGTCATCTGACTCTTCAAAATCAAAAGAAGGGGAGGATCAGAAATGATGCCAGATGATAATGACAAAATTATTCGTCATAAGCCGATTGAAAGGATCAATCATTGGGCGGTTGTGATTTGCTTCTTGTTCACTGCTATCAGCGGATTGGGCTTTTTCTTCCCATCCTTGAACTGGTTCATGAACATTTTAGGCACACCACAATTGTCTCGAATTTTGCATCCCTTCGTGGGCACGGCGATGTTCTTGCTATTCGTCTTCATGTTCTTCCGTTATTTCCACCATAACTTCATCAATAAAGATGATATTAAGTGGGCAAAAAATATCGGTAAAGTACTGAAAAACGAAGAAGCTGGCGACGTTGGTCAATATAACCTCGGTCAAAAAGGGGTGTATTGGGTTGTCACTATCTGCTTATTGGCTTTGGTCGTGAGCGGCGTGATTATGTGGCGTCCATTCTTTGCTGATTATTTCCCAATTCCAGTGTACCGTGCAGCGATTATCATTCACTCACTGTCGGCGATTGGTTTGATTCTGATGATTATCGTACATGCCTATGCGGCAATCTGGGTGAAAGGCTCAGTTCGTGCGATGGTGGAAGGATGGGTAACCCGTGGTTGGGCGAGAAAGCACCACCCACGTTGGTACCGTGAAATTGTTGCCAAAGAGAAACAGCAGCAAGAGCAGCAAGATAAAAACTAAGCGTTTTTGTTTTGACGAATCAAGCCCACAACATTGTTTGTGGGCTTTTTACATTTTTGGCTAGAGGATATTTGCATTTTGTGCACAAAATCCTAACAAGCCAATGATAGATTGATTTCCTTCGGGTTACTGATGTTAAATGTTTAGTATTCTCATGCGCTAAAATGGAGTGATGAGAATAGATTTTAGATCAAATAGAACAGCCACAAAGCGGCTTTGTTATCACAATATCTACCCGTAAGCACCCTACCTCGAATAATCGAGTCCAGCGGTAGCCTATCAGGCGCTTTTGTTTTATTCTGACCGCTGATTATGTCTATTCTTTACCACTTTCGGGAAAATGTGACACGTCGGTTTCTCGAACTAGGTTATAAAAAATATAAAAGAGAGAGAGCAATGGGTATTCGTATCGTCCCTAAAGAAGAATTAGGTCAAGAAAGATTGAAAGAAAAAGGAATTGGGTTTATTCCACCTGTTCTGTTCCCGAATTTAAAAAACCTTTATCAACGTCGCGCGGAACGATTAAAAGAACTTGGCGTGGGTGAACATCCTTTTGCAGATTATCTGAATTTTGCTGCGGAAGTGGCAACGGCACAAAATAATGCGCAGCATGACAACCCATTAGAAATGGACATGGCTGAAGTACTGGCGCGTTCAACCGTAACGAATACGCCACCGTTAGATGCAAAAACATTTCCTCGTACGAATCATTGGCACAAATTATTAAGCTCGATCATCGCAGAGTTAATGCCAATCGTCCCTGACTCAGTGCGTACAGCATTAGAAAATCTAGAAAAAGCCTCTGAATCTGAATTGGAAGAGATGGCAACGGCGTTGCTAAATGAACATTTTGAAAAAGTCCCAGCAGACAAATCAATGTTTATTTGGGCGGCATTATCGGTTTATTGGGCACAAATGGCAGCAAACATTCCGGGTAAAGCCCGTGCTGAACATGGTGACCATCGTCATTTTTGCCCAGTATGTAACAGCATGCCGGTCTCTAGTATTGTTCAAATTGGTTCTAGCCAAGGCTTACGTTATTTACACTGCACCTTGTGTGAAACCGAGTGGCATATGGTACGTGTGAAATGCAGTAACTGCGAGCAAACTCGTGACCTCAATTATTGGTCATTAGATGATGAAAATGCAGCAGTAAAAGCAGAAAGTTGTGGCGATTGTGGCAGCTATCTTAAAGTGCTATACCAAGAAAAAGAGTCTAAAGTTGAACCGGTCGCCGATGATTTAGCGTCGATTATTTTAGATGCACGTATGGAAGAAGAAGGTTTTGCTCGTAGCAGCATTAACCCATTTTTGTTTCCCGGCGAAAAATAATCGACCGGTAACAGAGTAAGCAAAGAGAGTAGAGACTATGGCTGAACCGACTTTGTATCGCCAACTTCCCGCTATCGATAAGTTACTGCAATTCGATGAAGCCCAAATTTTGGTCGAGCAGTCGAGTCTGCACTGGGTAACGGAATGTTTGCGTGAAATGCAGGCACAAGCTCGAACTTGTATTGCGGATGAAGGGCGATTACCGGATTGGCATAATGACTGGTTAGCCGAATTATCCAGACGACATCATGCATTCGGACAAAGCGCATTAAAAAATGTATTCAATTTAACGGGTACAGTTTTGCATACCAATCTGGGGCGTTCTGTCATGTCCAAATCGGCGATTACTGCCGTGGCGCAGGTCATGAGTTCCCCCGTGACGTTAGAATACTCTCTGGATGGCGCAATGCGCGGACATCGTGACCGTGCGATTGCTGACTTACTCTGTCAACTGACGGGAGCGGAAGATGCGTGTATTGTGAATAACAATGCTGCCGCTGTTCTACTCTTACTCGCGACCGTCGCACCAAATCAGCAAGTGATTGTCTCCCGCGGTGAGTTAGTCGAAATTGGTGGGGCTTTTCGTGTGCCGGATGTGATGGAGCAAGCGGGATGCCAGTTAGTCGAAGTTGGTACCACTAACCGTACTCATTTGCGGGATTATGAAAAAGCCATTAATGAGGATACGGCCTTATTAATGAAGGTTCATACCAGTAACTACAGCATTGAAGGCTTTACCGCCGAAGTGGATGGTGAAGCGCTGGCGGAGCTGGGTAAAAAGTACCAATTACCGACAGCCATTGATTTAGGCAGCGGCTCGATGATCGACATGACCGCTTACGGTCTGCCTGCGGAGCCTATGCCGCAAACTTACTTATCACAAGGTATTGATTTAGTTTCCATTTCTGGAGATAAGCTTCTCGGAGGTCCCCAAGCAGGGATTATTTTAGGGAAGAAAAAATGGATTGATGCCATTCAAAAACACCCTCTAAAGCGCGCTTTACGTGTAGATAAAATGATCCTAGCTGCGCTGGAAGCGACGCTAAAACTCTATTTAACGCCTGAAAAATTAACCACAGAATTACCGACCTTGCGTTGGTTAACGCGATCTCCAGAAGAGATCAGGCGCAGTGCCGAAAACATTTTAGTCAAAATGCAGGCTTACTACGGTGATCATTTCATTGTTGAAGTCGAATCTTGCTTATCTCAAATTGGAAGCGGTTCATTACCTATTGACCGATTACCAAGCTATGCCATTACGTTCGCACCTTTAGACGGTAAAGGGGGGGGATTGGAACGCCTAGCGGCACGCTGGCGCCAGTTACCTCAGCCTGTGATTGGCCGTTTGAAAGAAGGCAAACTGTGGCTAGACCTACGTTGTCTCGATGATGAACATGGATTAGTACAGGCTTTATTGTCATGATTTTCGCAACTGCTGGCCATGTTGACCATGGCAAAACCTCCCTTATTCAGGCCATTACGGGTGTGAATACCGCACACCTTCCTGAAGAAAAAAAACGTGGAATGACGATTGACCTCGGCTATGCGTATTGGCCGCAGTCAGATGGTAGCTCCATCGGTTTTATTGATGTTCCTGGGCACGAAAAATTCCTCGCGAATATGTTGGCGGGTATCGGTGGGATCAATCATGCTTTGCTGGTGGTGGCTTGTGATGATGGCGTAATGGCACAAACCCTTGAGCATCTTGCAATTTTAAGACTTGCAGGTTGCCAAAATATCAGTGTGATCTTCACCAAAGCAGATAGGGTGGATACGGCACGGATAGACGAGGTGACTCAACAAATTCAGTCCGAATTACGTCGCCAAGGTTGGACAGAGTCGGCGTTATTTATTACGTCTGCCAATAGTGGGCTGGGTATTGCTGCTTTGCGCCACTATCTTCAACAACTTCACCAGCAACAAGACAATCAGGTTAATCTCCAACATCGTTTCCGTTTAGCCATTGACCGTATTTTCCATGTTAAAGGTGCAGGGGTTGTGGTGACCGGAACGGCGTTAGCGGGTCGGGTTAATATCGGTGAATCATTGTGGGTGACTGGCGCTGAGACTCCCGTCAGAGTCAGAGGAATTCATCGCCAAAATCAAGTGGCAGAGTTTGCTCAGGCTGGTGACCGAGTTGCACTAAATTTAACGGGTAATATTGATAAAGAATCGATCACGCGGGGAGATTGGCTGCTTGCCGAACAACCTGCGTTTGTTGCAACTCGTGTGATTGTGGAATTGGAATGTGACTTACCGATAAAACATTGGCAACCTGTGCATTTATACCATGGCGCAAGCCATATCACAGGGCGAGTTTCGTTATTGACAGAGTCTGGTGAAACCCCTGTCCTTGCCGAGTTAATCTTAGATACACCGCTCTGGCTGGTGGATAATGACCGATTAATTATTCGTGATATTAGCGCTCGACAAACGTTAGCGGGAGCAAGAGTGATCCGCTTAGTTTCTCCACGAAGAGGAAAGAGACAGCCTGAATTCCTCGATTGGTTGGCGCATTTGTGTTCAGCGAATGATGAACTTACTCAGCTTAATCTGCAATTACCCAGCGGTGAGCTAGACTTAAACAGTTATCGTTGGGCGCGTCAGTTAACATCGGCGGCACTTGAAAGTTTATTGGCTCAGGTCAATGTAGTTCGAGTGGGCGATGTTGTCTTATCGGAATTCAAAGCGCAGATTGCAAAAGACAAGCTAACTCAATCTCTTGAAAGTTTTAATGAAGTTCATAGTGACCAAATCGGTGTCGGTAAGGCTCGCTTAAAACGTATGGCTTTACCAACGATGAGTGAGCCTTTGGTTTTCAAACTGATTAATGATTTGATTACTGATGGAACCATCAAGCAAACCCGTGGTTGGCTGCATATGCCACAACATGGATTAGTATTTGATGCCCAGCAGCAGCAAATTTGGCAGCAAATTGAAGGGCTGTTTACGACGCCAGAAGCCTGGTGGGTTCGCGATATCGCAATAGAAATCGGTCAGGATGAAGATACTACGCGTCGAACATTGAAAAAAGCGGCTCAGATGGGACTGATTGTTGCGATTGTACGTGACCGCTATTATAGCAGCGAACAAATTCGCCAATTTGCTGCATTAATTCTGCGCTATTGTGCCGAACATGATGCTATTTTTGCAGCAGATTTCCGTAATGAATTAGGGATCGGCCGTAAATTAGCGATTCAAATTCTAGAGTTTTTTGATAAAAGTGGATTTACTCGACGTAAAGAGGATGGTCATTATTTACGAGACAAAGGCATTTTTGTTGAGTAAATTGTGTGGTTTCCCCCAGTATAATACCGCCAGTTTTTATCAACCCTAACGTTATCCAACTTAGTACATCACATTGGAATTTTGGTAAGTCGAATGAATAAAAAGATCATTGCGAGTATTTATCTGGCGCTCATTTTTATAGGCTCCCTTTTTCTTGTTTTTGAAAAAAGTAGCGTAATATATCCAGCGCTGATTTCCGTCAGTGTCTTCGCCATCATCTTTGGTGTCTTATTCACCCTGACAGCTCGCTGGCTATTCTCCGTGATTGTAACCAGTACACTATTTATCATTATCAAAATATTTAATCAGTTAAAAGTTCATTATTACAAAGAGCAGCTTTTTTTCACTGATATTAATTTGATGACCGATACCTCCAACTTGGGCACTTTAGGTCACTATTGGTTAGCGGGTTTGGCGGTAATCGGGTTATTTATCGTTTTAATTATTAACGGAATCATTAGTTGGCGTTTATCCACACCGTGCAAACGATGGATTTCTCGGGTAGTGAGTATACTCATGGTGGTTGCGGGTTATTTTGGCGCCGATTGGGCCAGTGCTCATTATTACGATCGATGGTCTCAAACGTTGCCAAAAGGGCGTGGTACGGTCACTAACTTAGTGATGTCGGCAAATAATGCCAAATATAAATCCCCTCATTTTGTCGGTGACTCAAGCTATTTTGAGAAAAAAGCGGCGGATGTGGTTCTTAACAATCAAGGCGAATCAGAAAAGCCAGATATCGTTCTGTTACTGCAAGAATCCTCTGTTGATCCCAAAGTCTATGATTTACCTGAAGGCGTTAAATTGCCGGAATTATTTATGTTCCAGCAAGATGCAAACGTTGTTGCACATAGCCCAATGCGTGTTCAAACCTTTGGTGGGGGAACGTGGTTATCTGAGTTTTCTGCATTAACGGGTTTAAACAGTGATGACTTTGGCTCACAAAAAAGCGGTGTTTTCTATTTTGTTGTCGACCATTTAAACCACGGTTTGTTTAAAGAGATGAAAGCCAACGGTTATTATACCGTGGTACTGACACCCTTTAATAAAGGGGCATATCACTCTGGACATGCTTATGAAACCCTCGGTGTAGACCGCATTATCCAACCTCAAGAGTTGGGGTATCCGGGTAAATTACAAGATAATTTATGGACGATCAGCACAGAAGATATGCTGAAGTACGTGAAAGAAATTTTGGAGAAAGAAACAGATAAGCCCGTGTTTATTTTCTCGTTAACCATGTATGAGCACGGCCCTTATAAAGAGGGGCACAGTGATGATTATGGCATCAAAGATAAATTAGACAATAAAGAGGCTGCGGGTGAATTTAGCCATTATATGGAGAAAATCGTTCACTCAGATGCCTCTATCCGTGATTTTGTCTCCTTCATGGAAAAACGCCAGCGTCCGCTGATGTTCTTATATTTTGGGGATCACCAACCGGGAATTAGCTTAAACCAGTATAAATCGACATTCCCGACGCCAGCTTATCTTACGCAGTTTACTCTCAGGGATAATCTTAAAGCTGCCACACCAATTAACGTGGGTGAGTTAACCGATATCTCTTTCCTTGGTGGCATTTTATTAGAGCGGGCAAACCTGAAAATTTCGCCATTTTATGAAGCGAACATTAAAATGCGTCACTTATGTGATGGTAAACTGAATGACTGTGAAGATAAGCAGTTATTGGATGGTTATCGCCATTATATTTACAACGTATTAAATGTTGCCAACAAAGATGCGGCAAAGTAGTCATGCATAAATAATGCTAGAATGCGGATAAGCCACAACTTGATTAACGCAAGAAGATAACGAATATGAAATATTTGGTCACGGGAAGTGCCGGTTTTATTGGATTTAGATTGTGCCAACGACTGCTAGAAAGTGGGCATGAAGTTATCGGTATCGATAATATGAATGCCTATTATGATCAGGGATTAAAACAGTCTCGATTGCATATTCTTGAGCAATATCCACAGTTCCGTTTTATTCCTCTTGATATTACAGACCGCGAAAAAGTGTTGGTGCTGTGTACCCAAGAAAATTTTGACCGTGTTATCCATCTTGCTGCGCAAGCTGGAGTGCGTTATTCATTACAAAATCCTTTTGCCTATGCAGACAGCAATCTCAATGGGCATTTGGCTATTTTAGAAGGCTGCCGCCAAGCAAAAGTGAAGCACTTGGTATATGCCTCATCGAGCTCAGTGTATGGTGTGACCGATAAAATGCCATTCACCACCGATATGCCAACGGACCATCCTATTTCATTGTATGCGGCAACCAAAAAAGCCAATGAATTGATGGCTCACTCCTATTCACATCTCTATCAGCTGCCGACGACGGGACTGCGTTTTTTCACCGTTTATGGTCCATGGGGTCGCCCGGACATGGCGCTGTTTAAGTTCACTAAGGCTATCTTAGCGGGTGAACCCATCGATGTTTATAATAACGGCGATCTGAGCCGTGATTTCACTTTCATTGATGATATTGTCGAAGGGGTGATCCGTATTTCAGATATCATTCCACAAGCAGACCCGCAAAACCGTTCGGATTCTCCCGCTGAAAGCAGTGCGCCTTACCGTATTTATAATATTGGTAATGGTCAGCCGGTTAAATTAATTGAATTTATTTCAGCGCTGGAAAAAGCATTAGGCAAAGAAGCCATCAAAAACTTTTTACCGATGCAAGCCGGGGATGTTTACACGACATGGGCTGATACCGAAGACCTCTTTAAGGCAACGGGCTACCGCCCTCACGTTACCATAGAACAAGGTGTACAGGCGTTTGTCGACTGGTATAAGTCATACTACAAAATTTAATAATTTATTGATTAGAGGTTTACTGTGAAAATAGCAATCGCAGGTACCGGCTATGTCGGTCTGTCTAACGCCATGTTACTGTCCCAACACCATGAAGTGGTGGCGGTCGATATCATCCCTGAAAAAGTGGCCATGCTGAATAACAAGCAATCGCCGATTATCGATACTGAAATCGAGCAGTTTTTAACCGAAAAAACGCTAAATTTCCGAGCAACACAAGACAAGGTTGAAGCCTATACGGGTGCACAATATGTGATTGTGGCAACGCCGACAGATTACGACCCAAAAACCAACTACTTCAACACCAATTCAGTGGAATCCGTCATTCACGATGTGAACACACTGAATCCAGATGCGACCATTATCGTGAAATCCACCATTCCCGTGGGCTTTACCGCGCGTCTGCGTGATGAGTTTGGTTACACCAATGTGATTTTCTCCCCGGAATTTTTACGTGAAGGTCGTGCGCTGTGGGATAACTTATATCCTTCCCGTATTGTGGTGGGCGAGCGCTCTGAACGTGCACAAATTTTTGCTAACCTGTTACTCGAAGGTGCGATTAAAAAAGACGTTCCAGTGTTGTTTACTGATGGCACTGAAGCCGAAGCTATCAAGCTGTTCGCAAACACCTATTTAGCGATGCGCGTCGCCTATTTCAATGAATTAGATACTTATGCTGAAAGCCGTGGTTTGAATGCTCGCCAAATTATCGAGGGTGTTTCTTTAGACCCACGTATTGGTAGCCATTACAATAACCCATCCTTTGGTTATGGCGGTTATTGCTTACCGAAAGACACCAAGCAGCTACTGGCAAACTACGATGATGTGCCAAATACCCTGATTAATGCCATCGTAGAGTCAAACCGTACCCGCAAAGACTTTATCTCGGATGCGATTATTGCTAAAGCGCCACGTAAAGTGGGCGTGTATCGCTTAGTCATGAAAGCGGGCTCCGATAATTTCCGCTCTTCTGCAGTGCAAGGAGTGATGAAACGCATCAAAGCCAAAGGCATTGAAGTTATCGTCTACGAACCCGTTTTAAAAGAAGATGAATTCTTCCGTTCTAAAGTTATTCGTGACTTAGATGCCTTTAAAGCGGAAAGCGACATTATTCTGACTAACCGCATGGTACCTGAGTTGGAAGATGTAGTGGATAAAGTGTATACCCGCGACCTGTTTGGTAATGATTAATTATTAACAGTTTCGATTGATTGCCCCACTGAGTTGGGGCAATTTGCTTTTTAGGGACGAGATAACGCATCTAGAAATTCTGGAATAAAGCTTCCCGTTCCACGGCAGCGTTGAGAGGCAGCTTCACCAGCTCGCTTCATGATGGCACATGCACTGGCGACATTGGTGAGCTTATCTCCGGGAAGCGCACAACATGCAGCAACCACCGCAGATAACGCACAGCCTGTTCCTACCACTCGAGTCATCAATGGGTTTCCACCCTGTACGGAGATAATGCGTTCCCCATCAGTGATGTAATCTACTTCCCCGCTAATCGCAACAATCGTATTAACCTGTTTGGCTAACAATTTAGCAGCAGGGAGCGCATCATCCGTCGAATTCAATGAATCTACGCCTTTTCCCCCTTGGCTAGCACCAACGAGCGCCATGATTTCAGATGCATTTCCACGAATTGCACTGGGTTGTAAGAAGAGTAATTTGTGGCAAAACTGAGTTCTAAATTTTAATGCACCGACGGCGACGGGGTCGAGTACCCACGGCTTTTGAGCCACATTGGCACTTTTCACTGCTAAGTACATCGCATTTTGTCGTTCTGTGGTTAAGGTGCCAACATTAATCAGTAAGCTGCTGGCAATGGCAGCAAATTGCTCCGCTTCTTCTGCTTCAATGACCATAGCGGGTGAGCAGCCCAATGCTAATAAGACATTTGCGGTAAAGGTTTGCACGACATCATTAGTCATGCAGTGGATCAAGGGCGAGTTTTGTTGGAGTTGCTGTAAAACTAAAGTTTGGGTAGTCGGATCAAATTGTTCTACTGTAGACATATTGCCTTCTTTTTATCAGTTGTTTTTTAACTGGAGCGTTTCTGTCATGATTTAAGGCTATTGATTCAGTTTTTTCTTTTCTGCAGTTTCTAACTGCTTAATACTTTTTCTGGTGACGGCAAATCTTCTGGCATGGTTCCACCAAGTTCACGAATCGTATCTCGTACCTTGCTTCCTACATCAAAGTGCGTTTGATTTGCATGCGTTTTACTTTGTACATTGTCTCGTCTGAGTTTTTCTTCTGCTTGTGTGGATCTAAATAAGTTAGCAGCGAGTTCTGTCGACCCCATATGGTCTAAAATTTTTTGTGATTTTTTTAAGCCTTTATGTTGATGGATGCCTTTTTGGTCTAATCCACCGTATAAACCTTTGTATCCATGGTTTTGGAATATCGCAAAATCAATATTTGTCTCAACGCCGGCTTGTTGAGCGGTTTCAACTAACTGTTTATTATGTTCTTTCAATTCGTTATGAAGAAATAGACGTTTTTCATCTTCACGTAATTTTTTTGAATGCGTCATCATCAGCTAATTCTTGTCGTCTTGTTTGAATGGCAAAATAGATTTGTCCTGCTGCAATAACGGGTTTGCTTGGGTCGCCATTTTGAACAACAAGGTAGCAAGCGTAACGGGATAGTGTGACATCCTTAAGTTTGCGTTGAGCACCTGACCCAATATTAACCATATCGAGGATGTCCTCGAAATGGTCAGTGGCGATATTCTGAATATGCTAAGAGTTTAGAAAGCTCTCTTGCAGACCAATATTCAACTCCTAACTCATCCACTTTTTTTATTTTTTCGAAAGGTTGGCTCTGATGTTCCATATATAACTCCTTTTTATTAAGCGTTAAAAGACTTTATATTTGTAGGGTAGATTAGTGTTAACCAACAGTTGGTTAGATATCCATCACTCTGAGACTGTGTGATTATCGCACCGAGTGAAATCTTACCGTTGAATGGTTGTTTTTAAGTCTATCCTAATCATGTTCTATTGAGAGCCACTCAATAATCTACAGATAATAAAAAACCAGCAAATACAAGGTATAAGCTGGTTTGGAGTTGTTCTGAAAAATAGAAAACTTATTCAATATTCTGAATTTGCTCGCGCATTTGCTCAATTAATACTTTGAGCTCGACGGCGGAGTTAGTGACTTCACTATTAATGGATTTCGACGCGAGAGTATTCGACTCGCGGTTAAATTCTTGCATCATAAAATCAAGGCGGCGACCACTGGCTTCTTTTTTCTTCAGAATATTACGGGTCTCTTTAACGTGAGCTTCAAGTCTATCTAACTCTTCTGCCACATCAATACGCTGGGTCAACATAATCAGCTCTTGCTCTAAACGGTTATTATCCACCTGAATTTGAGCTTCTTCGAGTTTGCTTTGTAGACGATCACGCTGCCACTGTAAAATTTCTGGCATATGTTGGCGCACTTTAGCGACTTCAACAAGAACACCGTCTAAACGCTGCTCGATAAGGCTATGTAGAGCAGCTCCTTCGGCTTCACGGCTTTGAATAAAGGCATCAATTGTTTCATCTAAGCCGGCCATCAGCTGTTCACTAATGGCATCGAGATCTTGTTCGCCCGCAGACATCACACCCGGCCAACGCAAAATTTCTAGCGGATTAATCTCGCCTTCATGGCTGTAGTTTTTGACCCAATTTGCCGCGCTGATGAGCTGACGAGCCAGACCTTCATTTAAGATCAGTTCTCCACGCTGCGCGCTATCTAACTCTATGCGTAAGTTACACTCTACCTTTCCGCGGGTGAGACGAGAACGTAGACGTTCACGGATAACGGGCTCTAAGCTGCGAAATTGCTCAGGTAAACGGATATAAGTTTCTAAATAACGTTGGTTTACGGAACGCAGCTCCCAAGCCGCATTCCCCCATTCACCCTTGATATCACGGCGAGCAAAAGCGGTCATACTACGGATCATAATTCGTTCCTACCTTATTATTTGTAAATTAATGGGATTATAGCGCTATGACGGATGACAGGATAGGCATTATCTGATTAACAACGTATAATACGTGCCAATTTGAGTGAATAACGGAGATAACACCATGCGCCCAGCAGGTAGATTAGCAGACCAAATGCGCCCTATAAAGATCACGCGTAATTATACAAAGCACGCAGAAGGCTCTGTTCTTATTGAGTTTGGCGACACTAAAGTGTTATGTACCGCGACCGTTGAGGACGGCGTTCCTCGTTTTCTCAAAGGACAAGGTCAAGGTTGGGTAACGGCGGAATACGGTATGTTACCTCGTGCGACAAATTCTCGTAATCAGCGTGAAGCTGCGAAAGGGAAACAAACCGGTCGTACTATGGAAATTCAACGACTGATTGCACGTTCATTACGCGCAGCGGTTGACCTGAAAAAACTCGGTGAATATACCATTACATTAGACTGCGATGTTATCCAAGCCGATGGCGGTACGCGTACAGCATCTATTTCTGGGGCATGTGTTGCACTGGTAGATGCGCTGAATAATATGATCGCTCAGGGGAAAATCACAAAAAGCCCACTGAAGGCAATGGTCGCAGCGGTTTCTGTTGGTATCGTTAAGCAAGAAGCATTGTGTGACCTAGAGTATGTCGAAGATTCTGCTGCAGAAACGGATATGAACGTCGTCATGATGGACGATGGCCGCATGATCGAAGTACAAGGTACCGCAGAAGGTGAACCATTTAGCCATGAAGAACTTTTAGAACTTCTTGCATTGGCGAAAACGGGGTTAGACACCATTTTCGAAGCTCAGCGAGAAGCGCTGAAATAGATTAATAATTAAATAGGCGGCTGAGAAGTCGCCTTTTTTATGTCTGCGGTTTACTGCTTTAGATAAACCACAGAAGTAATACCCAATAAAAATAGATGAATATTAACTAGTGAGGAGAATGACCAATGAAAGCCTATCAGCGCGATTTTATTGAACTTGCCATGAAAAAACAGGTACTGAAATTTGGTGAGTTTACGCTGAAATCAGGTCGTAAAAGCCCCTATTTTTTTAATGCGGGGTTATTTAATACAGGGCGTGACTTGGCTCTCGTGGGTCGTTTCTATGCGCAGGCATTACAAGAAAGCGCAATTGAATGTGATGTAATTTTTGGACCTGCTTATAAAGGGATTCCGATTGCGACAACTACCGCAGTGGCGTTAGCAGAGCATCATGATATCGATATGCCGTATTGCTTTAACCGTAAAGAAGCAAAAGACCATGGGGAAGGCGGCACGTTAGTGGGTAGCCCATTACAGGGGCGTGTCGTTGTGGTTGATGATGTCATTACTGCAGGGACGGCGATCCGTGAATCAATGGAAATTATTAAACAGCAGAATGCGATTTTAAATGGTGTATTGCTATGTTTAGACCGCCAAGAAAAAGGGAAAGGTGAAATTTCTGCGGTTCAAGAAATTGAGCGTGACTATGGATGCAAAGTCCATTCGATCATCACAATGAGCGATTTAATTGCTTACTTAGCGGATAAAGCGGATATGCAAGAGCACCTTGCAGCAATGAAAGCCTATCGTGAGCAGTACGGAATCTAATGATGTAAAAAAAGCCCTCGCCCAATAACGGGCGGGGTGAGTAGTATAAATAAGTGCTTATTGTAACTGAGCCAAAATTAAAGGCCAGCGAGCTTCGAATTCGACGGTAGGTCGGTAACGAAACTCTGAACGTACAAAGCGCGACAACATACCTTCACAGAAGGCTAATAGCTGAGAAGCCAGTAATGATTCATCGTGAACAAAACCATGGCCATTACGGATCTTTTTCTCTTTAAGGACTTGTCGTAGCTGTGATTCTATACGTTCAAATAGTTGGTTAATACGCCCTTGCAGCCGGTCCTGCTCAAACATAAGCGCATGCCCTGTCATTATACGCGTTAAGCCAGGGTTTTTTTCTGAAAAGCCCAAAATCAACGCTAAAATCAACTTAATTCTAATGGTGGTATCTTTTTCGTCCGCTAAAATTTGGTTGATGCGTGAAACCAGTGAATCTTCAATAAACTCAATCAGGCTATCAAACATCTTCATTTTGCTTGGAAAATGACGATATAACGCAGCTTCTGAGACACCAACTTTAGCGGCAAGTTTTGCCGTGGTAATTCGTTGACTGCCATCGCTACTTTCTAACATTAACGCGAGAGACTGCAAAATCTCATCTTGTCTGTTACGTTTTTGTGTTGTTGTATTCTCTGCCATGTCTGATAAGACCCCTGCTAAAACAGCAAGACAAACTATCCAAAATTTCGCTCTGAGTAAAGTCACACTCAGTACAAAAGCGATTTAAAATATGTAGAGATTATAACCAAATCTGCACAATTTACGTGAGAGGTAGGCACTGTAATGACTATCTTTATTCATTAATATAGGCGCTTTCTTAACGCCTATATTGTGCTTAAAGGTTACCGAGCTAAATTTACTGGCGACCAGAATGACCGAAACCGCCTTCTCCGCGCTCTGTTGCATCAAAATTATCAACAATATTAAATTCAGCTTGAACGACTGGGACAAAGACCATTTGTGCCATACGTTCACCTGGCTCAATAGTGAAAACTTTATCTCCACGGTTCCATACAGATACCATTAATGGACCTTGGTAATCTGAATCAATCAGACCCACTAGGTTACCTAAGACTACACCGTGTTTGTGGCCTAATCCTGAACGAGGCAAGATCACCGCGGCGAGTTGTTCATCAGCGATATGGATAGCTAAACCCGTCGGGACTAATTCTGTTTGACCCGGCGCCAAATCGATAGGTGCATCAATACATGCACGTAAATCTAAACCCGCGGAGCCAGTCGTTGCATAAGTTGGCAGTGGAAACTCAGTCCCAATACGGGCATCAAGAATTTTTAGATCGATTTTTTTCATAACGTTGAAGTATCTCGTCAAGTAAATGGTGGCTTAATTCAATTTTACTGCAATGTGGTAAACGAACATCGCCATCAGCATCAAACAGGTGTAGTGCATTGTTATCACTATTAAAACCGTTATCTGCGAGGGAAACATCATTAGCACAAATTAAATCTAATTGCTTTTGTAGGCGTTTTTGTTGGGCATACTCTTCTACATTTTGAGTTTCTGCCGCAAATCCAACAACATAAGGTCGATTTTGTTTTAATTGACCGACACTCGCGACGATATCTGGATTTTTCACGAGTGTAATAGAAATTTCGTCGCCTTGCTTTTTGATTTTATTCTCAGCAACGGTTTTTGCTCGATAATCTGCAACAGCTGCACAACCAATAAAAATATCTTGCTGGGCAATGGACTGATGGACGTGCTCATACATATCGAGAGCACTGGTCACATTAATGCGTTCGACACCTTCAGGTGTTGCGAGACTGACTGGACCCGCAATTAAGGTCACTTTGGCTCCACGGGCCCTGGCTGCCTGTGCGATAGCAAATCCCATTTTCCCAGAACTATGATTACTAATAAAACGCACAGGGTCTAAATCTTCTCGTGTTGGGCCTGCGGTAATCATCATTGAGATACCTTGCAAGTCTGTACATCCACGAAAGTAATTACTTACTAAGCGTACAATCTCTAAGGGGGCAATCATGCGACCTGGACCAATATCACCGCAAGCTTGGCTACCTTCATCAGGTCCCCAAATCATAAACTGGCGTTGTTGCAGTCTGATTAAATTCTCTTGTGTGACGGAGGCTCGATACATTTGTTGATTCATTGCGGGCACAACTGCAATGGGTGCAGCGGATGCAAGACAAACCGTTGTGAGCAAATCATTTGCCATACCTGAACTCAAGCGAGCTATTAAATCAGCGGTTGCCGGCGCGAGAATAATTATATCGGCCCATTTAGCCAATTCAATGTGACCCATTGCAGCCTCGGCCGCCGGATCTAATAAATCATCGGAAACTGGGTGCCCAGAAACCGCTTGCAAGGTTAATGGGGTGATAAATGCTTTTGCGGCTGAGGTCATTACAACACGTACAGATGCCCCTTCATCACGTAACCGGCGAGTGAGCTCTGGTATTTTATACGCGGCGATCCCACCACTGATACCGAGAACAATTCTCTTACCTGATAATGGGTTATCTGAAAGTTGTTGATTCATGGCTTTATCCGGTTTAGTCAACATGAAGGGCATCTTACCATATCAATAGAGTAGTTGAGATACTCGATTTTGCATCTCCATACTATTTTTGCGAAGCGCTACGCAAAGGATTACTGAAGTTGTTGTTGGTCTTTTTTTCTTTGGTTAAAAAGGGCGCCTATGGGGAGAAAGGTACAATTATGGATGAATTTATTGCGCTGCAACCACGGGAAAAAATGTTGGCATATGGTGCAGCTTCGTTATCTGATGCTGAGTTACTGGCAATATTTCTACGAACAGGCAGTCGTGGAGAGCCTGTTTTACAGTTCTCTGAACGATTATTAAGGGAATTTGGTTCATTGTATCTCTTAATTCAAGCCGATCATGCAAAGCTCACGAAGTGTAAAGGAATGGGAGACTGTAAGTTTACTCAGTTACAGGCGGCCAGTGAGCTGGCAAGGCGCTGTTTTTCAGCCCAATTTCTCTATGAAGACAACATGACTAGCCCTGAAATGCTTAAAAATAGATTAATGGAGCTATTTGCAGGGCAAGAAAGAGAAGTTTTTATGGTGATATTTCTGAATAATCAGAATCAAATCATCTGCCACGAAGAGATGTTTAAAGGAACGGTGAACCGAGTTGAAGTACATCCGAGAGAAATTTTGCGGTTTGCCATGAAAATGAATGCTAGCAGCATTATTTTGGCGCATAATCACCCATCAGGTAACCCAGAACCGAGTATTGCAGATAAGCAAGTGACTGAACGTATTCATAGCGCATGCTCGATTATGGGGATTAAATTACTTGACCATTTTGTCGTCGGACACAAACATTGTGTCTCGTTTGTGGAGCGCGGATGGCTATAAAATTATTTTTTTGGCTAAAAAATGACAACTTTTGCTCTGTTGGGCTTGAGTGAAAACGATTGAAAGCGTATACTACGCCACCTTTAAGGATCTCGGGTTTGACGAGAAGAGCCTATCTCAGTAAATTTTTTTGCTAAGATAAATATATTTTGTTGATCACTTAAAAGTTTGCTGAGATGGGCTCCAAAGCCTGACGAGGCAGTCAAGCCCAGAACAAAAAAGCTCGAGCTGATTAGATTTTTGGAGAATAGACATGTCACGAGTCTGCCAAGTTACCGGCAAGCGTCCAATGAGCGGTAACAACCGTTCACACGCATTAAACGCGACCAAACGTCGTTTTTTGCCAAACCTGCACTCTCACCGTTTCTGGGTTGAGTCTGAGAAACGTTTCGTAACACTGCGTGTATCTGCTAAAGGTATGCGTGTTATCGATAAAAAGGGTATTGATGCTGTTCTAGCTGAACTGCGTACCCGTGGTGAGAAGTACTAAGGAGCTAAAAAATGGCTAAAGGTATTCGCGAGAAAATCAAGCTGGTTTCTTCTGAAGGTACAGGTCACTTCTATACCACTACGAAGAACAAGCGCACAATGCCGGAAAAACTGGAACTGAAAAAATTCGATCCAGTTGTTCGTAAGCATGTGATCTACAAAGAAGCAAAAATCAAGTAGTTTTGCTTTCTGCGTACGAAGAACCCAGCTTAGGCTGGGTTTTTTTATGTCTAAAATTGCCAAAATCACAGAAAAAATAGCGTTCCAAAAGGGATATTGATTAAAAACTATAACCATTATTCTGAACGTAGTAACATATTCAGTATTCATTGAATTAATAACGTTATTTATTGTCAAATCCATATCAATTTACATATAGACCTGATTAAGAGCGCCTGGTGAAAAAACAGTTTAAAAAAATTCTTGTAATCAAGATGCGGTTTCATGGTGACATGTTACTGACAACGCCTGTTATCAGCTCATTGAAGCAAAATTATCCTGATGCCCAAATTGATGTTTTACTTTATCAGGACACCATTCCTATTTTGTCTGAAAATACCGATATTCATGCTTTATATGGCATGAAAGGAAAGAAAAGTGGTGGTTTAAGTAAAGCCTGTAATTTCTTAAGCTTGTTGTTTAAATTGCGTAGCAATAAGTATGATTTGGTCGTTAACCTCGCAGACCAGTGGATGGTTTCTCTATTGGTAAGAGCCATTCCCGCAGAAATGAAAATTTCCCATCAATTCGAACACCGAGATTCCCAATATTGGCGTAACAGTTTTACCCATCTCACCCCTCCACAAGGGGAGCATGTGGTATTAAATAACTTATCGGTTCTTAAACCTTTAGAACTTAAAGAGTTAAATACTGATCTGACGATGTCGTATGCTGAACAAGATTGGAAAAATATTGATCAAAAACTATTGGACCTTGGTGTTCACAGTAGCTACGTCGTGATCCAACCGACAGCTCGCCAAATTTTTAAATGCTGGGATGACGAAAAATTCTCGGCAGTGATTGATGCACTGCAATCTCGTGGGTATCAGGTAGTTCTAACATCAGGTCCAAGCAAAGACGATTTAGACTGTGTGAATCACATTGCGGATGGCTGTAAAACAAGGCCTATTACTGAATTAGCAGGTAAAACCTCATTCCCTGAATTAGGTGCGCTAATTGCCCATGCCGCATTATTTATTGGTGTAGATTCGGCTCCGATGCACATTGCTGCCGCAGTCAAAACTCCAATTGTGTGTCTGTTTGGTGCAACCAACCATATTTTCTGGCGTCCATGGAGTGATAACGTGGTGAAATTCTGGGCTGGAGATTATGAAAACATGCCTCTGCGTGATGATCTGGACAGAAATAAAAAGTATCTTTCTGTGATCCCTGCTTCGGATGTGATTAAAGCTACTGAACAGATGTTACCCATGAATATGCGCTCAATGATGGGAAGGTATTAATTATGGTTTTGGCATTCTGTCTGTATAAATATTTCCCATTTGGTGGGTTACAGCGAGATTTTCTTCGCATTGCAACAGCTTGCCAAGCTCGTGGCCATCATATTCGAGTTTATACTCAGTCATGGGAAGGCGAACGTCCGGAACATTTTGAAATTATCATTGTTCCGGTCACCTCTAATACCAATCATGGGCGTAATTCACAATATTGTGAGTGGGTTATAAACCACTTAAAGCAACATCCTGCGGATCGCGTTGTTGGTTTTAATAAAATGCCGGGATTAGATGTCTATTTTGCCGCGGATGTTTGCTATGCGCAAAAGGTGGCGGAAGAAAAAGGCTTTTTCTATAAATTAACCCCACGTTATAAGCACTATGCGGCATTTGAAAAAGCTGTTTTTCAAATGGGAAAACCGACTCAATTAATGATGTTAACGCCTCATCAGATTGCCCATTTTAAAACGCATTATTCAACGGAGCCCGAACGTTTTCATATGTTACCGCCAGGTATTGCTCTGGATAGAAAATATGATCAGCAGATAGCCGACGCGAAACGTATCTATCGAGAGAAAAATCAAATCCCAGACTCTGCATTTTTGTTACTCCAAGTGGGCTCTGATTTTAAACGCAAAGGCGTGGATAGAACACTGAAGGCGATGGCGGCACTACCTGAATCGATCAGGAGCAAGACACGATTAATGGTAGTTGGACAGGATAAACCGGCTAAATATCAGCGCTTAGCGCAGCAACTAGGTATAGAGCCGCAAGTATCATTTTTTAGTGGACGTAATGATGTTGCTGAGCTGATGGCGGCCGCAGATATACTGATGCACCCGGCTTATCAAGAGGCTGCCGGTATCGTGCTTCTTGAGGCAATTGTTGCGGGTTTACCCATCATTGTGACTGAAGTTTGTGGCTATGCACCTTTTATCAACCAAGCCCAATGTGGCATGGTGATTCAAGAGCCGTTTGACCAAGAAATATTGAATAACGTGCTATCAGAGAGTTTGCAAAATACTCAGCAACGTGAGCAATGGGCAAACAATGCTAAATACTTTGCTGATACAGAAGATCTGTATAGTTTACCGGAAAAAGCCGCAGACATTATTTTAGGATGCTCGAATGGTTGAGTTAAAAGCTCCTTTTAATGAGCTATGGAAAGATAAAGACCCATTTGTTGAGACTGATAAGTTGCAGGGTGAGGTGTTTCGTGCCTTAGAAACCCGTAAGACACTACGTTTTCAGCTCGATGACAAAAGTTATTTTATTAAAATCCACTATGGCACAACGCTAAAAGAAGTACTGAAAAATTTAATATCGTTCCGTTTACCTGTCTTAGGGGCGGATAGGGAATGGAATGCCATTCATACACTGACTCAGGTCGGTGTTGACACCATGAATGGTCGAGCATTTGGTCAGAAAGGTTTCAATCCTTTACGTCGCCACTCTTTTATTATTACTGAAGATTTGACACCGACGGTGAGCTTAGAAGATTTTTGCGCAAACTGGGCGAAAGAACCTCCGAAATTTAAAACCAAACAGATGATTATTCAGCGTGTGGCTGAAATGGTTCGCAAGATGCACGGTGCAGGCATTAACCACCGAGACTGTTATATTTGCCATTTTTTACTGCATTTACCTTTCACAGAAGATCAGCAAGATTTAAAAATTTCAGTGATTGATTTACATCGCGCGCAATTAAGAAAATCGGTACCGATGCGTTGGCGAAACAAAGATTTGATTGGGCTATACTTTTCTTCATCTGAAATTGGTTTAACCCAACGCGATATTTATCGGTTTATGAAGACTTACTTTGAATTGCCGTTAAAGGATATTTTAAGGCAAGAGCAAAGATTACTGGATATTGCTCAGAAAAGATCAGAAAAAATACGTCAGAGAAGTTTAAAATATAGCTTATAGGCTATGATCGGTATTCAGTACCACATACAGTTATTCAGATTTTATATTTGAATGGATAAAAGGTAATTACATGATAAACAATGATATGATCAAATCATTGATAAAAATAAACGATAATGAAAGACACGAGAATAGCTATTTTCATATCGGTTATGGCGTCGATGAGAAATTTCTGTATGGAGTTGGTACATCTATTGCCTCAGTGATGCTGAATAATAAAGATACGGATTTTCACTTTCATATCTTTGTTGATAATCTACCCGATGAAAATTTATTCCGTGAAGCCGTTCAAGGTACTTCACATAAAATAACAATTTATTTTATTGATAACGAAAAGTTTAAATTGCTTCCTTTGCCTTCTAAGGCTTGGAGCCATGCTATTTATTTTAGATTACTTATTATTTCTTACTTATCGAGTTCAATTGATAGTCTATTGTATTTAGATGCAGATATTATCTGTAAAGGTGACCTATCAGAGCTAAAAGCATTAACATTTGACGAGAAAACGTTCGTCTATGCGGTTAAAGATAAGTTCTGTAGTGAAAAACAAAATTTACCAATTGATATGAGTAAGTATTTTAATTCTGGATTTTTATATATGTCTCTTAAGCATCTAGCTCAAGAAAATATACCTAATAGGGTTATTGAGCTAGTTGAAAAGAATGATTTTAGTCATCCAGATCAAGATGCGCTCAATGTATTATTGAATGATAAATTAATTAATATTAGTGAAAATTATAACTATATGTTTTCATTGGATTGGTACATTACAAGTAAAGGACATTTAGCTAAAATCCCTGACTCTGTTGTTTTCATTCATTTTGTAGGTTTAACGAAGCCATTTCATGAATGGGCTAGTTTTTATGAGGAGTATAAGTATCTGGAGAGTGCGCGAAAGAATTCTCCATGGAAAAATATTCCATTACTAAAACCTGAAGGCTATAAGCAACTATCTCGTAAAAAATCACACTTACGTAAAAATGGGAAGTATGTTGAATTTATTTTTACAACTATTCAATATTTAATGAAAAAAACATTCCATTAAAATTAATTTTCTATAAAAAAGCCATCATTAACACGATGGCTTTTTTTATTCTATTTTTTAGTAAGTACCCTATTAATAAAAATAGCGGTAAGTATATTGTATAAAATAAAGATATCTAAAAAGATAAATTCGAATAGACAATATACTAAAAAATAGCCAATAGATGAAGCAAGCAAACCAACATTGAGTATATTTTTTTCTATTCTAATGTTTTTAATTAAATCTTTTATATTAATAAAGAATGTAATACAAAATAAAATTAAACCAATAATCCCAACATTATAAAAAACATTGAGAAAAAATGGGTCATCGTTATGAAAAACATAAGCATTTTTCTTTTCAGAAAAAGCACCAACTACTTTCTTTGTATTATTATCGTGTAAATATCTATCATAAGCAACAGAACCATAACCAACACCGAATATTAAATTTTTCCCTTCTTTAGTAAAAGCAGGTAATCTAGATTTAATAAGAACATCTCTATTAGATGTGACATTATTAGAGTATAAGGATTGGTCTATTTTATACTTAACTTGAGGTATACTAATATAAGATATTATTATAATAGATAATGCTAATGAACCAAAAAAATACAATTGGCAATTAATTTTTTATAGCCTGAGGATAAGATCACTAGTAATATTATGGATTCAATAAATACAGAGAGAACCCCACCTCGACTACCAGTGTAAAGTAAAAATAAAAATGCCATGATAGAAAGAAATAACATTAATACTTTTAATCGTACTTTTTCAAAAATAAAAAAAGCACTGAATGTAAACGGAAATAGTAATGTCATATAGTGTGCAAAGCCATATCTAAGCTGAAGATACATTGCCATATCACTACCTTTTATCAGTTTCAAAATAGGCATAATGAAAATAATAAAAGCAAGAGTTGCAATTAATGCATAGATAATCACATTTTTTGATTTAATCTCATCATGCTGAAATGTAAGCAAAAATAAAGTTAAAACAATAATATAACGCCAATCTTCAAATATGGCCTTTAATGCCTCTTGGGTAAATCCTGAATAGGTAAAAAACATGGCACATAATAAGCACCAACTCATGAATAAAAATAAGGTTTTTCGTCCTTTAATGAGCTTGATTAGGCCATCAATTATATTTATTTTTTTTGTAATTATCGTATATATAGAGTACGAAAAAAGTAATACAGTAGATATGTTTAAGATACCTTGAGTGTCATTTGTAAACATACCTACAATTATCAAAAACAGTAATATAAATGGAATTTGAATGGCTATCTTATTGATTGATTTCACAAAAATACCTATATGGTCATTAAGTTTTACAAAATGGTTAAAATTATTAAGTAAAGAGTATTTATCTAGTTTTATTTTTGAACCATAAATATGGCTTAAGGAAGATTAGTTGTAACCTTTCTTTCAACGAAAGATATCGCTTAAATAACGTCATAGACTGATGTATTTGCTTTATCTCTATATCACTTAATGGTTCTTTGGTATTTTTAGATACAGATTTTTTGAGTAGATGAAAAGCTTCAGATTGTGATTTTATTAGCATTTTCGTTACGTAAGGACCGTAAATAAGAGCAATAAATGACAGTGTAGCCATAACATAAATTAGGCTATTGATATCATTTCGTCTGAAAGTTTGAGTAATGCTAGTTTCGTTTACACGATAATGAATCAAAGGTTTATTAATGCTATAAACAGACTGAGCTTTTAAGTATAGCTTTGGTGTTGTAGCCATATCCTCATATAAAATTCCATCAGGATAATGTATTCCAGTATGTTTAAATAAGTTACTTTTGTAGACCCTAGACCAAGCAAACCATTTTTTATTATTGAACACAGGTAACAAATCGTTAGGTTCGTTGATTGAAATCGCTGCAGAATAGTTACTTGTTTTAATTACTTGAGTTATTTCTCGATTTGAATCTTCAAATTTTAATGTATCAAACTCAATAATGTCATAATTTGATGATAATATAGATTCTATTTCATAAAAAAATTGTGAGTCTAAGAAATCATCCGCATCTAGAAAAGCAATATACTCGCCAGAGCTGACAGATATCCCATGGTTTCTCGCTTTAGAAAGGCCACCATTTTCTCTTTTCAAATAATGAATATTTAAGTCAGAATACGTTTCCTTTTTTGCTAAGATAATTTTCTCACTATCATCCGTTGAACCATCATTTATAATGATGACCTCTATGTTAGGATTCATAAAAACTAATACGGATGATAAACATTCATCGATGTATTTTTCACTATTAAAGCATGGAATAATTATTGATAATTTAATGTTTTTCATCGAGAAAATACCAAGTGTCTTTATTTGATATAAAAAGTTATCTTCATTATAGGTGATGTATTTCTAGTTAATTAAGAAATAAAAGCCTGTTTTTGTATACAAAGAACATTTTCACCTACCTATTTTTGGGTCATGATATAACAATCGCTAAACCTGTTATATAGCAGGCATCAATAATTTATAAATAGAATGAGAATTTATCATGCCAGAACTTCCCGAAGTTGAAACCAGTCGCCGAGGCATCGAGCCTCACTTGGTCGGCAACACGATTGCTTATACGATCGTACGCAATAGCCGCCTACGTTGGCCAGTAAGTGAACAAATTAAAAGCTTAGCCGATGAAAAAGTGCTGAGCGTGCAGCGACGGGCAAAATACCTGCTGATTGAGCTGAATAAGGGATGGATCATTGTTCACTTGGGAATGTCTGGTAGCGTACGAATTTTAACGGAAGAGTTACCCGAAGAGAAACATGACCATGTTGATTTGATTCTTGGTGATGGCAAAGTGCTACGTTATACCGATCCTCGCCGTTTTGGGGCATGGCTATGGTGTGAAGATCTCGACACCAGCTCTGTACTGGCGCATTTAGGTCCAGAACCTCTCTCTGATGAATTTAATCCTCAATACCTATTTGATTTAGCAAAGAAAAGAAAAGTGGCGGTGAAACCTTGGTTGATGGATAACAAAGTTGTCGTTGGTGTTGGAAATATCTATGCAAACGAAGCCTTATTTGCATCAAAAATTTCGCCAGAAAAAATGGTCAACCAACTGACTTTGGCAGACATCACTGAGTTAGTGAAACAGATCAAAAAGGTTTTACAACGTTCGATTGAGCAGGGCGGAACGACCTTGAAGGATTTTTTACAATCAGATGGAAAACCGGGATATTTTGCACAAGAGTTATTTGTTTACGGTAAGAAGGGTGAGCCTTGTTCGATGTGCGGCACGCACATTGAAAGCATCAAACAAGGGCAGAGGACAACATTTTATTGCCCTCAATGCCAAAAATAAGACTTAGGCTTTATTGAGCTTTTTTAGCATCGCTTCAGCCACAATCGGTGGTAAAAACGATGAAATGTCACCATCATGGAGCGCAACGTCTTTGATTAAAGAGGACGATACAAAAGAAAGGCTCTGTGATGGGAGCAAAAAGACGGTTTCTAGATCCGGAACAAAGTGGCGATTCATATTAGCTAATTGCCATTCGTACTCGAAATCAGCGACAGAACGCACGCCACGAATCAAAATATTTGCTCCGTGTTTTTGGGCAAAGCTTGCCATCAACTCAGAAAAACCAACGACTTCGACATTATCTAAGTGAGAGGTAACCTGTCTTGCTAACTCTACACGTTCTTCAAGATTGAACATCGGGCTTTTACGCTGGCTATTGGCAATCGCCAATAATACATGGTCAAACATCGCCGCCGCACGGGTGACAATATCAACGTGCCCAGAAGTGATGGGGTCAAAAGTTCCGGGATAAATAGCTTTATGTATCATGATGATGCTATCTCATTGTTTGTAATTACTTATTCTAAAACAGCATGATGAATAAGCGACGGTTAAATCCACATTAGCGGCAATTGGATGCCCTTGCAACATAGATTGATAGGGATGAGTCCATTTTAAGTTTAATTTTAGGCACAGATTCTACACACTTTCAGTAATGGTTTATGGTAAGATAGCGCCAATTTTGGTAAGTGAATCAGATCGAATGTTATTGCGTTTATATCAGGTACTTCTTTATCTTATCCAACCATTAATCTGGATACGCTTATTACTGCGTAGCCGTAAAGCGCCTGCGTATCGTAAACGGTGGGGAGAGCGCTATGGCTTTTGTGCGGGTAAAGTTGTCCCACAAGGTATCTTATTGCATTCTGTTTCTGTCGGCGAAACCCTTGCCGCCGTACCCCTAGTTCGCGCATTGCGCCATCACTATCCATCACTACCGATTACTGTCACCACGATGACACCAACAGGTTCCGAGCGTGTCTTGTCAGCCTTTGGTGATGATGTTAATCATGTTTACCTACCTTATGACTTACCAGGCTCAATGAGCCGTTTCCTTAATCATGTTGATCCTAAATTAGTGATTATTATGGAAACGGAGTTATGGCCAAATATGATCAATCAACTGCATAAACGCAATATCCCCTTGGTGATTGCGAATGCGCGTTTGTCAGAACGCTCAGCGGCGGGTTATCAAAAACTCGGTAATTTTGTGAAACGCATGCTGCAAAACGTCACAATGGTAGCTGCGCAGCACCAAGAAGATGGTGAGCGTTTTGTTCAATTAGGGTTAAGACGTAAGCAGTTGGAAGTGACAGGAAGTTTGAAGTTTGATATTTCAGTTACCCCAGAGCTTGCGGTAAAAGCGATTACATTACGCCGGCAATGGGCTGCTCATCGACCTGTATGGATTGCGACAAGCACCCATGAAGGTGAAGAATCCATTGTTTTGGATGCCCATCGGCAATTGCTCAATAAATTTCCTAACCTATTATTAATCTTAGTACCTCGCCATCCTGAACGCTTTACGAAAGCCGAAGAGTTAACTCAAAAAGCTGGGCTAAGTTATATTCGCCGTAGTAGTGGTACGATCCCCACAGCCGAAACCCAAGTGGTTATTGGCGATACCATGGGCGAGTTAATGCTGCTATACGGAATTGCAGATATTGCCTTTGTTGGCGGAAGCCTCGTTGAAACCGGTGGGCATAATCCATTGGAAGCTGCCGCTCATGCATTACCGGTTTTAATGGGGCCGCACACATTTAACTTTAAAGATATTTGTGCAAAATTAACTCAAGCAGATGGTTTAATTACGGTCACTGATTGCGAATCACTGGTTCAGGAAGTGACCAGCTTACTTTCTGATGAAGATTACCGTTTATACTATGGCCGGCATGCGGCTGAAGTTCTGCACGAAAATCAAGGCGCGTTACAGCGCTTATTAAAATTGCTACAGCCTTATTTACCTCCTCGAGAACAATAATCTAATTAATTACTCATCAAAAAATGATTGAACTTGAATATTACTGTAATGAGTAATGACAATTTCTCTCATCTTTGTTTTTTTTGTATAAACTGTAGTAGACTCCACAGTCAATTCTTTGCCCATTCCCTGAATGTATGGTTATTTGTTACCTATATTGGTTGGAGTAATGGGCTATTCCCTTTAATTTTTTAAATAAATTTTGCCAAAATAGAATGCCAATAACTAACCAATCAATTTCAAATAAGTACTTGTATCTTTGGATCATTGGCTACGCCATTGCATGGATACTTGCGAGCTTCTTTTTTGACCCAACGGTTCCTTACGACACTGTCGAAGCTGTCAATTGGGGAATGAATGGCGAGTGGGGATCCCCTAAAAATCCATGGTTTGTCGGGACATTAATGTGGCCGGCGATACACCTTGGAATTTCCTACAGCTTTTATTGGTATTTTATCCATTTTGTCGGTATTGCTTTTGGTTTATTGGGTGTTTGGAAATTAGCCTATCGACTGACGGACCGTCGCGATCTTGCATGGTTTGCGATGTTGATGATGAATTTATCCGGAGTGATTAATTTCGATATCATTCCTTACAATGATAACTATATTCTTGTTACGCTCTGGCCATGGGTGATCTATTTATATCTACGTGCGGTGGAAGATAATCCATTATGGTGGATGCCTTTTGCTCTGTTTGCTGGGCTGGCAACCATGGGGAAATATTCAACGCTTGCCTTGGTTGGCTCCGTTTTCTTGCTAACGTTGTTTGTTAAACAAGCACGTCAAAGCTATCGATATCCCGTTTTTTACCTTGCCATTGCCTTGTGGTTTGCTCTCGTTTTGCCTAACTTTTTCTGGTTGATGGCGAGTGATTTTTCTGCATTTAAGTGGGTGGGTTCACAGATTGACCCTGGTTTCAATTTGCATACGACAGAAGCGGCGTTAAGCGTCTTTTATCCGCTGATTATTGCTACAATTATTCTGTATTGCTGTGGTGGAAAAATTGGTTGGCCAAAATCGTTATCTAACCGTATGGCAAACTTTATTATTCTATTTCCATTAGCGGTTATTTATGGTTGGTTCTCTTTCCATGATGGTGGACGAATTACCGAGTGGTTACAGCCTTTTATGATGGTTTGTGCACCATTATTTGTTGGTTCTATTACGGTAATGCCGAAAAAATCACTGAAAAAACCATTAATAGGGTTAGCCATTTTTGGTGTTTTGGTTGTGCTAGGTTATTTGGTTGTTCAAGCCGGTAATATTCGAGGCGCAGGGCAAAAATTTATTGGTGTGAAAACCTTAATTGCTGAAGGTGAACAACGCTGGTACCAACGCTACGGAACACCAGTAAAATATGTTGGCGGTGAAGATAATTTGCATCAGTGGTTTATTATCTATGCGCAAGACCGACCTCATGTGATCCAGCCATGGACATTGGAAAATCATATGCCGCCAAATGTGTATAACCGTGAAATTACTGAAGCAGAAATTCGTCAGCATGGTGCGATTTTATTAGGTCGGAAATATGATGACTGCGCCCATGAAGATTTTGCGAAAGTACGCAAATACTGGCCGCAATTCACGATTGAGAAAGAAGATGTGGTTTATCGTTCTGAGCCAGATGCTGAACCAAAAACCATGTGCTTTGGCTTTATTGCACCAGAGAAAAAATAAAATATAGTTTTCGGTGTGAGAAATAATTAAGCGGTCAAATGACCGCTTAATTTTTGGAAGCAATACATTATAAGCAGGCTTTTAATCGCTGAAAAACGTCCTTGGCATCAATATCATCCATACGTTTTTCTGCTCCTTTAATCACATGCTGACCTTGTCCATAGCCGCCAATTAAACCCGGATCTGTAGGGCCAAACAGCGTGAAATTAGGCTTATCTAATGCAGCGGTTAAATGGCTTAATCCGGTATCCACAGAAACCACGGCTTTTGCAGCGGCGATTTGTTGAGCAACATCTGCTAATGAAAGTTTAGGTAAAACCTCCACAAAATCAAATCCTTCAGCTAATCGCTGTGCGCGTTGATGCTCATGATCCGCACCCCATGGTAATTTTACGCGAATGCCAGTTTCTGCCATCAACGTAAGTAACTCACGCCAATGAGCTTCAGACCAGTGTTTATCATCACGGGTTGTTGAATGCAGAAATACCACATAAGGGGCAGCTTGGTTGCTAGCTGATTGCGAAAAATGCTGAGCAATAGCGTAGTTTCCTTGTGTTTCAGGGCAATCGTATCCCAAACTTTTAGCAAATAGCTGACGGATACGTTCTACCGCATGTTGCTGCTTACTAATGGAATAACGATGATCGTAGAAAAAACTCGCAACAGGTTCGCGAATACTATGGCGATCATAGCCATGTTTTGGACCATAGGCTAATCGAGTCACTAACAGTGCGCTTTTAAGTAACCCTTGAGCATCAATGACAGCATCATAGTGGGTAGCTTGTAGTTGGCGACGAAACTCAGCACGTTCGGCACGGATCGGGGCTGAAAACCAATTTTTTCGCCAGCGACGAATGGCGACGGGAATAACGTTATTGACGGCACTATGCCAAGTTGGAATTTGTGCAAATCCCTCTTCAACCACCCAATCAAATTGAATATTGGGTATTGCCATCTGAGCATCGGTTAAGGCAGGTAGAGAATGCAAAACATCTCCCATCGATGATGTTTTTACTAATAACACGCGCATTATTCAATACCTATGTTCAAACGGGTTAGGGCATCGAGCACCCTCTGAGGCTGAATATCAATCAAACTTTGATGATAGCCACTTTCGCCATCACCTTTACGTACTTTATGGTAGCCAGTAATCAGTCGAATCACTTCGGCCTTATCGGATAATGGTGGCGTAAAATCTGGGCTACTAGGCCCATATAATGCGACGAGGGGCTTATCTAGTGCTGCGGCAACGTGCATTAGCCCTGAGTCATTACTGACAATTGCTTGGCAGGAGTCAATAAGATTAACCGCTTGTTCTAGCGAGGTTTTACCCGCAAAATTTAGGCAATATTGTCTGGCTTCATCCGTTAAACTTTGACGAATTTCCTCGCCCGCTTCATGATCTTTTTGAGATCCAAAGAGTAAAACTTGATAGCCTTTCTCACTGATTAAGCGTTGGGCTAATGCGGCATAGTGATAGTGCGGCCAACGTTTTGCGGGACCGAATTCCGCGCCGGGGCAAAAGCCAATAATTGGGCGATAAAGATCAATATTAAATTGACTAACAGTATCGTTAACTTGTTGTTTATCAGTGACTAATTTAGGCCATAGAATAGGTTCGGGGATATCTTTGGCAGATTTAATGGTGTGCTTATCGTATGCCAGTGCAACATAGCGCTGCACCATCAGTGGAAATGCTTGTTTATCTAATGGGCGTAAATCATTGAGTAGCCCATAACGCATTTCCCCGCGCCATCCGGTTCGTTTACCAATATTGGCAAAGAAAGGAATCAACGCAGACTTCATTGAATTAGGCAATACAATTGCTTGGTCGTAGCCACTTTTCCGCAAATCGATACCTAGTTGGCGACGTTCGCAAATAGCCAGCTTCCCATGACCTAGTGGCATTGAAATCGCTTGGGATACTTCTGGCATCTTTGCTAATAAAGGACGGCACCAATCGGGCGCCATCACATCAATTTGAGCATGAGGATGCTGAGCCTTAATCGTACGATACAGGCTCTGTGACATCATCATATCCCCTACCCATGAGGGGCCAATCACTAATATTTTCATAACCAATATTTTCACAAATGACGATTACGCGTCTTTATTCAGCCATTGCATATACTCGGTTACACCTTCAGCGACGGTTTTAAACGGTGCGGTATAGCCAGCAGCGCGTAATTTTGTTAGATCCGCTTGGGTGAAACTTTGGTAACGACCTTTCAATTTTTCAGGGAATTCAATGTATTCGATAGCCACATTTTTATCTTTATGGAATGCGGTGACGGCATCGGCAACGGCTTGGAACGATTCCGCGCGACCGGTTCCGCAGTTAAAAATCCCAGAAACATTGTGTTCCCAGAACCATAAATTGACTGCGGCAACATCCCCCACATAGATAAAGTCACGACGGAAAGTCTCGCTACCTTCAAATAATTTTGGACTTTGGCCTTCATTAATTTGTTTATTCAGGTGATAAGCAACGCTCGCCATGCTGCCTTTATGATTCTCATTTGGTCCATAAACGTTGAAATAACGGAAGCCACAGACTTGAGATTGCGCTTCTGGCAGGATGCTGCGTACATACTGGTCGAATTGGAACTTTGAATAGCCATAAACATTCAGCGGTTTTTCAAACTCGCGCTCTTCGATAAAGTTATCACTGCGCCCACCGTAAGTGGCGGCAGAAGAGGCATACAAGAATGGAATCTCACGCTCAAGGCAGTAATGGAGCAATTCCTTAGAGAACTGATAGTTATTTTCCATCATATATTTGCCATCCCACTCGGTAGTGGATGAGCAAGCGCCTTCATGGAAAACAGCATCGATATCGCCAAAATCATCACCGGCAATTACGCTAACGATAAAGTCTTCTTTATCCATATAATCAGCAATATCAACATCGACGAGATTGGCAAATTTAGTACCATCTTTCAGGTTATCCACCACTAAAATATCAGTGCGACCCATATCATTTAGGGCTTTAACAATATTGCTGCCAATAAAACCAGCTCCGCCAGTGACTACGATCATCGGGAATACCTCAAGTGGGTTAAGAATAAATGGGATAAGACATTGGCGCCTATAATAACACCTCTTGGTGTAGACAACAGTATATCCACTAGATAATTGTCCTAGTCATCCTACCTCTACTGAGGCAATTATCGTGATCTTGCCTACAAACTTAACTTATTTACCCGGCAGATGTCGCTAGTTCTAGAGACTATTATTAAACTCTGAAAACGAATTCTATACAGGAACAAATCATGTCAGATCAATTTTACCAGCAGATAAAACAACAATTGGTGCAAATAGAGGCTGATGGCTTGTTTAAAAATGAACGAATAATCACGACTTCGCAAGATGCGGATATTGAAATTCAAGGTGGTCAGCGGGTTATTAATTTCTGTGCTAATAACTATTTAGGGCTAGCGAACCATCCGGCACTGATTGAAGCCGCCAAGCAGGGAATGGATAGCCACGGTTTTGGGATGGCGTCGGTGCGTTTTATTTGTGGAACCCAAGACAGTCACAAAGTACTCGAAAAGAAATTGGCTGATTTTCTAGGAATGGAAGACGCGATCCTCTATTCCTCCTGTTTTGATGCTAACGGTGGTTTATTTGAAACGCTACTGGGGCCTGAAGATGCCATTATTTCCGATGCCTTAAATCACGCCTCAATTATTGACGGGGTACGTTTGTGTAAGGCTCAGCGTTACCGCTATAGCAACAATAATATGGTAGAGCTAAAACAGCGGCTTGAAGAAGCAAAATCCGCAGGCGCTCGGCATATTATGATTGCGACCGATGGTGTTTTTTCAATGGACGGTGTGATTGCTGATTTGAAAACCGTGTGTGATTTAGCGGATGAGTATCAGGCTTTAGTGATGGTGGATGATTCCCACGCAGTGGGTTTTGTCGGTGAAAATGGCCGTGGCAGCCATGAATATTGCAACGTGATGGGACGCGTCGACATCATTACAGGCACGCTTGGAAAGGCGCTCGGTGGTGCATCGGGTGGGTATACCGCAGCGAAAAAAGAGGTTGTCGAATGGTTACGCCAACGTTCTCGCCCTTATTTATTCTCTAATTCCCTTGCTCCCGCGATTGTGGCGGCGTCTATCAAAGTTATCGATATGATGACCGAAGGAAAAGCGCGCCGAGAAAAATTATGGCGTAACGCGGTGCTATTTAGAGAAAAAATGTCTGCGGCAGGGTTTACCCTCGCAGGAGCAGACCATGCCATCATCCCTGTGATGTTAGGGGATGCTAAGGTAGCACAACAATTTGCTTCTGAATTATTGAAAGAAGGTATTTATGTCACCGGATTTTTCTATCCGGTTGTTCCGCAAGGGCAGGCGCGAATTCGCACGCAAATGTCTGCGGCTCACAGTGAAGAGGATATTTTACGCGCTGTTGATGCATTCACCCGTATTGGCAAAAAGCTTCAATTAATCTAGCCACTAAATAAAAGGTCGCCTATGAAAGCACTGTCCAAATTAAAAGCAGAACCAGGTATATGGATGACAGACGTTCCGAAACCGGAATTGGGGCACAATGATGTGATGATCAAAATCCGTAAAACCGCTATTTGTGGGACGGATGTTCATATCTACAACTGGGATGAATGGTCGCAGAAAACTATCCCAGTTCCTATGGTGGTAGGTCATGAATATATAGGGGAAATTGTTGAAATTGGGCAGGAAGTTAAGGGTTTCAAAATTGGTGATAGAGTCTCTGGCGAAGGGCATATCACTTGCGGTCATTGTCGAAATTGCCGCGGCGGTCGAACCCATTTGTGCCGAAATACCATCGGAGTAGGAGTCAATCGTCCCGGGTGTTTTGCTGAGTATCTCGTGATCCCTGCATTTAATGCGTTCAAAATTCCCGACAATATTCCTGATGAAATCGCGGCTATTTTTGATCCCTTTGGTAATGCGGTTCATACCGCGCTCTCTTTTGATTTAGTGGGCGAGGACGTGTTGGTTTCGGGGGCGGGACCGATTGGGATCATGGCGGCAGCCGTTTGTCGCCATGTTGGCGCGCGTCATGTGGTCATCACCGATGTAAATGATTATCGCCTTGAGTTAGCGAAAAAAATGGGCGTGACCCGAGCGGTCAATGTGAGCCGTGAAAATCTGAAAGATGTGATGAAAGAGCTGGGAATGAAAGAAGGTTTTGATGTTGCTTTAGAAGTTTCCGGCGCTCCACCGGCATTCCAAACCATGTTGGATACCATGAACCACGGTGGAAGAATTGCGCTATTGGGTATCCCACCGTCATCGATGGCAACAGATTGGAGCCAAGTTATTTTCAAAGGTTTGTTTATCAAGGGTATTTATGGACGAGAAATGTTTGAAACTTGGTACAAAATGGCAACGTTAATACAGTCTGGACTCGATTTATCGCCGATTATCACCCATCAGTTTTCTATCGATGATTTCCAAAAAGGTTTTGATGTGATGCGTTCCGGTCAATCAGGAAAAGTGATTCTGAACTGGGATTAATAAACAAACAGTTACGCATAATAGGGTTCATGACCATATGGTTGATGAACCCTTTTTATTGGGTATTTTAGTTGCTTCTAAGATGATTTTTTCTCAGAGAGCAAGGGTTGCAGAGTCTTGTCTTGGTAAATGGCCTCGACGACTGACATCAAAAACTCAATTCCTTGTAAGCGAGTTTGAGGGACTTCAATATCACAAACACCTATTTCAACTGGCTGCTCTGGCTGGTTAATTCCCGATTCAGGAGCCGTTGGTTCGCTGATCGCTGGCTCAGTTGGCTTGATAGGTTCAACAGGCTTAGTGTCTAATTGAACAGGCGTTTGGGATTCCGGCTTAGCGGGTTTCATCCCTTCTGGTTGCATTCTTAGAGGTTTACGTGGCTCAGTGGTTGTTGGTTGGTTATTGACTAAAGTACTGACAGGCACTAACTCAACATCCGCAGGGATAAGCGGAATAAATTTTTGTAATGCTCGCACCGTGGATGGGTGCGGGTGGCCAATAGCAACGGCACTTCCATGCTTGCGAGCATAGGAAATCGCTTTATTAAGCTGAGCGCGAGTTTCTTCTTCAGATTGGTGGTTATCAATGAAGATATTGCGTTTTGTGGATGGTACTCCAAATTCTTTAGCGGCATTTTGTGCTTGTGTATTACCGATGGTCACACTATCCAAGAAAAATAAATTAGATTGAGACAACGAGCGCATCACATTGCGCATACCCGATAGGCTGGAGGTCATCTCACTTCCCATATGATTATTCATGCCTTTGGCATGGGGGACGCGGCTGATCGCATTTTTAATGATTCGGTCAACGTCTTCTGCACTCATGGAGGGAGTGAGTGTGTCTTTTTCGAGAGGTTGTTTACTCAAGGGTTTCATTGGCATATGGATTAAAATATCCCGCCCTTGCTGATAGGCTTGTGTTGCAACCTCTATGCCATGGGGCGAGTTAGGAAGAATGGCAATGCTGATAGCTGCTGGCATGGCGAGTATTTGGTTATCTTCTTTTGCGCGGTAACCAAAGTCATCAATCACAATCGCCAGCTTTGCTGCACTCGCCTGCGAGCAAATGACTATCAGCAGTAAACTAGTCAAAAATTTTATTGGCGAGCACTTCAACATAATTATTTTCCTAACATTTTGGTGCCTTGGTTCAGCTATTTGCCTAACCAAGGTCGAGGGTTAACAGTTTTACCTTGCCTACGAATTTCAAAGTAGAGGGATGGGCGCTCTTGTCCGCCACTGCTACCCACTAAAGCAATCGGCTGCCCTGCTCGGACTTCTTGCCCGACGTTCACTAATGCGCTCTGGTTATAACCGTAAAGGCTCATATCCCCTTTACCGTGTTCCACGACGACCACTAATCCATAGCCTTGTAACCAATCGGCAAGTAACACTCGACCGTCAGCAATGGCTTTAACTTGGGTACCTTCGTTGGCCGCGATCACCATGCCTTTCCAGCGTAACTCACTGGAGATAACATCCCCATAATTATGCAGTGTTGAACCGCGCACTGGCCAGATTGCTTGCCCTGCTGGACGACCTAAACCTCCAGTTCTGGACATCAATGATTGCTCACTGTCTGATGGCTTATAAGTGGAACCTTTTTGTTTCGCTTGGCGTTCTTTTTCTGCCACTTGAGCACGAATCTTAGCAGCTTCCCGAGCTTCTCGTTCCGCTCTAGCTTTTGCTTCACGTTCAGCTCTGGCAATTTTATCGCGTAATCTTGATTCGTTTTGTCTCAGTACAGCCAGATTTTTTTGATCTTCTTTTAGCGCACTGTCTAACGCGGTGAGTGTTTTTTGTCGAGAAGCTTTGGCATTATCCAGTTTTTGTTTTTCTTGTTGCAGTCGTGCAAGCGCCGCTTTTTGTTCAGCTTGTTTTTGTTGCTCTAACTGTTTTTGTTGGTGTAACTCTTGGGTGGTTTCTTCCAGACCAATAATCGTTTTTTCACGGGCTTGGTTCAGATAACCGTAATACGCAAGAATTCGCTCTTCACGCTGACCTTCTTCACCCTTTAAGAGTAGTGATAAACCTTGATGTTTTCCAAGGCGAAAAGCGGCATCAAGTTGTTCAGCGAGTAATTTTTCTTGCTCAATTTTTTTCTTTTGTAATTGGCTGATATTGCCAGATAGGGATGAAATCTCTTTTTCTAGTTGTTTTAATTGATTTTGAGTTTGGTGTAACCCACGGCTAGCCGTTGAAATACTTTGTTCTTGCTGCTTGAGTTGTTCGAGAAGATTATTTTTTTGGGCTTGTTGTTCTCTAACACTTTTCTCTTTTTCAGCAATACTTTTTAGAAGGTCGTTTAACTGACCTTTATTTTCAGTGATCTGATTTGCTTGTGCCGTTGGGTAGGGCACAAAAGCAAATAATCCCAAACCAAGCAGGGCGGGAATCATAGCCTGACGAACAAAAAGAGTTTTTATTCGATTGGATGTATGGGCCATTGTGATAGATCACCTCAATTAAATACAATAACTGATTATTTCATCTGCTAGTCATGCTTTCCAGTACTCTCTTAAAAATAGTACTAAAAGCCTTAAAAATTAAGAGAGTTACTATTATACCGTATGCAACTAAGTTAAATTTCAGGGGGTATTATTACTGATTTTTGGCGTATAGCTAGTTTTGATGTGCTTTTTCTGATTTCGCCAGTAATTAATTTACCGTCAAAGCTTTGTCTGAGCGTGTTTATGATAAAATGTTTGCGTACAGCTTCGAGAAAAGAATCCTTTTTTCAGTAAAAAGGTGTTAACTCTGCGAGTCTTTTCGCAAAAAAGACATTCTAGTTTGCGCTAATTGGCTGTAATTAGCTCAACACAAAGGTATACTCTGAACCCTTTGATATTCGTTTTTAACTAACGGGAGTAATTGCCCCCCATGATCCAAGAAATCATGCAATTTGTCAGTCGTAACACCTTTGTTAGTCTGACCTGGGTAGTGTTATTTGTTGCTGTAATCGTTATGACCTTCAGAGGCCTATTGTCTAAAACTAAAGTCATTGTGCGTTCTCAAGCGATTACGATGATTAATAAAGAAGACGCGGTAGTTGTGGACCTACGTTCACGAGAAGAATTCCGTAAAGGGCACATCATTGATTCAATTAACTTAACACCATCTGAAATTAAAGATAATAATTTAGGTGAGCTGGAAAAACATAAACAGAAACCTGTTATTGTCGTTTCTGCAAGTGGAATGGAATCTGGGAAACCAGCTGAACATCTTGCACAACACGGTTTTGAAAAAGTCTTTGTCCTGAAAGAAGGGATCGCTGGTTGGGCAGGTGAAAACCTACCACTGGCTCGCGGTAAGAAGTAATTATTCGACATTACATCAGTCACTGAATATATGTCGGCAATTGAATATATCTCGAAACTCTAATATGGAAGTAAGGTAATTATTATGTCAGAACAAAACAACTCAGAAATGGTATTTCAAATTCAACGCATTTATGCAAAAGACGTTTCATTTGAAGCACCTAATGCACCACAAATCTTTCAGAAAGAGTGGCAACCAGAGATCAAACTGGATTTAGATACGTCTTCAACTCAATTAGGTGAAGGGGTTTATGAAGTTGTTCTGCGTGTAACCACTACCGCGACTCTTGGTGAAGAAACTGCATTCCTGTGTGAAGTTCAGCAAGCGGGTGTGTTCTCAATTGAAGGCATCGAAGGGACTCAAATGGCGCATTGTTTAGGTGCATACTGCCCGAACATCCTGTTCCCATATGCGCGTGAAGCCATTACTAACATGGTGGGACGTGGTACTTTCCCACAATTGAACTTAGCTCCAGTTAACTTTGATGCGCTGTTCATGAACTATTTACAGCAGCAACAAGGTGAACAAGAGCAGACCCCTGAAGTTCAATAAGGTCTCTTAATGAAAACTGCTTCAATGACAGTTATCGGTGCCGGCTCGTACGGCACCGCTTTAGCCATTACTTTAGCGCGTAATGGCCATGAGGTGGTGTTGTGGGGGCATGATCCTGCACATATCCAGAAATTAAACCAAGAACGTAGCAATCAGGCGTTTTTGCCTGGCGTTTCTTTCCCTGATAGTTTATTTCTCGAGACAGACTTAAAAAAAGCCGTCGAAGCGAGTCTGAATATCTTGATAGTCGTACCGAGCCATGTATTTGGTGATGTACTCAAGCAAATCCAACCTTATCTGCAGGCGGGTTCCCGTATTATTTGGGCAACCAAAGGCTTGGAAAGAGATACGGGGCGCTTGTTGCAAGATGTAGCGCGTGAGGTATTAGGTAACGAAATTCCTCTGGCGGTACTATCGGGACCGACATTTGCGAAAGAGCTAGCCGCAGGCTTGCCTACCGCCATTTCTGTAGCGGCATCTGATAGCCAATTTGGTGATGACTTACAGAAGCTATTCCATTGTGGTAAAAGTTTCCGTGTGTATAAAAACCCAGACATGATTGGTGTTCAGCTTGGTGGTGCCGTGAAAAACGTGATTGCGATTGGTGCGGGTATCTCCGATGGCATGGGGTTTGGTGCGAATGCACGTACAGCATTAATCACCCGCGGGCTGGCTGAAATGAGCCGCCTAGGGGTATCACTCGGGGCAGACCCTTCCACATTTATGGGTATGGCTGGTCTAGGGGATTTAGTGTTAACCTGCACAGATAACCAATCTCGTAACCGTCGATTCGGCATGATGCTCGGTAATGGCGTTAGTGTTGAAGATGCGGAAAAAGACATTGGGCAAGTAGTTGAAGGTTATCGCAATACCAAAGAAGTGAAAGCGCTCGCAGAGCGTGCAGGTGTTGAGATGCCAATTACTGAGCAAATTTATCAAATTCTCTATTGCCATAAAGATGTGTTAGAGGCCGCACAAGCACTGCTTGGGCGTGCAACAAAAGATGAAATTGCGGATATGCCTAAGTTATCGAGCTAAATAAAAAATAGAAGAGAGCCATTATGTCGCGTGAAGAACTGGATAGAATTTGGGGATATATAAAGGAAGAAGCCAAAGCGCTTGCTGACTGCGAACCGTTACTTGCCAGTTTTTTTAATGCGACACTGCTGAAACATGAAAACCTCGGCAGCGCTCTCAGCTATATGTTAGCCAATAAACTCAGTTCACCGATTATGCCTGCCATGGAAGTGCGTGAAATTGTTGAGGAAGCTTATCGCAATGATGAGCAGATGATTTTCTCCGCTGCGATGGATCTTTCCGCTGTTCGCCTGCGTGACCCCGCCGTTGATAAATATTCCACTCCACTGCTGTATTTAAAAGGTTTTCATGCCTTGCAAGCTTATCGGATCGGTCATTGGCTATGGGGCGAAGGGCGTAAGGCGTTAGCTGTATACCTGCAAAATCAAATTTCGGTTTCTTTTGGTGTTGATATTCATCCCGCAGCCCAAATTGGTTGTGGCATTATGCTCGACCATGCAACGGGTATTGTGATTGGTGAAACGGCGATTGTTGAGAATGATGTTTCGATTTTACAGTCGGTTACTCTCGGCGGTACCGGTAAAACTTGCGGCGATCGTCATCCTAAAGTACGTGAAGGGGTCATGATTGGTGCAGGTGCAAAGATTTTAGGCAATATCGAAATCGGCCGTGGTGCAAAAATTGGTGCTGGCTCTGTGGTGTTACATCCAGTTCCACCTCATACAACTGTTGCTGGAGTCCCAGCTCGCATTGTAGGTAAACCAACCAGCGATAAGCCATCTCTGGAAATGGATCAAAACTTTAATGGGAACATTGATGGTTTTGAAGATGGGGATGGGATTTAGGTAAGGAGATAGAGTGGTAGAGAAAGTATGTATTATTGAGTCTTTGCAGCAATGTGATGTTGCTATAAATCACAAGAGAGTATCGTGTATAACTGAAGCGTCCTTACTTGAAAAACTCAATGAATATAATAGCCATTCAGATATTTTCATCCAAGCTAGCCCTATAGAGATTGACCATTCAGAAGATAAATTAAAGGAGCTTAATTAGCTCCTTTATTATTTTCTAATCTTTCAGCAATGCGCCCGGATATCCCAACTGACGCCATGCCTCAAAAACCACCACCGCAACAGAGTTCGACAAATTCATACTGCGGCTTTCTGCCAGCATTGGAATGCGAATTTTCTGCTCCATCGGCATATTGTCGAGCACATAAGGCGGTAAGCCTCGAGTTTCTGGACCAAACATCAAATAGTCATCTTCGCGATAGCTGACATTGCTATGGCTCGGTTTGCCTTTGGTGGTTAATGCAAACACCCGAGTACCGCTTTCTGACTGATTATTATCCGGATTTAAACCTTCACTTTCTAAAAAAGCATAGTAGTCATGATGGTGTTTGATATCAGCAAATTCACTGTAATCCAGCCCAGCACGGCGTAGCCGTTTATCATCCCAAGTAAATCCAAGTGGATGAATAAGGTGCAAACTAAAACCCGTATTAGCGCATAAGCGGATGATATTCCCGGTATTTGGTGGGATCTCTGGTTCGAATAAAACAATATGTGGCATAGCGTTAATTAGATATTTTTCGGAATAAAAAGATGATGCAGAGTTTACGCGCAATTTTGTCAATATGCATCCATTGCGTGGGGCGGGGAGTTGGGGGATATAAAAAAGGCGAGCTGGTGGCTCGCCTAAAAATTCATATTTAAATAGTAAATTATTTATAGCCGTTAGGATTCTTTGATTGCCAGCGCCAACTATCATCGACCATATCTTGTACTGAATATTGTGCTTTCCAGCCTAAATCATTGAATGCTTTTGTAGGGCTAGACCAACATTCCGCGATATCACCTGGGCGCCTAGCAACGACTCTGTATGAAATTGGCTTATTAGCGGCTTTTTCAAAGGCTGCGATCATTTCTAAAACACTGGTGCCTTTGCCTGTACCAAGATTATAAATATATAATCCTGATTTTTGGCTTGTATGGGTCAGTGCAGCAATATGGCCATCGGCTAAATCCATCACATGGATATAATCACGCACACCCGTTCCATCAGGGGTTGGATAGTCATCTCCAAATACCATAACTTCTTTATGACGCCCGACAGCAACTTGAGCTATATAAGGTGTTAAATTATTTGGGATACCTTGCGGATCTTCACCAATTAACCCAGATTGATGAGCACCAACAGGGTTGAAGTAGCGTAATAAGGTAATGGACCATTCATTTTTTGCGATATGCAGGTCTGTTAAGATACGCTCTACCATATACTTACTGGTACCGTAAGGATTGGTGGTGCCACCTACTTTTGAATTTTCAGTCAGTGGTACTTCTTCTGGATCACCATATACTGTCGCCGAGGAGCTGAAAATTAAACTTTTCACGCCCGCTTGCTGCATGCTTTGAACTAAAACTAAGGTGCCATTCACATTCACATCATAATATTCAATTGGTTTTTCAACTGACTCACCAACCGCCTTTAGACCTGCAAAATGAATGACGGATCTAATGGAATGCTCGGCAAAAATAGTATCCAAAATTGCTTTATCACGAACATCCCCTTGGTAGAACGTAGGTTTAGTCCCCGTGATAGTTTCAATGCGGTTAAGTACTTCAAGATTGGCATTATGCAGATTATCCAAAATAATCGGTTGGATACCTTGCTGGATCATTTGCACACAGGTATGGCTGCCAATATAGCCAAGACCGCCGGTGACTAGAACGCTGGGGTTGTTCATGGTTGAGTCCTATCTATAAACCTTTCTGAATTTATTTAAATTCGTACTGAACTGTATTAGCGATACCTTGTTCCAAAGTGACTGGCGGAACAAAAGAGGTATTTCCAATATAGTTTGATTTAAATTGTGTACGAGCACAGAATTTTTTTACACGAATACTACTCACTGGGAATTCTTTCCCTGTGAGTTTAGAAAGTACGTCAAAGCAATAGCCACCTAAAATTCCAACTGGATATGGAATGCGGATATTGGATTTTGGTTTATCTAAAGCACCACAGATGATTGTAGTTAATTCATTCATCGTAAAATCAGGTTTATCGATGTAATTAAATACGTGCTTGCCTTCTGTGAAGGTGGTGGCAAATAGTATGAATGCTGCAATGTTTTCAACATATGCCATTGATTTTTGGTTGTTACCCGAACCGATCATTAAGAAGCGACCAGATGCGATTTGGCGGAATAAGTTATAAACATTCCCACGGTTATTTTCACCAAACACAACGGTTGGACGAATGGTAACTAAGATTTTATCCGCAGACTGCGCCTGCCATGCGTCATAGACATATTCTGCTTCTAATTTAGATTTACCGTAGTGGTTGAATGGATGATATTCGCCATCTTCACCCGTTTCTTTCTCAACGAAACCATAAACAGCAACAGATGAAGTAAAAACAATATGTTTGATGCCGAGTTGGTCTGCAACATTACAGACATTCTTCGCACCATCAACATTGACGTCGTAATAAAGACTTATTGGATGAACATTATCTTTATGTTTAGCTGATAGGTTGATAATGACATCACTGCCTTTTAATGGCTCGATAAGTGTTTCTGGTTTAGTGACATCACCAAATTCCCATTTTTCAGGGTGCGCTTCACTTTTTTCGATATCAACAATTTTGAAATCGATATTTTGAGATTTTAATTGGTTTGACAGACGTGTTCCGATAAAACCGGAACCACCGATGATTGTTAGCATAAACCATTATCCTTGAATTAGTTTGATATATTCAGTCGCGACAGATTCAATATTAAATTGATACCGTGTATTTTGTGCACAATTATAATAGGCTAAATAATTTTCTGATATTTCTGTCAATGCCTTAAGTAAATTGTCCACATCATTATTCATTAATAGTCCATTACTTTTTCCATCGGAATAATATATAAGTTCAGAGCATCCACCAACATCACTTAAAATTAATGGTAAGCCAGCGGAACCTGCCTCTATAGCTGACATTGGTAACCCTTCGCTATCAGAGCAAAGAACGAAGATATCAAAGTCATGATAAGTATTAAAATTATTAATTTCACCTAAGAAAAATATATTTTTATGTCTATCGGAACATTGTGATTTGAAACTTTCAAGCAGAGGGCCATCACCAACTAGATAAAAATCTACGGAAGGTGTTTTTTTCGCTGCTTCAATAAATAAGTCAGCTCGCTTAGGATGAATCATTCTTCCTACAAAAAGAGCTTTTAATCTATCGTTTACGTTTTCTTTTCTTTTTAGTGGGGATATTCTATTTTTTATAACGGAAATTTTATTTTCACTTATACCAATAATGTTCATGGCATTTTTTTTATCTTGCTCGGAAACACAAAGGATAGTATTCGAAATCAATGATAATGATTTTTCAATCCAACAAAAAACATTTTTAAATTTCCCTCCGTTATATATACAGGACCAACCATGAGAGACATATATATGATTATGAGGTTTTAGTAGTTTAGCTAGACGAGCATATAGACCAGCATTAGCTGAATTTGAAATAACAGTATCAATATTATTTTTTTTCAAGATTTTTGATATTTTAAAAATGCAAGATGGTTTTTTAGCGCTTGCCAATTCAGGAATGATAAATGTATTTTCAATTGAAAAGTAATTTGTCAACCAACCATTTTCTGATGTTATTAAATATACATCGAAGGTGGGTTTTAATATGTTATATAATTCTAACACCCAAGTTTGAGCGCCGCCAATTTCAGATTTAGTGATTACAATAGCAATTTTATTATTCATATTTTTTGGCATTTTTTTGGGATATAATAATTATTAATATAATAAATAAATTAAAAAAAATGAAGGTGGGTGAGGATATTTTCATAAAGCATAATAAAATTAGTGATTTTTCTTTGAAATTAAAATTTATATGAGCCAAGAAAATTAAAAAGGTAATAACCAATAAAATGCCTATAGGTACTCCAAAAATCACAAAAAATGAACCAAATATAGTAAGGTCATATAAAGCTTCGTAAAATAAAGGCGCAGATATGCTTTTACCAGTCAATCCATAACCAAAATATAAAAGATGTTCAGAAGATAGAAGATTTTTAATTATTTCAAATTTAATATTATTACTGGAATCGAGACCAGATTGAAATATATCGTAACGTTCTAATATTTCCGGTATGGAAATTAGTAATAATGGGCATAGGAATAATATAAAAATAGGAAGGTTATTTTTTTTGAATAAAATTATTGTCAAATATAGGGATATCAATATTATTCCAAGTGTCGATAAAGTTAAGAAACAACTTATTGCACCTATAAAATAATACACATCTAATTTTGGTTTTATAAGGTAATATATTGTTAATAGGGATACGATTATACCTGATATAATGGATGGTTCCGCAGTTAATCCTGATGGTCTAAACGCCCCATTGGAATAAGATGTTCGGGAGTTTATGCCGCCTAACATTTCAGAATAATCGATATTAAAACTAAGTAAATAATAGGATGAAAATTGAATTATAACGGAAAGAGATAAGATAAGTATTACAATTCTTATAGATTTTATGTAAGTGTCATTATTAAATCTCGATATTTTCTCAAATATAAAATAGCTACAAATAATCCAAAAACACACTCGCATCGTTTGTAACCAAATTAACTCTTGGTGTAATAAAAAAAATGATTGAATACTAGTCCAGACTAAAATGAAAGAAATTAATGATAATGTAACTATTAGACTTCTAATTTTCACAGAATTATTAGATAAATAAATGAATGTGGAAATAAATCCAAGAAATACGAGTTGAGTACCATAAGTAATTATAGGAGATGGTAATATAATAGAAAAAAAAAGAATTATACTACTCAATAACCATACGTCAGAAGATTTTTTTATATCTAGGTTGATTTTATTTTTTTGCATTTGAATATATTTCAATCCAGTTGGATACGATATTTTCAATAGAAAAATTATCTTCAATGTGTTTTCTTGCTAACTTTTGGAGATTTTCTTTATCTAGATTTGGCATTGATATGGCTTTTAATATAGCATCCGAAAGTTTTTTACTATCTTTAATAGGTACTAGAAATCCATTATTACCTAATACCTCTTTAACCCCACCACTATCAGTTGCAATAGTTATTCTTTCGCATGACATCGCTTCTGCCACAACTAAACCAAAGCCTTCCCACTCCGATGAAAGTACAAAAAAATCACATGCAGACATCCAATCATGAATATTATCTTTTAAACCTAAAAAAATTACATTACTCTCAAGATTTAATTTTTTAGTCAAAGAGTGAAGCTCTTCTTTTAATTCACCATCACCAATAATTAAAATTTTTATATTGGAGTAGGTAGCTCTAACATGAGAAAAAGCAACTAATAAGTTAGGGTAATCTTTAGCTTTTGTTAACCGGCCGACAGATAGAAAGACAATATCATTTTCAGAAATATTTAATTCACTTTTAATTGAAATCCTAGATTTTTGAGAAAATGTAAATTTAGTTGTATCAATTCCATTATATTGTGTTCGGATTTTATTCGGTGTTACAGCTTTTTTTTCTAGAAACTCATCAACTGCTTCTTGACTTACATTAGTTGATATGTCAGCTAGAAAGTCAGTAAATCGATATGAGAGCATTCGTAGCCTGCCACCTTCATTTTTATTATGCATAGTTGATACTAAAAACTTCATTGGTGTGGATATGCGTAATAATCTAGCAAATATATTGGCGTGAATCATGTGGCTGTGAACAACATCAGGTTTAATTTTTATTATTATCTTACGAGCTGAAAAATAGGCTTTAATAAAACCGAATAAAGATTTTTTTAAATTTAGACAATCAATCTTAACTTCAGATTTTTGTGGTTTTATGATTAATGTATCAGTTAGAGATATAATATGTACAAAATGCCCCCTTTTTACATATTCATCTGCAAGGTTACAAAGTTGTTTTTCTGCACCTCCCATACCTAGTCCTGTTGTTATAAAAACAATTTTCATCATGCTATTTTCTCAGTAATTCTATCCAAAGAGGTAATATATTTTCCATGGAAAATCTATTGGAATTTATTATTGATTTTTTTTGAAATTGATTATACATATCATAATCTAACTCTAGCAATTGAATGGCATTTTTTATATGTAATGATAGGTCTTGTATATCATCAGGCTTACATAGCCACCCGGATTTATTATGTTGAATTATTTCACTTGGACCAACATCACAATCGAAAGAAATAACGGGTAACCCACATGCCTGAGCTTCCAATATAACTAACCCAAAGCCTTCAAACCTAGAGCTTAAAATAAAATATGAGGCAGTATAGTATTCTGCTAAAATGTTAGAGGTATTAGGAACTATTTGTACCGAAGAATTTAAAGATAATTCCATTATCATATTTTTTAGTTTAATTTCATCTTCACCAGAACCTACAATTCTTAGTTTCCAATTTGGATATTGCTTGCTAATTATCTCCCATGATGAAATTAATATATCAAAACCTTTTTGATGAGTTAATCGCCCAACAGCAAGAATTATTTTTTCTCTTGGAATTAGACTTCTATCGTGGGGATTATTAGAGTTTATAGTTATTGGATTAGGAATAACACAAATGTTTTTTACTGAAGTATTTTTTATCCAATAAGATTTATCCTTTTCAGTTAAGGTAATAATCATATCTGCATAATAGGCAGTAATATTTCGAATTTTTTTTCTGGATGATTTTCCAAGCGTCACATTATAATTGAAATGTTCCCAACTATAATGTTTAGTTTCATGCATGCCAAATTTTGCAGGTATAGTATATATTGATAGCATTGTGTCGACATCAATAATAGCATCAAACTTATTAAGTTTTAGGAAGCGCCTTAATTTAAAAATAGTCATTGGGAGCTGAATAAAGGCACTATATTTTTTGGCATGTAGTTGAAATACCTTCACGCTTTCATTTAAATCAAAAAAAGGTTTCTCTCCACCACTTAAATTTAGAATTGACACATCATAGTTTTTCTTGGCTAATTCATTAGCTATAACGGATGTTATTCTTTCCGTTCCACCTGAATTGTTTAAGTTGCCAATGAAAAAACAAATTTTAAGCATATTCACGCTATACCTTATTAATTATAATTGTTCATTTATTATTTTTTCAACATTACTACAAAATGTTGTATCAGAGTAATGAGCATATATGGATTTTGTTTTTTTATGCTCATTTTTTCTTACATAGTGAAGAAAATTAAAGAGTGAATTGAAATCATTTATTTTTAACGTATTTAATTCAGATTCTTGAATATTAAAATATAGTGGTCTCAAGTATTTCTGGCTGGAGTAGGTATCAATACCTATTGGTTTCGATGTATATACATAGTCAAAAATAACAGATGAAACATCACTTATTAATCCAGAAGAGTCTGATAACATAGAATAAAGTTTGCTTCCGATGAAATCAAAGTCATCATATTTAATTACTTTAATATTTTCACAGTTGAATGAGGAGAAATTCCAGTCATTTAAAATATCATAAGGGTGTAATTTAATATAGATAATTAGTTCTAACTGGGAAAGAACACTATTCAGCTCTTTGAATTTTGATAATGGTAGAAAGCTAATGTATCCATCATTAATTTCACCATCATTAAATGACTTTTCACGTAATGAGCCATTTTTTGATTTGAAAAATGTAGGCATCCATATTATAAAGTTTTTCATGTTTTTTTTATCAGCTATTGCTGTAGATGATAAACGTTTAGTTATCCAGTCATTTCTAGGAAGCCCTGTTGTAATCATTTTACATGAAGGTGATGCTATACTGCTTTGCATAAATGGAATAAAGTAATCAGCCCCAGAGATCAATATATCTTGTTGACATATGGTTTCGTTAATATCTCTTCCTATTTTTTTTATAGGGCTACCATGCCACAATGAAACAACTATTGGAAACTTAGAGAATTTGAATTTTTTATAGCCTGAACCATGTGTGTTAATGTGTACTTTTGATATAAGGGAGTAGTAAATTTCTTTTATTGAATTTACTTTTATATACTCAAGGTTTGTTATTTTTTCTGACAGCATTACTTTTTCAGTATACTCAATATCCTTAACAACCCAAATACATCGCCATTTTTTGTTGCTTTTTATATGGTGATAATATGCTAAGGCATTGTCAGATAGATCTGGTGTGCTATAAAATAAAATTATATTTTTCTTAATCGATATGACATTTATTAATTTAATAAATAGTAAGGTTATATTTTTCAACATAATTTATGGATTATTTTTTAATTTTAAAAAGAAAAAAATTCTAGTCAACATGACTAGAGTTTCTGTTATTAAAATAGAACAAGCTACAGAGTAGGCGGTTATATTTTCTAGTTGGTAGAGGGTAATCAGGCTGATTAATTGAAATAGACATCCTAATCCTGTAGTCTTATTAGGTATATCTAGTCTATTTAATGTTGCAAATGCAGGGTATCCAAAATTCACACCAAGAAAATTAACTAATGTACAAATTATAAAGATATTCAATACTTGATATGCATCAATATATTCTTTTCCATAAAAAATAGTAATTATGTCTTTTGAAAAAAACAAACAAAAAAGACATAATATTGTGAGTGGAAATAATACTATTGCGATAAATTTATATAATATATTTTTTTCACCAGTTCTTGCAATGTGAGGAAATATGGCTTGACTTACGGGAGATGTAATACTTTGTCCAGCTTGATACAGTTTCTCTGCACTAGAAAATAAAGCTGCTTGATTAAGCCCTGAATAGCTACCAACAATGAATGTGCTTGCAGATGTATATATAACGACAGATGCTCGTGATAAAAAATATGTATAGCTGCTTTTTAATATATTGATTATGTCGTATAGAGAAGGGAGTTTGATGCTGTATTTATTTAAATAAATTGAAACGATACTAAAAATAGCACCAATGAAATTAGATACTAATAGGCAATATAATGTAGTATCAATATCATCATTTTTTTTCACAAATGAAAAAACCAGTAAAACATAGCTTAATTTAGATAGAGCCATGAATATAGTTATATTGAACATTCGTTCAATACCTTGAAAGAACCAAGTTGGTTGAAATGACTGAAATATAATGATTAGGGATAATGTTAATAAATAGGTTTCTTTTTTTTGAATGGGTAAGGTTGTGATTTTCAAAATATAGATTGATAACATTATTATCAATAATATTATCAATAATAATTTAATGCAAAATACAGCACCAATATGTTTTGAAACTTTTATTCTATCATCTCTATTTTTTGCTATCCAATATGTAGAAGATAAATTAAATCCAAAATCTGAAATGACTAAGCATATGGATATCATAGACATTGATAACATTAACAATCCGAATCCATCAATACTTAATGTTCTACTTAAATAAGGTAATACAAGCAATGGCGATATATAATTAAAAAGTTGAATCAATGTTAAAGATAGTATATTTTTATAGATCCGATTCATTATCAGTATGCTTAATTTTATATATTGTCAGTGTTATTATTTCTGAGATGATTTAATGTTGTGTTGATTAATGTACTTGATGTACCTTGTGTATATGGGAAATAAATAACTTTACAACCAACTTCTGCTAATTCATTTTCATGTTGTTGCCATTTTTCTGTTGCATACCAATCATCGCCTACAAAAAGATAGGAAGCTTGACATTTTTTTGCAGCAGCAGCCTTATCCATATTATTTTGTGGTATTGCAACGTCAACATAGCGGCACGCTCTTACTACTTCAATTCTCTCATGATATGGAATTACAGGTTGCTTTCCTTTATAAGAAACCAATTCATCAATTGTGACTCCTACAATTAATTTATCACACATTGATTTAGCATTACGTAATATATTTACATGCCCAATATGAAATAGGTCATAAACACCGCTAGTATATCCAATAATCATTTTTGTAATACCTTTAGATTTTCATTAAACCATAATTCATATGAGCTTAATTTATCATGGTTTGTGAAAATAGTTTCCAAATTAACAGGGAACCCAACTTTTTTTTCATACGCAAAATCGCGACCTAAATAGTTACTAAGTAGATCTCTTAGTGGAACCTTTCCAAGTGTTTTACTCATCAAAGATTTAGCACTATATTTTACAGCTAGACTAAATATATGTTGATTAGCTAGCGGTTCTCGACCCTCTACACCAGCTGCCATTAAAGCAAAATCTAATCGTCTAAAAAGAACTGGCATATGATATCTAATGAAAAACCATCGTACTTTTTCGAAGGGATTCACTATTTTTATACTAGAAAATAACTGTTTAAACGTATTATATAGTTTAGAGCCTTTCTCTGGTGTAATGTAACAATACATATCCAAAAATATATCTAAGTCAAAATTATCTACTTCACTTGCCCACTTGAAAATTCGATCATATCCAGCAAAAAACTCATCGGCGCCCTCTCCAGAAAGTAATACTTTAATACCATCTTTTGCTGCAATTTTAGCGATTTGATATAAAAGTACTTCATTAGGAACAGAAAGAGGTTCTCCTCTTAAATTTAAAAGATAATTGAAGTCATGGAGATATTGCTCTGGTGTACATATTGCTATTTTCAAGTTTTCAATTTTTTTCGATTGCAAATATGATATATCAGCATCTCCTTCAAATCCAATTGAATAATAGCGGTCAAACTTACCAATGGCTTTTAATAAATTACTATCAATACCTTTACTTAAAAGTAATCCAATCGGTGCATCAGAGATTTTTCTAGAGTTAAGCCCTTTAGTTATAGCGGCTAGCAGCTCTACTTCTGATATGTCACTGTAGTTTTCATTAAGATATTCTGATGCTTGAAAATAATATCCATTTATTAAGCATTCTCCTGGATTAACTTGAGATATTCCATCAAAGTATGAGCCACTAAAAATAGGGGCTCTAGTTGCTTTATATTCTTCAATGCTATCAGGATTGACTTTTAGATTGAAAATTTTTTTAAGTGTATTAGGTTCTGAAGAAAAACTATAGCTGTTACCTTCTTTATAGAAAAAAAGTGGTTTTACACCAAATCGGTCTCTAGCGGCATATTCAATTTCATTGTTTTTATTTATATAAACAAATGCAAAAAATCCATCTAATTCATTTAAAAATAATTTTTTATTTGTGATTAATTCATTTAATAATAATGTATCACTTTTAAATTCTCGGTCGAAATATTTATATCCTAATTCTTTGTAGTTTAATATTTCACCATTAAATACCAGTAATCCACCATGAAGATCTTTAACTGGTTGATTAACGCCTGACTCCAAATCGATAATAGAGAGTCGAGCATGATATGCGTGCCAATCTCCATTACTAATGATTCCTGAAGAGCCATCAGGACCTCTAAATCGTAATGTACTCTCTAAAATTTTTTCGTGTTGCTTATTTATTGAATAATGATTTGAAATAAAAAATCCACACATTATTTTTGCCTTTGTTATTTTAATAGAGTCGCAATATGAATATAACACCCATAGCTACCGCACTGGGTTTTCGGGTCCCAGAGCTCCATTGAGTTTTCAATTCTAATGCTTATTCATTGAATTCCTTGCAAATTTTATCATCAAGGTCAATGAATAAACACTGCTTCTGACTATCATCTCAGCGGGTTTTCCCACAATTGACACAATCAATCAAAAGCCCTTAATAATAACACTAAAGACTGAGGGTGACTATCATATGAGTCGCCCTAAATCATATTGATACCATCAGATTGAGTAAGTGGGCAAATTGCAGCCTATAACGTTATATTACGTAATAAAACACTGCTAGCTGTTAAGGATTTCACATAAAGCAGTTTTTTTGCGTAAACTCCGCGGCTAAATAGTGCATCAATCAACCATGAATATGAATCAGCAACGCCTAGTGACACTATAAGAATACTGATATTTATCCTCATAATCATATCTATGTTATTAAAATATCAGAAAAACAAATTATCCGCGTGAATTTGGGGGTTAATAACGCAATCGAATTTGGTAGAGTCTTATGAGAATTATCTTACTGATAAAATTATAACTATTTTAGATAGCAATTTCGTCAAGGAAAATACCTTATGGTAATTGGCAAAAATGATTTAAATATGAATATCAAAATTCGATAAATAATTAGTACTCAATAACAGAACCTATGGATCTATTTACAGCTATTTTATTTACGCAGATATTGGCTAAGATAATTTGCAATAAACCATAAAAAAGCCTCCAGTCGAAATGATATCAACTGAAGGCTTCTACTCTATCTATTCTTATACAACTATGGATGAGATTCTAGCGCCCGTGCTCTGGCAGCCAAATCTGTAATCGTAAGCCTCCGAGCGGGCTGTCATCCGCTTTTACCCAGCCTTTATGCTGCGAAATTGCGGTTTCGACAATCGCTAAGCCCAATCCCGTGCCTCCTGATGCCCGGTCACGCGCCTCATCAGTACGGTAGAACGGACGGAAAATGTGCTCACGGTCTGCAGGGCTAACACCCGGGCCATCATCATCGACGGTAATCAGCACACCATTATTTTCTTCTTTGAAATTAACGGCGATATGGGTATTGGAATAACGTAGCGCATTACGCACGATATTCTCAAAGGCACTCCCCACTGCGGAAGGATTACAATACAACGACCAAGGGCCTGGCGGCGAAATTACATCTAAGGTTTTATTCATCTGCTCAGCTTCAAAGCTGGCATCATCCAGAATATCTCCCCAAAGCTCATCGGCGGTGATATTTTCTCGCAGGATCTCATTTTTGTGCTGACTGCGTGACAGTACCAGCAAGTCATTGATCATACTGTCTAATCGATGAGTCTCTGTTTCGATACGTTCCAACTCTTTACTTTCGCCATGACGACGGCGCAATAGTGCAGTCGCTAATTGTAGGCGAGTCAGTGGTGTACGCAGTTCATGAGAAATATCAGAAATTAACCGTTGTTGAGCGGTCACCATACCATCTAACGCACTGATCATATGGTTGAAACTGTTACCCGCCGAGAGGAATTCTTGAGGCCCAGATTCTAACTCAGGATGAGGGCGTAAATTACCTTTGGCCACATCATCCGCCGCCATTTTTAGCTTACGGGCTGGACGAGCCAAACTCCATGAAAGCCATAAAAGTAGAGGCGCACTGATCAACATTGTGGCAATTAATAGCAAGAAAGGTCGGTCGAACAGTAAGTTAATAAAGTCTGACTGTGGGCTACTTGACGGACGAACTAAATACAGTTGGTAGTGATCCTCGCCATCTCGAATCGAGAAAGGGCCCAGAATTTCAGCTCGACCGTACTTTTTCTTTTTCGGGTGATCGGCATTATCGGATTGACCGATAAAGTTACGGATCACCTGCATTTCACTCGGCATAGCGCCAATGACGCGCCCTTCACTGGTCACAATAATCAGCCGTTGACCGGGTGGCGCCCACTTTTTGATGGCGTTAGAAATCCGCCGCCACCAAAGCAGGTCGTTCATCGGTGCTTGCGCGAGTTCAGCTTCAATATGTTGCTCAAGCATTTCCCCTTGGCGTTGCTCACTTTCCATTAGGACGGTGAGCTGCCTTGAGTCTAGCTTGGGCACCATCAGCACTAGCATTAAAACCAGTGCGAGGGTGAACCAGAAAATCGCAAATATTCTAGCGGTTAAGCTGTTGATCATGTTGCCGAAACCATTAAGTAACCACGACCACGTAAAGTTTTAAACCACGGCTGCCCATCGGTACGTTCAGGAAGTTTGCGACGTAAATTTGAAATGTGCATATCAATCGCACGGTCAAATGGCGTGAGGCGTTTACCTAGGACTTCTTGGCTTAAATGTTCTCTGGAAACCACTTGCCCCAAATGCTGCGCTAATAAATAGAGCAGGGTGAACTCGGTTCCGGTCAAATCCAGAATTTCGTTATCGAAACTGGCTTCTTGACGACCTGGATTGAGCTGTAATTTATCCACTTGCAATGTTGGGGTATTACTATTGTCGCCTTGAGTTTGCTCGCTCCAGTTTGAGCGGCGTAATAAGGCTCGAATACGCGCAACCAGTTCTCTATCATTAAATGGTTTTGGCAGATAGTCATCAGCGCCTAGTTCTAAGCCGAGGACTTTATCCAATTCACTGCCCCGAGCCGTTAACATAATGACGGGGGTTTGATGTAATTGGCGTAACTCTTTTAATGTCTCAATCCCATTTTTCTTTGGCATCATGACATCAAGGAGTAATAGGTCAATGGATGAGTCGATTTGCTGCAATGCCTGTTCACCATCATAGGCAATGACAACATTGAAACCTTCCATTTCCAGCAGTTCTTTTAAGAGCGACGTGAGTTCACGGTCGTCATCAACCAATAGGATTTTATGCATTAATTAAGTCCTCCAACTGCCAAAATACGATAAGAATCTTTACTATTCCATGACTTTACGTTCTTTTACATGCTCTGACGCTAGTTTGCAGCCGACCGCGTATATTTATCCGTATTGAATCACGAGCACAGTTCGGAGACAAGGTATCTAAATGCAAAGAATAGTACATAGAACAATAAATAGTTCAGTACATAAAACAGCAGCATTTGTTTTAGCTTCTGCATTTATTTTTGCACCTGTCACTGCACTTGGTGAGTCATCAGAAAATAGTACGAATAATGATGAAATGCCAATTCTTGTGTTACAGATGCAGTCAGAACAATCAGAGCCAACAACTCGCATTTCTATTCAAGTTCAAAACCATGAATTGTTTAGTCATGAGGAGCGAGCAAGTACTTTTTTGTTCAATGGTATCACGTTGAATGAAGAACAACGCCAAAGATTACGCGATTTGATGGCTACCCAGCGACATCGACATGTTGAAGATGCTGAGTCAGTCCAGCAACATAATGAATTACACAAACTTATTATATCGGATAGCTTCGATGAAAAAGCTGTTCGAAAACAACTTGAAAAGCAATTGCAAAAAGAACTGGATGAACGTGTAGATATGGCACGTATTCATTATGAATTATACCAGTTACTGACGCCAGAGCAGAAGGCGCAACTTGAGCAAATTCATCAGCATAAGATGGCTGAATTTCAAGTTAAGCAATAGATATCCTAGTAGTGAAAATTGTTGAGTTTTAAAGCCTGTAGTTGAGTTCTTAAGTAAGTAGTGAAGTAGCAATAACTGAAGTTTTTTCCTTGCCATAGACACCATCCCTGTCTTTATAGCCCCTTTTAGGGGCTTTTTTTTCAATGACTTACAAATCAAATCATTAAAAAACAACAAGTTATAACTTGTTAAATGATTATAAAAGTTCATAAAAGCTTTTAGAGGTGGACGGAATGTGGACGGTCGCCCACCTCAAGACAATTAAATTTTTATGTCATTTAACGGGTTGAGTTTTATTGCTAACTCTAAGTAATCTGGCGCTAAGTGAGCATATACCATTGTCTGATTAATGCTTGCATGACCAAGAATTTCTTTAAGAGCAACAATATTCCCACCATTCATAACAAAGTGACTAGCAAACGTATGCCGCAAAACGTGAGTAGCTTGACCCCTAGGGAGTTCAGGGAACAAATTTCGTAATGCAAGCCTGAAAGTCTCGTAATTTATGTCAAATAGCGGACCTGAATCTTTAGTCTTAATTTGTTCAGACAGTTTGTCAGATATCGGGATAATCCGCTTCTTGCCATTTTTTGTTTTCAAAAATGTTACTCTTCCATTCTGAACTTGCTCACTGTGTAATGCTGCACCCTCACCCCACCTTGCACCGGTACTTAAACAAAGGAGAGCGAAAAGCTTGTAATCACCAGTGAACTCATTTAGCAAAGAAATAATTTGTTCCTCACTAAGAAAAATAATTTCAGGAGTTTCCTCTTTTAATGGAGGTAATCCATTTAGTGGGTTTTTATAATCAAGCAATTCTAGGGTTTCAAGCGCAGAAAACATGCCAGATAAACGGTACATATCCCGATTTATTGTTGTCGCTTTGATACCACTCATCAGTCTATTCCCCCTGTGTTCAAGTAGGGTTTGTTTGCCTAGTTGATTCAGAGTGGGGTTTCCCAATAGCTTAATTGTTTTTCGTAACTGCATTCTTTCAATTTCGCCATTCTCTAATGTTTGTCCGTGGTATAACCACCATTTATCGAGAATAGCGTCTAGTCTCAATCGTCCTGATAGTGTTGCGTTTTCAGCATAATCTTGGGCGTTGACTATTGCATATCTTTCAAAAGTTAATGCCTCTGATTTGCGAGCAAAAATCCTTCTTAATCTAGCCCCTTTGCTTCCGTTAGGGCGAATGTCCACTTCGTATCGACCATCATTGAGCTTCTTAATTGCCATAAGTAAGCCCTCCGATGTAACTGACTGACTGTGACCAGCAGTAATCAGAATATAGATATAGAACGTCTAACCAGTTTTCTTTTCTGAGCGGGGTGAGGTTTCTTTCTCTTGCCCACAGTGTGCGAGAGCCGGTGCTATTTGACCCGCTTCTGGCGCTACTTTGTCATTCAGTAACCATAGCGTGTATTTTTCAAATCGTGGATGGTTGGTTATTTGAAGAATGGTATTTAAGGCAGGGTTGGAGTGTCCTCCTTCATAATTTTTTAATGTACTTAGTGGAAGTTGCAGTAGCTCGCAAAATTTAATTTGAGTTAATCCTTCGGCTTGCCTAATGGCTCTTATCTTCTGAGAAATATTCATTGACAGGTTCCAATGTCCAGACTATATTTCCCTCAATGGTTTTAAAATTAAAACCATTGAGGGCGTGAAAACCCCTCAAAACCAGAGATAAACAGTTTTAAAGGGTTTGATCTAACGAGGGTAGCAAATGAACAAAGAGCAAATCAATGTAAAATATCCGGTTAACGCTGTGCCTGTTGCTAAGTTTGCCGAGATGATTGGTAAAAGTAAGGGCGCGGTTGACTCCATGGTTAAAAGTGGAAAATTGCCAGTGATCGAATTTAGAGATCCAACAAAGCCGGAAAGTCGAGCTGGGGAGGTTTGGATTAGTATCACTGCTTTTAATAAAGGTATGGATGAGGCTCACTCAAATCGACCGAAAGAACAGCGTGATGCATGGCTTTTATGGTTGGGTTTGTAATATGGGAGTCATACAGGTTTCAACACATAGCTTTAAGTATCGTAACTTTCAAATAGTTATGTTACCGGCGAAGGCGCTGAATCCAGTAACTCGCTTTCATGTTCAACGTGATGATAATTCTTTCGGGTTATTTGATTCGATGTCTCAAGCAACTAATTACATCGACAGCCTTTACGGGGTTTGATTATGGGCAGCGCAGCAATGAAAGAAAAACATAATCACGGCGAAAAAGTAGATACAGCCAAAATTATTAGCTTTCAATCAAGCTTGTCTAGCGCTCATTGCAAAAAAAGAAAATCATATGACAGATACTTTAATGATGGGGGAACGATAGAAGAACGCACTGCGGCACTAAATAGAGCTGCGGAAATGAAAACAGAATTATTAAAATGTCGTAAAGAAGAGCCGAATAATCAACAGCTATCAGGTTTCATTGATTATTTAAGAGAACAAGACGAAAGAATATTAAATATGATTTTTCATCTTGCGAAATTAAGTGAAAAAAGAGAAATGAAATTTGATGATTTAAATGTTGCCGAGCAAAAGCAGCTTATTACAGCACTCAATCAAATAAAGGCATTAAATGCATTAATTCCGAATCAAATAGCAATGCCAATCTAATTTAATTAACCAATAAAAATAATGACATTAATTTGTCAGGACTTTTTACAACCTGAATATAGGTAATGAATATGAAGAAATTTCCTGATCCAGTGTTTACCCCAGTTGCAGAAAACATCAAAGCCAACCGAGAAGATGAGCGAAAAACGCTTGTTGACGGCTTTGCTGCTCGCCAGCGTTCTTTAGCTTACAAAGCGTTAAAAGAAAAAATGACCCATGTTGAAATTTTTCATTTGCTGATGGGTGACGCTGAGCATTTAGAAAATCAAGCTGCGGAGCTGAATCATGTCTAAAGAGATTGACCGCGCAAGTGAGCACGAAATGTTGATGCGAGAGCAGCAAATTAAAGCAGTTACAAGCCGTGTTGTTAGTGCTTCTGCTTTTGAGTGTGAAGATTGCGATAAACCAATTCCTGAACAGCGTCGCATAGCCTCAATGGGCTGTACTCGTTGCGTTGATTGCCAAGCGATTTTTGAGCTTAAAAGCAAACATTATCGGAGCGTGTGACGGTGAAAAGAAGACATGAGCTTAAGCTTGCACCTCGTTACTTTCGATTGGTTCAAGATGGTTTGAAAACAGCAGAATTTCGCCGTGCTGATAGAGATTTTCAGGTGGGTGACGAGCTGTTTTTACGTGAATTCAATTCAATCAATAAGCCATATGCCAGTTACACGGGTAATGCTATTTCATGCTTAATTACTGACATCACAAAGATTAACGATGTTTATCCTGAACTAAAGCCATTACCTGAATTTGTGATGATTTCTTTTTCAATTATTCGAATTGAGGATAATTTTCGTGGCTAAATCTAATAAAACTACCCTCAAGTGGGCTGGTTCTAAAGTTGGCATTATGGAGCAGCTACGCCATCATTTGCCTAAAGCAAGCCGCTTGGTTGAGCCATTTGCTGGCTCATGCGCAGTAATGATGAATACTGATTATGCGGAGTATTTAATTGCTGATGTTAATCCCGATTTAATTAATTTTTATGAAGCACTAGCATTTGTACCAGATGGAGTCATATTTGAAGCCTCAACTTTTTTTAAGCAAAATAATAATGATATCGATTATTATCGGCTTAGAAATGAGTTTAATAGCCCAAAATCAAGCATGTCTCAGGTTAGACAAGCTAGTTTATTTTTGTATTTAAATAGGCATTCTTTTAATGGGTTATGCCGTTATAACCAACAAGGCAAATTCAATGTTCCTTTTGGTAACTACAAGGCACCTTATTTCCCTAAAAATGAAATTGATAGTTTCTGTAATAAAGCCTATCTCACCAAAACTAGAATATTGAATCTTGAATGGCAAGATACATTATCACTCGTTGATTTTGGTGATGGTGTTTATTGCGATCCACCTTATATGGGGGATAGTTTCACTCGTTATCATACTGCCGGTTTTTCTGATGCAGACCAAGGAGCGTTGGCTGTTGCATTAAAAGATATTAATGACAGTCAAGGTAATCCTATTACCGTATCTAATTCTCTTACAGCAAAAGAGCTGTATCTTGATCTTGGCTTTACTGTCCATGAGATAGAAGCACCGAGAAAAATTTCAGCGAACGGAAATCGTAAATCGGCAACTGAAATTATCGCAGTTTTGGCAGGGGTTGAGTCATGATGCTTGACCCTAAAGATGGCGTATACATTAGCGGTACTCGCTTTGCGATTCAGCGCCATGTCGATGATTCTAAAAATGTTCAGTGGCGCTTACTGCAAATCAATAATAAAACTCGTTGTTATGAGTTGGTCTGTTGTAGCTCTGATCCGTGGTTTATTGCGATTGAGCTGACCTCATATCATGTCATGAGAGTAAAAGGGAAAGGCATCAAGACACTGGATGTTTACCGCCAGACTGTTGATGTCATTTCTCGTCGTTGTGAAACAGCCATTAATTTATTAAGACCAGAAACATTGGGCGGGGCGCTTAATGTCTAAGGTATTGGATTTCACGCAACAGGGATTAACTTATTCCGCTGATATGGATTTTCCGTATTCGTGGAATAAGCCCAAAGAA
>NZ_GG703822.1:135996-136264 GCF_000156395.1 Providencia rustigianii DSM 4541
TGGATGTTTACCGCCAGACTGTTGATGTCATTTCTCGTCGTTGTGAAACTGCCATTAATTTATTAAGACCAGAAACATTAGGCGGGGCGCTTAATGTCTAAGGTATTGGATTTCACGCAACAGGGATTAACTTATTCCGCAGATATGGATTTTCCGTATTCGTGGAATAAGCCCAAAGAAAATAATTATTACAAAGCTGATATAGATGCTTTGGGAAAATCTCTATCGCATGAACAATTAATTCATGCGCAAGCGATTTTAGGTGAAG
>NZ_GG703822.1:136364-141821 GCF_000156395.1 Providencia rustigianii DSM 4541
TGGATGTTTACCGCCAGACTGTTGATGTCATTTCTCGTCGTTGTGAAACAGCCATTAATTTATTAAGACCAGAAACATTGGGCGGGGCGCTTAATGTCTAAGGTATTGGATTTCACGCAACAGGGATTAACTTATTCCGCTGATATGGATTTTCCGTATTCGTGGAATAAGCCCAAAGAAAATAATTATTACAAAGCTGATATAGATGCTTTGGGAAAATCTCTATCGCATGAACAATTAATTCATGCGCAAGCGATTTTAGGTGAAGTAGAAACTTTACCGCGCATCTTGCGTTACCGTATTCAAAAGCACTATGAGAACCTTATTAAAGAGTCAGGGCAATATAAAGCGTATGAGTATTTGCGTTCTGACTTTTACAAAAAAATCTACCCTCGCATTACAGCTGTTAATTCACGCTATGAGTTAGATACAAAAGCGCTATTGACGCTATCCACTCGTTTTACACCTGAAATTAGCCAGTTTAACCGACTGTTTGATCTGTATGACAAGCCAATTAAAAAACTGGCAGAACATATTTCCAGTGGTTTTTTTAGTCTCTATGAAATCTATTGCGATAAGTTGACTGAGGAAAATGGCGGTGATCGTGAGGTTATCTATGAAGATGCATCACAAACGCTGATTTATGGGCGTTTAGCTGAGCTTTCCAATGGTTTACATGTGTGTCCTTTTCACTATCAAAGCTATTTGAAAGTTTTGAAAAATAGAAAGCGCAGGAAAGGGAAGCAAAACTTAACCACGCGCCAAGTAATTGCGGCTGTACAACGCTTAGTTGACGCAGACTTTTGGCATAGAAAGCTGAAAGCTCACCGTACCCAATGGATTGAGGCGATCATGATTGCGAATATGGACGTGTGTGTAAATCGCCAGCCTTATGCTAGTAAGCAAGCTATTCGCGAGGTACAAGCTCAGCGTTTATCTAATATGCAATATCTGCAAGGTATGGATATTCAAGATGTTGAAACGGGCGAGCGGTTTGATCTGTTTGAGAAAGTCATGGCGAGTATTTCTAACCCTGAAATACGCAGAATGGAACTCATGGCGCAAATGGCAGGTATTGAACGCGTAGCGAAAGAGCGTGGCGATATCGGCATGTTTATTACATTAACTTGCCCGTCGAAATACCATCCCACCAAGCAGCGCAAAGAAAAAAACAAGGAAACCGGTAAAGATGATTTTTACGCGGTGCTTAATCATAAGTGGAAAGATGAGGCTTTTACGCCAAAAGATGGGCAGCGCTATTTAGTTAAAATTTGGTCGCGTATTCGCTCGGCTTTCAATGATAAAAATATCAATATTTACGGTGTCCGTGTTGTCGAGCCACATCATGACGGTACGCCGCACTGGCACATGTTGCTATTTGTTGATAAAGCAAAACGCGCAGAAGCGATTGATATTATGCGTAAACGGGCTTTGAAAGAAGATGGAAACGAAGCCGGCGCACAGAAATTCCGTTTCGAATGCAAGCACATGAACCGTGGCGGTGCCGTCGGGTATATCGCTAAGTATATTGCTAAAAATATTGATGGGTATGCGCTTGATGGCGAAATAGACCATGAAACGGGCAAAGACTTAAAAAGTATGGCTGCGGCAGTAACAGCGTGGGCTTCAACGTGGCGTATTCCTCAATTTAAATTTTATAAACTCCCATCCAAAGGTGCGTATCGCGAGTGTCGTCGATTGCGCGGCGTTTCCATTGCTGACAGCCTCGGCGATATTGCGGAGCGTGTTCGCGCGGCGGCTGATGAGGGTGACTTTTTTGAGTATGTCATGTCTCAAGGTGGTCCGTGTATTCCTCGCAAATTGGAAACGATCCGCGTAGCTCGTGAGACTAATGACGTAAACGCCTACGGGGAAGAGGTTCAGAAAGTAGTTGGTATCTACAACCAATTAAAATCCGGTGCACCAGTCATTAAAACCCGCGAAAGAAAGTATCAAATCGTCAAGAAAAGCGCCGTTGACCTTGACCTTAATCTTTTAAGAAGCGACAGCGGAGCGCCTCGGAGTCCTGTCAATAACTGTAGATCGCGGATCACGTCCAATCTATCAGATGTACAATTTTACGAGCCTGAACAGGGTTCAGGTGAAGTATGTAACATTAAGGAATACGGTTTCGCGTTTATAGAAACAGATGCTAATAACGCCGCAGGCAGCGAAATATCACAGGGTAATCAGCAAAGACAGATATCAAAAATTGAATTAAGCGAGAGTGATAAAGAAATTCAGTCGGAAATAGTTACTTTTGCCAATGAGGTCGGTATTGATTTCGATATCCCGCACGTTGAAACCATGTTTACGAAAGGTATGGGCGTTAGTGATGGTAACTATTATCTGAAATTAGATGGGGAACGGTTGAGGTTAGAGTTAACAGAAGATGGAAAAGAGCAAAGAAAACAAGAAATAGAAGCACAAAATGAGGCTAGAAGTCAGAAGTATAAACAACGGTGCACTGATGCATTGACCCGAATCACAAAATTGAGGAGAGAAACGTAAATTGATTGTATTTGATTGAAATATAATTACTTTTAATTTTGGTGAATTAATTTAACCTAATTGGTATAATTAATTTAACCAAAAAGGTTGAATTGATATTTTTGTTTGTGTAATATGCACGAATATAATGAGCATTTTATGTTGATTTCATAATGTTGAATTCAGCAATTATAAATATAAGCTAACATCAATGGCTGCGGTAGTAACGATAACAAGAGGACACGAACATGGCACTCACTGAATTTGGTAAGGCCGTTAGAAAAGCGAGGATAGATATAGGATATACACTTTTGACAATGGCCAAAGAGCTGGAAACAACCCCTGCATTTTTAAGTGGATTAGAGACAGGCGGTAAAAAGATACCAGCTAAATGGGTAAAAAAAATAGATAACTTTTTTAAAGGAAAAAATCACAAGATAGATTCTTTGGAAGAGTTAGCGAATGTATCAAATGAAACGGTTCCGATTGATGGTTTATCACAACAACAACAAATGCTTGTTGCTGGATTTGCTAAATCACAATTTACGCCAGAACAACTAAAATGTTTTGCTGATTTATTACAGCAAATCCAAAAAAACTAAGTATAAATCATGAGGGTTAGATATGTATCAAATGCGAGGGATCCGTGTATCCCCTATGCCAGAGGAAGAAATTGCAGTTAGAGCTATAAACTTTTGCCATGCGTTCGGGATTAATGATTTTGGCAAAAGCAAACGTAAGCGAAAGAGATATGATAAAATTTTTGAGGATCTCTACTTGTACGGGATTACTATTCATGTCATGGATGACAATGAGTGGGAGGCACATACTGCTAACCTTACAATAGGGCATTGCGACCCAAGTAACTTAACAATATCTGTACCAAATAAAATTTATACAATGGCCTGTTTAGGTGAAGAACATGCCTTAGAAGTTATGTTTCATGAGTTAGGACATTTACTATTAGCTCATAAACCATTGCTTCATTTTGCGAATAAAGCACCAACTAGGATAGAAGATGCTGAATGGCAAGCCGATAGTTTCGCAGAAATAGTACTAGAAACAATGGGATTAAAAACAAACCAGATGTCTTTTGATTTTTATATGTAAAAGTCTTGCGCTAACAAGATTTTAGGGGGCGGAGTGCGCTAACACATCCGTCAAGTATGGAGATAATTCAACCGTAATGCTTTTTGAAATTAGTAGTTGGTATCGCGGTTCTCCTCACCAAGTGTAATCTGTATGAATTTACAGCATTCACAGAACCACAGGGGTTTACATTATGGCGATGGGATATTGTCCGAGATGTAAAAACGCATGTGAGGTAACATTTACTCGTTCTATAAATGTTAACGGCAAAGTTCGTTATCCAAAAAAAGCGAAAGTCTTTGTTATTCCTCAGTGCAATTGCAAATAATTATATGGGATTATAAGAAAAGTAATAATTCTATATGCAAAAGTCCTGCGCTAACAGGACTTTAGGGGGCGGAGTGCGCTAACACATCCGTCAAGTATGGAGATAATTCAACCGCAATACTTTTTGAAATTGGTCTGTAGTGTAGCGGTTCTCCTCACAATGTGCAATCTGTATGAATTTACAGCATTCACAAAATCATAGGAATTTACACTATGGCGACAGGTTATTGTCCAAAATGTGGAAGCTCTTGTGAGGTAACATTTACTCCCTATCGGAATGTTAATGGAAAAATTAGCTATCCGAAAAGAGCGAAAGTCTTTGTTATCCCTCACTGCGACTGCAAATAATGCGAAATAAAAGTAGCATATTTTAATCAAACCAGCTTCGGCTGGTTTTTTTGTGTTTTAGTTTAAAAATAAAGTTTGTAATTTTTTGTAAATATAAAATTTACGATAAAAATAACCTCACAATTTCGCATCAAATTGCACAAATTTAACGTTAACTGATCTGCTACTCCGTGCCTGTACTGGTGCGGGTTTTGGTGATCGGCAAAACTGCACAAAAAAGCACACCTTTTGTGTGCGGGCGAGGCGGGGGAGCAATCGCGCGTTTTGGGTTTTAGACGAGATTATTTTTCGCACTCTTGATACATAAAAGGCGGTTTTTATTTTTACTTTGCCTGACGCGCAAATTTCGCAATTTCCTGCACAAATCCGCAAGATTAAAAAAGGATCGTTACTCACGCGAAGCCTCACCACTGGCGCGGTTCAGACGATCTCTTGCAGGTGCATGAAAACCGACCTATTTAGTGGGCAGGCGTGGCGGGGCTACGATTGCGCGGCGACATGTTTATTGTTAATAATCCGTCTGCAAAATTTCCGAGCCATAGCGGCGTTAAATTCAAATTTCTATAACTGGATAGCAATTATTTTGGGTCACCTCAGAATGCATTACAGAGCGTTTAGCGGTCAATTTGATGAGGGTTAAATTCAGGGGATTAGTCTTGGTGTTGTGGTTTTGATATAATAGAGTGGGGTTATATTATTATTTAAACCATCGAGATCTCCTACCTGTGGGCGAAAAAATACCGCCACTGAGGGCGGTATCTTGATTAGCTTACGAGAGTTTGTTCTAGTCGTCGTTATCTAAATCCAATGAGTATTTATCAAACTTAACAATCTCAGCACCAAACCAATCATTAAGCTGCATCATCTTACTTTGTAGTGGGATAAGTTCATTGCGAACAAACACCTTCGCGGCTTTTTCCACATCACCAAAGCCGCCTACGTTTTCAGGAATGATCCCCATAATTTGAGGGGGAACACGGTGCGCCGCTAACATATCATCACGACTCACATTCTTGATATTCAGAAACTCATCTTTTGCTGCCGCCTCCGACAAAGGGATAGTTTGAATACCGTCTTTCTTTCCCCCCGGTGCATACAAAAATAAATTACGGAAATTCCCTGGTCCTTTACTACTTTTTAGGGCTTCACGAATTTTATCAACATCATTCGGTTTTCTGTGCTGCATCACTGATATACAAGATA
>NZ_GG703822.1:141921-142413 GCF_000156395.1 Providencia rustigianii DSM 4541
GGGTCGCCAAAAGTGAACGCTTCCATTGATGCGTCATTGGCTGTCTGCGCCATATTCTGAGAATGACGTTTTTTATTTTTACGGCTCATTAAAATACCTCGACAATATTGTGATGGTTGCTATTTTCACCGGTGATCGGTTCGTTATACAGAGCATGCATAGTTGCCCATGCTAAATCGGCATGGCTGGATTCTTCACTGCGATCTGCTTCATACGTAGGGCGGTTGCCACTCGCGGTGGTTGCACGGCGAATAGCCATGAATGACTGGGTGATATCATTGCAACCGGCGTCATACTCAAGGCGATCATGACTAATCACGTCATACGCTTTGAGGACAAGGGCATTTTTTAAGGCTGGGTTATAAATAAATTCTTTCGCTGCGGGAAAAAATTCACGCACGTTTTGTAGGACTCCATGACCAATACCCGTAGAATCGATACCAATGTATTGGACGTTGTAGCGTTCAGTTAGCTCTTTGATTGCATCGGATT
>NZ_GG703822.1:142513-142949 GCF_000156395.1 Providencia rustigianii DSM 4541
AGCTACAGCGGAAGAAAATACTGCGCTTAAAGCTGAGCTTGATGCTCTAAAAAAAGAAGCTTGAGCAGAAAGAAAAAGCAGGGAAATAAGGGGTAAGTCGTGAACCCGTGGGAAAAAAAGCGCATGCAAGTGGAAGCAAAGAACGTCGGAGCGTATGGCGTTCTTACTGACCCATCAGCAGCAACACAAGTTAAATTGATGTTGAGGCAGCACATGCGTGACTTGAGCAAAATTCAATCATTTGAACGTAAAGCGGCATATAAGCGAAAAGCCTTGCAGTTGTATGAAACGTGGGTCACTGAAACGCTAAAAGGCAATTCAGGGGCGCAAGATGATGTATTGATGTATCTCATGTTGTGGTGTTTTGATGCGGGTGTATATGAGCAAGGACTTGATATTGCTGAATATGCACTCAAGCACAATCTTACCATGCCGT
>NZ_GG703822.1:143049-143660 GCF_000156395.1 Providencia rustigianii DSM 4541
ATTGGTTTTGTGGTCTTACTTGGTATTGCGTTAATTATCGCCGTGCTGGGCATGAAAAAAATAGATAATTTGAATACTCAAATTGGTGGGCTGCAAGAAGAAAATACGCAGTTAAAAACTGACGTAAGTAATCAATCTAAGGTTATTGCTGATCAATCACTTTCTTTTCATCGTGCCAATCAAATCAGTAGCGTAGCCTACAGGAACGGAATTATCCAACGTGCGAGCGCAGAGGAAAGAAAAATTGAATATAAAACCATCCTTAGAAAAGAGCCGAGCTGTGATCTGCCTGTGCCTCAGTTTATTTCTGACCGGTTGCTCAGTAACGCGTACCGTTTGCGTGCCATCGCCATGCACACCAATACCGAAAACGCTAACGCAGCCAGTACCACCATCACTACCGGACGGATTTTAACCTATTGCGATTTGGCATTGTGGGTTGATCCGCTACTTACCGATTTAGAGCAAGCAAATACGCAGCTTATGGCGATTGAGAAATTCGACGAGGAGCGTTAGCATGAAAAAGTTAACTAGCTTGCGAGACTATTTAAATAGCAAAATCCCGTTCCTGCACAAAAACCCAGAAAAGCTCTACATGTTTGTTGAGAATG
>NZ_GG703821.1:0-211 GCF_000156395.1 Providencia rustigianii DSM 4541
CATCCACCGTGTACGCTTAGTCGCTTAACCTCACAACCCGAAGGTGTTTCGCTATCAGACAACATTGGGCGTCATGGTTGCGCGTGGTGAACTTCTTCGTTGGGCAGGGTTCGCAATGCTCACGTACTACTGTACGTTGCGCTTGCTGCACGCTGTCCGCCTTGAATTTCACACTGCTCGCTCATGCCACTCGCTTGTGTGTTTGAAAAAC
>NZ_GG703821.1:311-1538 GCF_000156395.1 Providencia rustigianii DSM 4541
CACTGGGTTTCCCCATTCGGATATCGTCGGTTATAACGGTTCATATCACCTTACCGACGCTTTTCGCAGATTAGCACGTCCTTCATCGCCTCTGATTGCCTAGGCATCCACCGTGTACGCTTAGTCGCTTAACCTCACAACCCGAAGGTGTCTTTTTATCAGACGACACGAAACGTCATGGCTGTGCGTGGTGAACTTCTTCGTTGGGCAGGGTTCGCAATGCTCACGTACTTATGTACGCTGTGCTTGCTGCACGCTGTCCGCCTTGAATTTCACACTGCTCACTCATGCCACTCGCTTGTGTGTTTGAAAAACACGTTCAAGTTGAGATTTTTTGAGAGACTCTCACATTGTTTAAGCAAAACAATGTGCGTTGTTTTCAATTTTCAGCTTGTTCCAGATTGTTAAAGAGCATAATTGTTAAACCAACTACATCGTAATTGGCTTAATCATTATTGGGGACATCGTCTTTCACTCGATATCGGCGCAATTGGCGTCCCCTAGGGGATTCGAACCCCTGTTACCGCCGTGAAAGGGCGGTGTCCTAGGCCTCTAGACGAAGGGGACACGAAATACTGCACAAATCACTTTGTTGCATATCTCGTGTAAGACCCACTCTTTCGAATAGCTCTCCCACGTATAGCCTATTGCTCTACTTTCTATCAGACAATCTGTGTGAGCACTTCACAAAAACACTTCAATGGTAAGGAGGTGATCCAACCGCAGGTTCCCCTACGGTTACCTTGTTACGACTTCACCCCAGTCATGAATCACAAAGTGGTAAGCGCCCTCCCGAAGGTTAAGCTACCTACTTCTTTTGCAACCCACTCCCATGGTGTGACGGGCGGTGTGTACAAGGCCCGGGAACGTATTCACCGTAGCATTCTGATCTACGATTACTAGCGATTCCGACTTCATGGAGTCGAGTTGCAGACTCCAATCCGGACTACGACGTACTTTATGAGTTCCGCTTGCTCTCGCGAGGTCGCTTCTCTTTGTATACGCCATTGTAGCACGTGTGTAGCCCTACTCGTAAGGGCCATGATGACTTGACGTCATCCCCACCTTCCTCCGGTTTATCACCGGCAGTCTCCTTTGAGTTCCCACCATGACGTGCTGGCAACAAAGGATAAGGGTTGCGCTCGTTGCGGGACTTAACCCAACATTTCACAACACGAGCTGACGACAGCCATGCAGCACCTGTCTCAGAGTTCCCGAAGGCACTAA
>NZ_GG703821.1:1638-191967 GCF_000156395.1 Providencia rustigianii DSM 4541
GTATATTACGCTTCCCTCAGTGAGAGTCAAGCATTTTTTTTGCTTAATCTTTTCAGATTCTCTCGCTGCCGGTTCAGTGTCCATCGCGCTTTGCGTTGGCTTGTTCCCGGTCAGTGGATGCGCATTATAGGGAGTCAGAAAAATCTGGCAACCCTTTTTTTGATATTTTTTATCAACCGCCGATTATTTCAACAAATCGTGCAAAACAGCCACATTTTGTTGAAAAATAGTACTATAAATTCTCAAACTCTATAGCAAAAGCAGCAACACTATCCCAATTAGTATATTCAATTTCTGTTTTTGGGTCTGTTGGTCCCCCCGTCATCTTCATAATTAGCCGGATCATTACTTTATCAAGCCACTTATAACGAGGATAAAACAGCGCTCCTGCAAATACCGCCTTCAATGTTGGCTGCCACGGACATTTTTCTAAAAACTTGCGAGTATAAACATTTGTCTCAGCGGTATCTTTCCCCTCCTTTCTTGCTGTTAGGTTTACAGCAAAAAAGGCGCTCTTCATCGAATTGAGTTGGGTTTGATGTGTTGCTACGAAGCGTTCAAGTTGCTTATTAAAATGACCGTAACGGATAGATGCGCCAACCAATACTTTATTGTAAGCCGATAAATTGAAGTTTTTATCCGTATTTAAATCACGGATGTCACACTCACACCCAGAGCGACGTAATTGGTCTGCTATCTTTAAAATGATTTTTTTCGTTTGCCCATCAGTGCTGGAGTGTAAAAGTAGATAACTCATCTTCTGTAAAATTCCTAATCATTGCTATCCATTGTTTACTCACGCCAAAACGTTGGCGTAAATAAAACTAATAAAGTAAAGACTTCAAGACGACCAAATAACATTGTCACCACTAAAATCCATTTCCCAGCCGGATTCATACTTGTGAAGTTCTCGGCAACCGTTCCTAACCCAGGCCCAAGGTTATTCAATGTGGTAGCAATTGCAGAAAACGCGGAGAACTCATCAACACCGGTTGCGATAAGTAGCAGTAAACTCACTACAAATACCAAGGCGTATGCAGAAAAGAATCCCCAAACAGCTTCAATAATCCTTTCTGGTAAAGCTCTTTGGCCTAATTTAATGGTATATACCGCATTGGGATGTACCAATCGTTTCAGTTCACGGGAGCCTTGTAGAAATAAAAGAAGGATACGAATAACTTTTAATCCTCCACCTGTTGAACCCGCGCATCCCCCAACAAATGCTGCACATAATAAAAGCATCGGTAAGAATAGTGGCCATCCAGAGAAACTGTCCGTTGTGAAGCCTGCGGTGGTTGCCATAGAAACCACTTGGAAAAAGGCCTGATCTAATGTTTGCCCAAAATCAGCATACACAGAGTGGAACATCAACACTGCGGTACAGATCACCACCAGCACAAATTGGAAGCTAATAAACATTCTAAATTCAGGGTCACGCCAATAAATACCAAGGCTTCGTCCTGTTAATACTGCAAAGTGCAAACCGAAGTTACAGCCGGAGATAATTAAAAAAATACCAATAATGGTATTAATTGCTGGGCTATTGAAATAACCAATACTGGCGTCATGGGTAGAAAACCCTCCAATAGCAATAGTAGAGAAGCTATGAGAGATTGCATCAAACACATCCATACCCGCGATCCACAAAGCTATTGCGCACGCGATAGTCAATAGAACGTAGATCAACCAAAGTGTTTTCGCCGTTTCAGCAATCCTAGGACGCATCTTATTATCTTTTAGTGGCCCAGGCATTTCAGCTCGATAGAGCTGCATTCCCCCAACACCTAATAGAGGCAAGATGGCAACTGCCAATACAATGATCCCCATACCACCCAGCCATTGCAACATTTGACGATAAAATAAAATGGCTTTTGGTAACGAATCCAACCCCGTTAAGGTTGTGGCTCCTGTGGTGGTTAAACCGGAAAATGATTCAAAAAATGCATCAGTGACTGATAAGTTTGGTTTTTCCGAGAAGATAAACGGCAACGCCCCAACACTGCCTAGTACTGTCCAGAACAAGACAACAATAAGAAATCCTTCCTTTGCCTTTAACTCATGTCGACTATTGCGAGTCGGTAGCCATAGAAAAAGACCGATTAATAAGGCAGTTACGAATGTTTGGCTAAAAGCTCGCCCCGCACCATCGCGATATATAAGCGCAACAATGCCAGGAATGACCATCGTAAAAGAGAAAATAATGACGAGTAACCCAACGATACGGGTTATTGCGCGAAAGTGCATTCGGCCAGTTCCTTGCTTAGGCTATTTACTATTGCGATTGTTCGATGAGTTTTAATTCACCACGGCTAATATCGCGTAATTTATCATTGACCTCCTGCTCACAGCTAGCAGGAATAGAAATTTGCAAAGATACAGACTCATTATAATCACTGTGTAGAATCATACCATTTACCTGAGCCAATAATTGCTCAACTCCATTGATAAGGGAGTAATCACATATCAAATTAAAGATCTTTTGAGGAACTTTTATTTTTGTGGGCAGGATTTTAAGCGCTTGCTGTACGCCACTTCCATAAGCACGAACCAGCCCTCCTGTTCCTAGCTTTATCCCGCCAAAATAGCGCACTACAACACAGGTAACTTCACCCAAATGACTTCCAAGTAATTGTGCCATGATAGGCTTGCCGGCCGTTCCTGTTGGCTCCCCATCATCAGAAAATCCTAACTGCTGGGAATCATCAGGTCGACCAGCAACAAATGCCCAGCAATGGTGCCGGGCATCTGGGTATTGAGCTTTGATTGATTGGATATAATCTTTCGCGGCATCAATACCTTCGGTATGCGCTATATAAGTAATAAAACGGCTTTTTTTGATCTCTTCCGCGAAAGAGATCGTTTCTGCCGGAATTGAATAGGGTCTCATTACGGTAAATGCAAATCTCGAGTCATATTTTCAATATGGTTATGATGGATAACGATATTATCTTCAATACGAATACCACCATAAGGTTTGAATTGCTCGATTTTATCCCAATTGAAATGTTGACTAAACTCTCCAGCGCGCCAGCCAGATAATAAAGATTCAATAAAATAGAGACCTGGTTCGATTGTTAGCACCATTCTTGGCTCTAATACTCGAGTACAGCGCAAGAAAGGATACATTTTTGGTGCAGCTAAATGTGTACCATCCTCATCTTGCATAAAACCAGCGACATCATGAACTTGCAATCCAAGAGGGTGACCTAAACCATGAGGTAAAAATGGCGTCGTTAACCCATGTTCTACCATTGAGTCTTCGCTAATTCCTTTAACTATCCCATGTTTAACCAATAATCTGGCGATACGGTGATGCATATCAACATGGTAATCCGTATAACGAACGCCAGCTTTAATCGTATGAATTAACGCTAACTGCTCTGCATTTAAATCCGCGACTAATGCAGCAAATTCACTTTTACTTTTGGCGGCATAAGTACGAGTAATATCCGCAGCGTAACCATTATATTCAGCACCTGCATCAATCAGGAAGCTACGAACTTCATTGGGAACAGTTTGCTGTAATTTCGTGTAGTGAAGTACTGCGGCATTTTCATTAAGAGCCACAATATTACCATAAGGAACATTAGTATCTCGGTGCCCCGTAGCCTCTAGATAACTAATATTAATATCAAATTCGCTAGCACCTGCTTGGAATGCTTCAAATGCAGAAAGATGACCATTCACAGCCATTTTTTGCGCTTCACGCATGCAGCACAATTCATAATCTGTTTTATATGAACGGTGATAATGGTAGTAATCCAGCACTGGTTTTGGATTGATATTGTGAGAGGAGATACCTAAAGATTCTGCTTTCGCTGTCGCAGAACCAATATAAGCGACATGCTCTTTTGGCAGATTAGCTAAAAAATCTTTGATTTCATCTGCATTTTTCAGATGAATTAATTCAACTTCTTTCGTCCAAAAACTATTTGGTAATGGTTCTACACTGTGCCAGTAATCTACTGGTGAATAAAACCATAGCTTAGGCTTATTAACACCATCAACTAATAACCACGAGTGCGGGACATCGGTGACCGGCACCCAAGCTTTAAAGTGTGGGTTAACTTTAAATGGGTAATCACTGTCATCAAGGAAGATGCGAATCGGCTCCCCTGAGTGAATTAAGATGGCATCTAATTTACTGCGTTGTAAAACTTGCTGAGTTGTTTTTTGTAGTGTTTTGATGTGTTCAGCGTAGAGTCCAGCCAGTTTTTCCATTTCATTCAACCTTACAGTATTCGTTAGAAAAATAGAGCTTATCACGTTCTGATATTAACGTGTATGCACTCTATTATATTCATTTATTAATATATTGATAATTAACAAAAATACCATATTAACATTACGTTATTTCACTTTATTCCTGTGAGCAGCATTCCACTTTTGTTATTAAGCATTTGCAATTAATTAACATTCTAGTCACACTAAATTTCATCTGGTCATACCAGATAACTCAGTTATCTAAAGGAGAACAGCATGCTTTATCAAAGTGAAACAATCTATATTCAATGGTTGAAAAAAGGTATTGCAGAATTGGTGTTTAATGCATCAGGTCCAATCAATAAATTGGATACCCATACCGTTGCTTCACTTGATGAAGCTGTTACCGTTCTTGAACGGCAATCTGATTTGCAAGGTGTTATTCTGCGTTCAGATAAACCCGCATTTATTGTTGGTGCTGACATAAAAGAATTTTTATCTCTCTTTGAAGCTTCAAAAGAGACTTTAAGTGAGTGGTTATCTTACGCTAATCATATTTTTAATCGCCTCGAAGACCTTCCCGTTCCAACTATTAGCGCAATCAATGGTTATGCTCTCGGTGGTGGTTGCGAATGTATCTTAGCCACTGATTTTAGAATTGCTTCTCCAGATGCCAGAATTGGTTTACCTGAAACAAAATTAGGTATTATGCCCGGCTTTGGCGGTTCCGTTCGATTACCTCGTTTAATTGGGCTTGATAGCGCATTAGAGATTATTACCGCAGGAAAAGATGTTAGCGGTACACAAGCACTTAAACTCGGTCTCGTTGATGCTGTTGTAGAAACAGAAAAACTCCCACAAGCGGCATTACAAATTATCGAGCAAGCTATTGCTGGTGCTATTAATTGGAAGCAAAAACGTCAGCCAAAACTCGAAACTCTCAAACTATCTCCTATTGAGCAGACGATGAGTTTTAGTGTTGCTAAAGGAATGGTCTACCAAGTCGCTGGTAAACATTATCCAGCCCCAATGACAGCCGTAAATACAATTGAAAAAGCCGCTAACTGTACTCGTGAAGAAGCATTAAAACATGAAACAGCTGCCTTTGTACCTCTCGCACATAGTGATGTTGCCCGTGCATTAGTTAGCGTATTTCTTAATGATCAACAAGTTAAAGCAACCAGTAAAAAAATTGCTGGCAAAGTAACAGCACCGACACAAGCTGCTGTTCTGGGCGCGGGAATCATGGGGGGCGGTATCGCCTACCAATCTGCCAGCAAAGGCATTGCGGTCTTAATGAAAGATATCAACGAAAAATCTCTGGATCTTGGCATCAATGAAGCCAAAAAATTACTCAATGGCCAATTTGAAAGAGGCAAAATTACTGCCGATAGAATGGCGACAACATTAGCCTCTATTCATCCATCGTTATCTTATTCTGGTATTGAGAACGTGCAGATTATTGTTGAAGCTGTTGTTGAAAATCCCAAAATTAAAGCTGCGGTATTATCCGAAGTTGAATCATTAATCACATCGGAGACTCTACTTGCGTCAAACACATCTACGATCCCAATTACAGAGCTCGCTAACTCATTAAAGCGCCCAGAAAATTTCTGCGGGATGCATTTTTTTAATCCAGTCCATCGTATGCCTTTGGTCGAAATTATACGTGGAGAAAAGACCTCCGAAGAGACCATAGCCAAAGTTGTTTCATTCGCAAACAAGATGGGAAAAACCCCGATTGTTGTTAATGATTGCCCTGGTTTTTTTGTTAACCGAGTTTTATTCCCCTACTTCGCAGGCTTTAATTTATTGATTCAAGATGGTGCCGATTTTAGAGAAATCGATAAAGTCATGGAGAAAGAGTTTGGGTGGCCGATGGGACCTGCTTACTTACTTGATGTGGTCGGGATTGATACTGCATTTCATGCAGAGCAAGTTATGGCTCAAGGCTTTCCACAACGTATGCAAAAAGTGGGTAAAAATGCCATCGATATTATGTTTGAACAGCAACGCTTTGGTCAGAAAAATGGTAAAGGTTTTTATCTGTATGAAACAGATAAAAAAGGCAAACCGAAAAAAATCGATGACCCACATACAGACGAGTTATTATTCGCTATTCGCCAAAATAAACGTTCGTTTACCAAGGAAGAAATTATTGCCCGCATGATGGCACCAATGGTTAATGAAGTGGTTCGATGTTTAGAAGAAGGCATTATTCAAAGTCCTTCAGATGCTGATATTGCATTAGTTTACGGACTTGGCTTTCCACCATTCCGAGGAGGCGTATTCTGTTACCTTGATACCCTCGGCAGTCAATCTTATGTCAAAACTGCAGAATCTTATTCCCACTTAAGCCCGCTTTATCAAGTGCCAAATGGATTAAAAGAGAAAGCGGCAACCAATGCCAGATATTATCCGCAGCCACCCGTTGTGGCTATCGATGTCAAAAAAGTTGTGAGGGGTTAATCCTATGGAAAATGTCTTCATTATTGATGGTATACGCACTCCAATGGGGCGTTCCAAAGGTGGTGTATTTCGTCATGTAAGAGCAGAAGACCTCTCTGCACAACTGATGAATGCGATTTTTGAACGCAATCCCAATGCTCAAAAGAAAGAGCTTGATGACATCATCTGGGGCTGCGTCCAGCAAACCTTAGAGCAAGGGTTTAATGTTGCCAAAAATGCAGCCCTTTTAACGGATATTCCTCATACCGTTCCCGCAGTAACAATTAACCGCTTATGCGGTTCATCCATGCAAGCGATCCATGACGCTAGCCGCTTTATCATGACTGGGGATGCGCATTCAGTCTTAATTGGCGGAGTTGAACATATGGGGCATGTGCCTATGACCCATGGTATTGATTTTAATCCGAAGCTAACTTTGCGTGTAGCTAAAGCCGCTGGCGCGATGGGATTAACTGCAGAGATGCTGGCTAAGATGTATAAAATAAGTCGCGAAGAGCAAGATGCCTTTGCATTGAGATCTCATCAACGTGCCTCTGCGGCAACAAAAAGTGGCAAATTTGGTCAGGAGATCGTCCCTATTTTAGGCCATGATGCTGATGGTAATTTAGTTTCTGTTACATACGATGAAGTCATTCGCTTTGATGCAAGCTTAGAGGGTTTAGCTTCCTTACGACCTGCTTTTGACCCTGTCAGTGGCACCGTTACCGCAGGAAATTCATCCGCACTTTCAGATGGTGCCTCAGCCATGCTATTAGCTAGTGAATCCTACACAAATCAGCATGGCCTCAAGCCTAGAGCCAAGATCCGCGCCATGTCAGTTGTCGGCTGTGACCCTTCAATTATGGGGTTCGGACCAGTTCCTGCAACCGAGCTAGCTTTAAAACGAGCGGGATTATCTTTAAATGATATCGATATTATTGAGCTGAATGAAGCATTTGCAGCCCAGTCGATTGCCTGTATGAAAGGTTTAAGAATTCCAGAAAGCCAAATTGATCAAAAAGTTAATCTAAGTGGTGGCGCCATTGCATTGGGCCATCCATTAGGTTGCTCTGGAGCAAGAATAACAACAGCGCTATTAAACCAACTAGAACAGCAAGATAAGCAGTTTGGATTAGCGACTATGTGTATTGGATTTGGGCAAGGTATCGCCACAATCATTGAAAGAATTTAAGAAGTTTTGCCGTTACATTGTCATGTTTGTCAATGTTCCCGCCTAGTCAGGGGCGGGATTTTTTTTATCCACAAAACAGTCAAACTAGCTCAGTAAAACTCAACACATCATAATTTTAAAAACAACTCCACCAATCCTTTACGACATACTTAATAGCTCTAAATAGTTCAAGTTGTAGGTAGGCGGCTAATGAGGATATCCCTAGGAGCATACATGAGTATGTGACTTGGGTAACCGAGTGCAGCCAACACCCCTACAACTTGAAATATGACGAGTTACAGGAAATCAAAGGCATCGCCGAACAACTGAGCCGCCTTAGCATTCCTCTCGCCACAAAACCGATCTCTCGCAATCTTCGCCATCTCAAACCGACCTGCAATATAAATATCGTGTTCAGATAGATCGCCAAAATCTTCCAGCACCGAACTCAATACAGTCCCTGTTCTGCCTCGCCAATTTTCATCAGGTTGCTCAACAACAGGGATAACTTTGAGATTAGAATAACGTTCACTGAGAGCTTGCAGTTCACCCAAGTCGTATAGATGCTCTAACTGGCGGCCCCCCCAATAGAACGTAATATCTCTGTGAGGATTTTCTGCAAGGGCGGCAAGCAGGATGGAATGGGTATAAGAAAATCCCGTCCCCCCTGCAATTAAAATGATTGGATTTTGACTATTCTCACGGAACCATGCTTTGCCATGAGGGATATCGATATCAATCCGCTGTTGTTCTAAAATTCTATCTAACACGGCCATCGCATATAGATTGAATTCAGAAGCTCCGATATGCAGCTCAATAGACTGTTTATTTTCAGGTGTTGAAGCCATCGAAAATGGACGCTTATCCCTTTCATCCATAACAACCATGAGATATTGACCGGCTTTGAAATGAAAAGGACCATCTGGCAACAAAATAACCCGATAAACCGTATCCGTGATGGACTCGACAAATGTGACTTTACAGCTCAAAGTTGCCATGGATTTCCTCTTACTTTTCAAAAATATTCAATTGTTCCCAAATATCATCAACGCGGGATTTAACGCTTTCAGTCATCACAATTGGGCGCCCCCATTCACGACTCGTTTCTCCCGGCCATTTATTTGTCGCATCAAGTCCCATTTTTGAGCCAAGGCCAGAAATCGGAGATGCAAAGTCGAGATAGTCTATTGGCGTATTTTCCATCATTATCGTATCGCGGGCTGGATCCATACGGGTAGTGATTGCCCAAATGACATCTTTCCAATCACGGGCATTGATATCATCATCACAAACAATCACAAACTTAGTGTACATGAATTGTCGCAGGTAAGACCAGACCCCCATCATTACTCTTTTTGCGTGTCCTGCATACTGTTTTTTCATGGTTACCACAGCCAAACGATATGAACATCCTTCTGGAGGTAAGTAGAAATCGACAATTTCAGGGAACTGCTTTTGTAAAATAGGCACCAAGACTTCATTGAGGGCTTCACCTAATACCGCGGGCTCATCGGGTGGGCGTCCAGTATAGGTAGAATGGTAAATCGCATCACGGCGCTGAGTAACATGAGTGACGGTGAAAACAGGAAAATCATCAATTTCATTATAGTAACCAGTATGATCACCATAAGGTCCTTCAGGCGCCATTTCTCCAGGTTCAATATAACCTTCAAGAATAATTTCTGCGCCAGCAGGAACTTCGAGATCGTTAGAAATACATTTTACGACCTCAGTTTTATTGCCACGGAGTAACCCAGCAAAAGCATACTCTGAGAGCGTATCAGGTACCGGGGTCACTGCCGCTAGAATTGTCGCAGGATCTGCACCAAGAGCAACCGCTACAGGGAATTTTTCTCCTGGGTGTTGTTGGCACCATTCTTGGAAATCTAAAGCTCCACCACGATGGGAAAGCCAACGCATAATAACCTTGTTTTTCCCCAGGACTTGCTGGCGATAAATGCCTAAATTTTGGCGCTCTTTATGAGGACCTTTAGTCACCGTTAAACCCCAAGTAATCAACGGTGCGGCATCTTCTGGCCAACAGTGCATTACAGGAATTTTGGTCAGGTCAACGTCATCCCCAGCCCAAATTTGCTCCTGACATGGCGCTGAGTTTAAACGTTTAGCTGGCATATTAAGCACTTGTTTAAACTTAGGAAGCTTATCCATTAGATCACGGAAACCTTTCGGAGGATCAGGTTCTTTAAGAAAAGCGAGTAACTTGCCTACATCATGAAGCGCTTTAATATCTTCTTGTCCCATCCCCATAGCAACCCGTTTGGTAGTTCCAAATAAGTTACACAAAACAGGCATCTTATAGCCTTTAGGATTTTCAAATAGTAAGGCTGGTCCCCCTGCTCTTAGCGTACGATCTGCGATTTCAGTCATTTCCAAATAAGGATCGACTTCCATCGTAATGCGTTTTAGTTCGCCTTGCTTTTCAAGCTGCGCGATAAAATCTCTAAGGTCACGGTATTTCATTATCTTCTTTTACAATTACAGGGGGAACCTCATTATAAGGCTCCCAGCCAAGGTTACAAGTTACTGTTAAACATGCTTAATAATCAGTATTCTTGAGATTAAGTGTATCACTTTACTTACAATCAAACGGGACATAATCCGTCAATGATACGGTATCGAATTGTTCAGGGAATGTTTTGTTGTGCTGAAACAATTTAAAACCCTCGTTTTTGCCACTAAAGTAGCTCAATTCATTACCTTTAATTTGTAAGCCACTACCTTCACGTAACGCAACAACAACCTCATGAGGGTTAATTACACAAAATTCTTGCAAACGTTCATCACGAGTTTCGCCCATGTGCCCTGAAATGTGAGCATCGATGTAGTGAGGGTTAATTTGCATCGGGAACAATCCCAGCGATGGCATAATAACCGCATTGCTTACTGGCATATCATTAGTCGTACGGATACTTGGAGTTGCCACATTACAACCCGCACTCCAGCCAATATAAGGAACGCCACGTTCACGTACTGCACGCTGAATGGCAACAATCAATCCATTTTCATGCAGGCATTTATTCAGCCACCATGTATTACCACCGCTCACCAAAATACATTCTGCTTGTTCAATTGCTTCGACTGGACTTGAGAAATGTTCGATAGAAGTGACTTCGATACCTAGAGCTTCAGAGAGCTGAGCTGCTCTTTCATCATGAGAGCCACGTAAAACAGCATACGGGACTAATACCGCTGACTTAATTTTTTTACGCTCAATCATTTCATTAATACGTGGTAATGCATAACTCAGCCATACCGGATTGCCCGAAAGTTTGCCATTACTCAATAAAAAGATATCCATGGTGTCTCCTACAAAAAGTGTATTTGTTGCTGTGATTATAATGTACCCAAGTTTTGTAACTACTGAATTAATCTATACTTGTGGGTATGAATAATATTGCGTGGCTCATCATTAGTCACATTGTTATGCCTTAATTTGTTATCATAAGCATAATTTTGTTGGATGGGATCAAAAAATGGAAAAATGGTATTTGCTGTATTGCAAACGCGGTCAGCTTGATAGAGCGATTGAGCACTTAACTCGACAATATGTCACTTGCATGACTCCCATGACAGAAATGGAAAAAGTCGTTCGAGGTAAGAGAGTTATTGTTACTGAAGCGCTTTTCCCAAATTATCTATTTGTAAAATTCGACCATGAAAAAATCCACACGACCACGGTCCAATCTACTCGTGGAGTTAGCCACTTTATACGCTTTGGTAAACTTCCCGTCGAGGTCCCTGAAGAAATTATGGAGCTTCTACAGCAAGCTCCTATTGGTCATTCTAAAGCTCCAGACCTTCCTGCTCACGGGGATAGTGTCATTATTACTGACGGGATATTTGCTGGCGTAAAAGCCATCTTTGACGAACCAGATGGCGAGTCTCGCTCTATATTATTACTCAATATTTTAAACACTAATGTTGTTAAAGTAATTGATAATACTCAATTTAAAAAATTGACTGAATAATTTAATCGTTAGCGAGATATAAAAAGCCCATTATAAAATGGGCTTTTTAATGTCTAAATCATTTTAAAAATGATGATTATTCTTCGGTTTCAGCGTCTTCTTCATTTTCTTCTCGACCTTTTCTACCTTTACCAACATAGAAATTCGAGAGTAAAACCCCAAGCTCAAATAACAGATACATAGGCACTGCCAATAAAGTTTGAGATAAGACATCAGGAGGGGTTAAGAACATCCCCACAATAAATGCACCGACTAATATATATGGACGCTTACGTCTGAGAGATTCTGGCGTTGTTACACCAGTCCAGCACAGTAAAATGATAGCAATCGGAACTTCAAACGCAGCCCCAAACGCCATAAACAACGTCATGACAAAACTGAGATATTTACTGATGTCAGGTATGAAGTTAACACTGTCTGGCGTCGTTTTTACGAAGAAACCAAATGCTAACGGAAACACCACAAAGTAAGCAAATGCCATTCCCAGATAGAATAAGAAACTACTTGAAACTAACAGTGGCAACATCAACCTGCGTTCATGCTTATATAGCGCTGGTGCGATAAATGCCCAAATTTGGTACAAAATGACCGGTATCGAGACAAACACAGATACCATCATTGTTAATTTAATTGGGGTAAAAAACGTTGAAGCAACATCTGTCGCACTCATTTGAGAGCCAACAGGTAGCTTATCAATCAAAGGTGCAGCGACCAACCGGTAGATGTCATTTGAAAAATAAGCGAGTGCCGCAAATATGATTAATACTGTAATCAAACAGTTTAATAGCCGCTTTCTAAGTTCAATTAGATGGCTAATAAGTGGTTGAGTATCATTGACAGCCATGTGTTATTTTTCACTTTCTGTTTGATTGGAGTTTGTTACTTTAGCATCGAGTGGCTTGGTGTCTGTTAATGTTGTTGAAGCAGGTTTTTCTTCAACGACCGCAGCCATTTTAGCAGCATGCTCAGGATCAGGATCTGATTCTTGAATTTGCTGAGAACTCGCATGGGATTCCTTTACCGCAGCATCGTAGTTTTCTGTGAGCTCTTTTGCTTTGTTCAACTCAGATTGAACACCATTGGACGTTGCTTGATAACCGCTTTGTAAGGACAAGGCAGCATGACGCAAATCATCCATCGACTTTTTAAGTTCAGGAGAAAGTGTTTCTAGACCAGCCTTCTCTTCAACTTTTTTTAGAGTCTCTTGCAGCTCTTGCAATTTTAGTTCTTGTGATAGCTCATTCTGTACATTTGTCGCCATAGAGCGCATAGCACGAATCCAACCAGCAACAGTTCGCACTGCTACTGGAAGGCGCTGAGGACCGAGTACCACAAGACCAATAATAGCAACAAGCAGTAGTTCACTAAAACCTATGTCAAACACGGTTTATCCCTGCTCTTTATTTTTGCTCTCAACTGGGCTGTCTTTCTTTTCAGAAGCCTGTTGTTCAGTAATATTTTTCGTTGCAAAATCAGCATCTTGCTTTTCTTGCTCTGCTTTCGCTTTCGCAGCTTCATCATCATTCATGGCTTTTTTAAAGCCTTTAAGTGATTCACCTAAATCAGAACCTAAAGAACGTAGTTTTTTGGTACCGAAAATCAAAATGATAAGCAAAGCAATAATAATTAATTGCCAAGGGCTGCCGAAAGAAGCCATTGCAAAAGTTGATTCCATTGTTAATACCTCTATAGTTTTGGGATCAATTGTATCTAACTCTATTATATACAACCTACTCTAAATACGGAAATGTTCACAGCCTTATAAACTTGTCGCAAAACAAAGTCTACTTAATTATCGTCTCCTTTACACCAACCCACAAGCCACGATAATGCCCCCACAGTCATAAATACTGCTGCAATTCGAGTTAAGTCAGAGATAAAGAATAAACTACCACAAAGAATAAATGTTGCTCCGATACCTAAAAGGTACTGAGATTTACGCTGCTTAGCACGTTGATGCTTTAATTCTTGAGTAAGCTGCTCAATATTAGATTGTAAAAATCGGTGCTGCTTTAGTGCTCCGTATATAAGGTCAGGAATTTCTGGCATTTTCTCAGCCCAATAAGGGGCTTTTTCTTTTAAAGCTTTTGTGATCGCTGGAATACCGACCTGACTGTGAATCCAATCTTCTAAAAAGGGTTTTGCCGTCTTCCATAAATCTAATTGTGGATACAGTTGACGCCCCAGTCCTTCAACATACAACAGCGTCTTTTGTAGTAGCACCAATTGTGGCTGAACTTCCATATTAAAGCGGCGGGCGGTATTAAAGAGATTTAATAACACATGCCCAAAGGAAATTTCAGCGAGTGGTTTTTCAAAAATTGGCTCACATACCGTACGAATAGCAAATTCAAAATCTTCTACATTGGTATCAGGGGGAACCCAACCAGAATCGACATGTAGCTCTGCGACTTTACGGTAGTCACGGTTAAAAAAGGCAATAAAGTTTTCCGCTAAATAGCGCTTATCTTCTTTGTTCAATGAGCCAACAATTCCACAATCAATCCCAATATAGAGCGGATCTTCAGGATGTTCACGACTTACAAAGATATTGCCCGGATGCATATCAGCATGGAAGAAACTGTCACGAAACACCTGCGTGAAAAAGACTTTTACCCCTCTTTCTGCTAATAGCTTCATGTTAGTACCTTGCGCTTCTAGTGCCGCTATATCCGATACCGGAATACCATAAATACGTTCCATGACCATGACGTTTTCACGGCAATAATCTGGATATACTTCTGGAATATATAGCATTGAGCTATTTTCAAAATTACGTCTTAACTGAATTGCATTAGCCGATTCACGCAATAAATTTAGCTCATCAATTAGCGTTTTTTCGTATTCACGCACAACCTCTTTTGGACGTAAGCGTCGCCCATCAGGAAGAAGGGGAATCCAATTAGCAATACGATACATCAGCTTAATATCTGCTCTGATGACGGGCAAAATATCAGGTCGAATTACTTTTAATACAACATTTTTACCATTTTCTTTCAGAATTGCCGTATGCACTTGGGCAATAGAGGCAGAAGCTAATGCTTGCTCATCAAAATCATCAAACCATTGTTCTAGGGGACCACCAAGCGACTCTTCGATGTAACGACGCGCTAATTTACCATCAAAACTTGCGACTTTATCTTGTAATAAAGAAAGCTGATCGGCAATTTCTGGTGGAAAAAGGTCTCGGCGAGTTGACAGCATTTGACCAAATTTGATCCATACTGGACCGAGTTCCTGCAATGCTAAGCGAAGTCTTTCACCGACATCTTTATCTTTATGTTTATTTCTGATCCAAAAAAAGCCTAACCGCCCAATTCTTAACGGCAGTGTTAACTTAATTTTAGGGATCAGCTCATCTAACCCGTAAGAGAGAAAAACCCGAATAATGAAGTAAAGGCGTTTTATTTCACCGGGAGTCATTCTTCTCCTCCAACTGATTGAGCCGTTGTTCTAATTGGCTCATTGTGTTTGATATCTGTTCAACTTCATCACTAAAGTAGACGAGTTCTAACTGGCTAGGCGCCATTTTCCACTCTTCAAGGATGACATCTTTCACATAGGTTTTCTGGCTTTTGACTAAACGAGAGGCCAGACAAGCACCTTTACTCAACACCTTGCTAATCCCTTCAGCCGCAACATCACCAATATAAGGTGATAAATAATGGGCAGGATTCCAAATAGCCAAGTCCAATAATGAAGACCAATGCTGAACAATCTGCATATCGCCTTCAATCACGATGTCACCACGACTGATCAACTGTGAAAGTTGCTGTTTATCTTTCAATTTAATCAACGTAAACAGGGATGTTTTGATCGTGCAATCGGCAGGTTCTTGCCATTCACTCAATACATCCACATGATTTTCAGCAAAAATCAGGGTTAACGTTTTATTCAGCTCTTTCAACTCAATCGCCATGACTTTGCCTGCCAGACGCATTCTTGCAGGTTGCAGAACTTTCTCCTTAAACAACATATGGTTTAAAGAGGTTTCCATCATTGCGGTAACCAAGGAGTACAAGACCGTATTTGGATTTTCACTATGTGTTGATGGTGCTTCCATCTTAGAATTTAAACCCTTTATGCAATGCTACAATACCGCCAGTCATATTGTCGTAGGACACTTGCTCAAAACCTGCATTTTCCATCATCCCTTTTAGGGTTTCTTGGTTTGGATGCATACGAATAGACTCTGCTAAATAGCGATAGCTATCCGGATCATTCACAATCGCCTGACCTATACGAGGTAATATATGGAATGAATAAGCGTCATAAGCTTTATTTAGCGGTTCAATAATAGGTTTAGAGAACTCAAGAACTAATAAGCGTCCACCTGGTTTTAATACGCGGAACATCGAGCGCAGCGCTTTATCTTTATCGGTAACATTACGTAAACCAAAAGAGATGGTGATACAGTCAAAATAGTTATCTGGGAATGGCAGTTCTTCTGCATTAGCTTGTACGTAATTTACATTACCTACAATACCGAGATCACGCAGTTTCTCACGACCCATTTTTAACATTGAATCATTGATATCAGCGAGAACGACTTCACCTTTTTCGCCTACTAATCGAGAGAATTTTGCGGTCAGGTCACCGGTTCCACCAGCAAGGTCAAGAACACGTTGATTACGACGTACCCCGCTCGCTTCAATTGTGAAACGTTTCCAAATACGATGAATACCGAATGACATCAGGTCATTCATCAGATCATATTTTGCAGCTACAGAGTGAAAAACATTCGCAACTAGGCTCTCTTTTTCTTCTTTCTCTACAGTACGGAAACCAAAATCAATGGTTTCTTTATTTGGTTCGGTCATTTCTATTATGCCTGTTAATCGTTCAAACTTTTTTGAGAAGTGTACCAGCCTTTGAGGTAAAACCCTATTAGAAGTCTAAGATTCCGCACAATTAGACTTCTGAGCTCGCTCAATGAGTTGAGTGTCTATAGACTGCTTTACTTCTACGCCTAACTCTTTAAAACTTTCCGCCTGAGCGAGTAAATTACCTCGCCCATCAGCAAGACGTTTCATCGCTGATAGATAAGTATTATTGGCTTTATCTAGGCTAGAGCCCAAAACTTGCATGTCATCAACAAATAAGCGTAGCTTGTCGTACATTTTAGCTGCTCTATCTGCGATCTCTTGTGCATTTTGCTCTTGCCGTTCATAGCGCCATAAATTATTAATTGTGCGTACTGCCACTAATAATGTGGATGGGCAAACCAACATAATATTCAGTTTCAACCCTTCATCAAGTAGCTCAGGCGCCTCTTTCAGCGCCAGCAAATACGCTGGTTCAATGGGAATAAACATCAAAACATAATCCAGTGAACGTACACCCGGTAATTGGTGGTAGTCTTTACGACTTAGCATTTTCATGTGGTTACGAATTGATGCCACATGATCTTTAATCCCTTGTTTTTGTTGCTCAGGATCGTCACTGTTAAAATAATGTTCATACGCGACCAATGACATTTTCGCATCGACAACAACATCTTTACCCTCTGGAAGATGGATAATCACATCCGGTTGATATCGACTATTATAGCCAGTATTTATACTAACTTGCGTTTCAAACTCACTTCCTTGACGTAGACCAGAAACTTCTAAGATACGGGTTAGAATTGTTTCACCCCAATTTCCCTGAATTTTATTATCGCCTTTGAGTGCGCGAGTCAGGTTTATCGCCTCTTTGGTCATTTGATTATTCAGTTGTTGAAGTTGGCGAATTTCATAAGCCAGAGTATGGCGCTCTTTGGCTTCTTCACCATAACTTTGCTGGACTTGTTGGCGAAAACCTTCCAATTGCTCACGAAAAGGTGACAACATGGCCATTAAATTTTTTTGATGTTGTTCTGATGCCCTGCGCTCATTTTGTTCAAAAATACGATTAGCTAGGTTTTCAAATTGTGCAGTGAGACGCTGTTCACTATTTTGTAGTATGCGTTGTTTTTCTTCATTCGCTAGTTGGCTTTGTTCGAAGCGGGTCATGACTTCCCGTAATTCGGCTTCTTGCTCACGATTAATATCTCGCTGTGTTCTGAGTTCTTGATCCAATCGGTCACACTCATCTTTCCATTGAGCGAGATGACTGTTTTTTTCATCACTGACCGCTATTTGACGATAAGCTTCTTGTAACTCTCTCTCCTTTACGACTACTTTTTGAGCAATAGAAAACCAGACCGCTAAACCACCAGTCAAAATGCCACTCAAGGCGCCAATAATTGCATATAAAAGAGAGGTATCCACAGTTAAACCCTTACTTTACAGAACCTAGAGTAAGGTAATGGGATACTGTATAAGTGTCCAGAGGGAAATCACTATACTGCGACTTTTTTGCGAGCCGCTTCGCAGCTTATCCCATCCAACTCGCAAACCAGCGAATCCCTAAAGCCCCCGGAGCGAGGATCCCAAAAGCCCACACCATCGCAGAGCCCATATTCGCCAACTGAAAATAACGTTGTGGCATTTCACAAATACCCGCAACAAGGGGGATAACAGCCCGAATAGGGCCAAAGAAACGACCAAAGAATATTCCCCAAACACCCCAACGCTCAAAGAAGCGATGTCCTTTATCAATCATTTCAGGGTTACGGGAAAGTGGCCACATCTCACGCACTTTGTCTTTGTAGTGAAAACCAAACCAATATGATACCCAGTCCCCAAAGAAAGCCCCTAATGCTGCGGCGATCCAAATTGGGAAAAAGGCAATTTCACTCTCACCTATCAATGCCCCTAACCCCAGTAAAATAACCGTTGCGGGCAATAATAAAGATAAAAAAGCGAGAGATTCACCAAAAGCGAGAAAGAAAATGATAGGCCACGCCCACACTTCATGCTCGCGTGTAAAATCCGTGATGAGAGTAACGATTTCATTGAGGGTCAAAGGCGATGTCCTATCACTAATTAGTTTGATAATATTATTATAGTGAATTGAAATAAATAAAGTTGCAACGAAACCGCAGGGTTGCAACTTGAAATAATCAGACAGTATTATTCGAGAAAATGGCTCTGTAGCACGCTTCGTTGGGCACTATCTAGCCCAAAATCTTTTTCTAACCACTTGTCCACATTACCATAATTTGTATCGATACTTTTCAACGCGGTGAGTAAAAATTCTTCACGTACAGAAAAAATATACTCGAATTTTTTCAGCACATTTTCGCTCATGGTTTTTGAAAATTCTTCTAGTAGGTGATTACGGAATGGAGCCAATGTTTCATTGGTTAATAAATAATCGTCCATAACCGTATTTACATCGGCCCCAAGTGCAAATAAGACTAATGCAGAACCAATTCCTGTACGATCTTTCCCCACTGCACAGTGTTGCACCAGCCCACCCTTTTCAGGCTGTTTCAACATACTGACTAACTGATGATAAGCCGCATTATTAAGCGGTAGCAATTCATAAAGGCGGAACATAAAGGATTGAGGATCAAACTGTTCTAGCACTTCCGGCGTTAGTTTGTCTAAATTTGCACTCACTTCTTTTGCCAATGGATTTGCCGGTGCATGAACATAATGGGCACCGTTCCAGACGATATCTGGCTTATCTATGATTTCAGCTTCATCTCGATAATCAATGATTTGAAATAGATTTTGTGACTGTAAAACTTTCTCGTCATCTTGCGTTAAGCGGTCGAGAGCCCCCGAGCGAAACAGTACTCCAGGCTTAATTTTCCCACCATTTGCTAACTTCTTGCCGCCTAAATCACGAAAATTTATCCCTCCCTTTAAAGGAAGTACAGAAGGATGAAGGTAAGGTTTTGTTGACATGTATTTTCCCTTTCCATTCCTATACCAACCAAATTAACAAGTAAGAGAGTTAAGGCAATTACCTATAATTTGAGTAAGTTAAGGAGTTTTTGTGAGTCTGATTAAAAAGACAATAACAGATTCATCGACTAAGTGAATAAGAAAAAATGAGAAAAGAAATAGGGTTTTAATAAAGCGACGAGGTATGAGTTCCAAGAAAAAAACGCGTTCTGATAACGTAAATAGATAACTAAACCCGCTTACTCGTTATCCACAACCGAGTGAAATAAGTAAGCGGGTCAGTTAATTAGAAAACTAGAGGAGGCGACGAGCAGCTTCAACAACAATGCTCAATACGTTGCCTTCTGTCTTTTTCAGTAATGCTTCATTTGGAATTTCTTGCTGAGTACGGTTCACAATCACACCAGCAACCATACCTGCACGTAAACCTTGGCTTGCACACATTGTTAACAGTGTTGCAGATTCCATTTCATAGTTCATCACGCCCATATCTTGCCACTCTTTCATCGAGCCTCTGAAATGGCGCATAACACGACCAGTGTAGGTATCATAACGCTCTTGACCTGGGTAGAAAGTATCTGAAGATGCGGTAACACCTACGTGAACTGTCGCTCCCGCATCTTTCGCTGCTGCGTACAATGCATTAGTACAGGTGAAATCAGCAACCGCAGGGAATTCGATTGGTGCAAAATGCTGGCTAGCACCATCTAAACGCACCGCACCAGTGGTAACGAGTACATCACCAACATTGATATTTTCTTGAATGGCGCCAGTTGTACCAATACGCAAGAACGTGCGGATACCCAGTTGAGCTAACTCTTCAACTGCGATAGACGTTGATGGGCCACCGATACCCGTAGAGCAAACAATAACCGCTTTTCCATCAAGCTCACCACGCCATGACGTAAATTCACGTAATGAAGCAAGATGTACAGGGTTATCCATCAGACGTGCAATTTTTTCAACACGGTTAGGATCCCCAGGAACAATTGCAACAGTAGCGCCCTGTAAGTCACTCTTTTTTAAACCTAAGTGGAAAACGTCAGACATATAAAACTCCTTTACACAATGGCATCATTGAATTAGTACATTAGGGTTAATATAGCGTTTAATACGGACTCATTTAGTGATGAATGTCTCTTTTAATGAAAACGCAACTGATTCATTTTCAGTAAAACGAGATCTTGATCATAAAAAAGGCTGCAAAACTTTAAGCCCAAGAATGAGATACAACCAGTATAGATGAATGCATGCGATTATCGAAAAAAAGCGCCCATAAGGGCGCTTTAGATAGGCTGAATAGAAATATCTTGTAAAATCAGAGCACAACATCAAGGATCAGAACACCAATCAATCCGATACCCCAAGCTATTGTGGTTGGAATAGACCAAACAATCATTTGTTGCTTAACGTCCTTAATCCCCATCATTCTGTTCACAACCCAGTAAAGGCTGTCGTTAAAATAACCGAAGAACAGCGATCCCATCGTTGCCGCTTGGGCAGCAACTAATAAGTTAATATCCGGTATTTCACTAATAATCGGTGCTGAAATAGATGCCGCGGTAATCATTGCAACCGTTCCAGATCCCTGAATTAAACGCACTAATGTTGCGATAATAAATGGAATCAATACTGGCGTAATTGGCAGGTTTGCCACATGCTCCGCCAAAATATTGCCTGTTCCACTATCACGTAAAACTGCGCCTAATGCCCCACCAGCCCCCGTGACTAAAAGAATAATTCCCGCCGCCTGCAAACCTTCTTCCATGCGGTCAATGACTTCTTCTTTAGAAGCTTTTGGCATCAATGTATAAACTGAAATCAGTACACTGATAGAAAGCGCGATTATTGGTGCCCCCAAGAATTGGAATGATTGGAAATACCAATTGTCATCCATACCTTGGAATGTTGAAGTTTTTAGTAATAATCCGTTGATGGCATTAATAAAAATTAACAGAATTGGTGTAATGATCGGTAATAATGATAAGAATAAGCTGGGTAATGGTTTGTTAGCTTTTTCTTCCATATAACGAGCATGCACGTCTTTTAAATCATCATTACCCGTTTCATCTGGAATAAATTCTGGGTATTTTTTGCCTAACCATTTTGCATAGAAAACAATACCAATAACGCAAGGAATAGCCAGCGCCATACCTGCTAGAATCATCGCACCAACATCAACACCAAAAATACCCGCAACACCCAAAGGACCCGGAGTGGGTGGCACTGTATGATGCGTGACAACTAAGCCACCCGCTAATGCAACCCCAAGCGTTAATATACTGCGCTTTCCATTCTTAGCTAATGCTTTTGCTAGTGGGTATAAAATAACAAAAGCGGAGTCGACGAAAATAGGGATACTGACGATATAACCGGTAATTGCCAGCGCCCATTCCTCACGTTTTTTACCCAACCATTTAATAAAACTGTAGGCTATCTGCTCAGCAGCGCCGGAAACTTCCAGCACTCTTCCCATCATGACCCCAAGACCGATAACAATACCAATGCTACCAAGAGTTGAACCAAAACCCTTTGTAATCACGGTAACCGTTTCCGCAGCCGTTAATCCCCCCGAAATCCCAGCAATGGCTGCAGCGATCAACATCGCTAACAGTGCGTGTACACGCGTACGTAATACTAAGAAAATAAGGACAAATATGGCCACCGCTAGGCCAATAATAGGAATATAGGACATTATTTAATCTCCTATTTGGCCGAGCCATGATGCTTAATGAACGAACGGATCCCATCACTGAATGATCCATCCGCGCGGAACCCCAAGCTCAAAGCACGGGTAATATCGAATTTACCCGGCCAGCTTGCCACAATACGATTAATTGCTTCATCTGGCTCAAAACGGATTAAATCCACCGCTTTTTGCCCAGCAACATCACGCAGTGCGTCAATCATATCCTGTACCGTAACGGTAATTCCCGGCAAATTAACGGTGCGAGATTGACCAAATTGTTGAGCAGGAATACTGACTGCATGGATAAAGTTACTAATGACCGTTTCAGGACTTGATAGCCATAGAGCTAAGTTAGGAGAAACAGGGCAAACACTTTCGATGCCATTTAATGGCTCACGAATAATGCCGCTAGCGAAAGAAGAAGCGGCTTTATTAGGAACTCCAGGACGAATACTGATTGTTGGTAAACGCATCACCCGCCCATCAACATAACCTTTGCGTGAGTAATCATTCACCATCAGTTCGCACATGGCTTTTTGAGCGCCGTAAGATGACTGCGGATTAACAACGCATAAGTCAGTAATCACATCCGGCAATTCACCACCAAATACTGCCAGTGAGCTAGTGAATAAGAATTTGATTGCTGGATTTTTTGCACGAGCAACTTCCAGCAACTGGCGAGTTGCTTCAAAGTTCACCTTCATACCTAAATCAAAATCACTTTCTGCATGACTACTAACAATGGCGGCAAGATGGAAAATAACATCAGTTTCAGCATCAATTAATTTATCTGCAGCGCCAGATTGAGTTAAATCTAATGCGATACAACTTACTCGAGGATCTTCAATAGGCGATGTAGGGCATTGAATATCCACTAGAATAAGTTGGTTAAATTTTAATCCTTGGTTATTTTTAAGCAAAGCAGCGGCTAGCTGCTGGCCCAGAAAACCTGCGCCACCAGTAATAATAACTTTCATTGTCATTCTCCTTGCTATAACTCTTAAGAGCTATGCATCACTAGGTAAGATGTTTTTTTATGTATTTATTAAATGAAGTTTTATATTTTTTTCGATTATCTGCTGCACAACATCAGCAGGCAGTTGGTTATCACAAATAATGTCGTGCAACTGATCTAATGGGCAAACACGGAACATGCCATATTTACCGAATTTACTGCTATCTGAAACGAGTACACAACGGCGAGCAACATCAAGTAATGTCTGTTTAATTTGCACCTTTTCTTCATGTGGAGTTGATACCCCATGGAGTAAATCCCATGAACTGGTGCTAATAAAAGCAATATCCACATTCAGTGTTCGTAACATCGATGCGGCAGTATTTCCCACGCAAGAATGATTACGCTTATCCACTTGTCCACCCGTGTGATACAAGTTGAGCTGCGATTTATTCATCAGATACTGCATGATGGAAAAATCGTTCGTCACTATCGTTAAATTAAAACGCTCTCCTAACACTTTCGCGATTTCAAACGTGGTGGTTCCTGCATCGAGATAAACCACTTGACCGTCTTCAACTAATGAGCTGGAGAATTGCCCTATTTCACGCTTAGTTCGATGATGTAATCTTGCTTTCTCACTCCATGGGAGCTCTTGGCGTAATGCGTCATTAAGTTTCACACCACCACTAATCCCGATGACCTTACCCTCTTCCTCCAGCATGCGAATATCGCGTCTTACCGTCATGTGAGATACATTCATTAACTCGACCAAGTCACCAATAGACACAGTCTGATGTTCATAGACATAACGATAAATAAAATCACGACGTTCGGAAGGGATCATAAGGTTCTCCTAGAGATTAGCTTGCTTTAGCCAGCCCAAACCATCTTCTGTACGCCCTGCGGGATGATATTCACATCCAAGCCAACCTTCATATCCCATTTCATCTAATTGATTGAAAATCCATGGATAATTGACTTCACCGCTATCAGGCTCATGACGAAAAGGAACTGACGCTATCTGAATATGACTAAATTTACCCCATAGACGCTCAATTGTTTTCAATAAATCACCCTCCATAATTTGGCAGTGATATAAATCCAACTGAATAAAGACGTTATCGCGATCAATTTCGGGTAATAGTGACTCTGCTTGCTTTTGAGTTGTTAAAAAATACCCCGGCATATCACGAGTATTAATTGGCTCGATAAGTACACGAATTCCATGCTCCGCCATCACATCAGCAGCATATTGAATATTCTGAATAAAACAGGCTTTTTGCTGTTCTGGCGTGAATTTTTCATTCATTTTTCCAGCCATAGCATGGACTTGCTTGCAGCCGAGTGCATTGGCATATTTCAGTGCCGTTTGAACGCCTTGAGCGAATTCATCTTCACGACCCGGAATTGATGCCATCCCTCGCTCCCCTGCCCCCCAGTTTCCGGCTGGCATATTAAACAGAGCTTGGGTTAAATGATGTTTTTTAAGTTCGGCGGCGATAGCCTCTGCATCTTCTTCATAAGGAAAAAGATACTCAACACCCGTAAAGCCAGCATTAGCTGCACGTTCAAAACGTTGCATAAATGGAACTTCGTTAAACATCATACTGAGATTTGCTGCAAATTTAGCCATTTCTATGCCCTCATTTCTGTGGATAACGGCTTTCGAGCTCTTGAACTTGCTCTGGCGTTAGCGTGGTAAAACCATGTGGACGCAATGTGATATACAAGCGTGCCGTATCTTCTAATTCTTCAGCATTAAAAAATGCTTGTCTTAAGGTTTTCCCACCCACAACAGGACCATGGTTAGATAACAAAACGGCATTATGATTAGGTGCCAATTTTGCAATTTCCTCTCCAATGCGATCGTCCCCTGGAGGTAAATATTCAATGAGCGGTAATTTTCCTACGCGCATCACGTAATACGGTGTAATCGGTGGTAGGCAATTTGTTGCATCCAAGTTAGGTAAACAGGATAGCGCCGTTAGCCAAGGTGAATGAAGATGCACCACGGCTTGGCAATCTGGACGCTGCAAATACATCGCCATATGCATGGAAACTTCTTTTGTGGGCTTATCACCATCAATCCAATTTCCTTGCGCATCAAGCTTACTCAGGCGCTCGGGAACAAGGTCGCCAAAGCTTGAATTGGTTGGCGTGACAATAATGCAACCATCAGGTAAACGAGCACTAATATTGCCTGCACCACCACTGCTGTAGCCTCGGTTAAACATCGATTTAGCCCAATCGACTAGCTCTTGGCGTAGCGTCTGTTCGTGACTACTCATTAAACATCTCCTGTGCTAACTGGAAAAAATTTTCCTGACCGAAATTTCCGGATTTCAGTGCTAACCAGTTACCATTTGCTAAATCCTGTACCCATGGCACTCCCGGTGCGATAGGCGAACCAATACTTAATTGTTCAGTCCCAAGGCTTTGAACCACTTTTCCTGAGGTTTCTCCACCAGCAATAATGAACGTGTTATAGCCTTGTTCTTCGAGTAACTTGACCACATCACCAAAGACGTTTTCTACCGCTAAACTGGATTGAGATGCACCGTATTTTTCTTGAGTTTGCTTCAATAGCTCTGGTGATTGAGTCGCATATAGCAAAGGGGCTAAACCCGTTGTTTTCTGGGACATAACCCATGCTGCCAGTGATTTCGCATACTCTAGGTTATTCAAGCACTCACCAACATCCAAAGCCTTACTTGGCGCAACTTGAAGGTAATGTTGTACTTGCTTGTTAGTCATTAACGAGCAACTACCTGACAAAATCACCGTTTTACGATGTTGCCCAGTAGGTTTGCTACCATGGCTTATTCCTGCCCCCCAAGTTGATTGACTATCAATATTGGCTATTGCAGCACCTAAACCCGACCCTCCTGTTAATAACGGCATTGACTTAGTCGCTTGAGCAATTGGCAGTAAGTCATCCATCGTCAGCGTGTCAACGACGGCATAACTCACACCTTGCTGACGTAACGAATCTAATTGTTCTTTAATTGCCGCACTTCCTGCTTGAACATCCACTAATTTGATCAGTCCTGCTTTTCCTGATGACTGCTTTTCCATCACTCTCATCAGATTTGCATCTGTCATTGGCGTCACAGGATGATGCTGCATGCCACTTTCATTAAGTAGCTGCCCATTAACAAACAAATGACCATGCACAACGGTACGACCATTTACGGGTAAAGCAGGGCAAACTAACGCTAAGTCGGTACCAAGTTGCTTCATTAGCGCGTCAGTCACAGGGCCAATATTGCCTTTTTCCGTTGAATCAAACGTAGAACAATATTTAAAAAATACTTGCTGGCAATTCGCTTTATTCTTCAACCAATCACACGCATTTACCGACGCATTTACCGCTTCATCTACTGGGCAAGAACGACTTTTTAGACTGATAACAATTGCATCCACATTGTGTGGTACTTGGGTATGCTCAGTGGGTTCATTCAGTAACTGAACCACTTTCCAGCCATTTTGAACCATGAAACCTGCGATATCGGTGGCTCCGGTAAAATCATCAGCAATCACACCTAATTTCACTGTCATGCCTTTTTCTCCGGTAAAGTAATGCCTTTAAAGGTTTTAATCACCGCACTATCATCCTGTAAGCCAAAACCTTCATTACTGGCTGAAATAAACATTTGATGTGCTGTTGCTGCTAGAGGTAATGGAAAATTCAATGCTTTGCCTGTTTCCATTACTAAACCAAGGTCTTTCACAAAGATATCAACCGAGGATTTTGGTGTGTAGTCACCATCAAGAACGTGCTGCATTCGGTTTTCGAACATCCATGAATTGCCCGCAGCATGGGTAACAATGTCATACATCACATCCAAATTAATGCCTGCCTTAGCGGCAAGAGCCATACTTTCAGCTGCTACAGCAATATGCACCCCCGCTAAAAGCTGATGGATAGTTTTTACTGTAGAACCTAAGCCAACCTCATCGCCCACGCGATATAAACGCTCTGAAATTGCATCGAATACCTGAGCAAGTTGATCGAATAGCTGCGACTCACCGGATGCCATTACTGTTAACTTACCTTCAGCTGCCTTAACGGCTCCACCGGAGATAGGCGCATCAACAAGCGGTAACTGATATGGTGCAAGGCGCGCAGCAATATTTTTAGTTTGCTCAGCGGCTAAGGTGCTATGCAATACAATAATGGTATTTGGACGAAGCTGCTCAACCAGCGGCTTCTCTCCACCAAATAGAATATTGTCGACTTGGCGACCATTAACGACCACCATCAGCAACGCATCAAGTTGTTGAGCAAATTCAATTGCACTGGCTCCAGCAGCTTTAGCGCCATACTCAAGTAACGCATTGCAAGCTTGTGGATTTAAATCGAATCCATAGGTAGGAATATTTTTTCTTATAAGAGACTGAGCTATCCCCATCCCCATGGAACCAAGGCCAATAACACCAATATTTTTCATTGTGACCCCTGATATTGTTAATTCTCGTGAATGTTGTGAATTTTCACATAACAAAATTCACAAACATATGACAATCATCACATTGACGAGAATATAAAAATCAACAATAAAAACATCAATATATTGATATTTAATGGCATTTTAAATACAGGACAACCAAACAACATTCACAACGTCATGTGATAAAATTTGTGATCTTTATACTGTTTTTCTAATATCGCGCTTTTCACTCCACTTTTATTCTCACCTAATTCTTTATTTTCATTGACGTGTGATACAAATTACTCAAAATAGCCGCCTATTAATTTTTATAAAATGTTCCATACTTTGTATTGAGCACATAATTACCTTATCGAGGAATCTAAATGGGTCTGTTTGATCAAATGTTAAGTCTGGTTGCTGGCGATAAAATGCAGCAGTTTCAATCTGTTATTGATTGGGTTGAAAACCAAGGTGGGCTTTCAGGTGTGGTCGATAAGTTTAACCAAGAGGGGTTAGGCAATATTGCAGCATCGTGGATTGGTGAAGGTGAAAATTTACCGATTGATGCTAGCCAATTAACTGAAGTATTCGGCAATTTAGGAATTGAAGAATTAGCACAGCATGTCGGGTTAGACCCGCAACAAACATCTGATTTAGTTGCTAAATACCTGCCTACATTAGTCGACGGTGCAACGCCAGATGGCGTCTTACCTGAGAATATTGACTTAGCATCTATTGGCATGAATCTACTTAAACAAAAACTGTTTGGCTAAGTTTTATATAATGAAAGCCCACTCATTCGTGGGCTTTTGCTTCCTTCATTAACGCTGATACTCATTTCTCAATTTTTTCGCGGCTTCCACCATGTTGGCTAACGCTTGGCGAGTTTCTTCCCAACCTCGCGTTTTTAATCCACAATCAGGATTCACCCATAAACGTTCCACAGGTACACGTTTCGCAGCCTTGCGCAGTAATGCCACAATCCATTCCACATTTGGTACGTTTGGTGAATGAATATCATAAACCCCCGGCCCAATTTCATTTGGATAATCAAAGTGTTCAAATGCATCCAATAAATCCATATCAGAGCGTGAAGTTTCGATGGTGATAACATCCGCATCCAGCGCAGCAATAGAATCCATAATATCGTTGAACTCGCAATAACACATATGGGTGTGAATTTGCGTGTCATCTTCGGCGATAGCAGCGCTTAGTTTAAAAGCATCCACAGCCCAAGTCAGATATTCTGCCCACTCATCACGGCGTAATGGTAGACCTTCACGTAACGCAGGTTCATCAATTTGGATAATCCCAATTCCCGCCTTCTGTAAATCATCCACCTCATCACGTAAGGCTAATGCAATCTGCTTCGCGATAGTTTCACGGCTAACATCCTCGCGAGGGAATGACCAACACAATATCGTGACAGGGCCAGTTAACATCCCTTTGACCGGTTTTTCCGTTAAGGATTGTGCATATTTGGCCCACTCAACCGTAATGGCTTCGGGGCGACTAATGTCACCAATAATCACAGGCGGTTTTACGCAACGGGAGCCATAGCTTTGCACCCAGCCATTTTGCGTAAAAATATAGCCATCGAAATGTTCCCCAAAATATTCCACCATGTCATTACGTTCGGCTTCTCCATGCACCAAAACATCAATATCTAAAATCTCTTGTTCCTTAATGGCTTGCTTAATGTGTTCACTAATGTTGGTGCGATAACTCAGTTTATCCACATTTCCCTTTTTGAAATCTAAACGTAACGTTCTGATTTCACTCGTTTGAGGAAATGAGCCAATCGTCGTCGTTGGCAATAATGGTAAATTAAAGCGTTGACGCTGACGCTCTGCTCTACTTTCGTATGCACTAGCACGCTCCACATCATTCTGTTGAATTGCGGCTAAGCGTTGAGCAACGGTTAGATTATTGACGCGAGAAGATGTCTTACGCGCACGAATTGGCGTGCTATAAGCTTCAAGTTTGGCAATATTATCCGCCGTAGGCTGGTTCAGCACTTTCGTCAGTAAGGCTAGCTCTTCACATTTTTGTAGCGCAAATGCAAACCAGCTTTTCACTTCCGCATCTAAGCGAGTTTCACTATTTAAGTCGATTGGACTATGCAACAGTGAACATGATGAACCAATCCACAATTCACGTAGACCAAGTAACGGCTTCACACGTTGGAATTTCTCGCCAAGATCCCCTTTCCACACGTTACGTCCATTAATCAGCCCGAGAGACAATACCCAATCGGCAGGTAAAGCTTGATGCAGTTTCTCAATATCATCTTTGCCAGCCACAACATCCACATGTAAACCTTGTACAGGAAGTTGCTTAATGACATCCAGATGATGACTAATACCATCAAAATAAGTGGTCAGTAGTAACTTAGTTTTACCTGATAGAGCCTGATAGGCTTGCAGATAAGCCTGTTGCCACTCAATCGGTAAATCAAGCACCAATGCAGGCTCATCAATTTGCACCCATTCCACACCTTTTTGTGCCAAACGAGACAAAATTTCCTGATATACCGGAAGTAATTCATTAAGTAATGATAATCGCTCAAAAGCTGGCCCTTTTACTTTACCTAGCCATAAATAAGTCATCGGTCCAATCAACACGGGTTTTACTTTATGACCTAATGCCAACGCCTCGTCCACTTCATCAAACAATTGCGTCCATGACAGTGAGAATGTTTGCCCTTGTTGAAATTCTGGCACGATATAGTGGTAATTAGTGTTGAACCATTTCGTCATTTCTCCCGCTGCTGCGGGCGTCCCCGTCGGTGCACGACCGCGGGCTACACGGAATAACGTATCTAAATCGATAGAGCCATCTTCATTTTGATGGCGAGGCGGCACGTTCCCCAGTAATAAACTGGTGGTTAATACTTGGTCATACCATGCAAAATCACCAACGGGTAGCAGTTCAACGCCCGCATTTTTTTGTTGTTCCCAGTGACGAGCACGTAATTGATATCCCGTTTCAAGAAGAGCACGTTGATCAATCTTGCCTGCCCAATAATCCTCTTGAGCACGCTTTAACTCTCTTTTCAGTCCGACACGTGGAAAACCAAGTATATGATTTATAACAGACATATTGACCCCTTAAAATATTTAGCCGTCTAGATGTTTACACATCCATAATCAACAGGTACTGTATAAAGCACAAGCGCAAATTATTCATCGCAAACTTGAAGGTTTCTCATGATCGAATTAAAACACTTAAAAACGTTGCAGGCGCTAAGCCAACACGGATCATTAGCCGCCACCGCAACCTACCTGCATCAGACTCAGTCTGCGCTATCTCACCAATTTAGTGATTTAGAGCATCGCTTAGGCTACAAACTGTTTATACGTAAAAGCCAACCTGTTCGTTTTACACCGCAAGGAGAAGTGCTGCTTCAGCTAGCACAGAAAGTTTTGCCAATGGTAAAAGATGCCATTCGTGTCTGTAATGAACCCAGCGTATGTGCGCTGCGCATTGCGATTGAATGCCATAGTTGCATCCAATGGCTAACACCGGCTTTACAGCAATTTAGGCAAACATGGCCGCAAGTAAATGTAGATTTTAAATCTGGTGTCACTTTTGAGCCGCAGCCAGAGCTGCTCTCAAGGGAGCTCGATATCGTCATGACCTCAGATATCCTGCCAGAGCAAGAACTACACTACACACCAATGTTTGATTATGAAGTGAAATTAGTGGTTGCCAATGACCATCCATTGGCAAAAAAACCGTTAATTGAGCCACAGGATCTGGCTGATGATACCTTGCTTCTTTATCCTGTTCAGCGTCAACGCTTTGATATTTGGCGCCATTTTTTACAACCAGCGGGGATTTCACCGAATGTAAAAACCGTAGATAACACGCTGATTTTAATACAGATGGTGGCCGCTAAAATGGGCATTGCCGCACTGCCTCACTGGGCGGTAGACTCCTTTGAAAAACAAGGATTAATTAAGACAAAAACCTTAGGCAGTGGGTTATGGAGCCGACTGTACGCTGCATGCCGTGAGGGGGAGCAGCGCCAGCCAGCGATTGAGACATTTATCAATACCGCGACTAATCACGCAGTGGAGAATTTGTCTTACGTGAAGTCGGTGCGAGGATCCAACGCTTATGCACCCACAGAGACGCAATTATCAGGCTCGAGCCTATGGTAAAACTTAGCCAATCAGGATGCTGTTGCCAGAGTGCAAAATTCACTAATAAACCAGCTGGAACCATCATGTTATTCATAATAGCAAGGGTTCCGGCATCCACTTTCGTGGCACCATAGTTCCACATAAAGTAGCCAATTCCCGACGCCGCTATCCCCAACCATAACAACACAATCCACTGTGCATTCGAGGTTGGAACTAACGCTTTATTACCAAATAGTAACCATCCAATCAGCGCAATCAATGTTGCCCCAATATAAAACCACGAAAAAGCTTGATGCTGAGGAATAGGGTGTATTTCCATCAGGCGCTTATAGCCGACCTGACCAATCGCAAAGAAAATATTCGCGAGCTGTACAAATAATAAACCTAACCAGAATGACTCACTTAAATGGTCATAACGAATGATCGCCGCCCCAATTACTGCCAGCAAAGAGCTAAATAAATACCCTTTACGTAGGCGCTGACGCTCTAAGAGGTCATAAATCAATGTCACATACAACGGTGTTAATACCGTAAAGAGTAAAAACTCTGCAACGCTAAGGTATTTATAGGCTTGGAAAACAAAGAAATACATGATCCCCAGTTGGCAAGCACCCACCAGCATGTACAGCAAAATGACTTTAGCGCTGAAGTTACGCCAACGTAGAAAAGGAAGGAAGACTAAGGCCGCAAGGCTAACGCGAATTAAGACAGATAACCAGCTATCCACCTGCCCTGCAAGGTATTCCCCAATTAGACTAAAAGACGCTGCCCATAGCAGCGTCGTTATCACCAGTAGCCACATTATTATTCAATCTCAAGCACAATTATATTTCACACAAGAATGCTCAGTAGAATACGCGTTTTTTCCGCTTAATGCTCTTTATCAATCAATACTGCTTCTAGCAAATCCAAATCCATCAGCAAGTTTTGCAGAGTCTCATTGCTGATTTTACGGGTTGCACGTAAGTGATAAAGTTCACCACGTTCAGCACGCAGTGCCGTTAAGCGGAAGCGGCGCTCAAGATCTTCAATCAGTAGATTATGCTCAATCTCATCTTGGCCTGCTGTTCGGCGTCGTAAATAACCGATGACTCGTGTCGCCACCTCATTAATATCTTCCGAATCCAACTTCTCTTCAACATCCGCAGATAAACGCTCTTGCATTTTGTTTAAGCTGACAATGGCGACTTCCGCCATTGCGGATTTAGCCATGCGGATCTCATTAATATCGGCTTCTTTATCACCCACTTGGAAGTTTCGTAGCAACAGCGGTAAAGCCACTACCCCAGCAAAGATAGAGAATAAAATGACCCCTGCCGCAATAAATACCAACTGATACCTAGCAGGGAACGGTGACCCATCCGTAAGGAATAAAGGCACCGATAGCACACCGGCGAGAGTAATCGCACCACGAACGCCTGCAAAAGAGGCAAGCCATAATTCACGAACCGTATAGTTAGCAAACTGTAATGGCTTTTTCTTCAAAAAGAGCCGACTGAATCTCTTCATCAGCCACAGCCAGCAGAAGCGTAAAAGTAGCAAAGCAAAATAGATAATTACTACCGCCGCAAACAGCATCCACGTTTCAACGCTCGGGTCTAACTCAGCTTGAATAACTGACGTTTCCCAGATCCCCGGCAATTGTAAACCGAGCATGATAAAGACTAATCCGTTGAAAACGAATTCAAGCATCGACCACACATTATCCGCTCGTAAACGCATAGCTAAAGGCGCATTGCGGATCACGCCGGATTTTGTAATTGTCATACCTGCGGCGACTGCCGCTAAAATACCAGAAAAACCGATATGCTCTGCAATCATATAGGATGCAAATGGCAGCAGTAACATAAAAACAATTTGAGTCGCAGGATCATCCCCACTCCAACGGCTCATTAAACGAAGTGATTTACTGTATAGCCAAGTAACTGCAATCCCAGCTAGCAAGCCACCGACAGCTACTTTAAAGAATTCAATAGTGACCTCAGATACACTGAAGACCATGGTTCCCATAGCAATGGCTACCGCAAATTTTAGTGCGACTAGGCCTGAAGCATCATTCATTAATGCTTCACCTTCCAGCACACTCATCATGCGCTTAGGAATGCGCCCTTTCCCGACAATAGAGGATAAAGCAACCGCATCCGTTGGTGAAAGTACCGCTGCCAATGCGAACGCGGCAATTAACGGAATACCCGGCATCAACCAATAAATTAAATAGCCAATCCCCACAACGGTCACAAGAACTAAAACCAAAACTAAAATGAATATTTCCCGCCCATTTTGGAAAAACTCGCGAGTTGGGGTTTTCCATCCGTCAACAAACAGCAATGGCGGGATCAACAGAACCATAAACAGTTCAGGGTCAAAAGTGACATGCAACCCAAATTGAGGCCATGCTAATAAAGCACCAATGGCGATTTGAATCAGAGGAAGGGGAATACGGATGGGAAGGACTTTCGTCACAACGCCAGAAACAGAGACAGCCAAGATCAAAATAAGAATAGTAAAGAAAATTTCCATGTTGCCCTTACTTATTGACTCAATGCATACCCTAAATAATGCAACTTAAAGTATAACGCGATAGCCCAAATTTTGCCTGCCGCCGCATAGTAAGAGATAGCACCGTCCAGACCATGATGTTTTCAATCAAGGCAGTAAGTAGCCGAATACATGTTATTTCACCTAATTTACAGCCTTATCTATATTCTATCCTCAACCAGCTATCTGACGGGAAAATAATTTGCACTTTGAGATTAATCGCCATAATCCATTAAAGGGTGGCAAATGCTGCCACCCCATAACTAGAATTACCTTTAAATTGCTAAGCCCGCAGCATAAAACGCTACCAAAAGAACCGCAATAACAACACTTCCGATGTTCAGCTTGCGCCATTCACCAGCAAAAATACGCCCGATAACGAGTGCAGCAAAACCTAACATGATGCCCGTAACAATATTACAAGTTAATACGATGAAAACTGCGCACAGTAAGCCAGACATAGAATCAACGAAATCGTCAAAATCTAACTTAGACACATTGCTCAGCATCAGCAAACCAACATACATTAACGCAGGTGCCGTTGCATAAGCTGGAACCAAATAAGATAGTGGTGATAAGAACAAGATAAATAAGAATAAAACGCCAACAACAACCGCGGTTAAGCCTGTACGACCACCTGCTGCGGTACCTGCGGCGGATTCAATATATACCGCTGCTGGAGAAGCCCCGATAGCACCAGCAAAAATGCTACTCACTGAGTCCGCAGTTAATGCTTTTCCACCATCAATAATTTGGCCGTCTTTATCTAGCAGATTCGCTTGTCCTGCAACTGCACGAATAGTTCCCGTCGCATCGAAAACTGCCGTCATCACTAACGCCAATACGCTTGGTAATACCGCGGCCTGTAATGCGCCCATGATGTCCATACTAAACATCAGAGACAAGCCATCTTCACCCAGTGATGGCAACTTGAAAAAGCCTTGATATTTTACTGCCGGATCAAAAATCAAACCGATAATTGAAATGGCAATAATGACCAATAAAACTCCACCTGGAACACGGCGTTTCTCTAAGCCAAAAATAACCGCTAAGCCAATCAGTGACATTAAAACAGGAAAGGAGGTAAATTCACCCAACGCCACAGGCAAGCCGGCATTTGGGTTTTTAATTACTAAGCCCACACCGGTTGCTGCGATCAACAATAAAAATAACCCGATGCCGATACCCGTACCATGGGCAACCCCCATTGGCATATTGCGTAAAATCCAGCTACGAATACCTGTTACAGAGATAAGAGTGAATAAGCACCCCATTAAGAATACTGCGCCTAAAGCCACAGGAATACTAATGTGCTGACCCAGAACCAAACTAAACGCGGTAAATGCTGTTAATGAGATTGCACAACCAATCGCCATCGGCAGATTTGCCCACAAGCCCATTAATAGGGAACCGAAACCTGCCACTAAACAGGTTGCAATAAATACCGCTGTTGGAGGAAAACCTGCTTGTCCTAACATACCCGGTACGACAATAACCGAGTAAACCATCGCTAAAAATGTTGTTAATCCCGCAATGATTTCGCGGCGTACTGATGAGCCACGCGCTGTTATCTTAAAATATGAATCCAACTTGCAATTGGATGACGCCTGCTGGCTTGCCATGGTCTACCTCTATTATTAATTTTCGAAAGTAATCTATGCCACTAATTTTACTATACAATTTTTATTGTCTAGTTATTTTCACCGACTCACTAAAAACCACGTAAACGATTACTTTTTTAATAAAGTTAACTGAACCGACATATTTTTCGATACAAAATCATGTACTGGATACAGCGCGCAATCGTTTGGCTTTTTGAATAAAATGCGGCAAATTGTGAAGGGCGTAATTATCGTTCTAAAGCGGTGGGTTAATCAAGTGTTTTATGATGCCCATAACAGCGACTAAAAACGTAAACAACGCGACTATCCCTCACAAAAAACAAGCAAATATACTTATTATTCTTCCTTATATACTCTTTGTTTAAATACAATTTTGATTATCTTGCTAGTATTCTCAATCCAAATTTGTTTATTTAAATAAATCATTTTTATAACGTATTATTTTTAATATTTATTAAATAAAAATTAAAAATAATATTACTTTATATAAACAATAACGCTTTTATTAATCCATTTAATTTTTAAAATAAAAATGTCAATTATTACTTCATTATTTAAAGCATCCGAAAAAAGAATTGTAATTCTTTTTTTCCTATTTCTACTCATTTATCTTTTACCTGGGATTTATGCTCATAGCCCATGGAAGCAAGATGAAAACTACAGTTTTGGTATTATCCAAACGATGTATGAAACAGGAAACTGGCTAGTCCCGACGAACGCAGGTGAACCTTTTATGGAGAAGCCCCCAATATACTATTGGGTAGCGACCCTGACTGCACATTTATTCTCCGGTATCATGCCACTTTATGATGCCGCTAGAAGCGCAACACTCATTTTCTCCATAATCAATTTTTCATTTTTTGTTTTACTTGCTCGTCGTTTTTTTAACGCAAAAAATTTATCCGACTCACGAATTTGGATTGCATTTGCTTTATATGCCTGCGCTCCAGGAATATTACGTCACTCCCATGAAATGTTCACTGATGTGGCATTAATGGCGGGAGCAACCATCGGTTTATATGGGTTATTAGGGCTAATTCAACAACAAAAAATTATCGCCTCTACTTGCTGGTTATCTCTTGGAACAGTTATTACAATGCTGTCAAAAGGGATATTTATTCCCGGTGTGCTATGGATTAGCTTATTTTTAGCCCCCATATTCCTAACTGAATGTCGACGAAAACAATTTTGGATACCCACCATAATTGCGGGGGCTGTCGCATTATTATTAATTCTTCCATGGCCAATTATCCTTTATCTAAAGCACCCTGAGCTATTCGTAACCTGGTTTTGGGAAAATAATATTGGGCGTTTCTTGGGCTTTTCTGTTGAAAAATTAGGCGCAAAAGCCAACCATACCCGAATACCTGCGGCGATTGCCTTTTTTGCCCTACCTTCAGGTCTGTTAGCGACCGCTTATTTTCTTCGAAATCCACTCAAACGCCTTTTCGATAAAAATGAGTATCTGGTCACTATTTTTCCATTACTGGGTATTGTATTTTTACAGCTATCCGCCAGTGGTCGAGCACTCTATTTATTGCCGTTTATTGCGCCAATGGCCATTTTAGCCTCACTGGTTATTCAGCAGTTTTCAGATAGACTTCTTCGGCTATTCTCGCACTTTGCTACCATTTTTTGGTCTTTACTGATAATTATCCTGTGGGTTTGCTATTTCATTGCGTTATCTAACCATCATCGAGAGTGGCTAACGATTTTTTCTCGCTGGCTTCCCATGACCTATCAGATGCATTTTTCTGCAATTGCATTTATTTGGGCATTATTCATTACGCTAATTTGGTGCTTTCGTAACACCATAATTCCTACCTCAGAGACAGCCTTGCAAAGCATGAAAAATTGGTTACTTGGCATGGTCACAGTATGGGGAATTATTTTAAGTTTATTCGTCGGCTGGGTGGACTATTCGAAAGGATATGAAGGGGTGTTTACTGATCTCAACCAACACCTCACGGGACAATTTACAGAGCAGGATTGTATGGCATCCGATAACATCGGCGAATCTGAAGCTCCCATGTTGTACTACTACACCGGCGTATTACATCAACGGCAGGATACCTTTGAAAAACCCGCCCACTGCCGCTGGTTGATTGTGCACTCGAAAGAGATAAAACCGGCCCCAGAAGGTATGAAAATATTTTGGGCTAACCATCGTCCTGATGAATTTCGTGAAAATTTAGTGGTTTACCGTGTCATTGAATAACTGCTTGATAAATCCCCGACAGACTATTCGGGGATTTTTTTCATTGAAATTTATTGCGATTGTTGCTGAATTGCCTGAGCACCGTATTTTTCTCGTGTAAACCATAGAAATAGCCCAGCGACTGAGATCAATAATACGGGTAATCCCGACGGCGAAATTGTCGTTGCAACACCGGCCAATAATGGACCTGAAAGGTTACCAATTCCCCATAACATAGCCGCTGCTGCGTTCGCAATAATTAGCTCGTTACCTTTAAAGTATTGACCAATTTGTACCAAGGCAATGGTATAGATTGCCCCCGCCGTTGCGCCGAGTACGAACAGTAACACCCAAATTAAATAAGTGTGGGTAATGAGTAACGGCAATAGCATGCTCGCACCTAGCGTAATAACACCGCAGATACGATACAATTTTTCTCGATTCATATGGTCAGCTAACCACCCAAACGGCATCTGCATAATGGCATCACCCGCTAATATGGCGCTAATCATTAGCGCAGCTATCGCTTCTGTATGACCCATCCCCATACCATAAATCGGGAACATGGATAAAATTGTGCCATCAAAAAAAGCAAAAAATAGTATCCCACCACAGATACCGGGAGCCACTTTAACAAATTGAATAATAGAAAAATTCGATTTTGACGCCGTTTCTGCAAGACGGTCTCCAATTTTCTGATCCATCACTAAAAATAGTGCCACTGAAATTAAATGAATCAATGTACAAATAAATAGAGGCGATTTATCTTCTACGCCGTAATACGCAATAAACGAAGGTCCTAATAATTGGCTAACTGTAAATACGGTAGTGTAAATCGCCAATATGCGTCCGCGCTTATTTTCAGATGATAATTCATTGATCCACGTCTCACCCAAACAAATCAAGACCCCACTTGCTAAGCCAGTAATTAAACGCAGAGGAAACAGTAACCATAGCGGTAAAGAGCTTAATAACGGCAACAGGCTGATAGCGGAAATAATTGTCGCAATCAACATCGCTTTGCGTTTACCGCACCATTGCACAATTCGCTGCACCATAGGGGCAATCAAAAACATCCCTAAAGCTGGTGCCGCGGATATAACGCCAATATATAACTCACTGACCCCAAAATTATTTAATCTCAGGGCGACCATTGGAATGCTAAGACCGATAACAATGCCGATGACCGCAATACTGGTTGTAATCGTAAAAATAGCAAAGGAAGCAGAACGTCGAAAGTGTTGAAAACGCTGATTGTCAGGGCTCATTTTTGTATTAATCTGCTTAATTTAAATTAATTAACAGATATAAACTCCGGAAGTTTATTATTTGATTGAAATAAAATATTATTGAAAATTCAGATAATAGAATAATGCAAAAATGATTATACCATGTATTTATTCGATAATAATAACAGACTGAAAAACCAAATTATTTTTAGCTTAACCTATATCAACAAAACATTATTTCCATATTAGCTGATTTCTGACATTTCATTTTCAAAATGATAGAATTATCAGCATAATTTAGATATCACGGAAGGTTTATTGTGAGTAACAAAATAAATATAAAAATTGGACAGAAAATACGATTGCTTCGTCAAGCGAGGAATCTCTCCCTAAATGAACTTTCTCAGCTCTCCGGGATATCTAAAGCTGCCCTGTCAAAACTGGAGTCCGGCGATTCAAACCCGCGTATCGATACTCTGGAATCTATTGCTGCCGCGCTGCGTTTTCCACTCAGTGACTTATTTACTCGTCAAAATGAATCTTACCCTTATTTTGTCAAAGCAATACCGCAAGAAGGGGATTACTTAGAGCAATTTAAATTTCGCATTAGCATGGGAAATGTATCCGAAATTTGGCAACTTAGTATGAAAAGAGGGGCGATTATTAATAGCCCTGCCCATATGAGCGGAACTCATGAACACATCATGCTGCATTCCGGTTCGTTAATGTTACGTTTTAATAATGAGCAGAATATGGTTTTAGATGCGGGGGATTTTTATGCTTTTAGTGGCGACTTGCCCCACTCTTATTTATGCATTGAAGGGGATTTACACGCAACGGTTGTGATGACCTATTCCCATTTAAGTGATGGTGTTTAATTATCAGCCCACAACGATTGTAGGCTGATAAATTCAATTAAGAATTACTGCAAATAATTCTGCATGGTTTCGAAGACTCTGAGGTCATCACTAAAACGCACTTCACGCACGTCTTCCAACTTTTCTACCTGATTCACCATCTGAGATAAACGGTCGTCTTTTTCAACTAACAGCCAAATGCGGCTTTCATCTCTGCCCTTAATTGGCAAACATAAAATAGCGTCAACGTTAAAAGCCCTACGCGCAAATAGCCCACAAATGTGGGACATGACGCCTGGGTGGTTACGAACAATTAATTCTAAGGCGATTGGGTGATTTTCAAATTCCATAATTACGCTCCGATCATATCAATGTTAGCAGCTCCAGGAGGAACCATTGGATATACCTTCTGATTCACATCGATCAGGGCATGAATTAAACAAGGGCCTTTAGTATTCATCACCGCGTCTAACGCCATCTCAGGGTCGGCTTCATGATTTAAATCGCAAGTTTGTAAACCAAAACCCGCTGCAATTTTAATAAAATCAGTTTGGTATGGATAAGCCGCAGCAAAAATACGATTTTCAAAAAATAAATCTTGCTGCTGATGTACCATTCCCAAGGCTTGGTTGTTCATTAAAACAATTTTGATATTTAATTGATGCTCAGCTGCGGTGGCTAATTCCTGAATATTCATCATCAAGCTACCATCACCTGAAAAACAAACAATCGTTTTATCGGGATTGGCCAATGCGGCTCCAATTGCCGCTGGTAAACCAAATCCCATGGTTCCCAATCCCCCCGACGTTAACCATTGGCGTGGACGCGATAGCGGATACACCTGAGCCGCCCACATTTGATGCTGTCCAACATCGGTGGTCACTATCGCTTCTTCACCCGCGGCACGCGCGGTTGCTAATACCAAACCATAATGATCCAGTGGATCTTCCGCATTCGCTAAATTTAATGGATAGTTTTTCTTCAAGTCACTAACTTGTGCAATCCACTCTTCGCGATCATCGCGTTCAATCAAAGGTAATAATAATTCTAAAATTTGCCCTGCATCTGCATGAATAGCGATATCTGGGCGCTTAATTTTACTGATTTCAGCTTTATCAATATCAACGTGAATAATTTTTGCATTCGAGCAAAATTTCTCCGCCTTACCAATCGCACGATCATCAAAGCGTGCTCCGATAACAATCAATAAATCCGCTTCCTCCATGATCATATTCGTGCTGCGCGCCGCATGCATTCCTAACATTCCCAAATACAGCGGATGACGCATCGGGATCGTCCCTAATGCCATCAATGTCATCGTGGTCGGTAAAGAGGCTTTTTCTGCAAATGCTATCGCTGTTTGCGTAGAGTTAGAGCTAATAACACCGCCGCCAAAGTAAAGTACAGGACGCTTAGCGTGGTTAATCATTTCTGCCGCTTGGATAACTTTTTCCATATCAAAACTTGGTGTTTTATCCTTCGGCATGACATCAGGTAACGCCTCTAATTGAATCGTCGCGGTCTGAACATCTTTAGGAATATCAATCCATACGGGACCCGGACGCCCCGACTCTGCAATACGGAAAGCTTCACAAATAACGCCCGGCAATTCTTCAATGCTACGGACTAAATAATTATGTTTAGTCACTGGAATTGAAATTCCGTAGGTATCGACTTCCTGAAATGCATCCGTACCAATCATAGAGGAAGAAACTTGAGCCGTGATACAAACTAGTGGAATAGAGTCCAATTTTGCATCTGCAATGGCCGTGACTAAGTTAGTCGCACCGGGGCCACTGGAAGAGATACATACCGCAGCCTTTCCCGTTGTACGAGCAATGCCTTGAGCGATAAAACCAGCACCTTGCTCATGACGAGCCAATATGTGGCGGATTTTTTTACTTTGACCTAATGCATCATAGAAAGGCAATGCTGCGCCACCGGGAATTCCGGAGACGATTGTAATTCCGTGTTTTTCCAGCAAATGGACGATTAATTCTGCACCTGTGTAACAGGTTTTTTGTGATGATGTATTGCCCGACTCGCTCATAATTTTTTCCTTCACTAGCCTGCGGAACTGAGCTTTGGGTCATAAAAAACCCCGCTCGGTTTGCGCCGGCGGGGTTTCTAAATCGTGTGATTTGTTCCCGTTACGGCGCTATGCCCACGACCACCACCACACGCACGACTACCGCGGCCAGTGGCGCGGTAAGTAGTAGGTTTGAACGGTTAGCGGTCATTTTCACGGGATCTTCCTGTAATTAAATTAGTCTAGCTAAATTCTGTCTGATTTTTTCATTATTGTGTTTGCTGCATCTAAGAAACCATAAAAAACTAATCCCCACAACCCTTTTTTCTATTTTTCTTGGTTGTGGATGCTAAACGAGACATTCATCACATGCTCATGTAAGAATGTCATTTTAACTTTATAATCTTCAGTAGAAAAAATTAAAGCCCTTAAAATTAAGGGCTTTAATCAATGATATCAGTTATCTAAAATCAATTTTAGAACGGAATATCGTCATCGAAATCCATTGGTGGTTCATTAGTTTGAGGTGCAGGTGCTTGAGTACGTGCAGGAGCTGCGCCGCCGCCACTGAACTGTTGAGCCGCTGCTGGCTGTTGTGGTTGACCCCAACCGCCTTGCCCACCTTGACCTTGTGATGGCGCATCACCACCACGACCACCCAGCATCTGCATTGAACCGCCGATGTTCACAACAACTTCGGTGGTGTAGCGATCTTGACCGCTTTGGTCTTGCCATTTACGTGTTTGCAATGAACCTTCAATATAAACTTGTGAACCCTTTTTCAGATATTCACCGGCAACTTCAGCTAATTTGCCGAAAATCACAACACGGTGCCATTCTGTTTTTTCACGCATTTCACCGGATTGCTTGTCACGCCAACTTTCAGAAGTCGCCAGAGTCAGGTTAGCTACAGCTCCGCCGTTAGGCATATAACGGATTTCTGGATCTTGTCCTAGGTTACCGATAAGAATTACTTTGTTTACGCCTCTGCTGGCCATTTATTACTCCTGATGCATTGAATTTTAATCTCTGGACTAGCCGTGAAGTTTACCACGACCTATCTGTATTGCACCATAAATTGAAATTGCTTAATTGAAGTTGCGAAGGGCTTTCCAAATTTAAGTGAAATCTGCATTACTGGTTTTTAGTATAGACACTAATTAATCTAAATTGCAGATAACTTCCAGATAATCTAACGAGACGACGAAATAGAAACAGCACATATACTGTATATTCATTCAGGGAAAAATATGTCATACTTCTCCGCTTGTTCACTATCAATTCATTCGGGAAGTGGTAAATGGAGAATATCGAAGTCCGCGGTGCTCGCACACATAATCTAAAAAACATCAATCTCATCATCCCCCGAGACAAGCTGATAGTTATTACAGGGTTATCTGGCTCAGGTAAATCATCCTTAGCCTTTGATACCTTGTATGCTGAAGGTCAACGTCGTTATGTTGAATCTTTATCGGCTTATGCTCGCCAGTTTCTTTCTTTAATGGAAAAACCGGATGTTGACCATATTGAAGGGCTATCTCCAGCCATCTCTATCGAGCAAAAATCCACTTCCCATAACCCACGTTCAACGGTGGGGACAATCACGGAAATTCATGATTATTTGCGATTGTTGTTTGCCCGTGTGGGTGAGCCGCGCTGTCCTGACCATGGTATTCCGTTAGCGGCACAAACTGTCAGTCAGATGGTAGATAATGTGATCGCACAACCGACCGATCGTCGAATGATGTTACTTGCGCCTGTCGTGAAAGATCGTAAAGGTGAGCATGTTAAATTACTCGATAACCTAGCTAGCCAAGGCTATATTCGCGCGCGAATTGATGGTGAGGTTTGTGATCTTTCCGATCCACCAAAACTCGAATTACAGAAAAAGCATACTATTGAAGTGGTCGTCGATCGCTTTAAAGTCCGCGATGATATTGCCCAGCGCCTTGCCGAATCCTTTGAGACCGCATTAGAGCTCTCGGGAGGAACTGCTGTCGTCGCCGATATGGACGATCCAAAAGCGGAAGAATTAATCTTTTCTGCCAATTTTGCCTGTTCAGTCTGTGGCTATAGCATGATGGAATTGGAACCGCGCCTATTTTCCTTTAACAATCCAGCGGGGGCTTGCCCAAGCTGTGACGGCTTAGGCGTTCAACAATTTTTTGATCCTGAGCGTGTAATCCAGAATACCGAAATTTCCCTTTCAGGTGGAGCCATTCGCGGTTGGGATCGTCGTAATTTTTATTATTTTCAAATGCTGATGTCCTTAGGGGAGCATTATAAATTCGATGTTGAAGCTCCCTTTGATACATTAAACCCTGAAATACACAAAGTTATTTTATATGGCTCTGGCAAAGAGAGCATTGAGTTCAAATATCGTAATGATCGTGGTGATATCACTGTTCGTCACCATCCGTTTGAAGGCGTTCTGAATAATATGGAGCGCCGCTATAAAGAAACCGAATCTACTGCGGTACGTGAAGAGTTAGCGAAATATATTAGTAACCGTCCTTGCGTAACATGCGATGGAACTCGCTTACGTAAAGAAGCACGCTTTGTATTTGTTGAAAATACCACATTGCCAGAAATTGCTAATTACAGCATTGGTCATGCGATGGAGTTCTTCCAAAACTTAAAATTAAGCGGGCAGCGTGCTCAAATTGCCGAAAAAATCCTAAAAGAGATCAGTGAGCGTTTGAGATTTTTAGTCAATGTAGGACTAAATTATTTAAGCCTTTCTCGCTCCGCAGATACATTGTCGGGTGGTGAAGCTCAACGTATTCGTCTTGCAAGCCAAATTGGTGCAGGTCTAGTTGGTGTTATGTATGTATTGGATGAGCCATCAATTGGGCTTCATCAGCGTGATAATGATCGCCTATTAGAAACCTTAATCCACCTACGTAATTTAGGTAATACCGTGATTGTCGTCGAGCATGATGAAGACGCTATCCGTGCTGCTGACCATGTGATTGATATTGGTCCCGGTGCAGGGGTTCATGGTGGGCAAATTGTGGCACAAGGTAAACTGGAAGATATCGTCGCAAATCCAGATTCACTGACCGGTAAGTTCCTAAGTGGTGAACGCAAAATTGAGATCCCTCAGCAACGCGTGCCAATCAATAAAGATAAAATGCTGACCGTCGTTGGTGCGACAGGCAATAACCTTAAAAATGTCACCTTAGATATTCCTGTTGGCTTATTTACATGTATTACAGGGGTTTCCGGTTCAGGCAAATCAACACTGATCAATGATACACTTTTTCCCATTGCACAACGCCAACTGAATGGTGCGACGGTAATTACCCCAGCGCCTTATTTAGAAGTCGAAGGTTTAGAACATTTTGATAAGGTCATCGATATTGACCAAAGCCCAATTGGGCGGACACCACGTTCTAACCCTGCGACCTACACTGGAATATTTACACCGATTCGTGAGTTATTTGCAGGTGTTCCAGAGTCTCGTACCCGAGGCTATAATCCTGGACGTTTTAGTTTTAACGTCAAAGGCGGTCGCTGTGAAGCCTGCCAAGGTGATGGAGTCATTAAGGTTGAGATGCATTTCCTACCGGATGTCTACGTGCCTTGTGACCAATGTAAAGGGAAGCGCTATAACCGTGAAACCTTGGAAATTAAATACAAAGGTAAAAGTATTCACGAAGTGTTGGATATGACTATTGAGGAGTCCCGTGAATTCTTCGATGCGGTTCCTCCACTGGCGCGTAAACTACAAACACTGATGGATGTTGGTCTGTCTTACATCCGTTTAGGGCAATCTGCGACAACCCTTTCGGGTGGTGAAGCACAGCGTGTGAAATTAGCGCGTGAATTGTCTAAACGCGGGACTGGGCAAACCATCTATATTCTGGATGAACCGACTACTGGCCTACATTTTGCCGATATTCAACAACTGTTAGTGGTGCTTCATCAACTACGTGATCAGGGCAATACTATTGTTGTGATTGAGCACAACCTCGATGTTATCAAAACTGCTGACTGGATTGTGGATTTAGGCCCAGAAGGTGGTAGCGGCGGTGGTGAGATCCTTGTTGCCGGTACACCAGAACAGGTTGCGGAATGTGAAAAATCACATACAGCTCGATTCTTAAAACCAATTTTAGAACGCGGATACTAAGCAAAATCGTATTAAAAAAGGGGAACTGAGTTCCCCTTTTATATCAAAAATAATGCATTATTGGCTTACAGCCGTGAACGCTTCGACAATACGTTTCACGTTATGACGGTTAACTCCAGCCATACAGACACGTCCTGTTCCTACCAAATACACTGCAAATTCATCTCTCAAACGGTCAACTTGTTGCTGAGAAAAACCGGTATAACTAAACATACCGCGCTGTTTTAACAGATGGTCGAAGTTTTTATTTGGCAGGGCTTTCTTCAATTCATCCACTAATACGGTACGCATTTCTAAAATACGCAAACGCATTGCTTCAACTTCTTCCAGCCATTTCATTTTTTGTTGGCTATCAGTGAGCACCGCTGCAACAATTTTTGCACCATTTGATGGTGGGCTTGAATATAGACGACGAACACCCGCTTTCAACTGACCTAACACACGGTCACGCTCATCCTTATCTTTACAGATAACGGATAAACCGCCAGCACGCTCCCCATAAATACCAAAGATTTTAGAGAATGAATTACTGACAAATACCGGTAAACCAGCTTTAACCATCGTACGAATGGCATAAGCATCTTCATCGATACCTTCAGCAAAACCTTGGTAAGCGATATCTAAGAATGGAATTAGTTTATGCTCTAATGCGACTTTGGTGACTTCATCCCACTGAGCAGGCGTTAGATCGGAACCTGTTGGGTTATGGCAGCAAGGGTGCATTAAAATGATGCTATTTTCTGGTAACTTCTTAAAAGTTGCCAGCATTTCATCAAATTTCACACCTTTGGTTTTTTCATCAAAGTAAGGATAATAGTGAACCTTGGTTCCTGCGCCCGAAAAAATAGATGCATGGTTTTCCCATGTTGGGTCACTGCACCAGACTTCAGAGTTTGGGAAATAGTGATGTAAAAAGTCTGCACCGATTTTTAATGCACCAGAACCACCGATAGTTTGGACTGTTGCAATACGCTCTTGGCCAATCAGCGGGCAATCTTCACCAAATACTAACTTTTGCAGTTCAGTACGATAGTCTTTCAAACCTTCCATTGGCAGATATAGTGAAGCACTCGCTGGGAGTTTACGCAGTGCAGCTTTCGCTGTGCCGACGGTTTCCAGCTCAGGGGTTTTCCCTTCTGCATCATAATAAAGACCAATACTCAGGTTAATCTTGCCTTCACGAGTATCTTTATTAAATTCATCCATCAGCGATAAAATTGGGTCGCCCGGATAAGCATCAACATGTTGGTACACAGGATATCTCCCACTTGTAGGTTATCTTTTTACTTTTTGTCTTGTGAAAATAACCCGTTATGATCTATTCGTCTACATATTCCATTGCGACTCGCGAGGTGAGCTTAGTGAGAAGCTCATAGTTAATAATGCCCGTTTGCGCTGCAATTTCTTCCACTGGCAGTGCATTACCCCATAGAATGACATCATCACCCACTTTATCTGTGGAATCTGGACCTAAATCCACCACAGTCATGTCCATGGAAATTCGCCCAATAATTGGGACTTTTCTTCCATTAACCAGCACTGGCGTACCTGATGGAACATTACGTGGATAACCATCTCCGTAACCAATTGCGACCACGCCCAAGAGAGTATTGCGTTCACTGCGCCATGTTTCGCCATAACCCACACACTGCCCAGCAGAATGCTCTCTCACGGCAATCAGGCTCGATTTTAAGGTCATAACGGGGAGTAAACCGAAGCTTGCGGCACTTTTGCCTTCTTGAGGAGATGCGCCATACATCATAATTCCTGGGCGAACCCAGTCATAATGTGCTTCTGGCCATAGTAGGATCCCAGCTGAAGCCGCGATCGATTTTTCACCCGGTTTATCGGATACAAACTGTTGGAAGCATTCGATTTGTTTCGCGGTAGTAGGCAGTTCAGGAGCATCTGCTTGGCAAAAATGACTGACAATATTGATAGGCAGGTCAACGTTCTGGCAGCTTTGTAGACGTTGATAAAAACTTTCAGCGTGTTGAGGAAGTACGCCTAAACGATGCATGCCGGTATCCAACTTCATCCACACTTTGATTTGTTTGGCAAGCTGAGCACTTTCTAGCATTTCCAGCTGTTCAACACAGTGGATTACCGTATCGATATTGTACTCTACCATCAGCTGTAAATCCGATTGCTCGAAGAAACCTTCAAGTAAAACAATCGGTTTATTGATACCTTGATGTCTCAGGAGCAAAGCTTCATTTAAACGCGCAACACCAAACCCGTCCACAAGCTCTTGAACTTCAGTGCCCACTCCCACTAACCCATGACCATAAGCGTTTGCTTTAACAACTGCAATCAGGCGGCTATTTGGTGCCAACTCTCTAACTCGTTGCAGGTTGTGTCGCAGAGCGCGGCGGTTTATTAATGCTGTTGCCGCTTTCATTTCTTCCTCTTAATTATTCATTTTAAAATTTATCAACCAACTGCCAAAACTTAAATTAACCGAAATAATCTTTAATCTTCTATAAGCTCAAAATATGACGAGATTACCAACCTCTAAATAATTCGCAATGTGGCTAGGCGGCAAGAAAAGCTAAGCCTGGGGAACATACATAAGTATGTGACTCAGGTTAGCGAGCGCAGCCAACAACGCCACAGTGTGAAGTATGACGAGGGTTACTCGTCCTGATAGGCCGGCCCGGCATAATTATCAAACCTCGACCACTGCCCATTAAACGTCAACCTCACCGTCCCTATTGGACCATTACGCTGTTTACCCAAAATAATCTCTGCAACCCCTTTGAGGTCACTATTATCGTGATAAACCTCATCACGATAGATAAACATAATTAAGTCAGCATCTTGCTCGATAGACCCAGATTCACGTAAATCGGAGTTCACAGGGCGTTTATCTGCTCGTTGCTCAAGGCTACGGTTTAACTGAGATAGTGCTACAACGGGTACATTGAGTTCTTTTGCTAACGCTTTCAATGAACGCGAAATTTCTGCAATTTCTAATGTACGATTATCCGATAACGCGGGCACTCGCATTAACTGAAGGTAGTCGATCATAATGAGACTTAACCCACCATGTTCACGATAAATACGTCGTGCACGGGAACGAACTTCCGTTGGTGTCAAACCAGACGAATCATCGATGTACATATTGCGTTTTTCCATCAAGATCCCCATGGTGCTGGAGATACGCGCCCAATCCTCATCATCTAATTGCCCCGTACGAATACGCGTTTGGTCGACGCGAGAAAGGGACGCTAACATACGCATCATGATCTGGTTACCGGGCATCTCCAAACTGAAAATGAGTACCGGTTTTTCTTCCGTCATCGCTGCGTTTTCGCATAAGTTCATCGCGAAAGTCGTTTTACCCATTGATGGACGCGCAGCCACAATTATCAGGTCAGAGCCCTGTAATCCCGCGGTTTTCTTATCCAAATCTTGATAACCCGTCGAGACGCCGGTTACCCCATCGTGGGGCTGCTGATATAGCTGTTCGATTTTCTCTACCGTTTCAGACAGAATCGCTTCGATCCCTTTTGGACCATCTTCTTTATTTGCTCTAGATTCTGCGATTTGGAAAACTTTACTTTCTGCTAAATCAAGCAAGTCCTCACTACTGCGCCCCTGCGGATCATAACCCGCATCGGCAATTTCATTTGCCACAGAAATCATATCGCGAACAACTGCACGTTCACGAACGATATCAGCATAAGCATTAATATTCGCCGCACTTGGCGTATTTTTTGATAATTCAGCTAAATAAGCAAAGCCGCCAACACCATCTAATTCCCCTTGTTGTTCAAGGGATTCAGAAAGCGTGATTAAGTCAATGGGCTTGCCTTGTTCCAGCAAAAATTGCATTTGCGAAAAAATAGTACGGTGAGGACGACTAAAAAAGTCTGCCGATGTGACGCGCTCTGAAACCGTATCCCAGCGCTCATTATCCAACATCAGTCCCCCCAAAACAGACTGCTCCGCTTCAATAGAGTGCGGTGGAAGTTTGAGCCCTTCCATTTGCCGATCTCGCGGTGTATTTGTCTTGTAATCTGAGGAGGGTTTTTTAGCCATACTTAAAATATCCACGTCTATAATTAACCAACAGTTAGTATACGCCAATCTGTGATGTCGTGTGGCGTCTTTATCAATCTCTCAACAAGATATTATTGCCATCATCACCAACACAACGCACAAACCGATAATTCTTATTATTAAAGCATCGCGTTATGATGGCGCAATTGGTACTGTGAATAAAATAAACTAAAGCATTGGAGATAATCATGGCAAAACGTATTGAATTCTCGCAGCATGGTGGTCCTGAAGTTCTCAATTTTGTTGACTATTCCCCAAAAGAGCCCGCCGAGCACGAGATCCAAATCGAAAACCGCGCCATTGGTATAAATTTTATCGATACCTATGTTCGCAGTGGATTGTACCCAGTGCCAGCTTTACCGAGTGGTTTAGGAACCGAGGCGGCGGGTGTGGTCGTCAAGACAGGCTCTCAAGTCACTGGTTTCAAGCCAGGAGATCGAGTGGTTTATGCTCAAAGCCCTTTAGGTGCCTATAGTGAAGTCCATAATGTCCCGGTTAATGCAGTGGCTCATTTGCCAAACGATATCTCCTTCGAACAAGCTGCCGCCAGCTCACTCAAGGGAATGACCGTCTACTACCTCCTAAATCAAACCTATAAAATTCAAAAAGATGAAGTGTTTTTATTCCATGCCGCAGCGGGTGGTGTGGGATTAATTGCCTGTCAGTGGGCAAAAGCATTAGGCGCAAAAATGATTGGCACTGTTGGCTCAGAAGAGAAAGCACAACGCGCCAAAGCTGCGGGTGCTTGGGAAGTGATCAACTACCAAACTGAAAATATTGCAGAGCGAGTTAAAGAAATCACTCACGGCGAAAAAGTGAATGTGGTTTATGACTCGGTCGGGCAAGCCACTTGGCTAGCTTCTTTAGACTCACTAAAACGCAGAGGATTAATGGTGAGTTTTGGAAATGCGTCGGGGGCAGTAACTGGTGTAAACCTTGGTATTCTTAACCAAAAAGGCGCGCTATATGTTACCCGCCCATCACTCGGCGTCTATGTGACTAACAGAGCTGAGTTAGATCAAGCCAGTAATGCACTGTTTGATATGATTCTAAGTGGTAAGGTCAATGTGGATGTTCCTGCATCACAAATCTTTGCACTAAAAGATGCACAAAAAGCACACCAAACGCTGGAACAGAGAAAAACGCAAGGTTCTAGCCTGCTAATCCCTTAAGCAATAAAAAAGCGCCGAGCGATTGATAACTCGGCGCTTTTTTGATTAGTAAATACCTTTGCGAGCTTGCTGCTCTTTATATCTCTGCTGATTTTCTTTGATGGTATTCAGTACACTGCCCTCATAGGGATCTTGTTTTGGAGGATCAGCAGGTTTACCACCTGTATTTGAACAACCAGCAACAACTAAAATTAATGAAGCCATTAATAACAGTTTCATTTACCACCTATTTTATTTATCAACATTATTTTAAGCATAGCATGCAGATAATCTGATACCTTGGTGTAAATACAGAAACTGTTATTTCGTTTAATTGGTATTTACTCGCCTCGAGTGACAAAGGCTAATGCTTGTTCAACTACCGTCAAGTCTGCCCCTTTTTTGTGAGCATTTTCACTTAAATGACGACGCCATTGACGAGCTCCCGGAATACCTTGGAAAATCCCTAGCATATGGCGGGTCATGTGCCCTAAGTAGGCACCATTAGACAGCTCTTTTTCAATGTACGGATACATGCGACGTACCGCTTCAATGTTGTCCACAATTGGCATTGTTTCATCAAACAGTTGATTATCAACCGCCGTTAAAATTGATGGATTCTGATAGGCTTCGCGCCCCATCATCACACCATCTAAATACTTGAGATGTTCTTTGGCTTCTTCAAGGGTTTTAACGCCGCCATTTATCGCCATTGTCAGATGAGGAAAATCACGTTTTAGTTGATAAACTCGCGGGTAATCTAAAGGCGGGATTTCACGATTTTCTTTCGGACTAAGACCTGATAGCCATGCTTTTCTAGCATGGATAACAAATGTATCGCAGTCACCTTTGGTCGAAACTGTATCGATAAAATCACAGAGAAATTCGTAGCTATCTTGCTCGTCGATACCAATACGAGTTTTGACTGTCACGGGAATCGACACCACATCACGCATCGCTTTCACGCAATCTGCCACTAATTGGGCGTCAGCCATCAAACAAGCACCAAAACGCCCATTTTGTACGCGATCCGACGGGCAACCCACGTTAAGATTGATTTCATCATAACCGCGCTCTTGCGCCAACTTGGCACACTGAGCCAGTGCCGCAGGATCACTACCACCAAGCTGTAAGGAAACTGGATGCTCTTCTTCGCTATACGCAAGATAGTCACCTTTACCAAAAATAATCGCACCAGTGGTCACCATTTCGGTATACAACAACGTATTTTTAGTCAGTAAGCGATGGAAATAACGGCAATGACGGTCTGTCCAATCTAACATCGGCGCAACCGAGAAGCGGTTAAGATTTTTGTCACCATCGGTTGTTGATGGGGTATTTTGTTCTAACGTTTGATTTTGTTGCATGCTGGTCTTTTGGTGTTGGTATCGAATTTAAGGCTTATGCTTTGTGAAATAGCAAAAGAAAGCCGCATTTTAGCAGCTAGCTTTCTTTTGTCATAATAAACTGTGCGGTTGTTTAGGCGACTTTCTGTGATTTTTGTTTTAGAAAATCTTCATAATGCAAAATATGACTAATTTCTTCCTGCAATCGAGGATCATTTTCAACCTCCCAGATATCTAGAGCCTGTTGTAAATTTATCCAAAATTGCTTACTGGTTCCAAACGCTTTTGCGAGCTTAAATGCCATGTCAGTTGATAACTTTCGATTATTATTAATCAAAGAGCTTACCGTGTTTCTATGAACACCTAATAATTCTGCCAGCTCATGAATTTTCATCCCTGTAGGGAGTAAGTATTCATATAACAAAATATCCCCCACACTTGCAGGTTTTCTCGTCGCTTGCATCAAATCCTCCGGTTTTTCTATTCCAAATAAATCATCTAGCTAAACATCTTTATGAGGATCCAAATACAATCCCTCGACTGTATCTTTCCATTTAAATATAAGCCGATACTGCCCATTAACTCTAATTGAGTAAAATTCTTCCAACGGTGGTTTCAGCTGCTTAAACCGATTTCCTGGGGGACTTTTAAAATCCTGTAATGTTTTTGCTGCATTTAGCATGTCTAACTTTCGGGCTAAAACAGTGCAGATGATAGACGGAATTAGACGATGTAACTTGCCATAGACATAAAATAGTCGTAAATACTCATCTCTAAAAATTAAACGACAATCATTATCTTCATTCACATAAACCTCCTCCATGAGTCATTTATGATCCTGTAGGTAGCAATGACTAAAATAGCATTACGGCATTGAATGCACAATAGCACAGTGCATAGATGCGTACCATTTTTATTAATAGCGACCTATAGGAAAATAATAAATTAATTGATGAGATGGAGAAATATAGGCTATTTAGAAAAACACTTTTTCCTAATAAATCTTAGGAAGCTAATCATTAATTTGAAAAGGTTGAATGAAGCACCCTCTTTATCAATGATAAAAAGGGCGTTTGACTTATTCACGACTAGATCAGAATACGATTTTTATTAACCAATATTTTTCAGTGCATCAATGACCATTTTCCAAAACTTATCACGATCTAATTTCACCGCGACTTGGGTATGGCAATCTTCAGGAATAGGATAACGAAAATCCGCCACCGTCATACCGAGAGTCAATGTACCGGTTAATTCAATATTCACAGGTACTTTCTGAGTCGTCATGACTGACGGATCAATGACATATGCAACTGCACAAGGATCATGAACTGGGGGTGCATCAAAGCCTTGAGCCTGCTTGTACATTTTTCCAAAGAAATCTAATAGTTCGACAACAAATTGCGAGCAATTAGTCCCAATATCTGCAATTTTTGCGACAACTTCGGGGGTTGCTAGGGCTTGGTGAGTAAGATCCAATCCCACCATGGTTAACGGCCATGTTTCATTAAAAACAATGTGTGCTGCTTCAGGGTCAATTTTGATATTAAATTCCGCGACCGGACTCCAATTACCCACGTGGTAACCGCCACCCATCAATACCACTTCTTTCACTCTCTCCACAATGCGGGGTTCTAATCTCGCCGCTAGAGCAATATTGGTCAGCGCGCCTGTTGGCACTAATGTGATGGTTTTTGGCGGATGGGCCATAATCGTTTCAATGATTAGCGCGACAGCATGGCGCTCATCTAACTGTAATGTGGGAACTGGAAGCTCAGGCCCATCAAGCCCTGAGTCACCGTGAATATCTGGTGCAACTTCAACTTCACGCACTAATGGACGAGCCGATCCCGCCGCAAACGGAATGCCGCAAATATTTGCCATTTTGGCAATCGCTCGAGCATTATAGGTGACTTTTTCGAGGGTTTGGTTGCCAGCTACCGTGGTGACAGCCAGTAAATCAATCTCCGGATTACCGTAAGCCAATAACATGGCGATAGCATCGTCATGCCCTGGGTCACAATCAAGAATAATCTTTTTTGTCATAGCGTTACCTTGTCGTTAATTGGGATCAGCATTTTACTGATCCCAATTTAGCTATCTCATAAGGCAAAATCTATGATTAGTATCTGAATACGAAGAAAATTATTTCAAAACATGCGCATACACGCGTTTAGGCCCATCTTCATTTTTCGAGATATAGACACCCTGTAGTTCAGGAGCAAAGCCCGGTAGCGCATTAATCCCCGCTTCCAACGCTTTGAAGTATTGCAGGACAGGGCCTGACCACACTTCTCCCGGCACCACACACAGTACTCCCGGAGGATAAGGTAATGCTCCCTCTGCGGCAATGCGCCCTTCTAATTCATTCAATGGCAATAACTCCACATTTCCACGAATAAATTCAACGTGAGCCTGTTGTGGGTTCATTTTCACTTGCGGGAAATGCACTTTCCTGAACATCTGTTTTTGTAGCTGTTTAATATTGAAATCCACACTTAACTGGTGCATTTCTTGGCATAAGCGACGTAAAGTATAGCCTTGGTATTGTTCTTGATAACGCTGATAAACTGAAGGTAAAACCTCTTCTAATAACGCATCTTCATCTAAAAGTTGCTCAAAACGCACCAAATGAGAAACCAGCAGCTCAAGCTTTTCTTGTGACTCTGCGGGGGTTAACAGGAACAAAATGGAGTTTAAATCGCATTTTTCAGGGATCACCCCATGCTCACGCAGGAAGTGCGCCAGAATGGTGGCTGGAACCCCGAAAGACTCATACTCACCACTTTCCACATCAATTCCCGGAGTGGTCAGCATTAATTTACAAGGGTCAACAAAGTATTGATCTTGTGCGTATCCATCAAAGGCATGCCAACGTTCTTTTGGAATAAAATTAAAGAAACGCTGTTCCGAAGCAATTTGCTCGGTAGGGTATTCATCCCACGGTTTACCATCGACGAATTCAGGCACAAACGGTTTAAAGTAACGGCAATGCTTAATTATGGATTTACGGACTTCAATCCCTTGTCTCACACACTCCATCCACATCATTTCTCCAGCCTCTCCTTGATGCATACGTGCATTCACATCCAAAGCGGCAAATAACGGGTAAAATGGGCTAGTCGAGGCATGCATCATAAAGGCATTATTGAGTTTTTTATGGGATACAAATCGCTGCTGCCCTTTAATATGATTATCTTTTTTATGAATTTGCGAGGCTTGGGAAAAACCAGCGAGTTGTTTATGTACCGACTGCGTAACCATAATTCCTGGATCATTTTCATTTAATTCCAGCAATAATGGGGAGCATTGGCGCATCATTGGGATAAATTGTTCGTAACCAACCCATGCAGAATCGAACAAAATATATTCGCAAAGATGCCCAATTTTATCGACCACTTGCCTTGCGTTATAGACCGTACCGTCGTAGGTTCCTAACTGGATCACTGCCAGACGAAATGGCTTCTCAGCTTGCGCTTTTTCTGGCATCACTTCATTAATGCACTCACGCAGATACTCTTCCGCGAAACAATGAGCATCAATGCCGCCAATAAACCCAAATGGGTTACGGGCAGTTTCCAAATAAACGGGGGTTGCTCCTGCTTGAATAAGCGCCCCGTGATGGTTTGATTTGTGATTGTTTCGGTCAAAGAGCACTAAATCTCCCGGTGTGAGCAAGGCATTCAGAACCACTTTATTCGATGATGAAGTACCATTGAGCACAAAATAGGTTTTATCGGCATTGAACACTTTCGCTGCAAATTTTTGTGCTTCTTTTGCCGCTCCTTCATGAATCAACAAATCTCCCATGGCGACATCGGCGTTGCACAGGTCAGTACGAAATAAGTTTTCACCGTAGAATTGATAGAATTGCTCTCCGGTAGGATGGCGACGGAAAAATTGTCCGCCTTGATGCCCCGGACATGCAAAAGTCACATTGTGTCCAGCAGCATAATCCATCATTCGAGCAAAAAATGGGGGTAATAACTGCTCAAGATATTGATTCGCCGCCTCACGTAACTGACGGCTATTTTCTTCACGAGCCGCAGGGGCTGGTGGCAATAATGCGGTTAAATAGGGTGGTTTATTTCCATGTTCTGGTAGCTGTTTATCACTAATGATAAACAGTGGAATACTGAGCTTACTATCAGCAACCCTCTTCCACAGCCCTTGGTTGGCATCTTGTTCAGATAGCACAACCGCAGCAATATTGTTTAACTGTGCATCGCGAATATCTACCCACTGAAAAGCACCAGTAAAATAGATAGCGACCCCCTGGCTACATGCCACATTGATTTTCTTCATAGCAGTCTGGCTCTTGGTTAGCTGAGGTAAAGAGGCGGTCAATATACTTGATAGATAACGAGATTGAAACAATCGAAGCGTGAGCAGAAAAATTCAAATTGACCTAAGTTGAATCTTTTTTATAACTTGCTGGTTAATAGCATAAAAATTTCAAAGGAGGACTCACGACTCATCAGCATTAAAACATAACATAGAAATAGTTTGCAGATTAACCGACTAATTCACATTTATATTACAGTGAATGAGTCGGTTAATTTTACAGGATTGGGAAGTTACTGGTTTTTTTCCACATACAACGTTTGAGATGGGAAAGCAAAGTCTGCACCGTGCTTTTTAACGATCTCAATAATCTTTAAGTAGACCGTTTGCTGTGCATCTAACCACTCAGCCCACACAGTTGTTTTGGTAAAACAGTACACCATAATATTCAATGATGAATCTGCAAAAGCATCAAAATAAACCAATAACGTTTGCCCTGTATCGATATTTTCATCTTGTTTCAGCATCGTGCGGATATCATCCACTATGGCACTAATTTTGTCAGAATCTTCATAGCGTAAACCAATTTCCGTTTTAATTCGTCGGTTGGTCATGCGCCCAGGATTTTCTACGCTAATTGATGAAAATAACGAGTTGGGAATATATAAAGGACGATGGTCAAAAGTGACTATTTTGGTCAACCGCCAGCCAATTTCGACTACTGTACCTTCAATATTTCTATCTGGAGAACTCACCCAGTCCCCAATATTAAAGGGGCGATCAAAGTAGAGCATAATCCCAGAGAAAAAGTTACTCAGGATATCTTTACCCGCCATACCAATCGCGATACCACCTAACCCACCAAATGCCATTAAGCCTGAGAGGCTCATGCCAAAGTGTTCACCAAACAATAGGACGATGATGACAAAAACGGTGGTTTTAAATATACGAGCGATAATTCGTGCTGAAGTTGGGTCACTACCTTTTTTAATTTGTTGTTTTTCAAGGCGGTTTGCTAACTGAAACAGCTTTCGCATAATAATTAATGTAATCGCCGATATCGCCACTAAATTAATTAATGGTGTAGAAATAAAGCTGAGCTCGAAATCACTGGCTGCCATATCCACGGTCTGAGCAATGGCTAAAACAATCACACACAACACAATAGTTTGGATTACATGAACCAGAATACTTTTTCTTTTATGTTTATGTCTTTTATGTAAAATCTCGAAAATTAAATACACAACCAAACAGACGGTAATGATAGTCATACCGACAGCATATTTTTCGAGTAGTGTTTGAATCATGGTTTATTGCCCTAAAATCAACTTGCTGTATGAAAAATAACACTCTAAATTATGAGTGAATAATCGCTAAGATAGCAATTATTCACTTAAGTTTCCTAATAATTATCAATTACTTTTCATATAGTCCAATAATGAATTATTCATGACAAACAATACTGAGTATTGCCGTTATTCAGCAATAAAAAAGGCTACTAATCAGCAGCCTTCACGAAAAGAATAATTAAAAATTACTTTTCTACACCCGTCGTCACTGTAAATTGACGATTTTCCCCCGCATCTAACCAAATCAATGTTTGGTTATTTTTTGCAGCAAGAAACCCCTCAGGACGGCATGTTGCTGGTAGTACAAACGCCCCAACCTTTTGGTCGCCATTATATAAAATCCAGCGAGTCGCATAATTAAGTTCATTTGATTTAAAGCGAGTCACAAAAGTATTACCCGCAGGAGATGTCATTCTAAACTCTGGATTAGCCGTATATTGGCTCAAATTATCCATAAAGAAGACAATTTCCGGGTCGCACATTTGTGGCTGGTTAAGCTGATTCAAGGTGATTTCGCCTGATTTCAATGCTTGATTGAAATCGAGCCATTTTTGGGTTGGATGGACATGTCCAGGAATAGACTCACGTAGCTTGATAGCTTGCTCTGGGATGTTTTGCGTCAGTGTTGCATTATCCACATAGGCATAATTCATATGGCACATATATTGAAGCGGCATTGGCACCGATGCTAAATTCGTCACCGACATATGAATATCAAATAGCGAGCTGCCAGCATGTAATTGCACGGAAGGTGCTGCGCGATAGTGATGACCAAACCCCATCACATACTCATATTCGCCACACACTTTCAGACTATTTTCAGTCAGTTCAAGCCATGCGCTATCCATGGATGCACAAGGCATTTCTCCATGTAATGGATGATTATCCTCTGGTGATGGGCAGCCATTACTGATTAAGCCGGAATGGAATGCAAAACATCCATACGTTTCAATCACGGTGGGGACGGGTTTAGGCTCTGAAAACATATTTTCCATTTTCAGGTTTTGCCCACAAAACTCCGCATCCCAAATCATCTGCCCTAAAAATGGCAAAATTGTCAGGTGACCTTGCTGGTTTTCAACGCGTAAACCTTGAACCCCAGAGTGATAAACAAATGCGGAAACGGAAAACTGGCTATTTTTAACGATTAATGTCGGTTTTTCCGTAAATAAGCTTTTATGTAACGGGATCATTGTGTTCATGGTCATACTCACGGTTTGATAATGAGAATTGGGCAGGCAAGCCTACCCAATATACTTTTTGGTTTATTTAGCGGCTTGTTTTGCTTTGAAGCGGCGTTCACCAACGAAGTAAATACCCACATATACAAAGCACAACATAGAAACTAAGAAAGAAAGCTGGAGTGAATGAGTGAGGTCTGCAACATAGCCTTGAATCGCTGGAACCACTGCCGCGCCGACTATCGCCATCACAATCACCGCTCCCGCCATTTCAGTATGTTCGTTATCAACAGTCTCGAGGGTTCCTGCATAGATAGTTGCCCAACATGGTCCGAACAAAATACTCACTAATACAGCAGCGTAAACAGCGGTAAAGCTTGGCATAAAGGCGACATACACTAAGAACAGCACGCCGATAATAGAATAGATAATTAGCACTTTATCTGCATTGAAACGGGTCATCAGAATGTTGGCAATAAATTTACCAATAAAGAAGCAAGCGAAGCTGTACACCATAAAGTTAGAGGCATCACGCTCGTTGATATCGCCCATTTCAAGCGCTAAACGAATGGTGAATGACCAAACCGCAACTTGCATCCCCACATATAAGAACTGAGCGATAATGCCTTTTCTGAAACGACTGTTTTTCGCTAAGTATTTCAGAGTATCCATCGCTGATGGACGTTTATGTTCCACCGTTTCAGCCACTTTACATTTTGGAAATTTAGTCACTAAAAACAGAATCATTACCACGACCAACACCATAATCATATAACGGTAAGGTTCGAGGGTATTTTCTAACATTGCCAGACGGAATTCATGAAGCTGCGTCGCATCCATACCCGCCATTTGATTTTGTAAGCTTTCACCTTCTGAGAACACTAAATATTTACCCAGCAAGATCCCGCCAGCGGCACCGATTGGGTAGAAAGTTTGGCTGATGTTCAAACGCAAGGTCGCATACTGTTTTGGACCAATCATCGAACTGTAGGTATTCGCTGCGGTTTCCAAGAAGCTTAGACCGATTGCGATCGCAAAGATCGCCGCTAAGAACATGGTGTAGGTTGCCATGTGTGAAGCTGGGAAGAACATGGTGCAACCCACGATATACAAGATCAATCCAATCATGATCGCATATTTATAGCTGGTTTTTTTGATCACGAGTGAAGCCGGGATCGCAATCAAAAAGTAGCCACCATAGAACGCACTTTGCACTAATGCTGACGCAAAGTTACTGAGTTCAAAAACGCTTTTAAACTGTGTGATTAAAATGTCATTAAGTGCAGCTGCACATCCCCATAACGGGAATAAGCAGGAAAGTAGGATAAATTGAAATAGAGGTGTCTTATTCAGGTACCCATCAGGTAACTGAGTGATGTTCTTAATGTTCATGGTAACCCTTAATAATTTTTATAATATTTTTAACCGGTTAAACGTTGCTTTATCGCTCTATTGGCGGCATTCATTTCAACCGGTCATGCTCAACATCATTCAAATTCAGAGCAAATATTGCGGGTACAGGCAATGCATCTGGTGCTTGAAAGACGATAAGGACTAATTACTTAACTGAACAAATTCACTAAATTGCTCAATACTCGGATAAGAGGATTGAGTACCTTTGCCTGTTACGCTAAATGCAGAAAACAGAACGGCTTTTTTCATTGCTTCTTCGATATTTCCGGTGTGAACATAGTAATGGGAGAAGCAACCGATGAAGGCATCACCTGCACCGCTGGTGTCGATAGCATTCACTTTGATTGCAGGGATTAACAACTCACTGTCACGAGTCATCCATAGCGCGCCTTTATCACCTAATGTAACAATCAGGTTTTTCAGTCCCTTATCTAATAAAGATTGGGCTGCGCGACGAACATTATCCAAGGTATCTACTGGCATATTGGTGAGAATTTCCAGCTCCGTTTCGTTCGGTACAAAGAAGTCACAACGACACGCAAAATCTAAGTCCAATGAACGCTGAGCTGGGGCTGGGTTAAGCAACACAGGAATGTTATGCTTATTCCCGAATGCAATTGCGTGATACACCGTTTCCAGCTGTACTTCTAATTGCAGTACGATCAACTTACATTTTTTCAGATCTTCAGCAGCGCGATCGATATCTTCTGGAGATAAGAATTTATTCGCACCTTTGACGATCAAAATACTGTTAGAGGAGTTTTGATTCACAAAAATTGGCGCAACCCCACTGGATGTACAAGGCACTTTTTCTACATAACGGGTATTGATGCCATAAGACTCAAGATTACGAATGGTATTATCAGCAAAGATATCGTCACCGACTTTGGTTAACATAATCACTTTTGAGTTCAGTTTTGCCGCCGCGACCGCTTGGTTAGCACCTTTACCGCCACAACCAATTTTGAACGCTGGCGCTTCGAGGGTTTCCCCCTCTTTTGGCATTTGATCGATGTAAGTGATCAAATCGACCATATTTGAACCTATAACTGCTATATCCATAATGTCCCTCGTGTTAAATAAATCACATAATGATATAATACTAACATTATCATGTTGCAAAAATATCATTTGTGATTAGGATCTCGAATAACGAATGATCAAGTGTTATATCTGCCACATTTCCTCATTCTTTGTTACCTAACCCACGTTTATCCTAATTCACATCATATAGGAAGGTTTAAAATGCAAGATTTAGCGAAATATATTGATCACACCTTACTCGCAGCAAACGCAACTGTTAATGATATCAAAACGTTATGTGCAGAAGCTGCACAATATCACTTTGCCTCTGTTTGTGTTAATACAGGCTATGTGCCTCTTGCAAGTGAATGCCTAAAAGACAGTGATGTAAAAGTTTGCTGTGTGGTAGGCTTTCCTTTAGGCGCATGCTTAACAGAAGCAAAAGCATTTGAAGCAGCAGAAGCTGTTCGCCGTGGTGCCGATGAAGTCGATATGGTTATCAACGTTGGTATGCTTAAAAGTGGTGATTTAGAATTCGTTCGCCGTGATATTGAAGCTGTATTTGCCGCTTGCGGAAATGCCACTTTGAAAGTTATTTTAGAGAATTGCCTGTTAACTGATGAAGAAATCACACAAGTTTGTGAAATTTGCCGCACAATGAAAGTTGGTTTTGTGAAAACTTCAACAGGATTCAGTACAATGGGTGCAACTGAGCATCATGTCGCATTGATGCGTAAAGTCGTTGGTAACGAAATCGGCGTCAAAGCCTCTGGCGGTGTTCGTACTCGTGAAACAGCGATTAAAATGATTGAAGCCGGTGCTAACCGTGTTGGCGCAAGCGCAAGTGTCTCAATTGTGACTGGAGATGAAACCACTCCAAGTGAGTACTAAACAACGGGGCGCGGTTCGTCCGCGCCATTATAAAAAGGATTGTAGGGTGATAGAAACTAAACAAAAAGAACGCCTTCGCCGCTTAAGTGAATGTATCAAACGTTCAGGACGCATTCATCTCAAAGAAGCCGCTAGAATACTTGAAGTCTCTGAAATGACCATTCGCCGAGATCTCAATGCGGATACTGAAGGCCCGATCCCTATGTCACTGCTTGGTGGCTACATTGTTTCTGTCACTCAACCTACTTCCCACCTATCACCAACCGAACACCACGCTGATATTTTCACGCCCGATCAAACAGAAGAACTCTACATCCCTAATCTCGCCGCCAGTATGGTCAGTGAAGACGATGTGATCTTTTTTGATAATGGGATCGAAATGGCAACCTTGATTTCCCTAATCCCCGAAGAGATCAGTTTCACCGGAATTTGTTATTCCCATAACGTTTTTCTTGCTCTGAGCCAGAAAAAAAATGCTACTGCACTGCTCTGTGGTGGGGAATATCGTCCTAAAAGTGACTCTTTTTATAGCCCAACACTGCCTTCATTACTGGATTCGATTAATCCCAAAAAAGCCTTTATGTCCGCCACTGGAGTCCACAGCACCTATGGCGTGACTTGCTACAATATCGATGATTTGCCGATGAAAAAGAAAGGAATGGAAAAATCTATCCGGAAGATTTTGTTGGCGCCTTATAATTTGTTCGATGAAGTTGCGACAGCCAATATGGGGGAGTTATCCCAGTTTGATGTGATTGTGACTAATCGACAACTTACTGATGAGTATGAAACGTATTGCCGAAATGGGTTTGTGAAGGTGATTTATTAAAATGGGATTTCCTTATGTGTCGATTTTGATAACAAAAATCGACACTTTTTTCAGATTTTAATCGTCAGATAATCTTCCGCTATTTCTGTCGCCGGAAATTCAGCTTGGCATTCGGCTAATAATCTGGGGATGTCTTGAGGCCCATAACGTGCACTTATATGGGTGGCGATAAAGCGTTTTACTCCTGCCTGCCTAGCAAGCAATGCTGCTTGGCGAGTTGTTGAATGCCCACGCTCATTGGCTTTATCTTCAAATTCAGCCTCTAAGGTTGTTTCATGGACCATGACATCCGCATCTTTGGCCAACAGTAAGGCATTCGGCGTTGGGATAGTATCTCCAAAAATGGCAACGACTTTACCTTTTCTTGGTTCCTCCAGATAATCGGTGCCATTAACCTCTCGCCCATCATCTAATTGAATCTGCTTCCCTTGCTTCAACGCCAGCATCCATGGCCCTCGGGGGATATTATCTCGAGCCAGTTTGTCAGCATTTAGAGCTCCTAGTTTCGCGTATTCCTCAATGCGATAGCCATAACATTCCACCCGATGATCGAGAGAATATGCCGTCACAATCAGTTTTCCATCATCAAATAACTGCCCCTCTTCGATTTCAATAATCTCAAGAGGATAAGTCATATAGGAGCTACTGAGCGACAATGCGGTTTCTATATACTGTTTCAATCCTTTAGGCCCATAAATCGTCAATGGGTCAGTTGATCCCCCCATAGAGCGACTGCATAGCAACCCCGGTAGCCCAAAAATATGGTCACCATGTAAGTGTGTAATAAAGATTTTTTCAATTTTTGAGGGTTTAAATGGACTGTTTAAAATTCGGTACTGAGTTCCTTCCCCACAATCAAATACCCAATAATTTTTGCGAATTCCAATCAAATCCAGCAGCATGCTGGTGACATTTCGATCTTTTGTCGGTACACCCGCGCTGGTTCCTAGAAACGTTAATTCCATTCCCATTCCTTATTTATATTGTTCTTTTTATTAGATATGCCCCCAATCTAACCCGAACTTCACCAACTAGTTACGTAATCGATCAGCATCATTAGGCTGTCTTTACGGCTGCCGAGAAACAGTAAAATAGGGCATCAAGATTGATGCCCTATGCATTCTTTATCGATCAATGCCTACCGCCAGCATTCATTTTTCATAACAGAATATTTTCCTGCCCCCATTAGTGCGATAGCAATCGCACTAACAAAGAAATACACAATACTTTCAATTGCCCATGCACCCGTTTTATCGAGTATAAACGTTTTATCTAGCCCAATCATTAGCCATGCAATAAACATTGTGAATGCGACCAGCAAAGCAGAAGGTCGGGTCAGAATCCCTAAAATAATAAAAATAGGCGCAATAACTTCACCGACAATTGTGCCGTAGGCAATGAATTCGGGCAAACCGTATGAGGCTAACAATCCTTTGATACCACTAGCCCCCGTTAATAGCTTACTCATTCCGTGAAATAGCATTAATCCACCCACAGCTAAGCGCAATAGCAATTTTCCTGCATCTTCATGTGACAAACAACGGTTGAATAGTCCGATCATTTTATACCCGCCCTATTAAGTTACGTTATTTATCATTATGACCGAGAAGTTCAAAATGAGAATTATTTTAATTTAGATTTACCACATCTATATCAAGGTTATTTCAATAATAAAAAAATCATAACCACTTATTCAAAAATAGCGTTTATTAATTCGATATATAAACAAAAAAACTGAACAAGTCTCAATTTTTAAAATTATCACTAAAAACTAATAAGCAATTTTATCCTTAAATTTAAATATTCAGTATTAAATTGCACTATATTGGTGCCTTTAAAATGTTTTTCATGAAACTGTAACGTTAGTTAAATTAGATCTGATGAAATCATTTTCATGATAATTAATGTTATTAATCGTTTTGATTATTATTTTAATTTTAAATTAATTTATTCTAAAAATAGAAATAGCGGCAGTTTAAAAAACAAGCAGCGGAGGTGAATATTTTTCATAAACAATATAAAACTTATATCTTAATAATTTTATTTATTATTTTTATCTTTACTAGATATACCTGACAATATCACTAGCATCTTTAATCTTTTATTCTTTTACTCCCTTTTTTATTGGATAAATATTCTATTAAATTAAATAAGATTAATCTTGAAGTTCTTAATTCATTAACTACGCTTAACAAAGCTAAGTAATTCTACTAGCTAAATCGCATCTGTATTTTACTAATACATAACCTCAATGGGATTAATTATGCCTAGACATATACTTTCTCTGTCGATATTTTCTTTATCTATGATATCGGGTTCAGTACTTGCAGCAACGAATAGCCCTGGAGGCATTATTTCTTTCTCAGGTGCTATTAGTGATACTACCTGCACGATTAATGGTGGTAATAGTGCTGACATGGCGATCGCATTAGATCCAATTGTCCCAGCTGATGCTGGTACATCGGCTAATACGGTGATAACTAAAAACCAAAAAACGTTTGCTCTTACATTTTCAAATTGCGCACTTGTTGGTGCAGGAACACCAACTGGCACATTAAAACTGCATTTCTCATCAAGTACTATTTCTCCCTCTGGTTTGTATTTAATGAATACAACCGCAAATGAAAACGACCCATCAGTCGCACGAAACGTTGGTTTCAGCCTGTCACAAACAACGACACCAACCGTTGCGATTCCATTAAATTCAACCTTTGACACTCAGTTAACCGCTGCAAATACAACATCAGCCGCGGGTTCAACCTTAAGCTTAATCGCTAGCTACTACAAAACAAATGCTACTGCTGCCCAAGTTGGAGCTTTGCAATCAAACGTAATTTATACCGTTTCATATCTATAACAACTAATGAATAAAGCTAGGCTCTCTGAGCCTAGCTTTTAGTGAGAAATTACGATGAAAATAATACTCTTATTCTTACTTGCTTTATCATTTCCATTAAAAACATTTTCAAATGTAATTATCACGGGTACTCGAGTTATATATCCAGAAGCAGCTGATAGCATGGTAGTTCAATTAACCAATAACAGTACATCACCTTCATTAATTCAGTCATGGATTGATAGTGGAGATATAAATTCAACACCAGAAAATTCAAATGCCCCTTTTTATCTTTATCCTCCCATAGTCAAAGTAGATGGTTTACAAGGGCAGCAATTGAAAATTAAAAAAACTGATATAAAACTTCCTAATAATGTTGAAAGCGTTTTCTATTTAAATATTTTAGATATTCCTAAAACACCTGATTCAATGATAGGAAAAAATACGATTCAATTAGCTACACGTTCAAGAATTAAAATATTTTATCGTCCAAAAGCCTTAACTGAAAGATCCGAAGATATTACGGAAAAAATCAGTTATCAAATAAATAGCAATAATGTATTAGTTAAAAACAACTCACAATACCATTTTACTATTGTGACGATAACAACACCTGAAGATAAAAACCTAGCTCTTGTTGATTCAGAAATGATCCCGCCTTTATCATCAAAAGAGTTACCTTTAAAAGGAAAGTTAAAAAATCACAATCTCATACTCAGCTATGTTGACGACTATGGTGTTTTCAGATCTAAAAATATTCAGCCTTAATAGAAGAAATCATCATGAAAAGAGAAAACTATTTCTACATCCTGATCTTAATAGGGCTACAAACATATTCAAAAAACTCACTTTCAGATGAATTTGATACCTCTTTATTGGTGGGTGAATCTGGAAAAGGGGATATTTCTCGATTCTACGCTGAAGGGAAAATACCATCAGGAAAACAATTGGCAGATGTCTATGTTAATCAGGTTTGGCGAGGGCAATTTGAAATTGGCATCGAAGATAATGGTAAAAAAATCAGTATTCCACAAAGCGATATCACCAAATTAGGCTTGAAACCATCACCGAGAAACATTGAGCCAGTACAAGATAATCACTATGTATTAATTGATTCACTCGCATCTAATATTCATTACAAATTCAAAATCAACGAATTACGTTTAGATATGATGGTTCCACAAGCATCGCTCAAACAATCTGAATCAGGTTACGTTGACCCTAGCTTATGGAACTACGGTGTTCCTGCTATTATTTTTTCTTATAATACAAACTATTACAGCTATAAAGAAAAACAAAATGAGAAGCGTAATAATGACAGTTTTTATGCAACATTAAACTCGGGCATCAACTTAGGTGCATGGCAATTTCGTGATGAATCCAGCTATCGCTATACTTCCCACAGCGCTCAAAAATGGACAAATAACACTCGCTATGGCTATCGCCCCATCAGCCAAATTAATTCGGGCTTGAAAGTGGGTGACTTCTATACCCCCAGTGCTTTATTTAACAGTATTCGCATTCGAGGCATGATGTTAGCAACTGAAATGGGGATGCTCCCCAATTCCAGCCAGAATTTTGTGCCGATTATTCGAGGAGTGGCGCAGACTAACGCCCTCGTTACCGTTTACCAAAATGGCTATTTAGTCTTTCAGGAAAATGTTCCTCCTGGTGAATTTTCATTTAATGATATTCAACCCAGTGCAGGGAGCGGTGATTTATTGGTGGTTATTCAAGAAGCTAATGGCAGAAAAGAGACTTTTACAGTCCCATACTCAACGGTACCAAATATGCTCAAAGAGGGGATTTACAATTACAACCTTTTAGCTGGGCAATCAAAAATTGATAATACATCCTATCAACCTAAATTTGTGCAAGGTGAAATTAACTACGGGCTAAATAATCTTGTCACTCTCTATTCCGGTATTTTGTTTAGTGAAAAGTATCGTTCTGCTGTGATCGGCAGTGGATGGAATTTTCGTTTTGGGGCTATCTCTGCGGATATTACCCATGCAAATACCACTCTCGATAGTGGCGATAAAAGTGGGCAAAGCTATCGGCTAACCTATAGTAAATTTATTAATTCAACCTCAACCAATTTAACCCTTGCCACTTATCGTTATTCAACCAGTGGCTATTATAGCTTTACTGATTCTATTTATTCCCATGATAACTACCAAGCATGGAAAAGATATCAAGATGAAAACTCAAATCAAATTGGTAATAACAATAATTCAGATATCTCATTAAGTACGTTCGATGCACTACGTGGTTCCCGAGCTAAAAATACCTTTACCATAAACTTGAATCAGCAACTGGGTGAAAATTTTGGCTCCATTTTCGTCTCCGGTACCCATCGCGATTACTGGAATACCAACGGTAATAGCCGCGAGTATCAAGTCGGTTATTCAAACAACTATCATGATATTTCCTACAGTGTCTCCGTATCACGTATTCGTAATTATGATAACAATGAAGAAACTCGCTTATACATGAATGTTAGCGTCCCTATTCAGTTATTTGAAAAACGCGCAAACATCAGTATGGGCAGTTACTTTACCGATTCACGCTATCAACAAGCCACACTGAGTGTTAGTGGTATTGCAGGGGAAAATAATCAAACTAATTATACTGTTAATGGTACCAATCAATCTGGTGGTAATAATTTAATCGGTGGAAATGTCAGCTATAAACACCCTGATACAACCCTGTCCGGATCTTATACCGAAGCCAATGATTATCGCCAAGCTGGATTAGGTATGAGAGGCACGATTGTGGCAATCCCCGGACATATTGCCTTATCCGGCGATACCGGGCAGACCTACACCATCATTGATGCCCCAATGGCGAATAATATGATGGTTAACTCGGATAAAACAGCGCTAACTAATCAACAAGGTGTAGTCCTGCTGACTAACACCACGCCATACAGAGCAAATACTTATACCCTATCTGATACCGAAAAAACCTCTGGAGCTGAAGTCATTGGTAATATGGCCAATATCAGTCCATACCAAGGCGCCGTTAATTATATCCAGCTAGAAACGGATACTCGACAAACCTTTATTTTACGCGGTGAACTCGCAGATGGAAAAAATCTACCGTTCGGCACTGAAATTATGGAGGCACAACAACAAAGCATTGGCTATGTCGGGCAATCAGGTGTGCTGTACCTAAAAAGCGATCAATTCCCATCGGCTATCTATATCAAACTTAAAGGGAATAAAACATGTGTTATCCACCATCCAGTGAATACGATGGATAAAAACAAAAATCTCTGCCGATAAAGGAAAAAATGATGAAAACAACGAAATTGGCATTATTGCTTTCAGCCTTACTAGCAACAAGTCAATATGCATCTGCAAATTGTCGGCAGGCCTCAACCGTGACAGCACCTGCGATTTCTTTTGATTTATCAACGGAACTAACCAGCACATCTACGCCTATATCGAAAGCGACTCGCACGACATATCCGGGTAATTTTACGTGTACCCCACGTGGCGTTTTCCCAAATACCGTTGGGATAGCATCACCGTTTCAAAACCGAACGGCAACCGTAGGGTTCAATGGCGGAAAGCAGTTTGTGTCTATTACAGTAACCGCTTTGGAAAAAAATAATGTGTCTAATATTACTACGGGGTCACATCCTGCGTCAGATCTTGATGCTAATTTTACGATGCAATTTACTTTAGTTGATAGCAAGCCTGCGACAAATTATATTGAAGTGCCAGGTAGTACCACCACAATTACCCCTGTCGTTTTTGCTTCTGATGCTTCAACACTCGGGCTCGTTGAATGGCTCATTGACGTTGTTGCAAGGCTTCTTGCATTTTTACTGGGATTTGTATGGACAACCCAACCCGATGATATTTTCTTACAACCTGTCCAAATTACCTATAATCCCATACTAACCACCTGTAATTTTTCTAACCAAGGTTTGGTTGTGTCTCTTCCTCCAGTTAGTATCAATACAGTAAAAAATACCCCTCGAGCGGGTTATACCCCATTCAATCTTAACTTTGCCTGCAAAGATTTCCTTGCGGGTGGTAATGCCTCACGGGATATTTCTATATTTTTATCCAGTAATAGCTTACTCGCGGGCGATAAAACAGTATTAAATAACACAGCAAATCAAGGTGCGGCGGGTGTTGGTTTTAGGCTCGTTACAGCAAGCAATATCAATACACCATTAACCTTGTCTAATAGTACCTCAGCTCAAAGTAATGCCACTTCAATTTTTAGTGTGAACAAAGGCAACCCAATAGCCCCTTCATTTTCCATCAACATGGGGGCTTATTATTATCCTTATAACGCGAACAGCGTCACTCAAGGCGCCGTTTCTAGCACTGCGACTGTTGTCATGTCATATAATTGAGGGTTAACATCATGAGGCATATCCAGAAAATCATCTACAGCTTAGTGCTACTCTTGTTGAGCCATCAAACCCACGCAAGTTTAATCTTAAAAGGCACTCGAATTATTTATCCAGGCGACAAGGAACGGATTAGCATTCAAACGGTTAATGATAGCGAGCAAGCCAGTTTGATTCAGAGTTGGATTGATGAAGGCGATATTCATTCAACACCAGAAACAACAAAAGCGCCGTTTATTGTCACCCCACCCGTTGCCAAGATTGCGGCCAATGAAGGGGCTCAACTGCGCATTCAATATATTGGAGAAGATCTCCCGCAAGATAGGGAGTCCGTATTTTACTTGAACGTTCTCGATATTTCTCCCAAACCCCAAAATAAACAGGGTATGAATCTGATACAGCTCGCATTACAAATACGCATTAAACTTTTTTACCGCCCCACAATACTCTCGGGTAACATTGAATCTGTTATTGACCTCGTGAAACTTTCATCTTCTGATAAACAACTCATTATTGAAAATCCAACGCCTTATTTTTTAAATATTTCAGAAGTTTATTATGAAAAAAATCAACAGAACCCAATAGCAAAAAGCGTTATGGTTGCACCATTTTCGGAACAAAATATCCATGAAAATAACGAATACAAACAAGATATTGTGGTTGTATTTATTAATGACCAAGGAAACCTTATTAGCCATAAAATAAAAAGAGCGTCTCTCTGATAAACTTTGCCGTCCGTAAAACCTGTGAATTATGTTGATCTAATATTAAGAACGGCCCTGAATTGCCAAACTTCAAAAAATAGATAATGATGTTTGAATCTCAGCCAAGTAGAACCCACATGCGAAATATTTCACTGAACACAATTGATGCTGTGCCTCGTGATGTTTTAGCCATCGGTACAGATTACCCCCCGAATGTGCTATTAAGTGCTCACGAACATCGCAGAGCGCAATTTTTATATGGGGCTACTGGGCTTATAGAGGTCAGTACTGCTGATGGAGAATGGGTTATTCCCCCTGATTGTGGCGTGTGGATACCGGCTCAAACACTCCATGAAACACGTATGCTCAACGTCAGTACTCGCAGCTTATATATTGAACCTACTGTCGCACCTCGCCAAAGCCGTAAGTGTGAAGTTCTGCGGGTTTCTAGGCTACTGCGTCAATTATTGCTGGAAGCTGTCGATATTCCTTTGGAATACGACCTTCATGGGCGAGAAGGAATTTTAATTCAGTTAATATTACATGAGGTAGCACGAGCCAAACCGCTGCCTTTCTTTGCTCCCATTCCCCGTGATACGCATTTAGCAACACTGTGTCGTGAGTTTTTAACGGCTCCGCATATCACGTCCCTTCCCCAAGAATGGGCAAAAAAACTGCATAAAAGTGAGCGCTCATTTAGCCGTTTTTTTAGCGCGCAGACAGGCTTATCTTTCTCCAATTGGCGACAGCAAGCCTGCCTATTAAACGCCATTACAAATATATCTGCGGGCAAATCAATAACCGAAGTCGCCTTTGATCTCGGTTATTGTAACGTGGGTTCGTTCTCAACCATGTTCAAAAAATGGTTAGGACAACCCCCATCAAGCTTTATCCAGCAAATTGATGAGTCATCCCTACTCATAGGTTGCAATTAACCACGCAGACCCATGATAATCACCGGCTGCGGCATTTTCCCCTTGTAGGTGGCTAATAATTTCAAATGTTTTGTTGGCATAAATTTCTGTCCTTAACTCTTGACCCGATTGACCGGTCTCCTGATCTATAATCGTGAGCGCGCTATAAATTTTATCATTGGCATTATTGGTCATTGGTAGCCGCTTTTGAGGATCTTCATCTGAAGCATAATCTAGGCGCAAACGCACTTTCGTTGAGGAGCTAAATAAGCAACTGTAAGTCACTTGTCCGTTAGTTCGACTGTCATAATTCAAACTGTTTAATTGCCCATGACGTAAGTTCAATACCGCTTTATCACCCGAGCTAGTACTGGTTGAGCACATGGCTCCCACATTGATTTGTGATGTTGCTAATCGCAGTGGCACTGAAACTTCATTCAGCGGCCAGCTATTAAAGGGTGGCGTCGACAAGGGATCGGTAAATGCACGCACATACCCCGCGAGATCCATACCATAAATCATCAACTGACCATCAATAATTCGCTCATTAATATAGAAAGTCATCGTAATGGGGAACTGACTATTAAACATAGGAACTTCGTACTTGGTATCTTCATAAGCCAGAGAACAAACCCCCGCACCTCGATTTGTCCACTGCATAATATCCGCTTCAACGGTCATCACTACGTTACTGTTAATGCGGTAAGTCTCTTTTCCACCAATGGAAATGCCAGTGGTTGGGACATACATAAATAATCGATGAAACGAATTGGTGGATAGAATTTGTGTACTGTTCCCCCCCCAGCGTCTCCCGACACATTTAACCATTCCCGACGCTTGAGCGGAGGTGCTATCTAAGGTAATTGGGTCTCCCACCTGATAATAATTTTGACCATCACTGCCTTTGTAGGGAGTCGGATCTACCGTACTATTGTTATCGACTTTAAGCACATACCCTGAGCTCGGATCAATAATCTGAGCGGCATAATCCGCATGTACCGTCATAGGTAATAATAGGCTCCCAGCTAAGTAAAATACTTTAGCTATGGGTTTAATCTTCAACATACCGGTGTTCTCACTAGTTGTAAGTGACTGAAATCATCATCGCAGATGTGAATTTCCCTACAGATAACTGGCTGACAGGCAAGGTATTAACCAACTGAGCCTGTAGATTAATTCGGTGCTCTGTCTCACTAATTAGCTCCGGATTGATCGGCTGAAGCTGATTAAGCCCCAGAGAATCTGTTTTTCCCCCAGTGACATCATAGAGATTAACGCCAAGCCCTTTTGTACTGGTGGATAGGATCTGCTTGCCACTGTATTCTTGAGTTCCATACCCTTTAGGATTTAGCAATATCGATAACCCCTTTCCACCATTGCACCCGCTGATATACACCGGAAAATCTTTTGCCAATGAAATTTCATTTAGATTGTGGGTCTCGATGGTTCCAAAATGGATTTGTAATGGAGAATTGCCGTCCTCACCACGGAGATTACAAGCCGGATCAACCATCGTAGCTGTCACATCCACCAGCACATCCCCGTATATCGCTGGGGAGTTCAGTAATAAAAAACCCCAGAGATATAGACTTATTCTATTGATTCTTTTCACTATTCATACTCCAGAGCAAAAGTCACCCAACCAGAAAAATCACCTTCTTTGACTAAACCAGATTGTGGTTTACGAGCAAATACACCAAAGAAAAGTTCTTGTTCACAATCCGCTTCGGTCACTTTTCCCACCTCCATCGGGGTATTCCACTCGATGGGTTTTTCGTCATGGGTCAATAGCCCTAAAACAACTCCACTTTCCCCTTGAGTCGCCACATAATCGTGCCCATCAATATTCACTAGCTGGGAACTGTGCCATGTCATTTTGATTAGCTTGTCCAAATCACTAGGCTGGCAATTATCGATGCCAATAGAAAAAGACGTAATTTCGCTACGGTCTTCTTGATTAAGAGTCTGTAACCGTAAGTTTTCTAAACGAACTTCTTTATTCACGGATGTCGAACTCACCCGGCAAGATAAATTGATCAGTTCTCCACCGAACTCGACATCAAGAACCTGAGCATTTGCTTCTCTTGAAAAGATCCACAAAATAGCCATCAACAAAGTGCTACAGAGGGTAAGCGACTTATTCATAGCTAACCTCCAATCTGAATTGATGGGATCTTTCGCTGATATTTGGCAGCTGAATAAGGTTATTGCCATTCATTAATGCCATTGGATAACGCACTACTTTTTGCCCAGTAGAAAGATCGACTACTTGCAAAATAATGGGAGTTTTAGCTGTATGGTTAAATGTTCCAACCTCACTAAAACTGGTACCAGCACCACAATTAGTCAGCATTAACTTTCCCGCCAACTGCAAATCACAGGGTGCATTAAATACCGTCGCATTGACCAATAACCATCCCGTTTGCGATGATTCATAGCGGGGTTCATTGATGGGTACGCTTCCCACAAACTCATCACCCACCACATTTACACTGGCTACTAGATTTATTGCGACTAACCCTAACCACAATGAGATATTTTTCATGTGCTTTCCCCTATCACTCACTGTTCCCCAGAAACGGTGCAAGTATCCCCTTGGCAACGAAATTCCAGTGTGGGTTTACCGCCATAGTCATTGATGTAGGTAAGATGGGGGGTATTAAGTGGATTTGATTTAATATCCAGCGTCGACTTCGGCGCAATCATCACCACCTCAAACGCACTCTCTTCAGACTGTTTACGATTATTTCCCACCCCAATAATCGTGAGATTAAATGGGGTAACATTGTTTAAACGATAGCCTTTTGGTGTTTTGACCAACGTGACTTTATGCGCCCATTTCGTTTCGGATTCGCCGATAATTTTAGCGGGACGATAAAACAGCTTTACACGGGATTGGAGGGCAATTTGTAGTGTATTTTCTTCCGTCGACTTCGGCGGAACTTCACGTAGATTAAAATAAAAAACTGATTCCCTATCATCGGGTAACTGACTAAATAAAGGCGTTTTACTCAGACGGACTAAACTGTGGCTATTAGGTTCAATACGCTGCAATGGTGGCGTTGCTAAAATGGCCCCTTTGGTTAATTTATTCCCCTGTAAATCCTCAATCCAGCTTTGGGCTAGATAGGCTTCTTCTGGATTATCATTGGATATGCGAATATTGATTGAATTCTCATTACCCGGAAAGATAATCCGAGTTCTATCCAGTGTTACTGCGCTATAAGATGCAAATGAAGTGATGGCAAGTAGCCCCATCAGTGATCTGCGAAAATTAGACATAATCAACCTCATAGAATGATTTATTGACGAAAAGATTATTGGCCACATGGCAGTAACAGCATGGAAGAAGAGGCATTCGGAGTGTCTGGCAGCATCAACTGACACTGTTTTTGATTACGCCAATACACCCACAAAGGCTCTTTTCCAGAAACGCCAACTAACCAAGTCACCCCATCTTCCCCAACGATCCCCAACTCTTGGTTAGCTTCATTACGAACGCTGGCACCAAATGGCGGTGTTTTACCTCCTTTCAGGGTGATCACGGCAAACACTTTTTCCCCTTTCATCACAGGGAAGCTGCGATAACCAATGGCACCTTTTGTCAGCGTGATATCACTGGTTGAACTCAACGCTTCAATATTTTCAGGTAACTTACTGGTATTGATAGTGGCTGTTGATTTTCGATAGCTATTCACATTCGGGATCACTGCGAGCCCAAATGCGTTAGTTTTGGTCACACCGTTATTCAAGGGAACGCCACCAATATCGGAGGTTTCTACCATTAAGCGCGTATCGCCATTCGCGGAACGGTGTAATGCAGCACCTTTACCCGTGACAGTAATACCGCTATTAATAGATGCCCCCACACTGCGATATTGATGAGGTACATAACTACCGTTGAATGAAACATTGGCATCCGAGAGATCGCGGGAATAGAAACCACTGAAACTGGTTTGGCTATCCATAGCCTGCCCATGGTTGTAACCCATAGTTAAGCTATAGCTATCATTATCTCCATAGCCGTTATAACCCACGTTATGGTTATATTGATTCTTTTTGGCTGACCGCGAATAAAGCTCGGAGAATGTCAGACTATGTCCGCTATACAGTGGAATCGTTAAGTACAAATTGATGGAATCATCTTCATAGCCGTTACTGCGCTCTGTACGTGTCGCGGATAACGCAATATTTCCGTTGTATTGAGAGAGAGATGGAAAACTCAAATTAGTATTGGCATATAAACCATATTGAGTTTGAGGATCATCCTGCCAATACGTACTGTATTGGTAATTGAGCGACACATTAAAATTATCAAAATACTTATTAAGGTAAACTTGGTAGTTTTCTTTGGTCGCTCTTGGCGTGGCGCCCGTTCTATCTTCATCCATATATTGCGTCAAAGTGCGGTACTCTTTATCCGCAAACCGATAGCCAGCAAAGGTAATATCTGTGCGTAAATCATCAAATGATTTAGCATAATTGACGCGATAAGAGCGCCCTTGTAAGCGGTCTTTATCATCTGAATAATCAGCAAAAGATTGAGTGACATCCACAGAAATCGCCCCGAGAGAAAACAGGTCTCGCCCAATACCGAGTGCTGCGCTTTGATAATAGGCATTGAGCTGAGCCCCCCCATAAAGCGACCATGCATTGGAGACACCGTATGACAATTCACCACTAATAACCGGCTCCCCCGTTAAATGTCGATTGTCATAACGTGTTTTACCTACTGCTGTCTTATAAACGACTCTTCCAGGACGCGTTAAATACGGTAATGAAGCGGTACTAAGGCTAAATTTATTCTCTTCACCATTTTCCTCTCGCACGATCACATCTAAAAGGCCTCGAACGCCACTATCTAACGTCTGGATACGAAATGGCCCCGGTGGCACTGAGGTTTCTGAAATGATCCGATCTTGACTGCGCACGATCACAATCGCATTCGTTTTAGCCACCCCAATAATTTCTGGTGCATAACCAACTAACTTAGGAGGCAACATGCGATCATCGCTTTCAATCGAGATCCCCGTGTATTGCCACGATTCAAAAACATCCGAATAAAAGTTATTTTCACCAAGAGTTAAGATCGCCGCAGAATCTTTTAGGGAACGAAAGGCATATAACCGACTGAAATCAAAATTATGCTTTTCTTGGTCATAATCCCCACCATGCTGCTTTTGATACGTGCCATTAAAATCACCACGTAAGCGCCATGCACCAATATTCACACCAGAAGTTCCATTGCCGGATAAATAGATACGCTTATTGCCTTCGCTTTCTTTAGTCGCCGAAATATTTGCGTTGTAATCTACAAATACTCCGTTGATACCGTCTTCCCATAACTTCGGAGGCACCCAATAAGGGTCCCGGTATTCCATCCACATCTGTGGAATGGTCATTTTGAGGGACATTGAGGGTAAATCGACTTTACTTTGTACCCCCGCAAGTGCTGAGAAATTTAAACATTTCCCATCATGAGATAAGGTTATTTTTTCTATTGATGATGGCTTAAAACCCATCAAATCCAGTAATTCCGGTGCGATACACACGAATTGAGACTGTATTTTCTGTACACTTTTATCTTCATAAACAGCCACATCTCGAGGTGCTCCTAAGCGCAGACCATTGACAAAAACGGTGAGAATATAATCGCCGGGAGGAACATACCCAGCAACGGAGAATTGGCTCATATCAATATTATTAATATCGCTAGCATCTAATACATCGGTATTAAATTCAGCGGCATACACATTTCCTATGCCCATACTCAGCGCTAACAAAACTGCCTGTCTTAGTTTGCTATGTTTGAACACCATGCTCTATACCATCCCAAATGCGACAAGTGTGCCCCTCTCGAAAATGATTTCGAGAGCATATATATTTGCAACCTATTGATAATCGATAAAAAACCGAATCAGCCCTTGATAACTACCCGCCTGAATCGGCTGTCCTGTCAGCTCTAACCGTAAGAAATAACGTAAGAAAAGTGCTTTTTCTGATTTGTCTTGTCGTAAGACATTATCTGACAAGAGGTAGTATTGACCCGGTATCAGCGTGTTTAAGTGATTATCGAGTACGGAAACAGCAAGCCCTTGAGATGCTCCCTGTAATACAAAGGCATCAATATGCTCAGCGGCTTGACCGACAAAACGAATTGACCAGGTTTTAGGATCGAGAGAAGAGTGCAAACTGCCACAATCACGAAGCTCAATAACAAAAGGTTGATTATGCTGCTCTCGCTGAATTTTAGTTCCTAGCATCGTTAATGCTAATGGAGAAAAATCAATAGATTGGAAACGATTCTCTATCACCACAGAACAAGGAGTAGCGACAACGATCCCTTTGAAGGTTGTACTCGCGTTAAGCTCAATTTTTTTATTACTGGTGGCACTCGATATCACAGGACACAGCAAAATCACTGTGGTTATCAATCGTGTTAATTGGCGAGCTAGCCGTTGATAAACAATCACAATTCCCTCCCTCAATTCGATCAGTGATACCGCCAGCACACTGCTGACGGTATCTCCACACTCTTATTGATAAGTAATTCGGAAATTCGTGATGGCGCTGAATTTACCTTCAGTGACATCTTTAGTTGTATCAATAGCCTTAGCTAGTGCTTTGAATGATAAAGTATTATCGCCTTTTTTATTGATGATACGTGACAAGATATCTTTGGCTTTACCAAATTCAAAGCCATCAATTGCAATACCTACATTATTGAGATTACCTGGCGAAGTTGAAAGTAATGTGTTCGTTGCATCGGCATAATTTTGCCCTGTAAACACAAGCTCCATTGATTTCACCACAGCAGGAGTACCGGCATCATCTTTAGTAAAGTCAGAAAAATCACAGCCCGTAAATTCAATATTAAAATCCACTTCGGCAGAGCGGCCATTTTCTAGCCCTCGACGAGATAGTTGCCCAAAATCTACGGTTTGTTTCAGTGATGATTGCCCAATATTACATGGCGACGTTACTACGGTTCCGATGAAATTAATTGTGCCTGTATTTTCTGCCATCACACCAAAAGATGTGACTGAGGCAGCCATAATTGTGGCTAATGCCAATGTATTTAGTTTCATAATATGACTTTCCTTTAATTTAAAAAATGAGGGAAACAAATATCACCATTAAAATAATTAATGGCATAAACAACATCTTAATAAAATAATTCAAGACATAACTGTTGAATAAAAAGCAAATTAAAATTCACTTATTGATCTTAATTTTAATTTTTCATAGTAAGAATATTTTGATTTTTTATCTTGAAATAAAAAATTATCCTGTCGCTTTATCTCTGCTATTTCATCAGAGTAATTAGCAATAACTTTAAAGAAAAATTCAGACCAATCTTTACCTAGCATATTTAGTAAAGCATCAAGATTTTCAATACTAATACTGGTGATCCCTCTTTCATATCGAGATACTTGCTGCTGGCTAATATGAAGCATTTTACCCAATTGCTCGCCCGTTAAAGAACTATTTACTCTAGCATCTCGTAAAAACAAACCCACTTCTTTACGTAATAAAATTTTATTTTTAATCATATTAAAACCAACGTTAGATAGCTTTAATTTTATTTATTCACAGAGAGTCCATAACAATGAATAAACAGCTCAATAAAAAATGGATATATCCGAATTGCAGGAAACATAATTTATTAAAATATAGATACAAGGAATAACACTGTAAATACGTTTATATCGATCGAATTTATATAATTCAATAGCTAATACCTATCGAATTAATTTATTTGTTTTCTATTGATTGATTTGAAAAAGAAAATATTCATTAATTACATATAATTAAATAGATTTCATGAAAACATATAATTAGCTAATTATGATTAATATCACGCACTATAAATTAAAAAATGAATAAAAATAACCTTATTTTTTTATTATTGAATTGAAACTATATTAAATCAAAAGAATAATATAATTAAATATAAAAAATTAATTAAACCAAAAAAAATAAAATAATAAAAACTATAAACCTTGTATTAGCCTAAAATTATCAATCAGTCTTAAATAACACACTTTAAGAGTATGCTAAAATTTCATTCGTAATTTTAAAAATAAATAGAATTAAACCTTAAAAATGAATTATCCATTTTAGTAGAGATCAAAAACTCATCAAAAATAGGTATTTAATAGTTACCAATAAAAATCATCATCCTTTTAAAATAATTCTTTTCTATCCATATCACGCTGAGATTATACAAATACTGCATTTTTCATTTGCTTACCTTACACCGAGAATATTTATCCGCTAGGATAGTGCTAAAAAGGAGCTAATTATGAAAAACCAGTTCTACAGCTACCAACCAAAACAAGGTCATGGACTTCCCCATGATCCAATCCCATCATTAATTGGTCCACGCCCAATTGGCTGGATTTCTACTTGTGATAAACAAGGAAGAACCAACCTCGCACCTTATAGCTTTTTTAATATTTTTAATTACTCGCCCCCAATTTTAGTATTTTCCAGTGTTGGAAAAAAAGACTCCGTCACCAATGCCATTGAAACCGGAGAATTTGTCTACAACCTCGCCACTCTCGATTTGGGAGAGCAAGTTAATTTGAGTAGCGCGACTTTAGCCTATGGAGAAAGCGAATTCGATTTAACGGCATTGTCTACCACGCCATCCACCTTAATAAAGCCACCGCGAATTGCACAAACCCCCGTCGCTATGGAGTGCATCGTCACTGAATATCAGCAATTAAAACGCGCTGATGGCACGCTATTGGATACATGGATGGTTATGGGCGAAGTTGTGATGGTGCATATTGCGGAGGAGACACTAGAAAATGGCTTATACAATAGTGCTCGACAAAAACCGCTGATGCGCGCAGGGGGACCTGCCGATTACTATTGGATAGAAGAGCAACAAAAACTGGAAATGTATCGTCCTAAATAACCTTTCTTTCAGTTAGCCTACGATAATAGTAGGCTATATCTCCACATTGAGTTTCGTTTATTTCGAATATTGAACATTTCGTTTATTTCGTTTACACTTATTAAAGCAGTGCAGGCGAATGTTTATGACTGCCAGTAATGAGCTGAAATGCTGAAAATAAAGTAATCAACCTTAATAGATAGGAACAGCAATGACATACTCAATTCTTAAAGGTATGAGCCTCCCGGCTCCAAAGGAGATTGAGGCGGCAGTTAAAGGACAAAGGGAACTTGCAACTTACTTGTCCACCAAATTAGAAACTCAAAAAATATCGATTAAAGATGCAGATAATAAAGTTCATCAAATTGAATTACCTACATCAGCATTAACATTACTCATGGCAATTTTAGGTGAGCTTGCCGCAGGTAATGCGGTACAAATTGTTCCAGTGCATGCTGAATTAACAACGCAGGAAGCGGCTAATATTCTTAATGTATCTCGCCCTCACTTGGTGAAACTTTTAGAAGCAGGCAGACTTCCTTTTCATAAAACAGGTCGTCATCGTCGTATTCTTTTCGCTGATTTAATGCAGTTCAAAGCTCAAAGAGAAGAAGAAAGTTTGCAAGCCATGCAAGCGTTGGCAGACCAAAGTCAGGAGCTTGGTCTTTACTGATGATCCATTCCCCTTTTCCTGTTGTATTAGATGCATGTGTTTTATACCCATCGCTTCTACGAGATTTACTCATGCATCTAGCAATAGCAGGTTTGTATCAAGCAAAATGGACAGATGTAATTCATAATGAATGACAACGTAATCTTCTAATTAATAGACCTGATTTATCTACAAGCCAATTAAATCGAACCAGTGCATTAATGAATATTGCTTTGCCCGATGCCAAAGTTGAACAATATGAACCATTGATTGATGGACTCGAATTACCAGACTTAGATGACCGACATGTTGTAGCGGCGGCAATAAAGAGCAATGCAAAAATTATCGTTACATTGAATTTGAAAGATTTTCCGAAAAAATATTTAAAGCGCCTAGATATGGAAGCGCTTCATCCTGATGAATTTATCTCAGATTTATTCGATTTAAATCATGCTCTAGCTTTATCAGCAGTTCGTAAACAACGAATCAACCTAAAAAAACCAAAGATAAATACTCGCGAGTACTTTGATGCATTACTACGGCAAGGGCTACCAATGACAGTCAAAGCACTCGAAAAATATCAATGTATGATTTAAAGCTAATGCTTCGAACTCTTATTATGGTTAAGGGTTTCTTCTTTAAGATCAAGCTCATCACGTAAACGGTGATACACTCGCTCATTAATATTCTTCCCTTTACGCATCTGATATAACGCATCTCGTTTCGCTTTCAATGCAGAGCCCGACATTGAGCGCTCCATCTCAATCATTCTATGTAAATCAAATACATCAGATTCAGTTTCATCAGAGTTATCTAAACGTCGACCATAAATCTCTAATAACTGAGCTCCCACTTCTGTACGCATCGCAATTTCATCAACATCTTCTGAAGGGTGGTTCATTAGCTCCCGAATATGTGCCATTGCGGCTTCATTCAGTGCCAGACGAGCACGAATTTCATCATTATCATAGGGTAAATCTTGCACTAAACCTTTAGTTAAAATCGGCAACGCAATGCTGGCAATAAGCAATGAACATAGAATAACCCCCATCGCAATGAAAATTGCCACGTCACGGTTAGGGAATATTGAGCCATTCGGCATCAATAATGGCAATGTCAAAATACCCGCTAGCGTAATCGCACCACGCACGCCTGCCGTTGCCATCACTGCCATCATACGAATACGAACTTCATCCGCCTGCTTACCACGACGACGATTATGGAATACCGTTAACGTCATCGAAATCCATACCCACGCAAAACGCAACGCGCCTAATGCCACGGTAATAATACCGACATAGACAAATAGCATCCACGGATGACTGGCTCCTGCCGCTTCTGCAACCTCCGGCATATTAGTCCACATTCCCGGTAGCTGCTCACCTAATAGAATAAAGATCATCCCATTTAAACCGGTTTGTACCGTATCCCATACTGCCTTGCTCTGCATCCGAGTTGCCGCTTGCATACGTCCTGCAATTTTCTCGTAGTGCATTGCAATACCCGCAACAACAGCAGCAAGAATACCGGAAACATGCAAATGTTCCGCTAACAAGTAAGCCGTAAATGGCATTAACAAGCTGATCATAATCTGAATCGAGGGTTCTTCACCGGTCCGTTTCACCAAAAATTGGTTAATCCAGCCAATCACCCATGCCACCAGTAAGCCAATCGCGATCCCGCCAAATGCCACCAAAACAAATTGCCCAGCGGCGGATGTCAGTGAAAATTCCCCTGTCAGCGCCGCAACAACTGCAAAACTAAAGCACACTAAACCCGTTGCATCGTTAAGCAGTGATTCACCTTCTAGAATATGCGCCATACGCGATGGTAAAGGTGAATTCACGGTCATTGCAGAAACCGATACGGGGTCTGTTGGCGATAAAATTGCTGCCAGCGCAAACGCCACCGCTAACGAAAATGTCGGAATTAACCAATGAATAAAGAAGCCCATCCCAATAACGGTGACGACGACTAACCCAATAGCTAGCGATATAATCGGTTTAATTTCTTGAAATAAGGCTTCTTTGGGAATTCGCCAGCCATCAAGAAATAGTAAAGGAGGAATAAATAGAAATAAGAATAAATGCGGTTCGAACTCTACCGTAAACCCATAAAACGATAAGGCTGCACCTAACGCTATTTGAATAATAGGTAACGGAATAATATCTTTAAGTAAGCGTGAAACAAAAACGCTCACTACCACTGCAAGTAAAAAAACGAGTACAAGTGTCACTACTGACATTGAGTGCTCCAGTATGGTTTATCTATTAGTTTTCTGTCTTGCAGTAAATAGATAAATCAAATCAATGTAAAGTAGCAATTTATAATCTTTTAAAAATAACCAGAAAATCAAAAACAACCATATCAATCATTGTGTTACAGGATATTACTCAATTTAAAATACGTCATAGAAATAATGAATATCTCAATGTTTTATAAGGCTTAAATAATAGCTTTACTGGCAAACGATTAAAACACATCAAAAACAGATAAATCCTACCATTTCATGGTGATTTACTTATTTAACTTCAGGGCTGTGTCTATCAATAAGCTCCTGCAAAATCTGTTTTAACATTTTACTTTTTCGTGTACCTAAAGGTGCTAATACTAATTTTTCATGCTCTTCAGCCGCCACTAATAATCCTTCCACTAAAGCAACTCCGCTTGATGTCACACTGACTAGTGTAACCCGGCGATCGCTGCCTGTATGGTTATTATGACGGATAACATGCCCCTGCTGTTCCAATCGTTGCAGCACTCGTGTGATAGTCGGTTGCTTACTGACAGTTTTTTGGGAAAGTTCAGTTATCCCCATCGACCCATTATTCGCCAACGTCGACAATACTCGCCACTCCAATACTGATAGCCCATGGGCTTCGACCACCGCATGAAATTCAGATGATACAAGCATCCACGCCTGCCCCAATAGGGCAGGCAGATAATTATCCACGAAAACTTTTGATTCAGGCATCAGTTCCTCATGTTTAGCTTCAAGTTTAATCACACTGGAAGCTAGCAGAGTAGCAGAAGGAAACCTAACTCTTAACATAATTTAACTAAAACTTTCCGCTAAGTAATGAACCGAAACCATCCACGCGGGTATCCAGCCCCAGCTTCTTCAACATCATGTAAGTGGTTGCTACCGATGATGATAAAACAGGTAGCCCGACTCTATCTTCAATTAATTGAATTGACGGCAAAGAGGGCATTTGGACACAAGCTGAGGCAACGATGACATCCACATTGGTATTGAGTTTTTTAGTGATCTCCACTGGCGCTAATGGATTTTGTCTTCCCACTTCAAGATTGTCAGGAATTTCGAGAGAAATACTGTCAACAACCTCAATACCTTCACTTTCAATGTAATCAATCACCAACTGAGTTAACGGCTTCATATATGGCGTTAGGATAGAGACTTTTTTCGCCCCAATCGCATGTAGCCCATCAACCAATGCCCCTGCACTGGTGACAACCGGAGCTGGATGACCATTATCGATGGTACGTTCGTGAAGGCGCTTTTCCGATATACGGTGATAACCTTTTCCCATACTCATGATCGCAACTAAGCAAGCGTAGCCTAAAACATCAACATCTGCATCAGAGAGCTCAATCGCACAGCGGTCACTGTCAAAATCCATTTTTGCCAGCTCATCTTTGGTCACTTTTTGCATACGCATACGACTGGAATGAAATGTAAAACGTTCGGCAAACATCGCTTCACGGGCACGTAAAATCGCCGGAATCTCTGTTTCCATTGTCGTGTTGGATGAAGGCACTATCTGCCCAATACGAAAAGTGCGCGCTAAAGTCATAGTCCTTTCTCCAAAGATTGCTCATCTGCTTCGGCAAATTGGTTCAATTCATCCACATTCTGCCCACTATCATGAAAACGAGCTGCAGTCAGTGGGCGACGATTAACCTGTAAATCAAAGATATCAAAGCGGTTATAATGCCCCGTAATATCGTGCATCTGACGTGGCTGAATACAGCGATTTAAATCAATTTCACCATAAACAATCCCTTCTTTATCTATCAGTGGTTCACCCACTACGCGTCCATCTGGACCGATAATGCCGGAAAATGCACTATTAGGACGCGCGAGCAATTCACGAGATTCCGGATGAGAATCTGCCATCGCCTCAATAATTTCATCAGAAACTGTTGAACAAGAAACAACGGTGAACACTTTCCCTTCAAAGCAGTGTGCCGACGCTCGTAGGCGAATGGCCTCTGCCATGTCGTAATCTTTTGGCGCAACGGGTAAAGCGATATAACTCGCGATATGCACCAACTCCCCTTGAGCCAATAATGAGAAACGTGCCAACGTATTGGTATTCTCCCCACAAGCCAGCGCGCCCAAAGGACCAATACTGGTTTGGTGGACTTTTAGTGACGACGCATCCCCATTTGCCCACGTTAATTTCTCAGCCCAAGTCGGAACTAATTTACGGTGGCGACCGAGAATTCGCCCTTCATCCGAGATAGTCACAAGGGTGTTGTACAAAGTAGCAATTCCGTTGGGATTACGTTCATTCACCCCAATCACCACATTAATATGGTGACGAGCCGCAGCTTGCGCAATGCGCTTAATTTCTGGCCCCGGAACTTCAATCGCTGATTTGCACAGTTTTTCAAACCATGGACTACCATCGATAGGGTTCATCACCCAGCTCCAATAAGGGTAACCAGAAACAAAAACCTCGGGAAATGCCACTAACTTAGCCCCGTTATCTGCCGCTTCTTCGATTAACCGGCACACTTTGTCAACCGTTGCATTGGTATCGAGGAAAACAGGCGCGGCTTGTACCGCCGCCGCCTTAAACTGAGGTAGATTTAACATACTTTTATCTCCCTTGGGTTATACCGCAACCACTGGATGACGTAGCTCACCAATTTTTTCCACGTAAGCTTCAATCACATCTCCTGGCCATACCCACTCTTGTGGAGAACGCCCAGCACCAACACCCTCAGGAGTTCCCGTAGCAATGATATCTCCCGGCTCTAACGTGATACCTTTGCTGATATCTGCAATTAATGCGTTAACATTGAACAGCATATGACGAGTATTGGAATCTTGTTTAGTCACGCCATTCACTTTCAGACTCAAATTAAGGGAATGAGGATCGGGAATTTCATCTGCGGTGACAATGCAAGGGCCAAACGGCGCATAGGTATCTTGCCCTTTCGAGTAAATCCATTGGCCTGCACGGCGGCAATCACGCGCACTCATATCGATCATGAGGCTATAACCAAACACATAATTCAGTGCGTCTGCTTCAGAAACCCCTTTTGCACGCGTTCCCATAATCACCGCTAATTCCACTTCCCAATCTAATTGCTGCGTGATCTGGCTGTTATGCTCAATCGCATCACCCGGCCCAATCACCGTTGTTGGCGGCTTAGAGAAAATAACAGGCTCTTTAGGTAATTCTTTCGAGGTATCCAAAGTACGGCTAGACTCAGCAACGTGTTCAACATAGTTCAGGCCGATCCCGAAAATATTTTTTCTTGGACGTGGAATTGGCGCTAAAATTTTTACGTTCTGTACTGGCCATGCAGTTCCCGCAGGGAATTGACCTTTATGTGCGTTTAATAATTCAGTACCTGCACGGATCCCTTGAGGGCCTAAATCAATAAATTCCAACATATTGTCTGGTAAATATTGGCCGTTTTCTTCAGCAAGTCTGGCTAAATCAACTACTTGGTTATCAACGATCGCACCTAAACGTGCTGCTGCGGTAACATCTGAACGGTAAGTAATAAGACGCATAATTCTTCTCCTTGTGTCAGGTCGATATGCCTGACTGAAATCTTCACGTAAATAGTTAGAATAAATAATTAGCCAATAACTTTTTGGTGCCCGTCATTTTCCACTAATGCCTCTTCATAATAGAGGCCAAGGGAGTTCATCACTGGCAGGTCGTTAAAACAGAATAAGCAAGCATCCTCACTTTGCGAGGTATTCACATGCTCATGGAACATCCATGACGGCACACAGAAAATATCCCGCTCTTGCCAGTCAAAGCGTTGCCCATTGATAACCGAATAACCCTTTCCTTTCGCTACTTGGTAAATAAAGCTGCCTGTATGGCGATGGGCTTTACCCACAAAACCTGGGCGCAGCAGCTGCATACTCGCCCCAATCGTTGGCATCACTGGTCCCCCGGTTAGCGGATTGGTGTAGTGCATCAGCACATCATCAAAGGGTGAGCCCTCACTAACTTTTACTGCACGTTGTAGCGCTTCATAAGTCGGTCCCCATTGATACTTGAACAGGGGTGAATAAGGCTTATCCCAACCAATATGCTGTGGGCGCAATGCCGTTCCGCCCCACATACCCACTGGGTAATCAACCGGACGAGTCTGTACTTGGTTTAAATCTGGATGCACTTTATAAAAGCCGGCTTCCATCGCATTGACTAGTGGAATGTCGAGCCCATCTTGCCAAATACACGGTAAGCCATCCTCTGCAACACCATGCTCATGCCAAGTTCCATTCGGTGTCAGCACAAAATCATTGGCTTCTAGCATCATTTTTTGCCCTTCCACAATGGTATAAGCTCCACGCCCTTCCATAATGAAACGCAATGCTGATGAAGAATGCGCATGTGCTGAGGCCGCTTCTCCTGGATGCATAACTTGTAATCCGGAATACAACCAACCCACCGCTGCCGCGACATCTTGACGACCAGGATTATTGAGATAGATAACCCGGCGGCCAGCTTTTTCTGGCGTCACTAAATCCACTGAACGTAAAACATGTTCCCGTAAATCTTGGTAGCGCCATAACACGGGCATCGACTGGGATTTTGGCTGCCATGGCTCAATCTTGTTAGCAACCGTCCATAACGCGCCGGTTTTTAATTCATCTAATTGCTTGTAATACGCCAACAATTCAGGAGTGTCGGCCACATCTGCGCGTCCTGCGACATTTTCTCTATACTGTTCATGGGACTGAGTTGTCATCGGTTTTAGCTCCTATATAGCTAGCGCAATTAGCGACTTTTCGATTGTTGGATCAATTGCTGGCGACCATATTCATATGGCGCAGGCCAATTTACGGTATTCCATCCAAAGCGAGCACATTCATGAAGTAACCAAGCAGGGTCAGCAAGCAATGGACGAGATAGAGCACAAAGGTCTGCACGCCCTGAAGCGATAATGCTGTTGACCTGATCCGCATCAGTGATTGCACCAACAGCAATCACTGGAACCGAACCTTCATTACGAATTCGATCTGCTATTGGAGTTTGGTACATGCGCCCATAAACAGGTTGTTGCAGAGGCGAAACTTCGCCCGACGAACAGTCAATGATGTCAGCACCAGCTTGGTGTAAAGCTTTCCCAATCAAGACCGCTTCATCAACCGTGGTGCCGCCCTCAACCCAATCGGTTGCAGAAATACGTACTGAAAGCGGCTTACCCTCTGGCCATACTTTTCTTACTGCACTCACCACTGCCAATGGGAAACGTAAGCGATTTTCCAATGAGCCACCGAAACCATCGGTACGTTGGTTCGTCAATGGCGAAATAAAGCTGGATAATAGATAACCGTGCCCTGCTTGCAGTTCCAACCAGTCAAATCCAGCCTGATCCGCGCGCTTTGCCGCCGCAACAAATTGGTCAATTATTATTGCCATTTGCGCTTCAGTCAGTTCCGCAGGCGTATCTGAAATGTTCGGTAAGTAAGGTAATGGTGAGGCAGAAACCAGTGGCCAATTACCGTGTTTCATTGGATGATTTTCTTGTTCCCAGCCACGTTGAGTGGAACCTCTACGCCCTGCATGACCGAGTTGAATTCCAATTTTTGCATCCGTTTTTTGATGCACAAACTGAGTCACATTTTTCCATGCAGCCACTTGCTCATCGTTCCAAATTCCTGGGCATCCCGTTGTCACCCGAGCCTCTGGAGAAATTGCAGTCATTTCAGTCATGATCAGGCTCGCACCGCCAAGAGCACGGCTCCCGATATGGACTAAATGGAAGTCACTGACAACCCCATCGGTTGCGCAATACAATAATGTTGGTGAGGCAATCACACGATTTTTCAATTCCAAATCACGCAAACGATAAGGCGTTAACATCGGGGCGATTTTTTGGTTAGTGACATTCGTAGGTAATCCTGATTTTTCGGCAAACCAGTTTTCGTAATCCGTTAACCAACTGCCATCGCGAACGCGTAAATTTTCGTGGGAAATACGCTGAGAGCGGGTCAATAATGAATAAGCAAATTGCTCTGGGTCGAGGTTTTCATAGCGCTGAACATTTTCAAACCACTCAGTTGAGTTACGTGCCGCATTTTGGATTTTCAATACTTCAACACTACGAACTTTTTGGTAATGCTCTAAGCCTTTGCGCAAATCACCCTGAGTGGTTTTTAAACTTTCACACAACTCGATAGCGTCTTCCAATGCAAGCTTAGTTCCTGAACCAATTGAGAAATGTGCGGTATGGGCAGCATCTCCCATCAGTACGACAGGTACGTCTTTGTTTTCAGCTGGTTGAGTCCAATGCACCCACTTATCACAAATAACACGAGGAAAACGGATCCAAATGGCGGCACCACGCAGATGAGCAGCATTAGCCATCAATTTTTCCCCATCAAGCCATGGCGCAAACAGTTTTTCACAGTAAGCGACGCCATCCTCTTGGGACATTTGGTCAATACCGGCTTTTAACCACGTTTCTTCCGTCGTTTCTACGATAAATGTAGAAAGTCCATCTTGGAATTGATAAGCATGAACTTGGAACCAACCATGTTCATTTTCAGCAAAAATAAAGGTAAATGCGTCGAAAATCTTTTTAGTTCCTAACCAAACAAAACGGCAACGACGCTGATCGATATCCGGTTTAAAGATATTTTCATAACGAGTGCGTACCGCGCTGTTGATCCCATCTGAAGCAATGACTAAATCGGCGTTATATTGGCGAGCAATTTCTTGGTCATCTGTCACTTGAGTTTCGAACACCAGTTCTACGCCCACTTCAAGACAACGATCTTGCAAAATATTGAGTAATTTTTTACGCCCGATCCCGATAAAACCGTGTCCACCACTGCGATTACAGCTACCTTTAAAATGAATGTCGATATCATCCCAATGGCTAAACTCTGCGCTGATAGTTTCTGCTGAAACAGGGTCTGCTTTGCGTAAATTGCTTAATGTGGCATCCGAGAACACCACACCCCAACCAAAGGTGTCATAAGGGCGGTTACGTTCAACCACCACAACACGATTTTCTGAGTTCTGTAATTTCATCAGCAACCCGAAGTAAAGCCCTGCGGGACCGCCGCCGATACAAACGATATTCATGGAATTTCTCCTTTAATGACGTTTTGCCATTACACAGGTTGCTGCTGGGTTAAGGCGCTATACAGTGCATCAGGAATAGGGATCGCCTGATGCGTGATAAGAGATGTCGTGACATAGGTTTGAGTCACTTGCATACGTAATTCACCGTCGAGGCTGATACAACGTTGGCACAGAGTCAGTGATTTACTTCCTATACGCTCAACTTGTAGCTCTAGCTGGACATCATCCCCCATACGGCTAATCGCTTTAAAATCGGCTTCTAAATGAACGGTTGGTAAACCAAAACGCTGGTCGAGAATGTAACCTGCAAATCCTTCAGGAAGCAGCTCATCGAACCAACGTTCAATCAAGTTGTTAAACATCACGAAATATTGTGGGTAAAACACGATCCCTGCGGGGTCACATTCTGAAAAATGAATCCGATGTTCCCGTGAAAATTTCAGTAAGCTCATGATGTTGTCCTTATTCCATCGCCAAACGCTGGCGACATTTTTGCAACTCTTTTCCGTGCTCATCCGCTAATGCGGCCTCACGTAATTCGCGCAGATTAATCGGGGCTAACTGGCTGCCTTGGCGCTCTACAATGTCCATCAATACTTGGAAGTTGCGCAATCCACGGGCATGAGTATCGCTGTAGCCCTTAACCACCCGCTGACATTGCGCAATTTCAGTCGCAAGAGCGGGATTATTTTTCGCCGCATCAACCACTGCCGCTAACCATTTTTCAATACGATTATTTTCAAGTTGATAACGTAATGTTGTGCGTCTTCCCCGTCGCCATGCTGCAAGCACGTATAACTGTAAGAAGCCCCATAAAGAACTGGTAGTGATCGTGCGCCCCTTTTGGGCAAATTTGCGAACGGCTTTGTGAACCCAATGTGGCTTCATCAACCAGTTACCTAAATTTTTGGGAAGCGTTTCGCAAATCTCTTCAATTCTCGGATGCATAAATTCATTGATGTCTAACAGTTGGCTATCTTTGGCTTGCACTTCATTGCGAACCCGAGCAAAGCGGCTATCACGGATTTTGAGATCTGCCACACGGATGGTGTCTTCATAAGACATCCATAACGCTAAGTGGCGTACCAAGGCACGTTGTAAGCGTGGGTCATCACCGCCTTTTTGCGCAAACAAACTCTCGAGCCGATCTAAATACTGCTCAGCATATGCAGGGTCTTGGTAGTCAATAAGGCGACGAACGCCTTCAGTTGCTAAGTAATGAACATGCTCAGGGAATTGGTTATCAATACGGGAAAGGAGTTCTATAACATGCTTATTTTGGGGTGTTTTTACTACATTTTCAGCCACTTCAGCTTGGTAAGCTTCTTCGGGCTGTGCAGCTTTTTCTGCCCCCAGAGAAAATGCCCGCAAGCTAGGTTTAACACCGACGCCGCCTCGCATAATGGTTTCTTCAAATTGTTCACGGCTAAATGGCAACACGCCGGAACCGAACAGGGCACCAAACAGAACTGCACTGATCACACTGCCACTGTCTTGAGCGGCTTGAGCCATATCAAAATGAATAAATTGGCGCGCTGCTTGCCCTGTATGGCGTATCAATGCTTGGCTATCAACACGTCCATCTCCCATTGCCGATTTTTCTGCAATGGAGTAAACCCGATGGGTCGAGCTCACCAACGTGGTGCGTTCAGGAGTCACAAAACCACGCTGTACCGCACGCCCCGCTTCCATCAATTCAGATGCTAAAACGATATCGACATCTCCCGGCATTGGCATTAATGCCAACACGGGCGCCGGAGTTTCTGGGTTATCAGCCCCGGGAAATAGCTCCACATAATAGATTGTTGCCCCTGTACGTTGAGCGACACCAGGGACCGACGTCGTTTGCGCAAAATAGCCGTTTTCTTCGCCAAGATTAACAATCCAATCGGCTAGAACGCCGCCACCTTCGCCACCCATGGCGAGAATGGCGATTTTTATCGGCTGTAATGCCATTAAAGGTTGTGTCATTTGCTGCCCCTTAGAAACTCAGTTGTTCACGGCGGCGTGCATCACGACGCTGTAAGAAGCCAATAAACCAGCCGCGAACACGGTGGCGCAATTTGTCCCAACCATTTGGATTGGTAATAATTTGAGCTTTGAAGAATGATGGACACAACACTGCGGCGTGGGAAACTTCACCGCACAAACCACACCCTACACAACTGTCCATCACCGTTGCGACAGGATCGGTACGCAGTGGATCTGGATTTGGCTTGATCGATAATGATGGGCAGCCCGATAAACGAATGCAGGAATGATCCCCAGTGCAGGTATCAGGATCAATGCCGAAACGTTCACGGACAACACGTTTACCCGTAGAAATATCATGACGAACTTTTTTCTTTTCACGACGCTGTTTATTCAACATACATTCGCTTTGCGCAATCAGAACTTTGGGGCCTTTTTCTGTAGTCGTCAGCGCTTCACGCAACGTCTTCGTCATCGTCTTTAAGTCATAGGTATGCTTAATCGTTTTTACCCAACTGACCCCCACACCTTTCACCGCATTTTCAATTTCATGACCTGTGCTACGCGTTGGATTCAGGGCTGTTGAAGAGAGAATATCTTGCCCACCCGTTGCTGACGTGTAGTTATTATCAATCACGATAGTTAAGTTATCGCTGCGGTTGAAAACACTATTGGCAATCCCGCTGGTTAAACCGTTATGCCAAAAACCACCATCGCCCATCACTGCAATTGCACGCTTTCCTGCATTGGCATTTAATGCAGCAGTTCCCGCACCACCTAAACCGTAGCCCATCGTAGTGTTGCCGAGATTAAATGGAGGAAGAATAGAGAACAGATGGCAGCCAATATCAGCGCTAATGTGATGTTCCCCTAATTCACGCTCAACCAGCTTCATGGCAGTAAAAATTGGTCGTTCAGGGCAACCCGTACAAAATCCGGGTGGGCGCGCATGTACAGTTTCATTTAAAGTGGGTTCTGCTGCGTTAATATATTCAGGCAAATCATCGTCAGCTTTTACTGCGGCCACATTAATGGTTGGAATACGAATTTGGTTTGTCGCAGCTTTAACTTGTGGTTCAATTTTTCCGTAGCGTTCAAAGAAGGAGCGCAGTCCCGCTAATACCGTCGCGGTATTGTATTCGCCCGCCAAAGGCAGCATATCTTTGCCATGAAGTGCGATATCAATATTCCGCTGGCGTAAGATGTTCGCCACATTCTGCTCAACAAAGTTTGGTTGCCCCTCTTCCAAAACTAAAATAGCTTTTTTATTGCGGCAAAAACGTTCGAATTCTTCGTCGACTAGTGGGTATGCCACATTCATGACATATAAGGGAATTTTGCTATTGCCAAACACATCAGCTAGTCCAACCTTATTCAGCGCACGAATTAAGGTGTTATAGCATCCTCCTTGCAAGGCGATGCCGACATCATCAGCACCTTCAGCAAAAAATTCATTAAGTTTACGATCTTGGATAAATTTAATCGCAGCTGGCCAACGCGCCTCTATCTTCTCTTTTTCATGCAAGAAACTGGCGGGAGGCAGTACGATACGGCTCACATCTCTGGTCGGATTTTCCAACGCATCCTTTATCGTAAATTTAGGATATTGGTTTTCTGAGCATGTAAATTGTCCGTGGACATGGCAAGAACGAATGCGCATTTGTAGCATAACGGGGGTGTTGCTGGCTTCAGACAGATCAAAACCATCTTTTACCGCCTGAACAATCGACGGTAAATTAGGGCGAGGATCGAGTAACCACATTTGGGATTTCATGGCAAAAGCATGACTGCGCTCTTGCATAATGGAGGAGCCTTCGCCGTAATCTTCACCGACGATGATCAAAGCCCCGCCTAGCACACCACCAGACGCTAAGTTTGCTAACGCATCGGAAGCGACGTTTGTCCCAACCGTGGCTTTGAACGTCACAGCACCGCGTAATGGGTAGTTAACTGAAGCCGCTAACGTTGCCGCTGCGGTTGCTTCACTGGCACTGTTTTCAAAACGGATGCCATATTCGGATAAAATATCTTGGGCGTCCGCAAGCACGTCCATTAGATGGGAAATCGGCGATCCTTGATATCCAGCAACGTAGGAAACACCAGATTCAAGTAATGCTTTAGTGACAGCAAGGATCCCTTCGCCACTGAAGATTTCACCTTCCCCTTGCCGTAATTTTTGAACTTCTTGAACAAACGAGCGCTCAGCCATTTTAACCTCACCAGTCAACGTCAGACCGTTTTTATCTTTTTTGTGTTTCTTTCTTGTATCCCATTTGTTAATAATTGGTCAATGCATGATTAATCATGGATATTAGATTTTTGCAGAGAGTGGATAGGAGATGCATGTAATGGACAAAATCATTGTAAAACAATGAAAAAATTATACACATGTCCCCAATTAACGGTGATTTAAGGCTAGATATAGCTGTTTAAATGAAAATTGAAAATTCGCATTTACTCTCAATAAATCCTTACAATGCAAGTGGATTTAGAGAATTATGCCAATAAAAAACGCAATAACCAGATAGAAATTGTCATGACTAACAAATAAGCAGATAAATACAGATAACAATATGAAAGATCATATATTTAGAGCTGAAATCAAAATAAAATCACTTTATTTTTTATATTGTTATGGAAATCACAATCAGTAAACTCTTTATAATTTTTTGCATTATCTGGATAGTTTTTGCACAAATATACCTAGGTAAGCCATTTTCTTTATGCTATGTTCGAAACACAATTAGTTACAGATAGTTTAATAAAATGTTAACAAATCGACCCGTATAAGAAGGTCGGAAATCATGAAAACAATAAGATATTTAAATATCCCGTAGATACCCTCACAAAGCACCATGAAATCGGTTAGTCCACACCGCCAATAACATGGTCAACCAAGGGTACTGTGTTTACTTTGGAGGCACCTCCTTATGTTGAGCAACTCATGGCCTTATACACCGGCACCTCAGATAGAGAATCAACTCTGCTCTTCTGAACGATTATTGTTTAGTTCTACGGATCCTGAAGAAATTAAATCTATGGTGGGAAGAGTGATGAAACCCCATGATTTTAAATTACTTAATCAACATCAAAGGCTTGATGCCCGAATGCATTACATTCCGATGGGGGATATTTCTCTCAGTCGGTTACGTTATGGTGCCGATGTCGCTATCACTCCGGGGCAACTCGAAGATTTTTTTCTCGTGCAAATGCCGCTATCCGGTAGTGCCACGATCGAAAGTGGCGGGAAAAGTATCGAATCTACGCCACACATGGCTTCTTTGCTCAGTCCTGAAGAGTCAACGGTGATGCGCTGGAATGGGGATAACGACCAGTTTATGTTGCGTATTTCGCGTTCTTTACTTGAACGTAGTTTAGTTGGCCAGCTTGGGCATACGTTAGATAAGCCTTTAGTTTTTGAATTGGGATTTGCGTGGCAATCTTGCATTGCGTGGCGCACCTTGATGAATTATCTGATTGAGTGCGCAACGAGAACCCCTGATTTGCTGCAACATAAATTGATTACCACCCAGGTTGAGCAGTTAGTTTCCGTGACCTTATTATCGACCCATCAACATAACTATCTAGAAGATTCTGGTATGCGCCGAGCCACGATCCGCCCACGTCATGTGCGCCGTGTTCAGGAATATTTAGAAGCACATGCTCATGAGCCCATTACGGTTGAGCAACTCGCTCATATTGCCGGTGTGAGTTTGCGCAGTTTATACGCTGGCTTTAAAGAGTTTTTGGATATCAGCCCAATGCAATATTTACGGGATTTGCGCATGGAGCGAGTCCGTTCTGAATTGATGTCAGGGGAAGCCACCAGCGTGACTGGCGTTGCGTTGCGTTGGGGATTTGCGCATATGGGCCGTTTTAGTGCGGAATATAAACAACGCTATGGGGAAACACCGAGCCAAAGTATGAAAAAGGCTTAGTGAACAACTATCATACACAGTCATTAAATCGACAGCGCTGGTTGTCTGCGCCCAGCGCTTTACTTTTCAGATATGAAAAACTCGGTCATCTCCAGTGGGTGGCTCTATCGTTAAACTCACTTTTCCCCCCATCGCTTCAATATAGCGCTTCAACGTTGAGAGTTTAATATCATTCCCTCTTTGCTCTATTTGCGTGATCGCAGGTTGAGACACGCCAAGATTATTTGCTAACGTTTTCTGTGAAATATTTAGCTCTTCCCTTAAAAGCTGTAATCCCGTCTCTAACATCAATGTATCAGTAAGATTTTTGATTCTGTCCTGACTTTCTTGAGAACGCTCAGCAATGGCTTGTTTTAACTTTTTCATTATTACCCTCATATAAGTTTTAGCTTATATGTCAAATTCAAAATGATAAAAAACGAATTTATAAGCTCGAACAACTCAAAAATCAGCAGCCTTTCGGCTGCCAATTAAAGATTGAGGGATTAAAACGGAATGGAGGCTTTGAGGTAAATCTGTGAACCTTCAGGGCGGTTTTCAACTGCAAAATCTTTTTCCCACTTGGCAGTAAATAACCAACCTTGTGGATTTGCGTAGCGAATTGACGGTCCGACGGCAAAGGCTTGTGCCTTGCCTTGTGCCGAGTTTGGCCCGCTATCATTGGTAGTTTGCATAAAACCATATCCACCAATCCCCGCGACCCAGCCATTACCGAACCCCCAGCCTAGGGCATAATCCGCATGGAAAGCTTGCCCCGAACGTGTATCCGTATCGTTATTGCGGAAGTTAAAGTCATACATCATTTTTAAATCCGCATTCACACCCACAGGTGGAATATAGCTAATCGCCCACACCGGCTGTAATGCCCAGTAATTCTTACCTAAACTTGATGGGTCAGTTTTACTGTATTTTCCTGTTGGCGCATAGGCATCCAATCCCACCACATAATGTAAGTCAGCAGAAGGATGAAAACCTAAAGCGGGACCGAATGTGATATCCCCTAATCCTCGGCTAGTTTCTTTATTTCCAGCGGCTTTTGCCGTGACATCCAGTAAAGGAATAATGGTATGAAAGGCAAGATCGCCACCAAACACTTTTTGATCGGTAACCCAGATAAGGCGTGGTGCTAATACGTTAACATTGACGCTAAATCCGGGAATAGGAATTTTGTCACCTTTATTATCACGAACGCTGTCGTAATGGGCATTTCCACCGTACATCAGGACATGCACACCCTGCGGTGGCAGCGCCCCTGACATAAAGTTTTCCAACCCATCAGGGTAGATCCCAAGACCGCCCCCTTCCGTTGCGACAGCACCAAATGACAGTGCACCTAAGCACGAGCCGACGAGAAGCTTATTGACCATTTCTTTATTCATCATGTTACCTGCCGCTATTGTTGTTTTTATGGTAGTTATTTTTATGGTTAAAAATGTATTACTGTGTTTGTCTTGCCAATGATGTTGTAACGCCCATTACCGCTTTTTTTTCGCTGCTAATTTCTCAGCAACTAAATACCCTGAACCCCCGCCAAGGCCGGGACCCGGATGCGTTGAAGCTCCAATATGGAATAAGTTTTTGACCGCGGTTTGATGGGCTTTGGTTTGCCCTGATGCCGCAAAAGGTCGTAACCAGAAGAATTGGTCAGGGGAACAGGTTCCTGAATAAGGATCACCACCAACCAAGTTACAGTTGTAATTTTCCAGATCCGCAGGGGAAATTGCCTTGCGACCGATAATTAATTGAGAAAAACCTGGCATCACCGTTTCCAGACGTCGCTGAATACGATCGGCTACTGCCTCACGAACCGTTTCATTCCAACGCCCATCTTCCGGAATTTCGATCTCTCCCGCTGCATCACCTTTTAAGCGACGTGGAAGTTCCTGCATTTGTATCCACAGAATCCATCCACCTTCAGGTGCGCGGCTCGGATCTAACGTTGTCGGCTGACCAATACCAAATGTCGGTTTATTGGGTAGATAGCCATTGTTGGCTTGAGTGACCGATAAGCAGACTTGCTCCATGCTTTCGGTAAAGTGAACTAATGGAACGTTGAGTAGTTCAGGGTTGCACCATGGTGGAGGCGCACTCAGCGCAAAATGAATTTGCATTCCGCCACGTCCATAGCGGTAGCCTTTCGCCCGTTGCTGAACTTGCGGAGAAACCTCATCGAGTAAAGATCCATATAATTGAGTCGGAGTCACATTGCACACCACACTTTCGTTGGCATGGATCACTTGCCCATTAACGCTAACACCGACAGCGCGGCTATTTTTGCCACTACCTTGGGTGATAATTTTTTCAACATGGGTTCCTGTGCGCAACTCTCCGCCATGTTGTTCAATGACCTTGGCAAAGGCTTCGACAATGCGATAGCTGCCGCCTTTCACCACCGGCATTCCACCAGCGACCACTGCCGCAAATGTCAGTTTGCCAATTAATGCGGAGCTGGCTTCATCAGGCCCTAATCCCGTATGTAATACCCATGGGGACATTAATGCGCGACTAAAATCATGTTGAAGTTCACGCTCAGACCAACGCCGAAAACTTTCCACACCCGATTTTGCGAAATCAAGCAGCCCATCGACCCCCCGTTTACGCCACTCAGAAAACAGTAATTTGAACATTCCACCGCTGTACGGGTTTTGTCCGAGTAAACCAAACGTCAGTGCCGCATCTTCGCTAAACAGTTTTTCTGCCATTTTGCGAAACACTAAACCGTCACCGGGAGCAATAGCATCCAGCTGTTTTGCGGCTTCGCCAATATCCCGTTTTAAGGCAATAGACTGACCATCTGGCTGCACTAATCCTGTGGAATAGTCACATTGTGCAAATTCCAGTCCATGGGGTTTTAAATATGGTTCTAACTCTTGATAACCCGGGCTACCAACAAACAGTGAATACCAACAGGAAAGGAGGTCGTGGGTATAACCGGCAAACAGTTCTTCGGTACGAATACAGCCGCCAAGGCGGTCATTACGTTCCAGTACCAATACTGATTTTCCGCGCACCGCTAATAAAGCGGCACACATCAGCGAATTCATCCCACTACCCACGACAATCACTTGGGGGTTAGATAAGGTTGCCATACCTCACCCCACCAGCGCTAGCACACGCAATGGGCTACCCGAACCACCTTCAATTTTCAGTGGTGCCGCGACAATCACGACCCCAGTGGCTGGTAATTTATCGAGATTTTTTAAGCATTGCAGACCATATTTATTATTACCATGCATCAAGGTGTGGCATGGATAGGGAATTGGCCAGCCATACGATTGACCAGCATCCGTATTGATTGTTTCAACGCCAAAACCTTTAACATTACGCTGATGAATCAGCCATTCCACCGCCTCTTGTGAAGGACCCGGAGTATGGGCACCATCTTCACGCATGTTCACATAGGCTTCTGGATTGTCAGATTTTTTAGACCAATCCGTGCGTAATAGTACCCATGCCGCTTGGGGAATTTTGCCGTGTTTTTCTTCCCACTTTTGTAAAAAATCCACCGTCAGTACCCAGTCTGGGTTTTGTGCCACTTCTTTACTCGCATCCACCACCACAGCAGGAGCGATGAAGTTTTTTAGCGGAATGGTATCTACCGTATTATTGGGTTGGTCTTTGCCACTAACCCAGTGAATAGGCGCATCAAAGTGGGTCCCAGTATGCTCTCCACAGCTAAAATTGTTCCAATACCAACCCGGACCATTTTCATCGTAGCGTGAGATTTGCTCCATCTTAAATGACCATACTTGCCCAAACTCAGCAGGTAGCTGTAACGCAGGAAATGAAGGCGATAAGGTTTGCGTCAGGTCAATAATTTGAATATTGCCTTTTTGTAACTCACTGGCGAATGACATCAAAGTTTGCTGTTCCATACTCTCTCCTGCGCTTATTGCGCTTCATGTAGAGCGGTAAATGAACCGCTGTGGAAAACTAAAGGCTTACCGGTTTCACTACCGATGCGACGAACATGACCCACCATCAATAAATGATCTCCGATATGATCTTGTTTGTGGTTTTCACAAACTAAGGTCACTAATGCCCCATGTAATGCGGGAATACCCTCTGGAGTGATGTGGATTGCCACATCGTCAAACTTGTTTTCAATGCGCGGGTTAGCAAAACGCATTGCAAGCTCTTGGTGATCTTTCCCCAAAATATTGATGGTGAAATGCTGGCAATCACGAAATACCGCAAGGTTTGGAGAGTGATTGACTAAGCTCCATAGCACCAACGGTGGATCCAAAGAGAGTGATGCAAATGAGTTGATGGTTAGCCCCACATCACGCCCGTCTGCCGTGCGCGTGGTTACAATTGCGACCCCAGTTGGGTAGCAACCCAATAAATTGCGTAAGGTTTTTGATTCAAATTCGGTATGACCCCATTCGCTATCACACATGAGCGTATCCTCTGCAATCATCGACATACTGATTCTCCTACGAAGCGCGAACTTCTTCTTGCATCAACGATTGAATATAAGTATCGCAGGCATGGGCATCGTGCCACCATGGCGCAAGTACGGGTGGGTAGTTAAAGGCGTTTGCGACAGTGTGAGCTAAAGCTGGTAATTGTTGCGCTGCACCTAACACGTTAAGAACATGGGGCTCTGGTGGTGCTAACAGTGCATTTGTCCACTCCACCACATGGCGACCGTATTTCCAGAATTGTTCGAATGTTTCGTTCATCCACTGTGCGGTATATGGCTTGTCGCCGTGGGCGAGTATCGCGTCATAGTAAACTTTGCAGGCTTTAGTGGCGTTGTTAGAACCTTGGCCCGTTAATGGATCATTGGTGACTAATGCATCGCCGAGTCCAAACACAATTTTGCCTGATGGCAGAGTCAATACGGGCTTGCGTACCGTTGGAGCAAAGCGTCCGGCTAAGATGCCATTTTCATCGGTTAATTCCACATGCTTGCAACGTTCAGCTTCCCACGGTAAATAGGTTTCAATGATCTTTTTGCTGTATGCCAGATGCTCTTGCGGTGTACGCGCCTCGCCCCATTGATCCATCGGTCCACCCGGTACACCTTCAAATACCATGATGTGACAATCGCCGCTGTTGGTCAGAGATGGGAAGACAAAGTATTCGCCAACACCTGGGATCAAGTTGAAGGAAACTTGGGAATATTCAGGGGTTGGCAACATGCCGTGAACATAGGTCAGAGCCAGAGCACGTTGGGGTTTATCATATGGCGAGCGAGAAGGATCGCGCTCTAGTAGCTTCACAATTTCCCCTTTACCACCCGCAAGGATCACCAAATCGTGGGTTTCTGCTAAACGTTCTAATTCGGCAACGCCAACATCTTCGATACGCAAATCACCGCCACGGGCAGCAAACAGCTCCATCCAATACGGCATTTTGATGCGCTGATCCACCGCTTGCGCATAGTTATCTAAACGGGAGCGCCAAGTAATGGCTTTTTCACCCGGTTTTTCTGGATGGGGAACCGTAAAACCAATCCCTTCGACAGGTGGACATTTGTCTTCCCAGAAGTTGATCCCTAAATCGCGCTCAAATTGTAGCGAGATATCAAACATGCATTGGCTGGACATCACGCGGCCATTTTTGACATCATCTGGGGTTCGATTGGTGGCAACAGTAACTTCATAGCCTTTATCTAATAGCCCTAATGCCAATGGCATACCCGCCTGACCACCACCTACGATTGCTATACGACGCATAGTTGTTTCCTCGATGAGATTAAAATAACGGTGTCTTATTCAGCAAGACGGGGAATTGCGGGTTTAGCCTGTTCAGGCCCCATAGCGGAATAACCGCCATCGACAGCGTAATCTGCGCCAGTCACGAAACTCGCCAGATCAGAAAGTAGGAATGCGACCACTTGAGCAACCTCTTCAGGGTCGCCAACACGTTGTAAAAGGTGATAATCCGCTGCGACGCGGTCAGTTTTTTGGCGGTCGCCGCCCGTAATTTCATCCATCACGCGAGACCATGTCCAGCCCGGAGAAACTGAGTTCACTCGGATGCCATCTGGCGCATAGTCCATGGCTTGGCTGCGAGTGACTTCCAACATGGTGGCTTTCGATGCGGGATAGAGCCAACGACCTGTTTGCGCAACCGATGAGGAGATACTGGTAAAGTTAACAATGGCGCCTTTTTCAGCATTGGCTAAATGCGGTTTAGCAAACTGCGCGGCCATTACTGCACTGACCACATTGATATTTAAAGCCGTTAACCAATCTTGACGTGAAGATGCTTGACCGTCATCCAGATAGGTCGCGGCCAGATTAACCAAAAAATCGAGTTGCCCATATTTTTGCGCAACGCGGTCAATTCCTTGTTTGAGCTGCTGATCATCGGTGATATCTACCGGTAAGAAATCGATATTAGGCTCTGACTGAGCCACCTTTTCACCGTTAACCTTATCGATATCGAAAATGGTAACTTTGACGCCATAAGAACATAATATTTTTGCCACTGTTGCGCCGATTTTAGTTGCGCCACCCGTGACAATGGCAATTTTGTTATTCAAACCTTTCATCGCTGTGCCCTCTTTGCTCACAATGCATTCACAAAAAATTAACATGAAGCATCATTACGCAAAACCAGCAAAAAGCTGTAGCCTATATGCGCAAAGATTATCCGCTCAGCGCGGCAATTTGAATAATAAGGTAATGATAATATTGGAGAAATAGCCACATTTTGCAGTGACTATCCAGATAATGAAAAGTGTGATTTAAGGACGTTCTAGGATCTGAGCTCCTGAGCCTTTATTGCCGAAGACATCTTCAGGGTTGCGCAAAGGGCAGTCACTAAGGGAAAGGCAGCCACAACCAATGCAGTGATCTAACTCATTGCGTAACCGAGTTAACTGTTTGATTCGCCTATCTAATGAACTTTTCCATTCTGTCGACATTCCTTTCCATTCCTCTGACGTTAACTTGCTATTCGCTGGGAATTTGCCTAATGCATCTTGGATCTCTTTGAGAGGGATTCCGGTGCTTTGTGCCACTTTTATAATTGCAATATAGCGTAAAACGACAGGCGGAAAACGGCGCTGATTTCCTTGAGTTCGAGCACTTTGAATCAGCCCTTTTGACTCGTAAAAATGCACCGTAGAGACCGGGACTCCTGAGCGTTTAGCGACCTCTCCCACCGTTAATGCGCGCGTAAAATCTATTTGTTCTTGTTTGATTTTACCCGTTTTTATCGTTTTCGTGCCTTTATCCGCCATTTTCACTTGTCCCTATTGACCTCAACTTAACTTAAGGTTTTATAGTGCCCGCCACAGTTTGTCAATTTAAGATGCTCAATGATAATGAATAAAAGACACCTCACTCTGCTATGTGCTGCGCTCATTGCAGTTGGCGGCGGCGCAGTGATTTACTCGACTTACGCCAACACTGATAATAAGCCACAGGCCGCTTATCAATATCCACCCGTGAAAGTGGCTCTAGCCCCTGTCACCCTCGATAATGCACCACGAACGTTTTATGGCGTCGGAGAATTAGAAGCCGGAAGCCAAGTGTTTGTAGCTGCGGAAACCAGCGGGAGGATCACTAAAATTGGTTTTGAATCTGGGCAACAGGTTAAAAAAGGGCAATTACTGGTTCAGCTCAATGACGCCGTAGAGCGTGCCGATCTCGCCCGTTATCAAGCCCAATACCGCAATGCATCTCGGTTGCATGAGCGAACACGCTCATTATCTACCCAACATTTAGTGGCTGAAGCGCAAGTGGACAGTACCCGTGCCGAACGAGATATGGCTCAAGGATTGATCCAACAGACTCAAGCGTTAATTGCCCAAAAAGCCATTCATGCACCCTTCGATGGCACCATTGGTATCCGTCAAGTCCATGAGGGCCAATATTTGAGTCCGGGAGAAGCTATCGCCAGCCTTGTCGATACGCAAACTCTGAAACTCAATTTCTCATTGGATGAGCAAGCATCCCCGGAATTACATCAAGGACAAGAGGTCGATATTACCGTCGACGCTTATCCTGACACCCCATTCCCTGCACGGATCACCGCGATTGATCCGTTGATTGGTAAATCCCGAACCGTCGCCTTGCAAGCCACTCTCGATAACAGCAATGGTCAGCTTAAAGCGGGTATGTATGCCAACGTTAATGTGGTGCGCCAAGCCAATAACCAAGTGCTGACCATTCCTGAAACTGCCGTCACTTATACCGCTTATGGCGATACTGTTTTTATCGCTGAAGGCAGCGGTGAAGCGATGACCGCCAAACGTATTTCTGTGAAAACGGGTCAACGGTTTGATGGGAAAATTGAAATTGAGCACGGTTTAAATACTGGCGATCAGGTGGTCACATCCGGTCAATTGCGCCTAAATAATGGCTCAGCGATTACGCCAATTTCCCAAGATACATTGGCTAAATCTACGTTAGATACCGCTCAAGGGTCATAAGGAAGGACGCTATGAAATTCACGGATCTGTTTGTACGTCGACCTGTTCTCGCGCTGGTGGTAAGTGCCTTGATCGTATTAGTCGGTTTATTTGCGCTGAGTAAATTACCTATTCGCCAATACCCACAGTTAGAAAGTGCCACCATCACGATTAGTACTCAATACCCCGGAGCCTCTGCCAAGTTGATGCAAGGCTTTGTGACCCAACCTATTGCACAAGCGGTTTCTTCTGTAGAAGGTGTGGATTATTTATCCTCTTCTTCCGTTCAAGGTAGTAGCCTTGTTACCGTCAGGATGGAGTTAAACCGCGATTCAACTCAAGCCCTTACCCAAGTCATGGCAAAGGTAAATCAGGTGCGTTATAAGCTACCAAAAGAAGCCTATGACCCCGTGATTGAGCTTTCTTCGGGGGAATCCACTGCGGTTGCTTATATTGGATTCGCCAGCACCGAATTATCAATACCCGCCCTAACTGACTATATTTCTCGGGTCGTTGAGCCGATGTATTCATCAATCGATGGCGTCGCAAAAGTGCAAGTTTTTGGTGGGCAGCAACTTGCCATGCGCCTATGGTTAGATGCGGATAAACTTGCGGGACGGGGTATTTCTGCCGCTGAAGTTGCGCAAGCCGTACGCCAAAATAACTACCAAGCCGCCCCCGGTAAGGTAAAAGGTGAATATGTTATTTCCAACGTGTATGTGAATACCGATTTAACCAACGTAGAAGAGTTCCGTGATTTAGTGATCCGTAACGATGGAAATGGATTAGTTCGCCTGAAAGATGTTGGAACCGTGGAACTCGGCGCATCTTCCACTGAAACCAGCGGCTTGATGAATGGTGAACCAGCAATCTATTTAGGTCTGTTCGCAACCCCCACAGGAAACCCACTGGTGATTGTCGATGGTATGAACGCCTTAATGCCTGATATCGTCAAAACCCTGCCGCCGGGAGTCAAGATCGAGATGGCGTTTGAAACCTCTCGTTTTATCAAAGCCTCCATTGATCAAGTAATTAATACCTTAGTCGAAGCATTACTGATCGTGATCGCGGTGATCTATTTATGCTTAGGATCCATCCGCAGTGTGATCATTCCCATTCTCGCCATTCCCTTATCCATGTTGGGTGCCGCTGCGCTGATGATGGCATTTGGTTTTAGCATCAATTTATTGACGCTATTAGCCATGGTTCTGGCGATTGGCTTGGTCGTCGATGATGCCATTGTGGTGGTAGAAAACGTCCATCGACATATTGAAGAGGGAAAATCGCCCGTACTTGCTGCATTAATTGGTGCTCGTGAAGTGGCAGGCCCTGTTATCGCCATGACCATCACGCTAGCGGCAGTGTATGCGCCCATTGGATTGATGTCTGGGCTAACTGGGGCATTATTTAAAGAATTTGCGTTAACATTAGCAGGTGCAGTGATCGTTTCAGGCGTCGTCGCCCTGACCCTCTCGCCGGTCATGAGTTCGTTTATGCTGAACTCAAAACAAAATGAAGGGCGTATGGCGCGCATGGCGGAAACCTTTTTTAATACCCTCGCCAACTACTACACCGCCGTTTTAAATTTCTCCCTGAAAAACCGTTGGATCACGGGCATTTTAGCGTTGGGCGTGGTGATTAGCTTGCCTATGCTGTATCAATCAGCCCCTCGTGAATTAGCCCCTGTTGAAGACCAATCCAGTGTTTTAACAGCGATTAAGTCTCCACAACATGCCAATCTTGAGTATGTGGAGCGTTTTTCTCGCAAGTTACACGATGTATTTATGGATCTACCAGAAACTGAAAGTACGTGGATAATTAACGGGACAGATGGGCCTTCCGCCAGTTTTGGGGGAACCAATCTCTCTTCTTGGGAGCAACGCAATCGCCCAGCCTCCGAAATTCAATCCGACTTACAAGCGCGAGTCGGCGAGGTAGAAGGCAACAGTATTTTTGTGTTCCAACTCCCTGCATTACCGGGTTCTACGGGTGGATTGCCCGTTCAAATGGTGATAAAAAGCCCGCAAGATTACCCTGTCCTGTATCGCACCATGGAAGAGATCAAACAAAAATCCCGTGAAAGTGGATTGTTTATGGTGGTGGATAGCGATCTTGACTACAACAACCCCGTCGTTGAAGTGCGAATTAACCGCTCTAAAGCGAACAGTTTGGGGATCCGTATGCAGGATATTGGGGAATCCCTGACCTTGTTAGTCGGTGAAAACTACATTAACCGCTTTGGGATGGATGGCCGTTCCTACGATGTAATCCCTCAAAGTTTGCGCAATCAGCGTTTAACGCCGGAAGCACTCTCTCGCCACTATGTGAAAGCACAAGATAGCAGCATGATCCCGCTATCAACGGTGGTTGAGATTTCAACCCAAGTTGAACCTAATAAACTGACGCAATTTAACCAACAAAATGCGGCTATTTTCCAAGCTATTCCGGCACCGGGGGTGACATTAGGGCAAGCGGTCGCCTACTTAGATGAGATTGCGAGCGAATTACCCGCGGGCTTTAGCCATGACTGGCAATCAGATTCTCGCCAATATAAGCAAGAAGGCAATACGCTCGCCTTTGCCTTTATGGCTGCGTTGGTCATTATTTATCTGGTATTAGCGGCACAATATGAAAGCCTTGTTGATCCATTGATTATTTTAATCACCGTTCCGTTATCTATCTGCGGCGCCTTGATCCCACTCGCATTGGGCTATGCCACCTTGAATATTTATACCCAAATAGGCTTAGTCACCTTGATTGGTTTGATCAGTAAACATGGGATCTTGATGGTGGAATTTGCCAATGAACTGCAAGCTAATGAAGGGCTTGATAAACGCCAAGCAATTTTGAAAGCGGCACAAATTCGTCTGCGTCCTATCTTGATGACCACTGCCGCCATGGTGATTGGCTTGGTTCCATTGCTGTTCGCCACGGGCGCTGGCGCCAATAGCCGCTTTGGATTGGGGCTGGTTATTGTCACAGGAATGCTGATTGGTACCCTGTTTACTTTATTTGTACTGCCAACAATTTATTCATTATTGGCTCGTAACCATAGCGCAAATGCATTGACCCCAAGACGCTATGAACTCGCAGAAGCGGATCGTCTAATTAAAGAGGAAGATGCAAAATGAATTATTCTTCATTAAACCCTATTTCATTAACCACCAATCGCAAAGATAAACGCGGTAACCGTGAAGATAAGCAGCAAGCGTTTTCAGGTAACCCAATGAGTAATAGCGCAATGATGATGATTTACCACTGTTACCCCGCGCGTTCTGAGCAAAAAAGTGCAGAAAGCTCATGCTATAAATAGCCCCATAAAAAGAGCCGCATCATCAATGTGCGGCTCATTTTCACTATTTATTTGACTTACTGGTTATTGGCCTTCGTAGAAAGCCATTACTAACTTGCCTTCTTTAATAATAATCGGGTTACCGGGTAAGGCGTCTAACACCTCATTTTGTGATGCATCAACCACCACCGCAACATTTCGATTTCCCTGACTCGCCAGCAGGCTTGGCAATTGCTCTAAACGGTAGAATCGATTTTCTGCATCAGGGTAATTAAGCCCATAACCCAGTTCACCGGTTTGATACAACATCGTAATGTCGCTGCGCTTAAGCACCCAAGCCAATGATGTCCCTAAGCCTACATTGTTAGTTAACAATATTGCACGGTTTTGCAGTTGATCTTTATATTTTGTCAGCACGCCCTGTGGCGTATTGTTGCTTTCAATATATTTAGGGATCACATGCCCAATTGATAAGCTCAGCACCAGCGTACAAGCGGCAGCAAGAGACCAATATTTCCGTTTGAAGGAGACAACTCCCATTAATGCCCAGAATGAGAAAGCCCCAGCCGCAAGCCAGATCTTATAGCTCTCATCCCCTTGATACAGGTTCATTTTAGGAAAATAAGGGGAGACGATAAATGCACCCGCAGCAGCAACGCCAATCGTGATATTAATTAAGGCATTCAGGCGAATAATCGCCACTTTATTACTTTCTAAAACTTGATTCAGATAGGACGCCATAATAATGGCGAGTGGAGCAATACAAGGCAGAATATAGGTTAGTAATTTACCTTTAGTAATACTGAAAAATAAGAAGGGTAAAACTGCCCACAGTAAGAAATAGAGATTCATGCCTTTTGTACGTATGGCATGCACAATTGCACCAAACAGGTAGCCTAACCATGGGATCACTGCCACTAATAGAATAGGGACATAGAACCAGAATGGGGATTTATTTTGGGCGTTATCTGCCATAAAACGTTGAATATGTTCAACCCAAAAGAAATAATTCCAGAAATCGGCTTCATGACTCGCAATGGCTAATCCCCAGGGTAAACACACCAGCACCGAGGTCACAATGGATAAACACGCGAGCACACAAACTTCTTTAAAACGTTTAAAGTAAATGGCGCTAACAGAGCAAACCAGTACCGGTAACACCAGTACTAAAAAGCCTTTTGTCATCACCCCTAAACCACATGCAACGCCAATCAGAATATATGCATATAATTTGTGGGTGAAGTTTGTAGTCGTAATACCCCATTGGAAAAAGAAGATAATCATCGTAATAAATGCGGTGACTATCGGGTCTAAAATATTGTAAGTTCCAATAGTTAACACGATGAACATGGAGAGATAGATTAATACCGCATTAAATGCGATATCCGATTTTTTCCATGCCATTTTTGCGCTGAGATAAACAAATAGCCCGCTAATTAAGGTGCTAAAAACCACACCTAGCCGCACGGAAACATTATTTTCGCCGAATAACAATTGGAAGAAGGAGCCTACCCAGTAGCCAAAGATAGGTTTTTCAAAATAGCGAATACCTAGCAGCTCAGGCACACTCCAATGACTACTCAGAATTAGTTCGCGGCTAATTTCAGCATAGCGCAGTTCATCAGGTTGCCAAAGTAAGCGCCCATTGAGTGGAAGGAAATAAGTTACAAGCACAAAACCGAATAACAAGCACCACTTAAAGTAGGCAACTTTATTATTTGCCATCATCATTTAATCTCAACCATTCTTGTAATAAATATTTAATAATTATCTATTTTTAATCATCGGACTAACGTTCATTAATCTTCAATTGGCTTTATTATCATGTTATTAGCTAAACCCAACATAAACCAATGAACGTTTTTAATTTCTCAACCGCTGCCCTAGATAAATAATCGATAAATGAGACTATCTTTTTTAGCTTAATATATAAAAATCAATCGAAAGTTAAGACTAGATTAAAAAACAATAGTTCAGCATTTTCCATTTATTTTTAACAATTTAATATGTAAATGAAACATTCTGTAGCTTTGAGAATAGTTATTAATTCTAGAAAGGCAAAATTGAGAAAAGTTTAATAATAAATTTGAGACTAAAGGCAGCTATTGATGAATCGACTTATCAAAAACTACCTCTAGTTTATCGGTTTTTACTTAGCCGCATCCAATGCTTGGGTTAAGTCCTCTAAAATATCATCAATATGTTCAATTCCGATAGATAAGCGGATCATATCCCGAGAAACGCCAGCCTGAGCCAATTCAGCATCATTCAATTGACGATGGGTAGTTGAAGCTGGGTGACACGCTAAGGATTTAGCATCACCAATATTAACTAAACGAACAATCAACTTCAGCGCATCAATAAAACGAGCGCCAGCCTCCAGTCCACCTTTGATACCAAATGACATAATACTGGCAGGTTTACCATTCATGTATTTCTGTGCCAGTTTGTGTTCTGGATTCGTTGGTAGCCCTGCATATTTAACCCATGCCACTTGCGGATGGGACTCTAAATATTGTGCAACTTTTAACGCATTTTCAGTATGGCGATCCATTCTTAATGCCAAGGTTTCTAGGCCCTGTAGAATTAAAAATGCGTTAAATGGTGATAGTGCCGCGCCAGTACCACGCAGCGGAGCAACTCGGCAACGAGCAATAAATGCCGCAGCGCCAAAATGTTCGGTATAGCTGACACCATGGTATGCCACATCCGGCTCCACCAGCAGCGAGAAACGCTCAGGGTGTTCTGCCCACGGGAACTTACCTGAGTCGATCACCATCCCCCCAAGTGACGTTCCGTGCCCACCAATATACTTAGTCAATGAGTGAACCACGATATCCGCACCATGTTCAAAGGGTCGACAGAGATAAGGAGTCGCAACGGTATTGTCGACAATCAGTGGTACACCATGGCGATGAGCCACTTGTGCAAGTGCAGCAATATCCACAATAAAACCTGCGGGATTAGAAATCGACTCACAAAAAACAGCTTTGGTTTTGTCATCAATCAGGGCTTCAAGAGCGGCTAAATCATCGTGTTCAGCAAAACGGGTTTGAATTCCAAGACGCGGGAGAGCGTGAGCCAGTAAGTTATAGGTTCCACCATATAACTTGGCAACCGAAACGATATTATCGCCAACTTGAGCTAAAGTTTGGATAGCGTAAGTAATCGCCGCCATACCTGATGCGACAGCCAAGCCCGCAACGCCGCCTTCAAGCGCTGCCACCCGTTGCTCAAGAACATCATTGGTAGGGTTCATAATGCGCGTATAAATATTGCCCGCGACTTTTAGGTCAAACAGATCAGCGCCGTGCTGTGTGTCATCAAAAGCATAAGATGTCGTTTGATAAATAGGAACAGCAACAGACTTGGTTGTAGGGTCTGGAGAGTAGCCAGCGTGGATCGATAATGTTTCTAATTTCATTGTTTTATCCTTGTTATAATGCACTACACCCGCACTGCTAGATTCAAGGGTTTGTTTTTGTTATCTCACTGTTACGCCAATAAATATCCCCCAAGTAGAGTTATCAAACAACCGGATTAACTTGAAATTATTTCATTCAACATAATCTATCGATCTATTTTCCAACCTATAGATATAAAAAAACCCATACTGCCGAAGCAATATGGGTTCCGTTACGACTGAATTTAATTACGCAAATGCGCCATAAATAACAGAGGTAATCGACCCTAAACCACAAATCATCGTAAAGATTTGCGCTGCTTTAGAGGTACTAAATGGTTTCATCGCAGGGATCATACGCATTGCAACAACAGGCAGAATAAACAGGATTGCCGCAATCATTGGCGCACCCATGGTTTCAATCATACCCAAGATACTTGGGTTAATGATTGCGACAATCCACGTTGTGATAACAATGAATAGCAGAGAAATGAGTTCAATCTTCTTCACAGAAACAGAAGAGCGAGATTTTATTAACCCAACCAGACCTTCATGAGCTCCTAAGAAGTGGCCAAAGTAGCTCGAAACGATAGCAGCAAATGCCACGATTGGACCTAAGTAAGACAGGATTGGAGATGGGTTGGTGTTTGCAATATGAGATAACACGCTGATGTTTTCTTTTTTCGCAATTTCTAATTCCGCTGGGCTTAAAGACAGCACGACAGAGAAGACAAAGAACATGACAAAACCGGTCAACATGAATGCTGCGCCACCGGTGATCATGTCAGTTTTAATCACTGCTTGGTCACCAAACTGTTGACGTTGGTCTTTCGCAAATTGGCTGATAATTGGGCTGTGGTTAAAAGAGAACACGATAATAGGAATTGCCATCCATACCACAATCGGCATTGCGCTCCAGTCTGGTGCAACTTCTAACATCGAAGTATTCCACTCAGGAATCAAATACAGAGACAGTGCTAGCAGAATCAAGACTAATGGATAAACCATCATTGAAGTCAGTTTTAGCATTAAATCCCTACCAAACACGACCCCAGCCGTCATCGCAGCAATTAAAACGCCCGACAGTAACCAACGAGGAATAGGATCCATACCGATTTGGTTCACTAAGAATGAATCGACGGTATTGGTGATACCCACACCGTAAATTAATACGATAGGATAAATAGCAAAGAAATAAGCAAACGTGATGATGTTTGCACCTACTTTACCAAAATGTTCTTCAACGGTATCAGTAATATCCGCATCCGGTTTTTTGGCTGACAGTACGAAACGCGCAAGTCCTTTATGGGCTAACCAAATCATTGGTGTTGCAATTAAAGCCAGTACCACTAATGGCCAGAAACCACCTGCACCTGCTTTAATTGGAAGAAAAAGAACACCAGCACCTACTGCGGTACCGAAAAGGGATAACACCCAAGTGAAGTCCTTGTAGGTCCACTTATTAGCAGATTTTTCCGTTGTGCTTACTGCGGTTTTTATTGTGCTCATATTGTCGCTTAATGATTATAAAAAGGGATAAAAAAGATGGGCGAATTCTGCATGAAATGATGAAGAGCACCTAGCTTAATTTTTAGAATCTTTCTGGCTTTTTGGTGTAGATCTCATTACTGAACGTTAAATAATGACAATTTGTTAATATTCGCAAATAAAAGTTTATCAATTGATTAAAAATAAAAATTTCATGCCATTAAAATGAATTCATATTTATTTACTTTTCACTCAAATTATCATCAAAAATAAACATCCATAAAAAATGGCTAGCATTATTTTGCTAGCCATTTTTTTATTTAAAAGGCGAATTTAAAGATAAACAGGGACTAAAATTTCTGTTGCTATTACGACGACCACTAAACCAACTAATACAGGAACGGAAGTTCTCTTCACCACTTCAAACGGTGAAATTTTTGCCATCCCTGAAACGGCTACCACCACCCCAGAAACCGGGGATAATGTACGACCTAAGTTGGAAGCCTGTAGCATAGGAATCACTAAGTAAGCTGGGTTGACTCCCATTTGCTTCGCTAAGTGTGGGATCAATTCGACGAAAGCATAGAACGGTGCGTTACCTGAGCCAGTTGTCATCGCTGCCAGCATCGTAATCACGACCAGAGCAATCATCATGATAATGGCACCAGAACCGAAAGATTGGGCTAAATCGATGAGGCCACGAATAAAACCAATGGTACTCAAGCCTTGAGCAAATATACCCGCAGCGACTAACAGCATCACCACCGTCGCAAATGCATCAGCCATTCCTCGGTAACAAACATCTAAGCCACTATAGACATGCTTAGCGCTGAAACTACGAAGGAACTCAATCACTGCCGCCAGAATGATACAGCCGACAATAATCGTGACGATGTGTAATTCTGGTGCCCATTTACCGTCAAAAACGAGAACGCCGATAATTGGCGTGAAAGGTAAGATTGCATAGAAGCTTGGCGCATGAGTTTTGATCTCATTTACATCCAGCATTTCAGTCTTAACATGCTCTTTTCTATCTAAGTAACGTTGCCAGAAGAAATGTGCGATAGACATCGCCACAATGGCTGCAATCGAGATAGGCAAGGTCGTTTTAAAAGCAAAATCGATTAATGGCATTTCTGCTGCTTTCGCCGCTAAAATAACGTCACCGGATGTTGGCGCTAGAATAATCGCCGCCGGAGAAGCACAGATTGCCGCAGCAGCTCCACGACTGATCCCGACATTGACCATCACAGGGAACAGCGTCGCCATTAATAGCACACCAAGCCCCGTAGCCGAGGAAACGGCAAGTGACATCAAGCAGGCAACAATATAAGCCGCAACCATCAGTAAGTAAGGGGAGTTGATCATTTTCAGTGGCTTAGACGCAATTTTCACCACCACGTCGTTAGCACCAATGTGGGTCATATAAGACGCAAAACCACATAGCACCATGATCATCATGCCAAGGTCGCCACCTCGGCTCATTAATAGGAACTTAATGTATTCCAGAATATCAGTAACGCGCCATCCCGTAGGCTTTACTGAATCGGGTAAAATACTTTTTCCCATTAAGGCAGAAATGATTAAAAGTAAGATACCGCCGGTCAATAATACCCCTGTCGCAGAGTAGCCTTTTATTATATAGCGCCCGACACCAATGGCGACTATCACGCCGATTAAAAGCTCAATCATTTATTTTTCCTGCCCGTCTCATTTTGTAATTATTGAAGGTACTCTGCCTAAAAAAAAAGCGAAATACTCTGATAATGATCATGTTGGACAATATTTTTAATCTAGAAATAGATAAAAAGACAAGCTAAAAATTAATAATTATTTTTTCGATTTAACTTAAGCCAAATTCCCTCTATTGCTCAAAAGAATAGAGGGAATTAACGGGTTTTATTTTTAGAATAAATATTTGAAGCGGGCACGAACACCATAACGATCATCATCGTGATGATTAATCATGTTATTATCATCAGCGTTAATTTTTGAGTAATATGCCCCTAAATAGATTTTATAATTGTCTAAGTCTAAAATCTGAGGTAATTCATAAGAGGTGTATACTGTATGAATATCGTATTTACCGGGTGCTCTATTTAACACTGAATTCGGATCATTCGATATTTTATCTGCATTAAAATCTTGAATATCATTATGTGCATAGATATAGCCTAATTGCAGACGCTTCCAAAGCCCATATCCACCAATGGATAAATCTTTTTCCGATGAAGCATCTAAATAGGCAGTACTGAATGTTAATTGTAATCCCTCGTCAGGATCTTTCTCTAGGCTATTCCATTCCATCGTCATGCCATAGCCATTGCGTTTTGACATATTTTGCCATTTGTCATCCACATTAGCCCCATAAGCATTATTGATAACTTGGGACTCCATTGCCACCGCCACTTTAAATTCATTGGGTTTCCAAGCAATGACCGGCCTAACATAAATAACATTTTTTTTATTATCTAATTGATACCCATGATATGAGCCACTATCAAATAATGCAGTACCATCTTCCACCAACGCATTCACTTCAAAATACCAATCATTTAATGATTTAGATAATTGAATACTCCCACCATCCCCTGAGCGCCCCCGCCCTTCTTTCATCATATAAATATAACCGAAACCGTCCGCATATAAATCGTTGGCCGTATTCCCCGAATACTGAACGAAGGTGTCTTGCCCTAACGGGAACATGTCATAAGCTTCATAACGCCCAACTTTGGCTTGCCAGCTATTTTGTTGACCAAAATAAAACGCCGCGTCATCCAGATTCATTTTTCCCGTCATATCCGCCAATGGCTGTACAGAGAAACCTGCGTAATTACCATTTTCATTAATGCGCTTTCCATCCAGTCCAATCAAGATCCGCCCATTAATATCCCAGTTATCAGATTTATTGGGTTCTTTATCTTTACCTAATGCGGTGCGAACTGAGGTAATTTGTCCTTTTCGGCTTGCGCTATCAAGGTTAAATTCCACATCTCCATAAAGTTTTAATTCACCATATTCATGATTATATTGAATACCCGGCGCATTCTTACTTGGTGTATTGACCAGAGCAGGTGGTTCCGAGTTTGATAGCGCAACTTGCTGGGTGGGAGGTAAGGCAGGGGAACTATTCGCCATCATAATTTGCTCAAGCTTTTCCGCTTTACGTTCCGCTACATTTGCCCGTTGCTCAGCCTGCTCCGCTCTTTTTTCTAATGCTTGAAGCCGAGCTTCTATTTTACTCAAATCAGTTTCTGCCTGACTATGAGTAGGAGAAATGGCAGCGAATCCCACCGCAATCGCTGATAAATAAAATTTTTTCATTTTTTATCCTGTTGAATTAAACCGAAGCAAAGCAACTAAGTATTTTTTAATCGTTAAAGGTGCGTTTAGAGCAGATGCTCAAATTAAGTACTGTCGCAGTATATCCCCACACAATGTTAACGTTAACAAAATATTCTTTAAAAGGATAAAAGCGTCACACTTTATGAACATCATTTAGAAAACAATGGGAGGTGAACGATGAGAGGATTTATTCATCATTGAGAGCCTGAAAGGCGTTATTTGAAGAGTTCAAACACCATATCCCCAAAAAAGCCTCGATATTGCAAATAACGAATTTGCTTACTTTTTTCTTTAAAATCTTTTGGAATTTCATCGCCAAATTTTTTACAGCGAACCTCTGAAGCGATATCAAACCAGTCTACGTCTAGTTGCGAAAAGTGGTGGTCCACTAAGGTTTCTGCAAAGCCTTTTTGGCGCATTTCTTGTTTAATTCGCAAAGGACCATAGCCTTTGCGAACATAGCCTTGCATTAATAACCCCACCACACGGTTATCATCTAAAAAATGTTGCTCATTGAGTTTATCGAGTACGCCTTCAATCAACGCCTCATCAACAATTCCGTCATTTTTTTCATACATTCGGCGCTTCATTCTGGCGAATAGCTCTGCCTTTCCATAATCACGTCGGGAAAGTAGAAATAGAGCGTACTGATAGAGTTCGGGCTGTGTCATTATCTACTCGTTGGTCATTAAAATTGGGCACTGACTAACGTGCCCAATCTATATTAATGAACTTGGGCACCGCTTAAGAGTTTATAGATTGTATCAGGTGTATAGCTACCATCTTGGTAATAAATAGTCCAATCGGTGATATCTTCACGAGTAAGCGGGTAAGTTTCCCCTTCCTGCATGGTTTGCACATAGAAAGGGTGGTTGATTAAGCGGCCTTCAAACTGGTCACCCTTCCATGAAATTGGCTCAAACCACATGTGTTCATGCCCTTCATCACCGTCTTCATCCTGATAACTAATGCCACATTTCACAAGGAAGCGCCATTCTGAATCCGTTTCGTCTTCTTTTTTTCCGAGCAGCTTGGCAAACAATCCTTTCTTCGGCGCGACGGGTTTTGGACCGTAGTTATCCAGCATGTGGGTAAAATACTCCCAACGTAGTCTAGCTTTACGAGACATATCCGCGGTTTCTTCATCAGTACGCATAAACATCATCGCATTTTGATCTTCAAAACCTTCAAAGAAGCTTTCTAATGTTGGATTTTCTTGGGTCACGCGAAATAGCATCACGGATGGATGTTGGTGAGATTCGTCACGATCATGCCAATCGCCCATAAAACGCTCTGAACTGGCATCACCAAATTCAAAATTCATCTCTTCCAATGGTTTTAAGTTATCAACAGGGGTTGATTGCCCCACATGGCGTAGTCCTTCTTCAAATGGGACTGCCACCAAATATTCATAACCTGTTTGGGTTTGACCAATGAAAATCGGCTCATTGAAGTCAATTTTTCCTTGGGTAATGCTGTTATTCACAAAACTCCAGAATAGCTCAGGGATCCCATAATAAGACGCAATCGGGTGTGGGATAATAATTTCTGCTTCGGATAGCCCGCAACGCGCTAAACCATGAGTATGGAACCAATACATGGTCGGTGCAGAATCTTCGCCTGCGTCTTTATCGTGGTCATAAATAGCATGCACTACATATAAAGAATCAATACTTGGCATCAAATCATCCAGCAATTGGAAGTTTAGCCATTCACGTGTAAAGACTTTACCCGCCGCCGAAATATCCAATCCTAATAATAAGTCAGGGACTAAAATTTGGATGATTTTCAGTTGCTGTAAGTAATTGACGAGTGGTTGGTCTTGGAATAAACATTCAACGACCACCGCTTGGGGTGCAGCAGTCGCTTCTGCGTATAGCTCTTGGCTAATCGGATCAGTGGCAAAATAAGGGTTAATTGTATATTCCGGATCGCTTTCTACGAGAGAGATATAAAAGCGTAAATCTTGTTCATCTTTTTTGCAGGTGAAGAAAAAACCGCCACCATCTTCTTCAGATACATAATCAATATCACCGTCAGTAAAATAGGTTTGTTCTTCTAATCGTTGCTCAAGTTGTAGTGAAGTCAGTTCAGAAGCAGGGATAGCCACCATCATCGAGGCTTCTCTTTCCCCTTCGCCTTTTGCAATATCAAGGTATTGTTGTTTATTACTCATTATTTTGCCCTGTAATTTATTATCTTTATCGAGGATATCAGCTTATATTCCGTAAGAATATTGTGAATATTCTTAACCAATTCAGATAGTGATTTAATCCGCCTCATTTTTGCTAAGTTAATCAATCCTCATTATTCTGCGGTTGGTTATTCTACTTTTCATCCGTTATCCTCTGAGGCACAATGAGAATGACATTTCTGCCATGTTGGGTTGGCAGTGAAACACATTCTTTCTTATATATAGGTTATGAAATATGACTGATTTAACCGAAAAGCAAAAACAATACGTTGACGACCTCGCCATGCAACAAGTCTTTGATATGAATAATGATGATGTACTGGTTAACGCGTTAGAGCAGAAAATTCATAATCTGGAAGCCCATTTAAAAAATTATTTCCATGAACGTGTCCAATTTCACAAAAATAATAAGAAATAATATTTAACTTGTCCCTCTGCCGATGTCTTCTTGGGCCTCGGCATTTTTGCCTGCATATTTTCCTACCTTTATTATATCGATAATAAGAATCATTTGATTTAAAACATAATCTTTTTAGAATCGCATTATGGAACATATTAAAATTCGCAATATATGCTAAAATTTTGGCGTTTATTGTAAGTTTTATTCTTTCGTTTTATTTATCATTCACGCCTTTATATTTATTAGATAATTGAGTCCACTATGACACGCAATCAACTCAGCACAGTGCTGCTTCTTTCATCTTGCTTGGTAATTCCAACTAGTTTTGCCGATAGCGATACGCCCCTATTCTCTGTCAGTATGACGGAATCGGGTGTTCCAAAAAATAATGCTGAAGGTGGCGTGACTCGCTCATCCAGCACGGAATCCCGAGTGTTACCCATTTGGGGAGATGAGGCACGCGCCCAAGGTTACGATATTCCAGAACCTTTTGGGGTGAGCTATGGCTACATGAACCTGCGTCAAGATGTCGTAGTGGATAAAATTGGTTTTAGTTCCAACTCTGGCTTAGATTTAGGTAAAATTCTAACTATTGAAACTGGCCATACTCGCAGTAAAAACCAATCCCATATGTTAAAACTCGATACTTGGGTATTTCCTTTTATGAATGTCTATGGTGTATATGGAAAAACGAAAGGTTCATCAACCACCAACTTAACTAACGTAGAAGCGAAATTAGGTCCTTTTAAACTTCCAATTGGAAAAAATCTTCCATTCGAATTAGATTATGAAGGTAAATCTTATGGTGGTGGAGTCACTTTTGCAGGTGGCTATAACCAATTTTTCAGTACATTAGATATGAATTACACACGAACAAGCCTTGATATCCTAGATGGTGATATTACTGCTTTTGTTGTAACACCGCGTATTGGTTATGAATTTATATTTGAACCATTGATTGCAGGGCAAGGTAATACCAAAATTCAGGTTTGGACTGGAGCCATGTACCAAGATATTACCCAACGCTTTAAAGGTGATGTAAGCAAATTAGATCTACCTCCAGAATTAAATAAATGGATGGCATTAGCACCTCCTGACACTAAATTCGACGTCGAACAACATCTCGCCCATAAATGGAATAATACCGTCGGCGCCCGAGTGGAATTAACTCGCAACTTTAACGTCCTCACAGAAATCGGTTTTAACAACCGTAATAGCTTCTTTATTTCTGGGGAATTCCGTTTTTAATGCTGCGACATCACTGTCTAGAAAGGCTGATATTACTCAGCCTTTTTATTTCTTTCGCCCCACAGGCTCAAATACTTCCCGAGCGTAACACCATCGATGGCTGGTTAAGCGAGCTTGGCGGTGAAAATAGCTTTGATGAGAGCAAAACTATCGACTGGGGTGTATTACCCGGACCATTTTATACGCCTGAAATGGGTATCGGTATTGGTACTGCTCTCGTTGGCTTATACCGTATCGACAAACAAGACACATTGACTCAGCCATCCTCTATTGGCGTGAGTGGCTTTGCATCCTCAACCGGTGCCTTTGGTGTTAACTTTACCAATTATAATTTCATTGATAACGACCAATGGCGCCTGTTTGTTTCCGGCACTATCAATAATATTCCGACCTATTATTGGGGCAAAGGTTATGCCGCGGGCAAAAAAGACAGCAATAAAGAAAAGTATCATTCCCAAGAGTTTCAGATTACCCCCCGCGCCCTGTATAAGTTGGGTGATTCCGCCTATGTTGGCCTAGGTTGGAATTTTTCATCAATTAATGCCAGCGATCCCGATGACGGCGCAAAAGAATACTTTTCCCAATCCACTGGGGGGCGCTCTACCATTAATTCGGGCGTGAGTGCTTATTACAGTTATGACACGCGTGATTTCTTACCTAATGCACATAATGGCCAAGCTCTCGAAGTTATCTATACTTATTTTGCACCGAGTTTGGGTAGTGATACGCGTTTTCAAACCACACAATTGCAATATGCCTATTACCATGAACTTTCTGAAAAAACGGTCATTGCTATTGATAACTATGCCCGTTTCTCAACAGGTGAAGTACCATGGAACCAGCTATCTTTATTAGGTAATAGTAACCGCATGCGTGGCTATTACGAAGGACGATATCGAGACAATAATATTTTGACGAGCCAAGTCGAGTTGCGGCATAAATTAGATTGGCGCCATGGTGTTGTAGGTTGGCTAGGAACAGGCACCATGAGTAACTCGCCATCAGAACTCGGCAGTGGTCACTGGCTCCCCACGGCGGGAGTGGGTTATCGTTTTGAATTTAAACCACGAATGAATGTTAGGTTAGATTTTGGTGTCGGTCGCAACAGTACCGGATTCTATTTTCAAGTAGGTGAATCTTTCTAATGCTCAAATACATTATTATCTCGTGCATTTTGTTCGCGTTAGTGGCTTGTCAAAACCGCGAACAACTTCAGCTCCCTACCGCGACGACGGACCTTGCCAGTATTCCTATTGAGGAAGCCTCTCAAATTTGGCCAGTTCTTAGTTCTCTAGGTGCCCCTCAAGGGCTAAGAGCTTGTTGTGCATTTGGTTATAATATTCGAGCAGAGATCTCTGGCGTCCCAGTTCCTTTCTATCTTATCGACAATATCGTTGAGGCCAATAAACTTGGTGAGCATCATTATAATGATAGCTACCTTGCCGCAACGGCAGATATTGTCGGGTTAAATAGCGAAAAAGTGGGGCTCGTCTATACCACAGACGGCGGCTTTATTGATATTGCCCACGTACGTGATACCGCTGACTATACTTTATACTTATTCAGCCAAATCTACCCAAATTTGGGTAAAGAATGGACATTAAAACTCAGTGATGAACTGGCTAGCCGGCAAATTCACTTTAACTCGTTTACCCCACCTGAATCGGCGGTAGAACGCTATACGTTGAGTACTTACCTTGCCGCGAAACTGGCTTTTCAATTAGCGGCATGGCATGAAATCGCACAATGGTATGGCTATCAGTCTGTTCCTGGCTTTTCTGAAGGCGTGTCCGCTTTTTCTCCTGAAGATTTATATTCCAACCTCCTTGGGGCTCGCTTAGCCAGTTCATTGATATTACAGGGGCGAGCAGAATCCTTAGCTATCTTCTCACATTCCTTAGAAACGATACTCCCTGTTGCTTTAAATGAGCTTGGCGCATTTAATAAAGAAAAAACTCGAGAAGTTTTTGATCGAGTCGATGGAATATGGTGGGATAGTTCAAAACGCGTTCCAAATAAATTTTTGTTATTAACCCGGGATTATGATGTGGCAGATAGCCGTTACCCATTTTTACCCACACAAACAATCCCTCACAAAGGGTTAAAACTCAGTTTACCTGACGAATATGCGGGATATTCATTAGCAAAATTAGCGCAGTTCCGGTTGGTACCTACGGATAAAATGGCACAACTTCCTGTTCCAGAAAAATATTGGACGATTGATGATTTTTCGACTCTCGCAGAACAAGCTAAAATTGAAGATCAAAAACAACAAACTCGTACTTTGAAAAAGTAAAATTTCCAGTCTAATTTTGTCACATTATTCGTCATCTATGGTCAAAAAAGCCCATATTTTTTGGCCATTTCTAGTCATCATAGTTTGCCTTCATTTGATTTTCATACAAACCATAAGTGTTCATAAAATGCGAAAACGGGTGATTTGAGCTAAAAATAACCACCTTAATGGTTATATTTTAACCATAATAACCTTATAAAAACAAAGTTAATTGATTGTATTTTAAATGAATTTAGCTTAAAACAGATGATTTCATTTTGAAATAAGTAACCAAAAGTGATAAATAAACATTCTAAAATATAAATAAAGAAATTAATCACCCAATTAAAATCAATAAGTTAATAAAAATAAACCATTCAATACAAAATAATACAGAAGTTTAGCTAATGTGAGTCGGATAAAAGTAGCTCGTGAAAAATTATTCTGATACCATTCGCTCGATTTTTGTTCAGAGATACATAGGAGAAGCAAATGCCCTCTCGAACGATGAGGACAAACGCCGTCTTCGCTTTCTTATTTTTACTTTTATTTTCGAGTCTCAGTTTTGGCTCAACCAGTACTAGTACGATGCTGAAAAAAGACTTTGCACTGAAGCAAGCGCAAAGTACAAATCAAGCACAAACACCATTGCCTGATTTGCGTAAATACCCGTCTGGTACTGCACGTAAGAAAGCGTTTTTAAAAACGGTTGTCCCTGTGATTGAAAAAGTCAATCAACAGATCATGGAAGAACGTAACTGGCTACTGTCAGTACGTACAAATGCCAAATGGAGCGCACAAGAACTACGTCGCCTGACTCAGATCTGTGATAGCTATGGCATTAACTGCAGCAACCCAAAACGTATTAATTGGGATAAACTGTTAAGTCGTGTTGATATCATGCCAACACATTTAGTTGCGACACAAGCAGCAACAGAGTCTGGTTGGGGTACATCTCAGCTTGCTCAACAAAATGGAAATTTATTTGGGATGCGCTGTGGTAGCGGCTGTCAGACCAAGAAAGGAAAGATTAAAGGCTATTCAACGTACTCTTCAGTGGAAGAGACAGTAACAGCCTATATGAAGAACATGAATACCCATAATGCGTATGAGTCATTACGTCATTCACGCGCTAAGCAGCGTAAATCGCAAGATGAGCTAGACTCAGTCAAGCTGATTAATGACATGAAAGGGTACTCAGAATTAGGTTCGTCATATAACCGCTATCTGAAAGAGATGTACGCGAGCAACGAAGAATTGATTACACAAGCTCAAAAAAGAGCAGCGACTCGCAGTTAATTTGTATCAACACACCAGGTACAACAATATAAAAATCCACTTTTTCGGAAGTGGATTTTTTTTGCAGTTTTTCTCATCCACTCGAAATATGACAACCCACCCCACCCCAGCTATACTTCTTAGACTTTGAATCTTGAATCTTGAATCTTGAATCGTTTATTTTTCTTTTCATCCTCCGTTTTACTCTAAATAATTCGGATTTTAGGTAGGCGGCAAGAGAAGATATCTCTAGGAGCATACATAAGTATGTGACTAGAGTAGCTGAGCGTAGCCAACACCCCTAGAATTCGAAGTATGACGAGTAAATTGAAATATGACGAAATTCCGATTGCATAGGGGAAAAGAATAAATATTATGGTGCACCATAACAATTAACATCTGAGTCTATTATGAATTTTTTCTCATTTGAGTTTCTTGGCTCGTTTTTGGTTTTTTTTCTTATTTATTGGGGCTGCCAACCCAGCGCAAAATTACAAAATGGGTTGCTAATCACCGCTAGCTATTTTTTTGTTTATTCCTTTAGCCCTGATTTTGCTTATATTCTATTTGGCTACACATTATTTATCTATTTACTAACCAATTGGGCAACCGTTTGGTTATCCAATCGCTGGATTTACACCCTTTTAGGTATTGCCATCATTGGCTGCTTTACCGCATTTAAATACTATTCTTTCTTTCAAGAAACCATACAACAGACTCTCGATAAATTTGGATTCAGTGTTGGGTTACCGATCCTTGAATTATTGGCTCCGTTAGGTCTTTCTTTCTACGCATTCCATTCGGTAAGTTATACGGTGTCTGTGTGCCGTAAAGAAATTGAAAAAGCAGATTTTTTTGATGTGGTACTGTATTTGGCTTTCTTCCCAAGTATTGTGGCGGGTCCAATTAATCGCGCAAAAAACTTTCTACCACAAATTCAGACAGAAAGTCGCAACATCCTTGATTCTCGACGCGCAATTTTGCTGATTAGCTTAGCGTTGGTGAAGCTTTTTCTGTTTAGTTCTTATCTGGCTGAAAATTATGTTAACCCCGTTTTTGATGCCCCAACAGGCTATAGCGCGGGCGAAATATTAATTGCTACCTATGCCTATGCGTGGAATATCTACTTTAACTTTTCCGGTTATACCAATCTGGTCACCGGTATTGCATTACTGTTAGGTTTCAACGTACCTCTAAACTTTAATGCCCCTTATTTAGCCACTAACTTACAAGATTTTTGGAAGCGCTGGCATATTAGTTTATCGACCTTCATTCGCGACTATGTGTATATTCCATTGGGTGGTAACCGTAAGGGATTTACCCGAATGAACATTAACGCATTCTTAGCCATGGTGATTTCGGGTTTATGGCACGGTGCAGCAATGACGTTTGTTGTATGGGGAGCTATTCACGGTTTAGGGATTGTATTCCTGAGTCTTAAGAATTTCTGCATGCAAAAGCTAGGTTGGAATTGGTCGCTACCAAATCAAACATTATCAACTTGGTTATCACGTATTATTACGTTTCATTTTGTCTGTTTTGCTTGGATATTTTTCCGTAGCCCGTCCTTCGATGATGCGATGGTGATGCTGAATCAATTTATTGAACCCGGATTTATCGCCTCGATTAGCGCTAACCTTGGATTACTGATCCCATTTTGGCTATTGTTCCTTGCCTATCCTTATTTTGTTCAAGGCTACCAATATGTTGCCAAAAAACATCAAGATATCGCTTGGTATTATTACCCTATCCCATTAGCCATTGTTCTGACTATTATGTTTATGCTTTCACCTTCAGGCATGCCAGGATTTATCTATGCTAACTTCTGAGTTTAAAAATAACCTGAAAAAAACAGGGAAAGTCCTTTTTATCGTCCTTATTACGGGCTTGCTATTGATTTGGTTGAACCAAAGCTCACTGGAACGATTCTGGCAGCAAAAGTACCATCAAGATACCCCATGGTCGAAAATGATGGGCAATCCCGTTTGGGACTACGGCAGCGCGTTACACGATGGGGTGCAAGAAGCGGGGCTCACTTTTGCCTATCACGCTTCTGGACAAAAAGCCGTAGACGATAAACAAGCCGCTCAAATAGCTGACAGTAATGACGCGTTAAAATTTCCTGATGATTTCCGGGTTGGGCTACACTTTGTTAACGGCTATATCTACCCAGCCGAAAGTTTATCAGTGACGTTTCCAGAATTACTAAAACGGCCACAAGCACGAGCCAAGAATTCAACACGCGCTTTCGCTGGGGTCAATCTGGCGAGTCCAGAAGGACCGATTACCCCAAAACATATCGCTAAGATTACTGCGGGAGATCAAGTGCTATTTGCAGGGGACTCCATGATGCAGGGTATCGCTCCCCATGTTAAAAACATGCTATTGAAAAAGTATAATATAGACAGCATTAACTTGAGTAAGCAGAGTACGGGTCTTGCCTACCCGCGTTTCTTTAACTGGCCAGAAACTATCGCCAAAGCGTTAAATGATAATCCCAATATTAAGGTGTTAGTGGTCTTTTTAGGGCCTAATGACCCATGGGATATGCCGCCGCAGACAGGCTATAAGTATGTGAAGTTCAAGAGTGAAGAGTGGGAGCAAGTGTACCGCTCGCGCATCAATGATATATTAGCCACCGCTCGCCAACATAACGTCGATGTTATTTGGGTCGGTCCGCCGAATATGCGTAAAAATAACCTGTCCGATGGCATGAAGTTCCTACGCAGTCTTTATCAGTCCGAAGTCGAAAAGTATGGCGAAATGTACATTTCTGCCAACGATGTCTTTAAGTATAAAAATGACGACTATTCTGACTATATTGGTGATGGCAGCAATGCTATAAAATTGCGCAGTGGTGATGGGATCCATTTCAGTGGTAAAGGGCAACAAATGATTGCCGAACGTGTATTTTCACTGATCCATTTCGAAGAGGGAGACAAGGAGCCTCATGAAACTGAACAACTTGCGTCAAGCCAAGAGCAAGCTACTCTCGACTAGCGTCGTCACGTTGTTGGCATTAGGTTTAATCTCTTGCCAAACGCCTGACAATCAACGTGGTAAAACCTCACAACCAAAATGGTCTGCATCTACAGAGCAAGGGCAATTGGTGAATAATGGGGAACCCAATCTGGGTCTTTTGGCGTCTAAATTACGCCAAGGTAGCCAACAAGTGCATATCGTTCAAATCGGCGATTCGCACACAGCGGCAGATTTTTTCAGCGGGGAGTTACGCACATTATTTCAGCAACGCTATGGTGATGCGGGGCCAGGATTTGTACCGCCTATTTCGGTACCCGGCCAACGTACTGCCACGATTAATCGGGTGAGTGATAAAGCTGATTGGACACTCGCATCGAGTCGCAAAGATGAGCGATTTGACTACCCTCTGGGTGGGTTGATTGCCGAGCCACACTCCAATAGCAGCAATGTACAGTTAAAACCATTGCAACCAGTACAGAACAGTTACCGTCTACAAGCGCTTTATCAGAGTTCGGCAAATAGCCAGATGAAGGTATCACCGTCGTCGTCATCCATGGTGACATTACCTGCGACCGGTAATAATTGGCAATTTTCGGCACCAGTGAATACACAGTTACCCTCTCAAGTATCAATGAGCCAACAAGGTAACCTGAAAGTCGGTGGATGGTTAGTGCGTTCAAACAAGCCGGGAGTCATGTTATCTGCGGTAGGGTTAAATGGTGCCACCATCAATATGTTGGATAAATGGCAATCTCAATGGAGTGCCACATTAGCTGAAATATCTCCTGACATGGTGATTTTAGCTTTCGGTACCAATGAAGCCTTTAACGATACATTGAACTTGACGGCTTATGAGCAGAGCCTCAGAGAGAAAATTCGTCAAATTCGCCAGCAAATGCCGAATGCGGTGATTATGTTAGTGGGGCCAAGCGACTCAATTAAGTTTAGTAGCGCCGCAGGCTGTACAGCACAAATGCCTGTGAATTTGATGAATGTTATCCGCATTCAAAAAGCGGTTGCAGCTCAAGAGCACACACTATTTTGGGATTGGCAGGCCTACATGGGCGGTCCTTGCTCTATTCGTTCGTGGGCAGCCCAAGGTTTAGCGCGCCCAGACAATGTGCATTTCTCTGCGGATGGCTATAAGAAAAGCGCTCAGGCTCTTTACAGCCAGTTTAATCAGATGTTGAAGTAATGAATAAAGCTCGTATTGTGTGAGCAGCAGTCAAAACTACAAAAGCCAGCTTATCGAAATAAGCTGGCTTTTTCTTTTGAGTGGAGCTGAGGAAGAAAACTTACAGGAAGCTAAAGAAAACCATCCCAACAATGGCACCCGTGGTACCTAGAATAGTTTCCATTACAGACCATGTTTTCAGCGTTTGAGCTTCTGTTGCGCCCGTAAATTTACCGAATAGCCAGAAACCGGAGTCGTTCACATGGCTCAGAATTAATGAACCACCGGAGATACAGATAGATAGCGCTGCCAATTGAGCTCCGGAATAGCCCAGTTCACCGATAACAGGCAAGACTAAGCCAACCGTCGTTAAACATGCCACCGTAGCAGAACCTTGGATCACACGAACCGCACCCGCTAAGACAAAGCACGCAACAGCAATTGGCAAGCCAGCGCCAATCAAAGAGTCGCCTAATGCAGGACCAACACCAGAATCAACCAACACTTGCTTGAATACGCCACCAGCACCGGTCACCAACAGGATAATACCCGCGGGTTGAATTGCCGCAGAACATACCGCCATCACACGCTCTTTATCCATGCCGTAACGGAAACCGAGACCATAAATTGCCAGTAAACAAGCGAGTAATAATGCGGTGAATGGGTGACCAATAAATTCTAACCAATGTTCTACGTTAGAGCCTTTTTCAACAAAGTGGGTACCAATGGTTTTTAATCCCACTAACAGCAGCGGGAACAGCACTAAACTTAAGCTGAATGCAAAGCTTGGTACTTTACCGTTAGCTGCTTGAGGTGCTTCGTAGTCAGCCGGAATATCGATATGGACGAATTTGCTGATAAAGTTACCAAACAGTGGTCCGGCTAAAATCATACCTGGGATAGCTGCACATAAACCAATCAGGATCATCCAACCGTAATCAGCGCCCATTTGTGATGCAACTAGCATCGGTGTAGGACCCGGTAATAAGAATGCTGCCGCAGCGGCAACACCTGCAAATAGAGGAATAGCTAAACGAACCACGTTATGACCAGTACGGTTTGCTACCGCAAAGACCACCCCAATCAACAATACGATCGCAACGTCAAAAAACAGAGGCAATGCACAAATCAAACCTGCCACGCCCACAGCGTAATGCGCTCGCTTTTCACCAAAAGCTGTCAGTAACTTATGTGCCACCTGATCCAACGCACCAGTTTCATGCAAGATTTTCCCGAACATGGCACCTAGAGCGACAACTATCGCTAAGAAACCAAGTGTTCCCGCCATTCCTTTTTGCATAGTTGCGGTGATATCTTGGATTGGCATCCCAGAAAATAATCCAGCGCCAATGGATACAATCATTAATGCCACGAACGCATGTAAGCGGGCATACATTACTAAGAATAATAGTAAGACTACCGAGCCAACAGCGGTCAGTACTAACGTAAGGGTACTTAATGTTTCTACAGGAGCATTCATACCTTATCCCCAGCCATGATTTGACGAATAGTTGAGCACGTATTATCGATGACTACATCCAAAGATGGACGAATATCAATCGCATACGCATCAGTTTCTTGTTCATTTGGTTCTTGTAATGCCTCAAACTGTGATTTCAACATTTCTGGTTTGAAGAAATGACCACGACGCGCTCTCAAACGCTCTTCAATCACTATTGCATCCCCTTTCAAGTAGATGAAATAGAGATTTTTATTATCGTTTCTAAGAATATCGCGGTAGCTTTTTTTCAAAGCAGAACAAACTACTAATGAAATTTGATTCGTTCTTTGCATAGCAAAAATTGCACCGTTCAGTGCTTCTAACCAAGGGCGACGGTCATCATCATTCAGCGCGTGTCCTGATGCCATTTTCATAATATTAGCTTTAGGGTGTAAAAAATCCCCATCAAGAAAAGCAGCTTGTAGCTGCTGAGCAACGCCGCTAGCGACTGCTGATTTGCCGCTACCCGATACCCCCATTAGGACAAATGTATAGTTTTGATTTTGGGTATCACTCATAGGAATCTCCTCGGGTGTTGAAAAGAAATTATCTGAATATTTTATTAAAATTTAGGTTTATGTTACCGGTAACAGGTTACGGGTAACATTATCTGTATTGAGGGTTTTTTAGCAATTAGATCGGTGAAGAAAAAAGCGGAATTGTGATGATACTCGCAATAATATTTAGCTGACTCGATAGCAGCAAACTAGATACTTTCACCTGTCAGTAACTTAAAACCAACATCAAACTGTTTGTGCGCTAATTTTTCTCCACGCATTCTTGCCAGCAGGACTTCAGCCGCCTTACGCCCCATTTGATCTCTAGGGGTTAAAATACTTGCTAATTTTGGCGTCATCACCTGCCCGACATCATGACCATGGAAACCTGAGATAGCTAAATCCGTCGGCACTTTGATCCCTAAACGTTGGCACTCAAAAATAGCGCCTATTGCTAAGTCATCGTTTGTGCAGAATAACCCATCCGCATCAGGGTATTTTTCGCGACACTCTTGAAGTAATTGGGCACCTAGAGAATAAGAGGAGCTTTCCTGAGTCATTAAATTTCGAGGCGTTAATTTGGCATCTAACATTGCCTGTTCGTAGCCTTTTAAGCGGATAATGGTTCGCTCATCCTGCCTAGCTCCCAAGTAGATAACCTTACGACAGCCTCTGGCGATCATCGCTTCGGTCATTTGGCGAGAAGCTTCATAGTTATTGATACCCACCGCCATATCAAGGCAAGGGGAAATACTGTCCATGATTTCCACCACGGGAATACCCGCTGTTTTCAACATACGCAGTGTGCGTTCTGTATGGGTACGCTCGGCCAAAATCACGCCATCAATATTATAAGAAAGTAGCGAGGTTAATCGCTCTTCTTCTTTTTCAGCACGATAACCATAGTGGGCGAGCATGGTTTGATAACCGTGGCGGTCAGTAACTGCTTCAATACCGCGGATCACTTCGGCAAACACTTGGTTGGTCAATGAAGGTAACAATACCCCAATCGCATGACTGGTTGCATTAGAGAGAATATCTGGTGCTTTGTTCGGGATATATCCCAAATCCTCCACCGCATTAGCAATTTTTCCACGCAAAGACTCAGAAACTTGATCCGGGTTGCGTAAAAAGCGGCTCACCGTCATTTTTGTGATACCGACAAGGTCGGCAACGTCTTGCAAAGAGGGTCTTTTATTCTTCATATATCCCATATTTTCAATATGTACGCAGTTATCTTGCGTTATGTTCTGCGATCTGTTGGTGGATAGCAATCCCTTGTTATTGCTTTAAATCACATAAATATCGAGTTTTCCTCAAAGTAGTTGACTCTCTTCCCCGAGTTCGTTAATTTCCGCGTTATATAATTATAAGTATAACGATACTCAATCATCGGCTATGACTATGAATCGACGACGCTTCCTACAATCTTGTGCGGCACTGGCTGTATTTTACTATTTACCTGCATTCAGCCGTGAAAAAATCGCCGAAGCACTATTCGGTCAGTTACCAACCGCTGAAAACCTTCAGCGAGTGATCAGCGCAGGACCACCCGCGGATTTACTCTTATTTGCACTTGCACCTGAGAAAATGGTGGGATTTGCATCGATTTCCCTCAATAAAGGGAAAACTGGATTATTTTCCGAACAATGGCTTTCGCTTCCCATTTATGGTCGTCTTGCTGGGCGAGGAAGTACCTTATCCCTAGAACAGTTGATGGCCTATCACCCCGATTTAATTATAGATACGGGAAATCTCGATGAGACTTATCGCTCTCAAGCAGAAAAAGTGTCTAAACAGACGGGGATCCCCTATTTATTAATGGAAGGGGGGCTTGCCGATGCACCACAGCAGTTGCGCCAATTAGGCAAAATCCTCAATGTCCACCAGCAAGCAGAAAAACTCAGTGCACTAGCAGAACGCTATTTAAAAAATGCCCAACTGTTTGCCCAAAGTCGCCAACAAAATCCCCTAAGTTTTTATCTGGCTCGGGGGGCTAAAGGGTTGCAAACGGGAACAAAAGGCTCGATTCATACTGAAGCTATTGAAATGCTAGGTTTACGTAATGTCGTTGATATCAAAGGATTTCACGGATTAACGGATGTCTCCATGGAGCAACTTTATCAATGGGAGCCAGACATTATTATTACGCAATATGATGAAGCCGTTGAATTAATGACAACCTCACCGTTATGGGAAGGACTCAGCGCCATTACCTCCAATAATTTATTTGTTTTCAGCGGGATGCCTTTTGGTTGGCTAGATGGACCTCCCGGTATTAATCGCTTACTCGGTATGAGAAGGCTACAAAGTCACTTTGATAAGAGTGTCGAGGAAACCATCAAACAGGATATTTTGCAGTTCTTTGAACTGTTTTATCATTCACCATTAAGCCCACAACAGGTTGATATGTTGATGGAAATGTCATGACTCGTGGGCTTCTGAATAACAAAGCTAAGCCTCTGTTGTTGTTAATGATCTTTTTGACCTGCCTATTGATAGCGTTAACCAGTGGTAAATACTCACTAACCTTGGGGGAGCTGTATCGTCTCGTGTTCCAAGATACAACGGGTGACCCTCGCAATAACACGGTATTTTGGCAAATTCGTTTCCCTCGAGTACTTGCTGCGATATTAATCGGTGGTGGATTAGCTGTTGCTGGGGCAGCATATCAAGGCATGTTTCGTAATCCATTAGTCTCTCCCGATATATTGGGCGTTTCTGCAGGGGCAGGCGTAGGGGCGGTATTTGGCATATTTTTTGGGCAATCTTTGGTGTATATCCAGCTATTTGCCTTTGCTGGAGGATTACTGGCTGTCGCCGCCGTGTGTTTGATTGCCAAAATGGCACGCCAACATGATCCTATTTTATCGCTGGTGCTTGTTGGCGTGGCGATTAGTGCGATTTGTGGCTCCGCCATCTCTTTGATGAAAATTCTAGCCGACCCTTATACCCAGCTACCCTCTATCACATTTTGGTTATTAGGAGGGTTATCCTCCATTACCCAGCAGGATTTACTCTCTGTTCTCCCCATTATGGTTATAGGCATTATTCCTTTGCTGCTCCTACGTTGGCGTATGAATTTGCTCAGCCTATCCGATGAGGAAGCCAAAAGCCTCGGTGTCAATGTCAGCTTGAACCGTGGGATTTTTATTATTTGCGCCACATTGATCACCGCAAGTACCGTTTCGATTGCGGGTATTATTGGGTGGATTGGATTGATTGTGCCCCATATCACTAGAATGATAGTGGGCGCTAACTTTCGTCATCAACTTCCGGCATCCATAGCAATTGGTGCAATTTTACTCTTGATCACTGACACACTAGCAAGAACCATTGCGGCTATTGAACTTCCATTGGGTATCCTAACTTCAGCCGTGGGGGCTCCGTTCTTTTTAGCCATTTTGTTGCAAACAAGGCGGGTCAAATGAGTATTTTGACACTCAATAACCTCGCGATTGGTTATCACCATCATGCCATTATTGAACATATTAATTTTTCGCTGCCCGAGGGGGCGATAACGTGTCTGCTTGGTGCCAATGGATGTGGTAAAACCACCTTGATGAGAACATTGTTAGGGTTGCTACCCGCAATACAGGGAGAGATCCTGCTACAGGGTAAATCCCTGAATGGCTTAAAACCAAGAGATATTGCGAAAGTAATTGCTTACGTACCACAAGCCCACGATACGCCCTTCAGTTTCTCGGTGACGGATATGGTGATAATGGGGCTAACTCCCCACCGCTCTGTATTTTCACTTCCAAGAGAAAAAGAACAAATCGCCGCTATGCAACAACTCCAACAGTTAGGTATTGATCACCTCCGAGAGCGCTTATATAGCACCTTGAGTGGTGGTGAAAAACAGTTGGTTCTCATTGCTAGAGCATTAATTCAAAAGCCCAAATTGCTGATTATGGATGAACCGGCTGCTAGCTTAGACTTTGGTAATCAAATTCGTTTATTACAACAAATAGAAAATCTAAAACAGCATGGAATGACGGTTTTAATGTCCACCCACCACCCACAACATGCAGCGGCCATTGCTGACCATGTGGTGTTGTTGGATAGGCAACAGCAAGCCAGACATGGCTCTGCTCAAAGTATGTTAACACTCACTAACTTGGCAGAGCTTTATAATATCGATGAGCCAAGTATCATGGCTCATTTTCAGCTTCCATCCAATTTTACTTGTTAAGGGCAAGCGTCATGCTTATCAATCAACTCGATTTTGCAAAAATGTACCAACAGCATATGCAACAAGCTCAGCGCTCTCGAAAAGAGCCAGAACATTGGGATAAAAAAGCACAACAAATGGCGCAAACCTGTGCCAATCCCAACGATCCTTACTTAGTTGGTTTCCGCCAATTAATGGATTTTACCGGAGCTAAAACATTATTGGATGTTGGCTGTGGCCCGGGATCTATCAGTTTGGCGCTAGCCAATCAATTTGAATCCGTTATCGGTATCGATTATAGCCAAGGCATGCTAGAGATGGCAGAAATTCGCGCAAAAGAGATGAATATCACCAATGCACGTTTCGAACCATTGGCATGGGAAGATAACTGGGATTCGTTACCGAAAGTGGATATCTCGGTGGCTTCTCGCTCTACACTGGTCGATGACTTGAAGGGCGCATTATTGAAGTTGAACCGCCAGACTAATTTACGGGTTTATACCACCCATACCATCAACCCTACTTTTATTGATGAAAAGGTTATCAAGGCGATTGGACGAAACGTTGTTTCTCTACCGACCTATATTTATGCCGTAAATATCCTGCATCAAATGGGGATCAATGCGCGAGTCGATTTTATTAAAAGCCCTAATAAAGGGGGATTTGATAATTTTGCTGCTTTTGCAGATAGCGTGAATTGGTCACTGAAAGATCTCACCGAAGACGAAATTGAAAAACTCCGTCACTACTATGATGAACAAACGGCTTCCGGTAGAGTTCTCCCATTCCCATCAAGAGATTGGGCGATGGTGTCATGGGATGTAGTCGATGAATCGGAACTGATTTTATGATCTACTTACCGGATGCCCTGATTGATCAGTTACTTCTTGACGATATTCAATACGGCGATTTAACAACTCGTGCCCTTGGTTTACAGTCACAACAAGGCACCATGACTTTTACATCAAAACTAGGTGGCTGTGTCAGTGGGTTAAATATCGCCGAGAGAATGCTAACTAAGCTCGGTGTGACTTGTGAATGCTTATTCCATGATGGGGATATTGTCGAACCTCAGAGCTGCTTAATTAAAGCATCCGGTTCCTGCGAAGCCTTACATCAGGGCTGGAAAGCAGTACAAAACGTCCTTGAATGGTGTGGCGGAGTCAGTCATTACACTTACCAGATGGTATCGATATTGAAAAAATATCAACCTGATGGGCAACTCGCCTGTACTCGCAAAACCATCCCAATGACCAAGCCGCTTGCCCTCACGGCAATTTTAGCTGGCGGCGCCATTATTCATCGCGCAGGCAGCGCGGAAACAATCTTGCTGTTTACCAATCATCGCAACTGTTTAGCAAATCCTGATGATTGGCAGTCCCATGTAAAGACTTTGCGTACGGCGGCACCAGAGAAACTCATTATTGTAGAGGCTGATGATGAACAACAAGCGATATTAGCGATTAAAGCTAATGCCGATATTGTTCAGTTGGATAAATTGCCGATTCCGCAAATTCAAGCATTACAGCAATATATCCAACAGCAAAATTCACCCTGCCGGCTTTCTATTGCGGGCGGAGTTAATCTTCAGACCATTGAGGCGTATTCCCAAACGGGCGTGTCGATTTTAGTCACTTCAGCCCCTTATTACGCTGCACCGAGAGATATCAAAGTTCACCTATTTAAATCTTAATCATCTTTAAAATAGAGATTTAAAACCTGTCCTGCGAAAAATAGCGGGATGGTGTTTTATGGCATAAACGACGGCTATCGCTATATAAAAATAAATATAGCGATGATTGTCGTGATAAAAACTAACTGGACATTAATAATGAAAATAAAACAAATACCTTATTTTGTAGGAATGGCATTATTCGCAGCGCAAGGGCAAGCAGCTTCGGTAACCTCAACAGAAACTAACCGTGATGTCATGTCCGTATGGAGTACGCCGCTTGCGGCTGATGCCAATGTGATCACTGAGTCACAAATGAAGCAGCTCAATAAAACCAACGTCGCACAGGCATTAAGCACTTTACCGGGTGTGGCAATTCAAAAATCCGGTAATCGCAATGAAACCCAAGTGAATGTAAGAGGTTTTGATAGCCGTCAGGTGCCTGTTTTCTTCGATGGTATCCCCACTTATGTCCCTTATGATGGCACCCTCGATCTGGGGCGTTTTATGACCAGTGAGCTGGCTAGCGTTGAATTGTCCACGGGATACACTTCATTATTGCAAGGCCCAAACTTGATGGGTGGCGCGATTAACTTAACCACTGCGACGCCGAAAAAGCCCCTTGAAGCCAATATTAGCCTCAATCAAGGTTTCGCTCGTGGGGCTGATAATGCCCATAACATCAGCGCACGCCTTGGAGGGCGTAATGATCTCGGTTTTATCCAAGTCAGTGGGAGCCAGTATAAACAGCGTTTTATGGGATTACCGAGTTCAGAAGATAATAATCCATTGGCAGGAAGCCATGGCCGCCGAACGAACTCGGCCACCGATGATAAACGCTTAATGCTAAAAATGGGCTGGACGCCGCGAGAAACCGATGAGTATGTCCTCACCTATATTAAGCAGGATGGCGACAAAAACAGCGCGCCGAATGTGAATACAGATAAACAACAGATTTGGCAATGGCCAGCCTATGATAAAGAAAGTATTTATTTTAATGGCACGACTCAGATAACCGATGGAATCGCGTTACAAAGCCGTGTGTACCATGACTCATTTAAAAATACGCTGCATCAGTACAAATCTGTCAAAGATTACCAAAAAGGCGATTTTAACTATAGCCGCTATGATGACTACAGTAATGGTGCAGATTTACGTGCTGATTTCACTATACGTGAATTAGATATGCTGTCATTCGCTGCTCACTGGAAAGAAGATATTCATCGTTCTCGTAGCAATAAAACCAATCCATTTGATCGTTATAAAGATCAAACTTGGTCTGTCGCAACAGAATACCAATGGGTCGCCACGGATAAACTCGATATTATCGGCGGGATTGGCTATGACTGGCGTAACAGCGATGAAGGTAAGCGCTATCTTTATAATAAAAAAAGTGGCGCTATGGAGGGGGTCCAACATTACGATGATAATAGCCAACATGCCTTTAACTGGGAAGCCATGGCACGCTATCACTTAGAAAATGAAGATACCGTGCAATTCTCAGTATCAGAAAGAACGCGATTCCCAACCCAAAAAGAGCGTTATACCGAAAATAAAATGAAGAATAATGATTCATTTCTCATTAACCCTCATTTAGATGCTGAACGCGCATTAACCTTTGATTTAACCTATAAAGGTCATTTTACTCCCGCTTGGAACTACACGGCGAGCGCTTACTATAACCAAGTTTCTGATGCCATCATGGCACATCATGTGGGTGTGAATAAAAAAGGTGCCGATTTACTGCAAAACCGTAATAGTGGAAAAGTGGATTATATGGGGATGGACTTAGGTACCACAGGGCAAATTACCGACTGGCTAGAAGCTGGCGTAAACTATAGCTATATTCACGCAGACCCAAAACACTATAGCGTACGCCATGTCGCTGAGTTACCAACTCATAAAGCCTTTGCTTGGCTCAAGTTCACACCGTATGAACCAATGAGTATTACCGTAACCGAAGAGGCCAGAAGCTGGGCATTTAACTATATAGATAGCGAAGATAAGGTTCGCGGCTTTGCCAAAACCGATGTCCGCTTAGATTACGAACTCGGGCATGGCTTATCCGTAAATAGTTCAGTGAATAACCTATTCGACAAATCTTACGAATATACCAATGGATATATAGAGGAAGGTCGTAACTATTGGTTAGGTATTGAATATAAATACTAGTACTTAATTAGGTTAGGTAAGAATTGACGTTCTTACCTAACAATATAAAAAATAATCTATTATATAAATTAGATTTATACATAAATTAAATTAAGCAATTACACCTAAGATAAATCCTATAAATCCAATTAAACCCTCATTTAAAATATAGATTAATTAACTTTTTACACTCAAAATAAGCGACAAAATTATATATTCAGGCTGATAATTTTAATATATACAGGGTAAAACTCCAATGAAGCATTCAAATCAATAATTTTGCTAATTAATCGCAAAAAAGCTCATCGAGCAATACTTGCAGTAATTCATTTCACTATTTAGACTATATACATTATTAAAATTATAAAAATATAAAATACCTAAATAAATTTAACTTAATTTTACTTAGCCAATAAATAATGGTGGCTTAGCTTATTGAATTATTTGAATTTGAGAGAACTGGCGGTAACCATGATCGAAAAACATGATTATACTATTGATGAAAAATTTATTTTTGAGCAACGAAAATGTCTAATTTACCTAAAAGGTGACCTAGATCAATCTGTTGAATTATCAAAACCAGCAGCACGCTTATTTGGGGAGATCCTTTTATTAAATTTTAAAAAAGGGATTGCTACTCGTGATGAATTACTTACCAACGTTTGGGAAGAGTATGGACTTGTTGGTTCAAATAATAATTTAAATACTTATATTAGCGAGATAAGAAAAAAACTCGAGCAAGTCGGTATTGATCCAAAAACTATCGTTACGGTTCCTAAAAAAGGTTTTAGAATTGATAGTCATCTTTCAAAATTTAAGATTGATGATGATGCTGAAATAATATCTAACGAAATTATCACTAAAGATGATTATGACTCTCTTCACCCCTCTTTAGTGCCATCTCATTTTGTATTGGCAGATGATCATAAAAGCATATTTGATTCATCCTCCCAACCTACTGAAGATACATTAATTAATAGCTGTTCATTATTAAATGATAGTACATCTTTAAATACAGAAGAAATCATAGAAAATAAAAATGCCATTTCTCAGGGCTACAATGATAGTAAAAATAAAAAATTAATTAAATTTTCAGTTATCACATTCATTATCGCTATCATCCTTATCTCAATTTATATAATTTCAAATAATAACAAATACATTAATAATCAAGAAAATACATACCATACAGTGAGTACCAGAGAGAATTGTATTATACAAACACCGATAGAGATGAGTGAAAAAACGACTAGCGACACTATCGACTTTGTTAATAAAAAACTTGAAAAATATAATATTTCTTGTGATGAACCCAAACGAATCATCCTATTATCTGATGTCAATTCAGCCTACTCATTTGATAAAAATATTGCTCTAAGTATTTGTAAAGAAAAAAATAACCGATTTGAATGCGTGTCCATTAATGACCAGAGAATTTAAATGAAAAAGTATATAGCTGCCTCGATTCTTCTCGTTGCTATAGTTTCGATTGCGTTTGTATTTACCAATAAAAAAGAAGACGAAATGACAATTTGTCACTCGGAAATCGTGTGGATAAAAGAAAATGGCACGCCTGATGGTATTATTCTTAAATCTAAAATGAGCCTTCAAATTGCAGATAACCATAGTGGGCGTATGAACTTTTATGGCTATATAAAAGAGCAAGATACAGTGTATCGCTTAGATAGAGCAGTATATTTTGAATATAATCCTGTGGATAATAAAGGACATTTTGCGATTAGATTCAAATCATCCTCAATAATGACTTCAGATAATACGCCAAATAATATTTTTTCTACTTTTTTTAATGTAGATAGAGAAAAAATAAACTACTACATTCAAGTGAAAAAAATGGAAGATAATATTTATATCCTTAAAGATGAAGCATATACCTCATTCACTTGTTTTATTGAATAAAAAAATACCTACCAACAATTACGTTTAAGTAGGTAAAAATCGTCAACATGGGAAAATTTGAATAATATAAGCGCAATTAAAGGGTATTAAATCTATAGATATAACATTCAAAGAAAGTATTAATTACTTTTTAGGTCCATAAATTTCGACGAAAGGAACACCATCTTGAGCTATCGTTCCTCTAAACATACCTTTCGTATTGAAATCCATAACATAATTTCCATCTTTATCAATCGCAATCAGTCCACCAGCGCCTCCCATATTATGCACCGTATTAAGGATATTTGTTGATGCTTCAGAAAGCGTGATACCTTTATATTTTATTTGAGCGGCAACATCATAAGCAGCAACAGATCGAATGAACAATTCCCCTAGTCCTGTCGTTGAAATAGCAATAGTGTTGTTATCAGCGTAAGTTCCTGCGCCAATAATAGGAGAGTCACCAATGCGGCCATAATGCTTATTTGTACTTCCGCCCGTGGAGGTCGCAGAAGCTAAATTGCCTTTTTTATCGATTGCAACAGCACCAACTGTACCGTATTTATAATCGAACATCAGAGGATCAACGAATAAAGCAGCATTAATCCCTTTTTCTTGATCTATTTTGTGGCTGATTTCTTTCACTTTTTTAAGCTGTTCTGCTCGTTTTTCAGTGATAAAGTAAGATGGGTCAACAATATCTAACCCTTCTGATTTAGCAAATTGTTCAGCACCAGCTCCCCCCATCATCACATAGGGGCTTTTCGTCATAACACGGTAAGCTGCCATTATTGGGTTTCTGACGTTCGACACTCCAGCGACAGCACCTGCCTTACGAGTTCGCCCATCCATAATCGAAGCATCCAACTCTACCTTATTATCGGTGGTTAATGATGCGCCTTTACCTGCGTTATACAGAGGGGAATCTTCCATCACGATCACCGCAGCTTGAACGGCATCAACACTATCACCACCTTGAGCAAGAATAGTGTATCCAGCTTGAAGTGCTTCTTTTAATTTCTCTTCATGCTCTTTTTGTAATTCAGGAGAAAGCAGCTTTTCAGTAATATCGCCAGCTCCACCATGGATAACTAAACGGAAATTATTTTTTTGTGCAGTTGTTGATGAGGAAAAAATAATTGCAGATAAAAAAATTATACTAAAGGTATATTTGGTTGATTTTATTTTCTTAGCTAGGTTATTCATGATTAACCTTATTTTATGCAATAAGTTTTATTGGCTCGAAGATTTTATTTTTCCCTTAAGCCAATATTTCATTATTTGATAAAAAATAAATTTATTGCAATGTACTCACTTGTTCTTCCATCGGTAATACCAAGTCATCCAAAATAGCCCATTTCACTTGATTACCATTGATATCACTTGGTAATTTAAAGCGTTGCTCACTCAATGGTTTTAGTGGTTTGAATAACTCATTACTGTTTATTTCTTTCCCTCCGACATTCACACTATCAAATGAAAGATAAATCGGAGAATTATTCATAACAATTAACTCATTGCCTTCACGCCTAAAACTTAATTTTTTTTGTGCCTCTTCGAACGTTAAACTTTCTAAGTTCTTAGGGCGGTAATACACTTTAAAGTGTAAAGCTTGAATGGCATCAAACTCAGCACTGTCTTTTTTTTCTTCTGTATTAGGTATTGAAGGTGGAATCGCTCTAAATTTTGCAATATAGACCGTTTCACGGTCACTTGGCATTTTAGCTGTATCACCCACAAACATTACACGCCAATCATAACGCTGACCGGGCTCTAACTTATATAAAGGAGGAGTAATCATAAACGGAAAATTATCGGTACTTTCCAGTGTATTTACCCCTGTGTCTTCATCTAACTTTTCAACACTTGCTTGCATTAAATATGGTGTTTTAGTGGTTGCATTGCGCAAACGAAAGGAAACACTTTTCTCCCCTTCAATAAAGGTTTTACGCTCATAGGGAAAAACAATGGTATCTGAGCTAGCACTCTCGAAATCAGATGCAAACGATGGCATTACACCGAATAATAATGATAGCGTTAAACCCGTTATCAGAATGCTGGCCCATTTTTTCATTGATAAACCTTTATAATTTATTAAATGCTGAGGATAGATTAAATTTTTGTATAAACCGCCACTTCGACACGCGCTCGGTATTTACCAGGATCAACATTATTATTGGCACAAATAGCCCATTTAATATTCAGGCTTTCCTGTTGATTTGCTACTGAGTTTTTACCAATTTCTTGGTCTTCATTATTAAATTTCAATAGCTTAGTATTTGTATCATTGCTACATAACAGAGTTGAATCATCCCCATCTTTGTACGGCAGCGCTAATAACCAAGGCGCTTTAGCATTATTAATTTCCGTTCCATCAACTTTATTAAACCACAATTTTCTTGGGTTACTGGTATCTACACGCCCCTCACGAGAAATTGCGGTAATATAAATAGGTTTATTATCTGCGGTACAGGTGTATTGAAAGCGAGATTCTCGCGTTTCTTGATTGCTTCGCCCCATCACGATATCAAATGTTGATTGGGTAACATTTTTGATTTTACAAATACGTACCACTCGAATATTGGTGATAAATTCAATACGCTCAGAAGAATTCGCACCATTGGGGCTTACACGAGGTCCTTGAGTTATCACACTTACTCTTTTTTGTAATCGGAAGCGCCCGGGTACTAATTGAAAATTAGTATACAGTTCAAATCGAGAACTTGTATTAAACGTAATAAATTTTCTCATGGTGTCATACCCTTCCTGATATGCATTGGGAGGATACATACAGATATCAGCACGACTAAAAGTATCAATGAGTCCGGTAGCTGGCCTAAAAAAAGTTCCGGTATAATTTCGCTCTAATCCACGCCATTGTTTTTTAAAATCAGCATCACTTCCAAGTATGCTTACATTGTAGTTAATAGTCGGAATAATCCAAGCTTGTGATCCTGCAGGTTTACTTCCATCAGGAAGGAAAAAATCTAATGCAAAACCTTTTTTACTTGTGCCGGGTATTGTGACCACAAATCCTGAATTTGCTGATTTGCAATAGCTATCACCATCAGATAAACCAACAAGTGCCCATTCTGAACTCCAGAACCCTCCGTTTCCATAGGTTCCAGAAGTACTTAAAGATGTCGTGCCTGTCAAACGCGCTTCAACTAAATAGGGCTCAGTAGAAGCTACCGGTGTATCTAAGTCCAGCAACCCTTCTAAAACAATATTCATCACTGCATGGGCTTGGCCTGAAAACAACCCCGTCAGAAGCGCAAACATACTGAGTTTACAATAGATTTTAGAATCATTACCTGCCATATTACACCCTTACATGTTTTTTATATTAAACACAGATTTCGCTATTATAAATCTACTGGCAAACTGCCGAAATTGTACGAACTGGCTGTGATGGGCTAACTTGCATAGCATCTAAACCAGAGAAAGTTGCGGTACATTGCTGGCTATCATTGCTACCCCAGCTAATATTTAATTTACCATTTGCCGGTAATCCACTCATGAACACTTGATTATTATCACCGACAATTCCAGTATTCTCTTCTGTTGCATCAGATCCATTCAAAGATGCCACAGCACCGAATGGCACAGGTTTACCTGACGGCGTTTGTAGGTTAATGATGGCCTGTAAACCCAGCTTAGTATTAAACTTCACTTTCACGATCGAACCTGCTGATGGATAAACTGTTTTACTGGTTTCCTTTAAGATCACATCATGAGGTAACGTATTCACATCCATATTAATAATGTTTGCATTATATGGGGACGTATAAGGATAAAGTGCATAACCTGAGTTATTAATGACGGTATCTTTACTTCCCACCTCAGCACCCGTAGCACCATCAGCTTCGATAATTGCCAAACTGCTCCCCATTGGCTTACCTAGCAATACTCCGCCAGAATGAATTAACATCCCACCACTCATACTCGCATTAACACTATTACTGTCCTTACTGTAATTATAGCCTGCGGAGATATCGCCTTTTGAACCGGAGTAACTCGCATTAAGTGACCCATTATTCCCTACACCTTTATTCTCATAACCTTGAGAAATACCATACCCCAGTTTATTGTCTAAGAAGCTACCATTAACTGAGAGCTGATTTGTCATTCTATGTTCATTATCCTGAGTAAATATATAGCTACTACTCATATTTCTAGCCAATTCATGGTTAGAGAAAATACTAAATGGTATGTTCACGTTAATCGAAATTTGGCGGTTTTCAGGCCAGGAAGACTCACCTTTCATTCTGTCGATACTGTAACGAATCGAGTAATTTATCTGATTTAAACTTCCGTTATAACCAAATGCAATCTGACGTACTTCACGGTCAATTTCCCAGTAATCAGAAATGCTTCCAGATAAGAATAAACTACCGTATTTACCTAGTGATTGGCTGATTGAAGTCGTAAAGCTTGCACGCTGACGTTGATTCAGCCATGGCGCCACATCATCTTTTAAACGGCGATCATAGTTATTAAAATCCGCAAAACTAAAGTAAGTACGACTAGAATAACGCAGAGCGGTTAAGTCAACAGATGTCCCTGTTGTGGTCATACTTTTTGAATAACGAATCCGGTAAGATTGACCGGATTTATCCCCAAGGTCTCCACCCATAGCAGCTGTAGCATGAGTAATATCCGCAGAGAGTGCACCAAAAGTACCAAGAGAAATACCTAAACCTGCTGCAGCTGAGGCGTAATCTTTCGCCATCAATAAGCCGCCGTATAGCGTAGTATTTGTTGGTAAACCATAAATAAATGAACCTAAAAAGAAATCAGATTCTTTTGAACTAACCGTATAGCCGCCATTATAACGCCCTACACTGGTTTCATATCTATAACCACCAGGACGAACCATGACAGGTAAAGAGGAATAAGCCACTGTAAACGTTTTTTCAGTACCATTTTCTTCAGTTACTGTTACATCAAGGTCACCCGCGTTTCCTGTTGCATAAACATCTTTAAGTTTAAATGCGCCGGGAGAAACATAGGTTTGATAAACAATATAACCATTTTGTCTGATGGTAACGCGTGCATTCGATGACGCGATTCCATTAATTTCAGGCGCAAAGCCACGCTCACTACTTGGTAGCATTTCCTCATTAGAGGCTAACTTAACCCCTTTAAATGGAATGCTGTCAAAAACGTCACTACCTGTGGTAATTTCACCCATCATCAATGTTGAACGAATAGAGTGTATTGCTCGCATCACATAAGTGTTATTAAATTCTGTCGAAGATTGTGAACCGTAGTCACCACTGCTACGAGAATAAGACATATTCGAACGTAGTCGCCAGGCCCCTATATTTAATCCACTCGCCACAGTTGCAAAAATATTATCTGTTGTATTTGAGCCTGAATAATTGGAATCGTAGCGATTTTTGTTACCACTCACAAAATAGTTAAAAAACAGAGCTGAAACGCCATCATCCAACAATTCGGGACTGATGTATCCCTGAGCTTTTGTTAGCATTGCAATTTGTGGAATTTCAACACGCACGATTAACTTAGACATATCCGTGGTAACAGATGCATCTTTAATATATTCATCAAGATTAAAAATTTTAGTATTTGGATCTAGCGCATTTAAACTTGAAATAGCTTTAACATTCACCCCCCACTCAGCAAGTAACGCAGGAGTAACAACAAGAACAATATCCCCTTGCTTATTAGGTGCGAATGTAAGTAGATTATCGCCTAAGTTATTTCTATTCACTTCAAGTTCAACATGGTATTCCCCTGCTGGAATACTATTCGAGCGACTAAATTGAGAAAGGTCTAACTGGCTAGCATCTACCCCTAGTTGACTCTCTAACATGCTCGGATCAAAATAGTCATCGCCATAAGAATATAGAGATAGACATATCAATGAAGATAATAAGCTGATTTTAAATAATTTGTTGTCCATTTCTATAGCCTTTATTCATCTTTATATTGGTTTCACATCAACAGACTAATTAAAAATTAACTGTTATATATGTACCTAAGTATTAGCTATGACCCTATTTATCCTTAATCTTCGAGTCCTTCACTATTTCAGTTTCTTTTTTTATTACTTGCTTTTCTGTTGTGGTACCAAAGTCATTTAAAAAATACCAACTAACCGTCGATGGATTATTAATATTTTTGCCAATTTCATAGTGGCTAAATGGCTTTAATAACAATGATTCTTGGTTCATTTCCCCATCGATAGTTAATCCCACCAACGTCATATAATATGGAGTTGTATTTTCAAACTGCCATTTGTTATTCTTTTTAACTAAATTGATTTTTTTATAATCATTTAGATTAGGTTCACTAATTATTTCCGGCCGATAAATTAATTTAATTACAAATGCAGTTACAAATACTAAGCTAGGCTTATCTTTCTCTTCTTCTTTTTTTATTGCAGGAATAGCTCTGGCTTTTAAATAAAAAATTGACTCTCTATCTTTTGGCAAATTTGCAATGTTATTGGGTAAAACTCTTGCTGCAAACTCACTTCTTGCATCAACTCTAAAAAGCGGGGGGGTTAAAATAAAATTATCAACAATTTTACCATCAACATCATCTAAAATAGAGGTTTGAACTAAAATTGGTGATGCAGTATCGTTATGAACTTGCATAACCTGACTTTTATCTTTCTGTGAATATATGATACGGCTTTGATTCAAAGACACACCATCCGCATGTGCAATAAATGTCATTGAATATGTAATCAATATTATAAATAATCGAAGTAACATATTATTTCTCTTAATCAGAAACATAAGTCAATGTTAATGTTGCTTTAAAGCCGCCTACGTTGACATCATCTGCACATTCCGTTGTTCCAGTTTTGCACATAACATAAGCATAAAAAGTTTTTGATAACGCTGTTTCTTCTATTTTTGGAAATAATTTATTATTTTGCTCAGTAACAAAATCAGCATCACCTTGAGTTGCATTATTTTTATTCGATATTCTGATGGCAAATGTTTTACCAGCATCATCTAAAAATCCATTTTGCTCTGCTTTATAATTACCCGTAAGGGAAATATATGCACCATCATGATTTTTAGTTTTACAATTTTGAATAGTCACTTTGAATGGTAATTTCAAATTCCCTGTTGGAACGTCACTCTTAAATTTACTAATTGGAATATTACCAAAATCCACTTTATTAGCTGAAGTTCCTTCAATATTAATATCACAAGTATTCTTAGGAACAGTAAGGTTAAATGTAAAGTCGTGCAAACCATCATCCCTAGCTTGAGTACTATTAAATATACTACTGAATAAAAATAAGCTTCCACCGATTAATAAATGTAACGCTTTCATAACTCATTCCTTTTATTATGGTTGAAGCAATGTAATATCAACCGCAGCAACTAACTCTCCAGGCGTTGGTCGACTTGTTCCTAATTGAACAACACTGACTTCAAAATGGCTTTCTAAGCTAGCATTTGCCGTAACTTGAAAAGGAATAACGCCACCACCATTAATGTCTACAATATTACAATTTGCTTTGCTGCTATCACATTTTCTTAAAACAAAAGCAGCTTTTGTATTATTAGTTGTCGGATAAATTTTATTACTAGGATCTACTGAAGTTCCCGTACTTGCTGCAACCTTCATTAAATAAGGAGCACTTCCTGTCGATAAATCAAACTCAGAACAGGTATATCTCAATGAGAATGGCTTCAAAAATGTTTTATCGTTAATATCTTCTTTTACATTAGGAATAAAAATAGGTTTAAACTGTACTTCCATTTTATCGACTGAAACAACGCAAGTTCCTTTAATAACATTACCAATTACTTGCATTTCAGCAGCTTGTGAATTTTGGATTACACCAAAATAACTGACGGATATAAAGAATAAAATATAAATTTTACACATTAATTGTTTAGTTAACTTGCCCGCTATAAACATCTTCGCCTCCCAAATCATTTATCACCGTCCAAGTGGCTATACCTTTACGTCCATTAGCAGGAACTATATAACTAAATGAATTAAATGGAGAAACCATTGTATTATTCTTTTTCAAACTTAATTCGACCTTCACACCATTTATTTTTAATTCATTTAGTGAGATATAGTAAGGTGAATTATTTTCAACAACGACACCGGTTGATGTTGATTTAATAATTAGCTGGCTATAAGCTTCCTGAGGTGAAACTTTTAAATGACTTGGTCTATAAAATAATTTTATTACGTTATTATAACCAATATTTAATGCTGTACGATCTGCCGGTCCATTTGTTGCTGGAATCATAATGCCGCTAAAATAGAAAACAGATTCTCTATCTCTTGGTAATGAATTTTGCTGCGCAAAAACTCGAATATCTTGAGATTTCCCAGCATCAATCTTGATTAACGGTGGCGTAACCGTAAATGGGGCTGGACCAGTGCCATCAGCTTTTTGACTTACAGAAAATTTAGCTAAATAATTTATATCTGTTTTATTTCTTGCACCAATTGATGCACTATTTTCATCCTGTATATAAACTATGCGAGTCGCATTCAGCCCTACACCATTAGAATAAGCAGGAAGAGTCGTTAATGAAAACAATAGAGTTAAACTAACACCTAAAATCTTTGTTGCTGAGATCTTTTTTACATCTTTTGTTTTCATTATCTTATCCATATATCTAAGATTAAATAAGAGGCTTTTAAAAAAGCCTCTTCACAATAAAAACTAAACTAATTAGTTATAAGATACAGTGAAAGTTACTGGTACGTTTAAAGTATCAGTTTGAACACCGATTTGAGTCAGAACTAATTTAGCAGCAACTGGAATCGCAGCTGTACCGTTAGCAGCAATATCGTTAGCCAGTTTCAGTTCGTTATCTGTGTTTGGCAAAATTGGAGTTGCACCAGAAGTTAATTGTACTGCTAATGCATTTGCTGCTGCGTTTGCGAAGAATTCGCTATAACGAGTAGAAGCATCACCGTCTGCACGAACGAAGATGGCAGCATCTTTCGCTGCTGCTTTAGAGCAGTTAGAAAGAACTAAATCAAAGTTTTTAGTAACACCTAACTGATCTTTAGGGTTTTTACCCGTAGTTTGGTCCGCAGTGAAAACACCCCAATCAACAACAGAACCAGCTGCAGATGATTTAACATCACAAGATGCTGCACGTAATTGTGCTTTAAAAGTTACTGTTGTACCTTGTTTGCTTGGCTCATCAGCTGCAAATGCAGAACCAGCGATCATTGAACTTGCTAATACTGCGATTGTTGCTAATTTTTTATTGAATAACATATTAAATACCTCTGTATTCATGTCATGTAGTAGTGAAAGACACAATTTTTTTATTAAGTACCAAGTTCCAAAATATCCTTATATCGTTGTCCCTAAATTCATGCATTGAAGCTTGGTGGATTTTTTGTTGGCTTTCTCAAACCAACATTAGAGAGCATTAAAGATCCTTTTAATCCTCTTTTTTAAAGTCGCCCGTTTTCCATTACTGACTTTAAAAAAGAAACTATTTCTATACCTACACATTAGAGACCAACACCAATATAGAAATAGTTAAATGGACAAAGATTAAAGCATTGGAAAGCATCACGAACTATTTAATAACTTAATTTAATTCTTTAATTCAAACTGACTTTAAATAATAAACTGAGCGTTGCATTAAATTTTTATATCGCTTGTTACTTTCTGTTACTTTCTGCGGTTAATTCTACTCAGGCAATATATATTGTCAAAAATACGCACATACAGCCAATCAATCAGTCGATAATAAATGAAAATCGAAATTCAATAGATTTTAATTTCACATTACGAATCTAATCATATCTTTACATTTGTTTTTTTAAATTATTTATATAAATTCACATCCGACCACTTACATAATTTCTTTAAAAATGACAGTTATCGATTAAATTCAAAAAATATATAATTATGTATTTTACTCTACTGATGACATTAAAAACATAATTAAAGTCATTATCCAGAATTTAATTCTATAAACGGGAAATTGAAAATATTATAATCTACATTGGATTAGTCTAATTAAGATAAGTCTTAATTAAAATTTGAGTTAAAGCCTGTTAGAATAAAGGATTATATGTGTTCATATTGTTAACTTACCTATCTCAAAATAATGGAACTTAAATTAAATTTTCCATTATTTGAGTATTTATACTGATACCCATACTTACATTAAAGTTTATTTTAGATTTTTAGTGACGACAAAAAATAACTTAGCTTTTACATAACCACCTTAAATCTAGTTTCATCCTATGCATTCCCCTCTATCAGTAAAAAATTATGATAAACTAATAAACATTGGACATATTCTTGAGATTAGATGGAGTCAAGTTAATGAAAAAAATGAGTGCAGATATGTTACTTGCAACAGCCAAACGTATTTGTGAGTCCAAAGGCGTTCGTTTGACCCCACAAAGAGAAACGGTATTACGTTTAATTGCTCAGCAGTCTCGAGCTATCAGTGCGTATGACCTACTGGATTTATTACGTGAAATAGAACCGCAAGCAAAGCCACCTACCGTTTATCGTGGTCTTGAATTTCTGATGGAACAAGGCTTTATCCACAAAATTGAATCAACCAACAGCTACATCGTCTGTCATCACGTTGATAATCCAAGCCATACTTCTGTAATGCTAATTTGCGATAACTGTGGGAATGTAACGGAAAGTGACGGCGTGGCAATTGAAGAAGCGATTATGGATTTAGCGGAAAAGCATCATTTTCATCTAAGGCATACCGTTGTTGAAAATCATGGCCTATGCAAAAATTGCTATGAAACTGCAATTTGCCAAGATCACGCACATTGTGGTCACGACCATCAGATACCGATAAATTTAAAAAAGAAGTAATAAAGAAGAGATAAGTGAGAAAAAATAGGAGTAATGTCTTTCTATATAAAGGAAGCTATATAGAAGAAGAGAAATTTAAAAACTATTGAGTCTGCTTCCAGACTCAATCATTCAACATCAATACCAATCACCGTTGCGAATAACCCCAACAGCCAAACCTTCAATGGTAAAATTCTGCTGACGTAAATCAACAACAATAGGTGCAAACTCAGGATTTTCTGCAATCAGCTCAACGCGATTACCCTGCTGCTTAAAGCGTTTTACGGTAACTTCATCTTCAATACGAGCAACAACAACCTGTCCATTATGGACATTCTGAGTTTTGTGTACTGCTAATAAATCACCGTCCATAATTCCAATATCTTTCATTGACATGCCATTCACGCGCAGTAAAAAATCCGCATGTGGTTTAAATAATTCTGGGTCAACGTGATAATGGCTTTCGATATGTTCTTCAGCGAGTAATGGTTCACCGGCAGCAACTCGGCCAATGAGAGGTAACCCAATATCATCATTAGATTCTTCTAAAAGCAGACGAATTCCTCTGGAAGCACCAGAGACAATTTCGATAACCCCTTTACGCGCTAAGGCCTTTAAATGTTCTTCTGCCGCATTAGGCGAACGAAAACCAAGGCTTGCTGCTATTTCAGCGCGAGTCGGTGGCATACCTGTCTGCGAAATGTGGTCACGCACCAGATTGTAAACCTGCTGTTGTCGAGCCGTCAGTGCTTTCATTCCATTCCCCTGTTTGTTTATACAGTCAGACTGTGAGTATATACAGGTAAATAGGGATTGGGAACCGTTAAATCACTCAATATCCGCATTTTTTACTGATATTTCTGTGTTTTCATCATTAAACGGCAAAATAACGTGACCATAAAATGGTTGCCCAAATAAACAGTGCTAAACCTATAGTCACAAAAACCGCTGCTGAACCAATATCTTTTGCCCGCCCAGAGAGTTCATGATATTCAGTCCCCACCCGGTCAACTACCGCTTCAATAGCGCTATTAATTAGCTCGATAATAGCAACAAGCACCACCGAGCCAATCAATAAAATCCGCTCTATTTGGCTAACATCCAAATAAAAAGCTATAATTATCGCTATGATAGCAGCAACTGCTTCCTGTCTAAACGCGGCTTCATTGACCCATGCAGCTTTTAAACCCTTAAGAGAGTATCCAGCTGCTTTAATAACGCGTGTAAATCCCTTGGTTTCACTTGCCATATTTTTTCCTTAAATTTCTAAACAATAATCAACTTTTGCGGTCAAAGTGAATTATCGATAACAGATCTGAACGCTGCTTTCTGGTATGATCACGCAGCATTTTTAACAAGAGGCTATAATCATTTATGTCACTATGGCGTAAAATATATTACAACATGTTGAATTTACCACTAAAATTATTGGTAAAAAGTAAACTAATTCCGTCAGACCCAATCGCAGAGCTGCAGCTTGATACTAACAAGCCAACTCTCTACGTATTGCCATACCATTCAAAGTCTGACTTGCTAACATTACGACACCAATGTTTAGCCATCGGTCTTCCTGATCCGCTGGTCGATAACGACATTAATGGAACAAAACTTCCAGCTTACGTCTTTATTGATGATGGTCCGAGAGTTTTTCGCTACTATTCACCAGATCCACGTAAAGAGTCAGTGAAAGTATTCCATGCGTATCTAGATTTACATAAGAATAACCCAAATCTTGATATCCAGATGCTACCGGCCTCCGTCATGTTCGGTCGTTCACCGGGTCGTGAAGGTCATAAGCCCGCACCACTGAAACTCCTAAATGGTGTTCAAAAATTCTTTGCTATCCTATGGTTAGGTCGTGATAGCTTCGTCCGTTTTTCACCCAGTATCTCATTGGGGAAAATGGCGCAAGAGCATGGTACAGATACGATTATTGCGAATAAACTCGCTCGAGTTGCTCGTATCCACTATTCTCGCCAGCGTCTGGCTGCTGTTGGTCCTAAACTACCTGTTCGCTATGAGCTCTTCAATAAGCTTCTCGCTTCAAAAGCGATTGAAAAAGCCGTTGAAGATGAAGCCCGCAGCAAAAAAATTCCATTACAAAAAGCCCAGCAAAATGCCGTGGCGATGATGGAAGAAATTGCTGCCAACTTTTCTTACGAAGCTGTTCGTCTGAGTGACCGCGTACTTAGCTGGACTTGGAATCGCCTGTATCAAGGCATCAATGTTCAGCATGCAGAGCGCGTTCGCCAATTGGCTCAAGATGGTCATGAAATTGTGTATGTGCCATCTCACCGTAGTCATATGGACTATCTGTTGCTCTCGTATGTTCTGTATCACCAAGGGCTAGTTCCTCCACATATCGCAGCGGGGATCAACCTCAATTTCTGGCCAGCAGGTCCGATATTCCGCCGCCTTGGTGCATTCTTTATTCGCCGAACTTTCAAAGGTAATAAGCTTTACTCGACTATTTTTCGTGAGTATCTCAGTGAGCTATTTGCTCGCGGCTATTCCATTGAATACTTTGTCGAAGGTGGGCGCTCCCGCACAGGTCGCTTACTGCAACCGAAAACCGGTACTTTATCGATGACCTTGCAAGCCATGCTACGCGGGGATTCTCGCCCAATTACCATCGTGCCTGTCTATATTGGCTATGAACATGTTATGGAAGTGGGTACTTACGCCAAAGAATTACGCGGTGCGGAAAAAGAGAAAGAAGGCTTTATCTCGATGATCCGTGGTTTGCGTAAACTTCGTAATTTAGGTCAAGGTTATGTGAATTTTGGGCAACCTATTTCATTACCGCAATACTTAAATAATCGCGTACCTAATTGGCGTGAATCTATCGATCCTATTGAGCCTCAGCGTCCAAGTTGGTTAAACCCAACCGTGAGTAGCTTAGCAGATAACATTATGGTCAATATCAATAATGCTGCCGCAGCTAACGCAATCAACTTATGTGCGACAGCATTATTGGCATCACGTCAGCGCTCACTTACTCGTGAACAGCTGATTGAACAAGTGGATTGCTACCTGCAATTACTGCGCAATGTGCCTTATACCGCAGATGCAACGACGCCAAATAAAACGGCGGAAGAGCTTCTCGAACATGCACTGCAAATGGATAAATTCGAAGTCGAAAAAGACAGCATGGGGGATATTATTATTCTGCCTCGCGAAAATGCCGTCTTGATGACTTACTATCGCAATAATATCCACCACTTACTGGTTCTTCCATCACTGATTTCCAGTATTGTTCTGCATCATGAGCAAATTAGTCGCCAAGAAATCCACCAGCAGGTTGGGCTGATTTACCCATTCCTGAAAGCTGAGCTATTTATGCGTTATGACAATGATGCTCTGGTCAGCACCGTGGACACCTTAATTGACGAGTTAAATAGCCAAAAACTGATCAGCTTGAAAGATGGCGATCGTGTGGCATTAAACCCACACCGTATCCGCCCACTGCAATTATTGGCTGCTGGCGTACGCGAAACCTTACAGCGCTATGCAATTACGCTGTCATTACTCAATGCTAGCCCAGAAGTCAGCCGTAATACTTTAGAAAAAGAGAGTCGCATGCTTGCCCAGCGTCTATCTGTTCTGCATGGTATTAATGCCCCTGAGTTCTTTGATAAAGCGGTCTTCTCAACACTGGTCGATACCCTGAAAGAAGAAGGTTATATCGATAATGATGAGACGGATATTTTTGCGACAAATGCGAAAAAACTGTATGCCGTGCTTGCTCGCTTAATGTCACCAGAGATTCGCTTAACTATTGAAAGTGTGAGCCAAACCGAGGAACTTTCAGCACCAAAGGTAAGTTCAAAAGACACACTCAAAGATACCTCTAGCGAGTCAGACGATAAGCAGGATTAACTGATTGAGTTGATTCTCTAACCGTAACAAAAAGGGGTAATGCCTAAGCATTACCCCTTTTTTATCGCATCTATTTTAGTGATTATAAATAGCTAATCACCATGCCAATAAACAGAATAAAACCCACATAGTTATTGTTCATAAATGCTTTGAAACAGGGTGCACGTTCGCGATTAACCATCAATTGCTGTTGATACACAAACAAGGCTGACGTTAGTACCAGTGCGGCATAATAAACCATACCTAAATTTGCAAGAAACCCAATCACCACCAGTAATCCAACCATCACAACTTGCAGTAAACCAATGATCAGCTTGTCGTAATTTCCAAATAAAATCGCGGTCGATTTGATGCCAATTTTTAAGTCATCATTACGATCAACCATCGCATATTGGGTATCATAAATCACTGACCAAATAATATTAACCAAAAACAGTAACCAGCAAACAAGAGGTAAGGACTCACTTACTGCCGAAAACCCCATTGGAATCGACCACCCAAAAGCAGCACCCAACACAACTTGCGGTAAGTTACTGACTCGTTTAACAAAGGGGTAAATCCACGCTAATGCTAAACCCGCTACGGATAGCCAAATAGTCATCGAATTGAGTGTCAGGACTAATAAGAAGGAGAAGCCCACTAAACAAGCAAATAGGATTTTTGCTTCTTTTTCTGTGACGTCACCACTAGGCAAAGGCCGATGCTTGGTTCTTTCCACATACCCGTCAAAATTACGGTCCGCAAAGTCATTGATTACGCATCCCGCAGCGCGCATCAGGAATACGCCGGCTGTAAAGACGATCAAAAGGTGCAAACTAGGTGTGCCTTGAGCGGCAATCCACAGCGCCCAATACGTCGGCCACAGTAATAATAATGAACCAATGGGTCTATCAATACGCATTAAACGGCTGTATGCATGCCATTTACTTAGCGCCATACTTCCCTCCACGTTTTCGTGCTCCTTTACGCTTCTATTTTACCCATAAATGTCATTTGATTATGTTAGATAGTTATCTATATGCAGGTGATTCAGGTAAAAATATTTCAGTTAATAATAAGGGCTTTTGAGATAATCTCAGCAGAGAACGTCGCACCCAACGATCCGCACTGGTGCCAATATCAATATAATCTCGGGTAAGACTATCATGACTAAAAAGGTAACGCCCTAATGGCACACGACCAATGTCCACCAGCTTTTTATCATCGTTGGTGAGGGTCTCTTCAGGGATCAATGTTCTGCCTATCAACCACGGAATATTATCCCCATACATAATGACTTCTCGCAACCAGTAACGTTGACTTTCGGGTAAACGCTCGGCTTCATCAGCGCTCAGCATCTCTGGAGTGATATAGCGCTCTAAATAGGGAATTACCGTGACTTTTTGGCAATGCTGCTCGAACCGTTTAGTCATTGAACCACGCTCTTGCAGCCAATCTAGTACACTGTTAGGAACTGACTCATCATCCTCGTTTAGCCAATCAATGGGATGATGGGTAAAAATTGTTTCATGCATTCAATCTGATTCCACCATAGAACTTATGGTTACCTACTGCTTGCAATTCAATTGAGTTGAAAAGGTTTCCAGTCGCGTTCATCTTAATTCTTGGGCGATAGAATATCACGTTGTCATAGAGCAAGGTTAAAGATAGATAACAATTTATATAAAAATTCGTGAATTCAACACAATTTGTAAAAAATTTGTAAAAATTATTTTATTTATAATGAGTTAGCGAATTTTCTCTTTTTTATTAGGATCCTAACAGCCTGCTTAACACAGGCTGTTAATGGATTAAAAAACCAACATTAACGCCAGTTTTTATAGCAATTGATCAGCCCATTCGTCGAGCTATCATGACTATTTACTGAATCTCTATTTTCCAATTCAGGTAAAATTCGGCTCGCTAATTGCTTACCTAATTCCACACCCCACTGGTCAAAAGTGAAAATATTTAAGATTGCCCCTTGGGTAAAGATTTTATGCTCATACATCGCAATCAATGCCCCTAAAGAGTATGGTGAAATCTCTTTCAGTAAGATGGAGTTGGTTGGGCGATTACCTTCAAAAACTTTATAAGGTGCAACATATTCCATCTCTTCAGCACTTTTACCTTGAGCGGCAAATTCAGCATCCACAACTTCACGGGTTTTACCAAAAGCTAATGCTTCCGTCTGAGCAAAGAAATTAGACAGTAGTTTGTCGTGATGATCTCCCAATGGGTTATGGGTCACGGCTGGCGCAATAAAATCACATGGGATCATTTTAGTACCTTGGTGGATCAACTGGTAAAATGCATGTTGTCCATTGGTTCCCGGTTCGCCCCAGATAATTGGTCCGGTTTGATAAGTCACCGCCTTGCCATTACGGTCGATGTACTTGCCGTTAGATTCCATATTACCTTGTTGGAAATAGGCAGCAAAACGGTGCATATATTGATCGTATGGCAGAATCGCTTCAGTTTCTGAACCGAAAAAATTGTTATACCAAATGCCAATCAGTGCTAATAATACTGGGATATTTGTTTCCAGTGGCGTTTGGCTGAAATGTTTATCCATCGCATGTGCACCGCTCAGTAACTGAACGAAATTATCATAACCAATAGATAAAATAATCGATAAACCAATTGCAGACCACAGAGAATAACGACCGCCTACCCAGTCCCAGAACTCGAACATATTGTTGGTATCGATACCAAATTTCGCCACTTGCTCACTGTTAGTGGATAACGCAACAAAGTGCTTGGCGATGTGTTTCTCATCTTTGGCAAACGTCATTAACCAATCACGAGCAGAATGCGCATTGGTCATGGTTTCTTGTGTAGTAAATGTTTTTGAAGCGATCAAAAATAGCGTTGTTTCTGGATTCAGCGTTTTCAACGTTTCTGCGATTTGTGTGCCATCAACGTTAGAAACAAAATGCATATTTAAATGGTTTTTATAAGGGCGTAATGCCTCAGTCACCATGAAAGGGCCTAAATCTGAACCACCAATCCCAATATTCACCACATCTGTAATGGCTTTACCGGTATAGCCTTTCCATTCACCACTAATGATGCGGGTACTGAATTGCTTCATTTTTTCCAGTACTGCGTTCACTTCCGGCATCACATCTTTGCCATCGACAAATATCGGTGTGTTATCACGGTTACGCAGTGCGGTATGCAATACGGCACGATCTTCAGTACGGTTAATTTTTTCACCACTGAACAGACTTTTGATTGCATCTTCAAGTTCTGTCTCTTTGGCTAATGCCAAAAGTTTGTCCAATGTTTCTTGTGTAATGCGGTTTTTGGAGAAATCCACTAAGATTTGGTCATCAAATGTGGCTGAAAATTTCGTAAAGCGCTGTGTATCTTGTGCAAACAAATCTCGCATATGCACATCTTTCATTTGTGCAAAATGCTGTTCTAGCGCCCGCCATGCTGCCGTTTGGCTTGGATTGATACTTTTCATGGATAACACTCCCAAAACGATTTCAAATTAAAATAGATTGTAACTCGTCGAGAAAACGAAGCTTATCGGTTTTCTGCGTTCTCATTATCTACTGCTGTTAGGCCTATTCTCCCAAACCTCGCCGCAACTGTCCTCAAAATTATTCATTCTGCAATAATTTAGTCAGATGAATAAGATCGACATTGAAAAAACCGATAATCTATTACTCATCATTAGAATTACTGATTTACCTCGATTCATGTTGGAACCGTAACATTACTCATCATTAGAATTACTGATTTACCTCGATTCATCATTGACGATAAGTGCCAAACTGGATAAATCTATAAGTCCAACATATTTCAAGCTGTTGATGAGCGACTTATTCCGCAAGTTCCACATGAATTATATTGGGATCATAAATTATTTAAGGCAGGCGGTTTAATTAAAGGGATTGGGATCATGAATACAGTAGCTGACAGTCATCAGTTTGTTATCGCGAAATTTGGTGGAACTAGTGTCGCCAACTTTGAGGCTATGAACAAAAGTGCGGATATCGTACTGGCAAATAACCATGTTCGCGTTGTCGTACTCTCAGCCAGTGCGGGAGTGACTAACTTATTGATCGAGCTTGCGGAAGGTTGCGATACCGACAAACGCAACGAGCTACTGCAAAAAGTTAAACAGATCCAATATGACATTATAGATCATCTGCAAACCGCAAATGTGATCCGCGAAGAGATCGATAGATTACTGGAAAATATTGCCCACTTAGCTGATTCCGCATCCTTAGCCACATCCGATGCATTAACGGATGAGATGGTCAGCCACGGCGAAATTATGTCGACGCTACTATTTGTCGAAGTTCTGCGCCAGCGTAATAGCCATTCGCAATGGTTTGATGTGCGTAAAGTCATGAGAACAAATGAACAGTTTGGTCGCGCGGAACCTGATCTCGAACAGCTTAAAGCGCTAGCCCAGCAACACTTACTGCCTCGTTTGCCTGATTCCGTTGTCATCACGCAAGGATTTATTGGTCGTGATGCCAAAGGACGCACCACAACATTAGGTCGTGGCGGTAGTGACTACACCGCTGCACTATTGGCTGAAGTTTTAAATCTATCCCGAGTGGATATCTGGACTGATGTTCCAGGGATTTACTCCACCGACCCTCGTGTCGTGCCAAATGCACAGCGTATTGATGAAATCGCCTTTGATGAGGCCGCTGAAATGGCAACCTTTGGCGCGAAAATTCTGCATCCAGCCACCTTGTTGCCAGCCGTACGTGCGGGCATTCCAGTTTTTGTGGGATCGAGCAAAGCACCTGAAGCCGGTGGAACTATCGTCTGTGACCAAACCGTCAACCCACCACAATTTAGAGCGTTGGCACTGCGCCGCAAACAAACATTACTGACATTGCATAGTCTGAAAATGCTCCATGCCCGTGGTTTCTTAGCCGAGATTTTCACTATCTTATTGCGCCACAATATTTCAGTAGATTTGATTACGACATCAGAAGTCAGTGTGGCGCTAACCTTAGATACTACAGGGTCGACGGGCACCAATGGCAGCTTACTGACCAATGCATTAATGACGGAATTGTCTGCTCTGTGCCGTGTGGAGGTTGAAGAAAATCTCGCTCTAGTCGCGATTATTGGTAACCAGCTATCTCAAGTTAATGGGTTAGGCAAACAAATCTTTGGCGTCTTAGAGTCATTTAATATTCGCATGATCAGTTATGGAGCCAGCAGCCACAATATCTGTTTATTAGTCCCCGGTGACGATGCAGAAGAGATTGTGCGTACTTTACACAGTAATTTATTTGAATAAGACGATGATTTAGGATGGATACGGGCAATGGCGTCATTGCCCGTTAAACATGTAACCGCAAGGGATGCTATTCCTGAAGATAAACTACCTATCGGCTTAAAAACGACGTAATTAGCCCATGAAACACTGACTCGCTGACACTCTGCTCTTCTCCGCTACGAATACTTGCAAAGCGCTTTACCGCAAGCTCTTCCGAATTAGCTTCTAGCTCTTCAAACTGACGTTGATAACCCGCTTGGAGAAGCGCTGAGACCCTCTCGGTATTTCTAACATCTAAAGCCACAACTTCATCGGATTTAGTAAAAAAACAATAAGTGCTCATGTAACACCTCATTTTTCATACTCAGTAACGACTACTTTAATGACATTAATCTAATGGAGACAATTACAATAAATGTTCAACGACTTTCTAGTTTATAAAACTATACTTCATTATGAAAATAAATTTAACGTATATCCTTAAGCCATAATTTATGGATAGTCTTATTTCATCAAAGGTTATTACGGATTTATTCTAAAAAACGCCTCAGAAAATATCAAAGAAAGATATTTACAAATGGCATCAAAATGATATTTATAGGCGGTTAATAAGAAATCAAATAATGAATTTATGGATTGGAAGCCAGCAATTTTAATATTACTGCTGGCTTAGGATGATTATGTTATTGATTAATGAACCAATTGAGTAGATACGGAATTTTTCACACTTTCTGTGTACTGCAACATACTTCCTTTAGTGGCGCTCTCTTCTTGCAATAATTTGAGATTATTTTTGGCCGTGATATTTCCCAACGCATCCGCTCGCTCAAACCACATAATCGCCCGGAAAATATTTTTAGTGCCACCTTCCCCTCTGGCATACATCACCCCAAGGTTATTCTGTGCATCACTATTTTCTTTAAATGCGGCGGTTTCAAGAAGTTCACGCGCTTTTTGACTATCTTGAGCAACCCCATTTCCTGTGAGGTAAAAAATCGCTAACTGATTTTTTGCCTCCATGTTGTCCTTTTCAGTCATTTGTAGCCATTTAACAATCTGCTGAATATCCACATTTTTTAACTGACCAGAAAGGTATAAATCTGCCATTTTTAATTGAGCGGCAGTAATGTCTGATTCTGCCAACTCCATATACCATTGGATAGCTTTAGCCATGTCTTGCTTGACACCGCCTAAGCCTTTTTCATAAAACTCAGCAACTCTCATTGCCGCCTCTGCAGATTCATTATCTGCTGCCAACTGATACCATGCGAAAGCTTCAGCCAAATCTTGCCCGACGCCATCACCTTTTTCATAAGCTTGCCCTAATGCATATTGAGCCCCAAGCTCTCCTTGATTCGCCGCTCGCTTATACCAGTAGACCGCTTGATAGCTATTTTTTTCTATTAATGGATGACCTTTTTGGTAAAAGTCTCCCATGTTTTTTTGAGCTATTGACGACCCCATATTCGCTGCTTCGCGATACAAATAAATGGCAGACTCATCGTCTTTTTCCATACCCTCGCCATTTTCATACATCACGGCAAGGTTATTGACCGCGGAAGCGACTCCATTTTGAGCGCTACGCTCATACCACGTATAGGCTTTAGCATAGTCAACATCGCCCCCTAAGCCATCGTGATAAAATAAACCGATAGCAAACTGAGCATATTCTTGATCTTGTTCTGCGGCTTCAAAATACCACGCCCGCGCCTGCTTATAATCTTTTGGTACACCAAGACCGCGTTCGTACAGGTATCCCATGGCATATTGGCAGTAAGCATCCCCTTTCTCTGCGCACTTACGATACCAATTTGAAGCTTGCTCATAGTCATTTTTACGCTGAGCTAACATACCAATATAATAATCACCATCTGTACTATTTAAATCAGAGGCTTTCTTGAACCAGTAATACGCTTTTTTCTCATCGGCCTCTAGAAACTCTGCACCATCTAAATAAGCCACACCCACATCGATCATCGCGTCGACTTTTCCATTATTCGCTTCTTTAATTCTATTTTGAAAATCAACAGGAAGATGGCTTTGATCTATTTGCTCTGTCACTTTGGGTAATGGTTCAACCACTACAGCATCCGTTTGTGGCGCTAAAACAACAGGTAAGATCGTTGATGAGGAAGGTATTGATGACGATGCCGCTGAGAGTTTCTCATTCGTCATATTTATCTCTACAGATTCTGCATTAACATAGGGAATATAAATAGCGCAGATACCGAATAATAGAGAAGGCAATTTCATGACATTTACTCACAGCTTGGCATTGACCAGAGCTATATAAGATATCATTACCATACAAAAATCATAAGGACTATAAGCAGAAAATAATCAATTGAAGGGTTATTTTAAGAAAATAATTTGGGTGATCATCATCATTGGTCATAAAATGAACTGATCACCCAAAGATTAATAATTGAATTATCTGAACGAGATATTTAATTAACTCTATATCCGCCATGCTTGCTGGCAAATAAATTAAATTTACCCCATTCAATTAATAATAATTCTAATTTTTGATGGCTCATTTTACACAGGGTCGATATTTGAGAAACCACAAAATGGTTTTCACTCACCAACTCCGCAGAAAATACTTCAGCAATTAATGCACACTCTTTTGCTGTCACTAACCAACCATCATTTGTAGCAAATTTATGGACAGGAACCATTCCGTCTTTAGGACTTTCTTGGGACAATAACTTGTCTTCATCCTGCTGAGCTTGATGAAAAGCAGCAATTTCTTCTTCCGAAGGCACCGGCTCGACGCTTTCCTGATTTTCTAAGAAAAGATAAACTTCTTCTGCTCGAGCAGGGGTAAGTTCGCTTTTCAACCAAATCCGATTAAAACAATGTTCCGTCAATGAATCATCAGTATCCAATTTATCCATGATTTGTAAAATACTCATCATGGCGCTCACTGCGTTTTCACTCATCATAAAGGTATCTGGCGCAGCGTTATTTTGGATCTGGTAAGGATAAACTACCGATGACGGCAGTTTTCCTTCAATTATAAATTCATAGCTCATCATTTGCTCCCAATAAATATACTACCTATAAGATGGAGGCGAATGATTTAAAAATCAATCCTCTGGATCATATCCTAAGTTAGGCGCTAACCAACGTTCTAATTCCGTGACACTCATACCCTTACGCTTCGCATAATCTTCGATTTGATCTTTTTGTACCTGAGCAACTGCAAAATATTTACTATCAGGATGGCTAAAATACCAGCCTGATACGGATGCCCCCGGCCACATTGCGTAAGAACTGGTGAGCTGCATACCAATGTTCTCTTCAACGTTCAGTAGTTGCCAGATTTTTTCCTTTTCAGTATGTTCTGGGCAAGCCGCATAACCTGGAGCAGGACGGATCCCTTGATAATTTTCACGGATCAACTCTTCATTACTTAAGCTTTCTTCTTCCGCATAACCCCAATAGTGGATACGCACTTGCTGATGAAGATATTCCGCAAAGGCCTCGGCTAAACGATCCGCCAGCGCTTTGAGCATGATTTTGTTGTAATCATCATGAGCATTTTCATATTGTTCAGCCAACGCATCTTCTTCTAACCCTCCCGTAACCGCGAATGCGCCAATATAGTCCGCTTTTCCGCTCTCTTTTGGTGCAACAAAATCCGATAAACAATAGTTTGGAAAATCAGTTTTTAAGGTTTGTTGGCGTAAATTCAAGGAAACTGCTTTCACTGAATCACGGGCAGATGATGCATAGATCTCTATATCGTCTTGCACTCGGTTCGCAGGGAAAATACCAAAAATACCTCTCGGCGTAAGCAATTTCTGGCGATCGAGTTCATCCAACATGGCATTCGCATCTGCCAAGACTCTGCGCGCCTCTTCACCAACTACCTCATCTTGTAAAATACGTGGGTACTTACCTGCCAGCGACCACGTCATAAAGAATGGTGTCCAATCGATATACTCACGCAACGTCTTAATAGAAGCCGTGACTTCCTGCACACCTAAAAACTTCGGCGTAGGTGGTTGATAGTTTTCCCAATCGATTTTTACACCATTTGCTCGAGCGACTTCTAACTCAACGGGTGGCGTTCTTGGTTTTTTACGTGCATATTGCTGGCGCACGGTTTCATATTCACGGCGGGTACGCGCCACAAATTCCTCTTTTTGGGTATCCGACAGTAAAGCGGCAACAACACCGACGGTGCGCGAGGCGTTTTGTACGTATGTCGTCGGGCCAGAATAGTTTTGCTCAATTTTTACCGCGGTATGCGCTTTTGAGGTTGTCGCGCCACCAATTAATAGTGGCAGCGTAAATCCTTGCCTTTCCATCTCTTTCGCCACATGCACCATTTCATCAAGAGATGGAGTAATTAATCCTGATAATCCAATGATATCCACATTTCTTTCACGGGCTGTTTTTAAGATTGTTTCGCAAGGCACCATCACGCCTAAATCAATGATTTCATAGTTATTACACTGCAGAACCACACCGACAATATTTTTGCCGATATCGTGAACATCGCCTTTAACCGTGGCAAGCAACACTTTTCCAGCACTACTTCCCGACTGTTTTAGCTCTTGAATATAAGGCTCTAGGTAAGCAACCGCCTGTTTCATGACTCGCGCAGATTTCACTACTTGCGGTAAAAACATTTTCCCGTCACTAAACAGATCGCCCACCACATTCATTCCATTCATTAACGGGCCTTCAATGACTTCAATTGGACTCGCGGCACGTTGACGGGTTTCTTCAGTATCCTGAATAATAAATTCGGTGATCCCTTTAACCAAAGAATATTCTAAGCGTTTCTCTACTTCCCAACTGCGCCATTCCGCTTGTTGGACTTGCTGCTCTTGCCCGCCCGTTCCACGGTATTTTTCCGCAAGGTCTAACAGGCGTTCGGTGCCATCCTCTCGACGATTAAGGATCACATCCTCTACCGCATCTTTTAACTCTGCGGGAAGATCATCATAAATCGCTAACTGTCCCGCATTCACAATTCCCATGTCCATCCCATTACGGATCGCATAGTATAAAAATACCGCATGGATCGCTTCGCGCACGGGATCATTTCCGCGAAATGAGAAAGATACATTAGAGACACCACCAGAAATCAGCGCATGAGGAAGCTGCTGTTTGATGTCTTTACACACCTCAATAAAATCAACAGCATAATTATTATGTTCTTCAATTCCGGTTGCGACAGCAAAAATATTTGGATCGAAAATAATATCTTCTGGCGGAAAACCGACCGTTTCAGTGAGGATTTGGTAAGCCCGACGGCAAATTTCGATTTTACGTTCTCGGGTATCTGCCTGACCAACCTCATCAAATGCCATGACTACCATTGCGGCACCGTATTTACGGACTAATTTGGCATGCTCAATAAAGGTATCCACACCTTCTTTCATAGAGATTGAGTTTACGATCCCCTTACCTTGAATACATTTCAGTCCATCTTCAATCACGCTCCATTTCGAGGAGTCGATCATAATCGGCACACGGGCAATATCGGGTTCACCGGCGATCAAATTAAGGAAACGCACCATGGCGGCATGGGAATCTAACATCCCCTCATCCATGTTGATGTCGATAATTTGCGCCCCACTTTCCACTTGCTGGCGCGCAATATCTAACGCTTCTTGGTAGTTTTCTTCTTTAATTAAGCGCTTAAATTTAGCCGAGCCAGTGACGTTTGTGCGTTCGCCTACGTTAACAAACAAAGACTGAGCACCAATATTCAGTGGTTCTAAACCGGAAAGACGACATTCCACGGGTAATTCAGGCAATGGACGAGGTTTGATACCCTCAACGGCTTCCGCCATTTTTTGAATATGAAGAGGCGTTGTCCCACAGCAGCCGCCAACAATATTTAAGAAACCCGCTTCCGCCCATTCACGAATTTGCTGTGCCATGTTTTGTGCATCAAGATCATATTCCCCGAAGGCATTTGGTAGCCCTGCGTTAGGATGAGCACTCACATAGCAATCCGATATTCTCGATAGCTCGGCAATATATTGGCGTAATTCATCGGGACCTAAAGCACAGTTCAAGCCAAAAGATAGCGGCTGAGAGTGACGCAATGAATTATAAAATGCTTCCGTGGTTTGCCCCGATAATGTCCTGCCGGAGGCATCAGTGATCGTCCCTGAGATCATCACAGGCAAATGAGTCCCTAACGCTTCAAATTCCGTTTCTACCGCAAAGATCGCCGCTTTGGCATTCAGTGTGTCAAAAATGGTTTCGATCATGATCAAGTCGGCACCGCCCTTGATCAATGCGCGAGTAGATTCGCGATAAGCTTCCACCAGCCGATCAAATGTCACATTTCGAAATGCGGGATCATTAACATCTGGAGAGATCGATGCAGTACGGTTTGTTGGACCTAAAACACCCGCAACATAACGTGGCTTTTCAGGGGTTTTACGGCTCCATTCATCCGCACATTCTCGGGCAATTCGTGCTGCCACTTCGTTGATTTCAGCAGAAAGGGATTCCATTTTGTAATCCGCCATCGCTATCGTCGTGGAGTTGAATGTGTTGGTTTCGATAATGTCAGCACCCGCCGCAAAATATTGATGATGAATATCGCGAATAATATCAGGCTGGGTAAGGACGAGTAGGTCGTTGTTGCCTTTTACATCACTGGGCCAATCGGCAAAACGTTCCCCACGAAATTGTTCTTCTGTGAGTTTATGGCGTTGGATCATGGTGCCCATTGCGCCGTCTAGGACTAAAATTCGGTTTTTTAATTGTTGTTCTAATTGATTTTTCTTGCTGGACACTGCACTGTCCTCCTGAAAGTTAAAATCCTTCGACTCAATAAGCTCTAGAGTGTCAACGACCTGATGATTAATTGAATTAGAAATAAGTTAAATTTGTATAAATCACATCCTACCATAACTTATTGCCATAAAATGTTTGCTTATGATGAGACTTTTTCAGGTTGTTGCAGATCTAACTTTTCACTGATCCGATGAGTATTTTGCAGTGAAATCATTCATAATAGAAACGAATATTCATTCCTGTCAGGAGACACTAATGGCGGCTTCACCAATTACTAAAAAAATAAAGAAGGCAAAAGGTCCCGCTAGCGGTGCCACGGCAGCCGGACAAGTCCAATCTTTAAGTCGCGGGCTGACACTTTTGGAATATATTTCTGAATCTACTGGGGGGATCGCCTTAACTGACCTCGCATTACAAGCCGGGCTTCCTAACTCAACAACCCACCGTTTGTTAATGACGCTTGAACAGCATGGTTTTGTGCGCCAAACAGGGGATCTCGGTTTGTGGGTCATCGCTTCCCATGCATTTATCATCGGCAGTAGCTTCCTTGAGAGCCGTAATTTATTAGCCTTAGTACACCCGATATTACGCCGATTAATGGATGAATCAGGGGAAACGGTTAATTTAGCGATTTTAGACTACACCGAATACGATGCGGTTATTGTTGATCAAGTACAGTGTAATGCATTAATGCGAATGTCTGCGCCGATTGGTGGGAAATTACCATTGCATGCTTCTGGAGCCGGAAAAGCCTTTATTGCCAATCTTCCTGAAGATCAATTAATTCCATTACTTAGTAAAAAAGGTCTCCATAGCTATACGCCACACACACTGACTAATCCATCTGCGCTCAAAGAGAATCTACAACAAGCTAAAAAACAGGGATTTTCTTATGATGATGAAGAGCATGCACTAGGATTGAGATGCATCGGTGCGTGTATTTATGATGAGCATAAAGAAGCATTTGCTGCGATTTCCATTTCAGGACCGCTATCGCGGATCACTGACGATCGTATTACGGAATTAGGCGCGATGGTGATCAAAGCCGCTAAAGAGATCAGCCATGAGTATGGTGCAAACCGCTAAGGCTGACTAAACAGTGCGGGATCCCCCGCACTCGACATCTTAATCACCTTGCTGATTAGATGAATTATCCGGTTTATTCGACTTCAAAACGTGCATAAATTTTGTCAACATCCAGGAATGGCGGGTAACGAAGATACATCGCAAGGTAAATCAAGTTGATCATTTTCTAAAACAGGAATATAACACTGGAAAGAAAAAGAGGTGCAGGTATTATCCTCCTTAGATATTATCTCTATATCGAATTCATCTCTTTTCGTGAGATTGTAAAAAGGAAGCAAATTCATGTAAATATGGTAAATGAAATGAGAATAACTTTTATGGGAACCAGTAAACAAAAAACCAGCGTATAAACCTGAGTTTATTTCAAATTGTGTATTAACCTGTTCAGAATTAGTCCATATAATGGTCGTTATTAACACTCCATTGTTAAAATCTTTTCCCAAAGAAATTTTATTCGAAAGATAAACCGTTTTTGCACTTATCAACCTTTTATTGATTTCTCTTAACCTTACTTTTGATTGCTCTCCAGTATACGGAAGTTTTTCCTTATGCTTAAACAGAAAACCATCTATAGTTTTTTTATCTATATGGTAAAGCTTAGGATATGGAAATAAATCATTAGTATCGCGATGTCCAATCATACCTTGGAATGTCAATAACTTATTATTTCTATATTGAAGAGGTGTGTAACCCGTATTTTTTTTAAACTCTCGAGTAAACGTTTGTTGTGAATCATAACATAGCCTTGTTGATATACTAGATAATGATAAGCTTGTTAATCTAAGAAGAACAGCTGCTCTGCTGATTCTACGTAATTGGATGTACTTACCTATTGAAAAACCTATTTTGTTTTTAAAAATTTTTTGTAAGTATCTTCTGCTATATCCAGAATAAGAGACTAAACCCTCAATATCAATATGCTTTATTTCAATATTTTCTTCTATATATTGAGTTACTGAATTTACAATCAAATTTTTTATCATTACAAAACTAGCCTTAAACCAGTAACTATTATGGATAAGATGAATTGTTATTTAATATCGAATAATCTTTATAGCATACATTGATAGTGCACAATTAGCTAATACAGAAAAAAATCAGAAGATAAAATCCACTTTAAGTAGCCACTTAGATGCATACTAATACGTTCATATTTATTTTAAATAATAATGTCATTTTCTTTAATGTGGAGACATAAAATTAAACCCATAATAACCAGCATGCTACCTAATATAGTAGTATTACAGTCGTTAATAACATACTGGCAACACCGTTTATATTATTTATATGCATTTGATTTTATGAGGATAATTTATGACAATACAATCACTCTCTAATATTTTTAGCTGTGCACATCGCCTAATTCCAGGAAATACAAACCAAGAACATTTAAGATTACTGATAGACATATCTACAATACGAAGTGATAAGATTATTAATGCACTAAATGATTACTTTGTTTTGGGTGAAAGCAGGGCTAATGTGTGCGAAAAATATAATGTCAATCAAGGTTATTTATCATTGAAAATAAGGGAATTACAGGGATTAAGTGCCCAAGTATATAATTTATTTCCTTATTATGCATAATCGTTGATGAATAACTCAATTTAGAATGTCGAAGTAAAGAGGGCTAAATATAGCGGTCAAATCCCAGACTAGTACCAATTAAAGGTCCCTTAATCACATAGCCCTCTCTCCTTTTCCCCCAATACAAGCAAGAAAAAAGCAAAAGGTCGCATGGTTTTTCCGTGAACAATTACTGGACAACTTTCTGTTTCCTTGACAGCTTTCAATCTCATACTGAGATTGCTTCAAATACCTCTCGTCTAATTCCTCTTAGCTGAGCCCCCATCTTTGTTCGATAGTAGAATCTTTGAGTTAGAACGAGTGATTTCTCGTGTTATGTCGATCTATGCCTTAATTTTTCTGCCTTCAAGATACTAAAAAACGCTGTAACCCCATTGTTCCAACAATTTTCTTAGTAAGCGTTATTTACTCTGGTAACGCCAAAGCCATTTCCAGTAAACCTCAGCGAATATAATCACTTCCTTGAACACTATAAGCATGACTTTAGTGGATTATCTTCATGACTAAAAAACCGTTATAAATATCTTACTCATAAGCTGGCTATTGGGTGATCATGGCATGTCTATTTAAGTAGCGAAATTAACTATACCTATATTCAAATAGTATAACAAAGACACTCCGCATTAAATACAAAATAAATAAACACTCTATTTAGATGTTACAGATTTCCACTTTTCTTGATTAGTACAATATTCACTTTAGTATTTTTAGTATTTTTAGTATTTTTAGTATTTTTGGTGTTTTTAGTATTTATTGAGAATTGTTTGTTTTTGATAACAATCCATATATTAATATTTAATTAATTTACGTATAAAAAAAACAATAAACCCAACAAAACCAATAAAATTAAATTTGAACTTTAATTTCAAAAAAAATTAAAATACAATATAACAATCTAAAAATTCAACAAATAACAAAACTAAAAACCAAAAAATACAAAAAGATCAGAAAAACTAAACGCTAAAATATCATTTTTTTATTATTTTGATCTTTATTTTTTTTATTTGAATATTCTATAATTCACTTAACAGAGATGATTAAGTTAATAACATTTCACTTGAGTGACATATGGAACTCTTTAATAAAGATGAGTATTTATTTAGAGAAAAACCTGGTTGGCTTGTAAAAGGAAGGGTTAATAAAGGGCATTTTAAACTACTTATTGAACTGTCACAAATACGAAGCTCTAAGAGTATTTATGCTCTTGAGGAATACCTTGTTAAAGGTAAAGAGTTAAAAGACGTATGCAATGAGTGTGATATAACGCCATCTAAATTTACTAATTCATTACGTAAATTGCAAAAAATCAGTCAGTCTGTTATTTATGCGCTTCCTTACTATAGAGGTTAAACTGAATTTTATATAAAAAATTATTTAGAATAATTAAAACATATTGATATGTGTTTGTTCTAGAAACGGATATTTCATATGAAAATTTCAATCCTATTATCAGACGCTCATCAAACAAGAGAAAAGTTTTAATTATTACTTTTAAAGTTGCTTTAATTGTTAGTGATTGTTAATTTTAAGAATATTAAACCCATGGAATAAATATAAAACAAATATGAGAGAACAATTACTTACTCAGTCGCCTTATCGACTACACCCTGGAAAAGTAGATAAAAAGCACCTTATGCTTCTTATTAATATTTCCTCAATCAGGAGTAATAAGGTAATAAATGCACTCAACGATTATTTTGTAGAGGGAAAAAAAAGAAAAGAAATATGTGAAAAACACAAAATAAACCAAGGCTATCTATCAATAAAGATAAATGAATTACAGGAAACAAGTTTAAAAGTATATAACATTTCCTATTTTATTTTAAAATAAAATAATGTTTTTTAAATAACATGAAAATTCACCTAGTGGAGTAAGCATAAAGCATATTTATTATTAACAGTGAATAAATATGTTTTCTGGTGATTCCACCCAAATAACTAACAATTTTGAAGGAGATTTTTATATGAAAAAAACACTGATTGCTATTATTTTAGGTAGTGGAGCTTTTATGGCAGCTAATGCTTCAGCTAACACGGGTACCATTAATTTTAATGGTAAAGTCACTAGTGCTACTTGTGATTTAGCTCCATCAGTAAATGGAACTCAAGTGTCAGCTATTGATTTAGGAACTGCAACGCTAACAACCGATGCAAATGCAGTAGAGTTTCAACTAAAACCAACCGATTCTAATAGTGACTGCTTGACGAAAACAAGTGCTCGAATTGAATGGTCAGGTCCTATGGATAGCAATGGCTTTACTAACACTGCTCAAACTAATGCCGCACAAGGATTCTATATGAATTTACGTGCAACAAACGCTACAACAGGTAATGGCGCTGCAAATATCAAAGATACATACACTGTAATTGACTATAACCATACAGCAGCAATATCTTCATTTAACTATACAGCGCAGTTGAAAAGAAACACGAGAGCCCAACAAACCCAAGCTGGACTCTTTAATACAGAAGCGTCTTTCGTAGTTACTTATCTGTAAGTTAAATCATTATGCTGGCGAGCATGCTTATGTATGCTCGTCATATTAATAGGTTATATATGAATAAGAAAACACATCAGCTATTTAAAATCTTACTGTTGTGTTTAGTTGGAAGTAATTCTTATACAGCAGAAGAATTAAATCTACAATTTATACGACACAATTTTGGTCAAAACAGACAAGATATTGAAGAATTCTTTAATAACTCAACAATCTTGCCGGGTACCTATACTTTAGATGTAACGTTAAATGGAGAGAATATAGGACGAACAAAATTAGAGATAGGTGATGATGATAAAGAATATATCTGCTTAAAAGATGAATGGTTATCTCGCCTAGGCATTATTATCGATAAAGAGTTCTACAAAAAACATTATAATGCTCAAAGAGAGTGTTATGACATTGGAAAAGAAAAAAACAGTGTCATTAATCTGGATAACAGTTCACAGATTATCTCTTTATATATGCCTCAGGCCGCATATATAAAGAAAGATAATATTGAAAGTGAATGGGACTATGGCGATACTGGTTTTAATTTAAGTTACGATACTTATCTGAGTAAAAACGATGAAAACTCGACACTCTACGGTAATATGGAGGGTAATGTTAATTTTGATAAGTGGGTTCTGTATGGTCGCGGTTATAAGTACGAACATGATAAATTCACAACTGAGAATATAAATTTATCTCGTGCAATAAAATCTCTTGAAGGTGATTTAATCATTGGTGAAACATACACAAATTCATCTCTGATGAACAGTGTCAGTTTTTACGGTGTGCAATTGCGAAGTAATAATGCAATGACACCAGAAAGACGAAGCAACTATTCACCGATTATAAACGGGATTGCAAAAAGCAATGCCAGAGTGACTATTAAGCAAAATGGTGTTGTGCTGTACTCACAGATAGTTCCTCCTGGCCCTTTTAATATCACCAATATTAACGGTATTCGTTCAGGTGAATTATTAATGACGGTAACTGAAGAGGATGGCAGCGAACAACAAACCCGTATTCCAGTGACTTTGATTGCGAATTTACTTTCACCAGGACATTATAACTACGATTTTGCCATAGGAAATAAAGAAGCGACTTGGGAGCCTGATAATATTTTTGCATATGCAAGTATTGATTACGGTTTCAATCTCTTCACACTAAATGCAAACTTATTATTTGATAAACATTACAGCAATGCAGGCATTGGCGCGGTAAGCTCACTTGGTGACCTAGGCGCTCTTTCCATTAGCGGGAATGTATCACGCGCAAAAAGCAAAAGCGAAACAGAACAAGGTTATAGTACATCAGTCAACTACTCAAAGAATGTAGGTGTAAATGGTAACCTGCAGATTATAGGTTATAGGTTTTCTTCAGAAGGCTATACCCAATATGCTAATTACGATTATACATCACCGAAAAAAGACAAAAAGGAAAAAGAACGTTATGAGGTCACTCTTACTCAACAATTTCCTGAGCTTGGAGGGGCTTTTTTCAGTCTTTCTGGATGGCAAAATTTATACTGGGAGGGAAGCGACATCATAGGTGCAAATGCATCATATACACAAAATATTGGTGCAGTTAATCTTTCGCTAAATAGTAGTTATTCCAAAGATGATGGAAAAAAATCTGATTATATGTTGGGTTTAAATATTAATATTCCGTTTAACCACAATGAGCGTCGATATTATACCAACAGTGGAATGACATATAACCGTAATTCCGGTATGAGTTTTAATACGGGTGTTTCTGAAACTCTGACATCAAACTTTAACTATAATGTTAATGCGACTAAATCAAGAGATAATGAGGGTATATCATTAACGACAAACTATACATCTAGTATGTTCAGAACCTCTGCATCTGTGTCTAAAAACCGTCATAGCACAAACGCTTCCGCTCAAATTGGAGGCTCAATTATTGGTGTGAAAGACGGTGGCATTATGTTGACTAGTATGAACAATAGCAGTATCGCTGTCGTACAAATGGATGGAATATCTGGTTATCCATTCACAAATGGCGTAGAAAGTGACTGGCGCGGTCGTATTGCCTATCCATTGACAGCTTATATGGATAACAATATCCGAATTAATTCAGATAAATTGCCTAGCGATATTGAAATTACTGAAAATGTAGCAAATATTGTTCCAACTAATCGAGCAATAAAGCTGCATAAAGTAAAATATAAAAGTACAGCTCGGTATATTTTAAAAGTATATGACAAGAATGGTTTTGTCATTCCTATGGGAACGGTTGCTAAAAATAGCAAAGGAGACGTTATTTCCTTTGTCAATAATAATGGAATTTCAATTTTAAATATCGAAAAGGATGATAAAAAAATATTTTTTGGTTCATGTTCCATAAATATTTCCAAACTAAAAGACAACATTTCTAAAATTCAGGAGGTACATTGTGAATAAAATTTTGAGTATTATCTTCCTTTGTATATGCAGCTCATTCGCGAATGCAGCATTCACTCTTGACAGTACCAGATATATTTATGATGAAGGGCAACAAAGTGTATCGGTAACCATTAACAATGACAGTGGACATAAATATGGAGGTCAAGTATGGATTGACAACATCAATAAAAATGATGAGCAAGTATTTTTTTCTCCGAGCCCGATGGTTTTTAAGCTGAACCCAAAACAGAGTCAAATAGTTAGAATTGTTAATATCAATGATGATTTACCAAAAGATAGAGAATCGCTCTTCTGGCTTAATGTTCAAGAGATTCCTCCTGCTGCAAAAGGGGAAGGAAGTTCATTATCTTTGGCAATCAATAGCCGTGTAAAATTAATTTATCGACCAGCAGTGCTAAAAAATGGTCGTGACGATGCAGAAAATTCGATTAAAATTATTAATTCAGGAGCTGATACTTATCTTCAAAATACAACACCATATTATTTTGCGATTAGTGAAGTTAAAGTAAATGGGAAACTTATTGCGCTAGACGGTGATGTAAAAGATAAATTAGGGAAGTTTGCTCCATTTTCGAAAGTTAGCCTAGGAAAAATAAATAGCAGTGATAAAATTTCTATAACTGCATTTAATGATTATGGCGTTGCAACTAACTATAATTTAACTCGGAGTAAATAATGAAAATAAAATATAAGATATTATTTTTCATATTTTTCATATTTAACGGAAATATAGCATTAGCAGAATGTATCAGCGGAACAATTACAGTTCAACCCTATAATAGTGCGCATACTTTTTCATTTGACTCAAGTATTAAGCCAAGTAGTAATATAGCACAGTACCGAATTTTAATTACTGAGAAAATTGTTTGCAAGGCAAATAAAAGCAGTTCTGCTGGAAATTATGCTGAATTAATTCTTCGCGTAACCGCTCCATCATGTTCATATATTAATGGAGAGGGTATTGTATTCAGTTCAAATATAAACGGGCTGACATGGTTATTTCCTAGAGGTATTCCATTCAACTGTAGTAGTAAGAAAATAGAACTTCTTAGCTCAAGAACAGCGGATGCGAATGGTTATGTTACTTGGAATCCTGGAGAACTAGATTATCGTATATTCTTAAGACAGGATAACTCATTTGATTTTAGTAAAAGTAGAACGTTTTCTGTTAATTCAATATCAGGAAGTGCTGGATTAGATGGCGGTGCAAATATAAACTTTGTTGGGAGTTCGTTTAATTATACTTATACTAACGCAGCTACGTGTACTCTAACTGCACCTAGTGAGATAAATTTTAACACGGTAACTACATCTAACGTACTTGAAGGAAAATTAAATCGTAATTTAGATTTAAGAGCAGAATGCCAAAATAGAGGGGCTAGTTTAGGACTAAGTTTTAAATTCGAACCTGAGCATAAAAATATTTCTGCAAACCAGCAAGGAATATTTTACGCCAAAAACTCAACCGGTAGTCTTGGCTATAAGTTAACGAAACAAGGAGACTCCTCTATTATTCCACTTAATGAATTTATCAAGTTGGTTGGTGAAGATAAAGTAAATATAAACGCAGGAAATACTATCAAACTATTATTAACACTTCAAAAAGGCGATGGGAAAATAGCGACTGGTAAGGTAGAAACATTTCTAAAAATTACAATGGAACATATGTGATGAAAACTACATATAAAATAATATCCATTATATATATATTATCGGGTCTACAGATAGCTCAAGGAGCAACCACATCAACCCAACTTCCTATTAAAACAGAGGTTAGGATTCCAACATGCCAATTAGAATTTGATGATTCAATGGATTTTTCTGCTGTCAAGGTCGATGATATTATTGCTGCACGTGCAGCCTCTAAAGAGACCGCAATCAATCTCAGGTGCGATTCCCATGTTGATAATGTGCAACTTAAGTTTGTTCCTGGAAGCAGTAAAATATCGTCTGATAAGAAAGTGATGCACTCAGGTACTACCGGGTTAGGGTATACTTTACAGTGGTCACGTGCAGGTGTAGGGTTTTCAGATATTCTTTTTAATACTCAGTATTCATGGAGTAATAGTGATTCTTACGAAAAGGAACTGAACGGAAAATTGATGCTGAAACCTGTTACTTTTCCCGGTGAAACTCTAACAAAAGAGGGAAAAGTCATCTCCATAATCAATATAGAGGTTACATATGGCTAAAATAGTTGCGGCGCTATTTATTTTAATTGCTACTTTAAACACTGTTTATGCATCACAAAGTGTAAAAAAGCCACTTAATGTATCTATAATACTCTCTAAGGCTCAATGTAAAATAAACAATGGTTCAGGTGTATCTGGAAGCTATCTTTTGCCTATGATAAACACATCTGGAAAAATTGTGGGTTCCAAAAACTACACTACTGTACCCATTATGATTGACTGCACCGCGGGAGGAAATATCAACCAGCTCGAAATTACATTCGGAGATAATTCAAATAAAAAAATAGATTCAACAACATGGTCTACGACTAACAGTAATTTAGGAATAAGATTTAGCTGGACAAAAGACAAACAGCAAAACTTTAGTCTAGGGAGTGTACAGGATATAAATAAACCTAATTGGATGGAAGCTAGTAAGAAATTTAATGCATCAGTGGATGTATCTCCTGTTGTTCTTAATCAAAAGATACAAGGTGGTCAATATACATCTTCACTTCCTGTGACTATAACATTTATATAATTTTATTCAGATTAGGGCGACGTTTGATACATGAGTATAGTGCGAATCGCTAAGACTGACTAAACAGTGCGGGATCCCCCGCACTCGACATCTTAATCACCTTGCTGATTAGATGAATTATCCGGTTTATTCGACTTCAAAACGTGCATAAATTTCGGCATATCGCGATATTTTTCAATCAGCGCCAAAGCAATTGCTTCAGTTTCCGCATCAGCTAACCCATCAATATCTCTTGGGCGAAAATGCAATTGAAATGCCCGCAGCGTTCTTTTAGTTTCAGCATCTAGCTTACCCGTTTGCGGTATCCCTGCGTACCCATAAAATTTCAAAGCTTTTTGCAGACGCAAGACATTCGCAGGCGCGTTAACCTGACGTCCAGCTAAATGCTTTGTCACCGTTTGTGGATCTGGCCATGCACCAATGCCATGCAATGCTAATGCTTGCCATGGAAATGCTCGCCCAGGATCTTGCTTACGTAATGGCGCAATATCACTGTGTCCAATCACATTTTCAGGCGGGATACCATAGCGCTGCATAATATCACTGAGTAATGGAATCAGAGCATCAATCTGAGAATCATTGAAAGGTTGCCAAATATCCTGACCATTTTTTCTCACTAAGCCTTCATTAACGATTTCAATGCCTATCGAATTATCATTCAGACTATGATGATATTGCCAACGGCTATCTCCCGCATGCCAAGCTTTCAAACGCTCAGGAACGAGTTGTAAAATAACAGGCTGTCCATTTTTTTGTTCAGGCTGGCTCGGGATAAGATAGTGGGAACTCACCTTTCCTTTGGTCAAAATCTTAATCGAATGGGCATCATCAGAAACCGTGTAGTGCAAAACAATATACTGAATGCGCTCACTGGTATTCCGTGATGGGTGGCTTTGGTCTAGGAAGTAACCCGTTTTTGACGGTGTTGTTGAACAGCCAACGAGTAGGAATATAATAGATATCCATATCGCCCTATACATTTGAAATGACCCTTATTCCATCTTGAATTGTCGCTCATTTAATCACACCGCTATCGATAACACTATCAAAACGTCTCTCAATAGAGGTATTAAATATAAACAAAATTTATAATAAATAATGAAATAGGATTATCAGAAATAGAGAAAATAAAAACATTTTAGTGAAATATTTTAACCTAATAGTGTTTTTATTTACTTTATTATTTCAACCAATAAACTCATTATATTATTACGATTAATAATATAATTAATTTTCACTATAAAAAATCACATTAATGCTATCGTAGTATATTTTAACATTAAGACTATTTGATTATTATGCCGCTTATGCAGCAATTTCTCTTTCCCATTCAAATTGTTTTATTATCATTTTTGTGATCTCGTTAATATCAATATCCAAAAATATCGCTATTTCGATTAATTTATCTAAACTAAGTTTATTAATACCGAGTTCATAACGAGATATTTGCTGCTGACTTAATTGAATAATTCCGGCTAGCTCTTGTCCAGACAACCCTTTACTTACTCGTGCTTTGCGTAAATGGTTACCTAATACTGCATAGATATTTTGTTTTCCCACTACGTACATATTTACCCCTTATATAAGTAAAAATTAACTCTTTTAATTATTATAAAAATAATTCATCCATTTTGAAATAGTTATAAACAATTGAAAGTATATTAATTGATAGGGAATAAGGTGAATAGTAAATAATTAAAATGTCTCTTTAGCTTATCTAATTTGTAATTCATTGCTTTTTAATATTTTTCTCATTCCATAAACACTAAAATTCATATTTAACATCTTAGTTTTAACTTTGTATTTTTAATAAAATTTTACAATTTCATTAGTTCCAGAAATGATTCGTAACTAAAAACCGCTTTAAAATGAAGTTTAATTTTTATAAATTAATTTATATCAGTGATCTAACCTGCAATTTTACAAGATTTATAGCTCTAAACTTCAATCTTCTATGGTCGAGCATGATTATCTAAAGACTAAAATCCCCTCTTTTCCTTTCAAATATTGCGAAAGCTCAGTATCAATAACTTGAAAGTTTTTGTGCTGTGAAGACGCATGCCGAAACAGGATTTTATTATTTTCACGGATCACAATCCCTACATGGGTAACATCGAGTCCGGAAGACGGTGAATAAATACCAATATAATCCCCAGTTTTTAACTGCGATAATACTCGATGGTCAATAAATCTTACCGGAATATAATGAATAACCCGTGATTTACTGTCTAAACTTGAAATATACCTCCCTCCATTTTCTTTTAAATTCAATTGCTTATTTACAGATATTGTATGAGGGCTAAGCTGACTAGTAATATCATCTACTAGGCGATCATGCTCCTGGGACCAATCAGTAAAAAAATGGCGGCGACTATCGAAAGCGACCTTAGCATCGATATAACGTACTTTCTCTAAATGCTGGGAGAACTGCTCAAGGTTATCTGCATGCTTAAAAGCTTCGCTATATTCAATGAATGTCATACAGTCCATCGCTTTTAAATCAATAACTAATCTCTCCGGTAATAATGGATTCATATTCAATGTACGATTGTTATAAGGCGTTCCTAACAAGATTGTAGTCGCATTAATAACCTTCTGCTCTGTACTCTGGTTCTGCCCAGCTGAAATGACATTTTCTAATAGTTTATAAGAGCCCGCGGTGAGCACCACTTCATTCAACTCATTGGATTGAATACACCCTGAATAAAGTAGGAATGAGACAAAAAATAGCCCGATACGCTTTATCGATTTCAGTATGCTCATACATTTCCTACTCAAAATACCATCATGATTTCAGTGAATAAGCTCATTATAGCCATTATTTATCCACCTCAATGGATAAATGTTCGCGACTAATCTCAAAAGCCCCCAAGCTGTTTGTTTTTGACACAGATCACAGATAAGTGGAAATATTCAATTTGATCATTGCAACCCATGTATTTTCATTGAACAATGTTACCGGTAACATACGAAGTAACAAAAAGTGGTCTATGCCATAACGAGAATTGGTAAGAATCAATAAAAAACACTTAATACAAGCGTATAGAAACAATACTGCCTGCATTGTGGAGCCATTATCATGAGCAATAATATTCCAAAAGTAACGCCTTCAAGTAAGGTCAATGATGTCATTCAGCAGATCACCCAGCGCATAATTTCTCGCTCACAACCAACACGAAAAGCGTATTTAGAGCGAATTGAGAATGCCCGTAGAACGACCGTTCATCGTGCCGAACTTGCCTGTGGAAATCTGGCTCATGGTTTTGCCGCCTGCCAAAGTGAAGAAAAACAAATTCTCAAAAGCATGACTCGCTCAGATATCGCGATCATCACCTCCTACAACGATATGCTTTCCGCACACCGTCCCTATGACAGCTATCCAGAAAAACTTAAGCAAGCCTTATTAGAAAATGGCGCTATCGGTCAGGTTGCTTCTGGGGTTCCAGCGATGTGTGATGGGGTGACCCAAGGGCAGGATGGGATGGAACTCTCATTGCTCAGCCGTGATGTGATTGCTATGTCTACCGCCATTGGGTTATCCCATAATATGTTCGATGGCGCACTGTATTTAGGGATCTGCGACAAAATCGTTCCCGGATTAATGATTGGCGCACTCTCCTTTGGGCATCTTCCCGCCATTTTTGTTCCTGCGGGTCCAATGAGTACAGGCTTACCAAACAAAGAGAAAGTTCGCATCCGCCAGCTGTACGCAGAAGGAAAAGTGGATCGTAGCGCACTGCTTGAAGCCGAAGCTGCCTCTTACCATGGTATTGGAACCTGTACTTTTTATGGTACCGCCAACTCAAATCAGATGGTGATGGAAGTGATGGGGCTACATCTACCCGGCGCCTCTTTTGTACCACCAGACTCTCCACTGCGCGATGCATTAAATATCGCTGCGGCTCGTCAAATAACACGATTGACTGAGCAATCTGGCAACTACTTGTCAATTGGTCAGCTGGTCGATGAGAAAGTGATCGTCAATGGGATTGTTGCGTTACTAGCAACCGGCGGCTCGACTAACTTAACTATGCACCTTGTGGCCATTGCACGAGCTGCGGGGATTATCATCAATTGGGATGATTTCTCTGACCTTTCTGCGATTGTTCCACTCATTTGCCGGATTTATCCAAATGGGCAGGCGGATATTAACCAATTCCAAGCCTCTGGCGGCGTGCAATTATTGATCCGCCAATTACTCTCGAAAGGTTTATTACATGATGATGTCAATACCGTCGTTGGATTTGGATTATCTCGCTATACTATGGAGCCATGGCTAGATAATGGGCAACTCGCATGGCGCGAAGGTGCTGAAGCGTCTTACAATCTTGATGTCATAGCTGATATCAATCAGCCATTTTCTGCCCATGGCGGTACGAAATTACTGTCCGGAAATTTAGGCCGTGCAATGATGAAAACATCTGCGGTGCCAGTCGAAAATCAAGTGATTGAAGCGCCAGCTATCGTATTCAATAACCAGAACGATATTGCACCTCGTTTCGAAGCCGGAGAATTAGATCGCGACTGCGTGATCGTCGTGCGTTTCCAAGGCCCTTCTGCTAACGGAATGCCTGAATTGCATAAATTGATGCCACCCCTTGGCGTATTATTGGATAAAGGCTACAAAGTGGCGCTGGTGACTGACGGACGACTTTCCGGGGCTTCCGGTAAAGTTCCCTCTGCAATTCATGTCACTCCAGAAGCTTATAATGGCGGGTTACTTGCTAAAGTCCAAGATGGGGATCTCATCCGTGTTGATGCTTTGACTGGCGAGATTTCACTCTTAGTGGATGAGCATGAACTGGCGGCTCGCCAACCATACCAACCAGACCTTAGCGCTGAGCGTGTCGGCTGCGGTAGAGAATTATTTGGTGCATTAAGAACACATTTATCAGGCGCTGAAGAAGGCGCTTGTAGTCTCAATTTTTAGCACTCTAAGCTTAATAGGATTAAATATGAATAATTGGAAAATGACCGCTGAAGATGTTCTAAAACAAGGTCCTGTTGTTCCTGTCATTGTGATCAATAAACTCGAACAAGCCGTTCCATTGGCGAAAGCTTTACTTAAAGGCGGCGTTAAAGTTTTAGAAGTCACATTACGCACAGAATGTGCGATTGACGCGATCCGCTTAATTGCTGAAGAAGTCCCAGAAGCGATTGTTGGCGCAGGAACCGTGATCAATGCTCAGCAATTAGATGCAGTGACTAAAGCGGGTGCTCAATTTGCTATCAGCCCGGGGCTAACCGAAGAACTACTTGCAGCTGCAACCAAAGGCACTATTCCATTAATTCCAGGTATTTCAACCGTATCAGAGCTGATGGCTGGTATGAATTATGGACTGAAAGAATTTAAATTCTTCCCAGCGGAAGCCAATGGTGGAGTGAAAGCGTTAAAGGCGATTTCAGGTCCATTCTCTCAAGTTCGCTTCTGCCCAACGGGTGGAATTTCTCTTGCTAATTACCGCGATTACCTCGCGCTCGATAGCGTGTTATGTATCGGGGGCTCTTGGTTAGTACCGGAAGATGCACTGGCTGCTGGCGACTATGAAAGAATTACTCAGTTAGCGCAAGAAGCGGTGCAAGGCGCGAGCGCATAATTGAATGGTAGGTCACCTAATACTGAGGTGACCTACTTGATTTTCCTAAGCGACAGAAGTGACTTCACTAAATCGTCGACAAAAACGTAGCTCCTCACGATATGCATACACATCTTCAACATGCCCACTAATAATCCGATTTTGTAATTTCTGCCAATAATCTGCGCAAAATAATTCACTATGATATTGCTGTAAATAGTGGCGAATTTTAGTATCTTGGCAAAGAAATTGAGCAAATTCTTCCGGAAAAACATCCTGCTCTCTCACGCTATACCACGGCTCTCCCGATAGTTCTTGTTCAGGATAAAGAGGCTCAGGAATATGGCGAAAATTCACCTCAGTCATGTAACAAATTTCATCGTAATCATAGAATACAACTCGCCCGTGGCGGGTCACCCCAAAGTTTTTAAATAGCATATCTCCCGGAAAGATATTTGCTGCGGCTAGCTGTTTAATCGCACAACCATATTCTTCAATCGCATGGTATAACTGCTCGTCCGTTGCTCCATCAATGAAAAGATTTAGTGGGATCATTTTACGTTCCATATAAAGATGGCGAATTAGAATTTTATCCCCCAAATCTTCCACTTGGGATGCAGCTTCCGTGAGCAATTCATTCATTAATTCATCGCTCACAAAACGTTTTTCAATGACAAAGTTTTCGAATTCTTGGGTATCGGCCATTCGCCCAACGCGATCATGCTCCTTGACCAATCGGTAACATTCGCGAACCCGCTCCTGAGTGACCTCTTTTTGTGGCGCAAATTGATCTTTGATAATCTTAAAAACACGATCAAAAGATGGGGCGGTAAATACCAGCATGACCATCCCTTTGACACCGGGAGCCAGAGAGAATTGCTCCCGTGAAAAATTCAAATAAGCCAAATATTCTCTGTAGTACTCTGTTTTCCCATGCTTTTGACAGCCAATTGCCATATACAATTCAGCAATAGATTTACTTGGTAAGATTTCCCGCAACCAAAAAACTAATCCCGCAGGGAATGGCGCATAAACCATAAAATATGATCGAGCAAAACCAAACACAATGCTGGCTTCATCCAATGCCGTTAGACAGGTATCCACATACATATGACCTTGTTCATCATGATGAATTGGCAATAAAAATGGATAAACTTGTTGATTAACATACAGTTTACCTACCAGCCACGCCGCTTTATTTCGATAAAAGAGTTCATTAGCAACATGTAATCGTGCAGGTTGTTCAGTGATGTTTGGAAATTTTTCTGTCAGGATGGTAACGATACATTGGATATCAAACGATAAATTTTTCCACGGTAATCTTAAGGGTAGCCCACTTAGAATTCCCAACAATACATCCTCTATATTTGCCTCTAATGCATATTCACGCGCTAATGGGCGAGGTAATGTATTAAAACGCCTCGCAGGCTGAGAGGTAAAAATAAACAGGTTATCCTGGGTTAATTCTCGATGCTGAAACAAGCGGCAATAGACTGAATTAAAAAAACTTTCTGCAATTTCAAATCGAGGATAATCGGGTAACAGTGTGGTATAAACCCGTTTAATTCTCGCCAAACTATAGGGGCTTAAAGATTGAACCAGTCCCATACATTGCAACTGTGCCACCACCAAGCCTACATGATGGTCATACAATTTGATTCTTTGTTTCATGGCATTTTGCACTGCATGCCAATCCCCACGTTCAAAACGTTCCTGCGCTCCTGACGTAATCTCTAAAAACCGTCCATACTGGGCATCGAATCCCTGCAAAATAGTTTGGGCGATAATCTGTTCGGTTTCTAGGGTCATTTTCTCTCTCCAATAAAAAACAGGCACTTACGTGCCTGAAAAATAGATAGATACACCAAAGTCAACATAGACACAGAGCACACACAAAATGTAGCGGTCACACCAAATTAAGCGATTTCACTTATTTAAAATTGCTCTTCTTCAGTTGAACCCGTTAATGCGGTAACGGATGAACTTCCTCCTTGAATAACCGTTGTGACCTTATCAAAGTAACCGGTTCCGACTTCTTGTTGATGAGAAGAGAAGGTATAGCCTTTGTTAATTGCTGCAAATTCACATTCTTGAACTTTTTCAACATAGTGTTTCATTCCTTCACCCTGAGCGTAGGAGTGAGCAAGGTCAAACATGTTGAACCACATGCTGTGAATACCCGCTAACGTAATGAACTGGAAGCGATATCCCATTGCTGATAATTCATCTTGGAAACGTGCAATCGTGCTGTCATCTAAGTTTTTCTTCCAGTTAAATGATGGTGAACAGTTATACGCCAACAATTTACCCGGGTATTTTGCATGGATGGCATCTGCAAATTGACGTGCGGCTTCAAGGTCGGGTTTCGAAGTTTCACACCAAACTAAATCTGCATACGGCGCATAAGCTAAGCCTCGGCTAATCGCTTGCTCTATACCAGCTTTCGTGCGGAAAAAACCTTCAGCGGTACGTTCCCCTGTAATAAATTGAGCATCATAAGGGTCACAATCCGATGTTAATAAATCCGCAGCATCGGCATCTGTCCTTGCAATCAAAATGGTCGGAATCCCGGAAACATCGGCAGCTAAACGCGCCGCAGATAATTTTTGAACCGCTTCTTGGGTTGGAACGAGTACTTTACCGCCCATATGACCACATTTTTTCACGGCTGCCAGCTGGTCTTCAAAGTGAACAGCTGCCGCACCCGCTTCAATCATATGTTTCATCAATTCAAAGGCATTCAAAACACCACCAAAACCAGCTTCAGCATCAGCCACAATCGGTAAGAAGAAATCGATATATTCTTTATTATCAGGTCCAATTCCATTCGCCCACTGGATTTGGTCTGCACGTCGAAATGTATTATTTATGCGTTCAACTACCGCAGGAACGGAATCTACAGGGTACAACGATTGGTCTGGGTACATGCTAGAAGCCGTATTCGCATCCGCAGCCACCTGCCAACCGGACAAGTAAATAGCTTCAATACCGGCTTTAGCTTGCTGCAATGCTTGCCCACCCGTTAATGCACCCAGTGCATTTACATACCCTTTTTTCGAACCACCATTGAGTTGAGCCCAAAAACGCTCAGCCCCTTTGCGCGCTAATGTGTGTTCTGGATTAACAGAGCCACGTAACTTAATCACGTCTTCTGCCGTATAAGGGCGGGTGATCCCTTTCCAACGAGGTTTTTTCCATTCGTTTTCTAACTGAGCAATTTGTTCTAAACGTGATGTGGTCATGATTCACTTCCTTTCTAATAATGTGTAGGATTCATCGAATGTTGTATTTATTGTTTTAATAAACAAAATATGACTAATCTAATAACTGATAACCAGGAATGGTCAGGAACTCTATCAACTCATCTTGAGTAGTGATTCGGCGCATTAATTCGGCGGCTTCACGGAAACGCCCACTCTGAAAACGCTGGTCACCGAGTTCTTTTTGAATAACTTGCAGCTCTTCATCTAGCATCTCTTCAAATAGGATTTTGGTGACTTTCATTCCATTTGATAGCGATTTACCGTGACGGATCCACTGCCAGATCGAGGTACGAGAGATCTCTGCGGTTGCGGCATCCTCCATTAACCCATAAATAGGGACGCAGCCATTCCCTGAGATCCACGCTTCAATGTATTGCACTGCGACACGAATATTGGCACGCATTCCTGCTTCCGTTCGTTCCCCAGCACAAGGCTTCAATAATTGTTCAGCGGTAATTTCGTCATCATTCTCACGGCGTACATTTAACTGGTTTTTACGATCGCCAAGAGCCATGTTAAAGACATCCATCACCGTATCAGCCAAACCAGGATGAGCAATCCACGAACCATCGTGGCCATTTCTCGCCTCCAGCTCTTTATCTACTTTAACTTTGGCTAAAATAGCTTGGTTCTCTAACTCATCTTTACTTGGGATGAAGGCCGACATCCCTCCCATCGCAAATGCTCCACGGTGATGGCAGGTTTTAATCAGTAAACGAGAATAGGCACTTAAAAACTCCTGCGTCATGGTGACGACTTGTCTATCAGGAAGTACTCGGTCAGCATGCTCTTTCAATGTTTTGATATAGCTGAAAATATAATCCCAACGACCGCAGTTCAGCCCGACAATATGGTGGCGCATGTGGTACAGAATTTCGTCCATTTGGAAAACCGCAGGCAACGTTTCAATTAATACAGTTGCTTTGATCGTGCCTCTTGGCAGCCCAACAAAATTTTCAGCAGCACTAAATACGTCACTCCACCATTGTGCTTCTTGCCAAGATTCTAATTTCGGAATGTAGAAGTAAGGGCCACTACCTTTTGCGAGTAGCGCTTGGTAGTTATTGAAAAAATACAGTGCAAAATCAAACAGCCCCCCAGAAATAGGTTTTCCATCCACGAGTACATGCTTTTCATCCAAATGAAGGCCACGAACACGAGCAATAAGTACCGCAGGATTTGATTTCAGTTGATAAACTTTTCCGTTTTCATTGGTGTAGGAAATCTCACCTTTGATCGCATCACTTAAATTAATCTGCCCTTCGATCAACTTCTCCCATGAAGGTGATAGTGAATCCTCAAAATCAGCCATAAACACTTTTACATTTGCATTCAAAGCATTAATGACCATTTTACGTTCTACAGGGCCTGTAATTTCAATTCGACGGTCCATGAGGTCATCAGGAATATTTTGAATCTTCCATTCTGAATTTTTAATGGAATTCGATTCCATAATGAAATTCGGTAACATTCCTGCATCTATTGATTTTTGTCTCTCAATTCTGTCTTTCAGTAATTGTTCTCGACGAGGTAAAAACTCTTCAACTAAAAAAGAAAGAAAAGCAATAGAATCAGCATGTAAAACCTGTTCATCTTGCTGAGTAATATCTTTTGTAAATGTTAAATCTGATATAGATAACTGCTGTTCCATTGTCTTACCCTCATTCATGGCTGGCTATGAATTAAGAGTAAGCCCAAAACAAAAATAAATCAAAAACGGTTTCCATTTTAATTTAAAATCAATATATCGAATTGATATTTATGATTTTTTCAATAAAATCATTTTTGTTTTTTATTTCTATTTATAAAATGTATTTGTTAAATATTAGTTAAATCATAGAGTTGTAGGCTGAAGAATTTTTTCATTCCAGAAAAGATAAATAAAAAAGAAGCCGTTTATCGGCTACTTTTTTATCTTTAAATAGGGAGGATATTGTGATTTATAGGCTAAAAATGTGCTATTAATTAGTCTTTAATTTTAAAATTTCATCTTTACTTGGCAGTAAATACGTTTTTTACTCGAGCGTCGGTGCCATATGAGTAAGATCAAACGGTGTGATCTGGTACACATAATAATTGAGCCAATTAGAAAATAGTAGATGCCCATGACTACGCCAACGAACTTCTGGATCATTATTAGGATCATCATTTTTAAAATAATTGCAGGGTAATTCGGGAGTAAGTCCGGCCTCTACATCACGCCAATATTCTTGAGATAGTGTTTCAGCATCATACTCTGGATGCCCAGTCACGAATGCTAACCGCTTATCTTTAGAGGCAAATAAATACGCTCCAGCTTCTGAAGAGCTCGCTAAAATATCTAAATCTGTATTTTGACGAATATAATCTTCAGGGAAATCCGCGTATCGGGAATGGGGAGCGTAAAATGAGGCATCAAAGCCGCGAGTTAACAACGCAAAAGGTTTTACCGTTTCATGGGAATAAACCCCTGAAAGTTTTTCTTTGCGTGTAAATTTAGGTAGATCATAGAGTACTTTTAACGCAGCTTGCACTGCCCAACAGACAAATAAGGTCGACGTTACATGTTCTTTAGCCCATGCAATCACTCGCTCGATCTGATCCCAGTAGCATACATCGCTGAAATCAACTAAACCTAGTGGCGCGCCAGTAACAATCAATCCATCAAAATTTTGATTCTGTATATCCTCAAAGTCACAATAAAAGTTATTGAGATGCTCTGCTGGGGTATTTTTAGATTCGCGCTGGTCGATACGTAGAAGTTGGATATCGACCTGTAGTGGTGTATTAGACAGTAAACGTAAAAACTGATTTTCAGTTTCTATTTTTTTTGGCATCAGATTCAATATCAGTACTTTCAAGGGACGGATCTCCTGAAGGCTTGCCCTTGTCGTTGTCATGACAAAAACATTCTCTTCGCGCAAAAAATTAACTGCCGGTAGCTCATCTGGTAAACGAATAGGCATCCCTTATCCCCTTAAATATACTTTTATACGTTTAGACTTCTAGAATGCTAAATAATCTAACCAATGTTGCTAAGTTTGTCGAGCATTTCAAAGCTAGTTGAAATAAATTCAAGCTATTCATATGGTCGTTTTACAATTCAAAGTCTAGCAAAGTAATAACTCACTGATCTCTCTTATTTTTATTACACATTAATATTCCAAATCGCTTATATTTTTTCGTCATTAATCAGAACTGACTCAGCACAAGAAGATATACGCCAGGAAAAGTACAAGAAAGAAAAGGAAGAACAGAAGAAAGTAAGAAAGAAAGGAAATCGAAAGAAAAAATCACCTAGGGGCTCAATGACGGATAAGTTTCAGTACTTTTGCCAACTTAAAATTGGAAAATGATTGAACCTCTTCAACTGTCACCAAGCTCCCAACGCAAAAAAGCCACCCATTGGGTGGCTTCTCGGCTAATTTAATGTCTGGCAGTTCCCTACTCTCACATGGGGAGACCCCACACTACCATCGGCGCTACGGCGTTTCACTTCTGAGTTCGGCATGGGGTCAGGTGGGACCACCGCGCTATTGCCGCCAGACAAATTCTGTTTATTCCCGTTTAAGTCTTTTATCCTTAAACCAGAACATCAATCTTGAACAA
>NZ_GG703821.1:192067-193094 GCF_000156395.1 Providencia rustigianii DSM 4541
TTTATCTCTCAAATCCCTAAAACACCTTCGGTGTTGTCAGGTTAAGCCTCACGGTTCATTAGTATTGGTTAGCTCAACGTATCGCTACGCTTACACACCCAACCTATCAACGTCTTAGTCTTAAACGTTCCTTTAGGACCCTTAAAGAGTCAGGGAAGACTCATCTCAAGGCAAGTTTCCCGCTTAGATGCTTTCAGCGGTTATCTCTTCCGCACTTAGCTACCGGGCAATGCCATTGGCATGACAACCCGAACACCAGTGGTGCGTCCACTCCGGTCCTCTCGTACTAGGAGCAGCCCCTTTCAATCTTCCAACGCCCACGGCAGATAGGGACCGAACTGTCTCACGACGTTCTAAACCCAGCTCGCGTACCACTTTAAACGGCGAACAGCCGTACCCTTGGGACCTACTTCAGCCCCAGGATGTGATGAGCCGACATCGAGGTGCCAAACACCGCCGTCGATATGAACTCTTGGGCGGTATCAGCCTGTTATCCCCGGAGTACCTTTTATCCGTTGAGCGATGGCCCTTCCATTCAGAACCACCGGATCACTAAGACCTACTTTCGTACCTGCTCGAGCTGTCACTCTCGCAGTCAAGCTGGCTTATGCCTTTGCACTAACCGCATGATGTCCGACCATGCTTAGCCAACCTTCGTGCTCCTCCGTTACTCTTTGGGAGGAGACCGCCCCAGTCAAACTACCCACCAGACACTGTCCGCACCCCAGATAATGGGGCCACGTTAGAACATCAAACATTAAAGGGTGGTATTTCAAGGTTGGCTCCACGCAGACTGGCGTCCACGCTTCAAAGCCTCCCACCTATCCTACACATCAAGGCTCAATGTTCAGTGTCAAGCTATAGTAAAGGTTCACGGGGTCTTTCCGTCTTGCCGCGGGTACACTGCATCTTCACAGCGAGTTCAATTTCACTGAGTCTCGGGTGGAGACAGCCTGGCCATCATTACGCCATTCGTGCAGGTCGGAACTTACCCGACAAGGAATTTCGCTACCTTAGGACCGTTATA
>NZ_GG703821.1:193194-193416 GCF_000156395.1 Providencia rustigianii DSM 4541
ACCCCCTGCGGTCCAACTTTCCAGTTGTGTTCGGTTAACTATGACTTCTCGTTATGTTCTGTCCGCAACCCCAGAGATAAATCTCTGGTTTGGGCTCTTTCCTTTTCGCTCGCCGCTACTAAGAAAATCGATTTTTCTTTCTCTTCCTCCAGGTACTTAGATGTTTCAGTTCCCTGGGTTTACCTTCATAAAGCTATGTATTCACTTTATGATACATGGGGG
>NZ_GG703820.1:812-234224 GCF_000156395.1 Providencia rustigianii DSM 4541
TCAACTTAGGTCGTTGTCGCGAGGTGGCGTATATTACGCTTTCCTCGGTGAGAGTCAAGCATTTTTTTACTTAATCTTTTCAGATTCTCTCGCTGCCGGTTCAGTGTCCATCGCGCTTTGCGTTGGCTTGTTCCCGGTCAGTGGATGCGCATTATAGGGAGTCAGAAAAATCTGGCAAGTGTTTTTTGAAAAATAATATTCAATTGCTCACCGTTTATACTTCAAGAGCAATTATCCACCAAAATAGGCCATTTTCGGCTGTTTTAATGATAAAAAAGGCGGCTTTATCAGCCGCCTTTCGATTTAATTTGAATTGATGAACATAATATCTATGACCTAATTACTGTTTTGCCACAATTTCATCATTTTCAACATCCAGAGTAATTGGTTTACCCGGAATCAATTTACCTGACAGAATTTCTTGTGCCAGTGGGTTTTCAATCTCTTGCTGAATTGCACGTTTCAACGGACGGGCACCAAAGATTGGGTCAAAGCCTGCTTCACCAATTTTTTCTAATGCTGCAGCCGTTGCTGTCACTTCATAACCGTGCTCTTCTAAACGTTTATACAAACGAGCCAATTGAATATTTGCAATATTCGCAATTTGCTCTTTACCTAATGGGTGGAACACAACAACTTCATCTATACGGTTAATAAACTCAGGTCTGAAGTTATGGGATACCACTTCCATCACCATATTTTTCATTTCTGAATAATCAATCATGCCAAATCGTTCTTGGATGAGATCAGAACCTAAGTTTGATGTCATGATGATAACCGTATTACGGAAGTCTACCGTTCTACCTTGACCATCAGTTAAACGTCCATCATCCAGCACTTGCAATAAAATGTTAAATACATCTGGGTGTGCTTTCTCAACTTCGTCCAATAAAATAACTGAGTATGGACGACGTCTTACCGCTTCAGTCAAATAGCCACCCTCTTCGTATCCAACATATCCTGGAGGTGCACCCACTAAACGAGAGACTGCATGTTTTTCCATAAATTCGGACATATCGATACGAACCATCGCATCGTCGCTATCAAACATGAAGTTTGCTAACGCTTTACACAGCTCTGTTTTACCTACCCCAGTTGGACCTAAGAACATAAAGGAGCCAATTGGACGGTTTGGATCAGATAAACCGGCACGACTACGACGAATAGCATTCGATACAGCAACAACAGCTTCGTCCTGCCCAATTACACGTTGATGTAATTGCTGCTCCATACGCAATAATTTTTCTCTTTCGCTTTCCAGCATTCTAGAGACCGGGATTCCTGTCCAGCGAGCTAAAATTTCCGCGATTTCAACATCAGTCACTTTGTTACGTAAAAGCTTCATGCTTTTACCTTCTGCCTTAGTCGCAGCTTCTAGCTGTTTTTCCAACTCAGGAATACGGCCATATTGCAGTTCAGACATTTTAGCTAAATCACCCATACGACGTGCTTTTTCCATTTCAATACGCGTATTTTCTAATTCAGCTTTAATGTGCTGTGTACCTGTTAATGATGCTTTTTCGGCTTTCCATTCTTCATCCAATGCGGAGTATTCACGCTCTTTTTCCGCCAGCTCTTCTTCTAACATTTCAAGACGTTTTTTACTCGCATCATCGGACTCTTTTTTCAGAGCTTGTTGCTCCAACTTTAATTGGATAATACGTCTTTCTAGTCTATCTAAAGATTCTGGCTTAGAATCCATTTGCATACGTAAGCTTGCACCAGCCTCATCGATTAAGTCGATAGCTTTATCTGGCAACATACGGTCTGTAATGTAACGATGGGATAACGTCGCCGCCGCTACAATTGCAGGGTCTGTAATTTGCACATGGTGATGCAATTCATAACGCTCTTTTAAACCACGTAAAATTGCAATGGTATCTTCAACAGATGGTTCCGCCACGTATACTTTTTGGAAACGACGCTCTAACGCCGGATCTTTCTCAATATATTGACGGTACTCATCTAATGTTGTCGCACCCACACAATGTAATTCACCACGTGCCAGTGCTGGTTTTAACATGTTACCGGCATCCATCGCACCATCGGCTTTACCTGCGCCAACCATCGTATGCAATTCGTCGATAAACAGAATGACATTACCTTCTTGCTTAGCTAGGTCATTCAAAACACCTTTCAAACGTTCTTCAAATTCACCACGATATTTTGCCCCTGCAATCAGAGCGCCCATATCCAGTGATAAAACACGTTTGTTTTTTAAGCCTTCTGGCACTTCACCATTAACAATACGCTGAGCTAATCCTTCAACAATTGCAGTCTTACCAACACCTGGTTCACCAATTAACACTGGGTTGTTTTTGGTACGACGCTGTAATACTTGGATGGTACGACGAATTTCTTCATCACGACCAATCACTGGGTCTAATTTGCCTTGCTCTGCTCGTTCAGTTAAATCGACAGTATATTTTTTCAAGGCTTGGCGCTGGTCTTCAGCGCTTTGATCATTCACTTTTTCTCCACCACGCATCTGTTCTATCGCCTTTTTCAAATTATCTTTATTCACACCCGCCGCTTTCAACATATCGGCAAGGGTTGTATTGGCTTCTAAAGCAGCGAGCAAAAATAATTCTGAGGAGATAAATTCATCTCCATTTTTCTGAGCCAGCTGGTCACATAGGTTCAAATGACGCATTAAATCACTTGATGGTTGAACATCCCCAGCAACACCTTGTACTTGTGGCAACCGAGATAATACATCTTCAATTTTTTGTTTAAATTCAATGGCATTAACACCAAGCGTCGTCAGCAATGGACGAACGGTGCCATTTTCTTGATTAAATAAAGCACTTAATAAATGAATTGGTTCAATAAACTGATTTTCGCGCCCAAGGGCTAATGACTGGGCGTCAGCGAGAGCTTGCTGGAATTTATTAGTTAAACGATCCAGACGCATAACACCTCCAATAGAATAAGTTAAACTTGCTACTGAAGATAAGATGCGGTCTGTTTTTGGGGATTCAAGTTTTAAAATGGATTATTTTTGCAATATCTTTTAATTTGAAACATTAATCTAATATCTAAGTATTTATCCATATAAGTGATGCCATCCGCCCTGTTTTACCCTCACGTCGGTAGGAAAAAAATCTATTTTCTTCACTAGCGGTGCAGAAAGTACCACCATAAATAGAGGAGATTCCCACGGCTTCGAGCTTTTTACGGGCTAATAAATAGAGATTTGCAAGGTATTTATCTTGATGAGGAACAAATGCCTCAACTAATTCGGCCGACTGATTAATAAATGCCAATTTAACCTCAGCCCCAACCTCAAATTTTTCAGGACCAATTGCAGGCCCAAGCCATACCATGATTTCATGGGGTGGAGATTTAAACTGTGCCACTGTATTTTCGAGTACGCCATCACACAGTCCTCGCCAACCCGCATGCGCAGCTGCTACCTCTTTACCATCACGGCTACAAAATAATACGGGTAGGCAGTCAGCCGTCATAATTGCACAGACTTGCCCAACCTTATCGGTATACACCGCATCCGCTTGGCGATTTTCAATATATTCACCATTCAGATGTAAAACATGAGTTCCGTGTACTTGCTCAAGCCACACAGGTTGTTGTGGTAATTGAGCAAGCACTTCGAGACGACGCCGATTTTCACTGACAGCTTCAGGTAAATCCTCAACATGATCGCCTAAATTTAAGCTATCAAAAGGTGGCTGACTGACACCACCTAAGCGAGTAGTACTGCATGTTGAAATATTTTTTGGCTGTGGCCATTCAGGGAAAATCAATGTATTCATTACCAGTCCATGTTGTCTTTATGTAATTCAGCATCCGCTTTTAATGCGTTGATTAGCTCCACCATATCATCAGGTAATGGTGCATGCCATTCCATTTGGATCCCCGAAATTGGATGATATAAGCGCAGCATCGTTGCATGTAAAGCTTGTCTATCAAACTTGCGCATTACCTCAAAGAACTCTTCCGTGGCACCTTTCAATGGACGAGGTCTACCGCCATATAACTGGTCACCAATTAGTGGGTGATTAATATGTGCCATATGCACACGAATTTGGTGCGTTCTTCCTGTTTCTAAGCGCAGGCGTAAACGGGTATGTGCACGGAAATGCTCCATAATCCGGTAATGAGTTACTGCGGGTTTCCCCATTGGGTGAACCGCCATATGAGTTCTTTTCGTTGGGTGACGTGAAATGGGTTCTTCAACCATTCCCCCTGCGGTCATACGACCTACCGCAACAGCCTCATATTCTCGAGTTATTTCTCTACGCTGCAAAGCGTCAACTAAATGCGTTTGTGCTGGAACTGTTTTTGCTACAACCATCAGGCCAGTTGTGTCTTTATCTAAGCGATGAACAATCCCTGCTCTCGGCACATCCGCAATCTCAGGATAACGGTATAACAACGCATTCAAGATGGTTCCATCTGGGTTACCTGCTCCGGGATGAACAACTAAACCTCGTGGTTTATTGATAACTAGGATATCTTCGTCTTCATAAACAACATCAAGAGGTATATCTTGAGGCTCCCAACGAGTATCTTCTTCAATAAGAGCATCGATTGAAATTTGTTCGCCACCTAAAACTTTTTCTTTTGCCTTATTGATAACTTTGCCATTAACCTGCACTCTATCGTCTAAAATCCATTCTTTTATTCGAGAACGTGAATAATCAGGGAACAATTCGGCCAAAGCCTGATCTAAACGTTGACCAAGCTGTGATTCAGCGATGGTTGCACTAAGTTGTACTTGTTGAGCCATAAATTAATCTACTTTTTAGTGTTTGTATTTTGACGGCGCTGCCGTTTCATTTAAAATGTGTGCTATTGTAACTCGAATTTTGCCGGGAGCCTTCGGATAGGCTCCCTTGATACAGTCAGAGGATAACCTACACGTGATGATACGTATGAAATATCTGGTGGCAGCTGCCACGTTGAGCCTGGCTCTTGCCGGATGCTCCAGCAATAACGAAGTCAGCCCCGATAGCTCCCCAGCTGAAATTTATAGTACGGGTCAGCAAAAATTACAGGACGGTAACTATAGCGCGGCTATTAAACAGTTTGAAGCGCTTGATAACCGCTACCCGTTTGGTCCATATGCCCAGCAGGTACAATTAGACCTGATTTATGCTTATTATAAATCAGCTGAGCTACCAATGGCGATAGCAACCATTGACCGTTTCATGCGTTTAAATCCAACCCATCCAAATATTGACTATGTACTGTATATGCGCGGCCTAACAGCAATGGCGCTAGATGACAGTATGTTACAAGGTTTCTTTGGTATAGACCGATCTGACCGAGATCCTCAACATGCATTAGTTGCATTCAAAGACCTTAGCCAATTAGTCCGTTATTATCCAAATAGCCAATATTCAAATGATGCGAGTAAACGCTTAGTCTATTTAAAAGATCGTTTAGCTAAATTCGATCTCTCTGTGGTTGAATATTACAACAAACGTGGGGCTTATGTCGCGGTTGTTAATCGTGTTCAACAGATGCTAAGAGATTACCCAGATACTGAAGCAACTCGTAAGGCACTGACTTACATGGAAATTGCTTATAAAGAAATGGGCTTAGATAACGAAGCAAATAAAGTAGCAAGCATTCTTGCGGCTAACCAATAGGCTCCGTTAAGATCACAAACAGCAGCCTAGGCTGCTGTTTTCATTTTTGGGTACTATCCTCATGAAAAATGTGACTATTTTTCATTTATAATTAATACCCTAATTTTTAACCCAAAAGAAGCACCGACTATTCACCGTATCTATAGTCAACTCTGTCAGTTTCCCTCAATTTATCTATTTTGGCAATCCTTTTAGCCCCCTTTCTTAGTCAAAATCACACTTCGGATGAGTGATCCCTACCCCATGATTTAAATGTGATCTATGTCATTTTTTTATTGTTATAACTCGGTATTCTGAAGTCATTAAAGACGGAAACAATGAGAGGTAACTATATGATAGTTAATATTACTAGCAAACAAATGGACATTACCCCAGCAATTCGTGAACACATTGAGAACCGTCTAACAAAACTCGATAAATGGCAAGTTTCCCTAATTAACACTCATGTGGTGTTATCAAAAGAGCCCCAAGGTTTTATGGTTGATGCCAACATAAAAACCGCTACCGGAAAATTGGTAGCAACTGCTAAGCATGAAGATATGTACGTTGCAATAAATGAACTAATCAATAAGCTCGAAAGACAGTTAAATAAAGTGCAACATAAAGGAGAATCAAGAAGGGCATGTAATAGTGTAAAAGAAGCGAATCTAGTTACGTTATAATCAGTTACGTTTAAGTAGTTACGTTGTATTTTTATATTATCAATCCACTTATCTTGAAACTTTCCAAACGCGCTCATCATGGGCGCGTTTTTACGTTGATTGCTATTTTTTGTTGACATCCCCTTCACTATCATGTCTATTTGAGTGACTTCTATTTAAAGGTATTTTGTAATGAATTTAAATTTTGTTTTCTTTTTCTTCTTTAGCCACTCTTATTAAGGGGCTTTTGTCGTTCGAGAAAAAAAAGAAGACAAAATTTTAAAGCCCCCTCTTTTGGGGGCTTTTTTTATTCACTGATGTTGATAGGGGCGCAGAATGAAAAATAGTACTAATTTACTGAAAGTGCGTGAGAAAATTAGCCAGTTAGACAGCGAACTCCTTGGACTTCTCGCAAAACGTCGAGGTTATGCCATTGAAGTTGCAGAAACCAAAATTGATGATAATCGACCTATTCGCGATAAAGAACGTGAACGTCAGCTACTCGATGCTTTGATCAATAAAGGCAAACCACTAGGCCTTGATGGTTTCTATATCACTCGATTATTCCAAATGATTATCGAGGATTCCGTCCTCACTCAGCAGACTATTTTACAGAAACATTTAAATCTTACGCCTAGTGATACAGCACGCTTTGCCTTTTTGGGTCCCAAAGGTTCTTACTCTCATGTCGCTGCTCGTCAGTATTCTGCTCGCCATTTTGACCAACTCGTTGAATGTAGCTGCCATAAATTCCAAGATATTTTTTCATTAGTAGAAAGCGGTCAAGCTGATTACGGTATTTTACCCATTGAAAATACTAGCTCCGGGGCAATTAACGATGTTTACGATTTATTGCAAAATACGTCTTTATCAATCGTTGGTGAGATCCGTCTTCCAATTAATCACTGCTTACTTACCACTAAAAATAGCGATCTGAGTAAAATAGAAATTGTTTATAGCCACCCCCAACCTTTCCAGCAGTGCAGCCAATATTTATCTCAATTTCCCCATTGGAAAATTGAATATTGCGATAGTACGTCAACTGCAATGCAAAAAGTTGCAGAGCACAACTCACCGAATGTTGCAGCTTTAGGTAGCGAAGCTGGTGGATTGCTATATGGCTTAGAGGTACTTGAACACAATCTTGCTAATCAGCAAATTAATATGACTCGTTTTATTGTTGTAGCACCAAAAGCTATCGACGTAACTGAGCAAGTCCCAGCAAAAACAACATTATTAATGACTACCGGTCAACAAGCAGGGGCTTTAGTCGATGCCTTAATTATCTTAAAAAATAATAAGATTGTGATGAGTAAATTAGAATCGCGCCCAATCAATGGTAAGCCTTGGGAAGAAATGTTTTATGTGGATGTTCATGCCAACTTACGTTCGGATAATCTGCAACAAGCGTTAAAAGAGCTAGCAGAAATTACTCGGTCAATAAAAATCCTTGGCTGTTACCCATCAGAAAACGTGGTTCCCGTTGAGCCAGAAAAAATAGCACCATAAAATTTCAGATAACTAACACAGGCAATCTGCCCGTGTTAGTTATTAATCTACTATGACTTAAGAGGAGAAGAAGAGAGTTTAAAGTAATTAACTAATTCCTGTAGATGGAATGCTTGCTCATTCAATGAACCTGCTGCAACAACCGATTCTTCAACCAAACTCGCATTTTGCTGAGTCGTTAAATCCAATTGCCCTACTGCACTATTGATTTGAGAAATACCATCACTCTGTTCATGGCTGGCTTGGCCAATTTCACGCAATAACACATTCATCTCATCAACACTCTCTATCATGCCATGGATTTGCTGACTCGCTTGCTCAACTAACTCCATTCCCTCTTGAGTTTGGGAGGATGATTTTTCAATCAAGCCACGAATATCGCTCGCTGATGCCGCACTTTTTTGTGCTAATAATCGAACCTCTCCTGCTACTACTGCAAATCCTCGTCCATGCTCCCCTGCTCTAGCCGCTTCTACGGAGGCATTCAATGCAAGAATATTAGTTTGAAAAGCAATCGTATCAATAAGATTGATAATATCCGTCATTTGCTGCGAAGATGCATTAATTGTTCGCATTTTATCCGTTAGCTGATTCATCATTTGACCGTTATTTTTAACAATAACAGCCGCATCATCCGCAAGCATAGTTGCTTCATGGGTATGTTCAGTGGTGTTTTTTACTGTGGACGTAATTTGCTCCATTGAGCTTGCCGTTTCCTCCACTGAAGCAGCCTGCTCTTCTGTACGTGCAGCAAGATTTTGGTTGCCTGCCACTATTTGGCCAGCGGCTGCAGAGATGCTTTCAGAGCCATTTTGTACTTCTTGCACGATCTCTAGTAAATGTTCTTTCATATTACCGAGAGAATCTAGCAATATGCCGGTTTCATCTTTAGATTGTGCTTTGATATCCTGTGTTAAATCACCACTAGCAATCGCTTTTGCAAAATCAACAGCCTGTTCTAATGGGCGAGTAATAGTCATCGTGATGTACCAGCCCATCACACAGCCCGCCACAATACTGATGATCGAAAGAAAAGCGAGTAATGTTCTATTCAGTTTATAGTCATCTTCAACTTTGTATCCCGATTCTTGCATCAGCATATTTTGAGTCGCAATCAGATTTTGAACCTGTTCACGATACTCACGTTGGATTGCTGATGTTTTGGTCATCATTTCTTCTATCGCTGCTTGACGATTGTTTTGATTCATAAATTCCATCATTCGTTTTTGCGAATCATGAAATTTAACTCTCACATCATGAATATTTTCTAAGGTTTCCCGAGAGCGACTATCGGTAATACTTCGATCTAATTCATCCAATAAGTCTGAAATATTTTGGCTGATTTTAACCAACTCTTCCTTGCGTTTCTCACTACCTCTGTCATCTAATAAAATGAGCTCTTGGATACCAATATAAGAATAAAAATTATCCATGACCGAGTTAGCATTTGCCGTGATGGGATAACTTTTGAAAATAATAGTCTGCATACTTTCATTAGCGCGATTCATATTCACTAATGAAAATAGGGAGCTTAAAACAATCAGAGCGATAAAAACTCCAAATGCGACAGTTAACTTCACACTAATTTTGAGATTTCGAAAAGACATATACTTACCACTCTATTCATCATTTAATGATTAGAGTTATCGGTAGAATATAAGGGATCTTTACCACATAAATCGCTCAATTTACAAATATGAATATTTAAAATTGATTGATTTGTGATTGCACAAGAGATTATGGTGCAAGTTAAATGAGAAATAGCCTCATTTGGGACAAACTAAGATTATAAGTACAATTACTTATTTTAAATAAATATTGATATTTATGATGCTTTTTTGAAAAATTCTTGAGTAATTTCCCCTACCGCCAAGCAGGAAGTAGGGGAAAAAACGTTATTTACGATTGTCATTGGCTCTTTGTAATAAAGATTGGCTTTCTTTCATAAAATGATATGCATCTTCGCCGAACCATTGGCTTACTTGCGTAAACTGTCGGATAAATTCGGTTTTATCATTACGTTCCAACATTTCAATCGATTGACCTAGAAGTCGATAATAGCGGCGGATCAACTCTACATTTTCGTCCGAGGACATAATGATATCCGCATATAGTTGGGGGTCTTGAGCAAATAACCGCCCTACCATTGCTAGTTCTAAACGGTAAATCGGAGAAGAAAGATCCAACAATTGTTGTAAATCAACTTGCTCATCTGCCAAATTTTTCCCGTAAGTAAACGTTGTAAAATGGCGTAACGCTTGTATGAAGCTCATATTGCGATCATGTTCTTTAGGCTTGATCTGTTTTAATCGAGCGCCCCATACTTGCAACTGTTCAAGGAACCATTGGTAAACATCAGCATCTCGACCATCACAGTATGCAAATACCTGTTTAGCCACGCTACCAATATCGGGACCAAACATCGGATGTAAACCAAGAACGGGACCTTTATGTACCTGAAGCATAGCTTCCAGTGGTTTCTGTTTAACTGATGCGATATCGACTAAAATCGTTTTTGGATCTAATTTTGGTAGCTGGTTAATCACATCCACCGTTAAATGAATAGGAACACTGATGATCACGACACTTGCACCAGAAACAATAGATGATGCATGAGGCCAATCTTGCTCAGCTAATACCTTAACTTGATAGCCAGAGAGCGTCAGAAGGCGGTTAAATAATCGCCCCATTTTCCCTTCTCCACCCACAATAATAATAGGGCCAGCTTCCAGATTTAGTGTTTTAAACCCTTTATCATTTTCACGCGTATAAGATTCCCGCATAATCCTTCGGAGGATATCCTCGATTAGGTCAGCAGGGATCCCCATACGTTCAGCTTCAGCTCTACGTGCGGCTAACATGCTGGACTCACGCTCTGGTACATAGATAGGTAATCCATGTTGGCTTTTAACTTCACCCACTTCCGCAACTAGTTGAAGCCGCTTAGCTAATAGATCTAATAATGACTTATCAACTTCATCAATTTGCTCCCTTAAATGGGATAATTCAACAGACATACCAATACCTTGCTCAGCTCACTTTACTTAATTTTTGCCCACGCTGTTCAAGCATTGGTGATAATGCTTGATGCAATTTGCGCAGCACGGACTCTGTTGTTTCCCAGTTAATGCAGGCATCTGTAACTGAAACACCGTATTGCATGTTTTCTCTTGGCTGTTCAGATGTTTGGCTTCCTTCATTAATATGGCTTTCAAGCATAATACCTGTAATTGATTCATTACCATTAATAATTTGTTCAAGAATTGAATCAACAACAAGTGGCTGACGACGGTAATCTTTGTTTGAGTTACCATGGCTACAATCCACCATTAATGATGGTTCAAGCCCTGCCTTTCTCATTTCAGCTTCACACGCCGCAATATTTTCAGCATCATAGTTAGGTGTTTTTCCGCCACGTAAAATAACATGACCATTTTTATTACCATTAGTATGAAGTAAGCACACTTGCCCAGATTGGTTAATGCCCATAAATCTATGTGGCATCGCAGCGGCTTTTAATGCATTTATTGCTGTCGATAGGCTACCATCTGTACCATTTTTAAAACCAACTGGCATGGACAAACCAGAGGCCATTTCACGGTGAGTTTGAGATTCTGTAGTTCTCGCTCCAATGGCTGACCAGCTGAATAAGTCACCTAGGTATTGTGGGTTATTAGGATCGAGAGCTTCTGTCGCTAACGGTAATCCCATATTGACTAAGTTAGTTAATAGATCACGAGCAATATGTAGCCCTTTTTCCATTTCAAAACTACCATCCATAAATGGATCACTGATTAAACCTTTCCAACCAACCGTTGTACGTGGTTTTTCAAAGTACACACGCATCACAATATATAAGCTATCACTTAACTCAGCGGCTAGTTTCTGCAAACGCTCGCCATACTCAATGGCGGCATCAACATCATGGATTGAACAAGGACCACATACCACGAGTAAGCGCGGGTCACGCTGATGAATAATATCAGCAATTACTTTACGCGATGTCGCAATGGCATGCAGATTGCTGTGACTCAATGGATATTTTTGCTTCAGACTTTCAGGAGTAATTAAAACCTGCTCGTCTTGAATATTCACATTATTGAGTACATCTTTTTGCATGATCATTTGATTACCTATTTAGCTTATTATTTATTAGTGATGTTATTTATCGATCTTGTGTTTGGTGCGTGAGAGATAACATATCATGCATCGTAAAGATTTCAATCCAAAACTGTAAAATAACTCAATTTGATGTACATAAAAAATTACATAATGATATCTAATTGAATTTAAAGTAATTAAAACAATAGTCTGAGGTAAATTTTATATTCAAGAGAATACAATGAATAAATTAGTAAACATATGTTTACAAAAATAATTTTATTGGGTGATATATTCTAAATAGTTCGAGTTGTGGCTAGGTGGCAAAATGAAGACAGCGCAGGGAGCATACATAAGTATGTGACCTGTGTGGCTGAATGAAGCCAACACCGCCACAGCGCGAAATATGACGAATATATGACGAATATAAAAAAGGCCCGCTATAAGCGGGCCTCAACTTTCGGATGTAGCGAAAGCGTATTACTTAACGTTCAGACGCTCTTTAATACGAGCAGCCTTACCAGAACGCTCACGCAGGTAGTACAGTTTAGCTTGGCGAACAGCACCACGACGTTTAACAGTAATGCTATCTACGACTGGTGAATGAGTTTGGAATACACGCTCAACACCTTCGCCGTTAGAAATTTTACGAACAGTGAATGCAGAGTGCAGACCGCGGTTACGAATAGCAATAACCACGCCCTCAAATGCCTGCAGACGTTTCTTAGAGCCTTCAACGACCCATACCTTAACTTCCACGCTGTCGCCTGGACGGAATGAAGGTACGTCCTGCTTCATCTGCTCTTGTTCAAGTTGTTTAATAATGTTGCTCATAATAACTCTCTTACCCTAGGTAAACTGATATATGTAGACAATTAATTGTCTGGATTCATTGATTGCTCAGCCTGATATTCCCGTTGGAATTCAGCTAGCAACATCCTCTGCTCGTCAGTCAGAGCTAGGCTTTCTAGAAGCTCAGGTCTTCTAAGCCAGGTACGACCAAGTGATTGTTTCATGCGCCAGCTATCAATCTTGGCATGATTGCCTGAAAGTAAAATCTCAGGAACTTGCATGCCATCTAGCACTTCAGGTCGAGTATAGTGAGGACAGTCCAGCAAGCCATCTGCAAAAGAATCTTCTTGAGCTGAAGCTTGATGCCCCAGAACTCCAGGAATAAACCGAGAGACTGAGTCTATCAACACCATTGCGGGGAGCTCCCCACCACTGAGAACGTAATCACCGATTGACCATTCTTCATCAACTTCGGTTTGAATGATCCGTTCATCAATACCTTCATAGCGGCCACAAACAAGAATTAGCTTCTCATTTGTTGCCAGCTCACAAACCCCATCTTGACCGAGTTTGCGACCTTGTGGTGACAGATAAATGACCTTTGCACCATCACCGGCCTCAGTTCTTGCTGTACGAATCGCATCCTTTAACGGTTGCACCATCATCAGCATGCCTGGACCACCACCATATGGGCGGTCATCGACTGTTTTATGTCTATCGTGCGTAAAATCTCTAGGATTCCAACACTCAACAGTCAGCAAGCCATTTTTCACTGCCCGACCAGTTACCCCGTACTCGGTTATTGCGCGGAACATTTCGGGAAACAGGCTAATTACACCAATCCACATGATTTATCCCACTCATAAAAACCGTTAATCGGAGATTTAAAAACCAGGATCCCACTCCACTTCAATAACTTGGGCGGAGAGATCGACTTTCTTGATAACCTGCCCATCAAGAAACGGAACCAGCCGCTCCTTGATGCCAAATGCATCTTTCAGATTTGCCTTAATCACCAGAACGTCATTCGATCCGGTTTCCATCATGTCAACAACGGTACCAAGGTCATAACCATCTAACGTTACTACGTGGCAACCCATAAGGTCTTTCCAATAGTATTCGTTATTCTCCAACTCAGGAAGTTGGGTTGAATCAACCGCAATTTCAAAGTTGGTCAATAATGTCGCTGCATCACGGTCTTCGACCCCTTTCAGCTTGACGATGATATCTTTGTTGTGATGTTTCCAATCTTCTATTTCAATATGTTGCCATTGACCAGAACGTTGGATAAACCAAGGCTGATAATCAAAAATACTTTCAGCATGTTCGGTGGACGAAAAAACTTTGAGCCAACCACGAATACCGTATGCAGCTCCTAATTTGCCCAAAACAATTGGGTTTGCTGGGGGCTGAAGTTTAGTTTGCGTGCTCATTGTTACCACCGTGACAGATTAAGCTACTTTCTTAGCTTGTTTGACCAGTTGTGCAACACGGTCAGAAACAGTTGCACCTAAGCCAACCCAATGTTCGATACGGTCTAGGTCTAAACGCAGTTCTTCTGCTTGACCAGTAGCGATCGGGTTAAAGAAGCCGATACGCTCGATGAAACGACCGTCACGCGCATTGCGGCTATCGGTTACAACGATTTGATAGAACGGACGTTTTTTAGCGCCGCCACGAGATAAACGAATTGTTACCATAACATCCTCATTAGTTAACAAAACAACCAGACTCCATCGAGGGATAGAGTCCGGTTGTTATATAAAAAGCCCGAAAAGTTTACTCACTTTGACGCAAAAATCAATCAAAAGTGCATTTTAGTTTCAAGCTTTACTGCTTAACGCCCCGGAAATCCCGGAGGCATCATACCTTTCATGCCGCGCATCATTTTGGCTAAGCCGCCTTTTTTCATCTTTTTCATCATGCGTTGCATATCATCAAACTGTTTCAAGAGTTTATTAACTTCTTGAACTGTAGTCCCAGAACCCGCAGCAATACGGCGTTTGCGTGAGCCTTTAATAATTTCTGGCTTTTCACGTTCTTTACGCGTCATTGATTGGATCATGGCTTCCATACGGATAGTTATTTTATCATCCATCTGGGATTTAACTGCATCTGGTATCTGGGACATGCCTGGCATTTTACTTAACATGCTGGTCATTCCGCCCATATTACGCATCTGCTTTAACTGGTTTAAGAAGTCATTTAGGTCGAACGTATCGCCTGTTTTGAGTTTCTTAGCTAGCTTTTCTGCTTCATCGCGATCAACTTTGTGCTCAAGTTCCTCAATCAGGGATAATACATCCCCCATTCCCAAGATACGTGATGCAACACGCTCAGGGTGGAATGGTTCAAGGGCATCCGTTTTTTCACCGACCCCGAGGAATTTAATTGGTTTACCTGTAATGGCGCGAATCGATAACGCAGCACCACCACGTGCATCACCATCAACTTTCGTTAATACGATACCCGTTAATGGCAAGGCTTCGTTAAAGGCTTTAGCTGTATTTGCAGCATCTTGCCCCGTCATTGCATCGACGACAAACAGCGTTTCTACTGGGTTAATAATGCGATGAATTTCTTGGATTTCTTCCATCATCACTTCATCAACGTGCAATCGCCCGGCAGTATCCACCAGTAGAACATCATAAAATTGAAGTTGAGCGTGTTTTAGCGCTTTCTGGACAATAGATGCAGGTTTTTCTTGTGCATCAGAAGGGAAGAAATCAATGCTAACCGCTTCGGCTAATGTTTCTAACTGTTTAATCGCCGCAGGACGGTATACGTCGGCAGAGACCACAAGCACTTTTTTCTTTTGCTTTTCTTTTAACAGTTTACCCAGCTTAGCAACGCTGGTTGTTTTACCTGCGCCTTGCAAGCCAGCCATCAATACCACGGCTGGTGGCTGAGCAGATAAATTCAGTTGATGGTTTTCTTCACCCATGGCACGGGTCAGTTCATTTTGAACAATCTTTATGAACTCTTGTCCCGGTGTTAGGCTTTTATTAACATCTTGACCAACAGCGCTTTCTTTGACTTTTTGAATAAACTCACGGACAACTGGCAATGCAACGTCAGCTTCCAGTAACGCCATGCGAACTTCGCGTAATGTATCTTTAATATTGTCATCAGTCAGACGTCCACGTCCGCTGATATTGCGCAAAGTGCGCGATAGTCTGTCAGTTAAATTATCAAACATATGTCTTAGCTCAATTCTGTTATGGGCCTATATGTAGCCTTATTTGGTTACTCGCGCTATGTATTTCAAGGGCAAATAAAAATAGCCACGACACAATCCAACGCTGATATTGGCTGAGGAGTGTATCATATCTGATGCTTTTTCGCTGCCTTGTTTACCTAACTCTAATGAGCTATCGATAAAGAATATCAAGGGATTCGCCATACCAATGGTTGGAGCCTACACGCGCACGAGTTATACTATAAAGTATCTATCCACTAAAAATGAATAACGACACTATACTATGCCCGTATTTGCAGTCATAGCAGTTTGTACATACATGGTCAGTCTGCTGCTGATCGTTCCCAGTCAAGTGCGTAAGCAAGCAATCTATCGCAGATTAGCTATTTTATTAGCCATCATCGCGATGATTACTCACGCAATTACACTGAAATTACAAATTTTCAGTGAAGTGAGCGGGCAAAACTTAACTTTATTGAATCTCGGCTCTTCCGTCAGTTTATTGATGTGTTTAATCATGACCGTTGTGGGGTATTTAGGGCGAGCATGGTATTTAACGCCCATTGTCTATAGCTTCGCGATTATTAACCTCATTTTATCAACGACAATGCCAGGTGAATTTATAACTCACTTGGAAGCCAGTACTCCGTTATTTGTTCATATTGGTTTAGCACTTTTAAGCTATGCAACACTCTTAATTGCGGCATTATATGCGTTTCAAGTGGCGATTATCGATTATCAGCTAAAGAATAAAATTCTGAAGTTTAGCCCTGATATGCCACCAATGATGGTCATTGAGCGCAAAATGTTTCACGTTACTCAGGTGGGGGTTATTTTACTCACGCTGACTTTATGTACTGGTTTTATTTATATCGATAATATTTTTGATAAAGAAAATATCCATAAATCGATATTGTCGGTTGTGGCTTGGTTTGTTTACGTTATTTTGCTATGGGGACACTTTCATGGCGGATGGCGTGGAAAACGCGTGTTATTTTTCCACGTAGGGGGCTCATTGATCCTCACGTTAGCTTTTTTCGGTAATCGTTTAGTCCAACAACTGACCGTCTCTTAGTCAGAAAGTTAACGTTGAACTCCTGTTATAAGGAACCTTGTTTTGGATGATGTATCCACTGGTACTCTAATCATCATATTGATTGTTTTAATCTTTTTGTCTGCTTATTTTTCAGCATCAGAAACCAGTATGATGACATTGAACCGTTATCGATTAAAACATTTAGCGAAGCAAGGTAATCGTTCCGCTATGCGTGTTGAGAAATTACTGAGGCATCCAGATAAACTGTTAAGTTTAGTACTTATTGGTAATAACTTAATTAATATTATTGCCTCAGCCCTTGCGACTATCATTGGTATGCGCTTATACGGCAATACTGGTGTAGCAATAGCAACGGGAATTCTAACGTTTGTAATTCTATTATTCGCAGAAGTCATGCCTAAAACGCTTGCAGCACTTTATCCTGAGCGAATTGCGTTTCCGAGCAGTCTAATATTAAATCCATTACAAAAAATCATGATGCCTATTGTTTTGGGATTCAATGCGATTTCAGCTTCGTTTTTACGTTGCTGCGGGATCCGCCCTTCCGCTATACGCAGCGATGCAGTGAATAAAGAAGAGCTACGCACCATCGTCAATGAATCTAAAAATAAACTTAGCCGACGTAATCAGGATATGTTGATTTCTATCCTCGATTTAGACAAAGTCACGGTTGGCGACATTATGTTGCCACGCAATGAAATTGTCGGCATCGATGTTAATGATGATTGGAAGTCGATTGTGAGGCAACTAACCCACTCACCTCATGGTCGAATAGTCCTGTATCGAGATTCTTTGGATGATTCTATTGGTATTTTACGAGTGCGTGAAGCCTATCGTTTGATGATGGAAAAACGGGAGTTTAACAAACAAAATCTGATAAAAGCTGCCGATAATATCTACTTCATTCCTGATAGCACCCCCCTAAATATTCAACTCGTGAACTTCCAACATAAAAAAGAAAAATTGGGGATAATCGTTGATGAATATGGCGAAATCCAAGGCTTAATCACAGTAGAAGATATTTTGGAAGAAATTGTTGGCGATTTCACCACATCAATGTCACCTTCCCTAGCAGAAGAAGTTATTCCACAAAGTGATGGTAGCGTATTGGTTGATGGAACAACAAATATTCGAGATTTGAATAAAGCCTTCGATTGGAACTTACCTGTAGATGGTCCTAGAACGGTCAATGGGATGGTTTTAGAGGTTTTAGGGGATATCCCTCAACCAAAAGAACAAATAGCCATAGGGAGCTATCTCATCGAAGTTTTAGTGATGAACGACAATACCATTAAACAGGTAAAAATTATCCCTTTAGCTTTTGATTCTCAAGAACCTGAATTCTAGTCAGTTATAAAACAAAAAAGCCTTAAAATCAGCCTGTATGCATGATTTTAAGGCTTTTTAAATTAAGGCATAACCCACTAAATATGTAATTGAGCTAATTTTTCTTCAGGTAGAGCCAGCTCATCATTTTTGTTGATACCGATCTCTTTAGCAAGAACCTGACTAGCAATTTGCTGCGCTTCTTCTAAAGAGTGCATCATATAAGTTCCACACTGATAAACATTGAGCTCAGGGATCTTATTTTGATCTTGGACATTTAACACATCCTCCATCGAAGCCTTCCATGCTGTTGCCACACGTGCCTCATCTGGCTGACCAATCAAACTCATATAAAAACCGGTTCGACACCCCATAGGGGAAATATCAATGATTTCTACACCATCTCCATTCAGATGATCTCGCATAAATCCAGCAAAGAGGTGCTCAAGGGTATGCGTGCCTTTTTCTGTCATTGCTTCTTTATTTGGAACTGTGAAGCGTAAATCAAAAACAGTGATTGTATCACCACTTGGTGTTTTCATTGTTTTTGCTATACGAACAGCAGGAGCTGCCATACGCGTGTGATCTACAGTAAAACTGTCTAATAATGGCATTTCATGACCTCCTAAAAAATATTTATGAAGAAAATGAAACTAATCTAAAAACGCAGAGTCTGAATATATGAAAGACGCGCAAATTGTTATCATCCCTAATTCTCTAAGAGATTTTTTATTTGGCCACTTAATGTGGCCACTTCTTTTAGCGTCCTGCGTGAATCCGTAAATACTCTTCAAAGCTCTCGCTTTTATCCTGTTCCATCAATTTCTGTTTCTCTATTGAAGCCAAACGAGCTTGCTCAAATTGCTCTTCAGTGATCACTTCATAAGGCTCATTGATCAATTGCTGATAATATTTTTCAGCCAGTTCAAGACCATAACCTCCAATACCTTTCTCTAACATCTCATCCATGACAAGAGCAGAGTAAGTTAAGGTCGGATCTTCAAACATAGCCACAAATTGATGACAAACTTCTTTGTATTTGGCATCACAACAAGTATCAAGTACTTCAGCAACACGGATCAGATCGTTAAATAATGTTTGCCCAACTTCAACAAGAGGCTTTTGCTCACTACCACAACCAAAACCGATCACTTGTCCGGGCTTACGTCCTTCCAAGATCACGCGATTCCAGTTTTTACGGCAACAATCTAACTCTTGACTATTCATCTCAGGCGCATCTGCCAATACACACCAGATTAAGAATAAGTCCACAAAACGAGCTTGGGTTTCATTAACACCAATAGGACTAAATGGATTGATATCAAGAGAGCGAACCTCAATATACTCAATACCACCACGCAGTAACGCATCAGAAGGTGATTCATTACCTTTCGGGACACGTTTAGGACGAATTGGTGCATACAGTTCATTTTCGATTTGCAGCACATTAGTGTTTAACTGAATGTATTTGCCATCTTTTTTAACACCTAGCTTTTCAAACTCAGCTGAAGGTTTATGGATAGCTTTCTTGAGGTTTTCAACATATTCATCTAGGTGATTAAACGTAATATTTAAATCGCTCTGTGATTTATTGGTATATCCCAAGTCACTCATTCTTAAAGATGTAGCGTAAGGTAAATAGTAAGTACCACACTCAGTTTTATTAAAATCGAGTGACGTTTCCCTATCTTTCAGGAATGAACCACAGATTGCAGGAGAAGCTCCAAATAGATATGGGATCACCCAGCCAAAACGGTAATAATTTCGGATCAGACGTAAGTAGCCTTCAGAAATCTTTTCTTTACCACTTTGTTCATCTTCCACTCCAGCCCAAGCTTGCCAAAATTCAATCGGGAATGAAAAGTTATAATGCACCCCTGCGATGGTTTGCATTAAAGCACCGTAGCGGTTTTTTAAACCCTCGCGGTACAAAGTTTTAAATTGGCCAACATTAGAAGTGCCGTACTGCGCCAGAGTGATTTTATCTTCACCCTCAATAAAGCAAGGCATACTCAACGGCCACATTCTTTCATCATGTAAATGACGAGCAGTATATCGATGCAAGTCCCTGAGAAAAGCCAAATTATGGCTGATGCTTTTATCTACAGGTGTAATAAATTCGAGTAAAGACTCAGCAAAATCGGTAGTGATCCATTTATGCGTCAGTGCCTTACCTAACTCATCTGAATGTAAAGTCTCAGCAATTGCGCCTTGAGGTGTGACACGCAATGTTTCACGCTCAATACCACGTTGAATACCATTGAGAATTTCCGGGTGCGCCTCTAACCAAGAGAGCGCTTTTGATACGTCCGGGATCAAATTGACCTCCCGCCTGTGATTTAGATTTATTTTATTAAGGAGGTTACTTTAGCTTAAATCACAGAAATTGTCGCTGTCTAGATGTGTGGTTTAGAGAGTTATGAAATGAATGATTCTACTTAGAATTGAATAGAGAAGACTAATTTTAGGTAAAAAAAAACTCCTCAAATTGAGGAGTTTCTTAATGATGGTGCATCCGGGAGGATTCGAACCTCCGACCGCTCGGTTCGTAGCCGAGTACTCTATCCAGCTGAGCTACGGATGCAAAATTCTTCGATTATCAATCGACAATTGCATTTACAGCAATCAGTAATTTATCAGTTTGAATATTATTAAAAGGGATTATTGATACTTTACAGAAAAGTTTAAGAGATGGTGCATCCGGGAGGATTCGAACCTCCGACCGCTCGGTTCGTAGCCGAGTACTCTATCCAGCTGAGCTACGGATGCATTTTCGTGCAATCGTACTTCTCTCTCAATACTACTTATCAAAATCTACTTCAACATCAATCTAAAACTACTGCTTTGTCTTAGCCTGCTAAGCTAAAACATCACCCTATCAGTCTAACTCATAGGGCTTAAAATGGTGCATCCGGGAGGATTCGAACCTCCGACCGCTCGGTTCGTAGCCGAGTACTCTATCCAGCTGAGCTACGGATGCAGAGCCTAAAATGGCGGTGAGGGAGGGATTCGAACCCTCGATGCAGCTTTTGACCGCATACTCCCTTAGCAGGGGAGCGCCTTCAGCCTCTCGGCCACCTCACCATATTTTAGTTACACATGATTTGTTTTTTCAAACATCTCGTCTCTGTGTGGCGCACATATTACTTTCCTAGCCTTAGAAGTCAAACAATTTTTCCAAACTTTTTGCATTCTGGCGTTCGTTTGCACATTTCACAAGCAAGATGATTAGTTTAACACCGAAAAAGCCATATTTCTGTGCTTTCCTAAAGAATTTTATCAACCAAAGTTACATCAAAAAAATGGGTAATATTGACTTCAAAACCATAACATATTGGTTAACTGTAGAAAAATAATACAGAATAAAAATAACAAATGAGAAAAGGAATGTACCTTTAGTACCATTATTCTTAATTAAACAGATAGGAATAAGAAATTTTCGAGGTTTTTAAAGGGGAATAGAAGACAAGCGCCCATTATTGCTGTGTGATCACTCACTGGACGCTTATTCATTATTATTGATTGTCTGGTTGAGTCTTTTCGGCCTGGATCCGTTGATAAATTTCTTCACGGTGAACAGAAACCTCTTTTGGGGCATTAACACCAATACGAACTTGGTTGCCTTTTACTCCCAATACAGTCACTGTTACCTCATCGCCTATCATGAGTGTTTCACCAACTCGACGAGTCAGAATAAGCATTCTTTGCTCCTTGAAATATTAAAAGAGTCGGGTCTCTAGGTATCCCCCGCTATTGTCCATCACACACCGTGAAAACGTAAAGCAATGATATTCACCTAAAGCATTGATGCCATCAAGGCAATAATTCTAGTTATTTACAAGCAAAATATAACACTACCGGCAACATATTAACAATGTTGCAACAGATTAAAGTTGCCTCACATCAAGCAAGGCAACCTCAATAAGCGCTTACAGTTTCGAATCAACCCATTGTTCAACACTTGCCATCGCTGTAGGTAATGCTTTTACATCACTACCGCCAGCCATTGCCATATCAGGTCGCCCGCCGCCTTTACCGCCAACTTGCTGAGCAACATAAGATACTAAATCACCTGCTTTAATTTTAGCAGTCAAATCATTAGTCACACCAACAATTATACTGACTTTATCACCACTCGTGGTTGAAAGCACGATAATCGCAGACTTCAGCTGATTTTTTAAATCATCAACCATTGTTCTCAATAATTTAGGATCTGTATCATTTAATTGGCTAACTAATAGCTTGATACCTTTGACATCTTTTGCTTTGCTACCCAATGATGCACTCTCTTGAGAAGCTTGCTGATCTTTCAATTGCAGAATCTCTTTTTCAAGATTACGCGATTTATCCAATGCTGCTTTTACTTTCTCAACAAGGCTATTCGCATCACCCTTTAATAAATGGGCAATTGCAGAAAGTTGCTCAGATTGAGCATGAAGATGCTCAATAGCTGTTGCACCTGTTGTCGCTTCAATTCGGCGAACACCGGCAGCAGTGCCTGACTCACTTAGAATACTGAATAAACCGATATCTCCAGTACGGCTAGCGTGAGTACCACCACATAATTCGATGGAGAAATCCCCCATACTCAGAACACGTACGCGCTCTTCATATTTTTCACCGAATAATGCCATAGCACCTTTCGCTTTCGCGCCCTCTAAATCCATCAATTCAGTTTCAATTTCTGAGTTTTGGCGAATTTGTGCGTTCACAATATCTTCGACTTGGCGTAGCTGCTGCTGTGTCAGGGCTTCAAAATGAGAGAAGTCAAAACGTAGATATTTGTCATTAACCAATGAGCCTTTCTGAGAAACATGCTCACCAAGTATTTGGCGTAGCGCCGCATGTAATAAGTGAGTGGCTGAGTGATTCAGACGAATAGCATTACGTCTTTCGCTATTAACTCTCGCTGAGATACGGTGGTTAACAACCAAAGAACCTGATTCCACTTTTCCAACATGACCAATTGCTTGACCATACTTTTGAGTATCCAAAACGACAAAGTTGCCACTTTCATTCGTTAGCACACCTGTATCACCAACTTGACCGCCTGACTCTGCATAGAATGCAGTTTTATCAAGGATAACTAGCCCTTCTTCACCCGCGTTTAGTGCGTCAACAGGTTGGCCATCTTTATACAGTGCAGTGATAGTCGCTTGCTGTTCATCATGTTGATAACCAGAGAACTCGCTACGCTTATCAACTTTGATCAGGGCATTATAGTCAGCGCCAAAACCACTGGATTCTCTCGCACGGCGACGTTGGTCTTCCATTGCACGCTCAAAGCCTTCTTCATCCACTTTGATATTACGCTCACGACAAACGTCAGCAGTTAAATCCAGTGGGAATCCGTAGGTATCATATAAGCGGAAAGCAGTTTCGCCTTCTAGAGTGTCACCTTTCAGTGATGCCAGCTCGTCATCTAATAATTGTAAGCCGCGCTCTAAAGTACGCGCAAATTGCTCTTCTTCAGTTTTTAGAACTTTCTCAACCATCGCTTGCTGGCGCTGCAACTCATCTGCCGCGGTACCCATCACTTTGATTAAAGTAGGAACTAATTTGTAGAAGAATGTATCTTTAGCACCCAGCATATAACCGTGCCGTACAGCACGACGGATAATGCGGCGTAATACATAACCACGGCCTTCATTTGATGGAATTACACCATCACTAATTAAAAAAGCACATGAGCGAATATGGTCAGCGATAACACGTAGAGACTTGTTAGATAAGTCGGTCGCGCCAGTTGCTTCTGCTGCTGCTGCAATCAGTTCACGGAAAATGTCGATGTCATAGTTAGAATTGACATGTTGTAGAACCGCAGAAATACGCTCCAGACCCATTCCTGTATCTACAGATGGTTTTGGTAACGGTTCCATAGTCCCGTCGGATTGACGGTTGAATTGCATGAAAACAAGGTTCCAGATTTCAATATAGCGGTCGCCATCTTCTTCTGGTGTTCCTGGAGGTCCCCCCCAGATATGATCCCCATGATCATAAAAAATTTCGGTGCACGGACCACAAGGACCAGTATCCCCCATCTGCCAGAAGTTATCAGATGCGTAAGGAGCCCCTTTGTTGTCACCAATACGGATGATACGCTCTGCTGGAACGCCGATCTCTTTGTTCCAAATGTCATAAGCTTCATCATCAGTGGCGTATACAGTTACCCACAGTCTTTCTTTTGGTAGGTTAAACCATTGTTCGCTAGTTAATAATTCCCAAGCAAATCGGATAGCATCGTGTTTAAAATAATCACCGAAGCTAAAGTTACCTAACATTTCAAAGAATGTGTGGTGACGTGCTGTATAACCCACATTTTCTAAGTCGTTATGTTTACCACCTGCACGCACACAACGCTGTGCAGTTGTCGCTCGGGAATATGCTCTTTTATCCAGACCAAGAAATACATCTTTGAACTGGTTCATCCCTGCGTTAGTGAACAATAGTGTTGGGTCATTGTTTGGTACTAGCGAACTGCTGGCTACCACCTGATGACCTTTCGTATGGAAAAAGTCGAGAAACGCTTGACGGATCTCAGCGGTGCTTTTACTCATATTTATCCCGATATCAAGCTGGAAACAGAATTACGAATTGTTGAGATGGAATGTAACATCACCTCTAATCAACTCTCCGATTAAAAAGTGACTGATAAGATAAAGTCTCTTTGTGTAGAAGTAAAATATAGATACATCCATTCGTGGCTTTCATTGTAAAGCGTCTGAATATTTTCTGAAAGTATGTTTATACTTCTCTCTAGGGTATTTTTCCACAAAAAAACTGTTCAAGAAACTATTATTATGATAGCTAAAAATAAAAAAACGCCATCCTATACAGAATGACGTTTATATTTTTCTTTATTTTCAAGAAACTAACTAAAGATTAAAACTCTTCAGGTGTTTCCTCTACATCAGAATCACTGACAAAGTCTGTTGTTGTATTGCTAAGTTCACCAGTATGGCTCAATAACATTTCACGCAGTTTTGTATCAATTTCTTTGGCAACATCTGGATGCTCTTTCAAATAGGTCGTTGAATTAGCTTTACCTTGACCAATCTTGTCGCCATTGTAGCTATACCAAGCACCGGCTTTCTCAATAAGCTTATGTTTAACACCAAGATCGATTAACTCACCAAAGGTATTGATACCTTCACCATAAAGAATTTGGAATTCAGCTTGTTTAAATGGCGCAGCAACTTTGTTTTTCACGACTTTAACGCGAGTTTCGCTACCAACAATTTCTTCACCGTTTTTAACTGCACCAATACGACGAATATCTAAGCGAACAGAAGCGTAAAACTTCAGTGCGTTACCACCAGTGGTGGTCTCTGGGTTACCAAACATCACACCAATTTTCATACGAATTTGGTTGATAAAGATCAGTAAGGTATTTGAGTTTTTCAGGTTACCAGCAAGCTTACGCATTGCTTGGCTCATCATACGAGCCGCTAGACCCATATGAGAATCACCGATTTCACCTTCAATTTCAGCTTTAGGTGTTAAAGCTGCAACTGAGTCAACAATGATAACATCAACAGCACCAGAGCGAGTCAGTGCGTCACAGATTTCTAATGCTTGTTCACCCGTATCTGGCTGAGAACACAGCAGGTTATCAATATCTACACCAAGCTTTTTAGCATAAACAGGATCAAGGGCATGTTCTGCATCAATAAACGCACATGTTTTACCGCTGCGTTGTGCAGAAGCGATCACTTGTAAAGTCAGTGTAGTTTTACCTGAGGATTCAGGACCGTAGATTTCAACAATACGTCCTAATGGCAAGCCACCAGCACCCAAAGCGACGTCAAGAGATAAAGATCCCGTTGAGATAGTTTCAACGTCCATAGTACGGTCTTCACCAAGACGCATAATGGAGCCTTTACCAAACTGCTTTTCAATTTGACCGAGTGCCGCTGCAAGCGCTTTTTGTTTGTTTTCATCAATAGCCATGTTGACTCCTTCAGGCAATGGTCTTGACCATTGCGAATAAAACGATTGAATTCGATTTGTTGAAATCAAGTATACTGTATAATCATACAGTATCAAGAAAATTTTTCAGTTATTAGCTGCAAAAGCATTTGAAGTGCATAACCCGTTGATTGTAAACGAACTTGATTTCTATCACCGCCAAATATTTGGTGGCTTGTGACCACATCAACAGAATTATCAGCCCGTTTTAAGGCAAAACCAAACCATACTGTACCCACAGGTTTTTCATCACTTCCGCCGCCAGGACCTGCAATGCCACTGACTGACATAGAAAAATCTGCATTAGCCTCACTGAGGGCCCCTAATGCCATTTCCTGAACGACTTGCTGACTCACAGCACCAAACGTGTTTAATGAAGATTCTTTAACACCAATCATTTGATGTTTAGCTTCATTACTGTAAGTCACAAAACCACGGTAAAAATAAGCTGAGCTACCAGAAATATCAGTCAGAACTTTCGCAATCCAACCACCTGTGCAGGATTCCGCCGCTGTCACTGTTTTACCTTGTTTTAGTAAATATTCGCCTAGCTGAATACTTAATATTTCGAGCTGTTTCTCATCTATCATTTGGTTATTCACTATTATGCTGTTTTCTTACGAGCGCGATCCCAAATCCATAATCCCGCAATACCTATTGCGAATACCACACCAAAACCAATGCCTACGCCTACTACAGAGAATCCGACCTTAATAGCGAGTGAATATAACCCTAGCATTAATAACATTGCACTATTTTCGCCAAGGTTTTGCACAGCTATCGCGTTCCCTGCGCCAACGGTTTCTTTACCTTTTTCCTGTAAAAGAGCATTCAGTGGCACAACAAATAAGCCCCCAAAAATCCCTAACACCATCAGGATAAAATAGGATGGAATAATATTAGTTTGTAATGAGAGTAATACCACCATCACCCCAATAACAATACCCGCAGGAATACAACGATATACCGTTTTTAAAGTGATAAATTTGGCGGCTAAACCAGCACCAACAACAATCCCCACAGCCACCATCGCATTCAAAATAGTTGGCGTTGTATTATCTTGTAAACCGAGCGCTACGGGTACCCATGCCACTAATAAAAAGCGTAATGTGACCCCTGCTCCCCAAAACATACTCGTTCCCACTAAAGAGAATCGGCTTTCTTGATTTGCCCATAAAACTCGGCAAGCGGTGAAAAAATCACTAAGTAATAATTTAAAATTCCAACCTTTTGCAGGCCTTGCCGCCACAAGATGCGGAATAAAGAAGTTTACGCCAACCGCCAACGCATACAACACAGTACAAGTACCAAGTGCTAATAATAAGTTGATATCCGACAGCATCCCCCCAACTACGGATCCTACTAAAATCGCTGCAATCGTCGAGGCCTCCATTAATCCGTTCGCTTTAACAAGGTTTTCTCCCCCCGTAAGCTCACCTAAAATTCCGTATTTTGCAGGTGAATAAGATGCAGCACCAATGCCGACTAACCCATAACATAAGAATGGATTAAGCCCTAAACAGATCCCGAGCGCGCCAATAAATTTAAATACATTGGAAAACAGCATTACGCGACCTTTGGAGAATCGATCAGCGATTTGCCCCACAAAAGGGGCCAAAATAATATAGGTAAATACAAATACCATTTGCAGAATTGGGTGGCTCCATTCTGGATAAAACTCCGCTTTTAGCTGGGCTAATATTGCAAAAAGTAAAGCATTATCAGCAAATGCAGACAGGAATTGGGATGCCAAGACAGCTTTCATTCCAGTACTCATTAATGGCGTATTCGGTGCGCTATCCTGCATACTAATCCCCTTTCAATGCCATTTGTTTCAGAGTAACAAAGTCTGTTTTACCGCTTCCTAGCACGGGCAATTCTTTCACCCAACGAATATCTCGAGGAACAGCCAGTTCCGTTAAACCTTTTGCTTTTGCTGCCGCAGAAAGCGCACTACGATCCAGTTCTTTATCCGTAGTGAATAGCACCAGCGCTTCACCTTTGCTACTGTCTGGTTTGGTGACCACACCATGGTCACTTTGCGGGGAAATTTCAGTCACCATTTGTTCAATACTTTCCAGAGAAACCATTTCACCCGCTAATTTAGCAAAACGTTTCACGCGCCCTTTAATCGTACAGAAGTTTTTATTATCAAGTTCGACGATATCCCCAGTGTCATACCAACCGTCTTCGATTTCTCCTTGAGCATTTTCTGCTTTAGGTACCTCAAGGATACCAGGGGCTTCTACACGCAAATACCCTTTCATAATATTCGGGCCTTTCAGCTGTAATTTCCCTCCGTGCTCAATCCCCGGAAGCGAAATCAGACGCGCTTCCATACACGGTAAAATTTGCCCTACAGAACCCTCTTTTGCAGCCATTGGTACATTGATAGACACAATTGGCGCACATTCAGTAACGCCATAACCTTCAAGAATTCGAATACCAAATTTTTCATACCAAATCTTCTTGGTTTTATCTGATAGCTTTTCCGCTCCAGCAACTACATAACGAACTCGAGCAAAATCATATGGATGCGCAAATCGCGCATAATTACCTAAGAATGTTGATGTTCCAAATAACACGGTACAATTTCGGTCATAAACCAATTCAGGAATAATTCGATAATGCAGAGGGCTTGGATATAGGAATACACGACTCCCCGAAAATAGAGGAATAAACAGCCCTACCGTTAGACCAAATGCATGAAATAGGGGCAATGAGGACATAAAGCGGTCGCGCGGAGTAAAATCAGCAATAGTTTTAATTTGCTCGATATTTGCCATTAAGCTGCCATGACTATGCACCACACCTTTAGGCGTTCCTTCAGAGCCAGAAGTAAATAATACAATAGCCTCATCATCGATATTACGAGGAACAATCGCCTTACGCGGGGAGAATAAGTGTTTCACAATCCATAATTTATCTTGGAAAGTAACTGTATCTTTTAAATCCTCAAGATAAATCCACGTTGCTTCAGGAACTTGTTCAGGAATATGGGTTAATTTACCTTTTTCGAGAAATTGTCTGGAGGTAAAGACTACTTTTGCTGTTGATGCTTTAAGTGCATTGCTAATTCCATGGCTACCCGCTGTATAGTTCAGCATTGCAGGAACACGGCCTCGCATTAACGCCCCGAAAATAGCCGCAGCGGTTACTGTTGTGTTCGGTAATAAAATGCCAATTCGCTCATTTTCATGAGTATAACGCTCGATAATCCGCCCGACGCCTAGGGATTTTTTTAGTAGCCCTTGGTAGGTATCTTCTTTAAATGAGATATCTTCAATGCAAGGGGAACGACGACCGTAACGTTCGATACTGTCAAGGAACGCTTCCACCAATGTCATTGGTTGGCGAGATGCCATACGCGCTGATTTCATGATTTGATACAGATGCTCACCCGCTAAAGCACGGCGCTCTACCGCACGAGGCGCTTCTGGCATAGGAATAGATTCAGCAGGTAGAATATGCAGTGTGATTTTGGGAAACCACTTTAATGGTATGATACCTTTCAGGCGACCTAAGTGGCTACGTTCTGGACCATCGATTCGGATAGGGACAACTTTTGCGCCAGACTTAGCCGCAATAAAGGCAGCCCCTTCATAAATTTTCATTAATGAGCCATGAACAGATATTCTCCCTTCAGGGAAAATGACGATCGGGCGCCCTTTATCAACTTCTCTGACAAGGTGCCTTAAACCTAAAGGGTTTTTAGGATCGAGAGCCACAACATCCGCATAAGGCTTGAGCCGCTTGATCATCTTTGGTGTTGCCACCGTGCTGTACATAGCAAAGACGGGCTTCACCGGCAAAAATAGTGCAATTAACACACCATCAAGGAAAGAAACATGGTTAGGCGTAATTATGCATTTGTCTTGATTGAATTCTTTCGCATCGCCAATAACTTCGACGCGAAATAAAAATCGAAGTACTTTTTTAATTATTTTTGCCAACATAATGATTCTCTTTATTATGGTGATTGTTTTATTTATTAACTAACAATTAGATACTGCAATAATTATGTCGCGGTCATTCCGTAGCATTAAGCGGTTTATTCCTAAAGCGCTCGATATAGCCAATAATTATGTCAAATTTGCGATCTGGCTAATAATAGCATCAATAGACTGATTGGCATCAATAACGTGATGAGCTGTTGATAGATAAATGGGATCCCTCTGCTCCATGACTTCTGCAATTTCTTCAAGCAATGATTTCCCCGTTAAGCTTGGTCGCTGCTCAGCTTGCGGTTCAGCTGCGAGTCGCTTAGCGAGAATTTCTGGCGTCGAATGCAAATAAATAACGACACCATTATCACGCATCACTTGCTGGTTTTCAGGAGCCAAAATAATTCCGCCACCTGTAGAAACAATCGCATCTTGAGATTGAATTGATTTCAAAACATCGCTTTCAAGATGGCGAAAATAATCCCATCCTTGCAGTTCAACAATTTCAGCAATACTCATTCCCGCTTGTTCGACAATACATTTGTCTGTATCAATAAATTGGTATCCCGTTTTTTCTGCGAGTCTTTTACCAATTGTTGTTTTTCCCGAGCCTCTTGGACCAATAATGTAAAACATCGATATCATCCCATTATCATGATTACTATTATAAATTAGCTGTACTCATGCTTCTTGAAGGTAAGCCAAAATGGCAAACAATATAAAAAATAAAGCCACAACACTGTGTGGCTTACAATTATTATGTCTCAATTAAGGTCGACTTAAAAAATCGCCATAACCAATCCATTTATAAGTAGTCAGTGCATCCAGGCCCATAGGCCCGCGAGAATGTAATTTTTGAGTACTTACGGCTACTTCCGCGCCCAATCCAAATTGACCGCCATCAGTAAAGCGAGTGCTCGCATTGACATACACTGCCGCTGAATCCACACGTTTAACAAAATCGTCCGCTAGAGAAATAGACTCTGTCAAAATTGCATCTGAATGCGCAGTACCATATTGGCGAATATGATCAATTGCTTCATCGATACCTGAAACAATTTCTACATTCAGATCCAGTGACAGCCATTCATCAACCAATTCTTCAGCTTTTACAGGCACAACTTTTGCTGCACCTTTTTCAAGAAATGGCATGGCTTTCTCGCTCGCATGTAACGTCACTTTCTGTTGTGCCATTTTTTCACTCAAGCGAGGTAAGAAATCTGCAGCAATGTTTTCATGCACTAAAAGCGTTTCAAGCGAGTTACATGCGCTTGGACGCTGAACTTTTGCATTGGTAATCACACTGAGTGCTTTATCAAAATCAATAGATTCATCCACAAAGGTATGACAAACACCGATTCCTCCTGTGATTACAGGAATAGTCGATTGTTCACGGCACAGTTTATGTAAACCAGCGCCCCCACGCGGAATAAGCATATCAACATAACGATCCAGTTTGAGCAACTGTGTGACTAACTCACGATCTGGATTATTGATTGCCTGAACTGCATCAGCAGGTAACCCACTGTTTTTTAATGCTTGCTGAATAACATTTACCACGGCAAGATTGGTATTATGTGTTTCTTTACCGCCTCTGAGGATCACGGCATTACCCGTTTTTAAGCATAAGGATGCCACGTCGACAGTGACATTAGGACGCGCCTCATAAATCACGCCAATAACCCCAAGAGGTACACGACGACGTTGTAAACTCAAGCCACTATCAAGCTCGCTACCATCCAATACCTGACCAACCGGATCGGCTAATTGGCACACTTTTCTGACATCATCAGCAATGTTTTTTAGACGAGCTTCAGTTAGCAGTAAACGGTCTTGTAAAGCCTCACTCATGCCACTTTGTTTAGCTTGAGCCATATCTTGTTGGTTAGCCGCTAGGATCACCGCACTTTCTTGTTCTAACAGATCCGCAATTTGCTCAAGTGCTGTATTTTTTTGTTTTGTATTTAGTTGAGCCAGTTGCCATGACGCAGTACGCGCCGCTTTACCCATTTTCTCTAACATAATTAACTCACTATCATATCGTCGCGATGAACCGCGACAGAGCCGTGTTCATAGCCAAGGATTTTACTAATTTCTTGAGAGTGATGACCTGCAATCATCCTTAATGCATCACTATTATAGTGACTCACTCCGTGGGCTAGATCTTTACCTGCCATATTGCGAATACGGATTACTGCACCACGAGAAAAATCACCCTCGATTTTTTTTATGCCTTTTGGCAATAACGAACTACCTTTTTCTACGATAGCCAGTTGCGCCCCATCATCAATATAGATATCTCCTGCGGCTGGTGCACCAAAAATCCAACGCTTACGATTTTCCATTGGGTTTTTCTGCCCATAAAAACGTGTGCCTACAGGAATATTTTCGATCACTGAGTTGATCACATCGGGTTTATTGCCCGCAGCAATAATGACATCAATCCCGGCTCTACCCGCCACATCTGCAGCTTGTAGTTTAGTCGCCATCCCCCCCGTTCCCAATCCAGTGACGCTATCCCCAGCCATCCGGCGTAAATCATCATTGATACCATGTACTTCTGGAATGAGTTTCGCATCCGGATTACTGCGAGGATCTGCATCATACAGGCCTTCGATATCTGTCAGTAATAACAATTTATCTGCATCCCCAAGGATAGCGGCTAAAGCAGATAAGTTGTCATTATCTCCAACTTTGATTTCTGCTGTTGCAACCGCATCATTTTCGTTAATAACAGGAATAATCCCGTTATCTAACAAAGCTTGAAGTGTGTCTCTAGCATTCAAAAAACGTTCACGGTCTTCTAAATCAGCGCGAGTTAATAACATTTGGCCGATATGAATTCCATAAATGGAAAATAGCCGTTCCCATAGTTGGATCAAACGACTTTGACCGACCGCCGCTAGCAACTGCTTAGATGCAATGGTAGCCGGCAATTCGGGGTAATTAAGATGTTCACGACCAGCAGCAATGGCGCCAGAGGTGACAATAATAATACGGTGACCTTTTTCATACTGCTGCGCACACTGTCTTACCAGCTCAACAATATGAGCTTGATTTAAACGACGTGAGCCCCCTGTTAATACACTAGTGCCAAGTTTAACCACTAGCGTTTGGCTATTTTTCATCATTTTTCTGCCATTAGGATTAATAAATACAACGTAGCTATCAGTTTTATCAGGAGAAGCGCGTTATGCCAACAGGCATAACGCAAAATTAAACAAAAGTTGGCTTAAAACAATTTTATGCGCTTAATTCCAGTTTTAATTCTGTCATTAAAGGGGATGGGTATAAGGTTAATTCAAGCTCTGATAATCTTTGAGAAAGACTTTTATGAAACGAAACGAGATTTTTTTCTACGGCTTTCGTTGTCTCTGAATTCTTTAGCGTTTTTGCCTGCCAATTTCCCTGATTATCATACATCCCAAGATGATAGGCGAATTCAAATCCTTCATGGGTAGATACCAACTCTAACCACCACCCCCAAAACTCACGTTTCTCTGGTGCGATATTCGCATTCACACAAACCACGAGACTATCGAAAAAATAGCAATCTTTAAGAGATTGTTTCTCTCGTAAATAAGGACCTATTGCAGCAAATTTCTTTAAATATTTTCCATTCGAGTAATCAGTCGGTAAAGCCATATTAAGGATCTCCTTCTTGGGAAGATCCCTTTTTAACAAATGTTAAAAAATAAGCAAGTTATTCAATAGAATTATAATATTTTACTTTCTAACCATTTTGTCGTTTCAGACATAGAACGCTCGAAAGCCTCGAAAACAGGGCTATTAGGCAATACTAATAAATGACTATCCATAGATGATCGAATAATTAAATCAGAATCAGCTTTCGGGCTATAAGGATCATCTTTGAAACAAACGGACATCATAGGTACTCGATTACGACGCCCTAATAGACCTTGAGTTTTTAACGAATAACAACTTAGCTCATGGCGTAATGATTGCCCATCAACTTGAAAAATGCCTAATCGACTCGCAAAAACATCCAAAACCATACGAGGGATATTTTTTTGGTATTTTTCTTCGTGTAATAAACTATGAACAATAGGGCCAATGGTTGCCACTGCTTTAATTTTATCAGGGCACATATATGCCAACCTAATAGCAATATTCGCTCCAAACCGAATTCCCGTTATCCCAAACCGTGTATGGTCAATCCATGGGATAGTGTCGAGCTGGCGAACGATCTGCTCATGCAGAGTACTGGTTTCTTGGGATAGATTGTACTTAATGGAATAACCAATAGATGGCATATCCAATGTTAACATTGCGATACCCAGAGGTTCTAAATAGTCACGAAAATAGCGGCTATAGTCAATCTGTAAGCTATCAAGCATCCCACAAACCATGACGGTAGGGTATGGCCCTTGCACTCCAGATGGAATATGTAGGAAACCACAAACTTCTTTTCCCCCATCAACCTTGAATGCAATTTTCTTGAGCTGATAGTCAGAGAATTTCGCAGCGCTATCGTATGCTTTGCAAGCGAGTAATATGGCTTGGTCTGCTAGCTCATCCCCTTTAATAAATGGATAGGCGGCAATACTATATAAATTAGCAGCGTGTAACCAAGCTTCACTCGCTTTATCACCTTTTTCATATTTCAATGCTTTTTGCTGCCAATGCATTGCTTGCGTTGACCATTCAAAACACCAATTACCTCGGCGATTACCAATGATGGTATCTAACCACTCATCACTGCTACGTTTTGCATCAGCCACCGCTATCCGGCTGAGAACCTCTTCAATTTCAATGGCATCAATTCCACGCCAAATCCATAGAAGACGGTTAATCATGCGATACCAATGGGTGTGCTGGGAGCCACTTAATACACTATGGTCTTTGAATTGCGACAGTGTATGGGAGGAATAGGAAACTAATGTCGAGGTTTCGACTTGTCTAACTCTAGGTTTAAACAGTTTTTCGGATAAATTTTGTTGAGTCATTTTGCTTCCCTAATCTTACCAATCAATCTGCCACATAAAAAACAAAGGGGAGTGCATTTGCACTCCCCTATATCATATCGTGTTTTGTTCAAATCATTTAGGTATTAATGTGTTGTTTATCATAAATAAACACTCACTAATCTTTGAACAACACAACCAGATTATTTATCTTGTTCACACAGAGGCTCAATGAAAACAACCCCCATATCCCAAGGCTGTTCAATCCATGTGTTTTGTGGAATATCAACCACATAGTCATCAACTAATGGACGACCTGCTGGTTTAGCAAAGATGGTGACAAAATGAGCTTTCGGATACATATCTCGAATCGCTTGTGCCGTACCGCCAGTATCAACTAAATCATCGATAACGATAAAGCCTTCGCCATCACCTTCTGCACGCTTAATCACTTGCATTTCGCGCTGATTATTATGGTCGTAGCTAGAGATACAAACGGTGTCAACATGACGAATACCCAGCTCACGCGCCAATAATGCGCCTGGGACTAAACCACCACGGCTTACTGCGATGATGCCTGTCCATTGTTTTGCTGGTAATAAACGTTGTGCGAGTTTACGGGCATGTATTTGCAACATATCCCACGTTACGACATATTTTTCGCTCATAAAATTCGGGTCCCGACTTGAGTAAAACAGAAATGTGTCTTGCGGAAAAAAGGTTGCGCGAGATTATAGTGATTCGACGCAGGAAAAACCAGCAAAACCATCCCTCAGAATGAATTATTCTTATTAGCACTCTCCATTATTCGATAGAAAGTGGTATGCTGATTCAATACATAAAACCGCTTAAAACTTGAGTTTTTACACTTAAGTGCAATACAAAATTCAACCGTGAACTTCGCCAGTTGATTGTTTGGGTGTTCGTAAACTCTACAGCTTGAAATATGGCGGGGAAAAAGATCTAAGGAGAAAACAGTGTCACAACTCGCTACACTAAAACCACAACCGCTGTGGGATATTTTCGCTAAAATCTGTTCCATCCCTCACCCTTCTAAACACGAAGAAGCCTTAGCTGCTCATATTATTGAGTGGTCAAAAGGTAAAGGTCTTCACGTTGAGCGTGACCAAGTTGGAAATATTCTAATTCGTAAGCCAGCAACTCCAGGCTATGAAAACCGCAAGCCAGTTGTATTGCAAGCTCACTTAGATATGGTGCCACAGAAAAATAACGACACGGAACACGACTTTACTAAAGATCCTATCCGTCCTTATATCAACGGCGAGTGGGTGACTGCGGAAGGTACAACTTTAGGTGCGGATAATGGTATCGGTATGGCATCAGCGATTGCCGTATTAGCTGATGAAAGCGTTGAACATGGTCCACTGGAAGTCTTACTAACCATGACAGAAGAAACCGGAATGGACGGTGCTTTTGGCTTACAACCTAACTGGCTACAAGCTGATATTCTAATCAATACTGACTCAGAAGAAGAAGGCGAGATCTACATGGGTTGTGCGGGTGGCGTAGACTTCACTGCAACATTTGATTTAACCCGTGAAGCTTTACCTCAAGGTTATAAAACGTTCACCATGACGTTAAAAGGCCTCAAAGGTGGTCACTCTGGTGGAGATATTCACTTAGGTTTAGGAAACGCTAACAAGCTATTAGCTCGTTTCTTAGCTGGTCATGCTGAAGAATTAAACTTAAAACTGTTGGAATTCACTGGCGGTACTTTGCGTAATGCTATCCCTCGCGAAGGTCATGCCACCATTGCAGTACCAGCGGATAAAGTTGCTGAATTAACGGTATTAAGAACTCGCTACGAAGGTATTCTGAAAAATGAATTGGCTGCTGTAGAACCTAACTTAGTTTTAGTTTTAGAAGAAACTTCCAGTGCGTTAAAAGCACTAACTGATGATTGCCAACAACGTTTGGTTTTCTTCCTAAACTCAGCACCAAGCGGCGTAATCCGTATGAGTGATGTTGTCAAAGGGGTTGTAGAAACTTCGCTGAATGAAGGCGTCGTGAAAATGACGGAAGATAAAGCTGAAGTGATCTTCTTAGTTCGTTCCCTGATCGATACAGGTAAAAACTACGTTGTGAACATGCTGACCTCTTTAAGTAAGTTAGCAAAAGCTCAGTTCCGCGCAGAAGGTGGATACCCTGGATGGCAGCCAGATGCTGACTCGCCAGTCATGCATATTGTGAGTGATACTTACCAAAAATTGTTCGGTAAAACACCCAATATCATGGTGATCCATGCGGGTCTTGAGTGTGGTTTGTTCAAAAAACCTTACCCACTAATGGACATGGTTTCTATTGGACCAACTATCCGCGGTGCTCACTCACCAGACGAACGTGTACATATCGAAAGCGTAGGTCAATACTGGACGTTATTAACCGCGATCCTCAAAGCGATCCCCGTTAAAAACTAACCCGTATTCAATGAAATTTGGGGTCATCGGCATATGACCCCACTTTTTGTTCACAATATCAAAGACAGCTGTCTCTCTAACTGAGGATTCTGAAGCGATACATGTAAGCCAACCAGCCTGACACCTCGCCCTAAGCGTCTATTGTCCCAAGCCTGTTTTGCTAACTGAATGAGATCTTGTTTATTAATGATGGGATACACATGTTCCTGGGTCGTTTGTTGAAAATCTTCAAATTTCAATTTTACGCCTTGCCGAGCAATTCGTAGATCCGGCTTAATTTTCTCTAAGCGAAAATAGAGCTCATCATACAAAGTATCTAACAGTGGTAAACACTCATCCCAATGATGAATATCTTTTGCTAATGTACGCTCAACACCCACCGATTTTCGAACCCTTTCTGGATTAATAGGGCGATCATCAACGCCATGGCAGCGCTCCCATAGAGCCTGACCAAATTTCCCCATACTTTTAATCAACGACAACATGTCATACTTTTGCACATCTGCGCAGGTTAATAGCCCCATATCCGCGAGTTTTTGAGCTGTGACTTTCCCCACCCCTGGGATTTTCTTTAAGGGAAGAGAAGCAACAAATGAAGGTAGCTCTTGAGGAGTAATAACATATTGTCCATTGGGCTTATTCAAATCCGATGCAATTTTAGCTAGAAACTTAATTGGTGCTATTCCTGCTGATGCAGTGAGTTGTAGCTCATCAAATATTTGTTGACGGATTGCCTCGGCAATTAATGTGGCCGAGCCATGAAGCTGTAAACAATCCGTCACATCTAAATAGGCTTCATCCAAAGATAGCGGTTCGATTAAATCTGTATAACGGGAAAATATTTGACGAATATGAATCGAGGTTTCTTTATAAACCGCCATTCTACCGGGCACCACTTTAAGATGAGGACAAAGCTTTAGAGCCATTCCCGTAGACATAGCACTATGCACCCCATAACGACGCGCTTCATAGTTTGCTGTACTAATCACACCTCGACGATCTGCACTCCCACCTACAGCAAGGGGAACATGGCGCAGCTCAGGATTATCACGCATTTCTATCGCAGCAAAAAAGCAGTCCATATCAATATGAATAATTTTACGCATGATAGATGCCCTACCCACCAAAAATAACTGTTTAAATATACAGTTATTTTATTAGCCATGCAATGAGTTCTGAAAATACCATTTTGAAGATGACAATAATTATAAATGTAATAACACAACTTCCACTCACAACTTATTCATCTGATTGAAATAAATTTCTGAGACACTGCTAATGAGCCTAAATACTCAAAGTTACTCCTAATTTGCCGGCTCGCTACTTACAAAGTCTACTAAAAACATTAAAACAGGTATTCATTTAATTTCTCTCTAGTTTCTTGAATTCACTATTTTTATGGATAATACACATGCCAATGATATCAACATCAATATTCAAAAAATCTACTGTTATCGGATTACTACTTTTGGCTAGCCAATCAGCCTTTGCCTTAACACCACACATTGTTGCCCATCGTGCAGGAACAGCAGATGCGCCAGAAAACACCCTCTATGCTATCGAGTTAGCAAAGAAAAATAATGCCGATGCGATTTGGTTAACGGTTCAATTAAGCCAAGATAATCAGCTGGTGCTTTATCGCCCAAGTGATTTAGATGCACTAACAGATAAGAACGGTATGGTTTCAAATTACACCGCTAAACAGCTGAGCCAAATTAATGCGGCCTATAAGTTTAATCAAAAGAATAACGCGAAATTACCTGCTCTCCAAACCACGATTACTACATTAGAAAACGTATTATCCCAATATCCTGACACGACTTTTTATATTGATTTAAAGTCCCCCGATGCGAACCCAGAAACTCAAGCTCAAGCAATTCTAGCGTTGTTAAACAAGACTAAAGCTTTTAATCAGGTACGTTTCTATTCCACTAATGATTCATTTTTGAAAGCACTGAAACCGCTTTCATCCCAAACTCAGCTCTTTGAAAGTCGCGATGAAACTCGCACTATGTTAGCCAATAGCGTAATGAGCCACCAATGCTCGGTAGAAAATGATAAATCAGCAACTCGTTGGTATGGCTTTGAACTACATCGCAAAGTCGAAGTTGTCGAGAAATATACGTTAGGTGAAGCCCGCTCTCCTGCGACTTTATCGTGGGATAAAGAAGCGATTGATTGCTTTAGAAAAAATGGTAACGCTTATATTATTGTCTTTGGCGTAAATAATGAAAGTGACTACCAGCTTGCTAAAGATATTGGCGCTAATGCGGTGATGGTTGATTCCCCTAAAGCCTTTAAAAAGTAATCTTATTTTTAAGCTACTTATTTGGCACCATATGATGTCCATTTTAAGTAGCTTAATTTATTTCTATTAGCCCCTCTCTTTTCATTAATCAATAACATTCAATATTAATTACACTATCAATTTAAAATGCCATGATATTTAAAATCCAAATATTCATAGAGGAAAAAATTTGGCTATGTCAAAAGGTATCTTATCAATTGAGAACATGTGGAATGAAGATATAAAAAAAGTAGAAATTATTTTTCAAAATAATGCAAATGAGTATGAAAGTGCATTTATTTCTTATAATTTAAAAGATAAACAAATACTTACTGATATATTTGAATTTCAATTTTCTGTCACAGAAATGAGCAATTGGAAAGGGAAAATCATAACGAAGAGTGGAGAAACTTGGGATAGTGGCGATTTTTTATCATGTAAAATTAATGAACGAGATAATGGTAAAGTCAAAATTAGTTTTAATGGTAACGTGAAGAGCTTATTTGTTAATTACCCTGTCTCTATTTCATGCTCTAAAAAAATGCAATTAATTTAACCATAGCAACGAGAGGAAATAAAATGACAATCGAACGTTGCCATATAACATTTGAAAATTTTTGGGGAGAAGATTTAAATAAGGTTAGAATCATTCATGATATTTCAGATTTGCATTCTCCTGTTCAAGGTATGTACCTATATAATGTAAAAAATCTGTCTACTACCCCTGATGCATTATCCTTTTTTTATCGCGTTGAAGATCCCCATCACTGGATAGTTGAATTTGTTACCCAGTCTGGTAAGCACTGGAGATCTTCCGTTAACTTTACCTGCCAAATAAAGCCTGAAGATAATCATCAAGTCATATTGGGTATTAATGGTGAATCTAAACGTTTATATGCAGCATTCCCGGCATCAAGCTCCTGCTCAACTGAATTATTTGTAGTCTGATGAATCTAAGTAGTAAAAATGTTGTTTTAGTCACCGAGCTTTTTCACACAAAAATGCACTTTCTTTTATAACAAAAAACCTTAGTCAGATGATATCCATCATGACTAAGGCTGAAGATAAAATAGTCAGTTTAAAAATCAAATAATTCGATTTTTCTCTAACATTTTTTTACGGGCTTCTTCACGTGCCATACGTTTTTTACGGGCATCACAAGGCTCAGGGCAGTCACAAACCTTTTCAACACCAATACTGCTTAAACCACCGCAGCTTCCTTGAATACTTTTACGCTTAATAATGTATCCAAGAGACATACCCAAAAATGCCAACAAAAATAAGGCAAAGGTTGCCAGAAAAACATTCAGCATTCCTTTATTCTCCTATTTACTGCTTCTTCTGTAAAAATGGTTCGAATGCCTTAGTGTAACGCTCTTCGAAACCTTTATCTGTCTTCACTATCATAAAAACAGGAACATTCATTTTTTCTGCTAGTGCTAGACCAGCTTCAGGACCCAGTACATTCAAACCTGTCGATAAACCATCAGCCGTCATGCAATCGTCAGCCAGTACAGTAATAGAAACTAGCTTATGAGAAATAGGTTTACCTGTTTTAGGGTCGATAGTATGAGAAAAATGCACACCATCTTGCTCAAAATAATTACGATAATCACCCGAAGTCGCGATAGATAAATCACCCGGTTCGATAATTTCTTGAGCAGTTTGGCTCACACCATCCGTTGCCGGTTTTTCAATCGCGATACGCCATGGAGCATCCTTACCATTCTTACCTTTAGTTCGGACCTCACCACCAATATCAACCATATAATTATTAATATTAAGAGATTCCAAGTACTCAGCAACGACATCAACACCATAGCCTTTTGCGATGGAAGAGAGATCGACATAAAGCTCAGGGATAGTTTTAATCAGGTTGTTATCTTGTACTGCAAGCTTATCAATACCTATCCATGCACGACGTTTAGCCAAATCTTCGTCTGTCGGAGCTTTAGTCACTCGACCTTCAGGACCAAATCCCCAAAGATTAACCAGAGGCCCAACAGTCACATCTAATGAACCATCCGTTAATTTGTTAATTTCAATCGCTTTGCTAACAACTTTTGCTGTTGCCGCAGAGACCGGGAAAGGAACATTCACTTCAGTAGATTGATTAAAGCGACTTAATTCCGAGCCCGGACGATAAGTAGACATTTGGTCATTAACTTCTTCCAAACGTTTATCAATTTCAGTTTGAATCACTTCAGGTGTCGGCTCTGAAGAGTCAGTTACATATTTAACAGAATAATAGGTACCCATGGTTTGTCCCTGAAGATTTTGTTGCTCAGGTCCACCACAGGCTGCAAGAAAGAGAGTGGCTGCGAATAACAGCACAGGGGCAATTACTTTTCTGTTTAGCATAAATTTTCTCAGCGTTAATTGTAAGCGCCACTAGAGAGGTGCTGAGACTTCCAAAAAACTCAACATGTCACAAACCTAGAGAATACTCACGTTTAAAAATAGAAATACCAGTTTGGTTATTTAAGTTTACAACCAAAAAGAGGAAAAAACCGTTTTTTTCCTCTTTACAGTCAATTAGCGCCCAGTAACCTGGGCGCTTGGTGAATAGTTTCGGCCTATTTATTAACCACCGAAATCATCCAGTAAAATATTTTCGTCTTCAACACCCAGATCTTTCAGCATCTTGATGACCGCGGCATTCATCACTGGAGGCCCACACATGTAGAACTCACAGTCTTCTGGTGCTGGGTGATCTTTGAGATAGTTTTCATACAGGACATTGTGAATAAACCCTGTGTATCCATCCCAATTATCTTCCGGTAAAGCATCAGAAAGGGCAACATTCCATGTAAAGTTATCATGCTCTGCAGCTAACTGATCGAAATCTTCCACATAGAACATTTCACGTTTTGAACGCGCACCGTACCAGAAACTAATCTTACGTTTAGAATTCAAACGGCGTAGCTGGTCGAAAATGTGAGAACGCATTGGAGCCATACCCGCACCACCACCGATGAAGATCATTTCTGCATCCGTATCTTTCGCGAAGAATTCACCGAATGGACCCGAAATTGTCACTTTATCACCCGGCTTTAATGACCAAATGTAAGATGACATAATTCCCGGTGGTACATCAGGATTGCGCGGAGGTGGCGTTGCAATACGCACGTTGAGCATGATAATACCGTGCTCATCAGGGTAGTTAGCCATCGAGTAAGCACGAACTGTTTCTTCTTTAACATCAGAAACATAGCGAAACAGGTTGAATTTATCCCAATCTTCACGGTATTCCTCAGGTACATCAAAGTCTGAGTACTTCACCACATGAGGAGGACATTCAATCTGAATAAAACCACCCGCACGGAATGGAACCACTTCTCCCTCAGGAATTTTTAACTTCAGCTCTTTAATGAACGTCGCTTTGTTATCATTGGAGATAACTTCGCATTCCCATTTTTTCACGCCGAAAATTTCTTCAGGTAATTCAATCTTAAGGTCTTGTTTTACGTTAACCTGGCACGCCAGACGGCAACCTTCTTTCGCTTCACGTTTATTGATGTGAGAAAGCTCAGTTGGCAGGATGTCACCACCGCCCTCTTTGATTTTCACACGGCACTGACCACATGAACCACCGCCACCACAGGCAGAAGAAACAAAGATACCTTGGTTTGCTAACATACCTAACAGCTTATCGCCTGCTGGAGCATCAAAGCTCTTATCAGGATCGCCGTTGACTTCAACTTTAATGTTCCCTGTATTGACCAACTTGGACTTTGCAAACAGGATCAGACCTGTCAAAGCCAAGACAATCAGGGTGAACATAACTACGCCTAGAATAATAATATCCATGAATTCTTCTCGCCTTTATAGCTGCACACCGGAGAAGGACATAAAGCCCAATGCCATCAAACCGGTCGTAACAAAGGTGATACCTAACCCTTTTAGACCCGCTGGAATGTCTGAATACTTCATTTTTTCACGGATAGCCGCCATTAAGACGATAGCCAACATCCAACCTATACCGGAACCAAAACCATAAACGATGGATTCCGTAAAGTTATAGTCGCGCTGAGCCATGAAAGATACACCACCAAAGATTGCGCAGTTAACGGTGATCAACGGTAAGAAGATCCCTAGTGCGTTATACAGTGATGGGAAGTAACGATCCAAAATCATTTCCAGAATTTGAACTAATGCAGCAATCACACCGATAAAGGTAATGAAGTTTAGGAATGATAAATCCACACCTTCAACCAAAGCCCCATCACGCAACACTAGGTTGTATACGAGGTTATTGGCAGGAACAGAAATACCTAAAACAACAGTAACGGCAATACCCAGTCCAAACGCAGTTTTTACATTCTTCGATACTGCAAGGAATGTACACATTCCTAAGAAGAAGGCTAATGCCATGTTTTCAATGAAAATGGCTTTAACAAATAAACTAATATAATGTTCCATACTCTTAATCCTTCTCTATCTGAGCTGGTTTCAGAGTACGTAAACCCCAAATCAGCATACCAATGATAAAGAATGCACTTGGCGCTAACAGGAATAAGCCATTTGGCATGTACCAACCACCATTTTGCAGTGATTCAAATACCGTGATACCAAACAGTTTACCAGAACCGAACAGCTCACGAAGGAAGCCAACCAGTACTAGGATCACACCATACCCAAGACCATTACCGATACCATCCATAAAACTTTCAATTGGAGGTGCTTTCATCGCATATGCTTCAGCACGTCCCATAACGATACAGTTGGTAATAATTAAGCCAACGAATACCGAAAGCTGTTTTGAAATTTCATAGGCATAGGCACGTAAGATTTGGTCAACAACAATTACTAACGATGCAATAATTGCCATTTGAACAATAATACGAACACTGCTTGGGATGTAATTTCTAATTAATGAGATAAAAAAGTTAGAGAACGCTGTGACTAAGGTTACAGCGATAGTCATAACCAGTGCCGTTTCAAGTTTGGTGGTGACGGCTAATGCCGAGCATACCCCCAAAACCTGCAATGCAATTGGGTTATTATCGAACAATGGTCCAAGTAGGACGCGTTTTACTTCTTTAGAATCAGCCATTATTCAGCGCTCCTTCACGAACTTTTTTCAGGAACGGACCAAAACCGTTATCACCTAACCAGAAATCAAACATATGTTGAATCCCGTTTGATGTCAGTGTTGCACCTGAAAGGCCATCGATACCATAAGGGCTATCGGTAGCACCGCTACGCACGATTTTAATTGCAGGAACACCCTGCTCATTAAACAGTTTTTTACCTGGCCACTGAGCTTTCCATTGTGGATTATCGACTTCGCCACCTAGACCTGGAGTTTCACCATGTGAATAGTAAGTAATACCACGAGAGGTCACACCATCAATATCAACGGCGATAAAAGCGTACATCACTGACCATAAACCGGAACCATAAACAGGTAAGATAATTTGGGAAACTTTTCCCTGTTCATCTTTTACCAGATAGATTTCAGCACTATTTACGCGGCGACGTATTTTGGCAATATCTTCTGCTGGAGACAGAGCAATACTGGTTTCATCACTGCGTAATTCACTGTTTAAGTCGTAGCGACCAATGCTATCGGATAATTCGTTAGTTTTGAAATTCAACAGTTTTGGTTCGATACGCTCACTGTAGGTTTTCTGAATTGCTTCAGCGCTCATTTTAGGCTCGAGTAAATCCGCAACACTTAAAATATTACGCTGAGCATCTAACATAATTTGCTCTTGCTGCTTCGGTTTGAGACCGACGGCAGCACCGGCAACGATGATGGAACACACTAAGCAGAGAATAAAAACAACAATAAAGGTTCTGCCAATGCCATCTTTATTTACTGGTTTATCATTAGCCACGGGCTTTTCTCCGTTTAATATTTGCTTGAACGACCATATAGTCAAACAGAGGAGCAAACAGGTTGGCGAATAGGATTGCTAGCATCATTCCTTCTGGATATGCAGGGTTTACAACCCTAACAAGTACGCACATTACACCGATCAGAATCCCGTATGCCCACTTACCTTTATCAGTAAAGGAAGCTGAAACTGGGTCTGTCGCCATAAAGATCATACCGAAAGCAAAGCCACCTAATACCATGTGCCACCACCATTGCATTGCAAATAGTGGGTTAGTATCTGAACCAATAAAGTTGAACAGGTAAGACATGGCAATCATGCCCAACATCACACCGGCAACAATACGCCATGAGGCAATACGGAAAAAGATGATGAATGCACCACCAATGAAAATCATCAGTGTGGAAACTTCACCAATTGAGCCCGGCATGTTTCCTAGGAAAGCTTGCATCCAAGTGATCGGTTCACCGGTAATGGTATTCACCAGTGCACTTTGACCACCAGCACCCCATTGGGATAACGGAGTTGCACCAGAGAAACCATCAGCCGCAGTCCAAACTAAGTCACCCGAAATCTGCGCTGGGTAAGCAAAGAATAAGAAAGCACGACCCGCTAATGCAGGGTTAAGGAAGTTACGCCCTGTACCACCAAAAATCTCTTTTGCCACAACCACACCAAAGGTGATACCGAGTGCTGCCTGCCACAATGGAATGGTTGGCGGGACAATCAGGGCAAATAAGATAGAGGAGATAAAGAAACCTTCGTTGATCTCATGACCACGGATCATCGCGAACAATACTTCCCAGAATCCACCGACAAGGAATACCACTAAATAAATCGGTAGGAAGTAAACGGCTCCCAGCAACATTTTACTGCCCCAGCCCGCATCAGGAGTTAATGAAGCCCCTAATAATTGCGCCAGACTGTAGTGCCAATCACTCGCCAGTACTTGCTGCAATTCTGCACCGCTATACAAGTGGTACAGCGCAGGAATAGCTTGGTTTCCGACGTTATACATTCCCCAGAACATAGCTGGGAAAACCGCAAGCCAGACTAAAATCATCATGCGCTTGAGATCTATTGTGTCTCGAACGTGTGAACGACCTTTTGTGACGGTGCCCGGAGTATAAAAAACTGTCACAACAGCTTCATACAATGGATAGAGTTTGACTAACTTTCCACCGGGTTCAAAATGGTGCTCATATTTTTCAAATAAATTTTTCAGACCCATGGAATTACCCTTCTAGCTCAATCTTGGTCAGAACATCACGCAGCACTGGACCATATTCATACTTAGCTGGGCACACATATGTACACAGACCTAAATCTTCTTCATCAAGTTCCAGACAGCCCAACTCTTGAGAAGTATCTGTATCGCCCGCGAGTAGATCACGTAATAAGTGCGTAATCATGATATCGAGTGGCATAACACGCTCATAGTTACCAATTGGAACCATGGAACGTTCGCCACCATTCATGGTTGTCGTGAAGTTAAATCGTTTATTTTTCAGAAAATGACCGATGGTTGTACGAGTGATGGTAAATTTATTCACCCCCGGCATAATCCAGCCAAACAATTCTTTATCACGGCCTTCTGCTAAGACAGAAACTTGGTTATGAAAACGACCAAGATAGTGATGAGCCTCATCACAGGTCACACCCCAAAGCACAGACCCCGAAATTAAACGGTTTTCTCCGGCTTTAAGCTGCCCTTTAGTTAATTCATAAATATCTGCGCCTAGACGGGTTCGTAACAGACGCGGTTTTTCGACTTGAGGTCCCGCAACTGCAATAACTCGATCAGTATATAAATGACCGGTGGTAAATAACTTACCTATCGCAATCACGTCTTGATAATTTAGGCTCCACACTCTTTTTTTGAGACTAACTGGCTCAAGAAAATGAATGTGAGTACCAGCTAACCCAGCAGGATGTGGTCCCGCAAATTGCGTATAAACAATTTGTGAGTTGGCTGCTTGTTTTGGGATTTCACCAGCACCATGGCAAACATGAACTTTGCCTTCGGTTAAACGACTCAGAACCACCAAACCGTCGTTAAAAGCTTGCGAATTTTCACCAATGATTATTGTTGGATCTGCGGAAAGCGGGTTCGTATCCATTGCAGTCACAAAAATCGCAGCTGGGGATGAACCAGGCTCTGGAGAACGACTAAATGGGCGCGTTCTTAAAGCTGTCCATAAACCTGATCTTAAAAGATTTTGTTCAACCTGCTCTTTAGTCAACGTTGAAAGCTGGTCTGCTGCATAAGATTCAAAAGTCTCTTGTTCATCGCCATCAATTTCGATGACAACAGACTGAAGAACACGACGCTCACCACGATGAATGGCAACAATTTTGCCACAGGCAGGGCTAGTAAATACCACTCCAGGATTCTTTTTATCTTCAAAAAGAATCTGTCCTTTTTTTACACGCTCACCTTCTTTAACCAGCATGGAAGGACGCATCCCGACATATTCTTCACCTAGCACCGCTACGTGTTGAATTTTCGGGCCGTCTTCTATCACTTGGGCTGGCTCACCTGCGATTGGAAGGTTAAGGCCTTTTTTAATTTTAATCATAAGATCTGCACAAGTTTATCAGTTAAACCCTAAGCTAACGATTCAGCAATGAATGATAGCGACTCAATAATAAAAATAACCCAAGTTACTTTCGCCACTTGAGTAAGTAAATTTCACAATATTGCTACACTTTATCTTCTTCTGCCGTCGATAATTTTATCAGTTCCCTCTCCCTCTGTCCGGTTATAGAAGTGACGTAGCTCAAGCAAATCGTAATATAATTTAAAATTATGTTGTAACAACTCGTAATTACCTACCTATGCATTCATCTTTATCGATTGTTGATTATTTTGTAATCAACAAACATTCAGACAGAATTATTAACTTTCTATATTAAATTTTATTTCCTTCGTCTAAAATATCCCTAACATGTACTATTTTTAAACAATTTATTTTTCAAAATTCGGCTTAATTATGCGTATACGTACAATTCTCAGTCTTAGCTTACTGTTTGCTTTATCTTCGACTGTTAACGCCCAAAATAAAGAAACATTAATTAATCTTAATGAAAGGGCGAATATCGAACAGAAATCATCGATATTTATTCAAATATTTAAACAAGAAGGTGTGCTTGAGCTCTACCAAAAAGCGTCTGACGGAAAGTTTAAATTAGTCAAAACTTATCCAATCTGTAAGTTTTCTGGTGGGCTGGGCCCAAAAAAAATAGAGGGCGACCTAAAAAGCCCCGAAGGTTTTTATCAGATTACAGCCGAGCAACTTAACCCTAATAGCCAGTTTTACCGGTCTATTAACTTAGGTTTTCCTAATGATTTTGATAAAGCGCAGGGGTATACCGGTAATTATTTGATGATTCATGGTAGCTGTGTATCGACCGGATGCTATGCCATGACAGATAAATCCATGGGAGAAATCTACCAAACCGTCGAACGTGCACTCCAAAACGGTCAGCCGATTATAGATGTTAACATCTATCCTTTTAGAATGACTAAAACGAATATGCTACGTTACCGAAATTCCAGCCATTATGCTTTTTGGAAGCAACTCCAGCCAGCTTATGACTACTTCGAGCGGACAAAAACACCAGCCGAAGTCTCTGTGATATTAGGTAAATATAATGTTAACAGCATGCCAGAAAGCCCGACTCAGTTATTGGGATCTAAGTCACAATATGCGTTGACCACGGTGAAATAGCACAAAATCACCAGGCTCTATTTTTTGCCAAGTTTCATTTCCAGTGAGTGGTGTTGTGGCGATCACGGACACCACGTCACTCGGTGTGGTGCATTGTTGGAAATCAATCTCGATATCTTGATCGAGTAATTTTGCTTTACCAAATGGGGCTTTTCGAGTGATCCAGTGAAGCTTCGTTGAACTGAATGCCATCAAATACTCACCATCGGATAGCAGCATATTAAACACGCCTTTTGCACGTAATTGTTGAGCTAAAGTCGCAATAAACCGGAATACTGATTGCCAATTTGTCGGCTTTCGAGGATATTTTTGATTTAGTTGATGCAAAATCCAACAAAACGCCCATTCACTGTCCGTCTCACCGATAGGTCGATAATGACCTGTTTTCAATGACCGAAAACCTTTCAGCTGGCCATTATGGGCATATGTCCAATTGCGCCCCCATAACTCACGAGTAAACGGGTGCGTATTGACCAAAGAAACATCGCCTCGATTTGCCTGACGAATATGTGCGACTATGCATTCTGATTTGATTGGATATTCCTGCACAAACCGCGCCACAGGAGAAACAAAACTTGGCTGAGGATCTTTAAATGTACGACACCCGAGTCCTTCATAGAACGTAATTCCCCAGCCATCTTTATGTGGACCTGTTTGTCCACCCCGGGAAATCAATCCACTCAGACTAAAAGTAATATCTGTGGGTACATTGGCACTCATGCCAAGCAGTTCGCACATTTAAAGCCTCCGATGCCTCAAAAAAAGTTACTTAACCATCTCTTTTTCAATTAATTGAATCAAGATATGGATCACTTTGATATGAATCTCTTGAATACGATCTGCATAACCAAAATGAGGGACGCGAATTTCAATATCAGCGCTACCTGCCATCTTGCCACCATCTTTACCTGTCAACGTAATGACTTTCATACCTTTTTCACGTGCAGCACTGATTGCTTTGATGATGTTGCCAGAATTTCCTGACGTTGAAATGCCTAATAAGACATCCCCTTTTTGGCCAACAGCTTCAATGAAACGAGAAAAAACAAACTCATAACCGAAGTCATTACTCACGCAAGATAAATGGCTTACATCAGAAATGGCTATTGCTGGATAACCTGGACGGTTTTCACGATAACGACCGGTTAGCTCTTCTGCAAAATGCATCGCATCGCAATGGGAGCCACCATTACCGCAAGAGAGAACTTTTCCGCCCGCTTTAAAAGAGTCTGCCAGCAATACTGCCGCTTTCTCGATAGCTTGCAGGTTAGCTTCATCACTTAAAAAATTGGATAGCGTATCTGCAGCTTCCGTCAGCTCACCACGGATCAAGTCTTGGTACATGAGTTTCCCCTTAAATTTAACGAATACTTGATGAAGATAATTACGCCTTTCTAGGTAATTAATCTTTGATTTCCCGATTGTTGCACAGGGTACACTTTGTTTCTACTTCTGATTGTGTTGTATCAGCCAAGTTTGGTGAAATCTCCATCAACCACACATTTAGGCAATTTGTGACGATACAAAACTGCGGGTATTCCCAATAATTCACGGTATGACTTGATTATTTTGTGAGCCAAGTTGTAATTAAGATGTAAACATCTTGATAATTGTTTATTAACGGATATAGATTAAAGAAACCAACAGGTCAGACCTCTTACAAGTAGACAGGAGTTTCACTATGATCCTTCTCAGTATCGTTTTATTTATCGCCTTAATCGGCGTGCTGAGCTACCACAAAAGCTCATTAATTCTCAGCACAATATTATTACTTGCCTACACAGCCGTCATGGGCGCAGCCGACATATGGAGTTATTGGGTATTATTACCCGTGGCTCTGGTGCTTTTCCCATTTGTCTTTACCCCTGTTCGCCAATCTCTTTTCTCAGCAAAAGCCATGACCTTATTTCAAAAAGTCATGCCGCCAATGTCCAGAACCGAAAAAGAAGCAATTGACGCAGGAACAACGTGGTGGGAGGGTGATCTGTTCCGTGGAGCTCCTAATTGGAACAAACTCCACAATTATCCAAAACCACAACTCACTGCTGAAGAACAAGCCTTTATCGATGGTCCAGTAGAAACGGTCTGTGGCATGGTGAATGATTTCGAAGTCACCCATGAACTAGCAGATTTAACCCCTGAAGTCTGGCAATACCTGCGAGATCATCGCTTTTTCGCCATGATCATCAAAAAAGAATACGGTGGGCTGGAGTTTTCGGCTTACGCCCAATCTCAAGTATTACAAAAGCTGGCGGGCGTTTCTGGCATCCTAGCCATCACCGTTGGAGTTCCAAACTCCTTAGGTCCGGGTGAATTACTGCAACATTATGGTACTGATGAGCAGAAAAAACGCTATTTGCCTGGCTTAGCTACTGGTGAAGAAATCCCCTGCTTTGCACTGACTAGTCCTGAAGCGGGTTCTGATGCTGGTGCCATCCCAGATGCAGGTGTCGTCTGTATGGGAGAATGGCAGGGTGAACAAGTCTTAGGCATGCGTTTAACATGGAATAAGCGCTATATTACCCTTGCCCCAATAGCGACTGTACTGGGTCTGGCATTTAAATTAACTGACCCTGATAAGCTGCTGGGTGGAGAAAAAAATCTCGGCATTACCTGCGCCTTGATCCCAACCAATACCCCAGGAGTTGAAATTGGCCATCGCCACTTCCCTCTGAACGTGCCGTTTATGAATGGTCCAACTCGCGGAAATGATATTTTCGTGCCTATCGATTACATCATCGGTGGACCACAAATGGCAGGGCAAGGTTGGAGAATGCTGGTGGAATGCCTCTCTGTTGGACGAGGAATTACACTGCCATCTAACTCGACAGGTAGCCTGAAAAGTGTGGCTATAGCAACGGGTGCTTACGCTTATATTCGTCGCCAATTCAAGCTGCCGATTGGCAAGATGGAAGGAATTGAAGAGCCTCTAGCACGTATCGCAGGTAATGCTTACCTGATGGATGCCGCAGCAACCTTAATCACTTCGGGCATAATGCTCGGTGAAAAACCCGCTGTTCTATCGGCTATTGTCAAATACCACTGTACTCATCGTGGCCAACATTCCATCATTGATGCAATGGACATTACTGGCGGTAAAGGTATCTGTTTAGGTGCTTCTAACTTCGTGGCCAGATCCTATCAAGGGGCTCCTATCGCAATTACGGTAGAAGGTGCCAACATCTTAACTCGCAGCATGATCATCTTTGGACAAGGAGCGATTCGTTGCCATCCATATGTTCTTGATGAAATGGCCGCCGCTCAAGACAATAACCTGAATAAATTCGATAAAGCCGTCTTTGGACATATTGGGCATGTTATTAGCAACAAATGCCGTAGTTTCTGGCTAGGTCTTACGAATGGTCGTGGTAGTAGTGCACCAACCAAAGATGAAACTCGCCGTTACTATCAAATGTTAAATCGCCACAGTGCTAACTTAGCTTTATTGTCGGATGTTTCAATGGGCGTTCTGGGTGGTAGTTTAAAACGCCGTGAACGTATCTCTGCTCGTCTGGGGGATATTTTAAGCCACCTGTATCTCGCATCGGCAACCTTGAAACGTTATGAAGATGAAGGTCGCCAAAAAGCGGATTTACCTTTAGTGAAATGGGCAGTAGAAGATTGTCTATATCAATCTGAAAAAGCGATGGATGATTTACTGAAAAACTTCCCAAATCGCTTAATTGCTGGCGTATTGAGAATTGTGTTATTCCCGACAGGTCGCGCGATGTCAATGCCATCCGATCGTCTGGATCATAAACTGGCACAATTAATTATGGAGCCTTCGGAAACGCGAGACAGAATCGGACGCGGTCAATATCTAACACCGACTGAACACAACCCACATGGGCTCGTTAACCAAGCTCTGTATGACATTATTGCCGCAGAGCCAATTTTCGAACGTATTTGCCGCCTAAAAGAACGTCATTTTAGCTTTACCCGTTTAGATAAATTAGCTGACCAAATGTTGCAAGAGAATGCAATTACTCAGGAAGAAGCGGATATTTTACGTAAAGCCGAGGATAGCCGCTTGCGCACCATTAATGTTGATGAGTTTGAGTTTGATGACTTGGGGGTTATTCCATCAAAAAAGCCACACAGTGAGTCAGAGGATGAATCTCAACCGAAAAAGAAAAAAGCGGCTTAGTTAATTTGTAGCGTGGAAAATAACAAGGGAGCCATTGGCTCCCTTGAATAATTTATGATGATATTATAACTCTAAAGCCAATAACTCTTGGATGGTCTGACGACGACGAATTAATGTGGGTTTTCCGTCAACGAACATAACCTCAGGCAATAATGGTCGACTATTGTAGTTAGAAGACATCGATGCACCATAAGCCCCCGTATCATGGAAAACTAAAAAGTCTCCGACTTTCACATCAGGTAATAAACGGGTTTCTACCATTCCACCCTCTAACTGAGTAAATACATCGCCTGATTCACACAGAGGTCCCGCTATAATTGTCTCTTTCAGTGGCTGATTTTCCACACTGTTCCCATTCGCAGGTAAAACAGAAATATGGTGATAGCTGCCATACATCGCTGGGCGCATCAGATCATTAAATCCACTGTCCACCAGCACATAATGACGGCTGCCCATATTTTTTACCGCACGGACTTGTGCTAATAAAACGCCAGACTCGGCAACCAGATAGCGACCTGGTTCAATTTCCAGTTCAATTTTATGCCCTAAATGTTGCTCAATACGCTGACGGGCACTGTTCCATAAGCTGTAATAATGCGCGACATCAATCAGCTCATCCTGCTCACGGTATGGCGTCGATAAGCCACCGCCCGCAGATATAGCGTCAATATCCACGCCAGCGGAAATGACTAACTCCACCATCGCATCACACACATTCGCAAGATGCTGGTAGTCAACACCAGAGCCAATGTGCATATGAATACCCACGAGCTTCAGATTATATTGACGAATAATAGCTAGCGCTTCAGGCAGATCATGATGCCAGATACCATGTTTGCTATTTTCACCGCCCGTATTGGTTTTTTGGCTATGACCATGCCCAAATCCCGGATTAATACGCAGCCAAACAGGATGCCCCGCTTTATATTCGCCAATTTGTTTCAGCATATCGATAGAGCCAGCATTGACTGGAATATCTAATTCGGTGACTTTATGTAATGTTGCTGGATCTAATACATCCGCGGTGAAGACGATCTCTGATTTCGCTCTCCCCGGTTGAAAACCAGCAACTAACGCACGCTCAATCTCCCCTAACGAGACCGAATCCACTTTCACGCCTTGGGTTCGCATCAAACGAAGAATATGAATATTCGAGCTGGCTTTTTGTGCAAAACGCACTGTATCGAATAATTGTAATTGCTTAATACGCTCAACAATCACTTCACTGTCATATACCCAAACCGGCGTACCAAATTGAGCAGGTAATGCACGTAGGTGTTCAGGGGTAAGATATTGGCTGGTCGTGCTGGCGAATGTTGTCATCGAATCCTCGTTAGCAAGCTTTATTATAATGCGTTCGATTATTCGATAAATAAATCGGGAAAAAAAATATCCTTTTTGCTAAAGTCTATTCATATTTGATATGAATTTAAAAGGAATGGAGATGCAGGCAATTTCTTGGCGGCATATTGAAATTTTTCGTGCAGTAATGACCACCCCAAACTTAACGGAAGCCGCAGCTTTACTGAATACCTCTCAGCCAACGATTAGCCGAGAGCTAGCTCGCCTTGAATATTTATTGCAATTTAAATTATTCGATCGCGTGAAAGGTCGCTTGCATCCCACCGCCCAAGGGCTACGTTTTCATGAAGAAGTTGAACACTCTTACTATGGCTTAGAGCGCATCAGAAACTCGGCAGAAACCATTCGTCGTTTTGAACATGCGCAAATTTCCATTGCTTGCTTACCCGCTTTTGCACAATCCTTGCTTCCTCAAGTCTGCCAATCCTTTATGAGTTGCTACCCTGATGTCAATTTAACGGTAATCCCCCAAGAATCCCCCGTACTTGAAGAATGGCTATCCGCCCAACGCTACGATGTAGGATTAACTGAGCACTTACAAACTCCACCGGGTACTGAACAATTAACATTAGGGTCATTAAATGAAGTCTGTGTATTACCTGTAGGGCATCCATTTGAAGAGAAAACCGTACTCACTCCCCATGATTTTCATGGCGAGCGCTTTATTAGTCTTTCATTAACAGATAGCTATCGCCAATTGATTGACACCACTTTTTCTGAGTATCATGTGACGCGAAAAATGGTGATGGAAACTCATTCCGCCTCGTCAATTTGTGCAATGACATTAAAGGGCATTGGCGTTTCGATTGTTAACCCATTAACTGCGTTGGATTTCCATCAGCAATCATCGGGTAAACTGGTGATCCGTCCACTGAGTTTCTCCATTCCCTTTACAGTGAGTTTAATCACGCCAAATCATCGACCTTCTTCGCAACTTACCCAAATATTTACGGAACATTTGCAGCAATCATTTACGCAAATTGAGCAGGATTTATCCTTAGCCCTGCTGCATCAATGAGTGCCAATGGGAGGAAGTATTAAACCAATTCGCTAGAAAATCGATGACCGCTCTGAGTGGTGTCGGCATATGTTGGCGGCTGGTATACACTCCATAAATACCCAATGGCATAGGGGTATAATCAGGTAATAGTTGGATTAATTCCCCTGATTGCAGATACTTGGCAACAGAATAATAAGGTTGCATGGCAATGCCTGCACCATTTAACGCTGCCTCCATCAAGAATACGGATTCATTCGCACTTAACCGGCCATCCACCAATACTGTCGAGGTTTTTCCTTCTTTTTCAAAACTCCACAAACTACGACCAAAAAAGCTGTATGTCAGGCATTCTAATAGCGCCAAATCTTCGGGTTGAGTGGGTAACGTTTTATTTTTCAAAAAAGCGGGAGACGCACAAATTACAGAATGGCAGGTAGATAACGGTTTCGCTATCAGACTAGGTTCAAGTTGATTCGTAATGCGGATCGCCAAATCAATACGCTCTTCAATCAGATTCACTGATTTATTGGAGATTTGCATATCGATCATCATGTTAGGATAAAGTTGAAGGAATTCGCTAATCGCCAGAGATAACGCACTTTGCGCAATTGACTGAGAGCAGCTAATTCGCACTAATCCTGCCAAATCTTTAGTATTGTGTTTTTGCTGCACAGGAAGCGTTAGCGAAATAGCATTCAATTGCAAAGATTGCTGATACACACTTTCTCCCGCTGACGTTAAGCTCAGCCGCCGCGTAGTACGGTTGAGTAAGCGAACCCCAGCCCACTGCTCCATTTCCGCTAAATAACGAGTCACCATTGCCCGGGACATATCCAGCTTATCTGCTGCCCCACTCAAACTCCCTTGCTCGACGATAGTAATAAAAACCTGCACTGCCTTCAGTCTATCCATGCTATTTGTCCGATTTATGCAACAAAGATGACCTGATTATGGCGTTTTTCTTAGTTCAATTGCAATTTAATATACACACCAAGCCAAATCAGGCACACAACCTTACACAACATTAGGATATAACATGAAATTATCGACTTTATTTACTGCTATCACACTTGCCTCTGCCACCCAGTTTGCACATGCAACAAACTTAACTTTAGAGGTTTATAACCCAGGTAATAACAGCGTATTTCCTGTTTCCTCTGAAATCATCAGTGGCGATAAAGAAGTGGTGCTCATTGATGCTCAGTTCCAAAATAACGATGCGCAACAATTAGTGGATAAAATTAAAAAGCTGAATAAGAAACTCACTACTATTTATATCAGCCACTCTGATCCCGATTACTATTTTGGTTTAGAAACACTCACTAAAGCTTTTCCTGATGCCAAAGTCGTTGCGACACAGCACACTGTCGATGCAATCAATGCCACTAAAGATGGCAAGTTGGCGTACTGGGGTGATGTTTTGAAAAATGAAGCACCAAGCAAAGTCGTCGTGCCTGAAGTGATCCAAGCCAATAGTTTCACCGTCGACGGTGAAAAATTAGAAATAAAAGGGCTGGATGGCGCATCCCCAGATAGAAGTTATGTTTGGGTTCCTTCATTAAAAGCGGTTGTTGGTGGTGTGGTGGTTTCTGACAATATTCATGTTTGGATTGCCGATACCCAAACTCCACAATCTCGCCAAAACTGGCAGCAAACGTTAGAAAGCATTAAAGCGCTGAAGCCAACTACCGTTGTTCCGGGGCACTTTACAGGTAAATCAAAAATGGATTTATCTACCGTGACCTTTACTCAACAGTATTTAACTGACTTCGAGAAAGCGAACAGCCAGAGCAAAAACTCCGCTGAACTGATCAAAAAAATGGAAACCAGCCACCCGAAATTGGATGATAAATCCAGTTTAGAATTAAGTGCTAAAGTCATTAAAGGTGAAATGCAGTGGCCACAATAAGCCATTAATTTTTAAGCTGTCACGGAAATCGCACAGATTTATCAGCGATTTTCCGTCAGCTTGCATATGATTAAAGAAACCGATTATTAAGAGTATAAAAACATGAATACAATAACCCTACACTATATCTATGACCCTTACTGTGGCTGGTGCTATGCCGCGGCACCTTTAATTGCCATTGCAGCAAACCACCCTAATATCCAATTAGAATTACATGGTGGCGGTATGCTAGCTGGCGATGCACGATTGCATCTTGATGACCAATTCCGCCAATACATTCTGCAATCAGACAAACGCATTGCCGCAATGACCGGCCAAGTCTTTGGTGATGGCTACATAAATATGTTGCATCAACCAAATGTGGTTATGGATTCTGCACCACCTCAAACCGCTATTTTGGCAGCCACAAAGCAAGATAAAGGCATCGAAATGTTGAAAGCGCTGCAACAAGCCCACTACGTTGCGGGACGCCAAATAAGACAACCCGAGGTATTAACCGAAATCGCACAGGAAATTGGCTTAGATAACCAGAAATTCCAGCAAGATTATGCTGAATGTGCACAATCGGAAGCCAATACCCATATTCAAAATAGCAAGCAACTGCTCAGTCAATCTGGGGCATCTGGCTTTCCAACGCTATTAATTCAGCAACAAGATAAATGGCTACGAGTCCCTCTGCAAAATTACCTAGGCGAGCCGGATAAATGGTCGAAATTTTTAGATTCCTTGGTTTCTGCCGCTAATTAGGCGACATGGAGACAAATAACCAAACCATTGCACTACAAATAATCGCTGGACCAAAGGGAATGCTGGAAACGAGAGTTCCCTTGGTCTTGATGCAAAGAGCTATAAAATGCACTATTCCCAAACTGGCAGATAACCCTAGAAAATAAGGTAAATCCAGCAATCCTAGCCACGCTGAACACGCCGCAATTAATTTGAAATCCCCTCGCCCCATTTGTGGACGTTTACGTATTTTTTCCATAATAGTGGTCATTACCACCAGCAGGACATAACTCAATATCAACGCGTAAAATGCAGAAATCAGATTTCCATTGAGTGAAATCCCCTGATAAAGCAGCCCTACCCATAACAATGAGTAGGTTAAAATATTGGGTAAATAACCTGTTTTGAAATCAATAAAGAATAGAGGAAGAGCCAAATTGAGGAATAAAAACAGCATCAGAATAGAAAATGATGAATATCCTAAAAGCAGCCCCACGCCAGCTACACCAGAATAAGCTATCAATAAAGTTATACCGTTAATGGAAATACTCGGAAGACCTAAATAACGATTGGGGATATGCAACAGTAATTTCGACGTTAACCCGCTAGAGATAAAACACAAACCAGTTACCCATAACCCATTCAAGAACGTATCCATGGTTTTTCCTTAAACCTATGTAAAACTGCCTTTCAATATACGGGGCTTAAAGGAAAAACCAACACCATAATTTCGTGGTTAACCGTCGGTTTTATCGACGGTTAAATGACTTTCAACCTCAAGGCACAGACTAAGCAAAAAACACCTCGTTTTAGTTATAAACTATCCTCTTGCTCTTGCTTTTTGGGATTGAGTCCCCATATCCTGCAACAGTTATCTTGATTATCGACTAAGGAAAAATCATGCGCATCCCACGCATTTATCACCCAGAGCCATTACAAACCAATACCACCATTTCTCTTTGTGATGATGCAGCACACCATGTGGGGCGAGTTCTTCGCATGTCTGTAGGGCAAAAAATCGAGTTATTCGATGGCAGCAACCATACCTTCAGCGCTGAAATTACTGAAGCGACAAAAAAAAGTGTTTTTGTCCACATTGAAAGTAGTACCCTTGATGACCGCGAGTCCCCATTAGATATCCACCTTGGGCAAGTTATGTCCCGTGGAGAAAAAATGGAATTCACCATCCAAAAGTCTGTGGAATTAGGCGTTAATACGATCACTCCGCTGCTTTCAGAACGTTGCGGCGTTCGTCTTGATGGAGAAAGGCTTGAGAAAAAATTACAGCAATGGCAGAAAATTGCTATTGCAGCCTGTGAACAATGTGGCCGTAACCGTATTCCAGAAATTCGTCCCGTCCAATCACTTGAAGCTTGGTGTGCAGAAAATGACGGAGCGTTTAAAATTAATTTACATCCGCGGGCATCACACAGTGTGAATACACTCCCCGCAGATTTAAAACACGTTAGACTGCTGATTGGTCCCGAAGGGGGGTTATCAACAGAAGAGATCGCCATGACAGCGAATTATCAGTTCACTGATATCCTGTTGGGGCCAAGAGTATTACGAACAGAAACGACGGCGTTAACCGCTATAACCGCACTGCAAGTGCGCTTAGGTGACTTGGGTTAAGGAGATAAAATGATCAAGCTCGGCATAGTAATGGACCCTATTTCGTCCATTAAAATTAAAAAAGACACTAGTTTTGCAATGATGCTGGAAGCAGGACGTCGCGGTTACGAAATCCATTATATGGAAATGAATGACCTTTACTTACACCAAGGCGAAGCTCGCGCAACCACCAAAATCGTTACCGTCGAAGAAAATCCTAACAAATGGTATGAATTCAAATCTGAGCAAGATATTGCATTAGGTGACCTTGATGCCATTTTGATGCGTAAAGATCCCCCATTTGATACTGAATATATCTACGCGACCTACATTCTTGAACGCGCAGAACAAGCGGGTTGCTTAATCGTCAATAAACCACAAAGCCTACGTGACTGTAACGAAAAACTGTTTACCGCATGGTTCCCTGAATTGACCCCAGATACCCTTGTTACCCGCAGCTCAGACAAACTGAGAGCATTCCATCAAAAGCATGGAGATGTTATTTTTAAACCTTTAGATGGGATGGGTGGCGCATCAATCTTCCGACTGAAGCAAGACGACCCCAACGTTGGCGTGATTATTGAGACCTTAACCGAACATAACTCTCGCTATTGCATGGCGCAAAACTTTTTACCGGCAATCAAAGACGGTGACAAACGTGTATTAGTCGTTGATGGTGAACCCGTTCCATACTGCTTAGCCCGTATTCCAGCACAAGGGGAAACGCGTGGTAACCTTGCCGCAGGTGGTCGTGGCGAAGCGCGCCCATTAACAGAAAGTGATTGGGCAATTGCCCGCGCCGTCGCACCAACACTGAAAGAGAAAGGTTTAATCTTTGTTGGTTTGGATATTATCGGTGACCGTCTAACGGAAATTAACGTGACCAGCCCGACCTGTGCCCGTGAAATTGAAGCCGCATTTGATATTTCAATTACGGGTATGTTGATGGATGCGATTGAGCGCCGTCTACAAAAATAAGTGATTTCGTGAAAGAAATGATACTCACAAGGCAGCCCTCTGGGTTGCCTTTAGTGTTATTTTCTATATCCGTTATAGTTTATATAGGAACCTAAAACGCTGAGCTTGCCATTTATGAATTTACAGAACCATTTCTTAATTGCTATGCCGTCACTCACGGATCCCTATTTCCACCAATCCGTCGTGTATATCTGCGAACACAACGAAAATGGTGCTATGGGGTTAGTGATTAACAAACCCATTGAAGATTTTTCTGTGTTTTCGATGCTGAAAAAACTCGAAATTTCAGTGTCTGAACATATTAATTCTCGAAACCTTGAAAAAATGGTGATCGCGGGAGGCCCTGTTGCGGAAGAACACGGCTTTATTATCCATACGCCAGTCACTGGATATGCGGCTAGTCTACGTCTCAATGACCATATTATGGTAACCACATCGAAAGATATTTTAGAGACCTTGGGCAATGAGCAACATCCGATGAATTCATTGGTGACATTAGGCTACTCGAGTTGGGAGCCGGGGCAATTGGAACGTGAAATCATGGAAAATAGCTGGCTCACCGTCAATGCTGATCCTAAGTTGATTTTTGACACGCCACTGAGTGAGCGTTGGAAAGCGGCAGGCAACCTTTTGGGGATCAATATCCACACTATTTCTATGCAAGCGGGGCACGCATAATGTCAGCAAGAACGTTACTTGCCTTCGATTTTGGCACCAAAAGTATTGGTGTTGCAGTAGGACAAGAAATTACAGGAACCGCCCGCGCCCTCACCTCGTTAAAGGCGAATGATGGCAGACCAGATTGGCAACAAATTGAAAAACTACTTAAAGAGTGGCAACCTCAATTAGTGATTGTGGGACTGCCGCTGAATATGGATGGTACCGAGCAATTAGTCACCAGCCAAGCGCGTAACTTTGCTAACCGCATTCACGGACGTTTTGGTGTGCAAGTGAAATTACACGACGAGCGGTTATCCACCGTTGAAGCCAAAGCAGGTCTATTTGAACAAGGTGGATATCGCGCCTTAAGTAAAGGTAAGGTCGACTCAGCCTCTGCGGTCGTGATTTTAGAAAGTTGGTTTGAGCAGAATTACTAGAAAACACATCTTTACGTTTATTTTACCCTTTCAGTTGCTGCAAAGGTGCCGTTCTCCCGCAAATTGCTTTACACTAGGGTTAATTCTGAATATTCACCGAAAGCAACTGAAAAACGGTATCGAATAAAAATGACCATTCAAAATAATATTGCGGAAGTCACCGCTCGCATCAATCTTGCTGCTACTGAGTGTCACCGCTCCCCACAAGAAATTACACTGTTAGCCGTCAGTAAAACCAAACCTTGTGAAGCCATCTTAGAGGCTATTGACGCCGGTCTTCGCCAATTTGGTGAAAACTATGTTCAAGAAGGCGTTGAGAAAATCCAATATTTCGCTGATAGAACCGATCTGGTTTGGCACTTTATCGGACCATTACAGTCCAATAAAAGTCGTTTAGTGGCAGAGCATTTTGATTGGTTCCACACATTAGACCGAGCTAAAATCGCTCAGCGTTTAAATGAACAGCGCCCACAAAATAAAGCCCCACTGAATGTACTTATCCAAATTAATATTAGCGATGAAAACAGTAAGTCAGGCATCAAACTTGAAGACGTTGACGCTCTTGCCGCACAAGTTGCTCAATTACCGAATCTGGTGCTGAGAGGTTTAATGACCATTCCGGCACCCGAAACTGATTACGAGCGCCAGTGTGCAGCATTTAGACAAATGGAACAGGCTTTTCAACAATTGAAAAATAACTATCCTACCGTTGATACTTTGTCGATGGGAATGACTGATGATATGGCCGCTGCTATCCACTGCGGGTCGACCCTTGTTCGCATTGGTACCGCCATTTTTGGTGCTCGTCAGTACCATAATTAATTTTAGGAGAACAACATGCAACATCGCAAAATTGCCTTTATTGGCGCGGGGAATATGGCGAATGCCATTATTGCGGGTCTCGTGGCTCATGGTTACCCAGCATCAATGATCACCGTGTGTTCCCCGACCCCCGTCCGACGCGATAAGATGGCACAGCAATACGGCATTATCAGTACCAATGATAATTTAACCGCTGCGCAGCAAGCTGAAGTGATTGTTTTGGCAGTAAAACCTCAAATGATGAAAGAGGTCTGTGAACCGTTACAGCAGCTAGATAATCTGGACAATAAACTTATTTTAACCATCGCCGCGGGGATTCCAGCGGATCGTTATAATGACTATTTTGCACATCCATTACACCTTGTTCGCATTATGCCCAATACCCCATCTCTGGTAGGTAAAGGTGTCAGTGGCCTGTTTGCTCAATCGAATGTCACTGAAGATGATAAACAGTTTACCCAGCAGTTAATGGAAAGTGTTGGCAGTACCACTTGGTGTACTGAAGAGAAAGAAATTAATAATATCATTGCAGTAACCGGTAGCTCTCCAGCCTATTTATTCCTGTTTATGGAAGCGATGCAGCAAAAAGCAGAGCAACTTGGCTACGATGAAAAACAAGCTCGTGAATTAGTGCTTAATGCCATTGAAGGCTCCGTTGCGCTAGCTAAATCACAGGGTGACACTGCATTCTCTACATTACGTGAACAAGTCACCTCTAAAGGCGGCACTACCGCTATGGCTTTAGAGCAATTTTATAATGGTAATCTACCGCAAACTGTCGCTAAAGCTATGCAAAGCGCGATTGATAGAGCGGAAGAGATGGAAAAACTTTTTTAATTAATTTTTGGGACAAGCCATGCAGACTCTCGTTTTTATTGTTACCACCCTATTCCAACTGTATATCTTTGTGCTTTTGCTCAGAGTATGGATGCAGTGTGTTCGTGCAGACTTTTATAACCCATTCTCACAGTTTGTCGTCAAAGCAACTCAGCCGATTGTTGGGCCACTACGTCGCCTAATTCCATCCGTGGGTTCTATCGACACGGCTACGTTACTCGTCGCATTTGTGCTCTCCATTGCCGATATTATCTTTGGGATGTGGGCAACCAATATGCTCCCAGCGATAGGGCTTACTTTGCTACCTATGGCGCTGATTTTACTACTAACTTATATTGGTAAGCTGATTTTCTGGATGATCCTAATCCGCGCTATTTTAAGCTGGGTTAGCCAAGGTCGTAATCCCGTTGATTACCTGCTATTCCAATTAACTGAACCTCTAATGGCACCAATTCGCCGCATTATTCCTGCGATGGGCGGATTAGATTTTTCAGCCATGATTGTCATGTTTATTTTGATAGCCCTGAACTACCTGCGTGTTGATGTCTCTTTAATGATTGACCCATCATTAACCGCCATGCTGTTCTCTATTGGCATTATGTAAGGGAAGATGTAAAAGATGCAAAAAGTAGTTTTAGCGACCGGTAATCCGGGCAAAGTGAATGAATTAGCCGATTTACTGCGGGATTTCGGTATGGATATCGTGGCACAAACCAGCCTTGGGGTTGAGTCCGCAGAAGAGACCGGATTGACCTTTATTGAGAATGCTATTCTCAAGGCTCGCCATGCATCAGCACAAACAGGCTTACCTGCAATTGCTGATGATTCAGGTATTTCCGTCGATGCATTAGGTGGAGCTCCAGGGATCTACTCCGCGCGTTATGCTGGAGAAGAGGCAAGTGATCAGCAAAATCTAGACAAGCTTCTCGATGCCATGAAAGATATTCCTGATAACCAACGTCAGGCACAATTTAACTGTGTTTTGGTATACCTGCGTCATGCAGAGGATCCTACTCCATTAGTCTTTCACGGTCGCTGGCACGGCATATTAACCCGTGAAGCTAAAGGTCAAGGTGGATTCGGCTACGATCCTATTTTCTATGTCCCCGAATTGGGCTGTACTTCTGCGGAGTTAACTAAAGCACAAAAACAAGCGGTGTCCCATCGCGGTAAAGCCTTAGCCATGATGTTGGATGTCCTAAAAAATGCTTAAGCTTCCCCCGTTAAGCCTGTATATCCACATTCCTTGGTGTGTACAAAAGTGCCCTTATTGTGATTTTAATTCACATACAATGAAGGGGGAGATCCCCCAAGTTGAGTATGTCGAGCACTTACTGCACGATCTTGATAGCGACGTGGGGCTAATAGGCTCCCGTCCAGTCAAAACGATTTTTATCGGTGGTGGAACGCCAAGCTTGCTCAGTGCTAAATCCATGCAGATGCTGATGGATGGCATTCGTCAGCGTGTAAATCTTGATCCTGACGCCGAAGTGACGATGGAAGCCAACCCCGGAACAGTAGAAGCCGAACGTTTTGCTGGCTACCAAGCCGCAGGGATCAACCGAATCTCTATTGGTGTTCAAAGTTTTGGCAACGATAAACTGATTACGCTTGGGCGCATTCATGGTCCTGATGAAGCAAAACGTGCAGCCAAACTGGCAACTAACTTGCATTTACGTAGTTTCAATTTAGATTTGATGCACGGTCTCCCCTCTCAAACTCGCGATGAAGGTTTATCTGACTTACGCCAAGCGATTGAGCTCGCGCCACCGCATCTTTCTTGGTATCAGTTAACTATCGAGCCAAATACCCAATTTGGTTCGCGACCGCCTACTCTTCCTGATGATGACACACTGTGGGATATCTACACCGAAGGTCATAAATTACTGTCAGCTGCAGGCTATCAGCAATATGAAACTTCGGCTTATGCAAAGCCCGGTTATCAATGTCAGCATAATTTAAATTATTGGCGATTTGGGGATTACCTCGGAATTGGTTGCGGTGCTCACGGGAAAATCACGTCCACCGATGGGCAAATTTTACGCACGGTAAAAACCAAACACCCACGGGGTTATATGGAAGGTCGTTATCTCGATAACCGTTACAATGTTGAGAATGAAGACCGTCCATTCGAATATTTTATGAACCGATTTCGGTTACTCGAATCAATGCCTCGTAGTGAATTTACGGAATATACAGGACTGCCTGAGTCCGTGGTACGTTCCGCTATTGATGAAGCGTTAGCCAAAGGCTATATCACGGAAACCGCTGATGAATGGCAAATTACTGAACATGGTAAATTATTCCTAAACTCTCTGCTGGAGCTATTTTTAGGGGATGAGTAGGTAACGAATAATTTTCAGCATGAAAAAAAGCCAGCTAAATGCTGGCTTTCTCTTGAGAATAATAACTGATTTTATCAATTACAGTGCTTTAGTCACTGCATCGATTTGTTCGGTTAAGCTGACTAAGCCACCACCAGAGAGATACCACAGATCAGATTGCAGATAGGTAATTTTGCCATCTTTATACGCTTTGGTTTCTTGGATATTTTTGTCTTCAAATACCGTTTTATCCAGCTTACCTGCACCAATCGCTTCGCTACGATCCACAATTAAAATGACATCCGGATCTGCTTGAGCAATAGTTTTGGTGTCCACGACACGACGTTTTGATTTATCAGCATCTGCTTGAACCGGTAATTCAGCACGTTGAGCTTTAACTACATCATAAACAACTGCTTGGTTATTCGGGATTAACTTGCCGTCGTTATGCAGTAAAACCAATACTTTTTTGTTGGAAGCAGCTGCTTTTTGTTGCGCTGCTGCAATAGTTTTATCCAATTGCGCTAACTGCTCCGCAGTTTCTTTTTGATTACCGTACAATTCGCCAATTAAGCTGATGTTCGCTTTTACCGAATCGATATAATTTTTGCTATCAGAACCTAAATTCAATGTCGGCGCAATTTTTGACAGTGCTTCATAAGATTTGCCTTGGCGACCCGTGATCACGATTAAATCGGGTTTTAGTGCTTCAATTTCAGCTAAATCTGGCTGCTTCATGCCCCCCGCATTTTTCATTGTCGCAGGAATTCCGGCCTTCACATAAGCGGGTGCATTAGCCGTTGGCAATGCAACAACCTTATCCCCTAGCCCAAGCTTTTGCATTGAGTCGTAAATACCGAAATCAAATAGCACTACTTTTTGTGGTTTTTTAACCACGTCAGTTTCACCGGAGAGGTGCTTAACAGTCACTTTATCCGTACCTTGTGCAGTGATTGCGTTAGGTGTAAATGCAGTAGATTCAGCACTCAGTGCGTAAGGTGCGGAGAATGACAGGATAGAAACGAGTACAGCTGGAATAAATTTTTTCATATGAATGACACCAATTTAGTCGTTAAGCCAAACCCGCATTCTAAGGAGAGTTACTAATAAGTCAATTAAATGATAATGATTATTACTATTGTTTTCGTTTATGTTATTTGCATCATAGTTTATCCTTTATTTTTGATATAAAAAAGCAGCAACCCATTTCCTGATTGCTGCTTTTAAAATTAGAGATAGAAGTTAACTAGTTAGCTTTGATTGAATTAAGTAAGCTGATTCGTTGCTGCTCTAATGACGTTACTTTGGTGCAAACTTGCTGGCCAAACTGCTGGAAACTATTTTCTTGGTTTTTCCATTCGCCTTCAATTTCCTGCTGTAAGCCACCTAAATCACCCAGCATACCTTGCAACAGTGCATTGGTATCACCACCAGCCATTAGCTGCTTACAGCCCATCTCATTGATACTGTCTTGTAAGATGCCACCTAAGCTTTCATTCACTAGCTGACGTCCGCTAGCTTCTACTTTCTTAATACCTTGATGATGGAAAACATAGCCATTTGGACGAGTTTCAATGATCTGGTCAATCTGACCATTTAAATCTTTTTCGAGTTTCGTTAAACGGTTACGAATATTACTCTCGTTGCCAACCACTTTTGCGACCACTTTATCCAGTGACTTTCTGGATGCAGACAATTTCTGCTCAGACTCTTTTTTTATCCATGGAAGGTCTTGTCGGATAGCCGACTGGTAACGCAATGCTTGCTGCTGCTGTTCAGCGGTCAGCACAACATTTTTACCATTCAGGGTAACATCGCCGTTTGGCGTAATTTTTAAATCCCCACTCTGCCCAACAACTTGGACGCTATCTGGCGTCATAAAAATATCGTCTTTTGGCGTCACGGCACAATTATAATCAGCCGCTTGGCTCGTAGCTGCAAATGCCAGTAATGAAAATGCAATGAAAGTACGGCGCAACATAAAATCTCCTCGTTGATTATCTTTCTATTGATAGAACGATAATTAAAAAACAGAACGTCCAATTCGTTTCGCAAGTAATTCTAAGACGGCACATCCCACCAAAGAGTTTCCCGCTAAATCCAATTCCGGCGCCCAAACCGCCACTGTGAATTGATTCGGAACCACACAAACAATACCGCCACCGACCCCTGATTTACCGGGCATTCCAATTCGAAATGCAAATTCGCCAGAGCCATCATACATGCCACAAGTCATCATAAGCGCATTGATTTGCCTAGATTGTAACGGCGTGATTATCGGGTCAATTGAGCAAGCTGTTTCCCCCTGAGCCATTAAATAGGAGAAACATTTCACCAGCTCAACGCAGTTCATACTTAGAGAGCAATAATGAAAATAAGTTTCTAACACAGTTAAAACATCATTTTCAAAATTACCAAAAGATTTCATTAAATACGCGATTGCCGCATTACGGCTAGCATGTTCCATTTCCGAGCGAGCAACAGCAATGTCATAGCTAATATTAGGTTCGCAAGCTAATTTCCGAACAAACTCCAGCATTCGCTGTTTCGGAGCGCTAAGACGGGATTGCAGCATGTCCGCAATCACAATCGCTCCCGCATTGATAAATGGATTACGGGGAATGCCTTTTTCCATTTCTATTTGAATCAATGAGTTGAAAGGCAAACCTGACGGCTCTTTGCCGACACGGCTCCAAATTTCTTGCTCTTCATAGCGCGTCATCGCCAGCGTTAGGCTTAGGACTTTAGAAATAGACTGAACAGAGAAGCGTATCCGTGCATCACCAGCAGTAAAAATATCGCCTTCTGCGGTATACACCGCAATACCCAGATGATGTGAAGGAACACAGCCAAGAGCTGGAATGTAGTTCGCAACCTTCCCTTGACCTATCAACGGGCGAACTTGATCCAAAATATCATGTAGTAATTGGTCAGAAAACTGGGTACTCAAATGCGTTACTCCAGAATGGTTACTTCGTAATACAGAAAACAAAGGCATCCAATTGGATGCCTTAATCAATAATCAAATTAGTGATTATTCCCACCAAACATCAAACAGTTCAGAAACAACAACGTCGTTCATCCCTTTTGATTTTAGCCAATTTTCAACAATTTGACGGTGCTCTTCAGTACATTTGCCAATTTTTTGTAGGCAAACAATACCTTCCCAGCTCAAGTAGCCGCTAGCTTCAAATGCCAAACCGTTTGGTTCGATAGCTTCAGCAATCAGTTGGTCAACTGTGCTATCCACTTCTTCAATTGGCGTACCTTCTTTAAAATTCCATTTTACGATGAAGCCTAATTCTTGGAATTCATCCAAACGTAATTTTTTACGTAAACGGCGACTACGTTGTTGTTTAGCCATCATTAAATCCTCTTAAACATTAAATCCCATACACCGTGCCCTAACCGCTGGCCGCGCTTTTCAAACTTTGTTTCTGGTCTTGATTCTGGACGAGGCACATAGTCCCCTGAAACGGATACGTTTTCATAGCCTGCAACACTGTTCATTACCTCAAGCATATGTTTTGCATAAGGCTCCCAGTCTGTTGCCATGTGGAATACACCACCGTCCGTTAATTTAGTACGAATTTTTTCTGCAAAAGGCACCTGCACAATACGACGTTTACTGTGCTTCGATTTATGCCAAGGATCAGGGAAGAATAACTGAACCATCGCCAAGCTGCCGTTAGGGATCATAAAGTCTAAGACTTCGATCGCATCGTGGCACATGACGCGCAGGTTAGTCACATTTGCTTCTTTTGCTGATGCTAAACAAGCGCCCACACCCGGTGCATGCACTTCGATACCGAGAAAGTTTTTATCTGGGTTCTGCTCCGCCATAGTGACTAACGAAGTACCCATTCCAAAACCGATTTCTAAAATAACCGGATTTGAATTATTAAATAATTTAGCGAAATCAAAAGGTTCGTTAATAAAATCGATACCCATTTCAGCCCATTCGCTTTCTAATGCTTCTTCCTGACGTTTTGTCAGACGCCCTTGACGGCGGACAAAACTACGGACACGGCGCATAACACGCCCATCTTCATTATATTCGGGGGAGATAACGTTATTGATCATAATAAAGTTCTAAAAAATTCGTTGTCCAATTAGATAATGTGCCAACAAGAGTATAAAAAAATCCAAATTGTGTTCATCAATTCTCGCCAAATTATAGCGAGTACGCGAGTTTACCAAAACTTCAGGGATCTTGCAGTTGATAATTGGATAACTTTACACACGAAGCGGTTTACAGCTACCTCGGTCTATGTTGCAATCCTCCCCATGACTGAAATACCAATAAAAATAACGAATCAATGGAAGCTCAACAATTTTCAAGTGCAGTGCTCAAGTGGTATCACAAATATGGACGAAAAACCTTGCCATGGCAGCAGGAAAAATCCTCTTACCATGTCTGGCTTTCCGAGGTGATGCTACAACAAACCCAAGTCAGCACTGTCATTCCCTATTTTGAAAAATTTATTCAACGCTTTTCTGACGTCACTGCGTTAGCTAATGCCCCGTTAGATGAGGTTTTACACCTCTGGACAGGGCTGGGATATTACGCCCGAGCACGTAATCTTCACAAAGCAGCGCAAGTGATTGCCACACAATACAACGGCAAGTTTCCTACAACCTTTGAAGAAGTGAATGCCTTACCTGGAGTGGGACGCTCTACCGCAGGCGCGATTCTTTCGCTCTCTCAGCAACAGCATTTTCCAATCCTCGATGGTAACGTAAAACGCGTGTTGGCTCGCTGCTATGCCGTCGGTGGCTGGCCGGGTAAGAAAGAGGTCGAAAATCGGTTATGGGAAATTAGTACCAAAGTTACCCCTGCTGTTGAAGTTGAATACTTTAACCAAGCCATGATGGATCTTGGTGCGATGGTCTGTACACGTAGCAAACCGAAATGTGAATTGTGCCCATTAAATAGTGGTTGCGTCGCTTATGCCAATCACTCTTGGGCATCCTATCCGGGGAAAAAACCGAAACAGAAGATCCCTGAGAAAAGCGCTTGGTTTTTAATCCTACAGCACGACGATAAGGTGTGGCTGGAACAACGTCCACCCTCTGGGATCTGGGGAGGATTATTTGCATTCCCACAATTTGAAAACAGTGAGCAGCTTTCAGCTTGGCTGGCGGATTCGGGAATGAAATATGACACGCCAGAACAATTAATTGCATTTCGCCACACGTTTAGCCATTTCCATTTAGATATTATCCCTGTAAAAGTTAATATTCAGGCATTTAACTCTGCCATGGATGAAGGCACAGGACTCTGGTATAACTTACACCTAGGCGCAACAATCGGTCTTGCAGCTCCGGTTGAAAGTTTATTAAAACAACTTGCCTTACTACCTGATATTCGAGGAAAAATTAAATGAGTAGAACCATTTTTTGCACTTTCTTACAACGTGATGCTGATGGGCAAGATTTTCAGCTTTATCCTGGTGAATTAGGAAAGCGTATCTTTAATGAAATTTCGAAGGAAGCATGGGCTCAATGGATGACTAAACAAACCATGCTGATCAATGAGAAAAAATTAAATACCATGAATCCTGATGACCGTAAAATGCTAGAACAGGAAATGGTTAAGTTCTTATTTGAAGGTCATGATATTAAAATTGATGGATATACCCCTGAAAAATAATTTTTAGGTCTATATTTATAGTTCGTCAAGTTGCATGGCTCGGTTTGCTACCGACATGCAACTTGGGTGATTTAGAGTATATGGACGAGATAATCGCTAGTTTGCATTAATATTGTGGATCGTATGAAAAAATTATTTGCCCTCACATTGTTGATACCACTTATCGTTTCCTGTTCCAGTAAACAGAAATCTGACTTTAATCCTGACTATGTCAAAGATACCAATGGGTTCGATATTTTAATGGGTCAATTTGCCCACAATATTGAAAATATTTGGGGGATAAAAGAAGTTCTGATTGCCGGTCCAAAGGACTATGTGAAATATACCGACCAATATCGTACCCGCAGTCATATTAATTTTGATGCAGGAACCATCACGGTCGAAACAATTGCGGCAGTCGAGCCTTCAGAGCATCTGAAAAAAGCGATTGTTACCACATTATTAATGGGCGATGACCCAAACTCTATCGACCTCTACTCCGATATTAACGATATTCCACACAGTAAAGAGCCATTCTTGTTTGGGCAAGTGATGGATAATACTGGCGAGCCTATTCGTTGGGAATGGCGTGCAACTAAATTTGCAGATTATCTGATCAGCAATAAAATGCAGCGCAGGCAATCTGGTATGAATGTGGTTTGGTCGGTCACTATGCAGTTAGTACCGAACCACTTAGATAAACGAGCCCATAAATATCTACCATATATTAAGAAATCATCCGCTAAGTATGGTGTTGATGAGTCGCTGATTTTGGCAATTATGCAGATTGAATCCAGCTTCAACCCGTATGCAGTGAGTCGTTCGGACGCAATGGGTCTGATGCAGATAATGCAAAATACTGCGGGTAAAGATGTGTTCCGTTCTCAAGGAAAATCTGGCGTACCAAGCCGCAGCTACCTGTTTGACCCAGAGAAAAATATTGATACGGGTACAGCCTATTTAGCTATTTTACAAAATAGCTATCTCGGTGATATCCGCAATCCAACATCGCGCCGCTATGCGGTGATCACTGCTTATAATGGCGGTGCAGGCAGCGTTCTGCGCGTATTCCATAATGATAAGAAACAAGCGGCTCAGAAAATAAATAATTTAGAGCCTGGTGAAGTGTATGAAACGTTATCCACTAAACACCCTGCGGCAGAGTCGCGTAACTATCTCATTAAAGTGAATAAAGCTCAGAAAAACTATTTGCGCTAGTTTCGCTCACTAAAATGCCATTAAAAAATGCCAGCAAGTGTTTCTCTTTGCTGGCATTTTGGTTATTTCATTACGTATTTTCATGTTGATTTGTTTAAAATTTAACTCAAATGCTGAAAAAAAGCGCACTCAATCAAAAGTTTTAGGATCTGCCTTGACTCACCCTCTTAAATCAGGTTTAATACGCTCCGTTGCCCGGATAGCTCAGTCGGTAGAGCAGGGGATTGAAAATCCCCGTGTCCTTGGTTCGATTCCGAGTCCGGGCACCACTATTTAAAGAACCCGCTTAATTGCGGGTTTTTGCTTTTTAAATCTACCAAAACCCATACTATCCCAAAGTGTTAATTCTACTGGGGGTCAACTCACTTCACTCCCAACCATATATTTCTTCCCCAAAATACTTCAAGCCACATATTAATATATACCTATGTGACCTAAATTATGATGTATATAGCCGTTATCTACAGTTGATGAAATTAGCTAAAAAAACCTGACCGAGTTAGCTCGCCTATACCTGTAATAATAAATTGTACACCCATACAAACTAATAAAAATCCCATTAATCTTGATATTGCATCAATACCCGATTTGCCAAAAAATTTCATGATAATAGTCGAGCTTTTTAAACATGCCCAAAGAATAATCGAAAATATAAGAAATACTAAAGGAGGTGCAATCAATATCACCCAATGCGGATAGGCATGCTCATTAGTAATGACTGAAGAAGCCATACTAATAATCATCGCAATAGTACCGGGCCCTGCAGTACTCGGCATTGCTAATGGTACAAATGCAACGCTAGAATTGCTATCGTTAACTTTTTTATCATCATCACTTATATTGCTAGTAACAATAGGAAACAACATTCTAAAGCCTATGTAAGCAACAATAAAACCACCAGCAATACGTAATCCCGGAATTGATACACCAAAAGTATTCATGATGGCTTGGCCTGAATACCATGAAATTATCATAATGAAAAAGACATAGATAGGTGTCATTTTTATGACTTTTTGGCGACCTTCTATTGTCATTTCACCCGATAAACCAAGAAACAATGCAACCGTTGTCAATGGGTTAGATAAAGGTAATAAAACAGCAAGCCCAATACCCAGCGCTGTTAATAAATCAAACATGACCACCTCATTTTAGTTTAAAGTTATTATAAAAAATTAAGAATATTTTTAGTATAACGAATAATTGCATCATCATTTTTACTATTCTGGCTTTCTAATATGAATAAGATTTTTGTTTTATCATCGTCATTTAAAATCCCAAAAATAACAGCCATTAAAAGATCCTTTGATTCTTGTAAATTCGCCATTTCATAGACACATAATAATGATAAAAAAACATACATCTTAATTATATTTTCTTTTTTAGAGAATGAGTTAATATTAATAATAATTGTATTTTTTAATTTTGAAATTTCATCTTTATTTCCCTTAAATTCACTTATTTTTCTCAATATAAATTGAGTTTTTCTTTTTTCCACTTGCTCATCAGTACTTAAAGGAATGATATACAACATAAGAGTTACTATAACAATTGAAAATACAAGAGCAATAGAAGTATTTGAAAAGCTTACAAAATCAAAACTCATTGGGTTAGTGAAATTAATTATAAATATAATTGATATGCACATAACATGTGAAATCAAAAAAGATAACTTACCACCTGTTTTAAGAATACCTAATAAAAGAAAAATAGGTAACATAACCAATGCAGCTTGAGAAAAACTTGATACTTGAATTAAAAAATAGAATTTCAAAATATAACCAATTAAAACAACAAGTAATGCAACTATAAAAATGACAAATGCAAGTTTATTTGCTTTTGGTATAGTCACACCAAAAGTAAATGAAATACTAACAAGTACAGCTAGGATATATCCATAATCCCATGCAGTATTAAACCAGAAGATAACACTGATCACGAGACCAAGAACTAACCTCATTATGTTTGATATAATATCTTTCCAATCAAAAAACTCATAGTGGCTATAATCCAGCTTAATATTACTCTTACTTTTAATATTTAAAAATTCGCTATAGCCTTTATATTTCAAAATATCTTTATTTTCTAATCCAATAATAATAAAAGTTATAAATAATGGTAATTTAAATAGTTGGCTACTTGACTTCTTAAATGAAATAAAATTACTCTCATATTGACTTAACTCATCATAAGATATACTCGATGTAATAACCTCCTTTACTTCTTTAATGGTATTACCCCTATGACCTTTAAATAATTCAGAAAGTACTTTTTTCTTCTCACTCTGAATTTTTTTCTTAATTATCTGAGTTTGAAAAACATGTCGTTTAGACGGTAAAATATACATAACGAAGGTATAAGCGATAATACCTATTGTCACTTCAATTAGCCGCTCTTGGGACAATTCAAAAATTGTCATCGGTAAAGGATAAACCGATGTACCAAATGCTATAATTGCTGAAGTATACCCTGATAACGAAAACATGTATGGCATCATATAGCGTGAAGTTAACGTTAAAAATAAGCATGCTGATAACCAAACTATAATTAATGATGTAAATAACCATTGATCATTGAGGCTAATGTTAGCAATCAAGGTTACGGCTATGACACCGATAAAACTACCGACTAATCTTGCTCCCATTTTAGCAAGACTTAATGACCGGTCAGGGTATCCAATGATTGCAACAGTCATCATTGCCCAGTATGGCTTATCAAAACCGAGGTATGAAGATACATACCAAGCCAATAAAATTGCCAATGTGAATTTTATTGCAAACATCCAATTTGAATTCATATATTAATCTTCAATAAATACGGTACAGGTTGTTCCGGGAATAAGGTGTACCCCATCAATATTATTTAAGGAAATTTTAATTGGAACTCGTTGTGCTAACCGAACCCAAGGATAATTAGGCTCTACATTTTCAAGAAGCTGATTACCCGTTCTAGAGTTGTTATCATCAATTGCTCGGCCTATACTTTGTACTTTTCCTTTAAGTTCTTCATTATTACTGTAAAGCGTTACCGTTACATTATTATCTACAGCTACGTTACGCATTTTTGTTTCTTCTAAATAAGCGATAACATAGTAGGAATCTTCATCAATAATAGCGAATAATGGCGCACCTGCACTAATATAATTACCTTTTCTTAAATTTAAGTTTGTTATAAAACCATTTACTGGTGATCTAATTTCCGTTCTTGATAAATCCAATTTTGCTTTTTCAATTTTAACTTTCGATAGCTCAATTTTTTTCGTTAAACTATCCAGCCTTGATTTTGCATCTTCCAGCTCCTCTTTTGATATAGCAACTTGACTAAGTTTACTACGTCTCGCAAGTTGGCTCTTAGCAAAATTATATTGAACAATAAGCTCATTAAGTTCAATTTCAGACTCGCGTAATTTAATATCGTAATCAGTTGGATCAACAACTAATAGTAGCTCATTTTTCTTCACCTCTTGATTGTCAACAATTAAGAGTTTTTCAATTTTACCTGAAACTTCAGCTGTTATTTCACTCACTTCAGCTCTAATTCTGCCATCACGGGTCCATGGGCTCATAGCATAATGATTCCATAACACATAAATAGATGAGATAATAATAAATATGGATATTACAACTAATAAGTACTTTTTAATATTCATTCTATAACCAATTATAAATTAGCAATCACATGTATTATTAATATGCAAAAAAACAACATTGAAATATCGAAAAGGCTGCCAGCATATTCATTCCTCATAACCAAACCAATATAGATAGCCCTTATAGACAACCACAAAAAAAACCCAAAAACAAGATAAGGGCTATACCGGGTATAAAAACACTCCCCCCTAAAATTAGATCTTTCATATAGCCATCCCATCATAAATTAAATATTTAGTTAGACTTTATATCATTGATTACTCAATACAATAGTACATTCATATAATGTATAATAATTTTAAATAGTAACAACATCAAAGAATTGATTAGAGAATGTGAATATTTAGATATTCTAGTAAATTAATCTAAAATAGACATAAAAATATATAATTTTCAGTTTATTATATTGTCACAAAGTGACAATCAATCGATAAACAACCGAACTTACATTGATATATTACTCCATTTCAGAGTAAATAATGGTAATGTAATAAATATCCACTTAAAACAATTCGTATCCATTTTAAATTCTAATAAAAAAAACAATAAAATATATTCAAACTGGCCTCATTCAATGTAAGTACTATCTTCATCAAACTGTGTCCCTCCCATACATACTTTCATATTCTTACTCTACTATTAATAACAAATTAATTATATCAAATTATAATAAAAAATATAATTTAATTACTATTTATTATTAACAAATGCCAACCGGAGCCTGTTTTTCGATTACACATAATTCATGCGAAGTTAGCTTTATGAGTAAATTTAGTGCCCCGTAATTTCAATCAAAAGGCTTATTGGATCCCCACGCTGATTTTTTATTTGAGGATATGATTAGGTAATAAGGTGAGGTAGTTCCATGCATCATAAATGAGTCATTGAAATCATCAAAATTAATGGGGTACGTTCACTTTTTCACATGGATCATGGAAGCTATTGAGAGCGATGGCAACATTTTATGTATTGATTGAACAGCAAACATAGTGGGACAGTTAGGTGTATCCTCCCCCATAGCAAAACGATTTTTATATACGGGAGGAAGCATGCATAAGCATACCAAGCTTCATCAAAGTGAATTCTAGGGGCACTTTCGCCAAGATATTTAACAACATCGTTCACATTATAATAAAAGCCGTCATACTTACCGTTAGCCACGACGACATAAGTCGCTTCTGATGTTGCAGCACCTTTACTTAATGGACTTTGAGCAATGAGTTTATAAATGCGATGAAATTCACACTTTTAGAATTATTTAAAAAAAAGACAAACAAAATAGCTTATTTTAGATTACTATATTTTAAATTTTTTAATTATTAATGTAATCAATTATGCAATAATAGGTTAATTTTAAAATCCTTTTTTATAACCGATATAATTAATTAAAAATTAAAATCTACTAACATTGTAATCCTTTTGGAGTAATTTATATTTGTTGTGATTTTTATTTTTAACTATACACTTTCTTGACTTCAAAAAATAGACTTGCCATTCTTGATGATATAGCATCAAGAATTGATAATGTAATCATTCCAATAAAGATGTTTTTTGGGAAGCACACAGAATAAACCCTCTATGTTTTTATTGTTGCAGTCCTTATAACTTTATCTTTCATATTTTTTAATATTTAGACAATTTAAATATATAGTCACTTTAGATTTAATTCTTAATACTTTCACCTTTCTAATTAATAAAATATAAATCAAGGAGTAAAAATGCATAAATAATAATAGATTGTGATCCTGGAGTTGATGATGCAGTGGCCATTTTTCTCGCGATAGCGTCACCAGAAATAGAAATCATCGGGATAACGACAGTCGCTGGGAATGTAGAGTTAGAAAAGGTTCACAGTAATGCAAAAAAATTACTTACATTAGCGAATAGGCTAGATATTCCTCTAGCAAAAGGCTGCGATCGTCCATTAATGACCAAAACTGGAAATAAAACTAATGTTCATGGTACAGATGGGCTAGCTGGGGTGCTCCTACCTACGCCAGAATACCAAAATGATTCAGGTCATGCGGTAGACTTTATTATTGATTCAGTAATGTCAAATCCAGGTGAAGTAACATTATGCGCAATGGCTTCTCTCACTAATATCGCAATAGCTATCATTAAAGAACCAAAATTAGTTGATAATGTAAAAGATATTGTAGTTATGGGAGGAGCCGCATTTACACAGGGAAATATAACACCAGCAGCTGAATTTAATTTTTATGTAGATCCCCATGCTGCTCATATTGTTTTTGATAGCGCACGACATATTACTATGCTTGGTTTGGATGTAACAAGTAAAGCTGATATAAGAGCAGGTTTGTGCACGTCTTTGGAAAAAGGTGATGTTATTGCCCTGAAAGTGGCAGAGATGTGCCGAAGATATGCCGAATGTGATCCTTTTCTGCATGACCCCTGCGTTATCGCATACCTCATTCAACCTGAAATTTTTTCAGGTGTTGACGGTTCAATTACTATTGAATATGAATCCAATAGACTATTTGGTCATAGTCTTGCCACCATATCTACTGCTACTAATCACTGTTCGGAAACTATGAATAATGAATCTAAATGTAAAATTATTACTGATGTCGATGCATCAAAATTAATGTCTTTAATTGTAGAACGTATTTTAACTCTTTGATATACAGCTGATATCTATAGAAATAAATACTCAGAATCGCTGATATCCAGAATCTATTTTATTAAAAACCTCTAAAATATAGCCATATTTTTTAATTTAAAAATTAGTGAATATCACTATTTTTATCCAAAAAACCAGCATTCTAAGAATTAGAATAGGTAAATCCATTAGAATTTTTTTGATTTGCCTAAACCTTATTAATACGTTGCCATATTGTTCCCCTATAAAGCATAAGCCGGGTACAATTTAGAACAATAACATGCTCATATTTAAATATGAGCATGTTTTACTAGAAGGCATAACGAATACCCACGCCTCCCTGCGGCTGTAGCTCCCAATCTTTTTCAGTTGAACCCCAGACTTGATTAGAATATTTGGCTTGAACAAATGCAGATAAATTTAGAGCCTTATTATATTGATAATTTAAACTAAGCTGGGGTAGTGCAAACAAGGTATAAGTACTTTTATAATTACCGTCCATAATTGTTGGCGATAACCATTCAGACATTTGATTTCCTGCAATAAATGGATCCCAAGCTGCTTTTTTATTCGAGGATATATACGGATCTAATCCACCAACAAAATTAAATGACAATGAAGTATTATCATTAAATTGATATAAGGTATTCGAATAATTTAACCATGCTAAAAACATATAATAATTTGCATTACTGTAGGACTGTGTTCCATCAGTTATGAGCATATTTCCGTCATACCATTCTCTAAAAGCATAAGCATTTAGTGTAATCGAAAAATTTGCAGGGAGCTGCCAATTAGTAAGTAAACTTAAAATCCCTGTATTAACATGTCCTGACGGTCCTTGGGTATTCCATCCATAAATATACATAGGTGAAAATGCAAATTGAGTCGCTTGAATATAATCATTTTTAGGAATGTATTCAGAAAAATCGAATGCTGTTTGCATCAATGCGTAGGTTTGGTTGGTACCATCAAAATCATCCTCATTCTCAACCATTAGCGAAGAGTTCCATTTCACTTTTGATCCATCAATCACACCATAGTTATAATTTAATGTACCTTTTGGACCACTAAACCGGTTATCTTGTTGCTTTTCTGAACCGTCATAATGGTACATATTCCATGTTCTATCCCATTGTAAAGCCATACTCCACTTAGGATAAAAATTGTAATTGAACAGTAATGATGGGTGTGATGTTGCTGTTTTATAGCTACCCGCATTGCCATAAAATGTTTGTGTTACCCCAATAGAGCCACTAGGTATAAACTCTTCCGCTTGGCTCACAAAAGTCATCAGAACTAGTGCAGCGCCTGTAGATTTAATTAATATTTTCATTCTGTTTACCTTAACTTTCAAATACAAAACCCTTCAGATAATTACTGAATAAATTTAAAAATCATGAATAATTTATTTATTACAAGGTTACTCTTATAAAAAGAGTAACCTTTGAAATAAGACTGAGATTTAAATGGAAATAACGCCTTTAAATAATAAGAAAACAACAATCAAATCTAAAGCTAATAATATAGCTAAAGAGATTAATTCCATCTTATTAAAAATAGGTAAGTTATCTTTTTTCTCTTTACGAGACCAAATAAAAATAGGTAAGCCACAAGTTAATAAAATAGGAATAAGTGCAACATATTGAATTTGGCTTGCATAAAGAATGAATAAGCAAAATAATGCACCAATTACACCGCTCACCAAGGCGATATTACGACCTTTTTGAGAATATTGATTATATTCCTTATTCAAGCATATTTTAGTCATATAAAGCGTAGTTGTAATATAGGCAGGTACAACCATCAAGGCACTAATGTTATACATGGTATTCCAAGCATTGCTGGAAAAATAAACTAATAACATTGCGGCCTGCATAATGAAGCTACTAACCCAAAGAGACACACTTGCTGCCTGCTTCTTGTTAGTACGTGCAAATGCTCGAGGAAATGCACCTTTTTGTCCTGCTACCATTGGAATTTCAGCACAAAGCATTGTCCATGCTAGCCAACCGGCTAATACAGATATGATCAGGCCAATATTCATTAATAAGCTTCCCCAATCACCAACAACTTTCCCAAGAACACCGGCAGTAGAAGGGTTTTCAACTAATGATAATTCAGCTTGCGGCATTACACCAAAAGGCAATATAGATAAAAACATATAAATAATTAAAGCAATTAAGAACCCTAATAACGTTGCTTTACCAACATCTTTTTTGTTTTTAGCTCGCCCCGATAATACAACGGCACCTTCGACACCAATAAATGCCCAAAGTGTTACTGTCATAGGCGCTAATATTTGCGACATTAAAGAAGCCGGTTCTATATGTTGATTAACTTGAGTAACAACTTGAGGCGCAGTCCCCCAAAAATTATTAAATAATTGAGTATAATCAATTAATAAACCCAAGATAATAACAAATAAAATGAGAGGAACTAGCTTGGCTATTGTTCCTAAGGTATTCACAAAACCAGCAACTTTAGTCCCTGATAATACAAGGAAGTTGTAACCCCAAATTAAAACTGAGCCACAAATAATTGAATTAAGGTTATTGCCGTCAGTAAATACCCCGGGGAAAAATTGATCAAATGCATCCATCAAAATAACTGCAAAGGCGACGTTACCAAACGCAGTCATTAGCCAATATCCCCACGCCACACTAAAACCAATGAAAGAACCGAATCCTTCTTGTGCATACATGTAAACCCCTGCTTGTAAATCAGGGCGGAGATCCGACAGAATACGAAATGAATTAGCAATAAAATAGATACCAATGCCAGCTATCACCCACGCAATAATTACAGGACCGACTGCAGAACTTGCGGCTGTATTTTGCGGTAAGCTGAATACGCCACCACCAAGCATTGACCCAACAACAATTGCAATTAATGCAATTAACCCTAATTTAGTTCCTCCAGAAGAGGAGGCGTCTGTTGTGCTACTTGATGTCGCTGAAGGTTGATTTGCCATAAATAGAGCCTTTTAAAAGTCGTTAAAAAAACGCCAATAAATATATTTTTAGCTTTTATCAAGTACTGATGGCTCTCGTCACCAGTACTTTAAGCTAAAGTTACTGACGACCTTTTTTGATGGTTGAAGTCACATGACGTTTAAAGGTTATATGCTTAGGAACCTCTACTGCTTTGCGGTCATCTTCAATAATGGCCCTAACCCAAAAATCACCATTATCATCGACATTGATACCTTGAACTTCATGCTCAAACCCCGGATAGTGCTTATCAAATTCCTGAAGTGCACGTAAGTAACCAATAATTCCTTGGTTTCCTTTAGGTAAACGTTCACCGGGCATCAAGACTGGAATTCCAGGAGGATATGGAACAAGCATACTGGCGGCAATACGCCCAGAAAAATCATCTAAACGAATGTGTTCGGACTTATAGCGAACCACTTTTTGATAGGCATCCGCAGGTGTTAAAACAGGTTCAGGATCGGTATTAACCGCATCATTGATATGCTTCATTAAATCAAGATCACACATTTTTTCATGCATTTCCTGACAGAGTTGTTTAAGGGTCAACTTATCGTAATTCGATGAATGATTTTTTAATGATGGAATAGCGTCAATCGCAAGTGTGCCATTGTCATAGAGTTTTTTGAATGACAATAAACTTTCGAGCAGTGTTCCCCACTTACCTTTGGTAATCCCCACAGAAAATAAAATCAAAATGGTATAATCCCCCGTACGTGCTATTTCAATACGGCGGTCATCTAGGAATTTTGTGATGATATAACCGGGGATCCCTCTATCTTGATATTTACCGTCAGGCGAAATTCCAGGGCAAGTAATAGTGACTTTTACTGGATCAAGCATACTGTTTGTGTCGGCTAAATCCTCATCAGTAAACCCATGCCATTTATCTCCAGCACGTAAACCCCAACAATTTGGGTCCTGACTCAGTAATTCAATCGGTGCATCTTCAAAACTGTATTTTTGTCCTGTTTCTTGATTCTTGACCTCCGTAGGCTGCAAGACATCAAAAAACCAAGCTGACTCACCTTCTTGCTCTTTTAATTGACGTTTCACGGACACAACTGCTTTACGGAACGCTATCGCTTCTTCTATAGACTCTTGAACTAATGATGTACCTGATTGACCTTGCATCATACTAACGGCCACATCAATGGATGCAATGATTGGGTAGTAAGGTGAGGTAGTTCCATGCATCATAAATGAGTCATTGAAATCATCAAAATTAAGGGGGGCACGTTCACTTTTTTTCACATGGATCATGGAAGCCATTGAGAGCGATGGCAACATTTTATGTGTTGATTGAACAGCAAAAATAGTAGGACGATTTGGTGTATCCTCCACCCCCATAGCAAAACGATTTTTATATAACGGATGGAAGCGTGCATAAGCATACCAAGCTTCATCAAAGTGAATTCTAGGGGCGCTTTCGCCGAGATATTTAACAACATCGTTCACATTATAACAAAAGCCGTCATACGTGCAGTTAGTCACGACTGCATAGGTCGCTTCTGATGTTGCTGCACCTTGACTTAATGGGCTTTGAGCTATGAGCTTATCAATACTTGCTTTTTTTAAACGCTCATTCGGAATAGGGCCAATAAGACCATAACCATTACGAGTTGGTTTTAAATACACAGGACGAGCTTGCGACAATGTTAAGCCATGATTAAGCGACTTATGGCAGTTGCGATCGACGATGACAATTTCATCTGCAGCAACAGCACCCTGCGCGACTATACGGTTAGAACCTGATGAGCCTGATACACCGTAAAAAGTCCAATCAGCACCAAAAAGTTCAGCCGCGATTTCTTCTGATTTTTTTGAGGGACCAGCATGAATCAGATAGTCACCCATTTCTGCGGTGGCGACACCAATATCGGCCCTCATCATGTTCTCGCCAAAAAAATTAATAAACTCAATACCTACTGGATGTTTTAAATATGCCATGCCCCCCATATGTCCCGGGCAATCCCAATAGTAATCACCATCCTCAGTAAAATCTTTCAGTGTTTTAAAATAGGGTGGCAAGAGGTTTTCGGCGTAACGATGTACAAGCGTATAAATACGATTAGCCGTAAATGGTGGCGTTTCTGAATATAAATAAATGTACTCACTAACTTCTTTTAAGACATCTAGAGGAACATTATCTGTAATATTTTCCTCCGACACTAATAAGAGCGGTGTCGTTGGATTTCGTTTACGTAATACGGCTACAACCTGTACACAATTCTTCGCCATATTAGGATCATTGTCGTCCCAATAAATAGCCACGGCACTATATTTAGGGTTTTCTTGAATTAATCTTATTCCATCCTGAATTTTATCTGCGATAAAAACCTTAAAATCACGTTCTATTACGGCAGCTTTAAGGCGCTCAAGAGCTTGTTTGGCTGGGTGATCTTCTTTTAGATAAGAAGATGATACAAATAAAATATTATGATTAAATTTCAAAATATATCTCCATTTTATTTTATTGTTTACTGCAAAAAATTGACAATCATAAATTGATACCCATTCCTTAATGAATGAGGTAGGAAAATAAATCATAAGCTTATTTATAGGGTTAATTAAAAATTAACAATACCATTCATAAAAAGAATAATAATCAATATATCGAGCATAATTAAAAAAATAAAAATATTTAATTCCACTCGAGTGAAAATAGGTTTATCTTTAAAATGTTTCACTCTTGACCAAATAAACAAAGGTAATCCGACTGTTAATAATATTGGTACCATCGTAAGGTATTTCACTTCACTGGCATAAAACATTAATAAACAAAATGAAATTCCTATCACACTGGTCACTAATGCAATTGTGGAGTTTTTATTTGTATATTTACTGTATTCACCCGTGATACAAAGCTTAAATAAATAGGCGGTTGACATTAAATATGCAGGTAAAACTGTTAGGGCAGAAATTGCTAACATCGCTAGCCATGCATGATTAGAAAAATAGACTAGGAAAATAACCACCTGCATAAATCCACTGCTCACCCATAGTGAAACTGATGCAGAGCCATTTTTATTCTTCTGAGAAAACTTTTTCGGGAAAGTACCATCTTGTGCTGCAACCATAGGTATCTCAGCGCAAATCATCGTCCAAGCTAACCAACTCGTTAATACTGAGACTAGAACGCCAATATTAATTAACCATTCACCCCAATCCCCTGTTAATGATTTTAATATTCCCGCAGTCGATGGTGTAGCGATCTCACTCAGAGTGCTTTGACTAAAGATACCAAAAGGTAATATTGAAACCAAAATACAGATAAATAGCGAGATAACGAAGCCTATAAAAGTAGCTTTACCAACATCTTTTTTATTTTTGGCTCTACCGGATAATGCAACAGCACCTTCAACACCAATAAACGACCAAAGAGCAACATCCAATGGAGAGAATATTTGGCTCGAAATAGAACCTAATTTTTGATGTGAAAACTCGGGGCTATGCCCCCAAATATTTTTGGTTAACTCATTATAATTTAAAAAATAAGCTACCGTAAAAACAAAGACAATTAGAGGTATCATTTTCGCAAATGTACCTAATATATTCACGACGCCTGCAACACGAGTTCCGGATAGGACAAGAAAATTAAACCCCCAAACCAAAATAGATGCACCAATAACAGATGGGATATTATTTCCACCTCTAAAATCACCAGGAATAAAATAATTTAGGGTATCCATAACCATAATAGCAAAGGCAACGTTACTAAAAATGGTCATAAGCCAATATCCCCACGCCACAATGAAAGCAATAAAAGGTCCGAATCCCTCTCTTGCATACATATAGATACCAGCCTGTAAATCAGGGCGAATATTGGATAACACAATAAATACACGGGAAATAAAAAACATCCCAAACCCACAAATTAGCCAAGCAATGACCACTGGACCTACAGCTGAATTTTCAGCCATATTTTGTGGTAGCCCATCGACGCCACTACCAATCATTGAGCTAACAACAATGGCAACCAAGGCTATTAATCCAATCTTTTGATTTTCATTCTTCTTTGATATTTTCACAGACATAAAAAACTCCCAAAATAAGAATGAAGAATCAAAAAATATTAATCAGTTTTTTAATTCTGGATCATATTTAGGGTAAAGACAATAGAAGCCAAGTTAGTGGTTATTTTAATTGACATGTAAAAAAAACATTAATCGTATAATGGAACCATTAAATTTAATATATTACAAACATTTACAAAGCAGTCACATTTAAAGCATCAAAAATAGATGGTAATATAATCCAAATCAATTCAAATTTAGACTAATATTTAAGGATTATATATTGACATTAATATTTTTTAATATTTTTAATTACAAATTAACTTCCATCAATATTAAATAATATAAAAAAACAAAAAATATCAATTCTTTACTGATAGGTATTTAGATATACATTCAGCAACATATATTACCAAGTAATTAAAAAGTATCAATAAAAAGACAAAATGCAACCATTATGAAAAAACATTAAATTAAATTTAACTTGGTTATCACATGTAATTTATACAATTATATTTTCATATAAGAATAGGATATTCAGTCAATTAAGAGCTGAAACTATTGATAAGATCAAATGAAGCTAAAATGATAAATATCTGTTGGAATGACATACATAGAAAAGAGTAAAAAAACATGCTTAACCATTTTTTACATTGCATAAAAAGAGTAATGAGTTAATCACAAGTATCATATAAATAGATAAAAGCCCCCTCAACAACACCAAGAGGGGCTATTTTTACGGCATTATTACTTTCCATGTCATCATCACGGCACTACACAAAATCAGTAATAATGTCATGTATTGGAAAGTGCGCTCAGATAACTTCACTAACAGATATTTAGCTAAAGGCATCACCAATAACGCACCTGCACATAAGATTAGTGCCAGTTTTAAATCAGTGTAGCCATCTTGTGCATAAGCCAATGCTGAAGATCCTGATAAAACAGTTGTGACAATGATGGATGTCCCAATCGCCTGCTTAATGTTTAAATTCATATAACGCAGTAACATCGGCAATACCACGACTCCGCCGCCAACACCTGTCGCTCCTAATACAATCCCTGCCATCACCGCAGGAAATGCCATCGCCCGAAGTTGATTTTCTTTCACCGCTAATTTTTTGAGTGGATTAAGAAAAAACATCCGTTGGATAAACAGATACAGAGAAAAAATAATCGCCGTAGCAACCAGTAAATTAATTCCCCACTCAACCTGTTGTGTATATTCCGGGATACTTCCCAGCCAAGTCACAAATAGGCTCGATAAAAAGGTACTTGGTAGCATAATGGCCAGTACAATCAATGCGCCTTTCATTGGGATATTACCCAACCGAAAGTGCATATATGACGAAGATATTTTCATCAACATCGATAAAAAGTTTGCAGTTGCTACTGCGGCTAAGGCATTAAGCCCAAAAAAGTAAGTGAGTATGGGTAAAACAATCACACCACCGCCTACCCCTGTGGTGCTAATAATTAAGCCAATCAATGCGCCGATGGCTAATTCAGTGACAATCATAGTTATCCTGCCTGTGTCACGGCTTGTCGACCTTTTTGTAAGGCGATATCCGTATCTTCATTGGCGAGTGTTAAATACTTAAAAAATAGCGTGTCGAAAATCACCATCTGTAACACTTGCGGCGTAATCACCCCTAGCTGGGTATGCTGCTCATCATAGTAATAAGGCAAGATTAAATCTGCGATACGTGCCGATTCGTCTTGCCCGAAGCGGGTTAAGGCAACCGTGGTGCAACCACTTTCCTGTGCCGATTTCAGCATCCGATTAATTTCAGGGGTATTGCCTCTGGCAGTAACCGCGATCGCCAAATCACCGTCATTTAAATTGGCAGAATAGCTAAGTTGTACGTGTAAATCCGTGCTAAATAAAACCGGTTTATTAACACGAATAAGCTTATGAAAAATATCATTGGCGACAATTGCCGAAGAACCGATCCCAAACACCACAATACGCTTTGCTTCTACCAGTTTTTGAGCAATGGTGTCCACAGCGACAGGCTCCAGTAATTCCAATGATTTTTCAATAGCAGAAATAAACATTTGCCCTGATTTTGCGATAATTTGAGCCGTACCATCATTACGGCTCAAATTGCCATACAGCGTTTCAGCTTTAAGCTGTTTTTCATCAGATAAGTAATCTACTTTGAATTCAGGATAGCCACGGTAGCCCATCTGGCGAGCGAAGCGAATGACTGAAGCGCTGCTGACGCCTGCGGCTTGAGCAAGTTCAGCGGCATTCATCGCGACAAGACTGTCACGACATTCAAGCAAAAACTTGGCGATACGCTGCTCAGTCCCTTTGCCTCTCGTCAATAAGCTTTCCAATTTTACCGTCAGAGCTGACATGGCTATTCCTTCTTATTATTTTTCTGGATCGTTGAAGCCTATTATCATACTGGCAATGAAACCGACAATCCATGCGCCTGCAACCGCAATCAGAAAATCAAGTATTTGCCCATCTCCAACCAATGGAATTAATGATAATCCCGCAGTACCAAATGGAATAATAATGCCCACATGGAAGAATGCCATTAGCGCTCCACCCGCAGCCCCACCAATACATCCAGCAATAAATGGCTTACCGAGAGGTAATGAAACGCCAAATAATAATGGCTCCCCCACCCCAAAGATACCAACGGGTAATGCACCCACTAATGTTTTCTTCAAGCGTGGATTTTTAGTTTTTAAGAATACCCAGAAACAGGAACCGACTTGCCCCATACCGCCCATCGCTAAGATTGGAAATAAATAGTTCAAACCAAAAGTTTGTAAAATTTCAGCATGGATTGGGATCAAACCTTGATGTAAGCCAGTCAAAAGTAAGAATAAGAAACTTCCGCCTAATATTCCCCCAGTTGCCACTGCACCCCCACCACTGTTAAGCAGTGCGACAGAGACACCTTGCGCTAACACTTGGTTTAGGTAATGCCCTGCCGGTTGGAAGACCACTAATGCAACCATCGCTGACACTAAAATAGTCACAAATGGCGTCACAATGAGATCCAAGCTTTCTTTAATGATACTTCTAAACCACACCTCAAATTTAGACGAAAATACAACCACCATCAGAACCGCAAATATGCCGCCGCTGTTTGGCTGAAGTTTTTCACCGAATAGCGTGATATCCGCCAATCCCGGCATTGCCAGTAATCCTGCCATCACGGCGCCAATTGACGTGGATGCGCCTAACTCTTTCGCCGTATTCACACCAATCATGATGGATAAATACGTAAAGACCGCGCTACCAATCAGTTTTAATAATTTAAATAATTCAGGGAATTGCTCCACTACACCCGGCGCCACAAGGCGAACAATATTAATCATTCCCATGATGAGACCACACCCTATCAATGCGGGGATCGTGGGAACAAAGATAGCCGCGAGAGTGTTGAGCATACGACGAATCGAAAACGGTTTTTTCTCCGGTAGAGATTCCGCATTATTCTCACTGGCAAGACCTTGGCCTTGCATTCGCTTATTCATCACTGAAAAAACTTTTGCCGCGGTTCCCATACCCACAATCACTTGCTGTTGTTCACCATTGAAAACGACACCTTTTACGCCTTCAATTTGCTTCAAGGCTTCTGAATTAAACTTACTATTATCTTTTAAAACCAAACGAATACGAGTCATGCAATGGGTTAGTGTTGCGATGTTATCGAATCCACCCGCATATTTTTCTATTTCTTTTGCGAGTACGTCCAGATGTTCTATTTTATTGGCCATAGTATTTCCCCGGTGTTGACTGAGTCATGACGCTGTTTATGTTATTTTTAGGCTATTTACCGTGGGTATTTAGCATCGAATCCAAACTGGTATTGGGGTTTCGCTGAACAATTTCTGTCGCTTGTTGGGCACTAATATTGAGTTCATGCATTAAAATTGCGCGGCGAGGATGGTAATCAACCTGTGTTAATAGCGCCGCCGCCGTTGGCATATCAATCCCACAAACTTCGCCAACAATACGTTCTGCACGGCGCAGTAACTTGATATTACTCGCCACCACATCAACCATTAAGTTGGTATGTATTCGCCCTAAACGCCCCATCACACAAGTACTCAGCATGCCTAATATCATTTTCTGTGCCGTGCCACTTTTCATTCTCGTTGAGCCAGAAAGCACTTCAGCTCCTACATCTGGTGCAATCGCATATTGGGCTAAATCACTGAGTAAGCCATGTCCCCGCGTAGTGATTGCCACCGTTAATGCACCAATTTTGTTACCATATTCGATCGCAGCTAAGGTAAACGGTGTTCTCCCACTGGCGGCAATGCCAATAATTACATCTTTTTCTGTCGCGCCACGTTGTTGTAGCTCGTGAATAGAGGCTTCAGTTGAATCTTCAATATTTTCAACCGCTTTTAGCATGGCTGAATGTCCACCAGCGATAATCGATTGCACCATATCGGGCGATGTTCCAAAGGTTGGAGGGCATTCTGCACTATCCAGAACAGCGAGTCGTCCGCTAGTACCCGCGCCGACATAAAATATTCTTCCTCCTTGCTTTAAACGTTCGGCAATCACATCAACAACCTGAGCCAGCTCCGGCAGTACCGATTGCAGTGAAGTTGCAACAGTCCTATCTGCCTGGTTAATCACTGTCAACATGGACAATGTATCTAAACGAGAAAACTGTAACGTGTCCTGATTAAGTTCGTTTTGTAAACAATTACTGAGCGTATTTTCGATGACTGTCATCAACTCACCCCTAATTGAAATAATATTTCATTAAAAATTACTATTTATGAATTTTAATTTCAATCTTAATCATAATAAGTTGTTCACCTGTGACGATTTACGTGACTGGTTTCACAACAACGATGTAAAAGAGAGTGAAAAACCGGTGGATTACACCACCGGATGAAATTTATTTGACGAGTTTGCAGCTACCAAAAGCGGAAGGAATATGAAAATCAGGTTTCACGGAATCTGGCTTAATCCAGCTAATCCATTTGCGTACCTGCTTAGGTTCGCCAGCACTAAATTCACCGCGAAGAATGGCACACATTAATGTTTTCTGATCCGTGTCTTGCCACAAACCCAGCTGAGTCAATTCATTAAGGTCAATTTTACCCGTTAAAATATAACCTTCAGGGGTAATTTTTCCTACCGTCTTCAAGGTTTCCCAGTTCCAACTTGGGTCAACCTCACGATAGAAATTAGCTTTTGCATCGAATGTGCGCCCTTGCGGATCCATTTCTGCGGTGTAATAAGGTTTTAGTTCAGGACTAGTGGCAAAGAATAATTCCACACGATCTGAATCTAATACAGCCTGATCTTTATCAGGATTATCCCCCAGTTGAATGTCGTTATCATCCACGATAAAACGAAAATAAAGGGCATCATCATTCCAGAGTGCACGAAAATCTGTTTTTGGTGGCGTCTCTTTTTCCCATGGATAAATAAAATCAGTTAGCACTTCTGCCTGTTCCCAACTCGCTGATTTTTGGGCATCCTCCAAGGATTTAATCTGCTGTGTATGGTGTATTTGGTACTCTTTTGCTGCAACACTGGCTGTGACTAACATCGCCATTGTCGCGAGTAAAGTTGCTAATTTCATACCTTGCCTCACTTTATCGATTTTATAATGTGTTGATCGCTGAATGATGTGTTGTTTATAGCTGAATAGTTGCACCTGATTAAGAAATTAAATTTCATATCATATATCGAATATAGAATTAAAATTTCACACCATGCAAGATCTGTTCAAATAAAAACCATCACTCTGTGAGGAGGCTCACTGTTTATGATGATGAAAAAAATATCATCCAGACATCAAAATCAAGGGTAATTTTTCACGAATAGTATCGATAACGACTCTGATCTTTAAAGGTAAAAAAGGCGTTGTGAGCCAAACGACTGAAATAGGATAACTCGCACTTTGGTACTCAGATAAAACTGTTTTTAATGATCCTGATTGAATGTGCGTTTGCACTAACCATTGTGGCAAATATGCAATTCCTCCCCCTTGCAACACTGCAGACATAATCGCTTGCATATCATCCATCATAAATTTACTGGTAGGTAAATACAGATATTCCTGCTGGTGGTCATCATAAAGTTGCCAAGGTAAAACTTGCCCTACCTGTGTATAAGCAATGAGTTGATGAGAATTTAATTCAGAGATTTTTTGCGGAATTCCATTTTTAGTGAGGTAGCCCGGAGAAGCACAGAGGATCATTTTATGATGACCAATTTCATGAGCAATTAATTGATTTGAATCCGGAAGTTTTCCCACTCGTACAGCAATATGAATCCCTTCTTGCTGTAAATCCATCTTTCGGTCATTCAATAACGTTTCAATTTCTAGCTTAGGATAAAGGTTCATTAACTCAATCAGTAGCGGGATAACATATAAGTTTCCCAATAATCGAGGCGCAGTGATGCAGACTTTCCCCTCTACATGACGTTTACCACTTTCTAAGAAATTTGAAGCTTCTTGTAGTGAATTTAATGCCTTACTCGCATATTCATAAAGCACCATTCCATCATCCGTTAATACTTGCTGACGAGTCGTACGCTGAAACAGTGCAACACCTAGGCTATTTTCCAAACGTGAAATACTTTTGCTCACAGCCGAACGCGTTACATGTAGCAACTCAGATGCTGCGGTAAAATTTCCGCTTTCAACTACAGCAATGAAGATAGGTAAGCAGTTTAGATCTAATTTGTTCATATTGGTGCTCAAATGGAAACAATATAGGGAAATAATATCACTCATTGTCAACTTATCAAGCCAGATATACTGGCTACATCTTAAATTGATAAGGAAGAATTCCATGAAAATTTTAGTCATCAAATCCAGTATTAACGGTGCTCAATCACAAACAAATACCTTAATTCAACAATATATTGATGAACGTAAAGCCCAAGGCTACCAAGACTGTATTATCGAGCATGATGTAGCAGAAAACCCATTACCCGTTCTGAATCAAGCCCGTTTTGCGGCCTTAAGAGGTGCAGAAATAAGTAATCATGATTTAAAAAATACATCTGAGCTTTCTGACCAACTCATTGCAGAACTCAAAGAGAGTGATTTACTGATCCTTGGCGCACCCATGTATAACCTCAATGTACCCACCGAATTAAAAAATTGGTTTGATTTGGTGGTGAGAGCGAGAGAAACTTTCCGCTATACAGCAACATACCCTTTAGGCTTAGTTGAAAATGTTAAAGCTCTAGTATTTAGCGCCCGAGGTGGGATCCACTATGGGCAAGAAACCGATGCAATTACACCTTATTTGAAATCTGTTTTAGGATTAATGGGCATTGATAACGTGCAATTTATCTATGCAGAAGGACTGGATATGAAACCCGAAGGCTATGAGGCTGGACTTGCTAAAGCTCAACAACAATTAATGTATCTCATTCATCATTAAACATTATAATAAAATAAATCCTCACTCTAAATTATTTAATCGGTGGGGATTTTATTTTCATTAAATGATCTATAAATATTCAATCACAATTGACATCAACCAACTAACTAATTGTATTTATTGATATTTACAGGATTTCATCATTAAAAAAATAGGATGTATTTTAATATCCCTAAACCAAAATACTCTTATGATGAGTAAATAAAAGCGTAAAATGAAAATAAATATTATATATTGTATCATTTTATTTCATTTAGGGATCAGTAAATAGATTTCATTTATTAATCTGGTTCATTACCCAATAATTATTTTCTTTCACCATCAAAATAACTCATAAAAAGAGTAAAATAATCCCCCATATTATAGATATTTTATTTCAAGTTAATGTAACATTATATTTCATCACATTTAGAGTATTTACATCATTATTTAACCTATCTACAATTCGCCTCGCTTTGAAATCACTCAATTATACAAACCTTATTTAACCAATTTAGGTAATTAACTAATTATCAATATAATGAAACTAAACGAAAAAATAGGAAACTTTATTAGGAATGCAAGGGTAAGCAAAGGATTATCTGAAAAGGAATTAGCATCTTTAATATCAGTCAGCCAACAACAGATATCAAGATATGAAAGAGGAATATCAACATTAAGCATTGAAAATATTTTAATACTTTTAAATGCGCTAAATATTCCTTTTGATGAATTTAGTAACAAGATAATAAAACCAGAACAAAATAGGCTTTTCTATTTACTTATTGATGAGTTAGAAACTGACGGTGTAATTCATGTAGGCAATCTCAAAAATATATAAATGTATTTTTCGGAGTGCATGCGTCATTTTTAATGCAGGTACCAAAAAAGCAATCAAATCTCTTTTAAATTTTATCTAATGGAAGTTAATATAATGAAACTTAAGTTAATCGCTATCGCATTACCTATTTCTTTCGCTTTATCTGCAAATGTATTTGCAGATAGTGAGGCAGTCATTCCAGAGGAATTAGCCCCTGTAACGGTTGGTGGTGGTATTGTTACTTTTGCAGGTACCATTGTGAATACCCCTTGCGTTATTGATAATGATGACGCTTCACAAACTGTGAATTTAGGTCAATACCGCCAAGATGCCTTTACTGGAAAATCTTCTGTTTCATCACCTGTTGGTTTTGATATTAAGTTAACGGGCTGTGCAACTGAAACATTCAAAAATGTCGCTCTGACCTTTACTGGTATTACTGTCCCTGACGAAGAGAAAATCCTTGCACCTGTCGCGTCTCAAAGTGGACAAACAACTGCAACTGGCGTGGGTATCCAAATTTTACAGAACAGTAAATTAGTCAATGTTGATGGTTTAAAAGCAACGGATGTTATTACGCTGAATGAAGGTGATAGTACATTACGCTTCCAAGCGCAATACATCGCATTAGCGGATAAAGTCACTGCGGGTTCAGCTAATGCATCTGCCGACTTCACTATCACTTATCAGTAATACTTCCGTCTTAGCACCCGTGTCATAGCGGGTGCGCATCATTTATTTCCGGAGTTTTTATGTTTTCATTACCTAAAACAAGTCATTTTTATAAATGGCTGGTTTCGCTATTCTATTTTGGTCTCTCTTCTTTTTGTTTTGCTGGTGGAATTACACTTGATAGTACCCGAATTATTTATCCTCAAGAAAGTAAACAAATTACCACTAGCATTCGTAATACCTCAGATAAATCAGCATTTTTAATTCAAACATGGATTGAAGATGCAAACGGAAATAAAATAAATGACTTCATTTCCACTCCGCCATTATTTACTAGTGCACCAAGGAATGAAAACCACATACGCCTAGTTTATGCAGGTGAAAAATTACCTACAGATAAAGAATCCTTATTCTATTTTAATGTAAAAGCAATTCCTTCTATTGATCGAAATGAGCTGGCCGATAAAAATGCATTAATTCTCGCAGCTGTAACCCGAGTTAAACTTTTCGCCAGACCTAAAGGATTAAAAATCACATCTAAAGAAGCGGTTGACTTAATTCGATTTAGTAAGATTGATAATAAAAAAATTAAAATATCTAATCCATCACCTTACTATATGACGTTAACTGACCTTCGCTCAGGAAATCATGAATTACCATCAACCATGATTGCACCATTTAGTCATATTGATGTTAATGCACCAGCAGGATTTGATGCCAGTAAACTGACATTTAGCTCAATCAATGATTTTGGTGGAATCACATCACCAAAACCAGCCATTTTCAATTAAGAGCCAATTTATTTTATTTCAAATGGAAATAAGGTTTTCTATGTTCGTTTCACTCAAAAAAAACAAAAAAATCATGAATAACCATTTGAGACCCTCATGCTTATTTATCTGCCTTTTTATAATGCAAAATACTTATGCTCAAGATGGAGCTAATTACTATTTCCCGCCCTCGTTGATATCTATCGATTCAGAGCATATTGCTGATTTAAGCACTTTTGAAAGCCAAGGCTCACAATTACCAGGAACCTATGATGTTGATGTTTCATTGAATGGCAATCTCAAGTACAGAAGAAATATTACCTTTGTCAAAGCCCAAGATTGCCAAAAACAAGATAGCCAGTTGCCCAAGTTCGCAGCAGACCAAACAGGATTAGTTCCCGTGTTAACTAAGCATGATCTGGCTGAGCTTGGGGTCAATATCGATAGCGTTTCATTGCTACAGTCTAACAACCCTCAATGTATTCCTCTGGCACAATTGATCCCTAATGCGAGTACGGAATTTGATTTTCCGAAAATGAAATTAGAAATCAGTATTCCACAGATTGCGTTAAATAATTTAGCCAAAGATGAAATCCCGACTAACCAATGGGATGACGGTATTAATGCGTTATTTACCAGTTATACATTAGGTATCACTGATAACCAATATCAGCACGATTTCAGTAAAAATATCTACTTGAATCTAAGAAATGGCGTCAATTTAGGGAGCTGGAGATACCGTGATAACCGCACATGGACCAGCTATAAAAGCAAACACAATCAAGAAAATCACTGGCAATACCTCAACAGCTATGTCGAACGCGGAATCATTCCTTGGCGAAGCCGTTTAGTCATAGGGGATAGTTCTACCAATAACACCGTCTTCGATTCACTGACTTTTCGTGGGGTGCAATTAAGAACTGATGAAACGATGTATCCTTCAAGTCAACAAGGGTTTTCGCCGATTATCCGCGGAGTGGCAAACAGTAATGCGACCATTGAAATTCGCCAAAACGATTATTTAATCTACCAAGCAAACATTGCACCTGGAGAATTTGCTATTACCGACTTAAACGCAATGAGCTCAAGCGGTGACTTGCAAGTCAGTATTATTGAAGCGAGTGGTGATATTCAATCATTTATCGTGCCTTATGCTTCTGTTCCTGTGTTATTACGAGACGGTAGAATGAGTTATAGCCTGACCGCAGGTGAATTTCGCTCCGACAACGACCAGTATGATACAACCCAATTTGGAGAAACCACGATCATCTGGGGTGCTTCTTCATTAACTACGCTCTATGGCGGAGTTCAATATGCCAAAAATTATCTGTCTGGTGCATTCGGTACAGGTTTTAACTTTGGTGCATGGGGCGCATTTTCAGCAGATATCACACATGCAAATAGCCAATTAACGGATGGAAGCCGCTATCAAGGGCAATCATTGCGATTTCTATATGCACGAGCATTCCCTGAAACCGGTACTAATCTTCAACTCACGGGATATCGATATTCAACCCGAGGCTACTATACCCTACAAGAAACATCGCTAAATCGGATGTCCGGTTGGCTATCACAGAATGAAACCCTTGGCACTGACGGGGAGCTGAAAACCAACAATACCGACTATTTTAATCTTTACGATAATAAGCGTGAGAAAATACAGACCAATATCTCACAAAAGATAACTGGCGTTGGTTCCATTTATTTAACTGGGGTCAGACAAAGTTTTTGGGAACGAAATGGCAGTTCTGTTTCCATACAATCAGGGTTGAGCAGCCAAATTGGCGATATTAATTACACGCTTTCATATGGGTTAAATAAAAATATTGATCAATACGACGTTAAAACGACTGATAGGAATATTTTCTTAACAGTGTCCCTACCCTTGCAAAAATGGTTACCTCAAGGAGCACCTCCAATGTATGCCTCTTATAGCGCTAATCACGATAACCAAGGAGAGTTAATCCAGCAGACCAGTTTAAGTGGGAGCTTGCTAGCTCAACAAAATCTTAATTGGAACGTCGCTCAAGGTTATTCCTCAAGTAATGGGAATGATGGAAATCTTAATTTGGCCTACCAAGGTGGTTATGGAAATACACAAGTCGGTTATAGCTACGGTAAGGACTACCGCAAAATATCAACGGGTATTTCTGGAGGGGTGACCTTACATTCTGATGGTGTCATCTTTAGCCAACCTCTTGGCGAAACCAATATTCTAGTTTCTGCACCGGGTGCAAGCGATATTCCCGTAGAACATACTAGCGGTGTTAAAACCGACTGGTTCGGTTACACAGTCAAACCATACGCTACCCCGTATCGTTTAAACCGCATTGCATTAGATAGCAGTGAGTTAGATGAACAAACGGAAATTGAAAATAGCGTTCTTACGACTGTGCCCACTCGTGGCGCTATCGTCAAAGCAAACTTTGTGACTCGCCAAGGTGCTCGTGCACTGGTTCACATTGTCAAAAATGGCAAAAATCTGCCTTTCGGTACCTTAGTTTCAATTGGGCACCAAACCGCAATTGTGAATGATGATGGTCAGGTTTATTTATCTGGGCTCGAAACCTCTGGCAAGTTAAACGCTAAATGGGGACATGATGATGAGAATCAGTGCCAAGCGACCTACTCTCTACCTGAGAATGCAGATCTGCAATCATTCATTCGATTCGATGTTAATTGCCAATAACCATTGGTTCATAAAAAAATATTTTAAATATTCGTTCAAATAAAAGGCTTAATATGAATTTAATTACCAATAAACTCTTTAATTTAATTTTGGCAGTCACCTTTGTTGGTGGCGCAAATATCAATTTAGCCATCGCTGAAAGTGCAAGTGCGTTAGTTAAAATAAAAGCGACTGTTTTGGCAGGCTGCTCACTTGATGCACCCGATACCGTTTCTTTAAATGATATTCCGAGTTCTGCATTTAATGGAAAATTAACTGGGGAAGACCTAACGGCTTACTCTAAAACCTTTAATTTAACCGCCACATGTTCTGGAACCGATAAATATAAGTATACCTTTCAAATCAAAGAGGCTGATGCATCCTGTATTAAAACTGATGCTGACTTTATGCGCTACTGCTTAAAATTCAATGATGATTATCTTGATTTATCATCGACTACCGCAACGTTGGAAAGGGATAACACCAACGATGGGAATGTGACAACAATCACCGTCGTTCCGCAGGTGGCTTCCACCTCAAGTAATCCCGTTGGTGATGTTAATGGACAGATTACGGTCACTATCGAGCCGATGTAAATTGCGAATTAACCAGTAAGGTCAAAAATATTGCGCCAGTTATTTATTTTTATTATTTCGTTATTCCCGATATCTGTTTATGCGGAGACGACATTTATTCTAAAAGAAACTAAAGATGAATATATTGAAGATATTCAAGCTCAAGGGAGAAATAACTCACTCTCGTTTATGGTAGATTACAGTAATCCCAATGGTACATCAGGTCCATTACGAACATCATGTTGGTCAAGCATTGAGGAAATGAAAAATGCTTTTTATAGTGAAGGATTGGGAACCTATGAAGAGACCTTTAATGATGGGAAAATTAAGCTTAATGGAAGTGCTAGCGTAAAAAATTTCTTTGGTGGTGATAATTCAATTAGTGGAATTGCATATATAAACAGCCTGTCAGGATTTGACAATGAAACATGGATTTTTTACTGTACTATAGTAACAAACTCCGCTAGCCAAGTCCTATTTAGACCTACAAGTGTCACCTATACCATTATTAAATTACATGCTTCGAGTATAGCATTTCCTCATATCAGCGCACCTGCAATTGTTGATTTGAAATCCTGCTCACCCAATGACAATCTGGAAGCCATTATTCCATTGACTGTGGGCTTTGTGGGATATATGGGGCAAAGTAAAAGAATGGAGTTAACGGTAAAATCTAATGATCTACCTGATAGTTTTAGTATTTACCTCGATAACCAAAATATTCTTAATACCTCCCCCCAAACTATTCAAATGCCAATGGGACAAAAAGAGAGACAAATTGAAACTCGTTTGCAAGGGCTATGCCCAAATAAAGCAGGGGAATATGTTTGGAATGCCGAGTACATTACCACCATTCAATAGCACTGATTGAATCTCCTCATCACCTTTAATTATCCATTGCTAATAATTAACAAAAATCCGCCTAATTGGCGGATTACTTACTCAAGTTAATAACGAAAAAATAACATCATAAAAAATTAAATTTTTGAAGTTTATTGATGGAATACAATAATAAACCATAATTGTGGCTAGTTTTGTTTTTCAAAGTATTTTTCAATATCTTTATGTGTATCATTTAACTTGATATCTATAGGATATTCTCTTTTATCATTTTTTATGATGAATTTCATTTCATTAAAAAAATCACTAAAATCAAAATCCAATATAGCTAAAGAAATCAAAAGGGTATCAATTGATATTCGACATTTCCCACATTCATATCGAGAATAATGTTGCTGTGAAACCCCAAGTTGCTTAGCAATTTTAGCACCTGAAAAACCTTTCATTTTTCTAATTCGTCTTAACTCCCTTCCAGCTATGGAAGAATAAAAATTATCGCCAAAATGGCCATCTTCATCTGAATTCTTCATTTTATAAAAACCTATATATAAAAATTAAATAAAAAAATTTGACTATTAACATTATTAACATGAAAAGTTAATTAGTTATGTGTTACTTTTATTACTTCATCATTTTTAGTTTTAAACCCATAACGACTCAAAGGTGAAATAACTAATTCTTGAACACGTCCCTTAACATCAATCACCTTACTTTCATTTGGTCTTAAATAAAACTGTTCAATTGAATAAGCCTCATTGTTAGGTAAAGCGGTTACCGATGGAGATAATCGAATAACTTGGTCACCGGTATTTTTTAATATGAGTTGGTTATTGCTTTGATTAACCGTCATATTTTTCCATGACGTTTGGCTTAGTAACATATTTGCAGGTGTAATTAACATCGCAATATCTTGCCTAATCGGCATTTTGGCAGAATTCTGTTTAGCGACTCCTACACCTTGAAAAGAGACTCTAAGAATTTCTTCTTGTTTTAATTCCAAACCTTTTTTTAAGACAAAATTAATTTGCTGGCTTTCATTGGGTTCAATACGAATAATGGGTGGTGACACCATAATATCTTTAGCCATTGATTTTGAACCATCAAGATCTGAGACTTTAGTTGATAATAAGATTGGCTCTTGTGATGTATTTTTAACACTAAATACTTTTCGCTCCTCGCCCGCATCTAAAATAATAGTCATAGTTTCAAGTTGAAAACTCGCCTTTACAGAAAAACTCATTAATAAAAATAAAAACAAAAAATGTGTATATCCTAATTTTTTCATTACAACCTCAAAATTGTATTTAATATAATAAAATTAATGACAGAGAGCATCTGCCTCTTCATAAAGTGACTCAGCGGAGAATTCTTTCGGTACTGTATATTTAATGATGCAATCATTAGAATTAGGTGACCGTAAGATAATATCATTTCCGATTTGTTCATTACTTAACAGTAAATTACCTTCTCCCATAATAACGCCCATATAATCACCTTTCTCATTTAACACGCTGGCACCAAAAGGAACGGCATCGCCATTCTCCATTTTAATACTCAATAATAACTGTCTCATTTTGGTTGAATTAATACGTTTAGTAATCACTGACCCCCTTGCGGCGGCAACATCAAATGATGTGGTATCTAAACGCACATTCAGTGGTAATTTTTCAGTATTCAGCTGCACTGTCGATTTTTGGTTCATCGGTAAAGATGAAATTGCCGCTGTCCCAAAATGGTTCGTTATGGTTGTTCCACTTCCTAATGTATTGACTCTAACCCCCGGCTCACCCGGAATATAAACAATACCAAAAGTGTCACTTAACGGTACTGATGATGTCGCCAATAAGCCATCGGAATAAGCTAAGCCTCCTGAAGCCGCGACCATCACTGAACGTGTATTATTCTGTGACATCGAACCACTAACAGAAATATTGCTATAAGCATTCGTGTTATTGATACTTCCATTTAAAACACTCGTATTATCATTACGACCAGCACCCACTGAATATCTTAAATTATCACTCACTTGCTGATTAAAATTCGCCATTACCATGGTTTTATCTTGACCATGCTGGCTTTGCATGCTGATATTCTTTTTCTTACCTAATGGCATCGATGCATTAATAAAAAAACGGCTATCTTGGTCATCACCCGTTTGATAGTTCACCGTTAAAGAAATATCTGCTATTTTTCTGCCATAACTCGCAGAGTAAAAAATGGTATCTGATTTATTTCCATAAAAATGGGTATGGTTAATATTCCCACTAAAACGCCCCCATTTAATATCGCCCCAACTGGCAAACAGTGATGAGGATGTTTGTATTTCACCGCTATACCACCCATTCCATTTTTCTTGCGTATCTTGGGTAAAATCATTTTTTAATAGCGAACTATCCAATGTAGGAAACTGGTTAGTACGGTACAAAACAGAAGCCCCAACCGAGACTTTGTCAAAATTAATATTGGTATTAAAATCAATTTGCTCTCCACGTTTCTCACTGTTTCGAGCGCTTTGTATACCGACCCCAGTAGAAACAGGCGTTAACACATTAAAATATGAACTCATACGCCCACTGACAGCTTGGAATTTATCTGAATAAAGAGCACCTGCTGCGTAGTTTGAGTCACCATATTGATGACTGAGCTCTGCACTGGTCACCATCGGTTTTTCAGTTTGTTGATTATCTCGGCTACGGTACCGCCCAGAAACCAACGAATAAGATGTTGATGATGAAGCTTGGCTCAATTGGTTTGCAGTCACTACCTGAAATTTCTGCTGCTCACCATTATCCTGTATCACCGTGACATCTAAGGGGCTTCCGATAACAACGTTATTAATTCTATTTAGTTCAAAAGCACCGGCTGATACCATCGTTCGGTATAACAATCGACCATTTTGCTGTATTTCAACGGTTGATGGAGAACTCGCAAATCCCGTTACTGGCACCACTAAAGCATTGGCTGATTGCAAAGAGCTATCCGAATAGATTTGAATACCATCAATCGGAGTTCCCCCAAAAAAAACACCTTGAGCATTTAGCTGACCTATATCTAGTTTCGATTGAAGAGGTTCAATACTCTTTGACAAAACCGTTTCATTAAATTGGTATTGTGATTTTGATTCACCAGCAGACATACTGCTATTATTTCTTAATATCCAATTTTTCCAATTGATCCCTGTTTCAAACTCACCTTGGGTAAATTGCTGTCCATAATTGCCACTAATATACATCCCATATAATTGATAGTTACTTAAGAGGCCGAATCCACCATAGGTTAATTCATTTCCTTGTAATTTAGGATCTAAGTGAGTTTCAGCTATCACCATATCAATCTTATATGAATTCGGATGTAGCGTTATTTTCCCTTCTGGATAAATCCGCTGAAATGTATTGCATCCTTCACTTAAATTCACTTTTTTGAGTTTGAATTTATTCATTAATTCACTAGTAAGACAAAGCTCTCCGGTGTCATTAATTTCAACATTTTCAGTATATTCATTGCTGCCATTTAATTTTATTGTGACATCGTGACGCCCAGGTAGAAACTGATTACCCTTCATAAAAAATTCAGCGACCTCAGCCCCATATCCAAGTGACTTCAATGAATCTATATCAAAGTTAATCGAAGCAGGTGAAGTATTCTCTTTACTTTTTATTCCTTCTGACGCTACAGAACTATTAGCATGTATCACAGCAAAAAATAGAAATGACTGACAATAATAAAATTTATTTTTCTTATTCATTATTGTTTTTATTTCCAAGGTAAATAACAAAAAATAAAACTATATTCCAAATGAAAATATAATATCTACGCTTCCATCTAATTCAGTAGCTTCAATAATAGGACCATTTGTTTCTTTCAGACTGTTTAGTATTGGTTTAACAGCAATGTTTACTGAAAAAAATCGTCCACTCGATAAGGTTTGTCCATTCGTTAGCCATCCATATCTCTTATTTTTTAGTACCGAAATACGTTGCACATTTTTAGATAATGCTGAACTCTCTATCAATCCAAGTTCAGCAGATTGGCTATCTACCTTAGCTTGATCGAGAATTAATTGATAATTACCTAATAACCCTTGATTATTAACACGACCTAATCCAAAGTAACTTTCATTTCCTATTAATGAAGTATCACTTCGATTATCAGAAAATTGTACAAGCAACTGCGTTGGTACATTGCATGAGACTTGCCATGTTTTTACTATTTCAGGAATATCTGTTTTTTTAATAAAATCAAATTGACGAGCATGCAACTGATTAAATTGATATTGTCCACCATCTGGAGTAATTATCTCACATGTAGGAGGTGATTCGATAACATCAACGAGACTTCTATCTTGAAATGTACGCGAATACATCGACCCACTAAAAACTAAACTACAAAAAATAAAGTAAATTATTTTTTTAGTTATTGCTACAGTAGATAAACGCATACATCCCTCAATCAATAACTATGTTCAAAAAATCAAATACCGAAGTTAAAAGCTAGCACAACCTCTGCCTGATAATTAACTTTAGAAGATAAATCAATACCATCCGTATTAAATTGATTAATAGAGCTTAGATAACCACCAGCCGCAGTAAAATTAGCTGAAAATATTTTCCCCGCAGTTAGCCTGTTGGCAAATACCGTTGAATCTTTAGTTGCCCAACCATTTAAGATATTTTTCCTGACAACCGTATTGTTTGCCGTTACTCCATCTCTGGCAATAAATGCTGGCTTTGAGTCAATAGTAACATCTGATGTACTAAACAGAACTAAACCTACTGATTTGTTCGAATTATCCGATAAAACCATATTAAAATAGTCAGGACTCACAAATGCTGGCCACGGTGTATTCATATATGTATCGACTGCTCTATATGTTAAATAGGTTTCTGCGTCACATGAAACCGTGACATTTTTACTGACATTAGATTTCAATGAAATATATGAAGTTTGATTCAAATCTTTTGGAGATATATCTGCAAGCTCAAAGATAACATCAGACTGTTTATTACCATTAACTAAACAGGTTGGTTGCTTAATATCACCAGTAATTTTTATATTTGCAGAGGTATTTGCCATTATCCATGGCGATACAAATATCGATGATAATATTAGTAATTTTATTTTTTGAATCATTATAATCATCCATAATGAATAGATATAAAATTATACCTATTCATTTCACATTTATATTAAAGAGAGAACGCGAATGCTAACGTTGCATAACCATCTAAATGAGCATCACCTGAACTGGTTTTTAGTGCAGCACTGAGAGTTGGTCTAACATCCAAATCTGCAGTAAATACTTGTCCAGCTTTTAAAGTACTCGCCGCTGTTGCCCAAGCTAATTTTTTAGTCTTATCTGCAAACATAGTAGTTCCATAGGTTGCTCCATTGGAAATACCAACACTTTGAGCTGTACTTGTTGAATCTTGTTTTACCGTCGCATTTTTCATATTAATCGTATAAAAACCGACTTTTTTATCTGTATCAAATAAACCTAATCCGAAGTTATAAATACTCTCGGTTAATACAGAGCTGGCACGATTATCTGTTGAGGTGAATGTTAAATACGTTGCAGCATCACAAATAACTTCAATGCTATTTGTTTTTGGCTCAAGAGCTAAGTTACCTGACACAGGGAACATTCCCGGAGAGACATCGAAAACATATTCAATATCAACAGAGTTTTGACCCTTAATAGTACAAGTTGGAGGCGTGATTGTTCCCGTGACTTTCAAATTAGCTACCGGTGCAGCCGCTAATGCCGCACCTGATAAAGAAACTAAAGATAGTGCAATTACTGTTTTCTTGAACATGGATTAAACCCTATATAATAAAAATAATATTTAAACAAACAAAACCCTCCTATTAAAATATTTAATAAGAAAATGAGTTAATTACTCAGTAATAAATTGTTTGTTTTTAATATCGATTAAATGCCAATAAATTTTATCGGACCAATTAATTCGATGAGGCTATTATAAGCATGTATTTTTATAATTTAAATCAGTCCAATTTATATGGTTATTAAAAAAACAAATCATGACAAATTGTTTCATTTTATTTCACTATAGAAAACAATAAAATAAGTACAACTTTGATTTCACAGCCACGTAATTAATATATATTAAACCAAACTATTCGCAAAATGAGCTAAAAATTAGATTTTTATATCGAAAATACTCTTAACTTACGTATAGTGGTGGTTATTTACAATTTCACACCACTATGGAGTTTAATCGGTGATTATTATATTTACATAAAAAAAGACTTAAATAAAATTTTCTGTAGATATTATAAAGTTAAATAAAAGAAAAACTATCCAAAACCAACATACATAGACAGTATCTATACAAAACTCACACAATTTAGTTATATAATACCTAGATTAACACCAAAAATTTACACTCATACAGTGTAAGGCGTTATCAGCGTGCTATTATTTTATTACAAACAGCATTATCTTATGCAACCCTTTGTGGTGAGATATCGTAGGTCATATCATTTTTTCGAGCCGAACGCCCCCTTGAGGCAATCCCATAATATAAGAATTATCCTACGAGTTAACATATGGCTTATTGATTTAAGATATAAAAATATCTGCAAGTAATAATTCATCTTTAAAAATACGATATCTACAAATTTTATTCACCCTACCCTCAATACGGGTAAGCCATGAGATTACTTCGCTTTATTTTTTTTTGATTTTATTGAATTTTTTAACTCTTTACCTTCTAGACTTGAATTCCATATATCTATGTAATTTATATTTACTAGAAAAAATATAATGCAGCTAACCACTACCACCATCCAAATAAGTATCGCCTTTGGGATATCACTCAAACCAAACATCAATAGCATCGGGATCATCACGATCATACTGACAAACATCGAGCTCATCATACCGAATGCCACTGGTGCAATATAATTTTTCAGCCCAATAGCTCTCATAACCAAAGCAACGACAATACCGGCTGGGATCATGCCAAAGGTAGCGAACATGATCACCAACCCACCTTCCCCTCTGTAGAGCAGCCAATCGGTAAAACCAAATAAAGAAAAGGGGATTGTAATCATGACTTGAACTCCTGCTGAGGGTAGAGCAACGGAATATCGTTAAATCGGCACAGCACAGTAAAAATGACATTGGGGAAAATACGAATATCTGTATTGTATAACGTCACTGTTTGGTTAAAAAATTCACGACGATCTGCGATTTGATTTTCAATTTGTTTTGCTGTTGTTTGCAAAGCCAACAGCGCCTGTTTGCTAATTAACTGAGGATAATTCTCAGCAATGGCCAACATAGGTTTAAGACGTGAGTGTAACTGGTTTGCCGAATCAACTTTAATATCAAGTTGATTCGTTGATAAATATTGTTGGCGGCTTTCCAGTAACTCATTGATCAATACTTTTTCATGCGCCATTGCCACCCCAGCAACTACCGTCAATGATGGCATTAAGTCGGCTTGCTTTTTCAAGAGTACATCAATATTGGCAAACGCTTTGTCACAGTTATTTTTTAAGAAAATAATATTGTTATAGATCCCCACAATATAGCGGATCAAAATCATGCCAATGACGCCAATAAAAATCAAAAAAATAAGAGCGTTCATATTATTCGCTACCAAACAGGGAAATTTGATTAAAATGTAAAGTCAGGAAACCATCTTGATAACTGGAGGGGGTCATTAAAATAACTACAATCAAAATAGCCGCAATGATTGCTGTCATTCCTAGATTCTTACGCATGGGGGCGGTTTTATTCCAACGAGTGACATACTCTGACGGGGAAATACCTAATAATAAGTGCGGTGGTTTGCGGGTGATGATCCGTTGACCATTTTCACTGTCTACTGAGCCAATTAATAAATAGCTAACATTACCTTCAATTAAAATCTCTTTATAACGACGATTGCCTTGCTCAAAATCCATGTGTGGTGTTAAGCCTGCATGAACAAAATAATCAGGGTCACAAATGACTTTCGCCGAGCCTGTATCGTCTGTAATCGTAAAATCGTTCAAACTCACTTTGCTATCTTGGAGGGTATAACTTTTTTTGCCGTCTTTATCTTTCGATATGGAGTATTCATAATAAAAAGAACCATAACAGCTACGCTTACCTAAGCGACTTTTGATTTCAGTTCCTTGGGTTATTTGCCCTTCGACTTCCACTAATCCCATTGCCATTGAGCGAATTTTTGACGTCGCTAAACTCTTTTGAAATTTTAAAAATCGCTTTTTGGGCGTATTTTCAATTATATTGAAAATAAAAACTAGAACAAAAGCCCCAAAAAATATCCGCATATCAATAAAGAAGCCCACCGCTAAGCAGGTGGCCAATAACGAACCTACAATAACTTTTAACAGCGCTGTAAATTTAGATGAGCCTTCATTCTGTAGTCGTTGGTAACGCACATTAGCTTCACGACTTACTCTAACGATGACACGGATCACCACGAAAGAAATGATCAGAGCAATGCCTAAATAAACATATTTCTCATAATCACCTGCGGAGGGAGAAAGTTGCTCCCATGTTCCTACCGCAATACCCGCAAATGGGATAACGCCCCAATTTGTTCTTGGCTTTTTAGAGAGCTTTAGGTCTAAATAAAACAAAATAAAACCAAATACCGCACCGAGAATGTAATACATATTTACGCCTTACACCCTAAATTCATCACATTATTTGAATTGAATACCATCATATTTTTTTTCATCTTCTGAAATTTCAAGTAATGGTAATGAGGTAAAATTGAAAGCGTTCGCAATGAGGCTGTCAGGGAACATTTGAATGGCGGTATTATATTCTGTAGTAGCATCATTGAAGCCTTCACGGCGCTGGGCAATTTTATCTTCCACTTCACTGAGCGCGATTTGTAACTGAGTGAATTGCTCACCCGAAATCAATGTAGGATAGTTTTCCGCAACAGCAATCAACCCTTTTAGAGCACGCCCCATTTCGTTGGATGCCGCAATTTTTTCATTCACATCCTGAGCATTAAAATAGTGTTGGCGTGCATCACTCAATGACGTAAATAATGTTTTTTCATGTTCCATGGCTTTTTCAGCTACAGCCACTAATTGAGGAATTTGGTCTGCACGTTGTTTTAGAATAACGTCAATATTAGCGAACTGGTTACTGACTTGATTTTTCGCACTAATCAATCGGTTATAAATAGAAATTCCCCAACCAACAAAAATAACAATCAATACCAGCAGAATAACAATAACGGTGGTTGTCATAACGATACCTTTTATTAAGAATAATACATTTCCCTGTGATCTTAAGCCACGCTATATAAATAGGGTGTTTTATTCAATCGGAATAGTAGCAAATACGAAAAATCAGACGTGATTTATTTGAGATAGAAAAAAACAATTAAAAGAGATGGGGAATTCCGTTAACAACAACAAAGGAGATAAAAGAGTACAGGAGATATGCCGCCACCAGCATCACTAAAATACCAAATAGAATTTGGATCCGCAGTGCCGAGATATAATGAATCATGATGCGGCCGATAATCAAACCGACAACACAGGATAAAATAAACGTAGCACTAATATCGAGAGGATATTCGAAACCATTTAATAAATTAATTGTAATACTGATGCCACCAATCAGAAAAATAACCATCAATGATGTAGCAATGATACTTTTGATATTTAAGTTGGTTAGTTTTCTTAATGCGGGAACAATCACAAATCCCCCACCAACCCCTAAAAGTCCAGTCAGCAGCCCAGCAATAATCCCAACGCCCCCTAGAATAGACGCTGTTTTAAAATTCCAAATAAAGCGTCCTGTTTGCTGGTTTATTTTGCACAGGGCATTATCACTGTCACTCACTGACTTAAAAAGGGTCCGGTAAGCGACTACACACATCACCAAGCTAAAAGCCAATGTGAGCCATTGCGGCGAGATGATATTCGCTAAATACACCCCATATTTCGCACTGGGAATACTGACTAATGCAATCCAAATGGCTGCTTTATAACGAATATTACCCTGAATAAGACCTTGAACTACACCAACAAATGCCGCTAACGTTATCGCTAATAGTCCCACGGGAGCCGCTTGAGCAACGCTCCATCCTTGACTCGTCATCAGCGCAGGCACGGCCAAAATACCGCCTCCAGCTCCCGTTAAGCCAAGCAAACAGCCTATCAATAAACCTTCTACTATCAGGATTAACATCGTTATGCGCTTTCTATGTGTCTAAGAAACGGAGCAATTAACTATTACTCACATTAATCTTCAATGCAGCAGCAATTGCCAACGGTGAAAAGGTGATACTTGCGGCAAAAAGTGCGCCGAGAATGGCAAAATAACCGCCAAGTGGCATATTAAAACTGTAGGCCTCCATGGTTCCGGTAGCATATATCAACACAGGAATATAGAGAGGTAGGACTAATAGGCTGACAAGCACCCCGCCTTTTTTTAACGATACAGTCAATGCAGCGCCAATCGCGCCAATAAAACTTAATACCGGCGTTCCCAATAATAATGTCCCCGCTAACACCAACAAGGTATCCCCATCTATTGACAGCATGATGGCAGCAACAGGGGAAAGTAACACCAACGGCAATCCAGTCACTAACCAATGAGAAATCACCTTGGCCAGTACCGTAACAAAAAGTGGATGAGGAGCCAGTAATAGCTGCTCTAACGAGCCATCAAGATAATCATCTTTAAACAGACGCTCCAATGAAAGGAGCGAAGATAAAATCGCTGCAACCCAAAAAATCCCCACAGAAATACGCGCCAATAATTGAGGTTCAGGTCCGATGCTCAGCGGGAACAATGTAATCACGATCAAAAAAAACCATAGCGGGTTAACCAATTCAGAAAAACTTCTGAAGGCAATTTTGAGCTCTCTTTTAATTAATAACCCAAACATCACTCGTACCCGCCTGTCAGTTTTAATGTGCCAAAATGCCCAGACATTGCTTGGTGGGAGGTAAATAAAATCATGCCGCCCTGTTGAGCATGCTGGTGAAAACGCTCGGTTAAACGATTAACTCCCGCCACATCAATGGCAGTAAATGGCTCATCTAAAATCCATAAAGGCGCTTCACTTAGCCACAGTCTGGCAAGATTGACCCGCCGTTGTTGTCCCGCAGATAACTGCCCCACAGGAATATCTTCATACCCAATGAGTGAAACCTCCTCTAATGCGGCCCAGATTTTTTCGCCTTCAGAATCTTTGTGGTGCATCTGGTAATAGAATTTGAGGTTTTCATAGGGCGTTAGCAACGATTTTACGGCGGGCTTGTGCCCTAAGTAGAGTAGATGACGGGTAAATTCTTCTTTAAGCTTATCTATTGATTGATTTTCCCAGAGGATCTCGCCTTCATCAGGCTTTAATAACCCCGCCATCATTCGCAATAAGGTGGTTTTCCCCGCACCGTTAGGACCTTCAACTTGTAAAATCTGACTTGGCAAAACAGAGAAATCCAAATGCTGGAATAACGTTCTATTTTGTCGATGGCAAGTGATTTTCGCTGCACTCAGCATAAGTCAGATTTCCTTTTTACATCAATCTAATGGTTAGCTTTTGGTAATTTTATTCAGCAGCATATCACTGATACTGTCGTTAGAAATTGTTTCACCGCAAAGCACTTGCATCAAAACTTCAGAACCTAATGATGAGAGCGAAAACAGCATATCAGGATGAAGTAAACGAATTTTATCCATATTACTTTCTTGATTTACTAGCACCACGGTTTTCGTGTCACTTTTACTGTCCATTAATGATTTGACGCCCAATAAAGCAAATGTGCTCAGGGAGTCACTGTCCGTCATGATCAGGACACATTTGGCTTGTCTCACATTTGTTTCTGCCAACAATGCAGAATCTGTCGGATCTCCCGCCACAATATTGTCTTTTTCTGGGTAATGGCTACGGTGACTCTCTTGGCAAATGACAGCAACAGGCAATTCTCGCTTTTTCAGCGCTTGGTACAAGTTAACTGCCATCGGCGTGCTACCAATCACAACATAATGATTTTTCATATACGAAAACCTCTTCCGGACAATCTCTTTCGTCCCTTTAGCCAATACCCCAACCACATACACCACTGACGTGGTAAAGATCGTGATCCCTAAAATAATCACCGTAACCGTAAAAACACGTGCATCAACAGTGACAGGAACAATATCCCCAAACCCTACCGTCGTCATACACACTAATGCGAAGTAAAACGCGGTTGTGCCATCCTTCACCACAGGTAGAAATTCATTGCCAATATAGAGCGTGCCAAAAATTGAGTAGAGTAATAATGCGATAATACAGGTGACGGCAACAAACCCCGCACTGCTTAAGCTATGGTGTGGATACAGCTTCCAAAAAATAACCAGTGCCGCACATAAGCCAAGCGAGAAATAGCCTTGACGCACATGTTCTTCTGCAACTTTAAGATCAACAAACGCAATAATCGCGAGAAGTAATAATGCAAAAGCCCATGCAATACGCGCACCATTGATCATAAATAGCGATAGGAAAATTAAGGAAATGCCTAACAAAAAACGAGGAATATCCAATAGCTTCATAAAGCCTAAGGATTTTAACCATTCGGTAAAGCCACTCTGACGCCAATCGATATAGTCGGTATAAGCACTTAATATTGGTTTTAAAATCATGGCCCCATCAATAATGATGAGTACTGAAATTAGAATTCTCACGGCTAAAGAGGATTTCAAAAAAGCCACAAAGGAATTATCTAGCATCGTTTGAGTCACTCATCAATTAAACCGCCCATAAGTATTTTCTAGCACTTAGATTAACAAAGAATAATATCAATTCCATTGCTTATGCAATAAATGAAAAATCATCATCAAAAAACATCATTTTTCAGCGCATTATTGTCATATTTTATCCATCTTTACCAAATTAGAATGTCATTTAAAAAACATTTATAAATAATAAGTTAGATTAACTAACGTCATAGCCTTATCCATTTTTAAACTATTTTTGAACTTAAACTCGTCCTTTCTATCTAAAAAACGATTTTTAGACTATGTTTTGACTGTTACTTAACGAAACGAATAATTAAGAGCTAAAAAATTTATGGTTAATTCGATAAAAACAGGTAAGTTCAGCTGGTTATCCTTATTCTGGCTACTAATTTACTTCTGGTATTTTTCATCTCTATTACAACTCTATGTCGTGGTGACTGGGCAAAGTAACACCATCGGGTTAAGAGATTCTTTACTTTATAGCTCCTTATGGCTAGTTCCTGCCCTGTTTTTCCCGCGAAAAATTAAACTTGTAGCTGGGTTAATCGGGATTGTGCTTTGGCTTTCTTCCGTCATCGCTCTTGCCTACTTCGTGGTCTATGGGCATCAATTATCCCAAAGCGTGATGTTTGTGATGTTCGAAACCAACACCAACGAAGCAGGAGAGTTCCTCAAACAATATCTGAGCTTTAAGGTGGTTGCCGTCATCTTGGTTTACACCCTTGGCGCAATACTTTTATGGACCCGTTTAAAACCCGTCACGCTACCCGTGCCAGCCCGCGTGATTGTCTCTGCGTTAGTGTTGACTATCTTGTTTGGCGTTCCTTATTACAATAAAGCTATCAAACAGCAGCGCCCTTTCGAGAACGTAGTTTCTTACGTTAACAGTAAGCTCGCGTATGCCGCACCATGGCAGTTTGTGAGTGGTTACTTTCTTTATAAAAACCAACTCGCCAATATGGAAGAGTTGATTCGTGATAACAGCAAAATTCCACCACTTGAAAACTTTGTCGATGTGAATGGCAATACCCCAAGAACATTTGTTCTGGTCATCGGTGAATCCACCAGCCGTGACAGAATGAGTTTGTATGGTTATTCGCGCCCAACCACACCCGAATTGGATCAGTTAGAAAAAGAATATCCTGATAATCTAGCCGTGTTTAATGATGTGGTCACATCGCGCCCTTATACCATCGAAGCTTTACAACAAATCCTCACGTTTGCCTCGCAAACTGAGCCAGAACTCTTTAACTCTCGCCCTTCTATCATGAACATGATGAAGCAAGCGGGCTTTAAAACATTCTGGATCACCAACCAGCAAACGATGACTGAGCGTAATACCTTGCTGACCGCGTTTTCTCGTCAAACAGATAAGCAATATTATTTGAATAACGACATGGCTCAAAGCTCACGTATCTATGATGACGTGGTATTAGACCCATTTAAAGAAGCGCTTGCTGACCCGGCTGAGAAGAAATTTATTGTCGTGCACCTGCTAGGAACCCATATGCGTTACGAGTTCCGTTATCCTGAAAACAAAGCGATATTTAGCGATAAAAATAGCCCGGTACCTGCAAACTTAAAAGATGACCAAATCAAAGACTACAATGCTTACGACAATGCTCAACATTATAATGACTATGTCGTTTCTTCATTGATCAAAGATTTTGATGCATCGAAAGAAAATGGTTTCTTGGTCTTTTTCTCTGACCATGGCGAAGATGTCTACGACACGCCACCTCATGAGATGTTAGGCCGTAGTGAGGGCAAGCCAAGTAAGGTGATGTATAACATTCCGTTCTTTATTTGGCAGTCTCCAGAATGGCTGCAAAGTCATCAGTTTGATCTAAAAGATAAAGCCGACCGCCCATATAGCACTATGGATTTTATCTATACATGGTCTGACTTATCGGGTCTGAATTACACGGGATTTGAACCACAGAAAAGCTTGATTAATAAAGATTACCAGCCACAACCTCGCTGGATTGGTGATCCTGAAAATAAATCATCGCTGATGCTGTACGATGATCTAAAAAAATAGTTATTAATCCCACGTGCAAGTGAGTATTCACTTGCACGTTATTTATATGAATTTATTGCTACACACTTTTATTTAAAACACTCAATAATTGCGATACTCCATAATTTTCTAATGCTTGGATGGTATAGCAAATACCGATTCTATGAGGCAAAGGATAACTGGGCAGTTGTCGAGACGCTAAATGACAACGGGATTTAATCAGTAAAGATGGCGCTATCGTTAAGCCAAAACCCGCCTCAACGAGATCTAACGCTAAAGAAAATGACCCCGCATTGGTATTATTCCCACCCACTGATGAATCATAAAATAATTGAAACCGTTGGTGAAAATTGGATTCTGGGTACAAAATCCAATTCTGATTATAAAGATGCGCTAACGTTAATTCGTCTATTTGAGAGATAGGATGGTCAACGGGATAAGCAAGCGCATAAGTATCATCAAAAAGCGTAATAAATAATTCATCCTCGCAGCGTAAACTTTCACATCCTAAACGAATATTTCCCGTGCAACCTGGGTCTAACGTTAATTGAACATTGTCTAAATTATGTTGTATTGTCGCTAAAAGGTAGCTTAAGCAAGAGGATGGTATATCTTGTTCAATACCGATCGTTAACTCGGTTTGGCTTTGACGTTTTGAAAAACGCGAGGCAAGCACATCCATATCATTAATCATTCGACAAGCATGGGGGTACAACATCCGCGCATGCTCAGTGACATCCACGCCTCTAGGCTTACGGATAAACAGTTGCGTATCCAGTTCATCTTCAAGTGCTTTAATGGTTGAGGATAATGCAGGTTGTGTGACATGCAACAATTCAGCGGCATGTGTAATATTCCGCTCTTCAAATACACAAATAAATGCTCTCAGTTGTCGCTTATCCATAGATATTTTTTATGCCTGTAAGAAAAATAAACTATTTTTTTTCGTTTTAATTCGATTTTAAAGTATACACATCAATTATATCTATAGGTGAAAAAATGAACATGAATAATAGCAAACCCCTCGTCGTGATTACCGGTGCAAGTTCGGGTATTGGTCAAGCTACTGCAAAGTTACTTTCTGAGCGAGGTCACGCATTACTGTTATTAGCCCGTCGTGTTGAATTAATGGAAGCGCTTAATTTACCCAATACATTATGCCGAGCCGTTGATGTCACCGATCGTCAATCATTTCAAGCTGCGGTGAAAGAGGCTGAGCAACAATTTGGTCCCGTCGATGCCATCATCAATAATGCCGGTATTATGCTACTTGGTAATATTGAGAATCAAAATCCTGATGAATGGACACAAATGTTAGATGTGAATGTTAAGGGACTTTTGAATGGAATTCATGCCGTCACCGATGGCATGATTAAACGTAATGCAGGCACGATTATTAATATCAGTTCTGTCGCTGGGCGTAAAACATTCCCAAACCATGTAGCTTATGTGGGAACAAAATTTGCGGTACATGGGTTATCCGAAAACTTACGAGAGGAACTTTCTCCCCATAATGTCAGAGTTGTCGTCATTGCTCCCGGAGCTGTAGAGACTGAACTTTTAAGCCATACAACCAACAATGATATTAAAGCTGGTTACCAATCTTGGAAACAAGATATGGGTGGCAAAGTGTTATCTCCAGAAGATGTGGCAAATGCAATCCTATTTGCTTACTCCCAACCTCAAAGTGTGTGTATCCGTGAAATTGTTTTAGCGGCCACCCGTCAAAGCGCTTAAATTTTTTATTACTGAATAAATAAAAATAATCATGGCTAAAGGGAGTAAAATTATCCCTTTAGTCATGTTTCACTGAAGATAAAATAACATTTTCCTTTCTAAGAATTAATCAATTATACGTATCGAAATAAAAACCATTTTAATCACAAAAGTTATCTCGTTTATGAAGGCCTCGGCATTAAGAAAAATCATAGTGAAAACAAGGGACGTTTATATACTAACCACGATGAATAATCGTGTTTTTGAGAGCATCATTGAGCAATATGATGATGACGGCAAGTTAACTAAAAAAGGTGAGTGAGGAATGGTAAAATTCACCCTCTTGGTAGATCCTAATAAATCGCCTTATTTATCCCCCTAAACGATGGCAGATATTTACCTTCAACAACCTTTATAGATCGTTGAATTGTTATCAATTTTTACAGACATAACTGTGAATTTTACTTATCTGATTTACTTCATATTACCGACCTCAATATTTACTACATTTTTGTTGCAATCACATGATAAATAACATGATATTTTAACTTTAAATATATCCCCCTTTTCTCCTTGGGTTGATCATTGATGCCCATCATGGCAGTATAGCCCATCATTTTTTATCTATAATAAGAATATAAGGGAGATAACTTTCATAAATTTCAGTTGATAATTTAGTCAAAAACTAACATTTTCAGCGCCACGATTTGATGTATTTTATTGTGTTTTCTACCCCGTTTCTCACCAGAAACCCTTTCGCAATAACCTATTGTTTCATTCAGAAGGATAGATCGCCGTATACCTCTATGTGATTGGTATGCAAAAATAAAATAAAAACCAAGAAGGTCGTTATGAGTCAAAACGTTACTGAAACTAAAAAAGTACGTACAAAAATCAGTCCCCCGGTGTTTTATAGCTCAGCATTAATTATCCTACTTATCGTCGGTTTTGCTGCTCTAATGCCAGAAATGGCAGAATCCCATCTAAGTCATCTTCAAAAGAATCTATTTAACAACGCCAGTTGGTTCTATATTCTCGCTGTAGCAATCATTTTGCTGAGTGTGACTTATCTGGGACTCTCACGTTATGGACAAATAAAGCTCGGTCCGGATCACGCCCAACCTAATTTTAGCTATGTGTCATGGTTTGCCATGCTGTTCTCTGCCGGAATGGGCATTGGATTGATGTTCTTCGGAGTTGCAGAACCCGTCATGCATTACCTCAATCCTCCTGTGGGCACACCAGAGACCATTGAAGCGGCAAAAGAAGCCATGCGCCTCACATTCTTCCATTGGGGGTTACATGCTTGGGCGATCTACGCCATCGTCGCATTAATACTGGCATTTTTCAGCTACCGCCACGGATTACCGCTAACCTTGCGTTCGGCGCTCTACCCAATTATTGGTGACCGGATCTACGGCCCTATTGGTCATGCCGTCGATGTGTTTGCTGTAGTAGGAACTGTATTTGGTGTCGCCACTTCATTAGGTTTTGGGGTACTGCAAGTTAATGCGGGAATGAACCATCTGTTTGGCTTACCAGTAAATACGACAGTTCAAGTTGGCTTGATCATTACATTTACCGCCTTAGCTACCCTGTCAGTCGTTTCCGGTTTGGATAAAGGGATCCGCATTCTATCGGAGCTTAACCTTGGATTAGCATTCTTATTATTACTGCTTATTGTGATCTTAGGTCCTACCGTGTTGCTGCTAAAGTCATTCGTCGAGAATACGGGGGGATACCTTTCTGAGATTGTCAGTAAGACATTCAATCTATATGCCTACGAACCCAAATCGAGCGACTGGCTAGGGGGATGGACGCTACTGTATTGGGGATGGTGGTTATCATGGTCACCATTTGTCGGGATGTTTATCGCACGTATTTCCCGTGGTCGTACAATCCGAGAGTTTGTCACTGGCGTACTGTTTGTCCCAGCAGGTTTTACCCTAATGTGGATGACATTCTTTGGAAATACCGCAATTGATTTAATTAAAAATCAAGGTGCAACTCGCTTAGCCGAAACTGTTCAATCCAATGTCTCCCTCGCGCTATTTGAATTTTTAACTTACTTTCCATTCTCAACCGTACTGTCATTTTTTGCGATGTTGATGGTGGTGGTATTCTTCGTTACCTCCGCTGACTCAGGTGCAATGGTGGTTGATACTTTAGCTTCAGGCGGTGATTCCGATACCCCAATTTGGCAACGTATTTTCTGGGCTGGTTTAATGGGTGTTGTCGCCATCACTATGCTACTGGCTGGTGGTTTACAAGCACTGCAAACCTTAACCATTGCCAGCGCTCTGCCATTTGCTATCGTATTATTAATTTCTATTTATGGGTTATTTAAAGCGCTACGAGTCGATGCCTATAAACGAGATAGCCAGCAATTAGCCACCATCGCACCAACGGCTAGCCGTAATCCAATCCCATGGCAGCGCCGTTTGCGTAATATTGTCTATTTCCCGAAACGCGCACATGTAAAACGCTTTATGGACGAGTCCGTAAAACCATCGATGGAGATGGTGTCAGAGGAATTAGCCAAGCAAGGCACTGTTTGCCATATTCATACTGACAAAGATGACCGTATCGGCTTTGAGGTAGATTTAGGCGACGATATGAACTTTTTATACGAAGTTCGCCTACGTTACTACATTCAACCATCCTTTGCGTTATCTGGCATGGGTACGGAAAATGATGAAGAAAAAAGCGAAGAGCAGCGATATTATCGAGCTGAAATTCACTTGAAAGAAGGCGGGCAGGACTATGATGTGATGGGCTGGGCAAAAGAACAGATCATCCATGATATTCTTGACCAGTATGAAAAGCATATTCACTTCTTACATCTGCTTGGTAAACAATAGATAGAAAAAAGGGGTTGAGTGCTATGCACTCAACCCCTGAATATTCTCTTGAACAATTAACTTCTCTTCGTTCTATCCGCAATATTACTGTAATCTGGACTTTCCAACGCGATCAGCTCATCTAGCAACGCGGTCAATTGCTGCATTTTTTCTGGTGAGAAGGCTTGCTCAATTTTTTGATAACCTTCTTCAACTTCTTGACGCGCTTTATCATAAAGATCTTGCCCTGTCGGTGTCAGTGACACATACAGTTTACGCTGGTCATTCAACGGTTTTAAACGAAAGATCAATCCTTCACGTTCCATTCGCGTCAGAATACCGGTCAAGCTTGGGCGAAGAATACAGGTTTGTACTGATAGCTCATGAAAATCAATTGAACGCTTATCAGCCAAAACTCGAATAATACGCCATTGCTGTTCTGTCAAATTATATGACTTCAATATTGGTCGAAAGAATCCCATTGCGGTTTCTCTCGCCTGTAATAATGCAATTGTCAATGATTCATGCATAAGCTTAAAACTCACCACTCAATTTAACGTTATTAAACACTCATAAGAGAGTTTAATGAGCCTCCGTGCTAGTTACGACAAGTAACAAACACCCTTTATTATCTTAAGTGCAAGAGTAGCATGCAGCAATAATAATCTCAAAGAAAAACCCTAAAATATTAATGAGTAAATAAACTTATTTAAAAAATATAAGTTAATTTATTGTGAATTTTTAAAAACTAAAAAAATAATAACAACACTAATAACAGTGCGTTACACATGTGACCTTAGATAATGTTAATGAGATCACAATTAAAATTAACATTTATACAAACCTATTGCTAATTACAAATTTATACTTTATTAATATATTAATAATTATTCAAAAGTAGATTTCTTTAATAAGGAGTTGTCCATGAAAGGCACTGTATTTGCCGTTGCCCTCAACCACCAAAGCCAGCTTGACTATTGGCTCGAGGCCTTCCAGCAAGCCCCTTATAAAACCCCACCTAAAACACCTGTGTGGTTTATTAAACCGCGTAATACGCGAATTAATTCAGGGGACAACATTCTTCATCCAATGGGTGAAGAAGTGCAAAGTGGTGCCACATTGGCACTGGTGATTGGTAAAGATGCGCGCAAAGTTAGCAAGCAAAACGCGATGGAGTTTATCGCAGGCTTTGCGCTGGCAAATGAAGTCAGTCTACCGGAAGACACTTTTTATCGTCCTGCCATTAAATCCAAATGCCGTGATAGCTTCTGCCCGATTGGCGAAATGGTAAACACTGATTTATCCGCGCCTATCGACATCATTACGCTTGTCAATGGCAAAGAAGTCGACAGATGGTCAACCAAAGATTTAGTGCGAGATGCCTGCGATTTAGTTGCTGCACTGAGTGACTTTGCGACCCTAAAGCAAGGAGATGTCATTTTGTTGGGTACCCCTCATCAACGAGCCACCATTAAACCCGGCGATAAAGTGGAGATCCAAGCAGAAGGCTTCCCTAGCCTGAAAAACACGGTCGTTGCGGCAGGAGGACAACAATAATGAAACACGCCAAAATTCGTTATCAAGGTATCGAATATTCTGTCACTGTCGGTGACAACGAAGAAATAAAATTGCCTTCTGGAGACATTATTTCAGGGGCTTCTGCTGATGTTGAGTGGCTGCCACCCGCGCAAGGAACGTTATTCGCACTTGGGCTGAACTATGCTGACCACGCAGCAGAATTAGAATTTAAGCCACCTGAAGAGCCACTGGTTTTTATCAAAGCAGAAAACAGCCTAACAGGTCACCGCCAAGTTTCTGTACGCCCAGATAATGTGGAATATATGCATTATGAATCTGAGCTGGTAGTCATTATTGGTAAAAACGCGCGCAACGTATCTCCAGAAGATGCGATGGACTATGTAGCAGGCTATACCGTGTGTAACGACTACGCTATCCGTGACTATTTAGAGAATTACTACCGTCCAAACCTGCGCGTAAAAAGCCGCGATACACTGACGCCAATCGGCCCTTGGATGGTGGACAAGTCCGATATTAAAGATCCACATAATCTGGCGCTGTACACCTACGTAAATGGTGAATTACGTCAAAAAGGCACGACTGCGGATCTGATTTTCAATATCCCATTTTTAATTTCCTATCTGAGTGAGTTTATGACTCTGCAACCGGGGGACATGATCGCAACCGGTACGCCTAAAGGGCTATCCGATGTGGTTCCGGGTGATGAAGTGATCGTGGAAGTTGAAGGTGTGGGCAGGCTGATCAATACCATCATCAGCGAAAAAGAGTATGAGGAGCGAGTGTGATGACTAAGATTAATCATTGGATCAATGGCAAAAACGTTGAAAGCAAAGAATATTTTGAAACCACTAATCCAGCGACGGGTGAAGTTTTAGCCGAAGTCGCCTCAGGGGGTCAAAACGAGATCAATCAAGCGGTTGCTGCGGCAAAAGAGGCGTTTCCTAAGTGGGCAAACACCCCAATGAAAGAACGCGCTCGCTTGATGCGCCGTTTGGGTGAGTTGATCGACGAAAACGTGCCACAAATTGCACAAATGGAAACCCAAGATACCGGTTTACCGATCCACCAAACTAAAAATGTGTTGATCCCACGCGCATCCCATAACTTTGAATTTTTTGCTGAAATCTGCCAACAAATGAATGGTCGTACCTATCCGGTTGACGACAAAATGATGAACTACACCCTGATCCAGCCTGTGGGTGTCTGCGGGTTAATTTCTCCGTGGAACGTACCCTTTATGACAGCGACATGGAAAACGGCCCCCTGCTTAGCATTGGGTAACACTGCCGTTCTGAAAATGTCTGAACTATCTCCATTGTCTGCCAACCGTTTAGGTGAATTAGCCCTTGAAGCCGGAATTCCAGCGGGTGTTTTGAACGTGGTTCAAGGCTATGGTGCCACAGCCGGTGATGCGTTAGTAAAACACCAAGATGTGCGCGCAGTGTCATTTACAGGTGGCACCGCGACGGGTCGAGCCATCATGCAAAATGCGGGTCTGAAAAAATATTCAATGGAATTAGGGGGAAAATCCCCAGTTCTCATTTTTGAAGATGCGGATATTGAACGTGCCATGGATGCCGCCCTATTCACCATTTTCTCTATCAATGGTGAGCGTTGTACTGCGGGCTCACGTATTTTCATTCAAGAAAGTATCTACCCTGAATTTGTAAAACGCTTTGCTGAACGAGCAAATCGTCTGATCGTCGGCGACCCGATGGATCCGAAAACTCAAGTGGGCGCATTGATCAGCCAGCAGCACTGGAACAAAGTTTCCGGTTATATCCGCATTGGTATGGAAGAAGGCGCAACCTTGTTAGCAGGTGGTCCAGATAAACCAACGGATCTACCTGCTCATCTGAAAAATGGTCATTTCCTACGTCCAACCGTTCTGGCTGATGTCGACAACCGTATGCGTGTAGCACAAGAAGAGATCTTTGGGCCTGTCGCTTGCTTGATCCCATTCAAGACAGAGGAAGACGGTCTGCGTATGGCAAATGACATTGAATACGGTCTAGCTTCATATATCTGGACTCAAGATGTCAGCAAGATCCTGCGTCTTTCACGCAATATCGAAGCGGGCATGGTATTCGTTAACACCCAAAACGTTCGTGACTTACGCCAACCATTCGGCGGCGTAAAAGCCTCCGGCGTCGGCCGTGAAGGTGGCGAGTACAGCTTTGAAGTTTTCGCCGAAATGAAGAACGTTTGCATCTCCTACGGCGACCACAACATCCCACGCTGGGGTGTGTAAGCTTACAACGCTTTGTGCTGGAAACCTTATATTCCAGCACTTTCCGCTGAGTTCTATTGATACTCAGCATCGTTAAAACTGATAAACCAAGTCACTTCAGGTTGTTAGAAGAGCCACAACTTAGGCAGACTCAATGTCTTACCCTTAAGCAAAACGGCAAACGATGGCATCTAGAGAAGCATACACAGTAAAAAGCAAAATGATTCCGTAGCAAGCTACACCATTTTTTATTCTAAGTAATTTTGAATCAATGATAATTAATTCAGCTACTTATTCTAAATAATTCGCGGTGTAGCAAGGCGGCAAACGATGGCATCTCGGGAAGCATACATAAGTATGTGACCCGAGTGACAGAGTAAAGCCAACACAGCTACAACGTGAAGTATGACGAATAAGGGGAAATAAAATGGGTAAACTGGCTTTGACGGCAAAAATAACACACGTCCCATCAATGTACCTATCTGAACTGCCGGGTAAAAACCACGGTTGTCGCCAATCCGCCATTGACGGTCACAAAGAAATTAGCCGTCGTTGTCGTGAATTGGGTGTCGATACCATTATCGTTTTTGATACCCACTGGCTGGTCAACAGTGCCTATCACATTAACTGCGCCGATCACTTTAAAGGCATCTATACCAGTAACGAGCTCCCGCATTTCATTCGCGATATGGAATATGAATATGACGGTAACTCTGAACTCGGCCGGATGATTGGTGAGGAAGCTCGTAAGTTAGGCGTCCGTGCTCAATCTCATGAAATTCCGAGCTTAACTCTAGAATACGCGACACTCGTACCCATGCGTTATATGAATAGCGACCGCCATTTTAAAGTGATTTCTATTTCTGCTTTCTGTACTTCTCACAGCTTTGAAGATAGTCGCAAGCTGGGTGAAGCCGTACTGACCGCCATTGAAAAATACGATGGAACAGTGGCGGTGCTGGCAAGTGGTTCACTGTCTCACCGATTTATTGATGACCAACTGGCTGAAAACGGGATGAATAGCTATACCCGCGAATTCGATGAACAAATGGATAAACGTGTCGTAAAACTGTGGCGCGAAGGTCGGTTTGCTGAGTTCTGCAAAATGCTGCCTGAATATGCGGATTACTGCTACGGCGAAGGTCACATGCATGACACAGTGATGTTATTAGGCCTATTAGGCTGGGATAAATATGACCAGAAAGTCGAAGTATTGACTGATCTGTTTGCAAGCTCCGGTACAGGGCAAATCAACGCCATTTTCCCTCTGCCAAGTTTTATTACTGACAAGCAAGCAGCACAAGCTTAAGGGATACCTATGCCACACTTTTATGCAGAATGTACCGATAATATTCGTGAAGAAGCCGCTCTACCAGAGCTGTTTTCCAAAGTAAATAGCGCATTGGCAGGAACCGGTATTTTTCCTTTAGCGGGTGTACGTAGCCGCGCTATTTGGCTCGATACTTGGCAAATGGCTGATGGTAAACACGATTACGCATTTGTGCATATGACGTTAAAAATCGGCGCAGGTCGCTCCCTTGAAGATCGCCAAAAAACGGGGGAAATGCTATTTGACCTGATCAAAGCACACTTTGCAGATTTGATGGCAAAACGTTATTTAGCACTCTCTTTCACCATGGAAGAGCTGGACCCCGTTTTGAACTACAAGCAGAACAACGTTCACGCGTTGTTTAAGTCTTAATCATAGATGTCGATAGGGGGTAATATGCCAACTTCATTTACCAACAGACCGATACCGCGCTGGCTAATCCCATTATTAGGATCGCTGGTCGCATTTGGTCCCCTATCGATTGACATGTACCTTCCCGCCTTACCACAAATGGGGCTAGAGCTGAATGCAACGCAAGGACAAATGCAATATACCCTTGGTGCATTCTTTGGTGGTTTCTGCGTTGGTATGCTGTTTTATGGCCCTCTCAGCGATCTATTGGGGCGCCGTAAAATGTTATTAAGTGGGCTGGTGATTTTTACCCTCGCTAGCCTGTTATGCGCCCAAGCCACCAGCTCAGAAGCCTTAATTACCTTTAGGGCATTACAAGCCTTCGGGAGTGGAGCCGCTATTGTGATGGCTCGTGCGATTGCCCGTGACGTATATCCATCCAATGAATTACCAAAAGTCCTGTCATTAATGACGCTAGTGACCATGATAGCTCCGCTACTGGCGCCATTGCTGGGGGGATTCTTATTAATTCACTACCAATGGCAAGCTATTTTCTATCTGTTAGCCGCAGTAGGTTTATGTTCTGTCACCGCTATTTTCGTATTATTACCAGAAACATTGCCTCACCAACGAGAATCAAAAAATTTACTGAGCGTGGCATTTCGTAACTATGGACAGGTGCTTACAGACCGAGAAGCACTGAGCATTATTGGCACTATGGCATTCTCGTTTTCTGGAATGTTTGCCTTTATCAGTGGTTCGCCGTTTGTGTACATCAACTACTTTGGGGTTTCCGAGCAATATTACGGGCTGCTATTTGGGTGTAATATTTTGGGTATGATCGCCATGCTGCTGCTGAATGTGAAATTACTCAAAGTGTATAGTTTGCCGCGCCTACTTGGCATGCAAAGTGGTATTCAATTGATTTTTGGCGTGTTGTTACTCACATTCTATCAACAAAGCCTACCAATTATTGTTATCCTAGTGGTTCTGTTCTTATCGATGGTCAATGCTATCGGCACCAACAGTTTGTCACTGTTACTGCAACATCGTGGAAAAATTGCTGGCAGCGCAAGTGCGCTCGCTATCTCAATTCAATTTGCATTGGCTGCCCTAGCCAGTGTTGCAGTCTCCATACTACAAGATGAATCCCCATTTGCTATGGCACTCGTGATGGCGATTTGTGCCGGACTCAGTTTCGCAAGCCAACGTTTGTCAGCTAAGAATGTCCGCACACAAGTTCACTCAGTGTCTTCGGAGAACAACGAAAAATGAGTTTAAATACCAATTCTAAATTATTCCGCCAACAGGCTTACATTAATGGTCAATGGATTGATGCCAAAGATAACAGCCAGTTTGATGTAACTAACCCCGCAAATGGTGAAGTGATTGCTCGCGTCAGTAATGTGGGTGCATTAGAAACTCAACAAGCCATTGAAGCCGCAGAAAAAGCCCTGCCAGCATGGCGGGCTAAAAGCGCTAAAGAACGCAGCCAGATTTTAAATAAATGGTTCCGTTTAATGATGGAAAACCAAAAAGAGCTTGCGCTAATTCTCAGCACCGAACAAGGTAAATCCATTAACGAGTCCATGGGTGAAATTGCCTATGGAGCAAGCTTTATCGAGTGGTTTGCAGAAGAAGGTAAACGCACTTACGGTGAAACTATTCCTTCACCACTACCGGGTCGCCGTTTAGTGACTATCAAACAGCCTGTTGGCGTTGTCGCAGCCATCACCCCTTGGAATTTCCCCAATGCGATGATCACTCGCAAAGTGGGTCCTGCACTGGCTGCCGGCTGTACCATGGTATTAAAGCCGGCGGCAGAAACCCCATTATCCGCCCTCGCCTTAGCGGCTCTGGGTGAAGAAGCGGGTATTCCTGCTGGCGTGTTCAACATCGTTCCAGGTACCGATGCCAAAGCGATTGGTGCGGTTATGACTTCAAGCCCAATTGTTCGCAAACTGACCTTCACCGGTTCGACCCGCGTGGGTAAATTACTGATGGCACAATGTGCCGATACCGTGAAAAAAATGTCACTGGAATTAGGCGGTAACGCGCCATTTATCGTATTTGACGATGCCGATTTAGACGCTGCAGTTCAAGGGGCTTTAGCGGCTAAATTCCGCAATAGCGGGCAAACTTGTGTGTGTGCAAACCGTATTCTTGTTCAAGAAGGGGTTTACGATGAGTTCGCCTCTCGCCTCGCAAAAGCGGTCAGCGCATTAAAAATTGGTCCAGCGACTCAATCTGATTCTGAACAAGGTCCGCTGATCAACCAAGCTGCTATTGATAAAGTTTCTGAGCATATTGCAGATGCTGTCGCCAAAGGTGCCACCGTTGCAACGGGTGGAAAACCAGCAACTTTAGGCGGTCTGTTCTTTGAACCAACGGTATTGGTCAACGTGACTGAATCCATGAAAGTTGCCAAAGAAGAAACGTTCGGACCATTAGCGCCACTGTTTAAATTCCGCGATGAACAAGAAGCTATCAACCTCGCCAATGACACTGAATTTGGTTTGGCATCCTATTTCTATTCACGGGATATCGGGCGCATTTACCGCGTTGCTGAAGCCTTAGAAAGCGGAATGGTCGGTATTAACGAAGGTATTATTTCAAACGAAGTCGCTCCATTTGGCGGCATTAAGCAATCTGGGCTGGGACGTGAAGGTTCACGCTACGGAATTGAAGATTATCTGGAAGTGAAATATCTCTGCTTCGGTGGGTTATCTAACTAGAAAGAAACATTAGCTGGCGGTCTTAGCTTTTAAAATCTTAGCTCTAAATAATTCGAGTTAGAACAAGGCAGCAAATGAGGCTAATCCCTAGGAGCATACAGGAGTATGTGACTAGGGTTAGCGAATGAAGCTAACGTAGTTATAGCTCGAAGCATGGCGAGCTTAGATAAAAAAGGAAAAATTGATGCTACACAAAGACATAATTTCACAAGTCGCGCAGCGCCTAAATCAGGCAGAAAAAAACCGTGAACAGATCCGCCAAATTTCTCTGGATCACCCAGAAATGACCATTGAAGATGCTTATGCTATTCAAAAAGAGTGGGTCGGACTGAAAATTGCAGAAGGTCGCGTGTTAAAAGGTCATAAAATCGGACTGACATCCAAAGCGATGCAGGCCAGCTCCCAAATTGATGAACCTGACTATGGCGCACTGCTTGACGATATGTTCTTTGATGATGGCTGTGATATTCCAACGGATCGTTTTATCGTTCCACGTATCGAAGTTGAGCTAGCATTTGTCCTCGCAAAACCACTGCGTGGCCCTAACTGCACTTTATTCGATGTGTATAATGCAACGGACTATGTGATCCCCGCGCTCGAATTGATCGATGCCCGTTGCCATAATATCGATCCGCAAACTAATCGCCCACGTAAAGTGTTCGATACCATTTCTGATAATGCCGCAAATGGCGCCGTGATTTTAGGTGGACGCCCAATTAAGCCTCGTGATTTAGATCTTCGCTGGATCAGCGCACTGCTCTACCGTAATGGTGTGATCGAAGAATCTGGTGTTGCGGCGGCAGTACTTAACCACCCTGCCAATGGTGTTGCATGGCTGGCCAATAAACTGGCTCCCCATAATGTAGAATTACAACCGGGACAAATTATCCTTGGTGGCTCGTTTACTCGCCCAGTTCCTGCTCGAAAAGGGGATGTTTTTCACGTTGATTACGGCGTGATGGGTTCAATTAGCTGCCGCTTTGCTTAAGGAGTTCACTGTGGATCTGTTAGAAAATAAATTCAAAAAAGCACTCAAAAGTGGCAAACCGCAGATTGGTTTATGGCTCGGATTATGTAGCCCATACAGTGCAGAATTAGTCGCTGGCGCAGGATTTGACTGGCTGTTAATTGATGGGGAGCATGCTCCGAATAATGTACAAACTACCTTAGCCCAATTACAAGCTATCGCCCCTTACCCATCACAACCGGTAGTTCGTCCACCGTGGAATGATCCCGTGATCGTCAAACAATTACTGGATATTGGTGCACAGACACTCTTACTGCCAATGGTGCAAAATGCCGAGCAAGCAGAGCTTGCGGTACGCTCCACTCGTTATCCACCCGCAGGGATTCGTGGTGTCGGTAGCGCATTAGCGCGCGCCTCTCGCTGGAATCGTATTCCTGATTATCTCAAACGCGCTAACGACGAAATGTGTGTGATAGTCCAAGTGGAAACCCGTGAAGCCATCAAAAATCTTCCTGAAATTTTAAAAGTCGAAGGTGTCGACGGTGTCTTTATCGGCCCTGCGGATCTCAGTGCAGACATGGGCTTTTCAGGTAACCCTAACCATCCTGAAGTCAAAGCGGTTATCGAAGATGCTATTAAACAGATTCGTAAAGCGGGCTTAGCCCCTGGAATTTTAATGGCAGCACCTGACATTGCTGAGCACTATATCCAAATTGGTGCTCTGTTTGTTGCCGTAGGGGTGGACACCACCCTATTAGCCCGTACCGCTGAAACGCTTGCCGCAAAGTTTGGTAAAACAGTTTCCGATATGAACCCGAGTTCATCCAGCGTGTACTAAAGCAATTTTGAACTCCTCTGAGCCGCTCAATTTACCCTACAAACTCACGAGCGACTTAGAAAGTAAGTTATACATCGCAACCACAACTTAAGGCAGCCATTTAGGACTGCCCAGTAGACCCTTGTACCTATAATAAATTGTAATAGAGGGCATTATCATGAGTAATTCACAAAATGCGACCAGCACTAACCCTGCTGATCAGCATAAAAATTTGACGGAACCTCAGCAGCGAGTCATCAATAAATTATTTAAGCGATTGATCGTCTTTTTATTCGTTCTATTCGTTTTTTCTTTCTTAGACCGTATTAATATTGGCTTTGCAGGGCTCACTATGGGGAAAGACATTGGTCTGTCTTCCACCATGTTTGGTCTGGCTGCCACGCTGTTTTATGCCACTTACGTTATCTTCGGTATTCCAAGTAATATCATGCTGGGCATTGTCGGCGCTCGCCGCTGGATTGCAACCATCATGGTGCTTTGGGGAATCGCATCCACGGCAACCATGTTCGCTACCGGTCCCACCAGCTTATACATTCTACGAATGTTAGTTGGTATTGCTGAAGCAGGTTTCTTGCCGGGCATACTGGTTTACTTAACTTATTGGTTCCCTGCTTATTTCCGTGCTCGTGCTAATGCCTTATTTATGATTGCAATGCCAGTGACCATGGCATTTGGCTCCCTTGCCTCTGGTTATATTTTAGGTATGGATGGCATTCTGAATCTCAAAGGCTGGCAGTGGTTATTCTTATTGGAAGGTTTCCCATCCGTCATTCTGGGTGTGCTGGTTTGGTTCTACCTGGATGATTCACCGAAAAAAGCGAAATGGTTAACTCAAGAAGATAAAGATACGCTGCAAGAGATGATGGATAAGGATCAGCTGGAGTTAGTGCAACCCCACGGTTCAAAAAGCCATACTGCAATGCAAAATACCAGCTTATGGAAAGAGATTTTCACTCCGGTTATTTTGATGTATACCGTGGCCTATTTCTGTCTGACCAACACATTGAGCGCCATTAATATTTGGACGCCGCAAATCATGCAGAGTTTTAATCAGGGCAGCAGCAATGCCATGATTGGTTTACTCACCGCGATTCCGCAGTTCTGTACTATTTTTGGGATGATTTATTGGAGTCGGCGTTCTGATCGCTTGCAAGAACGTAAAATGCATACTGCGTTACCGTATTTGTTCGCGGCCGCCGGTTGGGTTATCGCTGCGATGACTCATCAGCCGATGATCCAGTTATTGGGGATTATTATGGCATCGACGGGGTCATTTACGGCTATGGCGGTTTTCTGGACCACCCCAGATCAGTCGATTAGTTTACGCGCTCGCGCAATCGGTATTGCCGTCATCAACGCAACAGGTAATATAGGTTCCGCGGTCAGTCCACTGTTAATCGGCTGGCTAAAGGATCAAACCGGTAGCTTCAACTCTGGTCTCTATTTTGTGGCAGGTTTGCTGGTCGTCGGTGCTCTTCTGGTCATCGCTATCCCAATGAAAAACTCAAGACCAAGAGCCACACCGTAAACGGTAGAGTTATATAGTTTTGTTAGCTAAAAATGAGTGCTGCAACAGATTGGAAAAATTGAATTTATTTAAGCCTCCCCCTAAATATTGTTCAAAATAATTAGAGTTGCAGCTAACTATGCTACAGGCTGAATTCTCAGGGGCTGCCCAATGTTCATAAATCTGTAGGCTAAAGGGGAGTAATTCCCCAAAATAATTCAAACTAAGTCAATAATGCTATAAGTCGAATTTTCTGGGACTGCCCTAAATAGTTCGGCTTATAGCTAGGCGGCAAGCGACGATATCTCGGGGAGCATACATAAGTATGTGACTCGAGTAGCGGAGAGCAGCCAACAACGCTATGGGTCGAAATATGACGGGCATTACAAATATAGATATTGGGAAAGACTACGATGAAACCTTGGGTAACGACGACGTCCACTACCAAACCTTCGGCAAACTCGCCTCCTTCTTCGGTCGCGACATGCAGGCTCACCGTCATGACGGCTTCTTCCAGCTGCACTATTTGGTTACTGGGCACATTACTCTACAGTTAGATGAGTCTCGTTATTCGGTTCAAGCGCCGTTATTTATCTTAACGCCCCCGTCTGTCGCTCACGCTTTTTTCACCCAAGAAGATACCGATGGGCACGTTCTGACAGTACGTCAGGATTTGATTTCACCACTTTTGCAGTCTCTATACTCCGCCAATCCCGATCTGGTCGATATTCCAGCAATTTGTTTATCCGTGGCAGATAAACCACAGGATATCGATACGTTTAACCATTATTGGGCTTTAATGGCGCGAGAATCCGCAAATAACGATATTGGTCGAGATCAGGTTTTATCCTCCCTAGCTCAGGGGCTATTTACCTTTTTACTGCGTTCTATTCCTTTAGATGAGCACCATGTGAGTGGGGTTCGAGGGGAACATCGGTTATTCCAACGCTTTAACCAACTGATCGATATGCACTATCGTGAACATCTCTCTGTGCCTGAATATGCAAATAAGCTTGGCATCACGGAGTCGAGACTTAAAGATATGTGCCGGCGATTTGCTAACCGCCCGCCTAAAAAATTAATTTTCGATAGAATTTTACGTGAAGCAAAACGCATGCTGCTATTTTGTGATAGTCCGGTTTCTGAAATTGCCTACCAACTTGGATTTAAAGATCCGGCTTATTTTGCGCGCTTTTTTAATCGCTCAGTGGGAACATCACCGAGCCAATGGCGTGAACAAAACCTCCATTAAATACCGATTCCACAAATTTAAAGTCACTCTCAATATATTTTACATATTGCAAACATTTTTGATGTCTTACATTTTTATTTTTAAAGTTACAATTGTACTATTAGCGCTTAACAAAAAGTGAAGATTTTGAGTAAAAAAAACAATAAAAACAGATTTAAATTATTATTATTAATATCGTAATATATTTTAATTAATTGTATTTATTGATAATAAATGAAAATATAAATATATTATTAATATCAAAACATCGTTACGATCACATTTCTTTCACAAAACCAGCCCACCAACGAAAAGTACCAGCGATCCTTTGAAAAATCTCTTTTAAAACCCCACAGAAAACGATTCAATTGATAAACACAAAATAAACATAATATTAACATTATTCAGCTTGCAACTTTTGTACACCTACAGCCCGCAAGCCCTCTTTGTTATAAAACGAGGTAGACATGAAACCCGAAGATTTTCGTTCCGATGCCAAGCGCCCATTTAATAGCCAAGAATATCTAAAAAGTTTGCAAGATGGTCGTGAGATTTATATCTATGGTGAGCGAGTTAAAGATGTCACGACTCACCCCGCTTTTCGTAATTCAGCAGCTTCCATAGGACAGTTATATGATGCGCTCCATGATAAAACGACTCATGACCAACTTTGCTGGGATACAGATACCGGTAACGGTGGATACACACATAAATTCTTCCGTTTCGCAAAAAGTGCCAACGACTTACGCCAACAGCGTGATGCTATCGCAGACTGGTCACGTCAAAGCTACGGATGGATGGGACGCACTCCAGACTATAAGGCGGCATTCGCCAGCTGTTTAGGTGCTAATCCTGAATATTATGGGCAGTTCGCAGATAACGCACGTCACTGGTACAAACGCGTCCAAGAAAGCGGATTGTATTTTAACCATGCTATTGTTAACCCACCTATCGATCGCCATAAGCCAGCTGATGAAGTTAAAGATGTTTATATAAAACTAGAAAAAGAAACTGATGCAGGTATTATCGTCAGCGGCGCAAAAGTGGTCGCGACGAACTCAGCACTGACACACTATAACTTTATCGGTTTTGGTTCTGCACAAGTGATGGGTGATAACCCTGATTTTGCACTGATGTTCGTTGCCCCAATGGATGCTGATGGCGTGAAATTAATTTCTCGCGCATCCTATGAATTAGTTTCAGGTGCAACTGGCTCACCATTTGATTATCCTTTATCTAGCCGTTTTGACGAGAATGATGCCATTCTGGTTATGGACCATGTTTTAATTCCATGGGAAAACGTGTTGATTTATCGTGATTTCGACCGAGCACGTAACTGGGCAGTACAAGGTGGTTTTGCTCGCTTATTCCCATTACAAGCTTGCGTACGTTTAGCGGTTAAACTGGATTTCATCACCGGTCTGTTACAAAAGAGCCTTGAATGTACGGGTGTTATTGATTTCCGTGGTGTTCAAGCGGATCTCGGTGAAGTGGTTGCATGGCGCAATCTGTTCTGGTCACTAACCGATGCAATGTGTTCGGAAGCCAAAGCGTGGGAAGGTGGAGCATACTTACCAGACACACAAGCAATCCAAACTTATCGTGTTATGGCACCAATGGCCTATACCAAAATCAAGAATATCATTGAAAGTAACGTGACCAGCGGTCTGATTTATCTGCCATCAAGCGTTCGTGATATGAATAACCCAGAGATTGATAAATATCTGGCTAAATATGTTCGCGGGTCAAATGGGATGGATCACGTTGAACGTATTAAAATTTTAAAATTAATGTGGGATGCTATCGGCAGTGAATTTGGCGGTCGCCACGAACTGTATGAGATTAACTACGCAGGAAGCCAAGACGAGATTCGTCTGCAATGTCTGCGTCATGCTCAAGGTTCCGGCAATATGAAAGCCATGACAGATATGGTTGATCGCTGCCTATCTGACTACGACCAGCACGGTTGGAAGCGTCCTCACCTGCACAACAACAACGATATTAATCTGTTAGATTCGCTGCTGAAATAATTGGCAGCAGGAGGTCAAAATGTCTTTAGAAAATGAACATCGCCTACGTTTCAGAGATGCGATGGCAAGTCTCGGTGCCGCAGTTAACATCGTCACGACAGATGGTACTGAAGGTCGCTGTGGAATTACGGCGACTGCGGTTTGTTCAGTGACCGATACGCCACCCACTTTGATGGTATGCGTGAACCGCAACAGTGCGATGAATGCGGTTTTTCAAAAGAATGGCCGCCTGTGCGTTAACGTACTCAATCATGATCAAGAAGAACTTGCCTGCCACTTTGCTGGTATGAAAGGTTCAACGATGGATGAGCGTTTTGGTTGGGATGTCTGGGATAAAGGTATTTTAGAACAACCACTGTTAAGAAATGCCCTTGCCAATCTTGAAGGGGAAATTACCCAAGTTCAGGATATTGGTACCCATTCAGTGTATATGGTTGAAATGAAGCAAATTGTCGTTAGTGATGATGGGCACGGTTTAGTCTACTTCAAACGCAAGTTTCATCCAGTGATACATAAAATCCTAGAGCCGACGTCATAATTTAACTGAACGTTGCTGATGAAGCCTCTTGCAAAAGGGGCTTTTTTATAGGGAAAAATATAAAAAATCCCCCAGTAAGTTACCCTACTGGGGGATAAGAGACTAACGGTTAGACTCGTAAATTACAGAACGTCTACACAGTTCAGTTCTTTGAATGCTTGCTCTAAACGAACAACCATGGATTCTTGTGATTTACGCAGCCATACACGTGGGTCATAGTATTTCTTGTTAGGCTTATCAGCGCCTTCTGGGTTACCTAATTGAGCTTGCAGGTAGCCTTCTTTCGCTTTGTAGTATTGTAAAATACCATCCCAAGTTGCCCACTGAGTGTCAGTATCGATGTTCATTTTGATGACACCGTAGCTAACCGCTTCTTTGATTTCAGCAGCGCTTGAACCTGAACCACCGTGGAAAACGAAGTCTAAGCTATTGTGTGGCAGATTGAATTTCTCAGAAACATAGTCTTGAGAATTACGCAGAATTTTTGGCGTTAATTGTACGTTACCTGGTTTATAAACACCGTGTACGTTACCAAAAGAGGCTGCGATAGTGAAACGCGGGCTTACTGCGTGCAGTTTTTCATACGCGTATGCCACATCTTCAGGTTGAGTGTACAGCTCAGAGCTATCCATACCTGTATTATCAACGCCATCTTCTTCACCACCAGTACAACCTAATTCAATTTCCAGCGTCATGTCGATTTTCGCCATGCGCGCTAAATATTTAGAACAGATTGCAATGTTTTCTTCCAATGATTCTTCTGACAGGTCAATCATGTGAGAAGAGAACAGTGGCTTACCTGTTTTAGCGTAGTGTTTTTCACCCGCATCTAACAGACCGTCAATCCATGGCAGTAATTTTTTTGCACAGTGGTCGGTATGCAGGATAACAGGAACACCATAATGTTCTGCCATTTGGTGTACGTGATGAGCGCCGGAGATTGCACCTAAAATCGCAGCTTGTTGTCCTTCCGCTTTCAGGCCTTTACCTGCGATAAATGCAGCTCCACCGTTAGAGAACTGAATAATCACTGGAGCACGTACTTTTGCTGCTGCTTCAAGCACAGCGTTAATTGAGTCAGTACCAACACAGTTCACAGCTGGCAATGCAAAGTTATTTTCTTTGGCAACCGCGAAAACTTTCTGTACATCATCACCAGTAAGCACACCTGGTTTAACAAAATCAAAAATTTTAGACATGTGAAAAGGTCCTGTGGTGAACAGGCAGCGTAGGCTGCCTGTTATGTATGAACAAATTAATTACGCTTTAGCACGTTCTTCTAGCATCACAACAGCTGGGAGCTTTTTACCTTCAACGAATTCAAGGAAAGCACCACCACCGGTAGAAATGTAGGAAATCTTATCAGCGATACCGAATAAATCGATCGCCGCTAGGGTGTCACCACCACCAGCGATTGAGAAAGCGTCACTCTCTGCGATAGCACGAGCAACGATTTCAGTTCCCTTACGGAAGTTAGGGAATTCAAATACGCCCACAGGACCGTTCCAAAGAATGGTTTTTGCATTTTTCAGAATTTCTGCCAGACGTTCTGCAGATTCATCACCTAAGTCAAGAATTTGCTCATCATCTTTGATAGTGTTGCTAGCTTTCAAAGTCGCTTCAGCGGTTTCTGAGAACTCAGTGGCAACACGAACGTCTGTTGGTACTGGGATCTGGCAATGAGCCAGTAATTTTTTCGCTTCAGGGATCAGGTCCGCTTCGTACAGTGAACGACCGACATTGTTCCCTTCTGCTGCGATGAAGGTATTTGCGATACCACCACCGACAATCAGTTGGTCAGCAATTTTAGACAGGGAATCCAATACGGTCAGTTTAGTGGACACTTTAGAACCACCAACAATAGCGACCATTGGACGAGCTGGATTGCCTAGAGCTTTACCTAATGCTTCCAGTTCATTGCTTAACAGTGGACCTGCACAAGCAACTGGAGAGAATTTAGCGACGCCGTGAGTTGATGCTTGAGCACGGTGAGCCGTACCGAATGCATCCATAACATAGACATCACACAGAGCAGCATATTGTTTGGACAGTGTTTCGTCGTCTTTCTTTTCGCCTTTATTGAAGCGAACGTTTTCCAGAACCACTAATTCGCCTTCAGCGATATCAACACCGTTTAAGTAGTCTTTAACTAAACGAACCGGGTTGTCTAATTTTTCTGCCAGATAGTCAACAACAGGTTGCAGAGAAAACTCTTCGTTATACTCGCCTTCAGTCGGACGACCAAGGTGGGAAGTAACCATGACTTTAGCACCTTGTTTTAGTGCTAACTCAATTGTTGGTAATGAAGCACGGATACGTGCATCAGAAGTAACTTTACCGTCTTTAACAGGAACGTTTAGGTCCGAACGAATGAAAACGCGTTTACCCGCTAAGTCCAAATCGGTCATCTTAATTACAGACATGGTGAATCCTCTTGTTGATTCTCTATAAAGTTTTCATTAGCGACAGCGCGAGGTACTCAGTAATTTTGTTACCTATTGTGCCCAGCAGTCTGTCAATCGCCAATTAGTTTAAACCTGTTGCTGCCATTGCTAGTGTTGTATCTAGCATCCGGTTAGCAAACCCCCATTCGTTATCACACCAAACAAGGGTTTTGATTAAGTTCTTACCGCTGACTCGAGTTTGAGTTCCATCGATGATGGCACTGTGCGGATCATGGTTAAAATCCATCGAGACTAACGGTAGTTCAGTATAGTCTACTATACCACGAAAATGCCCATGCGCGGCGCTCTGTAATAGCTTGTTGACTTTATCAACACAGACATCGGCATCTACAGTAACGCTTAAATCAATTGCGGTCACGTTAGTGGTTGGAACACGAACAGAAATCGCTTCAAAGCTTCCCTGAAACTTAGGAAAAATTCGGGTAATTCCTGCAGCCAACTTGGTATCTACCGGAATAATTGACTGACTTGCTGCACGAGTTCTTCGTAGGTCTTTATGGTAGGCATCGATAACGGGTTGATCATTCATGGATGCATGAATGGTGGTGACAGTGCCCGACTCAATACCAAATGCATCATCCAATAGCTTAATAATTGGGATAATACAGTTAGTGGTGCAAGATGCGTTGGAGACGATGCTATCTGTTGATTGTAAATCCATATGGTTAACACCATACACAACAGTGGCATCGAGATCGTCAGTTCCTGGATGGGCAAACAGCACTTTTTTTGCGCCCGCCGCCTGATGTTTTAAACCATCGGCACGAGAGCCATAAACTCCAGTGCAGTCTAACACCACATCCACGCCTAACTCTTTCCAAGGTAGCTCGCTGATATCAGATTGATGGAATAGACGAATATTGTCATCCCCTACCTGTAACAGGTCACCATTGAGGCGAACATCCCATGCAAAGCGCCCATGACTTGAATCATACTTCAGCAAGTGAGCAATACCTTCCGGTTCGGCTAACTCATTGATTGCCACCACGACAATTTCTGCCCGACGACCTGATTCATATAACGCTCTGAGGACACTTCGACCAATTCGACCGAAGCCACTAATTGCTACCCTGATCGCCATTCTACACCTTGTATCTGAGCAAAATCACACGGTTGCTAAGGATAACTGACTACCACCAACTCTACTGCTCATTTTAACTGTCAAACATCAAAAGTGTGCTTCAACCGACACTTTTAAAATTTAATTACATTATTTCAAATGAGACTGAAACGGTTCAGCTAATCTGGGTTTAGATTAAAATATATATTTACAGAACGCAATAGAAAAACCCATACTACTGCACAAAAAAACAACGCCCCAATACCAAACTTGATATTGAGGCGTAAATAACGTTAATCAGCTTTACTTCTATCAGTACCGAAAATTTTCACGGCACCAATAGAGTCAATAAAAATGATTATTTCAGTAGCGCTCTTGCTGCATTAACTGCATTTTCAACAGTGATACCGAATTCTTTGAACAGAAGATCCGCAGGAGCAGACTCACCGAATGAGTGCATACCAATGATGGCACCGTTCAGACCAGTATATTTATACCAGTAGTCAGCAATACCCGCTTCGATAGCAACACGCGCGCTCACACTTGAAGGCAGAACCGCTTCACGGTATGCCGCATCTTGCTTGTCAAATGCATCGGTTGATGGCATAGAAACTACGCGAACTTTACGACCTTCTGCCGTTAATTGGTCAGCAGCTTTCACTGCTAATTCAACTTCAGAACCCGTTGCAATAAAGATCAGCTCAGGTGTACCCACGCAATCTTTCAGGATGTAAGCCCCTTTTTCGATATCTGCTAATTGCTGTGCAGTACGAGGTTGCTGTTCCAGATTTTGACGAGAGAAAATCAGTGCACTTGGGCCATCTTTACGCTCGATCGCGTATTTCCACGCCACCGCAGATTCAACTTGGTCGCAAGGACGCCATGTGCTCATGTTTGGCGTCACACGCAGGCTTGCAAGTTGTTCTACTGGTTGGTGAGTTGGACCATCTTCACCCAGACCGATAGAGTCGTGAGTGTAAACAAAAATGCTACGGATTTTCATCAATGCAGCCATACGAACCGCATTACGCGCGTATTCGACAAACATTAAGAAAGTCGCACCGTAAGGAATAAAACCACCGTGTAATGCGATACCGTTCATGATGGCAGACATACCGAATTCACGTACACCGTAATGGATGTAGTTACCCGCTTTATCTTCATTCAGAGGTTTAGAGCCTGACCACATGGTTAAGTTACTTGGCGCTAAGTCCGCAGAACCACCCATAAATTCAGGTAAAACTTTACCGAACGCTTCTAACGCATTTTGAGACGCTTTACGGCTAGCAATGTTCGCTGGATTTTGTTGCAGATTTTCAATGAATTGCTTCGCTTCTGCTTCAAAGTTCGCAGGTAATTCACCCGCCATACGGCGTTCGAATTCTTTCGCTAATTCAGGATATGCTTTCGCATAAGCGGCAAATTTAACGTCCCAAGCACTTTGTTTCTCTTTACCCGCAGTGCGAGCATCCCAAGCTTGATAGATTTCAGCTGGGATTTCGAATGGACCGTAGTTCCAGCCCAATGCTTCACGGGTTGCTGCGATTTCAGCATCACCTAAAGGTGCGCCGTGAACCGCTTCTGTACCCGCTTTGTTTGGAGAACCAAAGCCGATAACTGTTTTGCACATGATCAGCGTTGGCTTATCTGTTTGTTTGTGCGCTTCGTTAACCGCAGCATTGATTTGGTCAGCATCGTGACCATCAATATCACGAATAACATGCCAGCCGTATGCTTCGAAACGTGCCGCTGTATCATCAGTAAACCAGCCTTCAACTTCACCATCGATAGAGATGCCGTTGTCATCGTAGAATGCGACCAGTTTATTTAATTTTAATGTACCTGCTAATGAACACACTTCATGAGAGATACCTTCCATCATACAGCCATCACCCATAAACACGTATGTGTGGTGATCGACGATATCATGGCTTGGACGGTTGAATTGTGCTGCTAAAGTACGTTCAGCAATGGCAAAGCCCACTGCGTTTGCAATACCTTGGCCTAAAGGACCCGTGGTTGTTTCAACACCTGGAGTATAGCCATATTCTGGGTGACCTGGGGTTTTAGAATGTAATTGACGGAAGTTTTTTAGCTCATCAATCGATAAGTCATAACCCGTCAGATGCAGCAGGCTATAAATCAACATTGAGCCATGACCATTGGACAGTACGAAGCGGTCACGGTTCGCCCAATGTGGGTTTGCTGGGTTATGATTCATATGGTTGCGCCAAAGAACTTCAGCAATATCTGCCATGCCCATTGGTGCGCCAGGATGCCCTGATTTTGCTTTTTGAACCGCATCCATGCTGAGGAAACGGATAGCATTAGCAAGGGTTTTACGAGTCGTCATTAGTATACTCCAAGTAGGATAAGAACGTACTTAAACCAATTTTCACAACGCAATACGGATTATTGCTTTTCATAAGGTAAGTCTCCGCTATTCGATGTTGAGCGAAAGACCCTACGAAACTAGCGCAAATTCATCCATACAGCAATTATTTGAAACAATCATGACAGCAGACTGAGGATTTTTTTAGCTATCGTCAAGCTGAATCCATTCAATTGCGCAAATTTTCCCTGTAACTAATCTGTTTTGCGCAATTATCTAACCTTATTAAACCTGACTTCACCACTTAGGATCAAGGTGATTTATGTTTCTTAATTAATTAGCCGCAACATTAGTGATATTTGGCAAATTTTTTGATGTAAAACCTTGAGCCAAATAAAAAGGCGCTACCATGAGCGCCTTTGTTTGCAAACTGCGATTAACGTTCAGTCATCGCCTGCTTCATTCGAGTGATCGGTTTAATCAAGTAATCAAACACACTTTTTTCACCCGTTTTAATATCCACTGAAGCCACCATTCCGGGAATAATTTCCATCTTGTGGTTATTTTTATCTAACAGATAATTGGTATCCGTTTCCACAATAATTCGGTAGAAAGTTTCATCCGGATTTAACTTCAATTCGCTACGACGAGTATCATTGCTCAACGTATCTGGGCTGATCAGTTTCACTACCCCGTTTAAGCCGCCATAAATCGCATAATCGTAAGCGGTTACTTTCACCACTACCGGCATTCCTGGTCTTAAAAAAGCCACATCTTGAGGACGAATATAGGCTTCAACCATTAACTTATCATCCAGAGGAATGATCTCCAGAATGTCCTGTCCCGTATTCACAACACCGCCTAGTGTGTTGATTTTGATATTTTTGACAATACCATGTACTGGAGCTCGAATTTCAGAACGCGTCACTGGGTCTTCACGCATCAGCATGTTTTCTTCCGCTTGATCCAGCTCCGATTCAACTTTCACTAGCTCCGCATTCGCTTCTGCAAGGTAGCTATTCATGCGCTCATTTATCTGAGTCGATAACTCTACAGACTGTCTTTCCATTCGCAAAATTTCTACGTTTGAAACCAATCCTTCTTTTGCTAACGGCTTAGTAATACTAATTTCTCTATCCAGTAGTGCTTTGCTCTGACGCAATCCTGAAATGGCTTGGTCACGCTGGGTTTTCTTCGCGTTATACGCATTGGTTTCACGCTCAACCAGCTCTTGATCGGCAATTTTAGAAAAATCCGGCGCTTCATTATGAGATTCCCCATGTAAACGCGCTGAAATAGCGTCTAAATTTTGTACTCTAGCTTGGCTTTCTCGTAGTATCGCCATGCTTCTTGCATCATCCAGTTTCAGTAAAATCTGGCCTTTATCGACAATATCCCCTTCTTTAACATACATCTCTTGGATATTGCCCGGATCAATGCTTTGAATGACCTGTTCGCGACTGCTTGGGATAATCGTCCCTTGCCCACGAATGATTTCTTCTAAATTGCTGTTGTAAGCCCAAACAATAAAAATAGTCAGTAATAAAGCGAGAAAAATAATGGGCAGAAACAATAAATTACTACGCTCTTTTTTCATCACTGAAGCGAGATCATGAGAAAAATCGCTTGAGAAGGTTTTCTGCTGTTTAGGTACTTTACCGTTGTCATCCATCTTAAACCTCCTCTTCTTTCTTAATAACATGCCTAACTTGAGAGACCACGCGAACTTGCGGAGCTGACTGAACAACAGGCTTATCCGTCGCAATGGTTTCTCTTGGGATTTCCGTCTGCCCTAATGCTTTTAATACCGTTTGCTTTGGACCATCTAATAAAATTTTACCTTCATCCATAACAATAATACGGTCGACTAGGCTTAAAATTGGGAGCTTATGGGTAACCACGATCAGTGTTTTATCTTGAGTCCACGCTTCCAGCGCTTTCAGTACCACTTTCTCTGTATCAATATCGATACCTGTCGTTGGCTCATCCAGTAAAACAACTTTTGGGTGATGTAAGGTTAGCTGAGCAAGAGCAACCATCTGTTTTTGCCCACCAGACAATCCTAAGCCATCTTCCCCTAATGGCATATCCAACCCCGCCGGATGCTGACGAATAATCTTGTCGAGATGAAAACGTTTTAATGCTTGAATTAAATCGTCATCGCTGGAGTAACCATCGAGACGTGCTAAATCTAAGTTTTCACGCAAGGTACCGAAAAATAAACGTGGCTTTTGAGTTAACAGCGCAACTTTGCTTCTCAGAAAAATCGGATCAATTTGACGAATATCGAGATCATCTAAACTGATATTTCCTTGCTGCTGTTCATACAGTCCGGTTAATAATTTCAACAGGGTACTTTTACCGCCACCGATTTTACCGAGGATCGCCACTTTCTCCCCCGCCTGAATCGTCAAATTAATGTTGTTCAGGGCTGGCTGACTATCTTTATTATATTGATAAGTGACGTTCGCCAATTTCAATGCCCCTTGCACAGCAGTTGGCGCAATATATTTCTTGTGATCTTCACGTTCGATTGGGCGACTAAAAATATTTCTGACACCAGCCAATGCCATGCGCGCAGATTGAAATCGCGTCGCTAAGCCCGCTATCTGCCCCAGTGGTGCTAATGCACGACCGGATAAGATCACACTGGCAATCAATGCCCCCATGGTGATACGTGAGTTCACATCAGCCGCATGGATCAAGTAGGTTCCGACAAACACTAAACCTACCGTATTTAATTGCTGCATTGCAGCACTAAAATTCACCATAAAGTTGGTTAAGTTACGCACTTTAATTGATGAGAATGCGGTTTTTTCCGTTAACATTTCCCAACGTTGTTGCGCCCAGTTAACCGCATTGTTCAGTTTTAATGTTTCAATGCCTTCAATTGCTTCCACCGCTAAACCTTGGCGTTGTGAAGTTTCTTTCATGGATGCGTTGATGCCTTGAGCTAGTGGCTTTTGGATCAAGATCCCCGCGATCACCACAATCGGAATGATGGTCAATGGAACCAATGCTAGAGCACCACCAATCACACTGATCACACCAATGAATAATAAAATAAAGGGCAAGTCGACCAGAGCCAATAAGCTGGCACTGGTCATAAATTCACGAATAGATTCGAAGTCGCGTAAATTATTTGCATACGATCCGGATGAGGCTGGGCGCTTATCTAAACGGATCCCCATCACTCGGTGAAATAGCATTGCACTGATTACGATATCCGCTTTTTTTCCTGCGATATCCAGCAGGTAAGAGCGCAACATTTTGGCTAAAAATTCAAAACAGATCGCCAATACCACGCCGATTGACAGCACCCATAGGGTTTCATAGGCTTGGTTTGGGATCACGCGGTCATAGACGTTCATGACATATAATGAGCTAATCAGCGCTAATACGTTGATGACGAATGAGGCAATAATTACTTGGTAATAGTATTTTTTATATCGCCAAATAATCTTCCAAAAACCACTTTTTTCATATTTATCAATCTCAGAACGAGTTTCTGATTTGATATTACGCTTGATAAACCAGCTATAACCTGAATAGTTTGCGATAAGTTCTTGCAGGCTTAGAGTTTGACGTAAACCCTCTTCCGTTAAAATTTCAAAACGGCGGCCCTGTTGACTCTCTTCAATTTTGCTAATCACCACCGATTCATTGTTATTCAGTAACAGCATAAAAGGGGCGGCAATGGTTGGGATTTTTTGCAGGTCGATTTCGATAATTTGATTATCAAACTGATGGGAATCCAGCACATTAACTAAAGAGGCATAATCGAGAGATTTACTCTCAGTTCGTTTGGTTTGTGATAATAAAATTTCAGGTGAAAGTGTATAACCCAAACGTTTGGTGACTAAAGATATATTATTAATAATATTCATAATTTTATTTAGATGCTAATTCTTGGTTCATCCACGCAGACATTTTTGCCTGCACGCTGAGATAATTGAGTGTTGCGTCTCTGAAGTCGTTTTGCAGGATCACCGCGCTGGTTTGTATATTGGCGAGCTCGTTATAAGCGTCTAGCAGGTCGATCAATGTACGATGGTTGATGGTGAACTGTTTTTCATAGTTACTGACCACGACTTTTTGTTCTGCAATATACTCTTTTGCGATACTGCCTTGCTTTTCGCTCTGCGCCATATTAATGGCGGCAGACTGACTCATCTCTTTGATTTCACGAAACGTTTTTTTAATTCGCTCATTCGCCGCTGACAACGCATATTCTTTTTGTGCTTGGCTGTAGTAACTGGCTTGATCAAAAATATTCCACGAGACACGTAAAAAAACTTCGCTGTTATCTGGCGTTGCATTCACTTCCAAATTCAATGCGGGTTTTCTCATGGCGCTGGCAACTTTAACATCTGCATCAAGGCTATTAGCATCTGCGACCTGAGCTTTATAACTTGGATTATTTTCTAGGTTATCTTCTTGAAACTTTGCCAGAATCGCACCGCTGGTGGTTTCTCTAAATGGGTCGGCAAACTGATCTACAGTTAACTCTTTTTGAGTCAAAATAGACAATTGGCTTAGCGCTAAATAAAGGTTTCGTTCTGTTTCTGCACGGCTCATTTCAACTTTTAAGGTTCGCGCTTTAACTTGAGTTAATTCACTCATGCGACCTGGGTCATGCTGAACGATAGTGGTTAATTGCTTTAAAACCTGATGGTGACGAACCAGGTTTTCATCAATCACATCAAGAGTTTCTTTATGACGTAAAACCAACAAATAGAGTTGGCTAATACGAACGCTGATATCTTCCTGAGAAAGATAATATTGGTTTTCATAGTAACTTTGTTTGGATTGTTCACGGTCGACACCCGCTTCAATCCCGCCCCACGCATAGATATTCATGGTGGCTTTAGTGCCGAGATGGAATCCCGACTCCATAGAGTTACTTTCATATTTATGTTGCTGAGCCAGTGGCTGGGTTCCCATCAAACTCACAACAGGATAGTGCCCTGATTCTGCGGCTTTTACATTGCTTTGTGCTGCTTGATAATTGGCATAAGCCTCTTGGACTTCAGGGGCATTATCTAAGGAATCTTTTAATAAATTTTTTAATTCAACAACATCTGCAATGGCAGTGATCGATAACATTTTAACGACTAAAGCCACTAAAATGCTGTTAATAATTAATTTCATAAAATGGACACAAAGTAAGAGAAACTGGTGTTGACGACATTGAAATAGGGAGGGCTACCTAATTGGTAACCCTCTCTTAAGGTTTTAAATCATAGCGTGTTGGGTTTCTTGTAATGCATCTAATGATGAATTCATGAACCCTGTTGAGTGACTGGATGTTGCATTGACATCGGTGTCTACTCCATGCAGCTCCATGGCACTTTCTGGCGAGAACAGTTTTAGCGCTGTCAGGTCAGTGTCATTTAAGCCAGTATTACCCGACTCTTTGAGCTTGCTGATGTCAACAGTGATGGTTGGCTTAGAGCTCGTGCCATCTTTGTCTGTCAGCGTTAACGTGAATTTTTCTTCCGTCATGCCAGTAGGACGAGTCGCCCCCGGACGATAAGTTAAATGACCGAAGTTTTTGTCACCTAAAGAAATGGATAGCAACCCACCGGCATCAGTTTTAATTGCGACCTCACCCTCACCGAAATCAGCCCATTTACTCTTATCTGTACCATTAGAAGTAATTGTGCCCTTGTTGGCGTCATAGGTGTAAGTCACACCATCAACATCAATGCTAATTGACGACTTACCATCAGCACCAAAGCTCAAGGTTGTTTTACCGTCGCTACCTTCTGCGAAGTTACTTTCAATGGTGTTTTCGTTAGGAACATATTTGCTCAAGATATTGCCTAAAGAGCTCATATCTTTCAGGACGATAACGTCGTTAGCGTCGTTGTTTTCACCTTTTTGACCATCAAAAGCGATTGGCTTAATAAACTCTTCCCCTGTTTTACCATTGGAACTTTTGAGCATATCTTGACCAATACCAATCGCTACTGAACGAATACCCTTTTCCGTTAAGAAGGACTTCCAATTATCTTCACCAATATCCGAGGTAGGACTACCAGGAACATAACCTTCAGGGGATGTTGGATCTATACCTGCACCTGCCCCTTTTTGCTGGGTATAGTCTTGGTTACCAAAGTTCGGGATACCATCAGTAATCACAAATAATGTGTTATCTAACTTCCCATCAATATTTTTAGCATCAATAGGTTCCATGCCACTACTGGATGTTTTTTGGAAAATACTAATCACCTGCTGCAATGCCGCATCATAGTTAGTATCTACACCGATAACACCCCAGTCTGGGCGTAGCGCTTCATAACCACGTAATCCCTCAACAATTTTTCTTGCTTCAGCAATGGTGCACCAATAAGGCTGATCCATCGGATAGCCAACTTCAGCGCCAATCGCTGATGCTTTTTTAGCAAAACCATTGATACTAACGCGAACTTCTCCCGCATCAGCACTATTTAAACGTTCTTCATAACTGTTTAACAGGCTATCAATTGAGTCTAACGCAGCGTCATATCGTGTTTTCATTCCTGATGAATTGCTATTTTGAATACCACTGTCATCCTTACCCATACTACTGGATAGATCTAATGAAATTATCAGGTTAGCGTAGAATGTATTCTCCGATGGCGGCTCTACCGACAACTCAACATTCGCAGCTTCTGGCTTATCATCATGGACCACGATTTCAGTTTTCACTTCATCGTTGCCATTTTTCACACCAAATTCAATATTCAGTGATTCTTTGCCTACTGGATGGTCAACCAAACCTTTCAGAGTCACTTCATAGCCGACTTTTGTCTGACCATTTTCAGTAGAGCTATTGGTTGTCAGCGTAATAACGTCTTTACCGCCCGCGTCTTTACCAACGAAACCATTGTCGGTACTTTCCCAAGTGATAGGTTTACCACCGGATGTTAACTCCGTTGTTGGTTTCGTAATTTGAATGTCTTGCTCCGCAACTGGCTTATCATCAGGGTTGGCGAGAATGACAACACCATCCGCAACGATAGCCGATGAGCCAGCAGTACCATCAGTTCTGAGACCTTTTTCAAAGACTTCTGTTGGAGTTGTCTGCGTTGGTGCGATATCAATCGTCACAGTTGCTATGTTTGAAACCTTACCGTCATTATCTTTCACGGTATAAGTAATCGTGTCTTGCCCTATTGCACCTGGTTTTGGCGTGTAAATCAGTTTGCCATCTGCATCAAATGTCGCGGTACCTTTGCTACCATTTTTTTCGATATGCAGGGTTGATTTATCCAGCTCCCCATCTGGGTCTTTGTCATTGTTCAACACATCAATAACTGTTGGAACACCTTGCTTAGTTTGACCATGATCATCACCAGCAACCGGTGGTTCATTGATTGCGATGGTCACCGTCGCTTTGTTGGACACGTTGCCATTTTTATCTTTAACCAGATACGTAATGATGTCTTGACCTGTTGCATCCGGATTTGCGGTGTACACCAGCTGACCATCGACAACTTTCACGGTACCTTTGGTTGGCTCACCCACCACTTCTAATGTCGTTGGGTCAATATCGCCATCGAGATCGGTATCATTCTTTAAAACATCGATCTCGACAGGTATCGCTTTGTTAGCTTTGGCTGAGTCTTTGTTTGCGATTGGCGCCGCGTCGATAACAATGGTCACGGTGGTTTCATTGGACACATTGCCGTTTTTGTCTTTCACGGTGTACGTGATGGTGTCCGTGCCCACTTCGCCCGGCTTCGCGGTGTACACCAGCTTGCCGTTAACAAACTCTGCCGTGCCTTTGCCACCATTAGTGATGATCGTCAGTGTGCTCGGGTCGATATCGTCTTTGCCATCCAAGTCGGTGTCGTTCGCCAACACATCCAGCGTAACCGTTTCACCTTCTTTGATCGCCGCGCTATCTTTGTTTGCTACCGGCGCCGCGTCAATAACAATGGTCACGGTGGTTTCATTGGACACATTGCCGTTTTTGTCTTTCACGGTGTACGTGATGGTGTCCGTGCCCACTTCGCCCGGCTTCGCGGTGTACACCAACTTGCCGTTAACAAACTCTGCCGTGCCTTTGCCACCATTAGTGATGATCGTCAGTGTGCTCGGGTCGATATCGTCTTTGCCATCCAAGTCGGTGTCGTTCGCCAACACATCCAGCGTGACCGTTTCACCTTCTTTGATTGCCGCGCTATCTTTGTTTGCCACTGGCGGTGCATCAATCACCACCGTCACGGTCGCAGTGTTTGACACGTTGCCATTTTTATCTTTGATTTGATACGTGATGGTATCCGTGCCGTGCTCACCTTTATTTGGGGTATACGTCAACTTGCCATCTTCACCGATGGTCACTGTGCCTTTACTTCCCGGCTGGGTGATCAGCACACTGTTTTTATCCAGATCGCCGTCTGTGTCGGTATCGTTCGCCGTAATATCAATTTCTACTGGGGTATTGTGGCGTGTATCCGTTTTATCATTCGTCGCTACTGGCGCGGCATCGATTTTAACCGTGATCGTCGCTTCGTTAGAGATGTTGCCCGCTTTATCTTTGATTTGATACGTGATGGTATCAGTGCCGTGCTCACCCGGATTTGGGGTGTAAGTCAGCTTGCCATTTTCACCAATAGTCACTGTGCCTTTGGTGCCCGGATGGGTGATCACTACGCTGCTTTTATCTAAATCACCATCACGATCGGTGTCGTTGGCTGTGATATCGATTTCAACCGGCGTACTGTGGCGAGTTTCCGCTTCATCTTTATTCGCTACTGGCGGCTCAGTGATATCAATGGTCACCGTCGCTTTGTTGGACACGTTGCCATTTTTATCTTTAACCAAATACGTAATGGTATCTTGGCCTGTTGCTTCTGGGTTCGCGGTGTACACCAGCTTGCCATCAACCACTTTTACAGTGCCTTTGGTTGGCTCACCCACCACTTCTAATGTCGTTGGGTCAATATCGCCATCGAGATCGGTATCATTGACTAAAACATCTAATTCAACTGGCGTTGCTTTGTTGGCTTTGGCTGAGTCGTCGTTTGCCACTGGCGGAGCATCGATGTTGATAGTGATAGTCGCATCTTCAGAGACGTTTCCATTTTTATCTGTCACGGTATAAGTGATGGTGTCTGTACCCACTTCACCTTTATTCGGCTGGTACACTAACTTGCCATTAACAAACCTCGCAAAACCTTTGCCACCATTGGTTCTAATCTCTAAAGAGCTATGGTCAACATCGCCGTCTTTATCGGAGTAGTTGTTTTCCATATCAATGGTGACAGGCTTAGATTCTTTGGTTGCTGCAGTATCATCTTTTGCTTCTGGCGCCGCATCAATGTTGATAGTAATCGTTGCTACGTTAGATTCGTGACCCGCTTTATCTTTTACTACGTAAGTAACGGTATCAACACCGTATTCGCCTTTATTAGGCGTATAAATGATCTTCCCATCTTTACCGATAGCCACAGTTCCTTTAGAACCCTCTTTGACAATACGGATAGAATTCGGGTTTAAGTCGCCATCAACATCACTGTCATTAGCCGTAACATGGATAGCTACTGGGGTATTATGTTTTGCATGTGCGGAATCATCACCAGCAATAGGCGCATGGTCAACAACTTTGGAATGACCACCGCCTCCGCCTCCGCCGCTAATAGCGACAGCAGGAATACCAATAAGAGGAACCAGTGCTGCCAGCCACCATGGATTAAATGCCCAAATTGGAGGTAATGCATCACCGCCGATCGCTTGCCCAGCCGCTTGGCCATCCGCTAACTGGCTAATTGCATCTGCTTTTACAGCACTTTCAGGAACATAAGGGAAATATTGACCATTTTCATACTGGCCAATAATGAGGTTAGAACTTCCATCTTGATAACCAATAGCACCGTTATCTGCGAAGTAGTTTTCAATAATTAAGTCTGGATTCTCTACATCACCGCCTTCAAAAGCGATAACGAGGTTTTTATCAACACGTTTGACTGCAATGTTTTCTGGTGCAAACTGAGTTTCTTCATCAACTAATAAATAGTTTACATCTTTTTGTGCATTAATATGCAATGGCTGCTTTAATTTACCCGCACCGTTTTCCCCACCGGTAACAGAATATTGCTCAATAGTTTCTTTACTATTATTAACTTTAATTGATATTTTTTTAGTAGACATAGTTATCCATTGCCTCATATAAGACAATTATTTATTGAATTAAATTTAGTTTAAGGGTGTTTTTTTATTGGCACTCTGTGGACACATTTACACGAGGAAGCGTGTGAACCTGCGTACTTACTTTCCCTTTAAAATCATTAACTTCTTTTTCTGTCATTAGCTTTAGCGATACCTTACCATCGGTTTCAGTCACTAAGTATGAGTAAGATTTTCCAGCTTCGAGTATGTTATTATCTTCTTCATTTAATTTCGTATTATAACGTTCTGTAACATCAGTTTTATGTGCAGTTAAATTGTTATTTCCTGAGCACACTTTAATTTGTTTAGATGCATTGGGTTCTAAAGAAGTTAGGTACTGTTTATTCACAAATATATTAATTGTTTTACCTTCAACTTGATTATCTACTCTATAGAAAGAGATTTGAGACTTATTATTATCTATCTCATTACTCTCTTTAAGAATGTTCTTATTCTTCCAAGATTCGTTATTATAACCATGCAGCCCTGTATTACGCATACAGCCAGTCAATGCTGCAATGCATAATAGCATTACAACGCCATATATCTTTTTCATAATATTCCTATCAATGCTAATGGTGTTTAAATTATGTAGATTACACTTCCCCAACTATGTATTTCGGGGAATAATATTGAAATAAAAACGAATAAAACTAAAGCCGAATTTCAATGAAAATTCAGCGTAAAAATAGAAAGTTTATTATTATTTTATGCCTTAATTCTATCCACTCAGTGTAGATAAAAATTATTTATTACATGGTGAAAACTTCATCATTATATCTTTCAAACTTGATATGCGTCAATTTTACGCCTCTAAAAATACCAATGGCTAGAATTGCTATCAATTTTAGTCGTTATTCTATCAATTAAAATTCAACCGATTGTTTTTAAAGAAAAAATAAACATGTTAAGAAAATGAATATTTTTCTAACCCATATGGTGTATATGTATAAAAACCATAAAAAAACATAAAATAAACATAAAATACTATAAATATATATATTGTTAGATTATTAATCCATCGGAAATCCTTACTCACTTTATGGATAACAACTATTGTTAATAATAAGTAACAATTGAATTGATGTATCTAAATCCGATTTTATAATTAATTACCTCAATATACTCGCGGTACGAGTATATATTTAGCTTTAAATATTTAAATAGATCTTTTTATTGATTTGATGTTTTTAATATTTAACTCTGCTCATAATTGAACCTATATTTCATCAGTTATCTTATTGGATATAACCTAAATCTAATTATTGATGTTATTTTAAGAATTATCTTTATTATAATAACATTTACCTAGGAATTATTCCTAATCAATCCTAGATGACTTATTCCTATTTTAAGAACTATGCTGCCATACTTCAAATAAGGACTACTTATTTTGTAACTACATCACACCTTTTATAGCTAATTTTTTCTCTGTGAGCGAAGCACCTTCTTAAAATTTAAAAATCACGATATATTTTTCACAGAACTACATTTCTCCATATGACGGTTCCCAATCGCAACACATTTAGGACAACCGTTTTCAATATCCCCAGAGCTTTTTCATGTAAGCTCGCAGAAGGAGCTGTCTGCATAACAAATAATTGGAGCCGATAGTGCAAGAAACTATGCTTTCTCTCCAACTAATCTGAGTGATTTCATAGTGACAATATCAGCCACCGTTCTCTCTATGCTATGTAGCATTGTTTAACATCCCTAAACGCTTGTACGACTATCAATGCTCTTTAAACCATAAACATGCTACAAGCATCTCTGATGGCTGGTATCGCTATCAATTACATCAATAAGAAAGTGATGGGTATATTTTCAGTTTATAAAAACATCCTCAATCATTCGATTACCACTAAAGCCTCGATTATTTAATGAAAGTCTTGCAGCACGACACCGAGATCCATTTACATCGATTTAATTAATATTGAACACTGCACTCCAAAGATGAATACGATCAATTTGACTGATTTTTTAATTATAGAAAATTCCCCATAGCTCCCAAATTATTAATTTACTTAAAGCTTTATAGAGACACTTTCTGACTTGTTTATTTTCATTTTATGGATAATTAGACGTTATTAACTCCAACCATCAGTCTTTATACGAATGGTCCTTATTCGAAAAATTACAGTTTTAAAATATAAATTTTAATTTAGATTGAGTACTAACTTGTTTCAAATTCAACCCAGAACCTAAGAAAAATAACTTTTTTTTCATTTTGATTACAATGACGTTTATAACCAAAAATAAAAAATAAAATAATTCAATTACAGATAATCATTTAAAGACAATCAGTTATGGATGAAATTTAAATGAAAATGGTTTCATTCAAACACACAACCTAACATTTACTTACAAATAAGCCAGAGAAAAGCAAAAAAAATATAATTAATTTGATACAGGTTAATTATTATCAATTATCCCTTGAGTTAAACAAAAAATGGTCTTAATCTAAAAATACAAAACGGAATATTGCCATATGGCCAGATATATAACTTCAGCTGTAGTTAAAACCTATATAGTATTGAATTCTCAACTGAAAACATATTGAATATAAATAAAGAAATTCCACAAAATTTATATCACTTTAAACATATAGTGCTTATTCTCCTGTAACTTTAAGGATTACAAGCTAAATTGCGAAATTTAAAGGAGACAAATTGCATCTATTAAAATACAAGATGTGTGGGTATTTATTAGAGTATTCATTAAGTACTAACTACGTCTTACATATCATTAAATGATTACATTTCGTATAAAAGCAACCCGTGATTACACGGTACTTAATATACGTTAAACATAATACGAATCTAAAATAGAAATGATGAGGTAACCTATGGATCTTCCTTTACAAGGTATTAAAGTTCTTGATTTCACAGGCGTTCAATCTGGACCATCCTGTACTCAAATGCTGGCATGGTTTGGCGCTGATGTAATTAAAATCGAACGCCCAGGTGTTGGCGATGTCACTCGAAATCAATTAAGAGATATTCCTGATGTTGATGCTCTTTATTTCACCATGCTGAATAGCAATAAACGCTCCGTTGAACTCAATACCAAAACGCCTGAAGGTAAAGAAGTTATGGAACGTCTTATTAAACAAGCCGATATCTTAGTCGAAAACTTTCATCCCGGCGCCATCGACCATATGGGCTTTACTTGGGAACACATCCAAGAATTAAATCCTCGCCTCATTTTTGGCTCCATTAAAGGATTTAATGAAAATTCACCTTACGCCGACGTTAAAGCTTACGAGAATGTCGCTCAAGCCGCTGGTGGCGCTGCATCAACGACAGGTTTTTGGGATGGTCCACCTTTAGTGAGTTCAGCTGCATTGGGTGACAGCAACACAGGTATGCATCTACTTATCGGTTTACTTGCCGCACTCTTACATCGAGAAAAAACAGGTAAAGGCCAGCGAGTGACGATGTCAATGCAAGATGCGGTATTGAACCTGTGCAGGGTAAAATTACGGGACCAACAACGCTTAGAGAAAATTGGATTCTTAGAAGAATATCCTCAATATCCAAATGGTACTTTCGGTGATGCAGTACCCCGTGGAGGTAATGCGGGTGGAGGAGGCCAACCAGGCTGGATTTTAAAATGTAAAGGCTGGGAAACTGACCCAAATGCTTATATCTACTTTACTATCCAAGAACAGGATTGGGAACAAACCTGCATTGCAATAGGAAAACCGGAATGGTCAACAGATCCTGCTTACAGTACTCCAAAAGCACGTCAGCCACATATCTTTGATATCTTTGCTGAAATTGAAAAATTTTTAGCTGATAAAGATAAACATGAAGCCGTTGAATATCTAAGTAAATACGGTGTTCCATGTGCACCAGTACTTAGCATGCGTGAAATCGCTCGAGATCAATCACTTCGTGGTAGTGGAAGTATTGTCGAAGTCAAACAACCTAAAAGAGGTAGTTACTTAACTGTAGGCTGCCCAATGAAATTCTCCTCATTTACACCAGAGATTAAAAGCGCCCCATTACTCGGTGAGCATACCGACGAAGTTCTGGCTGAACTGGGCTATAACGCAGATGAAATTGCCTCTATGCGCATTAATAAAGCTATCTAAATTTTAAAATTTGAGAGGGGAAGATTAACTTCCCCATCATTCTGTTACGATGTTATTTATGAGGTTGACATGTCTACTAACCAAAATCAAAATTTAACAGATGGTATGCATATCATTATTGATGCGTTGAAAAAAAATGATATTGATACAATCTATGGCGTTGTTGGCATCCCTGTCACCGATATGGCTAGGCACGCTCAAGCAGTGGGAATACGTTATATTGGATTTCGCCATGAACAATCGGCAGGTAATGCAGCTGCAATTAGCGGATATATTACCCAAAAACCAGGTATTTGCCTCACCGTTTCTGCGCCAGGTTTCTTAAATGGTATGGTGGCACTTGCCAATGCAACAACCAATGGCTTCCCTATGATTCAAATCAGTGGCTCTAGTAATAGAGCAATTATAGACCTCCAACAAGGGGACTATGAAGAATTGGATCAAATGAATATAGCTAAACCATTTGTAAAAGCATCCTATCGAGTGAATAAACCTGAAGATTTAGGAATTGCATTAGCCAGAGCAATACGAACTTCAGTATCAGGCCGACCTGGTGGAGTATATCTTGACCTCACCACCGAAGTTTTAGCGGCTGTAATGGATAAAGATGAAGCAGATAAAACCATTTTCAAAGTTGAAGATCCAGCCCCTAAACAACTTCCATCACCATATTCAATAAAGAAAGCTCTTCAATTACTCGCATCAGCCAAGCAGCCTCTGATCATTTTAGGAAAAGGTGCAGCATACGCTCAAGCAGATGAAAAGATTCGTCAATTTGTTGAAGAAACAGGTATTCCTTATTTACCGATGTCGATGGCAAAAGGATTATTACCCGATAACCATCCTCAATCAGCAGCTTCTGCTCGTTCCTATGCGTTATCAAATGCGGATGTTGTAGTATTAATGGGTGCACGCCTTAATTGGTTACTTGACCATGGCAAAGGTAAACATTGGTCGCCTGATACTCAATTTATTCAATTAGATATCGAACCGACAGAAATTGACAGTAATCGACCTATTTCAGCCCCTATTGTCGGTGATATCGATTCAAGCGTAGAAGCATTGCTGACCGGGTTAAAATCAATCCCCGTAAAATCCCCTAATGAATGGCTTGCCACTATTGATGAACATAAGAAAGTGAATGTTGAAAAAATGGCAACGAAGTTAAATACCGATACTTCACCAATGAATTACTTTAATGCGCTACGTGCAATCAGAGATGTACTCGTAGACCATAAAGATGTTTATGTTGTTAATGAAGGTGCCAATACCCTTGATAATGCAAGAAATATCATTGATATGTACCAACCGCGTAAGCGATTAGATTGTGGAACATGGGGCGTCATGGGTGTCGGTATGGGATACGCAGTGGGTGCCAGTGTTACAAGTGGTATTCCCGTTGTTGCAATTGAAGGCGATAGTGCTTTTGGATTCAGTGGTATGGAAATTGAAACAATATGCCGCTATAAATTACCAGTAACTATCCTTATCTTTAACAATGGCGGCATCTATCGTGGTGATGATAAAAATCTCCATGGCGATACAGATCCTTCGCCAACTGTTCTTATGGCTGATGCTCGCTATGATAAAATGATAGAAGCATTTGGCGGAATAGGTTATTACGCAACAACGCCACAAGAAATTCAGCAAGCCTTAAAAAAAGGAATTACCTCTCGCTCTCCGACATTAATAAATGTCATTATTGACCCAGCGGTTGGTACAGAAAGCGGTCATATTGGAAACTTAAATCCTAAGTCTGTTGCTGGAAATTAATTATCCGGCAGGAAAACACATGAGTAACTAGTGCGTTAATTTATTTTTAGCGCATTAGCTCTATTTGAAAATATTAGGTGAATTATTATGATTGATTTCATGTATAAAATATTCATGAGCGATTTATTGCCAATAATCGTTATATTAGCATTGGGGTTTTTCAGTGGTCGAAAAAACGTTTTCACTGAAGATCAAGCGAGAGCATTCAATAAATTAGTTCTAAATTATGCATTGCCCGCGGCATTATTTGTCTCTCTCGTTAGAGCAAATAGAGAAATGATTTTTGCTGATATGAAGCTAACTATTATTTCTTTAGTCGTTCTATTAGTATGTTTCTTTTTTACATTTTTTAGCTGTAAAAAATTATTTAAGCATTCACGCTCTGAAGCCGCTGTTTGTGCATTAATTGCAGGCTCTCCAACTATTGGTTTTCTTGGATTTGCAGTATTAGATCCTATTTATGGTGATACTGTTTCAACAGGATTAGTTGTTGCCATTATTTCTATTATTGTAAACGCGATTACTATACCTATTGGGTTATTTTTACTTAATCCATCAAGTACGAGTGGAGGTAAAAGTAGTGGTGGTATGAGTGCGCTTAAATCTGCATTTAAAGAACCTGTTGTTTGGTCACCTATCTTAGCAACCGTCTTAGTATTAATCGGAATTAAAATACCAAATGTATTAGATCCTACATTTGATTTAATTGCAAAAGCCAACTCTGGTGTCGCTGTATTTGCAGCAGGGTTAACGCTGGCTGCAAATAAATTCGAGTTTGATGGTGAGATTGTTTATAACACCATGTTAAAACTAATTTTAATGCCAGGATTAATGCTGGCTGCTGGTCTGTTATTTCACATGGAATCCACTCAACTACAAATGATGGTCTTGGCTGGTGCTCTTCCTCCTGCTTTTTCAGGAACGATTATCGCAAGCCGATTTAATGTTTATACCAGAACAGGAACCGCATCGCTTGCAGTCAGTGTTATTGGTTTCATAATTGCAGCACCATTATGGATATATATAGCAAGGCTCGTGAGCTAAATTCGTTCTATATATAACCATGATAAATTATTTTTATCATGGTTATATTCTTCAATAAGGGAAAATATGAGTAATTCAAAACCTCTTGATGGTATTTCCGTACTTGATTTCACAGGCGTTCAATCTGGACCATCCTGCACCCAAATGCTGGCATGGTTTGGCGCTGATGTAATTAAAATCGAACGCCCGGGCGTTGGTGATGTCACTCGAAATCAATTAAGAGATATTCCTGATGTTGATGCTCTTTATTTCACCATGCTGAATGGCAATAAACGCTCCGTTGAACTCAATACCAAAACGCCTGAAGGTAAAGAAGTTATGGAGCGTCTTATTAAACAAGCCGATATTTTAGTCGAAAACTTTCATCCCGGCGCCATCGACCATATGGGCTTTACTTGGGAACACATCCAAGAATTAAATCCTCGCCTCATTTTTGGCTCCATTAAAGGATTTAATGAAAATTCACCTTACGCCGACGTTAAAGCTTACGAGAATGTCGCTCAAGCCGCTGGTGGCGCTGCATCAACGACAGGTTTTTGGGATGGTCCACCTTTAGTGAGTTCAGCTGCATTGGGTGACAGCAATACAGGTATGCATCTACTTATCGGTTTACTTGCCGCACTCTTACATCGAGAAAAAACAGGTAAAGGCCAGCGGGTGACGATGTCAATGCAAGATGCGGTATTGAACCTGTGCAGGGTAAAATTACGGGACCAACAACGCTTAGAGAAAATTGGATTCTTAGAAGAATATCCTCAATATCCAAATGGTACTTTCGGTGATGCAGTACCCCGTGGAGGTAATTCAAGCGGTGGAGGGCAACCAGGCACGATGCTTAAATGTAAGGGAAGCGACACTGATCCTAATGCCTATATTTATTTTATTAATCAAGATCACAATTGGGAAAAAACTTGCGATGCAATCTGTCGTCCTGAATGGAAAACTGATCCTAATTTTGCAACAGTTGAAGCGCGAGTAAGCCATATTCAGGATGTGTGGGATGCAATAGAAAATATTATTAAAGATAAAGATAAGCATGAAGCAACAGATTATTTTGATAAATTTGATATTCCTTGTTCCGCTGTATTAAGTATGAAAGAAATCATAAATGATAAATCACTGAGAGATAGTGGCTCTATTATTGAAGTAGATCATCCTAAACGCGGCAGTTATCTCACAATCGGTTGTCCGATAAAATTCTCTGGATTTACTCCTACAATAGTGAGGTCACCTTTATTGGGGGAGCATACACACGAAGTATTAAAAGAACTTAATTACAATGATACTCAAATAATAGAAATAGAAAAAAGCATGACAATAAATAAAAAAGGTAATTAAATGAAAAGCAAAGGCCCGTTCGAAGATTTACTTGTTATAGATCTTACGCATGTATTAAATGGCCCATTTGGAACTCAAATGCTATGTGATCTTGGAGCAAGAGTCATAAAAATTGAAACTCCAGGTCATGGTGATGATACCCGGACATATGGGCCTTATGTTAATGGGCAATCTTTATATTATAGTTTTGTGAATCGAGGAAAAGAAAGCATCGTTCTTAATTTAAAAGATAACGATGATCGCGCGATTTTTATCAATATGATAAAACAAGCAGATATCGTTGCCGAAAACTTTCGTCCAGGAACTATGGATAAACTCGGGTTTTCATATGAAGAACTATCTACAATAAACCCTCGACTCATTTATGCTTCATCCTCTGGTTTTGGTCATACCGGACCATTAAAAGACTTTCCTGCCTATGACACGATTATTCAAGCGATGAGTGGCATCATGATGGAAACAGGTTTTCATAATGGACCTCCCGTCCGCGTTGGAACATCAATATCTGACTTATGCGCTGGTATATATATGTTCTGTGGTATCGTCAGCGCCTTATATGCAAGAGAAAAAACAGGTAAAGGGGCTCATGTTGATATTGCTATGTTCGACTCAACAATATCATTTCTTGAACATGGATTAATGGCATATGTTGCAACGGGGAAAGCGCCTGAACGGATTGGAAATCGCCATCCCTATATGTCCCCTTTTGATGTTTTTAATACTAAGGATAAGCCTATTACTATTTGCTGTGGAAATGACTCTTTATTTTCTAAGCTATGCCAATCCATTGAGTTACCATCACTAATCAAGGATCCTCGTTTCTTAACAAATATTGATAGGGTTAAAAATCAAGAACAACTCAAAAAGCTTATTGAACATAAGCTAAAAGAACATAACGCAGATTATTGGATTAACGCTATAGATGTAGCCGGAGTTCCCGCAGCTCCATTATTGAGTGTAGCGGAAGCAATGCAACTACCACAGACACAAGCCAGAAATATGTTAATTGAAGCTGGTGGTATCAAGATGCCCGGTAACCCAATAAAAATAAGTAGCTACCCAGATCCTAAAGAAAGAAAAGGTGCTCCAGAGTTAAATGAGCATGGAGAGATACTTCGTAAAGAGTTTTCTTAATTTTAATTAATAAGTCTTCGTTACGAGTAGAAAAGCACTATTGAGATATTAGAGTTACTACAGTAATAACAAAACCCAAAATGCTTAGACATTAGATGAAAAAAAACGCCATGCTAATTAATAGCATGGCGTCATAATTTGGCGGAACGGACGGGACTCGAACCCGCGACCCCCTGCGTGACAGGCAGGTATTCTAACCAACTGAACTACCGCTCCGAAGTTCCCTACTGGGAACGCCAAGCATATTACGAATACTCGGTATCACAGTCAACACTTTTTCTTGAAAAATCGTACAGTTGAACAATTTTTAGTCTTGCAGGGCATTATCTGACTTTAATTAGTGAAGGACATCTTCCTCATCATCACTTTTTCGCCATAAACAGGGCTTTCCACCTTTTTTATCGACAATATCTAAGCGAGCCTCATGCTCTGCAATTTCTTGATCGGAGGCATAAAGAACTTTTAATCCACTAGCAGGACGTTGTATACGTTGGATTTCATTTGCTTGTTGAATATTCTTTGAGTCAGAGTCCATCGAAAAAGCGAGGGATGTCTGCCCTCCAGTCATCGCTAGATAAACATCAGAGAGGATCTCCGCATCGAGCAATGCCCCGTGCAGTGTTCGCTTAGAGTTATCGATTAAGTAACGATCACACAATGCATCCAAGTTATTACGTTTGCCCGGGAAGATTTTTCGAGCGAGAACCAAGCTATCGGTAATAGAACAAAACTCCGCAGTGGGCGGAATTCCACGATTCAGTTTACGAAATTCGTAATCCATAAAGCCGATATCAAAGGGAGCATTATGAATAATAAGCTCAGCCCCTCGAATAAATTCAATAAACTCATCGGCAATCTCTGCAAAAACAGGTTTATCTTGCAAAAATTCATCGCTGATACCATGAACACCAAAGGCTTCAGGATCAACTAGGCGGTCAGGTTTAATATAAACATGGAAATTACGCCCTGTTAGTCGACGGTTTATTACCTCGACAGCACCAATTTCAATAATATTGTGACCTTCATAATGAACACCAAGCTTGTTCATACCCGTGGTTTCAGTATCGAGGACAATTTGTCTGGTTATCGCCGTGCTCATAATGTTTTTTTGTGTCAAACTAGAAGTTGATGAATAAGAAAGAGTGTAACAGAAATGACAAAGCAGGTAGAAATTTTCACTGATGGGTCTTGTTTAGGTAATCCAGGTCCCGGCGGTTATGGCATTGTGTTGCGTTATCAGCAGCATGAAAAAACACTCAGTGACGGTTTTTTCCTCACCACCAATAATCGTATGGAATTGTTGGCTGCGATCATCGCCCTTGAATCATTAACTCAACCTTGCGATGTGATCCTGACAACGGATAGCCAATATGTACGCCAAGGGATCACTCAGTGGATCCATAATTGGAAACGTCGCCAATGGAAAAAAGCAGATAAATCGCCTGTTGTGAATGTCGACCTATGGAAGCGTCTCGATCAAGCCATCACTCGCCACACGATTGACTGGCGTTGGGTCAAAGGACATGCAGGGCATGCAGAAAATGAAAAATGTGATGAATTAGCCCGCGCTGCAGCAAACTCCCCTACTAAAGAAGATACTGGATACCAGCCAGCTCAAGAATAATCATTCGACTATTTAGTTAGTTTCGTTTGTTTACTGATTTCCTTCGTCGCCCCTAATGCCGTTGTGATTTTCACTTTTGGCTGTTTAAATTTTAGGGGCGTCGGTGTTAAGGGATAGGTTCTTTTTCTCGCCACAATGACGCTAATCACCCCAACTCCACCACACTTATTTATGCGCTTATCCGGAGACATCCAAGGGATTACTTGGCAATTTTGGTGATACAGAACTTCATAATTCAATAACCCTAACCAGTCAAAAACTCTTAATGATGGGAAAAACCGGCTACAGTACGGCTGCTGCTTTCTGAGTATCGGAACTAGCTTCGCCATCCCCGCTAAACTGAATGGGTTAAATCCCGAAATAATTAACCATCCATCATCAATTAATACTCGGTCCACTTCACGTAAGATCCAGTGTGGGTTGTTGCTATACGCCAGCATATGCGACATAACACAAGCATCTATTGTCTTATCTGCAAATGGAAGTGCTTCCGGGGCAGCAGCTACATCAAAGATATTCGAATCTTCTCCTAGCGAAAATTGATGAGGTATCATGCACTGTTTAGTCTGGATTTCTGTGCTTAAATGCCCTAATTTAAGCAGATGAAAACCAAATATTTTTTGCCACCATGGTGCTAATTGAATATCCAAGGCTTGGCGATAATGTTCGCCAAAAGGAATAGCGGACCAACTGGCGGGCATTTGAATGTTTTTCTCAATACGCGCAGGTTTCATCACATTCCCCTTAGAATTAGAATCGAGGTTATTTATGGAGTTAATTCGAATTTCCGCTTTAAGCGATAACTACATCTGGTTACTAGCTGATAACCAACAATGTATCATCGTTGACCCTGCGGAGTCAGAGCCCGTAATCGCAACATTAAAAACTAACCAATTAAATCCTGCTGCAATCTTGCTCACTCATCATCATAACGACCATACCCAAGGCGTTAAAGATATTATTGCAGCATATCCCAATATTCCTGTTTTTGGGCCTCAAGAAACGCTAGCAAAGGGGGCAACACTGCTAATTGAAGATGGTGATTCTGTCGTGATCGGTAACTTTAATTTTAAAGTACTAGGATTGCCAGGGCATACTCTAGGGCATGTTGGTTTTTATCAAGCTCCGTATCTATTTTGTGGTGATACTCTTTTTTCGGCAGGCTGCGGTCGTATCTTTGAAGGTACACCAGAACAAATGTTTCAATCTATTCAAAAAATTGCCGCTTTACCCGACGATACTTTGGTCTGTTGTGCTCATGAATATACGCTTTCTAACTTAAAATTTGCGCAGCATATTTGGCCTGAAAATGAAGCTATTAAGAATTATTCCGAAAAAGTCACAGCATTACGTGAAAATCAACAGGCGACCGTACCTAGCACATTGAAAACAGAGAGAAATATTAACATTTTTTTACAGTGTAATAATGTAGAATTACAACAAAAATTGAACATTAAGATGGTAAATCCATCATTAAGAGCCATTTTCACATTGTTACGCCAATTAAAAGATCAATATTGACGTATAATCATTGTCAATGACAGGTAAAATCAGTATTATCTGTTCAACTTTTAAACATTAAAAATGAAAGATAAATAGAGATAATGAAGATAATTGCGACCCTCATCGCCATTGTTTTGCTTGCTGGCTGCCAAAGTGCACCAAAAGTTACCGCAAAGCATCAAAAATCTTCAGCTAATCACTCAATTGACACTGTTGCATCTCATAATCAGGCAGCGAGTAGACAACTCTCAAAAGTCGATCACGACCTTTGGGGTTATATTAGTGGTGAACTGAAGATGGATATCCCTAACAACTCAACCGTTAGGGAAATGGCCAACAGCTATTCAAACAAACAAAATTTTATCTATGATGTTGCTGTAAGAGCTGAACCTTACATGTATTTAATTGTAGATGAAATTAATGAACGTAACTTACCGATGGAATTAGCTCTAATTCCCGTCATTGAAAGTTCATTTAATCCTAAAGCAACCTCCCCTGCTCAAGCAGCAGGTCTGTGGCAAATTGTGCCAGTTACCGCTCGCGGTTACGGGTTAAAACAGACTCAATGGGTTGATGAACGCCGTGATGTGGTTGCGTCAACAAAAGCTGCGTTGGATTTGCTTGAAAACCTTAATATTATGTTTGGCCACGATTGGGAGCTAACGTTAGCGGCCTATAATTGTGGTGAAGGCTGCGTACAAAATGCAATTAAAAAGAATGAAGCGGCTGGATTACCAACTGATTTTTGGTCTCTGCAACTACCGAAAGAAACTAAGCAATACGTTCCAAAAATTCTAGGGTTAAGCCAAGTATTAAGAGAGCCTGAGCGTTATCAGGTTAAATTACCGAAAAGTAATAAGAATCGCGGTTTGACTCAAATTGACGTTGGTCAACAGATTAGTTTAACCCAAGCTGCCGAATTAGTCGGGCTGACTGAAGAGTCAATTAAAACATATAACTCGGGGTATACTCGCGGGGTGACTGCCCCTAATGGTCCACATTATATTCTGTTACCGACAGCAAAAGCTGAGAAGCTAAAGCTATCACTTACGGATCAAGATGTTTTGAATGATATTCGAACTGCCCTGTCTCAACATCGTTATGCACAAGAGACCAAGCGTAATACTCATATCGCTAAAAACAATACCAAACAAAGTAAAACCTTCTCTTATAAAGTACGTAAAGGTGAATCGGTAGCAAGTATAGCGAGAAAATTCAATACGACCGCAAAAAATATTCAGCAGCTTAATGGTCTAAAAACCGCCAAAGCGATCGTTCCAGGGCAAACGCTAAAAATATCTGGAGCAGCACCTGTTGCGAATAGTCGTAAGAATGGTACCTATAAAGTCAGAAAAGGCGATACTTATTATGGTATTGCGAAACGTCACGGCATTAAGCTAAATGACCTGATGAACTGGAACTCAGGCGTTAAAATGGCAGACTTAAAGCCGGGTGTGACTTTAAACTTATATCTTTAAATTAATTTAATAAAAAACTCCGTATCAGTTCAAAACTGCGGAGTTTTTTATATTAAATAAAACTCAATGACTAGAAATAAACTATTTAATTAGTTTTAATCAAGTTATCAATCAATGTTACATTTTTAGTTGTAATATTTCATATTAAGCATACTAAAATGTATAAAGAGTTCAGTGTTATTTACATTTTTCATTCAATCAATACCAAGAAAATAAATGGCAATATCAGTTCTACTTGTTACGATTATCTGTAAAAAAGTAGTTATTGGGTGGTGACTTATGTCATAAAAGTGCTATTATTATCAACGTGGCGAAAATTGTTTTGAGCAGCCAGTTTATATTCGAATATTACTTATATAGCATTGATAATCTAAAAAATTCTCTCACGCAGTGATAATCTTATATTTTTCAGTATATTAACTTCTGTCTATTTATACTGAACACTGATGCTTATATTTAGTTAACATGACATTATTTTTGATATAAAACACACAAAGTAAAAGTCAGATTCGCCCGTGGAGGTGATTATGGATGAATATTCACCCAAAAAACATGATATAGCAGAATTAAAGTATCTATGTAACAGCTTGAATCGTGATGCGATATCAAGTTTACAAAAAACAACAACTCATTGGATAAATGATCTCAGCTCACCCCTAAGTGTGAGTCTTAACGAGCTTGTCGAACACATCACTTCCTTTGTTTGGCGATTTAAGATCAAATACCCAAAAGAAAATCTCGTTATATCATTAGTCGAAGAGTATCTTGACGAAACATATGATTTATTTGGCAGTCCAGTTATTACCTTTAGCGAAATCACTGACTGGGAAAGTATGAATCAAAATCTTGTCGCCGTGCTAGATGATGATCTAAAATGTCTGACAAGTAAAACATAGGTATATCATTTACCTTCTCCTAACTATGACATACTAAGTTTTAGATTATTTTTCATAAAAGAAAGGGCGTTATGACCAAATCTGATTATCTGATGCGTTTGAGAAAATGCACAACTCTTGAAACACTTGAGCGCGTCATTGAAAAAAATAAATATGAGTTATCAGATGATGAGTTAGAGTTATTTTACTCTGCTGCAGACCACCGTCTTGCAGAGCTCACCATGAATAAACTTTACGATAAGATCCCTCCATCTGTTTGGAAGTTTGTTAGATAAATTCTATTTACGCGCACAGATAGTAAATGGTTATAGCCGGTAACTTTTTATCGGCTCAATAGTATTTCATTTTCTTAATTTTCAGCATTCAATAAATGTAATTCTATTTTTCTATTATAGAAATAATCTCTGACTGATATATTTTAGTTTTTGAAACTTCAATAGCTCTCTGTTATTACCTAATATTCCTAAAAATATTCTATAAGTATCATAAAATTTATCAAATAGGGTTAGAATAGGGTTAGTGAGTGTACTGGACAGTATTCTTGGGATAGAGGGAAATCAATTCAAAAAAAGAACAAAAAAGGAAAGGTATAATTTGGGTGGGAGCCCTGCCAGCGACATCCCGGCACACACGACCCCTGCTATGGCTGCTTCCTTCCGGACCTGACCTAGTTAACAAGTTAGCGTTGCGGGAGAACCAACAGAGCCCCCATTGAATGCTTCTTTCAAAGCAGGGGCATTATGCTTGATAGCCATTAAAATAGCAAGAAAGTGGAAATCAAGTGCTGATTTATTACTCAAAAAATCGAGAGTTTTCATTTCAAAATCAATTAACCTAAAAATAAGGTTAATTCGCCGGTACTAATAAAATATCTATATTTTCGGTTATACCATTATTGATAACTTCAATTGAAGAATCACTGATATACAATAACTTTCCTTCTCCATACACAGTCGCACTCACCATCACCCGAGCCTGTTTTCTAATTTCATTTTTATGATAAGTCAACTCGAATGGTAAGGATGTTTTATTATTCAATTGGTTATAGTGTTTTTGTGACAATATTAAAGCAGGTAAATCAATGATCGATGTATCTGCCAATGTGACCGTAATATCCACATCCTCAGGAAGCACGGCCCCTTTAATAATCATTAGATTACCACTGACCTTACCGATATCGACTTGTTGATTGTCATGGTTATCTTTTCCTTGTAACCTTTTTTCTGCGGGTTTAGCGTTATTTCCTTCGCAGCCCACTAAAAAAACAATTACCAACAAACTAATAACACTGCGCTGCAACCCCATAAAAAATCCCTATAACTAATTGTTTTTACTGTATATTTTTACGTCGCCATTATAATCTATACATCTTCATTTATCTAACCTTAGAAAATTATATCTAATACATATTAAATAATGAAATTATATTTCAAAATGTAACAGAAAAAGAATGCCTATTTAGTCATACACAAACTGCCTACCTATTTTTTGTAATTAATGGGAAAATAGTGCTATCTGATATTTTTTAACCATCATCAAGGTAACTATGAGCCCAGAATTACAAAATTTAGTGAGCCTAATAAAACTCGAAAAAATTGAAGAAGGCATTTTTCGAGGGCAAAGTGAAGACCTTGGTTTACCTCAAGTTTTTGGTGGACAAGTCGTCGGACAAGCGATATATGCCGCTAAACAAACAACACCAGAAGATCGTATTATCACGTCATTTCATAGCTATTTCTTACGTCCAGGCGATAGCCAACGCCCAATTGTATACGATGTGGAAATTTTAAGAGATGGAGGTAGCTTTAGTACCCGCAGAGTCAGTGCAATCCAAAATGGTAAACCCATTTTTTTTATGACTGCGTCTTTTCAGGTACAAGAAGATGGATTCAATCACCAGAATCTAATGCCTGAAGTCCCCGCACCAGAGCAATTAATCTCACAAGATGAAATTATTCAGCGATTAGCTGATAAACTGCCAGAATCTGTAAAAAAGTATGCTCTACGCCCAAATCCTTTTGAATTCCGCCCTATTCAATTTTACAGCCCATTTGATAGTGCTCCTCAAGAACCGTTCCGCTATATTTGGTTTAAATCAAAAGGTAAGTTGCCCAATAACCCTGCCTTACATGATTACTTATTAGGTTACGCATCTGACTATAATTTCTTGCCTGCTGCTTTACAGCCTCACGGTCGTGGCTTTATGGAACGAGACTTACAAGTTGCCACTATTGATCATTCGATGTGGTTCCATCGACCTTATCGAATAGATGAATGGCTACTATATGCAATCGAAAGCCCATCAGCTTCAGGAGGCAGAGGATTTGTAAAAGGTCAAATCTATAATCAGCAAGGAGAACTTGTTGCAACCACAGTCCAAGAAGGGGTTATTCGGAAGAGAAAGTTTCGCTGAGGGCTAAAAAATAAGTAGTCACTTACTCAAAATTGAAAGTTCAAGAGCCACCAAAAATATTGGTGGCTCTTTTGATTAGGTAAAATTGATATTTAGTTAGGTTCGACTAAACTAGCACGGTCTCCACTGTAACCTCATCGCGAGAGTTCAGTGAATCCCCCACCTGTTGTAACTGGTACATTTGATAATAACGACCTTTTTGCTGTAGAAGCTGAGAATGATTCCCTTGCTCTACAATCGTTCCGCGATGCAAAACAACCACTTGGTCCGCATCAACAATCGTTGATAGTCTGTGAGCAATTACTACCAATGTGGTTTTTTGGCGAATAACTCGTAATGCCTTTTGGATTGCCTGCTCAGTTCCTGAATCAATATTCGCGGTTGCTTCATCCAATATTAAAATTTTAGGGGTAATGACTAATACCCTAGCCATTGCGAGCAACTGGCGTTGGCCTACAGATAATGTATTTCCTTGCTCGCCAAGCAGTGTATCCAATCCTTCTGGCATATTGCGAACATGCTGAGCCAACTGAACAGTTTCAAGAACCTCCCAAACTTTATCCTGAGAGACATCTCGCCCTAATGCAACGTTATCAAAGAATGAAGCCGCGAGCACCACTGGATCCTGTTGAACCATCGCAATTCCACTACGTAACACTTGGTGTGATAACGTATTTAAATCTCGGCTATCCAATAAAATTTCACCTTGTTGCCAAGGGTAGTAGCCCATAATCAGATTAGCGATAGTACTTTTGCCACTTCCTGTATGCCCTACCAATGCCAGAAAATTATTTTCTGGAACAGACAAATTAATGTCATCTAAAACTTTTTTGTCATCGCGATAAGAAAATGCAAGGTGCTTTATTTCAATTGTTCCGTGCTGTAACGGCTGTATATTATCGCCATACCCTTGCTGAGGGCTGTCCATAAGCTCAAATACGCGCTCCCCAGACACAACGGCCTGTTGCAACATAGATTGCTGAGAAGTGAGTTCAATTAATGGTTCATTCAAGCGCCCAAGATAATTAATAAAAGCATAGAGCACCCCAACCCCGATCGTACTCGCACCATCAAGCCCAAATAACAGCAGTAACCCACACAGAACTGCGGCAGAAATTAAGCTGAGTAATGGGCGCAATAATAACCCATCAAGCCTTAATGCTTTCATTCTAGCCTGATAGTGTTCTTGGTTGATTTCTTGAATTTTTTTGCCGAATCGTGCTTGTTGCAAGAATTGCTGTACAACCGTCATTCCACTAATAGCTTCATTAAAACTATTATTAATATCTGCAAGATACGCACGAACCCGACGAACTATTGGCGTACTAAGGCGCTGATAAATCAACATGATAATAAAGACTGCGGGGAAAATGAGTACCGCTATCGAAGCCATCCGCCACTCTAAGGAAAACATTGCCACCAGCATAGCGCATATTAGTGCAATGCTGCGAAATACGGTTGGTACGACTGTCACAAATAAGTCTTTGATCACTTCAGTATCATTGGTGACCCGCGAAATAATTTGCCCTACCGGTTGTTTATCAAACGTACTCAATGGCTGGCGTAATGCTGCATTCATCACATCCGTTCTTAAACTTTGTACAACCCCAACAGAAGCTTTATTGAACAAAATATTTTGATAATAATGAAGCAGTGCCGCTGTAATTTGCAGTAAAACAAACCCAACAGCCATATACAGCGTCAGTGGCATGATAATCTGTTTTTTAGCTACCATATTGTCAATAAAGTAGCTAATCAATAAAGGACCACTGACTTCCGCAATCGCCGCTAACCATAGCATCCCGACCGCAATTCCCATGGTTCCGCGATACGCTTTTCCATAAGACAGCAACCGTTTTAATGCTGGCCAAAGTGATTTTTTTTGACTCATAGATCACCATCCAAAGCCGCTTCAATCTGCTGATAGTGATACATATCTTTATACCAGCCCACCTGTTGGCTGAGTTCTTCATGAGTGCCTTGCATTGCTATTTCGCCATGGCACAACACCAAAATATTATCAGCTTCTACTAATGCTGATAATCGATGTGCACTGATGATTAACGTTCTTCCCTGCCGCCAATGGCTTAAGTTTTGCAAGATTGTGAACTCGGTTTGCCCGTCAACCGCGGAGAGCGCATCATCTAAAATCAATATTTCCGCATTTTGTAAAATAGCCCTAGCAATGGAAATACGTTGTTTTTGCCCGCCAGAAAGCATCACACCTCGCTCACCAACTTCAGTTTGATAACCTTCAGGCAGCCTTAAAATATCCTCATGCACACAAGCAATACGTGCAGCCTCTTCAATCTGGGCTTGAGTCGCGTCAGGGTGACCAAGAGCAATATTTCCGGCTACCGTATCAGAAAACAGAAATGGAGATTGATTAACTATCGATAACCTAGCTCGCCATTCATTCAAATGAATGTCTGTTAATGGGCGATTTTGGTAGCAAATCTCCCCTTCATCAATATCGAAATGGCGCTGTAACAAGGTTATTAGAGTAGATTTACCCGAGCCTGTAGGTCCGCATAACCCTAAAAAACCTCCCGGTTTTAAAGTAAAACGAATATCTTTTAAGGCGTGACGTTGAGTTTCTGGGTATTGAAATACACCAATATTAACTTCTAATATGCCTTTATCTGGCTGTAAAGAGTGAGCACCATCTTTGATAACTAAAGGCTCATCCAATAAACTCAATATACGGCTATAGGCAGCACTGCCTCGTTCAACAATATTAAACATCCACGCCAATGCCAACATAGGCCAAATCATTAATCCTAAATACATCACAAAACTGGTTAACTCGCCGAGGGTTAATGTGTCATTCAACACCATCCAGCTTCCCCCTGCGATTGCCAATAAGTTTGCCATACCAATTGCCACAAATATGGTTGGGTCAAAACGTGCGTCGACTTTCGCAACATGCATATTGCGGCGTCCAGCTTCTGTCGCCACCTGCTCAAATTGATTTGATTGATGCTCCTCGAGACCAAATGCCTTGATCATACGAATGCTGGTTAAACTCTCTTGGGCATGATTATTTAATGAAGAAAAAGCACCTTGAGCATGCTTAAAGCGTTGATGAAGTAGATCTCCATAACGCTTAATGACTAAAGCCATTATCGGCATAGGGATCAAGGCAAGTAATGTCAGTTGCCAACTAATTTCTACACTCATCATGACCAATACAGCACAGCCCATGACTAAGGAGTCAACAAAGGTTAATACCCCTTCCCCAGCAGCAAAAACAACCCGATCTACGTCATTTGTTGAGCGGGCGATCAAGTCCCCAGTACGATATTTTAAATAGAAAGATTGGTTTTGCTGACTGAGTCGTTGATAAATTTTCTGTCTTAATTGAACGGCGAGCTTATATGAGGCGCCAAATAGCCATAAACGCCAAACATAGCGTAATCCGTATACCGCCAGTGCAATGACCAACATGGCTAAGACATAATTGACCAACTGCGGGTTAGTCATAGACCCTTTACTGATACCGTCTACAACTTCACCGACTAGGCGCGGAGGAATGACTTGTAAAATAGCGATGATAATTAAAAAACAAATAGCGCCGCAGTAGCGTCGCCATTCACTAAAAAAGTACCAACGTAATTGTGAAAATAATCGCACGTATTACTGCCTTGAATGATGTTAATAACGACCGAATTTCTATTTATATATTGGCGTTCTATTGATATAGCCCACTAATCGGGGATAGGTAGCACCGTCGTATATTTGATTTTTTCCATCGCAAAACTGGAAGTCACATCGATTAAACCATGAACGCCATTAACCAGCTTTTTATAGAATAAATCATACGATTTCATATCATGTACTTCGACTTGCATTAGATAATCATATTCCCCAGCCATACGATAAAACATTAATACCTCAGGTAGTTGTTCGACAAAAGAGACAAACTGTTCATACCATTCGCTATTATGCTGCTGAGTTTTAATCATTACGATAACCGTAAGTCCTAAACCTAATTTTTCGCCATCCAGCAGTGTCACTCGACCGCGGATATAACCTTCATCTTCTAACCGTTTTAGCCTTTTCCAACATGGCGTTGATGTTAAGTTCACCGCTTCCGCTAATGCGCTTAATGATAGACCACTGTCATTTTGTAATAAGCAAAGTAACTTTTTATCAATTTTATCCAACATATTTAGCCCCCTTCCTTATGTACTTTCATCATCAAAATTCTACCATGTGAAAACAATAAAGGTGTTACGTGTTGTGAATATTGTAGAATAACTTTATAAAAATCGCGGGAATATAGCATAAATTGCTTACTAAATAGTAATAGAGTAAAAAAATAGACTGTTCATTCCCTTTCCCCATCGCTAACATAGCCTTAAATCTAAATCCTATTCGAGTTCAGGAGGTTCTTATGAAACGAGCCGTTGTTGTCTTTAGCGGGGGGCAAGACTCCACAACCTGCCTAATACAGGCACTTAAACATTATGATGAAGTTCATTGCATCACTTTTGATTATGGTCAGCGCCATCGTTTAGAAATCGAAGTCGCACAAAAACTTAGCCTACAATTAGGCGCTAAAGCTCATAAAGTTCTTGATGTCACTCTACTTAGTGAATTAGCCATTAGCAGCCTTACCCGAGACAATATTCCGGTTCCTGACTTTAAGGAGAGTGAAGCTAGCGGTCTCCCGAGTACGTTTGTTCCTGGTAGAAATATTTTATTTCTCACGTTAGCCGCTATTTATGCTTATCAGGTACAAGCCGAAGCGGTGATCACGGGAGTTTGCGAAACTGATTTTTCTGGTTACCCTGATTGCCGTGATGAGTTCGTTAAATCCCTCAACCATGCTGTAAGTTTAGGTCTAGCTAAAGATATCCGATTCGAGACTCCACTAATGTGGTTAGATAAAGCGCAAACTTGGGCTTTAGCGGATCATTATGGGCATCTAGAGACAATTCGCCAACAAACACTAACATGTTATAACGGTATTCAAGGTGATGGCTGTGGAGAGTGTGCAGCGTGCCACTTACGCAGCAAAGGCTTGAATTATTACTTAAGCAATAAACAAGCTGTAATGAATTCTCTTCTCGAGCAGCTAAAACCGTAGTTTATCGTTAATTTTAAAAAGCCAACCAAAGAGTTATTTATTTCGGTTGGCTACATTTCAATAAAAGAATCTTTTTTGTTATTGAGCGCCTCAATTTTTTCACGCAGTTCATCTGCAATCACCATGGCTTTATTCGTTTTTCCATCAATAAAAACAAAAGTAACATAAGCATCTGATACAACTTCAGATTGCCCATGACTATTACGGATAATCTGTTGATAACAAACCGCGCTTTTAACACCAATTTTATCCATACGGGATATTACTGTGAGTTCATCACCCAAACCCACTGCCTGAAAATAATTGACGTTAATGTTTACAGCTGCCATCACAATTTTATTTTGGATTGCCCATTCAATCAGATTCGCTTTTCCCATCCACTCCCATCTGTCTGCCTCATAAAACTCCAAATAACGAGCATTGTTTACATGCTGGAATACATCAATGTGGTACCCAAGTACTTTAATATTTATCGCCATAACTACTCCGACCAGTCAACTTTATCGATAACATAAAAATAACAAATCTTTAGATAGCTTGCTGAGAAAATATCACTTATAAGACTTAGCTCTCATATTAAGCTCTACAAAATTATTTTTAGAATAAAAAACCTTCACTTCTTTTTTGACTCTTTCAGTTAAAAATACCAAAGTGAAATAAGCTCATCACTTACTGATGAGCTTATTTATCGTTACAACACTAACTTACTACGATTTTTTTCTAAAAATGCAGGACCAATACCTTGAACCTCAAGAATATTTTCAATGGAATTAAATGCCCCATATTTTTCACGATATTCCACTATTGCCTGAGCTTTTTGTTTACCAATTCCACTGAGGATCTTTGCTAATTCTTCAGCGCTTGCTTGATTGATATTAACTTGTTCAGGGCTGACTAAACCCGTCGCTGGCTTAGTTTCTATCATTTCTTTTGGCTGAGTCACCGCAACCACAGATTTTTCTGGTTCTATTTTCTTGGCAAATGTAGCTCCCGATGTTGAATACAACATGGCAGCCATAAATAACGTCCCTAATCCCTGTTTAATATTTTTATTCCATTTCATTTCAGTTCTCCTATATGTGTAGAAACATCACAATGCCAGAGGCTGTCACTCAATGCTTTTTGCTTGTTTATACAATGCGAAAGGCCACCCAAAGGTGGCCTTTTATTACCAAGATTACAATCTCAGTTGCGAAGCGCTTCTCAATTATTCAATATTTTGAATTTCAATTTTTGCATTAGCGCGCAAGTTTTGCATCAATGACTCATTAACCACAGAGCTCATCATCGCTTGATACTGACTTCCAAGTTGGCTCAGCTCTTCTGCAGTTGGCTGACCTAAAGTCACTTTATCTAGCTGAACAACCAGTAAGTTATCTTGTTTATCATAAGCAATTGAGTATGTTGGTTTGCCATCAATTGGCGGAGTCATTTTCATTGCAACATCAGTGACATCGGTAGCCGGTGCAATGAAAGATACGGTCTGAACAGAACCAAATTGAGTACCAGCAGCTTTCAGAGCCTCATCACCCTTGCCCGCTTTTAACTCAGTAATTAGTTTGTCGCCATCTGCTTTTAACTGAGTGAAGGCTTTTTGGCGTTTCACCAGCGTTGCAATCTCAGATTTAACTTGATCAAATGGCTCTGTCATTTCCGCTTTGTACTGAGTGACACGAACAACAAAGGCACGGTCACCTTCAACGTTAATCACATCAGAGTTAATACCTGTAGCGCCATTTTTATCAATTAAGCGTTCACTGAAAATCTCATTGATGACTTTAGGGAAGTTCAGTGCTTCTGGTGGATTTTTACGATCAAACCATTCGGTATTGCTAACTTTCAGTCCAGAAACGCTTTCAACAGAAGCCAATGATTCATTATCATTTGTTGCAGCTTCGCTCACTTTCTGTTGTAAATCATAAAACTGCTTGATGCTCTTATCTTGAGTTAAGCTTGTTTTAATGCTGTCTTTAACTTCATCTAACGGCTTAATTGCTTCTGGCGTAATATCATCCAAACGGAACAGAACATAATTGTCTTGAACTTTAATTGGTGCAGAAACCTGACCTTTTTCAGTTAGGTTCGCGCTGATGATTTCACTTGGTGTAGATGCAGCTTCCATCCAACCAATCACACCTTTATTACTTGCACTGAATTTGTCTGTTGATTTTTCAGCTGCTAACGCAGCAAAATCAGCACCATTTTTCAGTTCAGTTTCTAAAGCTTGCGCATCTTTTTCTGATGCAACTTGAATCATGCTATAGAGTTTTTGCTCTGCTTTAGTGAAGTTTTTCAGGTTTTGCTGGTAGTAGGTTGTGATTTCTTCATCATTTACCGTTGCTTTCGGCATTGATGCAGCATCCATTTCTACATAGCTCACTTGAACTTGTTCAGGTGAAATAAAACTATTTTGATTAGCGTCATAATACGCTTTCAATTCTTCTTCTGTGACGGTTTGTTTAGCTTGAACTTCAGCTAGTGGCAGCATTGCAGTGCGAACTTCACGCTGCTGCATAAATAGCTCAGCATAAGCTTTCACTTCAGAAGGCAGTGCAAACTCAGTCCCCGTAAAGGATTTGCCTAATTGCGCACGGACTAAGTCTTGACGAATTTGTGCGGCGAAGCTGTCTGCATTGATATTGTAACGGCTTAAGATTTCACGATATTTTTCACTGTCAAACTTTCCATCAGTTTGGAAAATTTGCATAGCAAAAATAGCCTGTTCAATTTGCTTATCACTTGCAGAGAGATTTAATTCATTCGCATATTGATTAATCAATTGGGTATTGATTAAGTTATTCAAAGCTTGGGTACGCAGCTCTTTCATATATTCATCATTACTGGCTACTTCAGCGAATTTATCCCCTAAGTATTCTTGTAATGATTGGCGTTCCTGTTGAAAAGCCTGCTGTAATTGTTCCCTGCTTATTGGCTGCCCATTGACTTCAGCGGCATCATTACTTGAACCACCGATCACATAGCCAGCAACACCTGTCAGCACGAATGACAGGATAATAATAGCTAACAACACTTTAATAAAAGGACTGTTCGCCTTCGTGCGTAGATCTTCCATCATAAAAAGGCTTAACTCCGCTTTGTTGAATTTCTTAATAATGCGCTAATTCTAACCCAGATAGGAAAAAAAGCGCACCATTTCCATGGTGCGCTTATATATTATCTGATTAAAGACATTACGTCAGTTTGAGTTTTCGCAAAAAAGCGTGAAAGACGCGACTAAAACTCAATTAACGATTAACAGCGTCTTTTAGACCTTTACCGGCGCGGAAAGCAGGTACTGTAGCCGCGGCAATTTTAATTTCTTTACCTGTCTGCGGATTACGACCAATACGCGCTGCGCGTTTACGTACAGAAAAAGTACCAAAGCCAACTAAAGTAACATCATCACCTTTTTTCAGCGAACCCGTTACAGAGGCAACGAAAGCATCGACTACGCGACCTGCTGCGGCTTTAGAAATGTTCGCTTCTGAAGCGACTTTTTCAATCAGTTGAGACTTATTCACTATTATCATCCCCATATTAGTTTTGACTTGATCGGTTAATTAACCAATTACAGTATAGTTAACAATAGTAAGTATGGTTAATTAATGATGCAGCCGTTATATCAATCCTGAATATCAATGGCAAGAGAACAAATAGCATGCGAACCATTATCAGAATCTTCGCTAAAAGTAGCGATGAAAAAAAAGGCTGACAAGCACTTAATTAGCTGTCAGCCTTAGTTTTATACGAGCTTTATGACTTAGCTCACCTTTTTCGCTTTATTTTTTACTACTTCCATCCCAAAAGGAGGATTAACTAAAGCTAGAGATAAGACTTCTTCAATGGTTTTTACTGGATGAATTTTCAAATCAGCAATCACATTTTGAGGAATTTCTTCTAAATCCCGCTTGTTTTCTTCAGGAATTAAAACTGTTTTTATTCCACCACGATGCGCCGCTAATAACTTCTCTTTCAATCCACCGATTGGTAGCACTAAGCCTCGTAGGGTAATTTCCCCAGTCATCGCTACATCCGCTTTAACTGGATTACCCGTTAAGCAAGAAACTAGTGCGGTTGACATTGCAATACCTGCACTCGGACCATCTTTCGGTGTTGCGCCTTCCGGTACGTGAACGTGAATATCACGTTTTTCGTAGAAGTCGCCATTAATACCCAGTTTTTCTGCACGAGCACGTACAACCGTTAATGCGGTTTGAATCGACTCTTGCATGACTTCACCCAGAGAGCCGGTATAGGTTAATTTCCCTTTACCTGGTACACATGCGGTTTCGATAGTTAGTAAGTCACCACCAACTTCAGTCCATGCTAAACCTGTTACCTGTCCTACACGGTTTTCTGTATCTGCATGTCCATAATCGAAGCGACGAACACCTAAATAATCTTTTAGATTATCTGCGGTGATACTGATGTGCTTCAATTTTTTATCCATTAACAGTGCTTTAACCGCTTTACGGCACAGTTTAGAGATTTCACGCTCTAAACCACGAACACCCGCCTCACGAGTATAGTAACGAATGATACTCATCAGAGCGCTATCATCGATAGATAGTTCACCTTTTTTCAACGCATTACGTTCAATTTGCTTAGATAACAGATGTCTCTTCGCAATATTTAGTTTTTCATCTTCGGTGTAACCAGATAGACGAATCACTTCCATACGGTCTAATAATGGTGCAGGGATATTCATCGAGTTCGATGTCGCCACAAACATCACGTCAGACAAGTCATAATCAACTTCCAAATAATGGTCGTTGAATGCGACGTTCTGCTCTGGATCTAATACCTCTAATAATGCAGAAGCCGGATCCCCACGCATGTCGGAAGACATTTTATCGATCTCATCCAGTAAAAATAGCGGGTTTTTCACCCCAACTTTTGCCATTTTTTGGATAAGTTTACCTGGCATCGAACCAATATAGGTACGACGGTGACCACGGATTTCCGCTTCGTCACGTACACCACCCAATGCCATACGGGTGTATTCACGACCTGTCGCTTTGGCAATAGATTGCCCCAGTGATGTCTTACCAACCCCAGGAGGCCCCACTAAGCACAGGATTGGGCCTTTAATTTTACTCACACGACTCTGTACCGCCAGATACTCAAGAATACGGTCTTTAACACGCTCTAAACCATAATGGTCGGTATCAAGGACTTCCTGAGCTTTCACTAAGTCTTTTTTGACTTTGCTACGCTTATGCCATGGTACCTGAACCATCCAATCGATGTAGCTGCGTACCACTGTCGCTTCTGCTGACATTGGAGACATCATTTTCAGCTTCTGCAATTCAGCTTCTGCTTTCTCTTGTGCCTCTTTTGGCATCTTCGCTTCTTCGATTTTACGTTTCAGCGACTCGTATTCATCCGGCGCATCATCCATTTCGCCCAGCTCTTTTTGAATGGCCTTCATTTGCTCATTCAAATAGTATTCGCGCTGACTTTTTTCCATCTGCTTTTTCACGCGATTACGGATGCGCTTTTCAACTTGCAGTAATTCTGTTTCTGATTCCATCATTGCCATCAGGAACTCAACACGCTCGGCAATGTTTGCCATTTCAAGAACGCGTTGTTTGTCCGCTAATTTTAATGGCATATGTGACGCAATCGTATCAGCCAGTTTATCCAACTGATCTTGCTCAATCGCATGCAGTGAAGTCAGGACTTCAGGTGGAATTTTTTTGTTCAGCTTAATATAGCTTTCAAATTGGCTAACAATTGTGCGATATAAAACTTCTTGCTCTTTTTCATCAACCAATTCTGCCGTTGGCACTGTTCCTGTTTCATCATAGGCAGCTGCTGATTTAGCGTCATCGTTTAGCAAGTATTCTGCTTGCGCTAAGAAATATTCACCATTGTCAGTTAAGCTTGTGATACGAGCACGTCTAAGCCCTTCGACTAAAACTTTGACAGTGCCATCGGGTAATTTAAGCATCTGAATAACAGACGCAACAGTCCCAACAGCAAATAAATCATTTACCCCAGGATCATCGGTTGAGGCTTCTTTTTGCGCAACCAGCATCACTTGCTTATCATGATCCATTGCTGCTTCCAGACTGTGAATGGATTTTTCACGTCCAACAAACAGTGGGATCACCATATGTGGGTATACCACTACATCACGCAGAGGCAATACTGGTATTTCAATGCGTTCGGAACGCTCTGGATTCATAAAGCTCTCTCTTCGTTTAGCACACGCCAGTTAAGGGTTGTCTCTTATCAAAGGAAAATATTCTTTTAAAACACTGCACTATAACAATGTTATTTCAAAATAAGGAAACCACAACTAAGAATATAAACTATATGGGGACAAGATTTTAGCATTCAATGGGTAGTTAAGCATAAAAAACAAAATGAGGGTTGCCCCTCATTTTGTTTGATTATTTATTGAACATCTTTGTGGGATTAGTTATCGCCAGAAGCCTGAGCGTCAGGCTTACTATAAATCAGCAACGGTTCTGACTGCTCATTAATCACATTTTCATCGACAACGACTTTTTCAACATCACTCATTGAAGGTAGATCGTACATCGTATTGAGTAAGGCTGCTTCTACAATAGAACGTAAACCCCTAGCTCCTGTTTTACGTGCCATTGCCTTTTTAGCAATTGCGACCAAAGCCTCTTCACGAAACTCTAATTCAGTACCTTCAAGACTAAACAACGCTTGGTACTGTTTAGTTAACGCATTTTTTGGCTCTTTTAGAATCTGAATGAGTGCGTCTTCACTCAGTTCAGTTAGTGTCGCAACAACAGGTAAACGGCCAATAAATTCAGGGATCAGACCAAATTTAATCAAATCTTCTGGCTCAGCCTGAGTTAATAACTCACCTTCGGTGGCTTTCTCTGATTCACCTTTAACTTCAGCTGCGAAACCAATACCTGAACGTGTATTCAAGCGCTGACCAATGACTTTATCTAACCCAGCAAATGCGCCACCACAAATGAACAAGATCTTAGAGGTATCAACCTGTAAAAATTCTTGTTGAGGATGTTTACGACCACCTTGTGGCGGAACCGCAGCAACCGTACCTTCAATTAATTTCAGTAATGCCTGCTGAACCCCTTCCCCAGAGACGTCACGGGTAATGGATGGGTTATCCGACTTACGTGAAATTTTATCAATTTCATCGATATAAACGATTCCACGTTGCGCTTTTTCTACATCGTAATCGCATTTTTGCAGGAGCTTTTGGATAATATTTTCAACGTCTTCTCCCACATAACCCGCTTCAGTTAATGTGGTTGCATCTGCCATCGTAAATGGCACATCCAGATAGCGTGCTAACGTTTCCGCTAATAACGTTTTACCGCTACCAGTAGGACCAATTAACAGAATATTACTTTTACCTAACTCCACACCATCGCTGGTTTTATCACCATTACGTAGGCGCTTATAGTGGTTATAAACTGCTACCGCTAATACTTTTTTAGCTTTTTCTTGACCGATTACATAATCATCAAGGTGCTGTCTGATCTCATGGGGAGTTGGCAATTCACTGCGCTCACGATGCGGAGCCAGTTCCTTGATTTCTTCACGGATGATATCGAGGCATAAATCCACGCATTCATCACAAATGTAGACTGACGGACCGGCAATCAGCTTGCGTACTTCATGCTGACTTTTTCCGCAGAAAGAACAGTACAGTAATTTACCTGCCCCTTCTTTGCGTTTATCTGTCATCAGTAGACCTCACTTATATTCATCATGCCTTGTTTTATCCGTGTAAGTCAGAAAAACAAGGCAAAAAATTTCTCAAATAGTTTCGGATATAATTTGTTATATCAAAAAATTACGCAAATTAACGGCTAGTATAAATATGGTCAACTAGACCATATTCTTTCGCTTCATTCGCGGATAAGAAACGATCGCGCTCTGTGTCACGACTAATTTCTTCGATGGATTTACCAGTATGATGAGCCATCAACTCATTCATACGCGACTTCACTTTCAAGATTTCTTGAGCATGGATTTCAATGTCAGTCGCTTGTCCCTGATAGCCACCTAATGGTTGGTGGATCATGACTCTAGAATTTGGTAAGCAGAAACGTTTACCTTTAGTACCCGCGGTTAACAAGAATGCTCCCATAGAACAAGCTTGCCCCATACAAATCGTACTAACATCAGGCTTGATAAATTGCATGGTGTCATAGATTGACATCCCCGCAGTAATCACACCGCCTGGTGAGTTGATATACAAGTGGATATCTTTTTCTGGATTTTCTGCTTCAAGAAATAGCATCTGAGCGACAATTAAGTTCGCCATATGATCTTCTACTTGGCCAGTAAGGAAGATAATACGTTCTTTTAATAGACGTGAATAAATATCGTATGAGCGCTCACCTCGAGAGGTTTGCTCGATAACCATTGGCACAAGTGCCATTTGGGATGCTAACTGCTCCTGACCGCCAAAATGTGACATCGAAATCTCCTATTAAAAACTTTCTGGTGCTTGCGCCTAATTTGCTGTCTGTCCGCCATTTTGGGCAGGAATGTACTACAAACAATTGCCTTTAAATTTCTTGTATCTGCCTGCTCGATATCCGCACTTACTTGATTATTTTAGTCACTTTTCAAACAAATCACTTGAAAAATAATTCTAAAATACAGTCCAGAGTGCTGTGGTGAGCAAGCCGCTCTATACAAGAGTTTAACACAAGTCTATCTAGTTACACGGTTTTATGCTGTTGAAAAATTATTTCAGTACAAAATAATTCCATCGCCCTATTTGTGATATCCAACGAACTCTTATTATAATTAGGGTTTAAATATTTTTTTCAAGATGATTTATGAAAAGTCTAAATTTAACGGCTCTAATTGACAAAAAACCCGTAGCGCAATAACTACGGGTTTTTGTTTTGTACTGCTAAAAAGAAAAATTAACCTGCTTGAACTTGGTTCATCAGTTCAGTGAAGTTAGTTTCTTTTTCAGTTACTTTTGCAGCAGCAAGAATAGTTTCAACAGCTTGCTCTTCTAACGCTAAGTTACGAACACTGTTCATCAGCTCTTCATTTTTGCTGTAGTATTCGATAACTTCTGACGGATCTTCGTAAGCAGATGCCATATCTTCGATCAGTGCCTTAACGCGCTCTTCATCAGCTTTCAGTTCGTTTTTGTTGATCACTTCGCCTAACAGCAGACCAACAAGTACGCGACGTTTAGCTTGTTCTTCGAACAGTTCACGCGGTAATTCCATCGCTTGTTTTTCGTTGCCACCAAAGCGTTGTGCTGCTTGACGACGCAGAACATCGATTTCACCATCAACAACCGCTGCTGGAACATCGATTTCGTTAGCGTTAACCAGACCGTCTAGAACTTGCGCTTTAATACGGTTACGAATTGCATTTTTCAGCTCACGTTCCATATTTTTACGAACTTCTGCACGCAGACCTTCTACTGAACCGTCGGCAATACCGAAACGCTTAACGAATTCTTCAGTAAATTCTGGCAGTTCACGTTGTTCTACTTTCTTCAGGACGATAGCAAACTTAGCTGCTTTACCTTTCAGATTTTCTGCATGGTAATCTTCTGGGAAGTTAACTTCGATGTCGAATTCTTCGCCAGCTTTGTGACCAACAATACCGTCTTCGAAACCAGGGATCATACGACCTTCGCCCATAACCAGTGCGAAGTCTTCAGCTTTACCACCTTCAAACTCTTCACCATCGATAGAACCAGAGAAATTGATAGTGATACGTGAATCAGCAGTTGCTGCATCTTCAACTTCTTTCCACTGTGCTTGTTGCTTACGCAGAGTTTCCAGCATGTTGTCGAGGTCTTCGTCTTTCACGGTTACAACTGGTTTTTCAACTTCAATAGCGTCAAAACCTTTTAATTCGACTTCTGGGTAAACTTCGAACTCAACAGAGAAAACAAAGTCTTTACCATCTTCGAACATTTCTGGCTTATAGCTTGGTGCGCCAGCTGGATTAATTTTTTGTTCGATGATTGCATTGATAAAGTTACGTTGCATAACATCGCCCAGAACGTCTTGCATTACAGACGCACCATAACGTTGTTTAACGATATGCATTGGTACTTTTCCTTTACGGAAACCATCAATGCGAACTTTTTTAGCAACGTTAACCAGCTCGCTGTTCAGCGCTTTTTCAATATCAGTGGCAGGAACGGTGATTGTTACACGACGCCCAAGGCCTTGAGTCGTTTCAACAGAAACTTGCATCTTCTTACCTCAAAATAAATCTTAGTGATCGGTCTACTCCAGAGCTATGTCATTAAATCATAATGACCATCTCCCTTCCAGAACCGGGGTCGTTACTTTCGTAACGGTCATCCCTGATATCAGAAGCGTCCCGAAACCTTACTGAAAATTAGACGCAACATTATACCGATGCATGCGCCCAGAGTCGAGAAAAGCCGATAAAAGAAGCTATTATTCCTCTTTATTTGTGACTTTTCTGGCTAAAATTTCATTTTCCCTTATCAAATTGGGGAAAAAGTATCCATTACATGGAGGCTAATTAGATCCCACTCGCTGTGGCAGAATCAATTCTAGACCAGTAATTAGCGATTTATACCACCTACACCACGGCAAGCTGGCGATTTTAACACCGTACTCGCTAATTCGTCCCATTCTTTAGGCGTATAGGTATGTAGGGCTAATGCATGGATCCCACCAGCTAATTCGTCAGCCAAAATAGCATAGATCTCGCGATGGCGCCCAATCATACGCATATTTTCAAATTTTTCGCTAACCAAAACAACTTTGAAGTGGCTTTCAGAGCCAGGCAAAACATTATGCTGATGACTTTCATTAATCACATCCAGATAATCTGGTTTAAAAGCCGCCTGCAATTTTTCACTCACGCGGGACTGCATTGTTGGTGGTGTATTGGCGTCCATAAAAGCTCCTTGATAAAATGGGAAACCCAATGTGGGTTGATAGCCTATACTTATTAAAGATTGTTCTTGAATATCCAACAGCCTCTAGCATTGAAAAAAGCGCTCAATTACACTGCGTAACGACTATCTTCTTATTATAGAAATAGCGGATAATAACGTCAGCATCATTGATAATTTGGCGCCGAAAACGCGAAATGTCCCATGTGATATACATTTATGCGAATTTTTTCTCAAACTGTTGTCTAATAACATTAGCTATCGTTACCCGAACCATAACGGAACATTTTCAATTAGGAAAGATGAACTGGGAAGAATTATGTTAAGAAAACTGTGTTTTCCACTTTTTGCACTATTTTTACTTGCGGGCTGTACAGCACCAAGTAATACGTTATCTCTTGAGCCGAAAATTGCTTTACCGGCTAAAAACCCAACGCTTAATGCAACGTCCATTAGCGTCAGTAGTGTTGATAATCGTCCGAATAGGTCGTTAGCTGAAGTTAACCGCAATGGCAGCTTGGTGGTACTTAATCCATCAAGGGATCCACGTTATTTAATGCAAGAAGCGGTTGAAAAACAAATGGCAGCTCGTGGTTTTATGGTGACATCTCCCGCGAATATCAACTTAGTTGTTCAATTAAACAAACTAAGTACTCAAGTCAGCGAAGGTAGCCTGCGCCACAATATTACGGTTAATTCAAGCGTTGCTGTGAATGCAACAGCGCCTAATGGCTCAACCAAAAGCCGTACCTTCACTCGTAATTACAATACCCAAGGTGCTCTGGGTGCTACGAATGAAAAAATTACTGAAGCAATCAACCTAGCGCTGAGTGACTTAATTGCGGATATGGCTAAAGACCAAGAACTCACGGATTTTATCAGACAAAATTCACGATATTAGTCAGGCAAAATGAATGGTTTCATATTAGTATCATTCAAGTTGTGACAAGCTACAGTTAAATCCAGCAACCCAAACAATACCTATTATTTGGGTTGCTTATTCATCTCAGATATCTCCCGCGTAATATTGCAGAACCAACATAGGCTATGAGGGAATAATGCCACGTTTCACACTACCCAATAATGTTACTTTAATCCTGCTAGGCTTTGTCTCTGGCTTACCTCTAGCACTCACTGCGGGAACATTACAAGCTTGGCTAACCGTTGAAAATATTGACATCAAAACCATCGGTTTCTTTTCCTTAGTTGGTCAAGCTTATGTATTAAAATTCCTCTGGTCTCCGATGATGGATCGCTACACTCCTCCTTTTTTAGGGCGTCGTCGCGGTTGGTTACTGACCACTCAAATATTATTAATTATCAGCATTGCGGGGATGAGCTTCATGAATCCCTCTGAACATTTATGGTGGCTCGCGGCATTAGCGGTCACTGTCGCCTTTTGTTCTGCTTCTCAAGATATTGTTTTTGATGCATATAAAACTGATTTACTCAGTGCAGAAGAACGCGGAATCGGGGCAGCAACCTCAGTCATGGGCTATAGAATCAGTATGTTGGTTTCTGGGGGATTAGCGCTTTGGTTAGCGGATAAATTCCTCACTTGGCAACAACTGTATTTAGTCATGGCAAGTTTAATGCTGATTGGCGTATTCGCGACTCTTTTTGCCAAAGAACCAAAAGATAATATTGCTCCCCCAGCCTCATTAAAGGACGCTATCTACGCCCCTCTCGCTGAATTTTTCAGTCGTAACAATGCTTGGCTCGTTTTGCTGCTACTTATTTTTTATAAAATGGGCGATGCTTTTGTCATGGCTCTGAATACTAATTTTTTGCTTAATGCACTTGGCTTCAGTCTCAGTGAAGTGGGAACAGTGAATAAAACCGTTGGAATGGCAGCCACAATTATTGGTGCGCTATTTGGTGGTTATTTAATGAAAAATATGAGCTTATTTAGAGCTCTACTCGTTTTTGGCATATTACAAGGCGGCTCCAATATTGGATACTGGTTCCTTGCTGTTACTCCGCCGAATATCATTAGCATGGGTTCCATTATTTTCCTTGAGAATATCTTCTCTGGAATGGGTACAGCTGCATTTGTCGCGTTACTCATGACCTTATGTAATAAATCATTATCTGCAACACAATTTGCTCTGCTTTCTGCTTTATCTGCGGTAGGCCGAGTCTATATTGGCCCTGTCGCCAGTATTTTTGTCAGCACCTACGGCTGGCCAATGTTCTATCTGATATCCATCGGCGTGGCTGTTCCCGGCGTTTTATTATTACTCGCCTGCCGCACATCTTTGGTTTACACCCAAACCACAGGGTTATTTCAGCGCCGTGAACTATTTGCTAATGGCTACAAAATCGCTGTTTATGCCTTAATCGTGGCAACATCGATTCTATCCGCTTGGTTAATCAGTTTACTTATCACATCATTTGCAAGCGTGAAAGTTTACCTATTTACTTCCCATCTTTCGCTGTGGCTATCCCTACCTCAATATCAAAATATTATATTTAACATAGGGATAGGTATTGGTGCTATTAGTCTGATTGTCGGTGGAACCCTTGACTACCTCGCCGTACGCAAAGCAACGAAACATAAGCCAGCATAATATTTTAGGTTATTTTTCAAACCATTCAAAAATTTACTCCCCCCAAATTAAACAGATTAATTTGGGGAATCCTTTCTATTAATACAAATTAGATCTCCCTAGCAAATATCGCTTAAAGATCAAGAAAATCGTGAACAAGATCACTCATTTACTGAAAGATATTTTTTAATTGCAAATCTAAAGCCTAATATATCACACGTTTGAGGATGGTTAGTTGACAAGCTAAAAATTTGCGTAGCAACTAATTTTTATTAATGTATAAACGAAAATAATATATCATGAAAAAAAATCTACTCTGCGCTGCTGCTTTAGCATCTTTGGCGTCTTTAGCAGGAACTGCAAGTGCTGAAAATACTGAAAATTTTCTTGGATACCAAAATGGTTTTGCTGACATCAATGTGAACTATTTGGATTGGTCCCGCCATACTGAGAACAAATCTAAAAATACGACTCATAAAGAAGATTTTGCTTACTTTGAATTAGAAGGTGGCGCTAATTTCAATTGGGGAGAGTTATATGGATTCTTCGATGTGGAAAATCCGTTCAATAAACAACATGAAGACCCAGGCAAAAACCAACGTTACACGCTAAAAACAACCGCTAGAGTTTATTTAGCAGATACTGGATTCAACCTGTATGGTCACGTTTATGGAACTTGGTCACTACCCGGTGATAAACATGGCGGCAACTTCCATGAAGTTAACACGCTGTATGGGGTAGGCTACAACACGTCAATTGGTAACTTATGGTTTAAACCATTCGTTGCATTACATTATGTCGATCAAACCTATTATTCTGGTAACAACGGTTATGTTGTTGGCTGGGTTGCAGGTTATAACTTTAAAATGTTCCAAGAAGATTTCATGGTTACCAACTGGCATGAAATGGAATTCGCGCGCCATAAACGCTATGGAAATGGCGGTCGTGACGGTGTGAATGGTGCTTTAGCATTCTGGTGGAATGCAACACCACATTTATCAGCAGGTCTTCAATACCGTTATGCTGACAATAAATTAGGTGATGATTTCTATCAAGATGGACTCATTTACACATTAAAGTATAACTTTTAGTGACTAAAGGATTTTTGTATATTTTTTTAATATATTTCCTTTAATTTCAAAAAAATAGCAATTCTCTGTCTCTTTTTTGCCGATAAAGCAATCAAATTTGCTTTATCGGTAACAAATTTAGTACATTCCCTTACGGCATTTCTTAACAATCGAATCAGTTTCGTCATTTTTTTGTCAATTTTGTCTATATTTTTCTTTGAAAAATTACCAAGATAATTTAGTATTCATACTGTTTTATCAATATATACCTATAACCAGTAGCAATTTTAACCTTTTAGATATAAAAGCTTTACATGTGATCATATTAACATAAAGAGCTAACATTTCCGTTTCTTTACCTTACAATCATTTACACTCGCATAACCTTACCGTAAAATGCCCGCACTGATGAAACGACAATTAGAATCTTGTCATTTGGGGTCGTGGATGAGACATATGAACTACAAAAAAAGCATTGGAGCAATCTCACTCGTTGTAGCAGCCTTATTATTAGGCGGTTGCGATATGGTGTTGATGGATCCGAAAGGCGCCGTCGGCGTTAAACAAAAAGAGCTGATTCTTATCGCAATCGGCTTAATGCTCCTTGTTGTTATTCCGGTTATTTTTATGGCATTTATCTTTGCCGTAAAATATCGTGAATCCAATAAGTCAGCTACCTACCGTCCTAACTGGGCCCACTCAAATAAAATTGAGTTAGTCTGCTGGACTGTTCCTATCATTATCATCATCATTCTGGGTGCTATCACTTGGAAAACAACTCATGAGCTGGACCCGTATCAGCCATTAGTCAGTGATCAGGAACCAATTACCATTCAAGTTATTTCAGCTGACTGGAAGTGGATCTTTATCTACCCAGAGCAAGGTATTGCTACAGTCAACGAAATCGCATTCCCTACTGGTGTTCCTGTAAACTTCAAAATTACGTCTGATTCGGTAATGAACTCATTCTTCATTCCATCTTTAGGTGGCCAAATCTACGCAATGGCGGGTATGCAGACTAAACTTCACTTAATCGCAAACGAACCGGGTACCTACAAAGGCTTCTCTGCAAGCTATAGTGGTAAAGGTTTCTCTGATATGAAGTTCAATGCTATCGCAACACCTGATCGCCAAGGCTTTGATGAATGGGTTCAAAAGGTAAAAGCGTCTCCTAAAACTATGGATACGATGCAGGCATTTGACGAAGTTGCTAAACCTAGCATCGACGTTCCTGTTACCTATTTTTCTAGCGTGAAACCTAAACTGTATGAAGACATCATTCTGAAGTTTGGTCATGAACACCATAAAGGTCACGCTCCTGTAGATACAAACAATGAAGCAAATCATTCTATGCATATGGGCAACAATGCTCAGGCACAAGAATCTACAGGTCATACAATGCAAATGAGCCATAATGCTCATGCAGGCGCTGAGGAATAAGGGCATGTTTGGAAAATTAACACTGGATGCAGTTCCACTCCATGAACCGATTATCGTGGTTACACTGATTGCTATTGTCCTCGGTGGACTTGGCTTAGTCGGTGCAATTTCGTATTTCGGTAAGTGGAAATGGTTGTGGAAAGAGTGGTTAACCTCAGTTGACCACAAAAAAATTGGTGTCATGTACATCATTGTTGCAATGGTCATGTTGTTCCGTGGCTTTGCCGATGCCATCATGATGCGTGGTCAGCAAGTACTGGCTTCTGCGGGTCAAGAAGGTTTCTTAAACCCTCATCACTACGACCAAATCTTTACCGCTCACGGCGTTATCATGATTTTCTTCATGGCAACCCCATTTGTGGTTGGTTTAATGAACCTCGTCGTTCCACTGCAAATTGGTGCGCGCGATGTTGCTTTCCCATTCCTAAACTCATTGAGCTTCTGGTTCTTTGTCGTCGGTGTTGTACTTATCAACATCTCTTTAGGGATAGGTGAATTCGCTCAAACAGGTTGGTTAGCATATCCGCCACTGTCAGGCTTGGAGTACAACCCTGGGGTCGGGGTCGATTACTGGCTTTGGAGTCTCCAGATATCCGGTATCGGTACACTCTTAACAGGGGTTAACTTCATTGCGACTATTATCCGTATGCGTGCACCGGGTATGTCGATGATGAAAATGCCTGTATTTAGCTGGACAGCGCTTTGTACGAACGTTCTGATTGTTGCTGCATTCCCAATCTTGACTGTAACACTCACCCTGCTGACTTTAGACCGTTATTTAGGCACCCATTTCTTCACGAATGATATGGGTGGCAACATGATGATGTACATCAACCTAATTTGGGCTTGGGGTCATCCAGAAGTTTATATCCTGATACTTCCAGTATTTGGTGTCTTCTCGGAAGTTGCAGCGACGTTCTCCAAAAAACGTCTGTTCGGTTATACCTCATTGGTATGGGCGACCATCGCGATTACCGTGATGTCATTCGTTGTTTGGTTACACCACTTCTTCACAATGGGTTCTGGTGCAAACGTCAACGCCTTCTTTGGTATCGCCACAATGATTATCTCTATTCCAACTGGGGTTAAGATTTTCAACTGGCTGTTCACTATGTACCAAGGTCGTATCGAACTTAAATCACCAATGCTATGGACTATCGGCTTTATCATCACCTTCTCTGTTGGTGGTATGACGGGTGTTCTATTAGCAGTTCCAGGTGCTAACTTCGTTCTGCATAACAGCCTATTCCTGATTGCTCACTTCCATAACGTCATTATCGGTGGTGTGGTATTCGGTTGCTTCGCAGGTATGACTTACTGGTTCCCGAAAGCTTATGGCTTTACGCTGAATGAGAAATGGGGTGTCCGTGCCTTCTGGTTCTGGATTACTGGTTTCTTCTTAGCATTCATGCCGTTATATATTCTGGGCTTTATGGGTATGACCCGTCGCTTGAGCCAGAATATTGACCCTGCTTACCACGGAATGCTGGTTGCAGCTGCATGTGGTGCAGGTCTGATTGCACTGGGTATCGCTTGCCAAGTTATCCAAATTATTGTGAGTATCCGTGACCGTCATGAAAACCGCGATTTAACCGGTGACCCATGGGGTGGACGTACTCTTGAGTGGGCAACATCTTCTCCGGCTCCATTCTACAACTTCGCTATTGAACCACAGGTTCAAACTCGCGATGCTTGGTGGGATATGAAAGAGAAAGGTATCGCTCACAAGAAACCAACTTCATATGAAGAAATTCATATGCCAAAAAATACAGGCGCAGGCGTGATTATCGCTGGGTTTAGCTTGATTCTTGGTTTCGCAATGATCTGGCACATCTGGTGGCTGGCAATTGTAGGTTTCGGTGGAATGATCGTAACTTGGATTGTTAAAAGCTTCGACGAAGATGTTGATTACTACGTACCTGTGGCTGAAATCGAACAAATCGAGAATAAGCACTTTGAAGAATTGCGTAAGGCAGGTGTGAACGATGTCAACTAATACAGTGACTAATCAAAACTTAGCCCATGCAGAACATGGGCACCATGATGCAGGCGGAACCAAAGTATTCGGTTTCTGGCTCTACATAATGAGCGACTTGATTCTGTTTGCATGTTTATTTGCCACTTATGTTGTTTTGGCTGATGGAACCGCTGGCGGCCCTGAAGGTAAAGATATCTTCAGTCTGAAATTCGTATTAGGCGAAACCTTCTTACTGTTAGTCAGTAGTATTACCTACGGCTTCGCGATGATAGCGATGCATAAAGGAAAAATCGCATACGTTAATGTATGGTTGTTTGCGACTTTCCTATTAGGTCTTGGCTTCGTTATTATGGAAGTGTATGAGTTCCATGAACTCATCGCTGAAGGTTTCGGTCCGGATCGCAGTGGCTTCTTATCTGGCTTCTTTGCTTTAGTTGCAACACACGGTCTACACGTTTCTGCAGGTCTGGTTTGGATCATCATTATGATGATTCAAATTTCTCGCCGCGGTCTAACCGAGGTGAACAAAACACGTCTGAACTGCCTGAGCTTATTCTGGCACTTCTTAGATGTGGTTTGGATCTGCGTATTTACCGTCGTTTATCTGCTGGGGGCGATTTAAATGAGTCATGAAAGAGATGCTCACACTGGAGCAAGCCACGGTAGCGTAAAAACATACCTGATTGGCTTTATTCTGTCAGTTATCCTGACGGTAATTCCTTTCTGGATGGTGATGAATGGAACAGCTTCACAAGGCGTTATTCTGGCGACGGTTGTTGGAATGGCTGTCGTGCAAATCCTTGTACACTTAGTCTGTTTCTTACACATGAATACATCATCAGATGAGCGCTGGAACCTCGTAGCATTCTTGTTCACTATGCTAATCGTCGGTATCGTTGTTATTGGCTCTCTGTGGATTATGTACAACCTGAACATCAATATGATGCTCGACTAAAGAGTTGCCGATATGTTTAAGCAATACCTGCAAGTGACCAAACCAGGAATTATTTTCGGAAATCTGATTTCTGTGATCGGCGGTTTTCTGCTGGCCTCTAAAGGGTCGATTGATTACCCGCTGTTTATTGCGACTTTGCTGGGTGTATCATTGGTCGTTGCCTCTGGTTGTGTTTTTAACAACTACATCGACCGTGATATTGACCGTATCATGGAAAGAACCAAGAATCGCCCTTTAGTCAAAGGGCTGATTGACCCGAAAGTTAGCCTGATTTACGCAACTGTATTGGGTATTGCTGGTATGGTGCTGCTACTCGTAGCGGCCAATGCACTGGCAATGCTCCTTGCACTCATTGGCTTCATTGTTTATGTAGGCTTATATAGCCTATATATGAAGCGTAAATCAGTTTATGGCACATTGATTGGCAGTCTATCAGGCGCAGCACCACCGGTTATCGGCTACTGCGCTGTCACAAACGAATTTGACGCTGGAGCATTGATCCTGCTGTTGATTTTCAGTTTGTGGCAGATGCCACACTCTTATGCCATCGCTATTTTCCGTTTCAAGGATTACAAAGCCGCAAACATTCCTGTTTTACCGGTAATCAAAGGTATCTCTGTCGCTAAGACACATATCTTCTTGTATATCCTTGCATTTATGGTTGCGACTTTAATGCTCGCTATCAGCGGATACACGGGTTATAAATATCTGATTGTTGGGGCAGCCGTCAGCTTATGGTGGCTCGGCATGGCAATTTCCGGTTTCAAAACTGAAAATGATGACCGCGTATGGGCTCGTAAACTGTTTATCTTCTCCATTGTAGCGATCACGTCGCTCAGTGTGATGATGTCAGTTGATCCAACGGTTTCAAGTGATACTGTTATAGCATTAGTCAGATAATTTATCGCATTATTGACGATGAATGCCTTCAACGGCGGGGAGTGAAAACTTCCCGCCGTTTTTATTTTATTCTCGAATATTTTTGTGATGATTTTTATGGTTAAATAGCCGCCTGCTATCAATAAATCAATATTGTCATATAGCAAAATAATTTAACTTATTGATTTAAATTTGAATTAACACCCATACAGCTACAGCCCGAAATAAAAAGAATAATTTAAGCTCATTAAGATTTAATACTCTAAATAGTTTGGGTTGTAGCAAGGCGGCAAGTGAAGCTAATCCCTAGTCACGTAGATAACTACGTGACTAGGGTTAGTGAGCGTAGCCAACACCGCTACAGCTCAAAATATAACGAGTATTTTTATGAATGATAATAAAATGACCCACCTAGAACTCCGTGCCACTTGGGGATTGGGGTCGGTATTCTCCCTACGCATGCTCGGCATGTTTATGGTTCTACCTATACTCACCAGCTATGGAATGCACTTGCAAGGCGCTAGCGAATTTCTCGTTGGTGTCGCTATTGGCATTTATGGTTTAAGCCAAGCACTTTTCCAAATTCCTTTTGGATTGATGTCTGACAAAATTGGACGTAAGCCACTTATTATCTTTGGATTGCTCATCTTTATTATTGGTAGCGTCGTCGCAGCTCTAAGTGATTCAATTTGGGGAATTATTATTGGACGTGCAATCCAAGGTGCTGGCGCAATTTCTGCGGCTGTAATGGCGTTATTATCCGATCAAACCCGTGAACAAAATCGGACTAAAGCCATGGCTTTTTTAGGCATAAGTTTCGGTATCACTTTCGCTATCGCACTAGTATTAGGCCCTATTATTACCCATGCCGTTGGCCTAAGTGGTCTATTTTGGGGGATTACCCTACTCGCTGTTGGGGCTATTTTGGTTACCCTATTTGTCGTACCCAATAATACTCACCACGTCATGAACCGTGAATCGGCTTTTGTAAAAAGTAACTTAAGGGCGGTACTGCTCAATCCTCAATTACTCAAACTCAATATTGGGATTTTAAGCTTACATACCTTACTCATGTCGAGCTTTGTTGCTCTGCCCCTGATTATGATCAATGCGGGTTATCTAGCCCAAGATCACTGGAAAGCGTACTTAGTCACCATGCTGGTGGCCTTTGTTTGTGTACTCCCCTTCATTATTTATGCTGAAAAGCAGCGTAAAATGAAGCAGGTATTTCTGTTCTGTATTTTATTACTCGCTATCGCTGAAATCGTACTTTGGCGTTCAGGTAATAACCTGTGGATCATATTCTTAGGCATTCAAATCTTCTTTATTGCTTTTAATGTTATGGAAGCCATTTTGCCTTCACTCATCAGTAAAGAAGCCCCCGCAAGTTATAAAGGAACCGCAATGGGAGTCTACTCCACCAGCCAATTCCTTGGGGTCGCTATTGGTGGTATTTTAGGGGGATGGTTGTATAAATTTGAAGGCGCCAATACGGTATTCATTGGGGGACTCATTCTGTGTGCAGTGTGGCTCCTGATTAGCTTAACCATGAAACAACCGCCTTACGTCAGTAGCATCCGTATTGTTTTGCCTCATCGATTTAAAAATGTCGATAAACTTCAGCAAGAACTTGCTGGATTAGATGGTGTGTTAGATGTAGTGATTATTGCTGATGAAATGAGTATCTATATTAAGATGGATAAAAAAATCATTACGCGAGAGCAGCTTGAAGCCATCGTTCGGCGCTAGAAAGACATTAGCCCGCAGCGACGCGGGCTAAATTCAAATAACCGCGAGGGTAATTGATTAATCGCGGAAGTTATTGAACTGGAATGGCTGACCTAAATTACCACCACGCACTAACGCCATGACCGACTGCAAATCATCACGAGCTTTGCCTGTAACACGAACTTGCTCACCTTGAATTTGAGCCTGAACTTTCAGCTTACTGTCTTTGATTAATTTAACAATTTTCTTTGCAATCGCAGCATCAATACCTTGCTTTAAGGTCACTTCAACACTGTAAGTCTTACCACTGTGAATAATCTCTTCAGGCACATTCAAAACCGCCCCTTCGATGCCCCGCTTCGCCATTTTTTCCCGTAAAATATCTACTAATTGTAGAACTTGGAAATCTGACTCACTGGTAATTTTGATAGATTCATTTTTATCGTTCAGTTCAAAACTGGCTGCAACATTTTTAAAATCCCACCGGGTGGTCAGTTCGCGCTGAGCATTTTCGACCGCGTTGCGGACTTCACTCATTTCAACTTCAGATACAATATCAAATGATGGCATGTTAAAGCTCTCCTATAATCAATCGGCTTATAATAGCCTATTTGCTCCTGACACTCCAAATTGTCAGAGCCTGACACGATATAACGCCGCGAATTATTTCGAATATCATCATAAAACCGCTATGATAATAGGGAAGAATGAAAATCTACGTCTCTCAGATAGCCGGGAAAAAATATGAAAATAACCCTAATTGGTTGTGGCGCAATTGGCAAGTTATGGCTTGCTGCGCTCACCTCACAGGGACATGATACCCAAGGTTGGTTACGAGTCGCTCAGCCAGACCTATTTGTGGACGTCAATGAACCTGATGGAAGCACATTTCGAGAGTTAATTCCCTGTAATAATATCCACCACCTTCACGCCAGTGAACTCGTGATTGTTTGCTTGAAAGCATGGCAAGTCTCGGATGCCCTGCTCCCGCTACTTGCAACGATCCCTGAAAATTGCCCTATTTTATTATTGCACAACGGATTAGGCACACTTGAAGAACTCGGAGTGCTACGTCATCCTTTTTTATGTGGAATCACAACCCATGCCGCTTGGCAGAATAACAATCAAGTTTTCCACGTTGCCAATGGCGTCACTCATATTGGAGCAGCCAACTCCCAAGCAGAAGCGTATTCCTCGATTGCCGATATCCTTCACGAAGCCTTACCCGATGTCGCATGGCATAATAAAATTTTAAGCACTAGCTGGAAAAAACTGGCAGTAAATTGTGTCATTAATCCCCTGACCATTGAACATCAATGCCCCAATGGTCAACTCATCAATTATCCAAAACAAATTACTAAGCTGATTGATGAATGCTGCCAAGTAATGACCGCCGAAGGGCTGCATATTGATAAGGCTGAACTGACCGAATACATCTACAGTATTATTCACAATACCGCCGATAATTATTCTTCCATGCTACAAGATGATCGAAATAACCGGCGCACTGAAATTGATTACATTACCGGGTATTTAATCAAACAAGCCCGAGCCCATGGTCTGCATACCCCCGAAAATGACCGTCTATATCATTTAGTTAAAAATAGAGAGCAACAACATGACAGCTTCCGTTCTAATCTGCATCGCCAATGGTAGCGAAGAGATCGAAACCGTCACTACTGCTGACTTACTGATTCGAGCTGGTATCCAAGTGACATTGGCCAGTGTCACAGAAAACGGTTCGTTAGACATTACCGGTTCTAGAGGAATAAAACTCATCGCAGACACACCGCTAATCCATGTTGCGGATGAACCGTTCGATGCAATTGTGTTACCGGGAGGATTAGCTGGAGCTGAAACTTTTCGCGATAGCCCTCTTGTCGTAGAAAAAGTGAGGCGCATGCACTTGGATGGAAAAATTGTTGCGGCAATTTGTGCTGCCCCAGCCCTGGTTTTGGAATACCATCAGCTATTCCCGTTAGGAAATATGACCGGTTTCCCAACGATGCAAGATAAAATCCCGAGCCATAAGTGGGTGGATAGACGCGTTTATTTTGATGAACGAGTTAACTTGCTGACCAGCCAAGGCCCTGCAACCGCCTTTGATTTCGCATTAAAACTGATTGAATTATTAGAAGGGCGAGCCGTTGCCGCGAACGTCGCAGCACAATTAGTGCTGCCACCGGGCATTAATGATTACTTAGAAGACTAAAAAATTGAAAGAAAAAAGCGAGCTATTGCAACTCGCTTTTTTATCAAAAATTATTTTTCACTAAACATTATGGGCGATAAACTTTAATATTATCAAAACCTTGTTCTTTCAAATACAGCGCTTGTAAGCGACTCATCACACCACGATCACAATACAACAAATAGGTTTTTTCTTTCGGTAAATCACCAAACTGAGTACCTAATTTGTAGAATGGAATATGTTTAATTTCAATGCCATCTACTTTCAATGGTTTATCTTCAAACTCATCGATAGAACGAATATCTAAAATCACTTCATTTTCCGCAGATAACTCACTAACCATCTCAACTTCAGCAACTTGCTCGCGGCTCTCTTCCGCAATCTGGCGGATATCGATATTTTTCGCCTGCTCAATCACAGAATCTAAGATATTGAAGTCAAAATTAGCTTCTTCCGCTTCAATGCGCGCTTTCACGGCTTTCACGGTTGGGCTCTTCGAAATAACACCGCAATATTCCGGCATTGTTTTTGCGAAATCTTCCGTACCAATTTGGCGCGCCAGCTTAATGATGTGCTCTTTATCATGGGAAATTAGCGGACGTAATATTAAGGTATCGGATGCATTATCAATTAACCGTAGGTTAGTCAGAGTTTGACTAGAGACCTGACCAAGGGCTTCACCTGTGACTATCGCCTGTACACCATAACGCTCGGCCACTCTAGAGGCTGCTCGTACCATCATACGTTTTAAGACAACACCCATCTGTCCGTCATCGATTTTTTCTAAGATCTCTGCGACGACAGGTTCAAAGTTAACCGCAATAAAGCGTACTTTATGGGAGCTACCAAAACGATTCCATAAATAGTAAGCGATTTGTTTAACGCCAATTTCATGCGCCGCTCCGCCTAAATTAAAAAAGCAGTAATGCACACGGCAACCACGACGCATTAACATATAGCTAGAAACACCGGAATCAAATCCACCAGAAATCAGCGATAAAACATCTTCTTGAGTCCCAATTGGGAAACCGCCGATCCCTTCGATACGTCGTTTAACGAGGATCAGATTTTCATCTTCAATCTCTAAATGAACAGTGGTATCAGGGTCTTTTAGCTTGACCTTTGCTGAAGCAATATGTTGGTTTAAACCGCCGCCAATATAGCGCTCAGCGTCAATAGATGAAAATTCATGTTTACCACGACGTTTCACCCTTACACAGAATGTTTTGTTTTCTAATGACGCACCATAAGATTCCAACGTCATTTCAAAAATATGGTGTAAACTAGTAAAAGGTTTTTCTTCCACTTCTAGAATATGGTGAATACCTGGAATACGGCTAAGCATGTCACAGATTTCGTCGTGCTTCGAATCCCCTTTAACACGCACTTCAATGTTATCCCAATTACGGACAACCGAGACTTCTTCGCCAAGACTTTTTAAGACATTGCGGATACTGCTAGTCAAAATTTTAATAAAACGGATTCTAACTGTTTGGCTTTTGATCGTGATTTCAGGGAATAACTTAATAATAAACTTCATAATAGCTGCATGTTCTTGGTTAGAGGGGAAAACGGACGTTGTTTAAAAGTGACACACGTACACTTTACCAATTGTCAATAAAGAGGCGTATTATAGCACTATCTTGCGTACTGAATCTAAAAACACCAATAATAAATTGTAACCACGGCGAGACTAAGTTAGTCTGCTCCATAATTAAAACTCCCCCTTTTAAGTGATTTAACATTAGTGATTAACGATTATGGCTAAAGAAAAATCCCAGCAAGTTCCAACTGTTAGTTTTGAAAACTCCCTCACAGAGCTTGAGCAGATCGTCGCTCGCCTTGAGTCTGGAGAGCTCCCTTTGGAAGACGCATTAAATGAATTTGAACGCGGCGTCCAAATTGCTAAGCAAGGTCAAAAAGTCCTCCAGCAAGCAGAACAGCGTGTGCAAATTTTGCTGAGCGATGATGAAAACAAAGCCCTTGACGATTTTTCACCTGATACAGAATAAATTATGTCCGAACAACACCAAGATGCCTTCGCGCATCAGCAACGCCAAGCCCATGATAGAGTTAATCAGTATTTATTAAACTCATTAGAGACGTTACCTTTTGCCGATCTTCCCCTTGCTCAGGCGATGAAATATGGCACGCTTCTGGGTGGAAAACGCCTACGTCCGTTCTTAACCTACGCAGTTGGCGAAATGCTTGGCGTTAGCCAAGATAACCTAGATGCACCTGCGGCAGCCGTCGAATGTATCCATGCTTATTCATTAATTCATGACGATTTACCTGCTATGGATGACGATGATTTACGCCGAGGGCAACCCACTTGCCATATTAAATTTGGTGAAGGCAACGCTGTTTTAGCGGGAGATGCATTACAGACGTTTGCATTCCAGCTACTGTCCAGCGCTGCGATGCCAGAGGTTTCAGATAAAGATCGCATTGCAATGATTTCTGAACTCGCCTATGCCAGCGGTTTAGCCGGCATGTGTGGTGGGCAAGCATTAGATCTCGACGCTGAAGGAAAACGTGTAGATCTTGCCGCTCTTGAGCGTATTCATCAGCATAAAACAGGCGCACTTATCCGTGCCGCGATCCGCTTAGGCGCTTACGCAGCAGGAGAAAAAGGACGTCAATCCATCGCTATTTTAGATCAATATGCCAATGCTATTGGGCTTGCCTTCCAAGTCCAAGACGATATTCTAGACGTCATCGGCGACAGTGAAATTACGGGCAAGCGCCAAGGTGCGGATGAACAGCATGAAAAGAGCACTTATCCGTCGTTACTCGGCCTTGAAGCCGCTCAAGAGAAGGCTAAAGAGCTATATCAAGATGCGATCACCGCGTTAGAATTATTACAATCTCAAGGTTACAATACTGAATTACTCAGAGCATTAGCCAATTTCATTATTGAACGTAAAAGCTAACAATATGCTTTGCCTTTTGGTATGCATAAGACCGATAATTATAACATCATTACCCGAGCCACTTTGACGTATTGCGATGAATGAAAAATAATACCGACTCAGCAATAACGGGAAGTAGACAGGGAATACCCTAATTAATTTAAGTAGTGAGCACCTAATGAGTATAGATACCGCTAAATATCCAACGCTGGCACTTGCAGAGACGCCTGATGAATTGCGCCTACTGCCAAAGGAAAGCTTGCCAAAGCTTTGTGATGAACTCAGACAATTTTTACTGAATAGCGTTAGTCGCTCTAGCGGCCACTTTGCATCAGGGCTGGGCACTGTAGAGCTTACCGTCGCCCTACACTATGTCTACAAAACTCCATTTGATAACTTAGTATGGGATGTTGGTCACCAAGCTTACCCACATAAAATTCTGACAGGACGCCGTGACAGAATTGATACCATCCGCCAAAAGAATGGGTTGCATCCATTCCCATGGCGTGCAGAAAGTGAATATGACATTTTAAGCGTTGGTCACTCCTCAACCTCCATTAGTGCGGGTTTAGGCATGGCGATTGCTGCTGAAAAAGAAGATAAAAATCGTAAAACCGTTTGCGTGATTGGCGATGGTGCAATCACAGCTGGAATGGCTTTCGAAGCCATGAATCATGCAGGGGACGCCGCACCGGATATGTTGGTGATCCTCAACGATAATGAAATGTCGATTTCCGAAAATGTCGGTGCGTTAAATAACCATCTAGCACATTTACTCTCAGGCAAACTGTATACAACTCTGCGTGAAGGTGGCAAAAAAGTATTTTCAAATATCCCACCTATCAAAGAATTACTGAAAAAAACTGAAGAACATATCAAAGGTATGGTCGTTCCCGGCACCATGTTTGAAGAGCTCGGTTTTAACTATATCGGACCTGTTGATGGGCATGATGTGGTCGCACTGATCCAAACCCTGAAAAATATGCGTGACCTAAAAGGTCCTCAATTCCTGCATATTATGACCAAAAAAGGTCGCGGTTATGAGCCAGCAGAAAAAGACCCAATCAGCTGGCACGCTGTACCTAAGTTTGATCCAGCCACATTCACATTACCAAAAAGCAAAGATACTAGACCGACATTCTCTAAAATTTTCGGTGACTGGCTATGTGAAGAAGCTAAAAATGATGACAAGTTAATGGCTGTCACACCGGCAATGCGCGAAGGTTCAGGTATGGTTCGCTTCTCTAAAGAGTATCCAAACCAATATTTTGACGTGGCCATCGCAGAGCAACATGCCGTGACATTTGCTGCTGGCTTAGCGATTGGTGGCTATAACCCAGTTGTCGCAATTTACTCCACATTCTTACAGCGTGGCTACGACCAAGTTATCCACGATGTAGCAATCCAAAAGTTACCGGTTATGTTTGCTATTGACCGTGCCGGTATTGTCGGTGCTGACGGTCAAACTCACCAAGGCTCATTTGATATTTCATTCTTACGCTGTATCCCAACCATGGTAATCATGGCACCGAGTGATGAAAATGAATGTCGCCAAATGCTGCATACCGGATATCACTATCAGGAAGGCCCTACCGCAGTACGTTATCCGCGTGGCGCGGGTGTAGGCGCTGAACTTATGCCACTTTCGCCATTAGAAATTGGTAAAGGAATTGTACGCCGTCAAGGTGAGAAAGTTGCAATTTTAAGTTTTGGTACACTACTAAGCAATGCCTTAGAAGCCGCTGAACAGCTCAATGCAACCGTTGTCGATATGCGCTTTGTAAAACCATTGGATGAAGCCTTAATTCTCGACATGGCAAACAGCCACGATATGCTGGTGACCCTTGAAGAGAATGCCATTATGGGCGGCGCGGGTAGTGGCGTGAATGAATTCTTAATGCGTGAGAAAAAAGTTCTGCCGATACTCAATCTTGGCTTGCCTGACTTCTTTATCCCACAGGGAACTCAAGAAGAATTATTGGCTGACCTTGGCTTGGATGCGGCTGGCATTGTGAAATCAATTACTGACTATCAGCAAAAATAATTCACTGTTTTATATATGAAAAAAGACCGCCTAGGCGGTCTTTTTTTTACATATCACTCTATTAAACTAGAATGGCATGACCTGATAGTGAACCAGTAACCAAATAGTGACATAAGCAAAAATCGCCGCAATAATGTCATCGATCATGATGCCAAAACCGCCACCAACTCGGCGATCAAAAATACGGATCGGCCACGGCTTCCACATATCGTAGATACGGAAGATCACAAACCCTGCAAGTACCCACTGTACACTGACAACAGGGATCGCCATCAACGTGATCCACATTCCGATAAACTCATCCCAAACGATACTGCCATGATCGTGGATCCGCATATCATGGGAGGTGCGCTCGCAGATCCAGCATCCAAACCAGAAACCCACCACAATAATCACCCAGCAACTCCAAACGGGTAATTTATCCATTAGCAGCCAGAAAGGGATCGCGGCTAAAGAACCCATCGTACCAGGAATAATTGGCGATAAACCACTGCCAAAACCCGTCGCCAATAAGTGCCACGGATTACGCATATTCAATCGTTTTTTTGCTTCTGCTTTTTCTTGAGCACTTGCCATTAGGCACCTTCTTGTACAAAGTGGTCAAAACCTTTGAGATCCACATCTACAGCTTGGTTATGACAAAAGTAGCGGATCCCTTCCGATTGCGGTTTAATTTGACCAATACAGGTAAAACCAGCGCCGGTATGGGCTAATGCCATTTCTAAAGCGCCGCGATTCATTTCAGGAACAGTAAAGCATAATTCATAATCTTCACCACCACTTAATGACCAAATTCTAGCCTGTTCAACGGAACAATTTTGCTTTAATGCTTCTGATTGAGGCAGCGCATCCAGATTGATCCTCGCCCCACAACCACTGGCTTTTAAGATATGGTTAAGGTCAGAAACTAAGCCATCAGAAATATCAATGGCCGATGAGGCTAAATTACGTAGCGCTTGCCCCTGTAATATCCGTGGCTGCGGACGTAAATGACGCCCAATTAACCACTGTGCATGTTCCGTACTTTCCGGATGTAGTTTATCTTGAAGTATAGCAAACCCAGCAGCACTGTCGCCGAGAGTTCCAGTCACATAAATCCAGTCACCATTTTTCGCACCCGAGCGCGATAGCGCTTTTCCTATTGGAATCAAACCATGAACGGTATAGGTTAAGCTCATTGGTCCACGAGTGGTATCGCCACCAATTAACTGCATTCCATAGTAATTAAGCTGCTCAAATAAAGTGTCACTGAAAGCCTGTAACCAGTCCATATCAACTGTTGGCAATGTAATTGCCAAAGATACCCATGCAGGATCAGCACCCATTGCAGCAAGATCACTTAAATTAGAGGCTAAGGATTTATAGGCGAGATCAGCAGGAGAAATGTCGGGTAGGAAATGAATACCAGAAACTAAAGTGTCCGTACTCACAGCAAGTTGCTGCTTTTCAGGGATGGTCATCAACGCACAGTCATCACCAATACCGATATTTACATCACGTCGGTTTACTGTTTGACGATTAAAAAAACGCGCGATGAGGTCAAATTCGCCATAAGACATGGTAGATTTTCCGTTTTCGCTATGCCGGATTCTCAATAAACTGAAAATACAGACATAAGTACTAGAGTAGACTGGACCCCAGCCTACCCATCACATCTAAAGTATTACAGGAGGGAACCTGATTATATTATTTTTTACGACGAACTACAGGTGCTGCTTTATCTAACACACCGTTGACAAACTTATGGCTATCTTCAGCTCCAAATACTTTTGCTAATTCAATACCTTCATTGATTGCAACTTTAAACGGAACATCTTGTCTATAGCTTAGTTCATACATTGATACACGTAAAATCGCTTTTTCAACTTGACCTAATTCTTCCAACTGACGAGAAAGATACGGTGACATAAGTTGATCCAGCTTGGTTGCGTTACTCGCAATACCCGAGATCAGTTCACGGAAATAGTTAACGTCGACGTCAGACATGTCCTGTTCGGCTAAAAACTCATATTCCACTTCAGCAATAGGATTGCCGGATAATTGCCATGAATAGATGGCCTGTACAGCACACTCACGAGCGCGGCGACGAGCAGCAGGTTTCACAAGATTCCCCTTAAATAAAAAAACTACACAGCCTATTTCGAGCGTCTGACGCCCTAAATAACGACTGTATTATTTGCCTTTTACAGCTTTAATCACATTAATCATTTCGAGAGCAGTCAGTGCAGCTTCTGCACCTTTGTTACCTGCTTTAGTACCAGCACGCTCAATAGCTTGCTCGATATTTTCAGTGGTTAATACACCGAAAGTCACAGGAACATCACTGTTCATTGCTACATGAGACAGACCAGAGCTACACTCACCAGCAACATATTCAAAGTGCGCAGTACCGCCACGAATAACGGTGCCTAATGCGATAACTGCATCATATTTTTTGGTTTCTACCAGAGCTTTAACCACAAGCGGTAATTCATAAGCACCTGGAACCCAAACAACGGTGATGTTTTCTTCAGCAACTTGACCAATACGATCTAATGCATCAATTGCACCGTCCAGCAGACTATCATTAATAAAGTTGTTAAAACGAGCGATAGCGATAGCAACACGCGCTTTTGGCGCGGCAACAACACCTTTAATTACGTTCATAGTCTTCCTCAAATATTAATTATAACCCGCGGGGCGCGGATTTTATCACATTCTTTCATTAATCGTATGAGTGATTTTTAGCAAACTGCTAAAAAAACACATTTACCATACGGGACGCAGTCTTACCCGCAAGTCATTTCCCACTTTTTCCACATCAGTAAATTCAAAGTTTGGCGCATCTGAAAGAGATTTCAATGCAGGGAAATTGACTAATCCACGCGCGGTATCCCCTAGCAATTTAGGGGCAATATACACAATAAGTTCATCAACTAAACCTAACTTTAGTAGTGAGCCTGCAAGCGTTGGTCCTGCTTCAACCCAAATGCTATTGATATTACGTTTAGCCAACTGCATCATCAAAATCACTAAATCAATGCCATTTTCATCCGCAAGGATCGGAACTTGCTCCACTTGACCTTGCCATGTGACTTCATTATCTGGCGTTGGGCGTATTAACCAACACTCCCCCGCTAACTGAGTCACTTGGTGCTCAGGGGTCACTTTATTATGGCGGTCTAACACAATACGGATCGGCTGACGCAGTTGATCTTCTGGATATTCTTGCTGGATATCACTCGGTAATTCACTCCAACGAACCGTTAAAGCCGGATCATCGGCAATCACCGTATTACTGGTACTGAGGATTGCACTTGCTTGGGCTCTGAGAACCTGCACGTCTTTGCGTGCCGCTGGGCTAGTGATCCACTTACTTTCCCCTGATTCTAATGCTGTTTTGCCATCTAATGACGCGGCCAGCTTTAATTGAATATAGGGGAAAGCGGTACGCATACGTTTTAAGAAGCCACGATTTAGAGCTTCGGCTTGTTCCAATAGAATATTACTGGATGTCTCAATCCCAGCCTGGGAGAGCATATATAGCCCGCGACCTGCGACTTGGGGATTGGGATCTTGCATTGAGGCAACCACACGGCTTACCCCAGCCTTAATTAAGGCCTCTGCGCAAGGTGGCGTGCGTCCATGATGACTGCAAGGCTCAAGGGTCACATAGGCCGTTGCGCCTCTAGCTTTGTCTCCCGCCATACGCAATGCGTGAACTTCAGCATGGGGTTCTCCCGCCTTCTGGTGATAGCCTTCACCGACAACTTCACCATCACGGACAATGACACAGCCTACATTCGGATTGGGTGAGGTAGTAAAACGCCCTTTTCGTGCTAATTCAAAAGCACGAGCCATATATATGCGGTCTTGTTCAAGCATTGATATCAATCCTGTAGTTTAGCGATTTCTTCACCAAACTCTCGTATATCTTCAAAACTACGATAAACAGAGGCAAAGCGAATATACGCCACTTTATCGAGCTTTTTTAATTCATCCATTACCAAGTTCCCAATCAGTTTTGATGGGACTTCACGCTCACCCGTTGCTCTTAGGTGGGACTTGATAGAAATAATCGCTTGTTCAATAGCATCAGAACTCACTGGCCGTTTTTCTAAGGCTTTCAGCATACCTCGATTCAGTTTTTCTTCATCGAAAGGTTCGCGGACCTCGTCACTTTTGATAACCCTAGGCATAACCAATTCCGCCACTTCAAACGTGGTAAAACGTTCATGGCAAACTAAACACTGGCGGCGTCTGCGCACTTGTGAGCCTTCACCAACCAGACGCGAGTCGATGACTTTCGTATCTACAGCTGAGCAAAATGGGCAATGCATAGCGATTCCTGATTATTTTCTATAGGTAGGTAGTGTAACTCAGACTGAAATGAAAAACACCTTGCAAGGTGGAACTCACAAGGTGTTTTCAATGCTTTATACCCATCAAAAATTAAGGCAATAAAGACTCTTGGTCAGCACCTTCTTTCTCGACTTTCGTCTGAAGTAAATGCTCACGCTTCATTCCCATCTTCAGTGCCAGTGCAGAAGCAACATAGATAGATGAGATAGTACCAATAGTCACACCGATTAACATAACCAGTGAGAAGCCTTCTAACATTGCGCCACCAAACAGATACAGCATCAGAACCACTAAAAGGGTCGTTGCTGAAGTCATGATGGTACGGCTTAATGTTTGGGTCAAAGAGACGTTCATAATTTCATAAGGTGTACCACGACGGATCTTACGGAAGTTTTCGCGGATACGGTCAGAAACTACGATACTATCGTTAAGGGAATAACCGATAACTGACATCAATGACGCCACAATTGTCATGTCGATTTCAATATGAAATAGAGACAAAATACCTAATGTGATGACAACGTCATGCGCAAGTGCTAATACCGCACCCGCCGCTAAACGCCATTCAAAACGGAAACCAACGTAGATTAAGATACAGATCAATGCCGTTAACAGAGCTAATGCTCCCGTTTGCGCCAGTTCTGCACCTACACTTGGTCCCACGAATTCAATACGTTTAACGGTTGCTTGATCATCAACATTTTGGTTGATGATGGTGATAATCTCTTTACCAACTTCTTGACCCGCAACACCTTCAACTGGCGGTAAGCGGATCATAATGTCACGGCTACTACCAAAGTTCTGGATTAAGGGATCTTTATGATTCGAGTTAGACAAGCTATCACGAATTTTATCCAAATCAGCAGGCTGACTTAAGTTGATTTCGATAACTGTACCGCCCGTGAAATCTAAGCCCCAGTTAAAACCTTTGAGCCCGATAATCACGCAAGAAGCGATCAGTAATACGATAGAAATACCAAAGGCAACGTTGTCCCAGCGCATAAAGTCATAGACTTTACGACCATAGTTCAATTGTTCAACAGTATAATCCTGTGCCACAACGTGCTCCTTAAATTGACAGCTTGTTAATACGTTTACCGCCGTAAAGCAGGTTCACGATTGCACGCGTACCAACAATAGCTGTAAACATAGAGGTTGCGACACCAATCGCTGTCGTAATTGCAAAGCCTTTAATCGACCCAGTACCCACTGCATAGAGAATAATTGCGGTGATTAAGGTGGTTAAGTTTGCATCGGTAATACTTGAGAAGGCGCCTTTATACCCTTCGTGGATCGCTTGCTGCACCGAACGTCCATTGCGTAACTCTTCTTTGATACGCTCGTTTATCAGAACGTTGGCATCGACGGCAACCGCAAGGGTTAAGACGATACCTGCAATACCCGGCATGGTTAATGTTGCTCCCGGTAATAGGGACATAACACCAACAATCATCACCAAGTTTGCCATCAGTGCGCTACTCGCAATCAGACCAAACTTACGATAGTAAATAATCATAAATAGGATTGATGCTAATAGACCAGCAATACACGCTTTCAGACCTTGTTCGATATTTTGCATACCGAGAGTTGGGCCGATTGTACGCTCTTCAACAATTTGGATTGGCGCAATTAACGCACCGGCACGTAACAATAATGAAAGCTGACGAGCTTCATTCGCGTTATCAATACCTGTAATACGGAATTTGCTACCAAAACGCGCTTGAATACGTGCAGCGTTAATCACTTTCTCATCTTTGACTAAAATCGCACGACCCGCTGCATCTTTCTTACCACTGTCTTTATATTCAACAAACAGGGTTGCCATCAGCTTATCTTGGTTGTCACGAGTAAAGTCAGACATGATAGAGCCACCAGGGCTATCAAGACCGATACTGACTTGTGGATAGCCATTTTCATCTGTTTCCGATGTGGAATCAGTGATATGGTCACCCGTTAATACAACACGTTTGTACAGCACATATGGCGTGCCATCACGGTCATATTTAATCTCGGAATCGCCCGGAATTCGTCCACTTTCAGCCGCAGCACTATCAACACTGGTATTCACTAAACGGAATTCTAATGTTGCAGTTGCACCTAAAATTTCTTTTGCACGAGCAGTATCTTGGATACCCGGTAATTCAACAACAATACGATCCGCACCTTGACGTTGAACCAGAGGCTCAGCGACCCCTAATTGGTTAACACGGTTACGAATGATAGTAATGTTCTGGGAGACGGCATAGTTACGAGCTTCACGTAAGCGCTCATCCGTCATAACAGCAATCATGGTATTATCGCTGCCATCGGAAAACACTAAGTCTGGATATTTACGTTCCAGCGTTTTCTCAGCTAAGCTGCGATCATCAGCATTACGGAAGCGAACTTCAACGCTATAATCACTGCCTTTACGAATAGAAGAGTACGCAATACCTGCTTGGCGCAAGTCATTACGCAAACCATCCATGTTTTGTTCCTGCAATTTACCTAATGCAGTGTCCATATCGACTTCCATCAGGAAGTGAACCCCACCACGCAAGTCGAGACCAAGTTTCATTGGTTCCCCACCGAGGGCTTCGAGCCATTTAGGCGTAGCAGGTGCTAGGTTTAATGCAACAACATACTGGTCGCCCAGCGCATTCATGATAACTTCACGCGCACGCAACTGAACATCAGAGTTGTTGAAACGGGCTAAAATTGCCCCATTTTCAAGAGCAACAGATTTGCTTTGAATTTTATCTGTTTCTAAAGCTTTTTGGACTTGGATCAGCGTTTGTTCATTGGCGGCGGTTCCCCGCACGCCAGTGATCTGAACAGCCGGATCCTCACCATATAGGTTTGGAAGTGCATACAGTAAACCGACGAGGATCGCAGTGATCAACATCAGATACTTCCATAAAGGATAACGGTTTAGCACGGCAGTTCCCTTCGGGAAAATTCAGAATTAAATTGCTTTCATTGTGCCTTTAGGTAAAACAGCAGCAACGAAATCACGTTTGATAGTTACTTCAGTGTTCTCACTCAGTTCAAGAACAACATAACCCGTTTCAGAAACTTTATTTACACGTCCGATTAAACCGCCAGTGGTTAAAACTTCATCACCCTTTGCAATGGATTCCATCAGCTTACGGTGGTCTTTAGCACGTTTTTGTTGTGGACGCAGGATCATGAAATAGAAAATCAGTGCGAAAACAACCAGCATGATAATCAGTGAATATGGGCTACCTTGTGCTGGTGCGCCTGCAGATGCCGCAGCTTCAGAAATTAAAAAACTCATTCAACTTTCCTCATTGTTATTGAAAGCAATTTCAAACATACATATTAACTACTTCAAGTTACATAAAATACATCAAACCGCTCTGTAACTAGAAATAAAAACTATTATTTACACTAAATAATTCAAATTATTGATACCAATAATTTGAAAACAGTGCAAAGAACAAAGGATACAGCCCGATATGCTACACAGAAAGGGCTAACTTCGCACTTAAATTCACTCTCTATTTAATGAAGGCTGAGGTTTCCCAATCTTCTCGTAAAAATCAGAGGCAAACTGTTCAAAATTTCCAGCTTCAATGGCTTCTCGAATACCGGCCATTAAGCGCTGATAGTAACGTAAATTATGAATGGTATTGAGGCGCGCACCCAGAATTTCATTACAACGGTCAAGATGGTGTAGATATGCGCGGCTGTAATGGCGACAAGTATAGCAGTCACAATCCGCATCAAGGGTTGATGTATCTGACTTATACTTAGCATTACGAATTTTTACCACGCCATTAGTCACAAATAAATGACCATTACGAGCATTACGCGTTGGCATAACACAGTCGAACATATCGATACCACGGCGAACACCTTCGACTAAATCCTCAGGCTTACCAACGCCCATTAAATAGCGAGGTTTTTCGGCTGGAATTTGTGGACAAACATGCTCTAAAATACGATGCATATCTTCTTTAGGTTCACCCACAGCCAAACCGCCTACAGCGTACCCATCAAAGCCGATTTCTACCAGCCCCTTAACAGAAATATCACGTAAATCTTCGTAAACACTGCCTTGAATAATACCGAATAATGCATTTTTATTATTCAGTTCATCAAAGCGCTGGCGGCTACGCGCAGCCCAACGAAGAGACATTTCCATCGATGTCTTTGCATAGTCCCAATCCGCTGGATATGGCGTACACTCGTCAAATATCATGACGATATCTGAACCGAGGTCATACTGAATTTCCATCGATTTTTCAGGACTTAAGAATATTTTTTCACCGTTAATTGGATTACGGAAATGGACACCTTCTTCTTTAATTTTACGCATTGCGCCAAGACTAAAGACTTGAAAACCACCGGAGTCCGTTAAAATCGGTCCCTGCCATTGCATAAAATCATGTAAATCACCGTGTAATTTCATGATCTCTTGGCCTGGACGTAGCCACAGGTGGAAAGTGTTACCCAGCAGGATTTGAGCGCCAGTTTCTTTAACTTCTTCAGGGGTCATCCCCTTCACCGTACCGTAAGTTCCAACTGGCATGAATGCAGGGGTTTCCACCACTCCGCGTTCAAAAATCAGGCGACCACGACGAGCATTGCCATCGGTTGTCTGTAATTCATATTTCACGTTTTATCTCCTAGCATCAGAAAAACAGTCTGGTGCTATTGGTTACTCGGTATAAGCAAACAGCTTCGCTGTAACTTACTCATTAATTTGCCTCGCCAATTGACTCGAAACGAGCATTAGCATTCGGCGTAATAAACATGGCATCGCCATAACTAAAGAAACGGTATTTTTGCTCGACGGCTTCTTGATAGGCTTGCATGGTGTTTTTATATCCCGCAAACGCAGAGACCAACATAATTAATGTGGATTCAGGTAAGTGGAAATTAGTGATCAATGCATCGACCACTTGATATTGGTACCCCGGATAAATAAATATCTGAGTATCATCGAAAAATGGAGCAATTAGCGCATCTTGACTGGCTTTGGCCGCACTTTCTAATGAGCGAACAGATGTCGTTCCTACTGCAATGACTCGGTTTCCGCGTGCTTTACACGCCAGAACTGCATCCACAACATCTTGAGGAACTTCAGCGTATTCAGAATGCATAATATGGTCTTCGATCGAATCCACACGTACTGGCTGGAATGTTCCTGCGCCAACATGCAGTGTCACGAAAGCCATCTCAATGCCTTTTTGACGTAGCGCTTCTAACAGTGGCTCATCAAAATGTAACCCTGCTGTTGGCGCAGCCACCGCTCCCGGGCGTTGACTATAAACCGTTTGATAAAGCTCTTTATCAGACTCTTCATCTGGGCGGTCAATATACGGTGGCAGCGGCATATGTCCAATCTGGTTCAGGATGCTTAACACATCCCGCGCATCATCAAAACGCAGTTCAAACAACGCACCATGACGAGCAACCATTGTAGCATTCACGCTTTCATCTTCACCAAGCAACAGAGCTGCGCCCTCTTTGGGTGCTTTTGATGCGCGAACATGGGCTAAAACTCGGTGTTCATCCAGCATGCGCTCAACCAACACCTCAATTTTACCGCCACTCGCTTTGCGACCAAACAGTCGTGCAGGGATCACGCGAGTGTTGTTAAACACCAGCAAATCACCCGGCTCCAATTTTTCAAGGATATCGGTAAACACACCATGCGTGAGCTGCCCCGTGGCACCATCAAGGCTTAGCAAGCGACATGAGCTACGCTCTGCTTGAGGATAATGGGCAATAAGTTCTTCAGGTAATTCAAAAGTAAAATCGGATACACGCATTGTATTGACTTCAATCTAAAAAAATAAGGCGACTAGTCTAGTGCTGCACTGCCTCTGGCGCAAGAAATAAGCGCCATTTAGTTCAAAAAAACAGCAATAATGGGTAAATATTTAATTAAATAGCTCAAGCTGTATCTGTTAACTTTTTAGTTTATAGTAACCGCATGAATTATCTTGCTCATCTTCACCTCGCACACCTCGCCAAAAGTTCACTTTTGGGTAACATGATGGCTGACTATGTACGCGGCAATCCTGCTGGGAACTATTCACCAGAAATTGTGGCGGGGATCCGAATGCACAGAGCGGTGGATAGGATCACTGATACCCACCCGCTGGTTAAACAAGCGCGTGCGCTATTTAGAGAAGAATACCGCCGAGTCGCACCTATTACCTTAGATCTCGTTTGGGATCATTTTCTTTCCCGATATTGGCATCGCATTGAAACACATATTTCACTCCCTGAATTTTTACATTCTGCCCGGCTAATCATTGAACCCCATTTATGTCATACCCCTGAAAAATTTCAGGAGTTAAATGAGTATCTCTGGTCACAACAATGGCTAACTCGCTACGGCGAAAAGGAGTACATAGGGAAATCCTTAAATGGCATGGCAAGGCGACGTCCAAAGCTAAGTGCGTTAAGTGGGTCTTTCGATGATTTTTTACTTAATTACGTGGAACTTGAAGACATTTTCTTTCAATTTTATCCACTGATGATCGACAATGCTAAGCAACAATTTTTTGCCCAAGAGTTCACATTACGTGCATCGGAATAAATTAAAACTTGCACTTTAATGGAATAAAACTATCTTATTGATATTAATTTATTAAATGAGTACAATTGATAGGTAAAAACTATCATATTAATCGGTTTTAATGCCTTTATTCCCATAAGATAAATCTTTATCCTATGGAGAGATTTTCCCGCAGGCTTTACGGTCATTGCGGAGATAGATACCCTTAAAACTCATAGGAGTAAATTATGGTTCTGGTAACACGTCAAGCCCCTGACTTTACTGCTGCTGCTGTTCTTGGTAATGGTGAAATTGTTGATAACTTCAACCTGAAAAGCCACCTGAATGGTCGTCCAGCTGTGATCTTTTTCTGGCCAATGGACTTCACTTTTGTTTGTCCTTCAGAGCTGATTGCATTCGACCATCGCTATGAAGAATTCAAAAAACGCGGCGTAGAAATTGTTGGTGTTTCTTTTGACTCTGAATTTGTTCATAACGCATGGCGTAAAACGCCAGTTGATAACGGCGGTATCGGTGAAGTTAAATATCCGATGGTTGCTGATATCAAACGTGAAATCATGAAAGCTTACGGCATCGAGCACCCAGAAGCAGGCGTTGCTCTGCGCGGTTCTTTCTTAGTTGATAAAAACGGTGTTGTTCGTCACCAAGTGGTTAACGACCTGCCATTAGGCCGTAACATCGACGAAATGCTGCGTATGGTTGATGCGCTGCAATTCCACGAAGAGCACGGTGATGTTTGCCCAGCTCAGTGGGAAAAAGGTAAAGAAGGCATGAATGCATCTCCAAAAGGCGTTGCAGCATTCCTGACTAAAAACGCAACTGGTCTGTAATTCAATCCAGTCAGTTTTAAGTGCCGGCTTTATGCCGGCATTTTTGTTTTTCACCCCATAAGCCCCACACCCTATCTCAAATTTTTTTCTACCTTGTTAACACTTTTCACTCTTATCCCTCAGTCTCTTGAATAAATCATGATATACATATTTGATACAAATAATTAACAATTCATTAATTAGCTGTATATCATAATTAGCCCAATATCCTTTTTCACAATCGGGAGATACGAATGATAAAAAAATCATGGAGTCCTTCTGTATTACTGCTGTCCTTATTGGTTTCCACACAATTGTACGCGGCCTCTGAACCCGCAGTAGAAGCTCAAAAAGGAATGGTCGTTTCATCTCAACATCTCGCTTCACAAGTGGGCGCAGATATTCTCAAAGCTGGAGGAAATGCCATCGATGCTGCCGTTGCTGTGGGTTATGCCCAAGCTGTCGTCAACCCTTGCTGTGGCAATATTGGTGGCGGTGGTTTTATGACCCTCCACTTGGCTGACGGAAAAGATATTTTTATTAATTTCCGAGAAACTGCACCAAAAGCCGCTAGTGCCGATATGTATTTGGACAAAAATGGTCAGTTAATTAAAGATGCTAGCTTGTATGGCTATCTAGCCTCTGGGGTTCCCGGAACAGTGAAAGGCTTAGATTACGCATTGGAAAAATACGGAACAATGGATCGTCAGCAGGTCATGAAACCCGCCATTAAGCTAGCAAGAGACGGTTTTATCCTAACTCGGGCTGATACCGATGTTTTGGATACAACAACCGAACGATTCAAACAAGATCCAGAAGTCGCACGTATTTTCTTAAAACCAGATGGGAGTGCTTACCAACCTGGAGATCGTCTTGTACAAACTGATTTGGCTAACACATTAGAAAAGATAGCAAATAATGGCCCCGTCGCTTTCTATGAGGGAGAGATCCCCAAAATTGTCGAAGAGGCTTCTAAGAAAAATGGCGGTATCCTCACGGCCCAAGACTTCGCTCACTACACCATTACGGATACTACACCTGTGAGCTGCACTTATCGCGGCTATAAATTTATTTCGGCTCCACCACCAAGCTCTGGCGGAGTGACTATCTGTGAAACATTAAATATCTTAGAAGGTTACGATCTGAAAGAAATGGGCTTTAACTCCGCCGAATATATTCACACTTTGACGGAAGCCATGCGCCACGCCTATATGGATAGAAATACCTTCTTGGGTGACCCAGCATTCGTTAATAATCCAACGGACAAATTGCTCAGCAAGCAGTACGCCGCTGATCTGCGCAAAGAGATTGTTCCAAATAAAGCGACGCCATCCACTCAAGTCCAACCCGGTATGGGGCCCCACGAAAAACCAGAAACCACCCACTATTCTGTCGTTGATGATAAAGGCAATGCCGTTTCCACGACTTATACCATAAATGGTCGTTTTGGCTCTGTCGTCATCCCTCCTGGAACAGGCTTTTTCCTCAATGATGAAATGGATGATTTCACCACTAAAGTGGGGGAGAAGAATATGTATGGGTTAGTTCAAGGAGAGCGTAACTCAATCGCCCCCGGTAAGCGCCCACTATCATCGATGAGCCCGACAATTGTGACTAAAGATGGAAAAGTATTCTTGGTGCTTGGTTCTCCGGGTGGTTCACGGATTATTTCCATTACACTACAAACTGCCTTGAATATTATTGACCATGGTATGCCACCTCAAGAAGCCGTCAATGCGCCACGAATTCATCATCAATGGCTACCTGATGAGGTTTATTATGAGCAGCGAGGCGTTTCTAAAGACTCATTAGCCCTATTAGATAAGATGGGTTACAAAATGGTAGAGCAGACCCCATGGGGTGCAGCAGAGCTGATTATGATTGGTATTCCAGATGGTGCAGGCGTCAGCGCTAAATCGTCAGGTAATGACTCTGCGGTCTCAGGTAAGGTTCGTGAAGGATTTATCTACGGTTCCAATGATGTTCGTCGCCCTGCGGGCAGCGCTGTTGGTGTGAATTAGTTTGCTACCGTAATAGCGAAAATGCCAGCTGATTTATCGCCAGCTGGCATTTCATTGAGCACTCACAAAATATTAAGCATGCTTATGCTGCTCAGAAGATGGGGCTATCAATCTATCGCACAAGGCGGCAATCACTAGCACTACCAGCGATGGTAACAACCATGCTAAATCTTGCTCATACAGTGGAATTGAAGTCATCCAATCAGGAATATACGCTTTCAAACTCTCAGTTGCTTTCACTGCACCAATCAAGCCAACCACAAAACTCGTCAACATTGTTGGAGCAATGACAACCGTCGGATTACGCCACCATCTCAATGTAAAGCTCATTAAAATCAGCACAATACAAGGTGGATAAATCGAAACAAGTACAGGTAATGAAAACGCAATTAATTTGCTTAATCCAAGGTTCGAAATAACCATGGAGAATACACCGAGAATTAAGACTAATTTACGATAAGAAATCGATACATAGCGACTGAAGAACTCAGCACAAGCACACGTTAAGCCGACCGCCGTTACCATGCAAGCAACAAAGATCAATACCGCAAGGAAGAAGCTTCCATAATCACCAAATGTATATTGGACATATGCGTGTAAGATATCTGCGCCATCAGCAGGATTAGGGATCAGCGAGCCGCTATTTTCACCTAATTTAAACAGAGAAAGATAAACTAAGGTCAGTAATACACCAGCAATCAAACCAGCCCACATTGTATAGCGAGTCAGTAATGATGAGTTTTCAATTCCTCGGGAACGGGCGGCGTTAACAATGACGATACCAAATACCATGGCTCCCAAGGTATCCATTGTCAGATAACCATTAATAAAGCCATTGGAGAATGCCATCTCTTGGTATGCCTGAGTCGCCATAATCGGCTCACCGGCAGGCCACATGACAGCAGCAATACCTAATACCGCCAGCGCTAAAATTTTAACCGGTGCAAGAATATGCCCAACACTATCCAATAATTTGCCTGGATACAGAGAAATTCCGACCACTAAAACGAAATAAATCGCACTATAAATAAGTAGCGAAATTTCTGATTCGCCACCCAGCAATGGAGCAATACCGACTTTATAGGAAACAGTTGCCGTCCTAGGTGTCGCAAATAGTGGACCAACAGATAAATACGCAACGATAGCTAATAAAAGCCCAGCCACTTTACCAACCGGCGTGCTGAGGGCTTCAATACCACCGCCAACTTTAGCGAGAGCAACAACAGTAAGAACGGGAAGACCGACCCCAGTAACAAGGAAACCCAGTGCCGCAGTCCACACTTGATCCCCTGCTTGTAAGCCAACCATTGGTGGGAAAATGATATTTCCAGCACCAACAAACAATGCAAAGGTCATAAGACCTAAAGCAATAATATCTCTGGATGATAAACGATGAGCCATAATATGTTAATTTTTAGTAATTTACGGAGACAAAATAGGGTATTTCAAGAATAACCTATTGAAACATATATGACGAAATAGAGTTCTGATTAACATGGCATTAACAATATAAAATGCATGTCTTAGTTAGCTTTGCAATACTAAACATCAAAAAACAGTAAAAATCGCCAATAACTGGCGACAAGTAAAACTTTTATAGGGGAAAAAGGCAATAGCAAACCTTAAAACAAGAACAAACAACCAAACTAAATTTAAGAACCAGTGATTACTATCAGTAAAATTGCAATATCCACTATATATTCAGCTTAAAAATTAAACAATAAAACATTATTTAGTCACTTAAGATGAAAACTAGCAGGATAAGATGAAGAAAATTGCAGGATTAAAACAAAAATATAGTGTAACCGTTAATTTTTACGCCAATTTTAGACGAGCAACAAGATAAAAAACCTTGGTAATTATATGATTTAATTACCAAGGTTTGTTTTTATCTTATTTTTTCTCTATCAACTTTTTATCAGTAACAATAAATACATTCGGTAGGGTAAATGCGAATTCACTTCCTTTGCCTAATTGGCTCGTCACCGATAATTGACTGCTATGGTGCTGAACGGCATGTTTGACAATTGCAAGGCCTAACCCTGTACCACCTCCGCCTTGACGAGAGCGAGCCTTATCGACGCGATAGAATCGTTCAGTTAATCGAGGTAAATGCTCTGCAGGGATCCCTGAACCATTATCACTCACGCTAAACCGTGCACCACTGCTGTTTCTCTGCCAAGTCACCTTAATTTTAGTGCCTTCTGGAGTGTGATTCACTGCGTTATACACAAGGTTTGCTACGGCGCTGCGTAGCTGTTCTTCATTACCATACACCCGTAGTTTTTCATCAATATTAAATTCAAACTCGTGGCGCCCTTGGCTTAAGCTAATCGCTTCCTGCTCAATCATTTTGAGGATCACCGGCATATTAATCTCTTCATCGAGATTGATATGTGGTGCAACTTCAATACGCGATAGTTGCAACAGCTGCTTCACCAAGTTATCCATTCGATGGGTTTGCTCTTGCATCACCGTGAGCGCTTTTTTATTGATTGGTGAAATTCCGTCTTGATCATCCATGACTTCAAGATACCCTTGGATAACGGTCAGTGGCGTACGTAACTCATGGCTGACGTTAGCAAAGAAATCTCTACGCGCTTTTTCCAGCCGGCGCTTTTCAGTCACATCCCTAGCAACCATTAATAACTGTCCACTGGTGTAAGGTAAAATACGAAACTCAACAATTTCCCCACTGTTCAATTCGATGGTCAACGCTTGTTCATACTGTTTGACAGTAAAGTAACGACTGAAATCTGGGTAACGCAGTAAATTGAAGATATGTTGTCCATTATCCTCAGGCCAACGAAAACCCAGAAGTTGCTGAGCATGCCGATTACACCAGAAAATACTTCCCTCCGTCGTCATCATCACGACAGCATCGGGAAGTGATTCAGCCCCACTTCGAAAGCGTTTAATCAATTGCCCAAGTTCACGGCGACGCTTACGGTTACGCTGCTGCATCTGATAAATACCGTAGAATATAGGCTCCCATCCGCCTTTCCCTTCTGGTGGAAGCATACTTCTATCAAGCCATAGCCAGTCAGATAATTTTAAGAGGTTATAACCGTGCCATAATAAAGCAGCCAGCAATGAAATCACCAGCAGCCATGAAAGATGACCGATAAAAATAGACAATATTAATGCGGGTAAAATAAATAAAAACAGCCCCCAAACCAGCTGTTTTATTGATAAGCGTTCAAGCACCCATGTTTCTCCCTAATGGTTTCTCAATAACGAACAGAGAAGCGATAGCCTGTACCACGTACCGTCTGTATCATTTTATCATGCCCTTCCTGCTCAAGTGCCTTTCTTAAACGACGAATATGCACATCCACCGTTCTATCCTCAACATAAACATTTGCGCCCCATACATTATTAAGTAGCTGTTCACGGCTATAAACTCGTTCAGGATGCGTCATAAAGAAATGGAGTAATTTATATTCAGTGGGTCCCATATCAATGGGAGTTTCATTGCTTGTGACTCGGTGAGAAGTGGGGTCTAACACTAACCCGTTCATTTCAATAATATCTTCCGTTGCCATTGGCGAAATGCGACGCAAGATAGCTTTCACCCGAGCAATTAATTCTTTTGGTGAGAAAGGTTTAATAAGGTAGTCATCGGCTCCCACCTCAAGCCCTTTTACGCGGTCTTCTTCTTCGCCACGCGCAGTGAGCATCATGACAGGAACATCACGCGTCGCACTATCGCGTTTCATGTGTTTGATAACTTGAATCCCAGAACCTCCAGGGATCATCCAATCTAGAAGGACTAAATCAGGTAAAGGATCGACTAACTGTGCGATTGCAGAATCATAATCATCGGCTTCTGTCGGTTGGAAACCGTTCTGTTCTAATACAAAACAAACCATTTCTCGGATGGGCGCCTCATCTTCAACAACTAGAATGCGTCTTGCCATGATTGTTCCTGTAAATAAGAAGAGATTTTTAATGTGAACGCATTATGCGTCAGTTTTGTGACAGAAATATGAATGCCTCAATGCAAAACTCAGATCCATCGCTAGATTAACAACTAAATGTCATTTAAGTGCAACATAAACCCCCTCTACAGTGACACATTCCTGCCTTCGTTGCGAAGCGCTTCGCAACTATTTTATCGGACTTTGTCATCATATTATCCCTATAGGGTATACTGTTCTCCAATAAACACATTGCATCTTAGTATAGTAAAAAGTGTAATAATCATAGGAAATGACAGCTCATGCGTATCATCCACACTTCGGACTGGCACCTCGGACAATACTTTTTCACCAAAAGCCGAGCGGCAGAACACCAACACTTTTTGAATTGGTTGATTAAGCAAATAACATTACACCACGTCGATGCACTGATTGTTGCAGGGGATATATTCGATACTGGCGCGCCACCAAGTTACGCCCGTGAGCTATATAATAAATTTATCGTTGATTTACAGCAGACAGGTTGCCAACTCGTGATATTGAGCGGTAACCATGATTCAGTTTCCGTGCTAAATGAGTCGAGTGAATTATTACGCTACCTTAATACCCATGTCATTACTTCAGGTGGCGAACCCCACATCATTACGTTGAAAGGCCAACATGGCCAACCCACAGGGCTAGTTTGCGCCATCCCTTTTTTACGTCCTAGGGATATTCAAACCAGTGTTGCAGGGCAAACCAGCGAAGAAAAACAACTTTCACTACAAACTGCAATTCATGATTATTACCAACATTGCTACCAACGTGCTGTTGAGCTGCGTAAATCCCTCGGATTAGATATCCCAATTATTGCCACAGGGCACTTAACCGTCGTGGGAGCTGCTCTTACTGATTCTGTCCGCGATATTTATATCGGTACGCTGGATGCTTTTCCTTCAGGCGCATTCCCTCCCGCTGACTATATTGCACTAGGGCATATTCATCGCTCCCAAGTGATTGGTGGGCAACCGCATATTCGTTATAGCGGCTCACCAATTGCATTAAGTTTTGATGAAGCACAACAGCAAAAAAGTGTTTGTTTAGTTGAATTTGATGGTCACCGTTTTGTCGATGTCACTCTACTGCCTATCCCGGTTTTACAACCGCTTCAAAGCTTAAAGGGCTCATTAAAAGAGCTTGAGCAACAACTTGACGCACTAAAAGAACAAGTTAGTGACCAACCAGTATGGTTAGATATTGAAGTCGCACCTCAAGACTATTTGGGGGATATTCAGCAGCGCATAGAAGAAATCACCCAACCACTTTCTGTGGAAGTCGTTCGCCTGCGCCGAGCTCGAAGGCTCCTTCAAGAGCAAAGTAATACAAAATCAAATGAAGCACTAAGCGAGCTGACTGCCGAAGAAGTTTTTTCTCGCCGCTTAGCACAAGAGTCTTTAGAAGACAAAGAATTAGAGCAACGTTTGCTACAACTATTCAAACAGTCCTATGCCATACTGCGTTCTGGACAGGGAGAATAAAAATGAAAATATTAAGTTTACGTTTAAAAAATATTAACTCCCTGAAAGGCGAATGGAAAATTGATTTCACCGAAGAACCATTTGCGAGTCATGGCTTGTTTGCCATTACTGGCGCAACCGGCGCAGGGAAAACATCTCTCTTAGATGCTATTTGTCTTGCCCTATATCACCAAACTCCACGTTTAGGTCAAATATCCATTGGGCAAAACGAATTAATGACTCGCCATACTGGTGACTGTTTAGCTGAGGTCGAATTTGAAGTTAAAGGTATTGCTTATCGCGCCTTTTGGAGTCAAAGACGAGCAGGCAATAAAGCAGATGGTAAACTGCAACCACCAAAAGCCGAATTGGCTACCGTTGTTGATGGTAAAATTCTTGCAGAAAAAATTAGCGAAGTCCGTGAAAAAATAGCCCAAATAACCGGATTGGACTTTGGTCGATTCACGAAATCAATCTTACTATCCCAAGGGGATTTTGCCGCCTTTTTGAATGCGTCAGAAAAAGAACGCGCCGATCTGCTTGAAGAAATTACAGGAACTGAAATTTATAGCCAGATTTCGGTTTATATTTATAACCAACACAAACAAGCCAAAACTGATCTCGACCTACTACGCGCACAAGCCAGTAGTATAAATTTGCTAACCGAATCGGAGCACCAAGATATTGTTGAAAAACAGCAACAATTAGCCGATCAAGAGCGCGTAATCAGTCAGAATAAAAACCATCATCAGCAAGCGCTAACGTGGTATCAGCAGCATCAGCAGCTTTCGCTGAATTTACAACGTCTACAATCTGAACTTCAACAGGCTCAGCAGCAATACCAAGCGGCAGAACCAAGTTTACAGAAATTAGCCGCAAGCACTCCAGCAGAATCACTGCGCCCACTATGGCAAGAAGTCCAAAATCTTCAACATTCACTTGAAGAACAGACACAAAAACAGCAACAACTGGCTCATGCATTAGAAACAGAGCAAAAACGGCACGAACCGCTGCTAATTCAACTCACACAAGCTCAGCTGAACCATACTCAACATATTGAGTGGGTAAAAAAAATGACTTCTGTGATCGATAATGAAGTTCGCCCATTAGATAACCAACTCACTCAACTTAGTCTGCAAAAAAATGAACTCACTGAGCACCTCCATAAATTGCAATCTGACTATCAACAAAAACAGCTGTTAGTCGACAATACCACGAACCAAATTGCACAATTCAGTCGTGAATTATCCTCAACAAATAACTTTCTACTGGAGCATCAGCAAGATGCACAAATAAGCTCTCATCTAGGAAGCTGGCAACAACAAGGAAAATTCATTTATGAACTGGAAGAGCTTCTACAGAAAAACATAAAAAAACAGGGAATTATCACAAAAGAACAGAGTGTTATACAACTTGACCAGCAACAAAAATCATCTGTTTTTTTGAAAACTCAACAAGCGCTTGAGCAACAAACACATCTTTTTGCTCAGCTCGAAAAACATTTCCAAGAAAACCAAGCTAAGCTAGATATTGCCGCAACCAACCTTGCCATTTCTCAGCTACAAACTCGCTTACAACATGCTCGCTTACTTCCGATGCTGATCACCCAGCACGCCGATAAAAAACAGCAATTACAGAAACTACAACATCAACAAAATCAATTAATTGAAACCATTACTCAGCTAGAAAAACAAAGTACAACCGTCCAAGAACGTGTCATTCAGTTACAACCACAATTACAAATTTTAGAGCAGAAATTACAGCTTGAGCAAAAAATTGTTAGCTTAGAGCAAGAGCGCCAACAATTATTAGCAGGCACCCCTTGCCCATTATGCGGCTCGTTGGAGCATCCTGCCGTACATGAATATCAAGGGATAACCGTCAATCAAACTCAGCAGCAATTAAAAGCACTGGCTAACCAAATTGAGTCTGAAAAAAAGCATGTTATTGAGCTACAAGCATCTCTACAAGCCGAAAAACAGCGCCAGCAAGAGAATCTCCAGCAAAGCTCGCAATTAACTGAACAATTAAGTGCACTCGACCTACAATGGCAGCAGATCTGTGAGCAAGCACTTACACCTGAATTAGCCAAAGAATTACTCGCTGTTGAGCAGCTACAAACAGAATTACAAAACCAGCTAACAAGCCAGCAAGCTATGCTCAATGAATTTGCCCAATTAGAGCGCCAATACCAAGATGCCAAAAACCAATTGCATGAGCAGCAAACTCAAGCCAAGCAACAGCAAGCTGAGTTAGCCTTACTGGATGAACGTTTAAAACATCAACGACAACAGCTAACTGAAAACCAAGTAGAGCACCAAACCCTACAACAGCGTTATGAACAGCAAGTTCAACAATTAGAAGCGTCCCTCGCGCCCTTCAAGTTAGCACGACCAACCCAAGAGCAGTTCGAGCCTTGGTTTATGGATATTGAAGAGCGTGCGAAACGCTACGAATCACAAAAAATGATAGCTCAGCAACTCACTCAAAAAATTGACGTCAATACTGCGGCTCTCACCGTTGAAACCGTCCACAAAAGTCAGTTGGAGCAAAAAATCACTTTAGATTTACAGCAATTACAACAGCTAAGCCAACAATTGGAACAGCAGCAGGCTCGACGCCGTACTTTATTGGAAGGGCAGACAGTGAATGCGTTTGTCACCCAAATGCAGGAAAAACAAACTCAGCTCTCCCTTGCTATAGAGGGACTAACTCAACAAATCAGCCATGTTGAGAAGAGCATGGCAGCCTTACAAGGTAGCTTGAAAGAACTTAACGAACTCGTTAAACAGTTAACCCATCGATATGAGCAAGTACAAAATCAATTCTCTGAATCACTGGCCAGTAGCCCATTCGATACTCAGGAACAATTTCTTAGAGCTTTGCTCCCAGCAGAAGAAAAAATGCAGTTGGAGCAATTAAAACAACAAGTTTCCCAGCAATTACTGCAGAGCGAAACGCGTTATAAAGAATGTCAGTTAGCAATCACTAACCATGAACAACAACAACTTAGTGATTTCTCTGAATTATCATTGGAACAAATTCAGCAGGCATTGCACCAATTAGATATAGAAATTAAAGAGATAAATCAGCAGCAAGGACGGCTAATCAGTCAATTAGATGCGGATAAACAACAGCGCCATCAGCAACGAGAGTTATTGAATAAAATTGAACAGAGCCAATTAAGTTACGATGATTGGAGTTATTTAAACAGTTTAATTGGGTCTGCTGAGGGGGATAAATTCCGCCGTTATGCTCAAGGGCTTACTCTCGATTGTTTAGTCTCATTGGCAAATCAACAACTCGATAAATTACATGGTCGATACCTACTCCAACGTAGTCACTTAGCGAACCTTGAACTGCAAGTGATCGACAGTTGGCAAGCTGATAGTGTACGCGATATAAAGACGTTATCTGGGGGAGAGAGCTTCTTGGTAAGTTTAGCCCTAGCCCTTGCGCTGTCTGATATGGTTAGTAATCGAACCCAACTAGAATCCCTCTTCTTAGATGAAGGTTTTGGCACTTTAGATGCTGAGACTTTAGACATTGCCCTTGATGCTTTAGAAAGCCTTAATGCATCGGGAAAAACGATTGGTGTCATCAGCCATGTGGAAGCCATGAAAGAGCGTATACCCGTTCAAATTCTCGTAAAAAAAACCAATGGTCTTGGTGTTAGTGAGCTTCCTAGTCAATATCGTATTAATTGACAAAAAATAGCATATCATTATGAATTAATTGATTTTTTAGTGCTTATTGCAAAAATTTGAATATATAGGTTAAATTTTTTTTCTATGATTTCGAATTGATAGCGCTATAGTTGTTAACAACAAAACAAGTTACGGCTTCTGAAGTTATTCAATAAATTGCCGTGCTCTACACAAAAGCAAGGGGACAAAAATGTCTAATGCATTTATCGAAATGATTAAAAATCGTCGCACTATTTACAACTTAGGCGATAAATTACCAATTTCAGAAGAGAAAGTCGCTGAACTGATTAAAGAAGCCGTCAAACATTCTCCATCCGCATTTAACTCACAAACTTCACGTATTGTCGTGTTATTTGGCGCAGAACATAAAAAACTGTGGGATATCACCAAAGAAGCTTTACGCGCTATCGTACCAGAAGCGGCTTTTGCTGGAACTGAGCAAAAAATTAATAGTTTTATCGCCGGTGCAGGTACCGTTTTATTCTTTGAAGATGAAAATGTTGTAACTGGCTTACAAGAACAATTCCCACTGTATGCAGATAATTTCCCTATCTGGTCAGAACAAGCGAGCGGTATGGCGCAACTGGCAGTATGGACGACTTTATCCCAGGAAAATGTGGGAGCATCACTGCAGCACTATAACCCATTAATTGATAATCAAGTCCAAAAAGAGTGGAATATTCCAGCTAATTGGATTTTACGTGCTCAAATGGTATTTGGTTCAATTGAACAGCCTGCTGGTGATAAAGACTTTATGGACGATGATGTTCGTTTCAAAGTTTTTAAATAAATTATCCTGAAAGATTTTTACTTAAAGGTTTCTGCATTCGCAGAAACCTTTTTTATTTTCCGTCATTTCCCTGTCATATAATCCTATTCACCAAACCATATTATCATTAATTTATTAACAATATAAAATTCCAACCTATTAGGAATATATCTACATTTAAATCTGCCATAGAATATATTAATAAAAATTAACCAACCCTATTCAAAAATAATATTTATATTTTATATTTTGGTCATTTATTTATAACAATTAAATTTGTTAATCAATAGCATGAAATAAAAACCAAACTTTAATTTGATTGATATCAATATGTTATATTCTAAAAATACTAGTATTTACGTATAGATTAAAATTTTCTTTTTGCATCATCGATATTTGAACTACACTAAAAATGAGAGCACAAAATACCATTGGATGGTGGGTCAGTGTTATAAAGGGGGTGGACTATGAAACGTTTATCTTTATTAACAACTGTTGTTGCAATATTCATTTCCAGCTGTTCTTTCGCCAATAATACAAGCCAGTCGTCAGGAGGAGCAGTTTCATTTAGTGGTTATGTTTATGAACCGCAATGCCAAGTTAATGTCTCAGAGAAAACGAATGTTAATGTTGAGTGTTATCGTAACGGCAAAACAGTTTCCGCTTCGGGTTCATTAAAAAATGGGCAACAAGTTGAATCTGAGTATGTCAAAGTCGAATATGACAAATCCAGTAAATTACCAATGTTGAACGTGCGTTATGAATAATTTAACTACCGAGAAAATAAGTCTGTATGCTCGAGGAGTCGATATTATTCCATTGCTTTAGCTCCTCGAGCTCTATTTAACATCTAAAGTCTATTTTATTGGCACATTAAATGGTCAATAAACATCCATTACTCCCTTAAATTATTTTTTTCATATAAATGTCATCCGCAAAACATTCATATGAAAAAAAAGCCTGACATTCAGACAGGCTTAGAGACTTACTTTTACTGCTTAAATTATTTCTCAGTTAAATCAACTTGGTAAATAGCAAAACCAATATCATCGGTAGCGACTTGCTTCATTGGATACTGAGCATGTTGTTTAATAAATTCGGCAGCTTTCTCGCTTGGCGAAGTTTCAAAACGAACATCTAATTTTTTATCTGTTTTAATTGGTGTAAATGACCAATTGTTATCAGCTTTAGAGACTACTTCACCTTTCTCTTTCGATACTTTCGCAATATAAGCCGCTAAGATTGAACGGTTTTCATCTGGGGAAGCGAACGCAATATGGCTATCGCCTGTTCCGGCAAATTTACCACCGTAACCACGGTAGTTATTGGTTGCGATCAAGAACGTTGCTTTTGGATCAATCGGCTTGCCTTGGTATGTAACCTGTTTAATACGGTTAGCATCTTTATTAACCACTTGGCAATCAGTGTCATATTTCGCTGGCTGAGTCAGGTCAATTTGATAATTTACACCACTAATTGTGTCAAAGTTATACGTTCTAAAACCATCCCAATTAATTAAGCTTTGTGGCGCTGTAGACTGAGCATCAATCTGATTGAACATTCCCGCAGAGCATTCTAACCATTCAACCACATCGGCTCCGGTTGCTTTAACAACCACTAATGTATTTGGATATAGATAGAGATCTGCCGCATTACGGAAAGTTAAATCCCCTTTTTCGACTTCCACAAATTCAGCCGGAGCATTTTTGCGTCCACCCGCTTTGAACGGTGCAGCCGCAGCTAATACTGGTAAATCTGCCAGATCAGGGTCACCTTGGATAAAGTTACGGGTATAATCCATTTGTGCATCATTGACGATCTGTACGGTAGGGTCACTTTGCACCAATGCCAAATAGCTATACATATTTTCAGATGCTTTACCGATCAACTGCCCGACAAAATCTCGAGTTCCTTGGTGTTGCTGTTCAATAATTTTGACCAGACTTTCATCACGCTCCACCAGCGCCTTTTTATTGGCTTTATCATAGACTGGGCGAGCATGAGCTTGTGCTTCAACCACTTTCCAGTTGCCGCTGTCGTTATTCACAACTAAATCAACAACCCCTAAGTGGTCTCCCCATTGTCCCGGCATGACAGCAGGAATACCATTCACGGTTCCTTTAGCAACATCGACACCTTTGATATCCGCGAACTCTTTGCTTGGAAACACACCATGGGAGTGGCCAAACATGATTGCGTTGATACCCGGAACTTCACTGAGATAATAAACTGAGTTTTCTGCCATCGCTTTGTATGGCTCTTGAGAGAAACCAGAATGTGGGATCGCGACAATAATATCAGCGCCCTCTTTCTTCATTTGTGGAACAAATTTCTTCGCAGTTTCAGTGATGTCATTGACCTTCACTTTGCCTTCTAAGTTAGGTTTATCCCAAATCATGATTTGTGGTGGTACAAAACCAATGTAGCCCACTTTGATAGTCTGGGTTTTGCCATCTCGGTCTTTAACTGGGGTATCCACAATAATGTATGGATTGAAGTAATTTTTACCCGTCTTAGCATCCACGATATTGGCATTAACGTATGGGAACTTAGCCCCTGCAATGGCTTGTTTTAAGTAATCTAATCCGAAGTTAAATTCATGATTACCAAAGTTACCGACCGTGTAACCCATGGTGTTCATCAGGCTATGAGCGGGATGAGATTCGCCCTCTTTTAAGCCTTTATTTGCCATGTAATCCGCCAGTGGGCTACCTTGAATTAAGTCACCGTTATCAACCAAAATCGCGTTGGTGGCTTCATTTTTAGCTGCTTTAATCAGTGTTGCCGTGCGTACAAGACCGAATTGTTCTGTTGGCTTGTCTTTATAGTAATCGAAGTCAATCAGGTTACTGTGAACATCGGATGTTTCCATTACACGTAGGTCGACGGTTGCTGCATTGACATTGAATGCCACCAGCAATGCCAGAGATGAGAGTTGTAAAACCTTTTTCACGATAAATCCCCTTAGCTGCCTTTTGAGAGAATGCCTCTCGAAAATCCCAGATTCATTTATTGGCTGTTGGCTAAAATTCCAACTGCAATTGAAATAAAACAGGTTACTGTGTGTTAGATATCAAGTTTTAATGATAATACATTGCAAACAGTAACCATTTTCTGTGACTAAATCACGGTTTTAGTCTTTTTATGAATCCTGAGTTTTATATGGCTCACAAAAATAGATTTATCTTCAAATATCCCCCTTCATTATTTGAGTTATCGACAAAATAATCTATTCACAAAATAACTCACCAGAACCTATTTCATATTCCACTTGATCAACTAAGCAACTTTTAAGTTATTTTTAGAATGATTTTTTCTATTTCATCGAGCAGTTGATTGAGAAAGCTTGAGATTTGAGATTTGAGATTTGAGATTTGAGATTTGAGATTTGAGATTTGAGATTTGAGATTTGAGATTATTTTTTACCTACTGCCTATTTACAAGCTCTAAATAATTCGCGCTGTAGCAAGGCGGCAAGTGAAACTAATCCCTAGGAGCATACACAAGTATGTGACTAGGGTTAGTGAACGTAGCCAACACAGCTACGGCGTGAAGTATGACGAGCATTATTAGGCGGTAAATGACGCTAGACCCTAGGAGCATACACAAGTATGTGACTAGGGTTAGTGAACGTAGCCAACACAGCTACGGCGTGAAGTATGACGAGCATTAATTAGAGCCAGGCAGCCCCCCTCACCCCACTCGAATCCCCATGCTCCGCCTTACAGATTGGCGTATCAAACTCTCTTCCAAACACCCATCTGCTAATTTTTTCTGGTAGATTTTGATACAGTTCATCCACGTTACTCATGCCTCCACCTAGTACAATCACATCTGGGTCTAGCATGTTCACGGCTTGAGCTAGCGCTTTGGCTAGGCGGTCTTGATAATGTTCAAATGCTTTTATGGCATGCTTGTTGCCTTCTTGGGCTAACTGAATGATTTCTTCACCTGTTTTTGATTCGCCCGCGAGTTTTTTATAATCCGCCATAAACCCTGTGCCTGAGACAAATTGTTCAGTACAGCCTGTTAACCCGCAATAACACGTTTCGCCAGCGAGAAATAACCGGTCTTGGTCATCTTGCCAAGGTAAGGGATTATGCCCCCATTCGCCAGCAACCCCATTGCCACCAGAATGCACTTGCCCATTAATCGCAATTCCCGCACCGCATCCCGTGCCAATGATCACCGCAAAAACTACTTTAGCGCCAGCCCCTGCGCCATCCACCGCTTCAGACACCGCAAGGCAATTTGCATCATTCGCCATTTTAACTGGGCGCCCTAAACGCTGGCTTAAGTCGATATCAAAGGGTTGGCCATTTAACCAAGTAGAGTTAGCATTTTTAACTTTCCCCGTGACTGGCGATAAGGTTCCCGGAATACCCACCCCAACGCTTCCTGTTTGCCCTGTCGCAGCCTCTGCTGCGCCCACTAAGCCTTGAATCGCCTCCAGCGTCGCTTCGTAATCACCACGAGGCGTTGCAATACGCTGACGAAATAAGATCTGCCCATCGTCATCCAACGCAATGACTTCAATTTTTGTACCGCCTAAGTCAATACCAATTCTCATAATGGCACTCGCTTATTACCTATTTTAAATTTAATTACCTCACTACATTATTAGGCTCCCTTGGTAGAAAGTAAAACACCATGAAGTTACAGGCATTTTTTTTCGCTTAATAACCGACAATTCGCTATCATAGCCCCCTTGCAAAACATGTTTTCAATGACAAAGGTAGGTTTTTCATGTGGTTCAAGAATATATTGGTCTATCGCCTGAATCGGGACTTGGCACTCTCCGCGGATGATCTGGAAAGACAACTTGCGCCGCTGGCTTATACCCCATGTGGAAGCCAGGACATGATGAAAACAGGCTGGGTTCCACCTATGCGTGGAGGCGATGCACTCACCCATGCAGCCAATAATCAGATTCTTATTTGTGCAAAAAAAGAAGATAAAATGCTGCCATCGCCAGTGATTAAGCAAGCATTACAAGATAAAATTGAAAAACTGGAAGCCGACCAAGCTCGCAAACTGAAAAAGACTGAAAAAGATTCGTTAAAGGATGAAGTGGTTCATGACCTTCTTCCGCGCGCTTTTAGTAAGTTCAGTAAAACCTACATTTGGATTGATACGGTTAACCAATTAATTATTGTCGAAGCTGCGAGTGCCAAACGAGCTGAAGATAATTTGGCCTTACTGCGTAAAAGTTTAGGCTCCCTGCCCGTCGTCCCATTGACCTTTAAAGATCCTATTGAGTTAACTTTAACTGAATGGGTTCGCTCCGGATCATTACCGCAAGGTTTTGCAGTAATGGATGAAGCTGAATTAAAAGCCATTCTAGAAGAAGGTGGGATCATTCGCTGTAAGAAACAAGATTTGATCTCAGATGAAATTGCGACACATATCGAAGCCGGTAAATTAGTCACCAAGCTCGCATTAGATTGGGAAGAACGGATCCAATTTATGTTATCCGATGATGGCTCGCTAAAAAAATTGAAATTCAGCGATACATTAAAAGATAAAAATGAAGATATCCCTAAAGAAGATTTTGCCCAAAAATTTGATGCCGACTATATCTTAATGACGGGTGAACTGAGTGCTTTAATCGCCCGTTTGATTGATGTATTGGGTGGCGAAGCCGAACAGTAATTTTTAATCCCCCCTATCTCTCGATGGCAGCGTGCATTTTTGCAAGTTGCCACTTCTTTTTAGACCCTGCTTGCATAGCCGTAATGAAGTCATTGACTGGCAATCGAATCTCTGGTTGATTAAATTACATTCACGTAACAAATCAGCAGCAATTTTCATTTATTCAATAAAAAAATAATAGCGCACTCCCTTTATGGAGTTATTGGTCAATATTCGAGCGAAGGAATTGTTATGAAAGAGTTCATCGAGCCGGAAGTGGATGAAAGTTCTCTAGTCTCCTTGCAAAAGGTTACCGCAGAAAATTTTTCCGAAATTTGTTTACTTAGCCATACACTGAGCGAAGCCCAGCGTAGCATGGTGGCAGATAATGCCTACTCCATGGTTGAAGCCCAGTTCTCAGATTGCGCTTGGTATCGAGGCATTTATGCAGATGATGTCCCTGTTGGATTCATTATGCTGCATTCTGGTTTAGATGATGATGAACTTGAATACAATGGGATCATGCTATGGCGCTTTATGATCGCTGAGCCTTATCAAAAATTAGGTTTTGGGCGTGAAGCCTTAATTCAAGTTATCCGCTATTTAAAAAAGAAAGGTTACCCGCGCCTATATAATAGTTGTGGAGAAGGCGAAGAAAGCCCGTTTGAATTTTATCAGAAGTTGGGATTTATCCCTACGGGTGGCTACATCGATGATGAGTGTGAGCTGGTGCTGGATATTGAGAACTGGCAGGATGAGTAACCGAACTATCACCTATAACAATCAGTTGTAATTTCACGACTGATAGGTAGCTTTAATATTTTAGGGTATCACTGAAATACGCTAAATAGTTTGTGCTGTCGCAAGGCGGCAAATGAGTTAGACCCTAGGAGCATACACAAGTATGTGACTAGGGCTAACGCATGAAGCCAACACCGCGACAGTGCAAAATATGACGCGTATTTGTTATTTTTGAATTAAATAACGAATTGTCGGACCATCCTGTTGAATATCCAACACTTTATAACCATAGTTTTTAGCATCCAACGGAATATTATTAATCGATTGAGGACAATCGCTGACCACCTCTAATATTTCTCCCGGCTTTAACGAAGGCATCGCTTCTAACGTCGCCACAGCAGGGTACGGGCAAGGTTCACCCACCATATCCAATCGATAATCAGGTACTATCTCTTTTTGGCTCATGCGGCCTCCATTGATGCACTCGCAAGTTTTTGATTACGTTTACGGAAGAAATGTTTTTCCCATAACAACATCAAAATAAATGCGATAGCTAATAAAACATAAGTCACGATCAAGCCACCTTGAGGTCCGAAGGTTTCCAGAAGGTTGACCTTATCAAAATCTGTCGCTAACCATGGGCCTAAATCATCCCAATAATACGCAAGGATAGTGGCACCAATGATATTACCGAAACCGACCCACCAGTAATGAACTTGGCCTTCTACTGCACGATACATCCAGCCCGTTTCACAGCCACCAGCGAGTACAATCCCGAAACCAAACAGTAAACCACCAATGATGGCGTTAGGACCTGCCCATAGGATTTTTGGCGTAGCGCCCAATTGCACATAACTGAAAATCCCAATCGCACTGACTGCCATACCGATAATAATCGCTTTCGCCATATGAGTGCGCCCGGTGATCCACAGGTCACGGAATGCCGAAGTAAAACAGATTTGTGCTCGTTCAATCAATAACCCAAAACCGATGCCGCAAAGGATAGCAAACCCCATCACTGGAGAGTCTAGCAATGTATAGAAGCCCCATGCCATCGCGGCAGCAAAAATAGCCATTCCTAGTTTGAAGCGCTTTTTCGCTGTATTTGGATTTTGTGTCAACGGGGATGCAGTAGAGACTTTTTTCAATTTTACAGGAATACGAAACATTGGCATCAGGGTGAATTTAGCACCGAAGTATGAACCAACTGCCGTTGCCACTGCAAAAAACCATGCATGCAGAGAAAACTGAGGGATCCCAGTAAAGAATGCCGCTAAATTACATCCCATTGCTAAGCGTGCACCAAAGCCAGCAATAATTCCGCCAAGAATGGCTTGGAAAATACGGATTCGATGTTGTGGCATTCTAACTTTGACATTATTTGCCCATAACGCAGCCGCGAAGCAACCCGCAAACATACCCAGAATCATTACACCATCAATTCTGTCGAGTGGACTTCCTTCAAAACCGATAATTTTGAAGTATCCCCATTCTTCAGGATGAGCACCAAATAATTGCATGATGTGCCCACCCCAGCGAGTAAACTCCCCTGTTACAGCCCAAAATGTCCCTGTTAACCCAAAATAATAAGTCGATAAAATCCCTGCTGCGATCACGGCAGGTAACGGTTTCCAAAAACCGATGAGATAGTGAGATTTAAACTCAGACCAAGTCATTGTTACTTCCAGATTTATTCAAGCCAGCACCTGGCAAAGAATTTCGCCGTTGTATGATGTGTTTTTAAAATGCCCCACAGCGAAGAGGGGCAT
>NZ_GG703820.1:234324-352946 GCF_000156395.1 Providencia rustigianii DSM 4541
ATTTTTATCGTGAAATAATAAACGTTAAATATTTTAAGAAATATTGATTTAAGCCTAGATTTTAGGCTCTTTTATCACATCAAATTTTCCTTATTTCAAATCTGATGACATCAAAATATTTTCAGTTAAGAGTATGCTGAAAACAAACAAAAAAAAAGCGCTATCTATATGATAGCGCTTAGCGTTTTAGTCTTATATTATTTATAGAGGAGTATAATTTTAAATTATTTTTTATTACAGCTTTGCTATGTGTAGTCTAAAGTCAGCCCATTTGACTTCAGTAATAACATTTAAAACATCCTAACAATTACACTACAGATCTAAATTCAAATTTAAGTGGTTATATTTATTTTTAATATAAAGTCTAATTAAAAATTCATTTTGACTTTATGTATTCCCTAGCATTAGTAAATTTAAAAACAAGTAATTTGGAATTTAAAAAGTATGTAAAAGTGTTTCTAAATGTTATTGATTGCATTATAGCGTCATAGAAATGTTGCGCAAGTGTTTTTTTATTTTATTTAAGTCCCCCTAAGAAATTAGAGTAAAAACTAGTTATAACAGTAAGTTAATCAACTTACCTCATTATAAAGGCAACTCTTTCAATATTTATTATTTTATATTTTATTTATGCTTGAATATGATTCAATCAATAATATTTATATTAGAATACATTACAAATAAATTACCGGTTTTTTTTATTTTTTCAATTAAATTAAAAGATATTAATATTTTTTATACTTATGGGAATTTATTATCATCGCGTAAAACAGGACTTATTTTAGCTTAAAATATTATTTTTTGCTTATTTTCGCATTAATCAATGACATCCGAGGAATATTCATCGTTTAACTATAAATGCATACTCTCGTTAAGAGTATGCATTTATAGTTTATCAGGCCACATCAATCCCATACAATATGAATGGTTTATTTTAGATTAACTTTACTCGCTATACGTATCTACAAGCGAAGTAAATCATCAGAATTAAATATTACAATAGCATCAATAATCTGAGAAATTTACCCCTTAAAAATTAAACCATTTAGATGTGAAACTATAAAATAAAATATTATTTTGGAGGAAATCTCATTAAATTTAGAATGAATTTCAATCAAAAAAATGCGCCTTACTTCAAAATACTTACTCCATAGCAAGCGAGTAAACATCAAAAGTAAAGCGCACCTAGAGGAATGACGACTACTTAGCTGTAGTTGCTTCCATTCCGACTAAACCAATTTTTAGATAGCCAGATTGACGTAATGCATTCATTACGTCCATCATCGTTTCATAATCAACCGTCTTATCTGCTTGGAAAAAGATTGTCGTTTCTTTGTTGGTGTTCGTTGCTTGGTCTAATGTTATTCCAAGCTGGTCTTTACTGACCGCTTGCTCACCAATAAAGAGCTGGCTATCTGATTTCACCGTCAGAAATACAGGTTTTTCTGGGCGCGGCTGAGGCTTAGCGGTTGAAGCAGGTAAATCCACTTTAATATCAACCGTAGCCAGTGGTGCCGCAACCATAAAGATAATTAGCAAGACCAACATAACATCGATAAAAGGTGTTACGTTGATTTCATGCATTTCACCGCTATCATCTTGTTCGTCACCTAAACGCATTGCCATAATCGTTACCTTGCTTTGCTGTTTGCCAGATCGAGATCACGCCCCAGTAGTAGTGCCGCTTGAGCCGCAACATCACCAACTTGACCACGATAGTTATTGATCATACGAGCAAAAATATTATAGATAACCACCGCAGGGATTGCAGCGATCAAACCAATTGCCGTCGCGAGAAGGGCTTCTGCGATCCCCGGAGCAACCACGGCCAAGTTTGTGGTTTGCGAATGTGCGATACCGATAAAGCTGTTCATAATCCCCCATACGGTTCCAAATAAACCGACAAAGGGAGAAATTGCCCCGATGGTTGCAAGGTAGCCATTACCGCGCCCCATATAACGGCTGATTGCCGCAACCGCTCTTTCTAAGCGGAAGCCGGTACGATCTTTAATACCAGAAAGATCGTTACTGTTAGCGGAAAGCACTTTTTCAGTGGTTGCTTCAGCTAATAACATACGAGTGATACTGCCTGATTTAAACCCTTCTGCAATACTCACGGCTTCATCAAGAGATTTAGCTTCTGCAATCGCCTTCGCTTCATATTTTAAACGACGACGAGCAATTAAAATTTCAGTTCCTTTGGATAGGAATAGAGCCCATGTAATCACCGATGCGAGTAACAAGCCGATCATCACCGTTTTAACCACAACATCCGCGTTTTGATACATACCCCAAACAGATAAATCTTGGTCAAAACCTCCACCATGAGCATCCGTCGTAATATCAACGTTTTCAGTCACTACTGTATTGTTGACTGTTAATTCTTGGTTGGATGTTGCAGGCGCTGATGTCGCCTCTATATTTGAAGGTGTATTAGCGGGTGTTGATGATGTTGCTGAATTTTGAGTTGTTGCAGTTGTAGCGGGTGTGCTTGGGCTGACAGCTGGAGTTGTTTCAGCAACCGCTGTACCCATTAAGCCGATCGCCAATAGAATAGAAGCTGTTAATTTACGCATCAGTTGGCCTTTACTCTCTATATTTGTGTTGTATAAAAAAATTTATATCGATGATTGTGCCATTCATCGACTAACCATTAAAAGCAAAATTTGACTCACGCCATCCATCTCTTTCGTCAAGATGTGCAGATAATATCAAACACGGCACGAATTGATAGTAATTATCATTAGTATTCGCAATTTTTTGCAATTTCTTTGTTGTAAGCTAAATAAGCCCTTTTTTCTGTTAAGGTCATCGATACCTTTATTATGAAGAATATTCAGGTAGTCACTTTTACACTTGCTCTTATTCGCTGAAATCATTTAACTTCAGATGATAACCTAGCTACTCCCGTGAGTATTTATTAGCAAATAAGGTTATCGGCAAAGGCAAATAAGGAAGATATCATGGCAAAAATTAGACCTGAAACGCAGTTGGTACACCTAGGAAGAAACCCTAAATATACCCAAAAAGGGGTGAATCCCATTATCCAACGCACCTCTTCCGTGATATTTGACTCCGTCGAAGATAAGAAACACGCAATCCGTCATCGTGCAAATGGTGTACTTATGTATGGTCGCCGAGGAACTCAAACCCATTTTGCCTTTCAAGAAGCGATGACTGAGCTAGAGTGTGGCGCAGGCTGCGTTCTCTATCCCTCTGGCGCTGCTGCCATCACCAATGCCATTATGTCGTTTATCTCTTCCGGAGAACATATTTTGGTGACTGGCTCTGCCTATGATCCAACCCAAAATTTTTGCGATAAGATCCTCACTAATCTCAATGTTGAGACAAATTATTTTGATCCACTGATTGGTGAGCAAATTGCCGACCTAATTCGCCCCAATACGCGCATTGTGTTTTTAGAATCCCCTGGCTCTATCACGATGGAAGTTCATGATCTTCCCGCTATCGTCAAAGCTGTTCGCCACAAATCCCCGGATATTATTATCATGATTGACAATACTTGGGCGGCAGGTGTACTCCTAAAACCCCTACTGTTTGATGCCGATATATCCATTCAGTCCGCAACTAAATATATTAATGGGCACTCTGACGGAATGCTTGGGGTAGCGGTTGCCAATCAGCGCTGTATTGAAACTTTGCGAGAAAACTCCTATCTACTTGGGCAAACCGCAGATCCAGATACTGTTTATATGGCGGGCAGAGGTCTACACACCTTAGCCACTCGCTTAAAGCAACACGAAACCAGTAGCTTAGCTATCGCAAATTGGTTAGCTGAACACCCCGCGGTTGAACAAGTCTTTCATCCTGCACTTCCAAGCAACCCGGGGCATCAATATTTTAAACGTGACTTTACTGGAGCCAACGGGTTGTTTTCATTCCAATTAAAAAACCGGTTATCCCCCGAGCAATTTAGTCAATTTCTCGACCATTTTACTCACTTTAAAATGGGGTATTCATGGGGGGGATTTGAGTCGCTCATTTTAGGCTATCAAACCGAAGATTTAATCAGCATGCGCCAATATGATTATCAACCAAAACTTGGGTCGTTTTTTCGTGTGCATATTGGGTTGGAACATCCTCAAGATTTAATGGATGATCTACAACGTGCATTTGATCGTCTTTAGGTTGTCATTTCCGCGATATATGACTGGGCAGTTAGCCACTGCCTTTTCAATAATTCCCCGAACAAATCAAACTAGCCTAGCTTTTTTCCTGTAAGATAGAGGGCATAATTCGCTTTATGCAAACACAGGAACGATTATGGAAGTCATACGCGAAATCGTACTGGCACTTTGGCAACACGATTTTATGAAGCTTTCCAACCCAGAAGTACTTTGGGTGATATACACCGTGCTTTTTGTGGTGATTGTCTTAGAAAATGGAGTGCTTCCCGCTGCTTTTTTACCCGGTGATACCCTTTTATTACTTTCTGGCGCTCTGATCGCTAAAGGTGTTCTTCATTTTATTCCCACTATATTGCTGCTCGCGACTGCGGCCAGTTTAGGATGCTGGATTGGTTTTATCCAAGGGCGCTGGCTCAGCGAAACCAAAATGGTGAAACGGTGGTTAGCGCAACTCCCCGACGAATACCACAAAAAAGCCAACGATATGTTTAATCGACAAGGTTTATACGCACTATTAATCGGGCGTTTTTTAGCTTTCGTTCGAACACTATTGCCTTTGCTTGCTGGTCTTTCTGATTTAAGCCATCGCCGTTTTCAACTATTTAACTGGTTAAGTGGGTTCTTATGGGTGGGTATTATTGTGACTTTAGGTTATGCAATTAACCAGATTCCGTTTGTGAGAAATCATGAGCAAATCGTCATCACCGCCTTAATGATTATTCCCGTCATTCTTCTCGTCAGTGGCTTGATTGGTTCCATTGTGATGTATTGGAAACACCGTAAAGTTCTCAGCGGCAGTAAGAAAGATTAATCACGACTAATCTCATGATAATTTAACAAAATAAGATAGTTGAATATGAGATAAACATTTATAGAAAGAGGGGTCATCAATGGCCCTTTTATTTTACTTTAAATTCAAACGTCTAATCCCCCACGCTATTCCTATTGAAAAAATCTTCATGAGTTTATTTACCCACTCAAAAAAAATGAAAGCAAATGAAAAAATGTTAATGAGTGATATTTACCTTAGATACTGTGCTATTTACGCCATTTTCTCAAAAAATATATTTTTCATATAAATCATATGATTAATTGATTTTATTCAATTATCATTTTATTCCTCTAATATTTAACACATCTTTTTGCTCACTTTTTGTGATCTTCATTTCAATTTTAAAATCTTCGATAGCTTACTTTTTTAAGTTATGTAAAAGTACAAATAAGAAACAAACAACAAAGCGAAAGAAAACGCAAACAAAAAGAGGATGAAGCAATGACTGTTTCGCGTAGAACCTTTATCAAAGGACTAGCAGCCAGCGGTGCAGCAATATCGGTTTCTAGTCCCGTTTTAGCCAATACCGGGATGCCTTCAAATGGCATGCCTTCTCGACCAGAGAAAGCACCCAACTTATTAATTATCTTTCCCGATGAAATGCGTGCCCATGCATTACAATTTATGGGAGAAGATCCTTCGATTACCCCCAATCTGAATAAGTTTGCCAAACAAGCGAAAGTGATGACACAGATGGCTTCTAACTATCCATTGTGTTCACCTTTTCGTGGCATGTTTATGACAGGGCAATACCCTGTTCGTAATGGGATTACCGGCAATACTCATGACTATGGCGGAAAAGTCGGTATTGATTTATCTCCGTATGCAAAATGTTGGTCTGATGTCCTTCAATCCTTAGATTACAGTACTGGCTATATTGGTAAGTGGCATTTAGATGCACCTTATGCCCCTTATATTGAAAGCTACAATAACCCGATGGAAGGACGGTATTGGAATGAATGGGCAGCGCCCGACCGCCGCCATGGATTCGATTTTTGGTACTCTTACGGCACATATGATTTACATATGAAACCGATGTATTGGGGCAATAATACGCCTCGTGAAAAGCCGATCTATGTTGACCAGTGGGGACCAGAACACGAAGCCGATATGGCGATAAAATTCTTACGAAACGAAAATGGGCAATTTCGTGATGAAACCAAACCATTTGCATTAGTGGTTTCCATGAATCCCCCTCACTCACCTTATGACCAAGTTCCACAAAAATACCTTGATGTTTATAAAGGAAAAACATCTAAAGAATTAAATACTCGTCCGAATGTTCAGTGGGATGCTGAATATCAAGAAGGCTATGGTCCACAATATTTTAAAGAATATCTCGCCATGGTAAATGGCGTGGATGACCAGTTTGGCCGAATAATGAATGAGCTAGAAAAACAGGGACTTGATGATAATACGCTGGTTGTTTTCTTCTCTGATCATGGCAGTTGCCTTGGTGCTAATGGGCAGCCAACTAAAAATAACCCTTACGAAGAATCCATGAGGGTTCCAATGATGTTCCGTCTTCCGGGGAAAATTAAGGCCGGTCAAGACGATGCTTTAATGTCCGCACCGGATATTTATCCAACAATCTTAGGTTTGCTTGGACTAGAACAATGGATACCTGGCTCTGTAGAAGGTAGCAACTTAGCTGAACGAGTCGCAACAGGTAAAGGGGATAGCGCCAGTTCTCAGCTTTATTTGTTTATCCCATACGGTGAACCTTCCTTTGGTAAACGCGGAGTACGCACCAAAACACACACATTGGTTATTGATCGCCAAGATGGACAACCATTGAAATATACACTTTACGATAATGTGAAAGATCCTTATCAAACGAAAAATGTTGCCGATGAGAATAAACCACTTATTGAAAAATTAATTAAAGAAGAGTTAACCCCTTGGTTAGAAAAAACCGGTGACTCTTGGAGACCAAGTGAATTTATTACTGCAACAACCAAAAAATTGAATAAGAAAATCACTGAATGTGAAGTGAAGTAATTCCATCCTTGCCATCTTATTATTGATGGCAATTCTATAAACAAAAAAAACAATTTCCCAAATAAAACAGGGAATCATTTAAATAATGCTTAAATAGCCTCTAGCTTCGGAATAAAGATAATGAAAAAATTATTAATATCTGGCACCGTTTTGTTTTTAATGGCATCTAACTACACCTATGCAAATAATTACAAAACAACCATTGAATACCGCCATCAATATTTAGATGCCTCAGGGAAAAGTGGTGACAGAATTAAAGCTTTTCTTGATACAGGGAAAAATATTGGTTTTGAATTAGATGCCCGTTATGGCAATAAAGACGGCGCATATGATGCCATGAAAATTGACGGCTCTGAATTTTCAGCATTTTATTATACCAAACTCAATTCAAATTTAGTTGGACTTGTAGGCTCCTCACTCGACTTTGATAAACAAGGTCTTGTCTATGTTCCTTATGTCCGTCTGAACTACACCTTTGACAACGGTATTCGTTTACAAGGCCGTTATAAGTGGAAAGTTTGGGATTACGGCCAAGTCGGGGAAAATGGCAGTAACTACCACTCTAAAATTCAAGAGTTCGACAGCTGGATTGGTTATAAATGGGGTAAACTGGATCTTCAGTATCAATTAGATTTAATGTGGGAAATGGCGGATAACGCACAGCCACTTTATAATAATAAGAAATTCGATTATCAACATAACGTACGTCTTCGTTATGATATAAAAACGGATGATGGTGCTTTATGGAGACCATTTGTTGAAGTTGGTAATGTGAAAGAAAGTAAGTTCTCCAGTGACCGACAAACCCGTTTCCGTGTTGGTATTCAATATACTTGGTAATATAATCAAAAATAAAATTCAATAATACAAAGAAACCCCATGATTATTATCGTGGGGTTTCTTTTTTATTTAAAAATAAAAACAAAAAAATCGGCCAATATTTTGACCGATAAGATAAAGCAAGTGCAATGGAAAAACGATGCGTATTAATTTATATAATTACTAATCTAATAACTTAATAACTTCACTACCTGCTAATAAATAAGCTCCCGCACCATAATCCATGTTATGTTCAAATTTAACATCTCGAGGATTAAATGCCGGTAATTGAACCCAACCTAACATGCCATCTTCATGAATACAGTTTTTTAGCGCTCCCCATGCTTTTTCAAGTATTGGCAGATAACGCGTTTTATCTAATACACTTTGGTTTATCCCCCAAGCTAATCCATAACAAAATAGCGAGGTTGCACTACTTTCAGGAGCTGGGAAGCTTTGAGGATCCAACAGGCTTGTACGCCAGAAACCATCTTCTTGTTGATATTCCACAACAGACTCGATTAGCTCAACAAATAAATCTAAGTATTGTTGGCTTCCTGCAAAATCAGCTGGTAAATGCTGCAAGATACGCGGTACGGAGGCTATCACCCAGCCAATACCTCGGCTCCAAAAAACTTTTTCCCCATTGGCTTCACGTAATTCGCCCCCTTTTCCATCAGGAATATAACGATAATCCCGGTAAATCAAACCCGTTTCGGGATCTCGTAAATGCTCTACTGCATCCCAATAGGCCTGATGCATGTAAGCGAGATAGCGGGGATCAGCCGTTTTTGCTGACAATGCAGCGAAAGCCGGTGGTGCCATAAAAAGGGCATCACACCACCACCAGTCCTCTCGACCTAATTTCGGTTCATCCAACATCAAATCAAATGCTTTTATTGTCGGTTCAAGAACTTCCGGTTGAGAAAACTGCGAGCTGACGGCTAAATAAGCTTGTGTACACACATGATCATCGGCAAAACGAGGATTTGGCCCCGTGCGAAATCCGGTATGTAACGTATATTCCAACACCCCATCAAGATACTCACTGTCTTGAGTTGCTTGCCAAGCGGCAGCAACACACGACCACAGAACACCGCGTTCCCAATCTGTATCTTTGATAAAGCGTGTTTTACCACTGCGGCGAACCACACTACGAACCTGATGCTTTGATTGAAAACGATAAACACGTTTCATATCCTGCAAAACAACATCACGCTGTAATGACTGAGATGATAATACCTGTTCCATTTGGATCCTCCTGATGGACTAGCGAGCGAGCCACCCACCATCAACGGCAATCGTATATCCATTGATATAATCGCTGGCACTGGAAGCAAGGAAAATTGCAGGTCCCGCTAAGTCAGATGGCAGCCCCCAACGTCCAGCGGGAATACGCTCTAAAATCGCTGCATTACGCTCAGCATCAGCTCTTAGTGCTGCGGTATTATCTGTGGCCATATAACCCGGAGCGAGGGCATTCACATTAATATTATATTGAGAAAGCTCCGTCGCTAATGCGCGAGTTAACCCCATAACCGCAGATTTACTGGCAGTGTAAGAAGGCACTCGGATGCCGCCTTGGAATGACAACATTGAAGCAATATTGATAATTTTTCCGCCATTACCTTGCTTCACAAACTGACGAGCAACACGCTGGGATAAGAAAAAGAGCGTTTTTTGGTTAATATTAATGACATCATCCCAATCTTTTTCACTAAATTCTAATAAGTCTTCACGACGAATAATCCCCGCATTATTCACCAGAATATCAATGTGCCCCATGGCAGATACCGCATCGTCCACAAGGTCTTGTAACTTATCTTGCTCCATTAAATTCATGACGACATAGTGGAATTTACGTCCCAACTTTTCGACTTCGGCACGTGTTTCTGGTGCATCTTGTATTCCAACACCAACAATATCCGCCCCAGCTTGAGCTAATCCAATCGCCATACCTTGACCTAGACCTGTATTACATCCAGTGACAATGGCTACTTTTCCTGTTAAATCAAATAAATTCATGGCATGCCTCTCTTACGGTGCCGCCAATTCAGCAACACCGTTTTGTTAGATAAGAAAATAAAAAGGAGTAATCGGGCGTTATTTCAAATCTGTCATTGCGACATGATCCATATCGTGGAATACCTGATTTTCACCCACCATTCCCCAGATAAATGTATAAGCCGCAGTACCGACACCAGAATGAATTGACCAACTCGGGCTAATCACCGCTTGCTCATTACGCACCACAATATGACGAGTTTCGGTTGGTTCACCCATATAATGGAAAACCACGTTGTCATCTTTCATATCAAAATACAGATAAACTTCCATGCGGCGTTCATGGGTGTGGCATGGCATGGTATTCCATAGGCTGCCTGGCTCTAACACGGTCATTCCCATAGATAACTGACATGTTGGTAGAATCGATGGATGTAAGAATTTATAAATTGTCCGTACGTTACAGTTCTCAACCTTACCCAGTTTTTCCGGTGATGCTTGGTCAATGGTAATTTTGCGACTTGGGTAGGTATGATGGGCCGGGGCGCAGTTTATATAAAAACGTGCCGGATGATTGGCATCCGCACTGCTGAATTCTACTTCACGCGCGCCCATGCCAATGTAAAGTGCTTCACGAGGTGCAATTTCAAATATTTCCCCATCAACAACCACTTTACCTGCACCGCCAATATTGATGGCACCCAGTTCACGACGTTCTAAGAAAAAATCAACGCCTAATGCTTTCCCTGCCATCAGTGCCAATGGCTTATGTGTTGGAACAATACCGCCTACGATAATGCGGTCAATATGACTATAAGTGAGATTCATTTCCCCTTCACAAAACAATCCTTCGATTAAGAATTGTTTACGTAATCCAGCAGTATCCAGCGTTTTAGCGTGCTCACTGTGAATTGGTTGACGAATTTCCATTATAAATACCTCATAATTTACAGGGGGAGTACCAAACTCACGAGTTGGCTTTCCCATTAACAGAGTGAACGTGTTCACCTCTGATGAATGTGTCAGTTAAATAAAAGTTGTCATCGACAACCGCAAAACTTGCAACGGCGCCCTCGCGGATATAGCCATATTGCTGACCAATGCCGAGATACTCCGCAGGCACCGCCGTCGCCATTTGTACCGCTTCCCATTCAGGAACTTGAGCGAGTTTCACCATATTGCGCAGTGCCGCATCCAAGCTACAGGTGCTACCGGCTAAAGAACCGTCTGCGGTTCTGGCTTGCCCTTGAGTCACCTGAACCATTTGAGCGCCCAAGGCATACTCGCCATCCGGTAATCCCCCAGCACGCATACAATCAGTAATTAAGGCAACTTGCTGATAACCTTTCATGCGATATGCCAAGTTCATCATGACCGGATGAACATGAATGCCATCTGCTATCAATTCGGCGAGTACATCGTGATAGAGCACTGCACCACAGCAACCCGGTTCACGGTGATGTAATCCCGTCATACCGTTATAAAGATGCACGCCACAATCAGCGCCGTGAGAAAATGCCTCGCTAGTTTGGGCAAAATCCGCTGCGGTATGGGCAACACTGGTTTTGATATTTTGTTGAACTAGCCAATCAATAGCATCAATAGCGCCATCAGCTTCAGGAGCCACCGCGACCCGTAATAACGAACCACCAGCACACTCTTGCAAAGATTTAAGTTCGCTGACGGTCGGAGCCTTGAGGTATTTCACTGGATGAGAACCTCGATGACGTTCAGTGAAATAAGGGCCTTCAAGAAAGCTTCCTAACAGTTGTGCACCTGATGTTTGCTGATGAGCCATAAATTGACGAACTTGGATTAACGCGTGTTTAATATCGTCCATGGGTGCCGTAACCGTGGTTCCTACCCATGCCGCAACCCCCGTCTTGACCAAATCATCCGCAATAATTTGCAATCCCTCTAAGCTTGCATCCATCACATCAGAACCTGCTCGACCATGAATATGAATGTCGACAAATCCTGGAAGCAATGAACGTCCTTTTAAATGCACGATGGGACAATTTTCTGGAGCAATACCCGTAATTTGTTGCACGGTCCCATTGCTAACGCAGACATATTGGTGCTGCTGTATACCCTCTGGCGTAAAAATTCGATCCGCTAAAATTGCGTATTGCTGGCTCATAATCCGTCTTCTTCATCTTCAAATTCAGATAATATTGACAGTTGCTCACGCAAGTCTTGGATACTGCTAACCCCAATTTCACGTAAGATGGAAATCAGCTCTTTTGCTGTGACGCCTTCTCGCTCAAACGCCGCATTCACAATCATGGGGAGGCTGACACCGGAGAGAACTTCAACTGAAGGATTTTCCATCATGATCGCCATGGCGCGATTACAGGGTGTTCCACCCGGAAGATCCGTAAGAAATACAACTTGCTCACAAGGCATAGCTTGCATCGCACAGCGCATTTGCTGTTCCAGCTCATCAGGGGATATCGTCTCGATAAAATCGAGAAACACCATATTCTCTTGTTCACCCGCTATAGCTCTGACCGCCGACGCCATCCCACTTGCAAAATTTAAGTGCCCAGAAACAACCAAACCGATCATTATTTACTCCTAAGCGGGTAAGTTTCTACCCGCTAAAATTCAATTTAATTCAGATAATTACAGCACACCCAGTACATGACCAATAACGCCGAAGGCCAATGTTGAGAAAATCAGAACTGGTGGTTTAGCCCAGAAACCTGTGCCTTTCACCATTTTGAACATGAGGAATACCAAACCTAACGGTAATAAATTCGGCATGATTTTATCGAATAGCGCAGTTTGCAATTCCACCACTTTCCCGCCCAGCTCTAAGGAGGCGGTGGTTTGCACTTTGACAAAGGTGGCGGAAAGCGCCCCAATCACAAAGATCCCCATAATGTTGGCGGCTTTGGCTAATTTCTCAGTGGCATCACTCATGTTCACCATCGCCGCAGTTCCTGCGCGATATCCCATGAACATCAACCCGAAATAGACAAAAAAGTGAACAATCTGGTAGAGGAAGAAGAAGACAAATGGGCCTGCAATCGAGCCATCCATCGCAATAGATGCACCTAACGCGAGGGTTAACGGCATCAATGTCATATGGTCAATAGCATCACCGATACCACCAGTAGGTCCCATACCCGCCACTTTCATGACGTTTACGGTTGATGGCTTCTCTTTGTTTTCTTCCATGGCAACCGCAGTGCCAAGTAAGAAAGTAAATAATTTTGGACTCGCATTGAAAAATTGCAGATGGTTTTTCAATGCCGTGGCATAGTCACGTTTATTATTACCATGAATTTTTTTCAGTGCAGGAATAATGGAGAAAGCAAAACCGCCACCTTGCATACGTTCAAAGTTAAAGTTCCCTTCCATAAATAATCCACGGAATGCACAGCGCCATAAGTCCTTTTTGGTAATGACTTTCCGTACGGTTGTATCTTGATATTCATCGATACCATCAACGTAAGATTGAGCAGGTAAGTTTTTCGTTTCTACCACGGCTTTATTATCAGATACCATCTTCAAAATCCTCGCTTGGCTGTGAATTATTTTTGTTACCATTTCCACTGAAAAAGTAGTAAAGCGCTGCGGCAGATGCACCGAGAATAGCCACGGCCATGATTGGTAGTTTCAAGTAGGTTGTCATCACGAAACCAACGAAGAACACCCCAGCCACTTCTTTCGACCACATAATTTTCAATAGCATTGCAAAACCAATCGCAGGCACCATTTTCGCGCCAATACCTAAGCCTTCGAGCAATACTTTTGGTGTATTTTGATCAATCCATTCCGCAGCATGTTCGCCGAAATACACCGTGACGAAAGCCACAATGGCGTAAAGTAATGAACGTATCGTTATTGTGACGACTAAAAGCCTTGATATTCCCCCAGCATCTGCGTTTTCTGCATAACGATCAGCTTTACCCATGGTAAATGCAGTCATCGCGAAGAAACCAATAATCAACATTTGCATTAATACGGCGATGGGCATCCCAATCCCCATGGCAACTTCAGGGGGCTGTTTAGTCATTACTGCAAAAGCGACCGCGGCGATGGTACCTAATGTCACATCCGGTGGCTGAGCTCCCGCATTCGGTACTAATCCCAGCCAGGCCAGCTCAAGAGTTGCACCTGCGATTAACCCGATTTGCATATCCCCCATAATCAAACCCACAACAGGTCCGGTAATCAGAGGGCGGTGAATGTTTAATGCAACGTCATACTTATCAATACCGCAAAAGAAGGCCCATAAAGCCACTAACGAAGCTTCAAAGATCATAATAATTTTCCTTAAACGCCTAAGAATTAAGTTTTTTTCTCAATCCGACTTATGCGGATGCGAGAGCTAAAACATTCACGGGTGTTTGGTCGGGAGTATTTTGAATGGTGCAAGTCACGCCTTTATCAACTAGGCGGCGAAATGCATCTAAGTCACGCTCATCCACTGACACTGTTTTAGTGATTTGGCGCTTCCCTTCATGGAAATGCATATTGCCAACATTACAGTGAGTGATAGGCACTCCGCCTTCCACCAGACGGGCGACATCGGTCGGATTATTACAAAGAACGAAGATTTTTTGACGTGGTGATGCCTTGCTAATGACATCAATTGTCTTCTGAATAGAGAAAAAACGAACAGCATATTCTCCACCCGCAGACGCTTTCATTCCTGCTTGCATGAAGGCGGCATTAGGTCCTTCCGCAGCATCATCATTTGCAACAAGAATTAAATTTGCTTCAGTGTGTTTACCCCAAGTAATACGGATTTGCCCATGTAATAAGCGCTCATCGATTCGGGTCCAAACAATATTAGGTGTGTGCATAACTTGCTCTCTTATAATTTATTGTGTTTATCTTTAAGATGCGTTGACGCTATCTTTTTGATATGAGAACGGGTAAATAGTGACACCTTGAACAACACGATTAATCTCTCCTGTTGGAGATGGGTTGTCCGGTGTATTCCCCAGTGCAATCGAACTATGGAATGCAAATGCCTGTGCTAACATCAGATATGGAAAAAGTAATGCTGCATCAGAGCATTGCTCCATTTTTGGAATATAAATAAAATTTTCTTTTGAAAAAGAATTAGATGGAGATGCAGTGACCCCGATCACCATAGCTGATGCATTATCGTGAATTACCTCTCGTAATAAGTCAGTTTCGTACTGTCTGATATATTGATCATTCGAAAGGAACAGCACGACCAACGTTTCTTTATTAACGATAGACTTAGGCCCATGTCGAAAACCTAATGGTGTATCATAATTAGCCACGACTTTACCTGCCGTTAACTCCAACATTTTCAGAGCGGCTTCCTGCGCTAGCCCTTGTAAACCGCCACTACCTAAATAAATGACGCGTTTGAATTTCCCTGCATAATCATGACGAATTGTGCGGTTAAATTGCTGGTAGGTTTGGTGATAATCTTTAAAAAATGGTTTAACTTCATTGCAATAAAAAGTATCAGGTAGAAAAATAGACAATGCCGCCATCATCATTGACGAAAAACTGGAGGTCATTGCTAAAGAGCGATCATTTGACTCTTCCGGCATTAACAGTGCCAAGGCGTGAACATTATTTTGACAATAACGATATAGCTGGCCATCACTGTTACACGTTAAAACCAAATGATAGATTTTAGATAGACATTTCTCAGCAACATCCAGTGCAGCAACACTTTCAGGGCTATTCCCAGAACGCGCGAAAGAGATCAATAAAGTAGGTACATCTTCGGCTAAATATTCTTTGGGATCAGAAACTAAATCAGTGGTCGCTATCGCATCGACTCGGCGTTTTAAATGCCCGGTTAATATTGGTGTAAGAGCACGTCCTGCAAAAGCAGAGGTTCCTGCACCAGTCATGATAATTCGAGATTCTGGCGCTGCTAAAACATGCGCTAAAAAACCATCAATCTCTGTACGGCGCGCTTTTACTGCTGCGCTCACTTTTTCCCAGCACTCAGGCTGTTGTTCAATTTCTTTTGCTGTCCAGAACGCATTCAGTTGTTCCAGTTCAGCCGTTTGATAACTTAAATATTCCATGTCAAACCTCAGTGACTGAATTTACACGCATCGGCATACACCGATAACACATCGCGGATCTTCGCAAACACAAATGACTTAGGAGAGCCATCCAACAAACCTTCTCTGTATTGTTGGAATTGATGAGGCAAATATTGGCTCAATAGTGGTAACGGAATTGGCTTAGACGATAAGTTATTGATTAGCGTATTGATGGCTTGGTTAATTTCTTCATCAGGCCAATAATAACGAATGCGGTCACTGAAGCTGTACACGCGAGCAAAGGCTTGCTGGTGGGCATCTCCATGATAATATTTCTGCCAGAAATGCGGCTCTCGGCACATCAGTTGCTCCATTTTTTCTTTCAAATGGGAGCATTGCTCTGACGGGAACATTTCATTTTCAATTTCACATAAGGAATACAACGCTTCACGCATCGCAAAGGTCAATGCAGGACCCACTTTTAAAATGGCGAAATGGTCACGGACTAATTGTTTGTAAGCTTCAGGATTTTGATAATCAGTGGAGTGAGCCTCAAAGACTAAATGAGAATAATCGTCCACTACTTTACTGAGGGACTGGGCTTTTTCAGGTTGATAATCAATCACACCGGTGTGGTCAAACTCCACCCCAGGCTGAACCACTAAGCCAATCACCCGAGACCAGCACTCACCCACACCGGCATCTTCGAATGCTTTCGCATGGCAATCTAATGTTTTTCGAGCAGCTTCAGGTGCCGTCACTTCAACCCCTTCAAGGGCTTCAGTTGCACCTCCCGGTACAGGGACTTCAGTTCCAATCACATACACAATGTCACTGTGACCAAATTTTTCTTTTGCGGTCTTTTCGGCAATCACGGCAAGGCGAGCTGCGCGAGCTGCGACGATTTCATCGGTGAGTGGCACAGGATCATCAGCACAAGACATGCTGCAATCGAGATGAATTTTTTTAAATCCAGCGGCAACATAATGAGCAATAAGCTCATCTGCATTTTTCATCGCTTCTTCAGCGTTGAGATCTTGCCAGCGATTAGGTCCTAAGTGGTCGCCACCTAGGATTAATTGTTGAAGAGGAAAACCTGCTTGCTCCGCTTTTTCAGTGACATACTGATAAAAGTCCGCAGGCGTCATTCCAGTATAACCACCAAATTGGTCAACTTGATTTGACGTGGCTTCAATAAGAAGAAAGGAATCATTGTCCAGCGCTTGCTGTAGTGAAGCCTCAATCACGAAGGGATGGGCAGAACAAACAGAATAAATACCGTTTTGTTTCCCTAATTTATTCTGCTGAACAATCTTTTCTAAAGGATGCATTAAACACTAACTCCACAATCAACATGGCCATGTTGTTAATGGAGTTAGCGCGCTACTGTTCCTTATCGACGATAATAACTTCGATTTTATGGTCCTTTAGCTCTTGGATATACTCTTCAGGAATACCCGAGTCAGTGACCAAAATGTCTATACCCCCAAACTCACGGATCATATGACAGCTGCGCTTCCCGAATTTCGTAGAATCGGCAACCGCAATCACAATCTCCGAGATTTCACACATTAAACGGTTAAGACTGGCTTCCTGTTCATTGTGTGTGGTGATACCAACGCGTAAATCGAATCCATCAACCCCAAGAAAAACTTTATCAAATCGATAATTTCTGAGGCTGTTTTCTGCTTGAGAGCCAGAAAACGATAAAGCACTTTTTCGCAATGCACCGCCAGTCATCAACACTTCGACACCAGCGGCATTCGCCAACTCCATCGCAACATCTAAACCGTTAGTCATGACCACTACGTTTTCACGCGACTTCAAATGTGTCGCAATCTCCCGCGTAGTTGTCCCCGAATCTAAAATGACGGTGTCCCCATTCTTGATTAGCGTGGCGGCAGCTTTCCCAATAAGATTTTTTGTGCCCGCATTCTGACCACGTTTCTCGTGGATACTGAGTTCAGCAATAAATCCGGTATTCGGAATTGCTGCCCCATGAGAGCGAACCACATAACCATTTTTCTCAAGAAAACTTAAGTCGCTACGAATGGTGACACTTGAGACGTTAAATTTTTCGGCTAGATCCTCGACTCTTGCTTTACCATGTAGGTTAATCATGTCGAGTATTTCCATACGCCGCTCAACTGCCGCTTTCACTTTCATCTCCTTACGAAATCAATCGAATTACTTTCGTTTGATTTCAAATTAAGTTTACTACGCCAAAAAATACCAACAACGTAAAAAAACAAAACTTTTGATCTCTTTCACAAAGTTTCGATTCATTCATTGTGTGCTTACGGATATTTTCAAATTTCCAATATGATAGCTTCGAATACAAAACTAACCAATTAATAAAGTGCTAAATACTGTATTTTAACTAATCAATTATTAAGCATATTGCCACTAAGCTAAGATTTATGAAATTTTAGGGAGTAAATCCACAGTAAATTAGTAAAAAGTGCTAATTTCAATTTTTACTTCGAAAAGTTCAGGTGTTACGTAAAGTAAAAAACCAACTCAACATTTCATTTTTTGATCGTAAAATCCATTTTTTTGCTATCAAAATCCCTTCACTTGAATTTCAAATGCTTTCATTTTTCAAATATGTGATTTCAATCTCTTTTGATTTTTCGTGATTTGCGTAATGCTATAAAAATAACCTGACTCTTTCGGATAAAACCCATGTCCTCAAAACAACCCGCTTATTTTCATATGATGGCAAAGCCCACTAGCTATCACTGCAATATAAAATGTGAGTATTGCTTTTACCTTGAAAAAGAAAATGTTTTCAATGAGGAAACCCAAAACGGTCAGCACGATGTGATGCCCGACAATGTATTGCGACGCTATATCAAAGACTATATTCAGTCCAATGCAGGCGACCAAGTCGATTTTTCATGGCAAGGTGGTGAGCCGACGCTCGCGGGGCTGCCATTTTTTGAACGCGTTGTGGAATACCAAAAGCAATATGCCCAAGGAAAAACCATCACCAATAGTGTGCAAACCAACGCTATCGCAATTAACCGCCAGTGGGCTCAGTTTTTCGCCGACAACCATTTTTTACTCGGAGTCTCTATTGATGGGCTCGAAGCCGTTCACGATAAATACCGTATCTCAGTCAACGGTAATCCAACATTTGAGCGCGTCAAAAAATCTATCCAGCTCCTCATTGAGTATGGCGTTGAATTTAATACGTTGACCGTCGTTAACGACCAAAACTGGCGCAAGGGTAAAGAAACCTATCAAGCTCTCAAGGCACTAGGTTCCACCTTTTTCCAGTTTATTCCTATCGTTGAAGTGGATAGACGTTTCCCTCATACCCAAGGTGGTCATTACGCTCCGGGACCGAATGCGGTCATGGCTCCATTTTCCGTACCAAGTGATGGATATGGGCAATTTATGGCAGATGTATTTGATGAGTGGATTCGCCAAGGTGATGTAGGAAAAATCTATGTACGTCTCTTCGACAGCTTATTAGGCACATGGATGGGCTACCCTGCCTCAACGTGTATTCAATCAAAAACCTGTGGTCAGGCATTAATTATCGAAGCAAATGGTGATGTTTACTCATGCGATCACTATGTTTACCCGGCTAATCGCCTCGGAAATGTGAATCAAAATACCTTGGCTCGCATTGTCACGTCAAAACAACAGCTGCGCTTTGGGCAAAACAAATACGACAAGTTAACCAATCTTTGCAAAAAATGCGAGGTTCAGAGCCTCTGTTACGGAGGCTGTCCAAAGCATCGCATTATTTCCATTGAAGGCGAAAAATATCGTCATAACTATTTATGTAGTTCTTATAAAAAGATTTTTAATCATACGGCTTTAGGTATGCGACTTATGCAGCAAGCGATTACTCAAGGTGCAATCGCCAGTGATGCGCTCCCTGCAATGCAGCGTGCTTATAAGCAATAATTTTATCTATCTGGAGATAGCTTCCGTGAATTTACCGTCTGTGAAAAAAAGCCTACTTGCTGGGCTGATAGCCACCAGTTGTTTAGTTCCCCCGATTGCTGCTAACGCTGGGGGAACACCGGAAAAGCCTAATGTTCTCTTAATTGTTATGGATGACTTGGGTACTGGTCAGCTTGACTTTGTCCTCGATAGCCTCGATGTGAATGAGTTATCCAAGCGCCCAGCGCCATCACGCTACGATGGTGACATTAATAAAATGGTGGAAGCCGCAAGAATCGCAATGCCAAATGTCTCTGAAATGGCAGCTGGCGGTATCAAGATGACCAACGCATTTGTTGCTCATCCGGTATGTGGCCCATCACGCGCAGGGATTTTTACTGGGCGTTCTCCCGCCAGCTTTGGCACTTATAGCAATGATGATGCGATGTTAGGCATTCCAGAAGATATCAAATTGCTTCCAGCTCTGTTCCAAGAAGATGGCTACGCCACGGCCAGTATTGGTAAATGGCACAATGCAAAAGTCATAAAAAAACCAAAAATTGCCGAAGATAAGCAAACCCGAGACTATCATGACAATATGATCTCTACACCAGAGCCAGGATTTGCACCCCATGAAAGAGGATTCGATTACGCCTACAGTTATTACGCTTCTGGTGCGGCTCTTTGGAATTCACCCGCTATTTGGCGCAATGGTGAAAATGTTCCCGCACCGGGCTATATAACCCATTTGTTAACGGATGAAACCATTAAATTCATTGATGGCCACAAAGACAAACCTTTCTTCATTAATTTATCGTATAGCGTTCCTCATATCCCGCTAGAGGAGGCTTCTCCCGCCAAATATATGGATAAATTTAATACCGGTAATGTTGAGGCGGATAAGTATTTTGCTGCATTAAATGCCGCAGATGAAGGGATCGGTAAAATCATAACCACCTTGAAAGAAAACGGTGAGCTCGAAAATACCCTGATTTTCTTTATTTCTGATAACGGCGCCGTCCATGAGTCTCCAATGCCAATGAATGCGATGGATAAGGGCTTTAAAGGGCAAATGTTTAATGGTGGGGTTAGTGTACCGTTTGTGGCTTATTGGCCAGGCCATATTCCTGCGGGAAAACAAAGTGATGCGATGGTTTCAGCCATCGATATTCTACCGACCGCGTTGCAAAGCGCTGGGATCACCATTCCTGACAGCCTGAAAGTAGAAGGTAAAAATATTATGCCGCTACTTCAAGGGAAAACACAAAAATCACCACATCAATATCTGTATTGGACAGGTCCCGGAACTAAACATTACAGCGAAGAGAATCAGGATTTTTGGCACGGTTATCATGAGTGGATCACTTATCAACGTAAAGAGGCACCAAAAAATCCGAATCTCGAAAAATTATCTAAAGGTTCATGGGCTGTTCGTGATGGTGAATGGGCTCTCTATTTTTATGATGACGGTACCAACCAGCCTAAATTATTCAATGACAAACAAGATCCATCTGAATCCATTGATTTGGCCTCCAAATACCCTGAAAAAGTTAAACAACTAAAATCGGCCTATTACCAGTGGGTGAAAGACCAACCTAAGCCGGTGGTTTGGGGACAAGACCGCTATCAAGTTCTCGTTGATTCAGCAAAATAAAACCGAAATGGACGCACAAGGATGTGCCCATAAAACATGATAGAGATTCGTTATGGCGACACCAATCACTCCGACAGAACGTCCAAAGCTCCCTTATGAGCATCCCGACCTTCAGATCTATAAAAAATTATTCAAGCAGAATGTGATTCGACGATTTGTTCGTAAGTCTGCGTATAAAAACCATGATGATTTTATGATTAAAATCTTTCAAGATCGTACTCAATCACTTTCATCTCTTTGCGAAACTCTTGTTCGTTATGTTGCGGAAGCATTTTCCCATTATCAGGTTTGGGACTATACCCATGCTTATTATCCCGGCCGCCCGGGGCAGCAAACTGTTCGTACCGATGCTTTAGAGGGAGTAAGCCGCGTACTTCCTTTATTCGCGGCGTGGTTAATTCATAGCCGTCAAGAGACGCTGAATGGCTTAAATTTACAGTCTATTCATATCAGCGATATGATCCGCCAAGCTTTTATTCACGGTACCGACCCAACACATAAAGGCTACTGGGGAAAACTTGAAAATTATGATCAAAAAATTTGTGAATCCGCAGATTTAGCATTAACACTCTGGCTCAGTAAAGACTGGGTCTGGGATAAATTAGAACCCAGATTGCAGCAGCAAATCATCACATGGTTTGAGCAAGTTAATCATTGTGAGATTGTCGATAATAATTGGCATTTGTTCCCTCTCTTGGTTCAATTTGTTATTCGAGATCTCACCGGTATCAACCATATTGCCCTGTGGCGCTATGACCGAGTCAAAGAGTTTTATGTGGGAGATGGGTGGTTTCGAGATGGTGCTAAAGGCAATTTTGATTACTATAATGCATGGGGATTTTACTATTCCCTTTATTGGCTTAACCAAATATCCCCCGATTTCGATACTGATTTTATCCAACAATCACTCAATCACTTTAATCAACATTACCTGCATTTTATGACGCCGACTGGCATTCCTTTTTTTGGACGCAGTGCATGTTACCGACTGGCCGTTTCCGCACCGCTTATTGCTGGCGTGGATTTAGGCTGTTCATCCGTCACTGTGGGTGAAGCAAAAAATGCCTTGGAAAATACGCTACGCTATTTTATTAGCCATGGGGCATTTAAAGCAGGAGCTCCAACACAAGGATTATTCAGTGATGATCCTCGATTAGTCGATAATTACAGCGGTCCAGCAAGCAGTTTTTGGTCATTAAGAGCCGTCATTGTTGCGCTCTATTGTGGTCAACGAATCGATCTTTGGGAGGCTCTAGCCAATCCCCTGCCTATCGAAAAATCTGACTTTCATTTCGAAATACCGGCCATCAAAGCCTCGGTGATTGGCGTCAAAGAAACCCAAGAAGTAACGGTGATATTTCGTGAGGAATATACCCACCAGCAAAGCCCGTTAACACGCCGCTTAGAACAGCAATCTTGTACACAAAAAATCGTTGAGAACCTGATAGGTCAATCAAGAAGACCAAAAAACAATCTGTTACGCAAAGGTATCACCAGCTATAGCTCCAAAATGTCACATTATTTTTAACTTAACTTTCACTAACTTTCGAAAAGAAAGGAATAAATGTGATTTAGATCTTTTACCTTTCTATTTCTTTCGATTATTATCTATCGAAATCAAATGAAAGGTGAGAGGTCATTATGTACCTGGTATCAACCCGTAATATGCTAGCCCAAGCCCAACGGGGCGGTTATGCCGTTCCCGCATTCAATATCCACAATTTAGAAACCATTCAAGTTGTGATGGAAACCGCAGCAGAGATGTCATCTCCCGTTATTTTAGCCGGTACACCAAGTACATTTTCCTATGCGGGAAGCGACTATTTGATTGCGATTTGCCAGCAAGCCGCTGAGCGCTACAAAGTGCCTGTCGCTCTGCATCTCGATCACCATGAAGATATCCCTGATATTTTCCAAAAAGTCAGCGCCGGTGTGCGTTCTGCGATGATCGATGCATCCCATTTTCCTTTTGAAGAAAATATTCAGATCGTTAAGCAAGTTGTCAATTATTGCCATCAATGGGATTGCACCGTTGAAGCCGAATTGGGGCGCTTAGGTGGGCAAGAAGATGATTTAGTTGTCGATGCGGCAGATGCTTTATTTACCGATCCAGATTCTGCAGTGACATTTATCCAACAAACCAGGATCGATTCCCTTGCCGTTGCCATCGGTACTGCCCATGGCATGTATAAAAATGAACCGCGCCTCGATTTTGATCGGTTACATAAAATACGCCAAAAAACCGAGATCCCACTAGTGCTTCATGGCGCATCAGGGATCCCAGATGCCGATGTTCTCCGTTGTATCGATCTTGGTATCTGTAAGGTTAACGTTGCCACTGAGCTCAAAATTGCGTTCTCTGATGCGATTAAACACTATTTTCTTGAAAACCCAGAGGCAACAGATCCTCGTCACTACCTTGTTCCCGGCAAAGCAGCGATGAAAGCCGTCGTAATGGATAAAATTCGGGTCTGTAAAAGTGCGGGAAAACTTTAGCTCCATTAATAATCAAGTGACATAACATCTCACGATGCAAGGAATACCATGAAACAAGTTGCTGTTTTACTCGCGGATGGCTTTGAAGAGGGAGAAGCCGTTGTTTTTATCGATATTATGCGTCGATTGGATATCCATGTTGATGTCCTTTCGTGTATGGATAGCTTAGTTTTAAATACCTATTTTGGGACAAAAATTAGTGCCGATTTCCTACTAAGTGAAAAATTATCTCACAGTTATGACGCTATCATGATGCCCGGTGGCCCAAAAGGCACTGATAGACTTTGCGCCAATAACGATGTTATTAACTTTATCCGTCGACATATTCAAGAAGATAAATACATTTGCACCCTGTGTTCATCTGGCGCTAAAGTACTCGCCGCACATCATTTACTGGAAGGACGCCAATACAGCACTGGCGATAAACTTGCGGATAAATTCGAAGATGGAACCTACATTGATCAAGATGTCGTGGTTGATGGTAAATTTATTAGTGCGAAAGGTTTAGGTGTCAGTTTTGAGTTTGCGTTTACTGTTGCGCGCCATTTACTCAGTGATAATAGTGAAAAAGTAGACTGGCAAGCTAATCATATTTATTTTAAACACTGGCCACTAACTTATCTTTAATCCTATAAAAAATCGGAGTAAAGGCTGATTTTTCAGTCTTTACTTTTCACCCAACGCTCTCTATTTAATTCATGAAAATTCACGATCAACGATGGATCGTCATCACGTAGGTGATAAAAATGAGTACACATCAGCAAGTCGCGGTTATCGGCGAATGTATGGTTGAGTTACAGAAATCAGGTGAATTATACAAACAAAGTTTTGGTGGGGATACTCTCAATACTGCATTGTATCTTTCCCGTTTAACGAAAGATCATGGTGTCGTAACGCGCTATCTCACCGGATTAGGAAAAGATCCCTTTAGCCAACAGATGATTGAGAGTTGGGAAAAAGAAGGAATAAATACAGAAGATGTTTTTCTTTCTGAAAAAGCGCTACCTGGTATGTATTTAATTGAAACGTCCCCCGATGGTGAGCGACGTTTTTTCTATTGGAGAGATAATTCTGCGGCGAAGTTTTGGCTCAATGATCGCACCCAAGAACAAACTCAGCAGCGGCTTAACCAGCAAAATTATATTTATCTGAGCGGTATTAGCTTGGCAATTTTACCCGAGGAACCGCGTCAATGTTTATTAACGATGCTCAAAATAGCCAAACAACAGGGCGCAAAAATTATATTTGATAATAATTATCGCCCTACTCTTTGGCAATCGCCCAACATTGCCCAGCAAGCTTATCAGCAAATTCTCCATCTTACCGATATCGCTTTTCTCACCTTTGATGATGAAAAATCTCTCTATGGTGATACTCATGAAAATGACACTATCGCCCGTACACAACAATATGGGGTACCAGAAATTGTGATTAAACGCGGAGGGGATGATTGTTTCGTCATCATTGATAACCACTGCATTAGCATTGCAGCCAATCAAATTGACCACATCATTGATACAACCGCGGCGGGGGACTCATTTAGTGCAGGATATTTAGCCAGTCGAATTCTCGGCGCATCCCCTAATGAAGCCGCAAAAATGGGGCATTTATTAGCCGGAACAGTTATCCAACACCGGGGCGCTATCATTCCACTAGATGCAATGCCAACTATTGACTGAGCAAAAGATAAAAGGATACCCAATGAACCAACTCATTGAAAAATTAACCGCACTCAGCGTCGTGCCCGTAATCACTATCAATCATGCTAAGCACGGCACTTCAATTGCCAAAGCATTAATGGAAAATGGTTTACCTTGTGCCGAAGTCACTTTTCGTACTGATGCCGCCGTTGATGCAATTAAAAATATGCGAGCCGCCTATCCAGATTTACTGATTGCCGCAGGTACTATTTTAACGACCCAACAAGTTGATCTTGCTATTGATGCCGGTGTCGATTTTATTGTTAGTCCGGGGTTTAATCCTAAAATTGTTAGCTACTGCCAACAAAAAAATATCCCCATCATCCCCGGTGTGAATAACCCGAGCTTAGTTGAACAAGCTCTTGAATTTAATCTGACTACATTAAAATTCTTTCCAGCGGAAGCTTCAGGCGGTGTATCGATGCTCAAGGCTTTAGGGACGGTTTATCCCGTTCGTTTTATGCCTACAGGGGGAATTAATACAGAAAATATCCACCAATATAATTCATTATCTTCGGTCATTGTCTGTGGTGGGTCTTGGATGGTTCCGGCTGATTTGGTCGATAATGAACAGTGGGAAGAACTCGGTAAGCTTATCGCTGAGGCGGCGAACATTTAATCCACATTATTAACATGATAAAAAAGCCCCAGTAGCGATAACACCACTGGGGCTGCTCATTATTAACTCAATGATTACTTAATTAATGCGTGCATCTCTTGAACAGAAATCACTTTATCGGTTGGGTCTGCGCTTAATGATAATGCCGTCGCGAAACCGCCATTGAGCGTTGTATCATAGTGAACTTTGTAGCGAAGTGCGCTGCCGCGAATGAGTTTTGAATCTTCAATCGCTTGGCGGCCTGCCGTGGTGTTCACGATGTAGTCATACTCACCGTTTTTGATTCTGTCTTGAATGTGCGGACGACCTTCATGTACCTTGTTAACTAAGCGAGGGTTAATACCCGCTTCACCCAGAACAATCGCCGTTCCGTGAGTTGCATCCAGCTCAAAGCCATGTTTCAGCAATTTAGCTGCTAAATCCACAACGCGAGTTTTATCCCCTTCACGAACCGATAACAGTGCGCGACCTGATTTCTTCATGGTGGAGCTGCTGCCTAACATCGCCTTCGCAAATGCTTCTGCAAATGTGCGACCAACGCCCATGACTTCACCCGTAGAGCGCATTTCAGGTCCTAGGATTGGGTCAACACCTTGGAACTTGTTAAATGGCAGAACCACTTCTTTCACGGAGTAGTAAGGCGGAATGACTTCTTCGGTGACACCTTGCTGAGTCAGTGTTTGACCCGCCATCACACGAGCAGCAACTTTCGCTAAAGGAACCCCCGTTGCTTTAGATACAAATGGAACTGTTCTGGCTGCGCGAGGGTTCACTTCAATCAGATAAACTTCGTTATTTTTCACTGCGAATTGGACGTTCATCAAGCCGCGAACACGTAATTCAAAGGCAAGATTACGCACTTGTTCACGCATCACATCCTGAATTTCTTGGCTTAATGTATAAGCTGGCAGTGAACAAGCTGAGTCACCAGAGTGAACGCCCGCTTGTTCAATGTGCTCCATAATGCCGCCAATCAGTACCATTTCGCCGTCACAGATAGCATCAACATCCACTTCAATCGCATCATCAAGGAAACGGTCGAGTAAGACTGGCGCATCGTTAGAAACGCTCACTGCATTTTGGAAGTAACGACGCAGGTCAACTTCGTCATAGACGATTTCCATTGCACGGCCACCGAGGACATAAGATGGACGAACCACCAGCGGATAACCGATGCCTGCCGCTTTTTCTACAGCCTGTTCGATGGTTGCTACCGTCGCATTTTTTGGCTGCTTCAAGTTTAAGCGGTTAACGGCTTGTTGGAAACGTTCACGGTCTTCTGCACGGTCGATAGCATCTGGGCTAGTTCCAATGATAGGAACTCCCGCCGCTTCCAGCGCACGCGCTAATTTCAGTGGTGTCTGTCCACCATACTGGACAATCACGCCTTGAGGCTGTTCAATGCGGACGATTTCTAGTACATCTTCCAGCGTTACCGATTCAAAATATAAGCGGTCTGAAGTGTCGTAGTCGGTAGAGACTGTTTCTGGGTTACAGTTCACCATGATGGTTTCGTAACCATCTTCACGCAGCGCTAGAGAAGCATGTACGCAGCAGTAGTCAAATTCGATACCTTGACCGATACGGTTTGGACCACCGCCTAACACCATGATTTTTGGCTTGTCGTTATTCGGGTTGGATTCACACTCTTCTTCATAAGTGGAATACATATACGCGGTATCTGTGGCAAATTCAGCGGCACAGGTATCCACTCGCTTATAGACTGGGTGTAAATCATAGCCTTGGCGTAATTTGCGTAGTTCTGTTTCAGAAACACCCACTAAGCTCGCTAAACGTGCATCCGCGAAACCTTTACGTTTTAGGTGGCGTAAAAATTCTTTGTTCAGGCCATTAATGCCTAGCTCTGCCACTTCATTTTCTAAACGTACCAGCTCTTCGATTTGCACTAAGAACCAGCGGTCGATATTGGTCAGGTTAAAAATACCGTCGACCGATAAGCCAGCGCGGAATGCATCCGCGATGTACCAAATACGGTCAGAGCCAGCATCTTTCAATTCACGACGAATGCGAGTTAATGATTCAGGGTCATCTTGGCTCACTTTCGGGTCGAAACCTGTTGCGCCCACTTCCAAGCCACGCAGTGCTTTTTGCATAGATTCTTGGAAAGTACGGCCAATCGCCATCACTTCACCAACCGATTTCATTTGCGTGGTTAGACGGTCGTTGCTACCTGCAAATTTTTCGAAGTTAAAGCGAGGAATTTTTGTCACAACATAGTCGATTGATGGCTCAAATGATGCTGGGGTACGGCCACCCGTAATGTCATTCATTAACTCATCGAGGGTGTAGCCCACTGCCAGTTTCGCGGCGATTTTAGCAATTGGGAAGCCCGTTGCTTTTGATGCTAGTGCTGATGAGCGAGATACGCGAGGGTTCATTTCGATAACAATTAAGCGACCATCTTTTGGGTTAACCGCAAATTGAACGTTAGAACCACCAGTCTCTACCCCAATCTCACGCAATACTGCCATCGAGGCATCACGCATGATTTGGTATTCTTTATCAGTCAGCGTTTGCGCAGGCGCTACGGTGATAGAGTCGCCAGTGTGGATCCCCATCGCATCAAAGTTTTCAATTGAGCAGACGATAATGCAGTTGTCTTTTTTATCGCGGACAACTTCCATTTCATACTCTTTCCAGCCAATCAGTGACTCATCGATTAATAATTCGTTGGTTGGAGATAAATCTAAACCGCGAGTACAAATTTCTTCAAACTCTTCACGGTTATAGGCGATACCGCCGCCACTTCCACCCATGGTAAATGATGGACGGATAATACAAGGGAAGCCAACGTCGTCAGCGACGGCATAAGCTTCTTCCATTGTGTGGGCAATACCTGAACGCGCAGTGCCTAAGCCGATTTTTTTCATCGCTTTATCAAAGCGTTGACGGTCTTCAGCTTTATCAATCGCATCGGCTGTCGCACCAATCATGGTGACGCCAAATTCAGCCAGTACACCTTTACGCTCAAGTTCCAGCGCACAGTTTAGGGCTGTTTGCCCTCCCATGGTCGGTAATACCGCATCTGGGCGCTCTTTTTCAATAATTTTGCGTACGACTTCCCAGTGAATCGGTTCGATGTAGGTAGCATCTGCCATTTCAGGATCAGTCATGATGGTAGCAGGGTTAGAGTTCACCAAAATAACTCGGTAACCTTCTTCTCTCAGCGCTTTACACGCTTGTGCACCAGAGTAGTCAAATTCACATGCTTGACCGATAACAATTGGACCCGCACCTAAGATCAGAATGCTTTTTATATCTGTACGTTTTGCCATTTCTCTGCTCCCCGATTATTTTGCGTTTTGACGTGGTGTGTTTTGACGATATTCATTTATTAAATCAATGAAGTGGTCAAAAAGACCGGCTGCATCATGAGGACCAGAACTCGCTTCTGGGTGACCTTGGAAACTGAATGCAGGTTTATCTGTGCGGTGGATACCTTGCAAGGTTCCATCAAACAGAGATTTATGCGTCACACGTAATGTATCGGGTAATGTCGACTCATCTACCGCAAAACCGTGGTTTTGAGCGGTGATCATCACAACATCTTTGTCTAAATCTTTAACTGGGTGGTTGGCGCCGTGGTGACCAAACTTCATTTTCACCGTGTTAGCACCGCTGGCTAACGCCAGTAATTGGTGACCTAAACAGATTCCGAATACCGGAATCTCAGTCTTCAGAAACTCTTGAATGGCGTTAATGGCATAGTCACAAGGTGCTGGGTCGCCTGGGCCGTTAGATAAGAAAATACCATCTGGGTTCATGGCTAAAACGGTTTCTGCTGGAGTCGTTGCAGGAACCACCGTCAAGCGGCAACCACGGTCAACTAACATGCGCAGAATATTACGTTTGGCACCAAAATCATAAGCAACCACATGTAATGGTAATTCATCGGCCTTCGTTGCTGCGGGTTGCCCTTCATCTAGATTCCAAGAGCGTTGAGTCCAGCTATAAATTTCTTTGGTGCAGACTTCTTTGGCTAAATCCAGACCATTTAATCCCGTAAAGCCACGCGCTTTTTCTAGTGCTAATGCGACATCAGGATTGTCACCGGCAATGATGCAACCATTTTGCGCACCTTTTTCTCTCAACAGGCGGGTTAATTTACGTGTGTCGATATCTGCAATAGCCACCACATTGTGACGTTTTAGATATTCAGACAATCCTTCCTGACCACGAAAGTTACTGTAGATTAATGGTAAGTCACGAATGATGAGGCCTTGAGCATGTACTTTAGGAGATTCTTCGTCATCAGCATTAGTGCCGACATTACCAATATGGGGATAAGTGAGAGTAACAATTTGGCGGGAATAGGAAGGGTCGGTAATTATTTCTTGATATCCGGTCATTGAAGTATTGAAAACGACTTCTCCAATAGCGGCCCCTTCAGCACCTATGGCGCGCCCGTGGAATTGGGTTCCGTCTTCCAGAACCAATATAGCTGACTTAATCAAAACACCCTCCGGAGAATAATCAATCACGTTTTTTGCATATTAATTCAGATTTTGCAATCTAAATCAATGCCAAAATGAGTTTTTAAGCAGATTTTTGGCAAATTGCGCGCATTCTAATGATGAGATAGGGTCTTGTCTAGAAAAAAATGCTTTTTTTTCACATTTACCTTACTTTTTTACTTTATTACCTACTTTTTAGTCGAGAAGGCAATGAAATAACTATTCATAGGTAGAAAAGCAAACGATTAATAGCAAAGAAAAGTTAAAAATGATGATAACGCAGTCAGAAGTGAATCCAAAGTTAAATTTTCAATGAAAAACAATGGAAATAAAACACAAAACAACAACAAACAATAAACTAAATAAAAAATAAATTCATAACACTTAAAACAAAGCATCATTAAATAATGATGCTTGATTTTATTATGATTTTTATTTAAAAAAATTATAAAACATCAAGATTTAAGACATCTTTCATATTATATAACCCATTATTTTTAGCACTAACCCATGAAGATGCTTTAATTGCACCTTTAGCAAACGTCATACGGCTAGAAGCCTTATGGCTTATCTCTACACGCTCACCAATATCAGCAAACATCGCCGTATGCTCACCAACAATATCACCAGCACGTACAGTAGCAAAACCAATCGTGCCCGGTTCGCGCTCTCCGGTATAGCCTTCTCGTGCATACACTGCACACTCATTCAGATCTTTTCCTAATGCATCCGCGATAGATTCACCCATCGCTAATGCAGTGCCTGAAGGAGCATCAACTTTATGGCGATGATGAGCTTCAATAATTTCAATATCAGTGTAATCTCCCATTACTTTCGCCGCTTTTTCCAGTAATTTCAGCACCAAGTTCACACCAACACTGAAGTTGGCAGCGAACACAATCGGAATAACTTTTGCTGCATCAGCAATGGCTTGCTTGCCTTGTTCATCAAACCCTGTTGTACCGATTACCATGCCTTTTTGGTGTGTTTTGCAAAATGCTAAATGTTGTAATGTGCCTTCGGGACGTGTGAAATCAATCAAAACATCAAAGTCATCAACGACAGAATCTAGCCCACCGACAACCTTAATTCCGATTTGACCAATACCCGCCAATTCCCCCGCATCTGTTCCTATTAGCGATGAGCCTTCACGCTCAAGAGCCGCGCCTAATTGAACACCTTCTTGTTCTTGCACTGCCTGAATTAATTGGCGTCCCATACGACCACCTGCACCGACAATCGCAACACGTACCATTGAATCTGCCATTTTTGATCCTTGAATAATAAATTGGGCGATAACTAAGACTAAATCATAGTTACACCTTAAAGAATCTTGTATCGAGACGCCAGCAATAATCAGGGGGTATTAATAAAAGCGTAGAAAGGGAAATGATTATCAGAAAAATTTGTATCGTAGGGGATAAAATGAGGAAATAGAGCGTGATAGCCATGCTTAACAATGGCTATCACTTTATTAATTTTTTAAATTAGCTAATTTCTTTGACGTCGACGCGTAACTCTTTCGGTACTTCAAATACGATATTCTCTTCGCGCCCTTGCAGCTCGACAACAGAATCTGCACCTAACGCTTTCAAACGATCAATAACTTGGCGAACTAAAATATCTGGCGCGGATGCCCCTGCTGTTAAGCCAATAATTTGCTTACCCACTAACCAGTCAGTCTGGATATCTTCTGCACCGTCAATTAAGAAAGCCGCTTTTCCCATTCGAGATGCTAGCTCTGCCAAACGGTTAGAATTCGAGGAGTTTTTCGATCCCACAACCAGAACGATATCCGCTTTTTCAGCTAACTCACGCGCCGCTTCTTGGCGGTTAGTCGTTGCATAGCAAATATCATCTTTGCGTGGTCCGACAATGTTCGGGAAACGGCGAGTTAAAGCGTCGATCACATCGGAGGTATCATCCACCGAAAGCGTGGTTTGGGTCATAAAACACAGGTTATTTTCATCTTTTACCTGTAAATGCCAAACATCGTCAGGGCTTTCCACGAGATACATTCCCCCTTCAGGGTTACTGTATTGCCCCATGGTGCCTTCGACTTCTGGGTGACCCGCATGCCCAATTAAAATGGCTTCTTTGCCTTTACGGCTCGCTCTTGCCACTTCCATATGGACTTTTGTCACTAATGGGCAAGTCGCATCAAACAACATGGTTAAATCACGTGAACGAGCTTCTTGGCGGATAGCTTGAGAAACGCCGTGAGCAGAGAAGATTAAAATCGAGCCATCTGGGACTTCTGAAATATCTTCAATGAAAATAGCGCCGCGCTGACGTAAATCATCCACCACATAGCGGTTATGTACCACTTCATGACGCACATAAATTGGTGCGCCATAAATTTCTAACGCACGCTCAACAATACTGATTGCACGGTCAACACCCGCACAAAATCCACGAGGATTAGCCATTAATATTTGCATGTTGACTCTCCAATTGTGGGTCTATTTCGATAACTTCAATTTCAAACGTAATCTGCTGTTCAGCCAGTGGATGGTTAAAATCAACCGTAATAGATTCCCCTTCAATGGACTTTACAACACCCGGTATTTCACTGCCATTCATTGAAGTAAACAGCATGATAGTGCCAATTTCAGGAATGCCTGTATCCATAAAATCACGTAATGAAAAGTATTGCATTAGATCTGGATTATGCTTCCCAAATACCGTATCCCCAGCCAAAGAGAATGTCTTCTTGTCACCAACTGAAAGCCCAATTAATTGCGCTTCCAATTCGGGGGATAGAGAATCATTGCCGAGGACAAATAACGCAGGTTTTCCTTGTGCAAGAGAGGAATCCGCCGTTGAGCCGTCTTCCAATTTCAATGTGAAATGCAGTAAAACAGAACTCTGCGGCTGTATTTGAGTAGACATATCTAAACCTATTTTCTGTCATAAAATTCAGCCCGGCTATATCCGGGCTGTGATTATTAATGTGCAATATCAGGTTTTTAGTAACCTATCGCGCTATCTGCTCTATTTGGTGTCTTCTTGCTTGGGTTTCTCAGGCAAAAAGCCTTCAAATATGACTAATGCTGCGCCAATACAAATCGCCATATCCGCTAGATTGAAAGTCGGCCAATGCCAGTCGCCGACATAAAAATCAATATAATCGACAACAAAGCCATGGACGAGTCGGTCAAATAAATTACCGATTGCTCCCCCGATAATCAATGCATAAGCAATGTTGCTGAGGCGTTTTTTAACACTTTGACGATACATCATCACCATTAAGATGATAGAAATCGCAATCGCAATTCCAGCAAAGAACCAACGTTGCCAGCCGCCTTTATCCGCCAGAAAACTAAATGCGGCTCCAAAGTTTTGAGCATACATAATGTTAAAAAACGGAATCACTGGATGTGCTTCATACAGAACCAGGTCTTTTAAGACTAAATGCTTAATCCCTAAATCTGCGATGATAATCACAACCGTTAGCCACAGCCAACGCAAACCCGTAGAACAAATAGGTGTTTTCATTAAGCAAACTTACGCAATTCACCGTTACCGGCTACGTTAGTCACACAGCGACCACAAATATCTGGTTGTTCAGCCACTGCACCAATATCACTAGCATAGTGCCAGCAACGAGGGCATTTTTCACCCGCTGCTTTATTAAAGGTAATTTTCAGACCTTTCAGTTCGCTCTGCTGTGCATCTGCTGGAGCCGTTGCAATATCAGCAACATTCGCTTGAGATGTTAGCAATGCGAAACGCAGTTCATCACCTAAACTATTCAGCTTCGCTGCCAGTTCTGGATCTGCGTATAAGGTCACAGAGGCTTCCAGAGAACCACCAATGTGTTTATCTGTACGCGCTTGTTCCAGAACCTTGTTCACTTCGTCACGAACCGCTAATAAGTCAGCCCAGAAGTTATCATTCATCGCTTCAGAAGCATCTAAACCAAATAAAGCGTCGTACCATTCTTCAGTGAGAACAAACTGTGAACGCTTACCTGGCAATTCTCTCCAGATTTCATCCGATGTGAAGGACAGAACTGGCGCGATCCAACGAACTAACGCTTCCACGATATGGAACAGTGCCGTCTGGCAGCTACGACGAGCTAAGCCATCACTTTTCGCAGTGTACTGACGGTCTTTGATAATATCGAGGTAGAATGAGCCCATTTCGATCGAACAGAAATGCATTAAACGTTGGATAACGCCTAAGAAATCATACTCATCATACGCTTTTGTAATCTCTTTTTGAGCCTCAAGCGCACGACCTACCGCCCAACGATCTAACACCACCATATCTTCTGGTTTCACCATATCAGTTTCTGGATTGAAACCATTTAAGTTTGCCAGTAAGAAACGTGCGGTGTTACGAATACGGCGGTAAGAATCTGCTGCACGTTTTAAGATTTCATCAGAAACGGCGATTTCGCCAGTATAATCTGTTGATGCAACCCAAAGACGTAAGATATCCGCACCCAGTTTGTTCATGACTTCTTGTGGGCTCACTGTGTTGCCTAAAGACTTAGACATCTTACGGCCTTGGCCATCTACAGTGAAACCATGAGTCAATACTTGGCGATAAGGCGCTTTACCTTTCATCGCGGTAGACAGCATCAATGAAGACATGAACCAGCCGCGATGCTGGTCTGAACCTTCCAGATACATATCTGCGGAATTCCCGTGGAATTCTGGACGCGCATCAACCACAGCAAAGTGGGTCGATCCTGAATCGAACCATACGTCTAACGTATCTGGAACTTTGCGATAGCTTTCCGCATCTGCGCCTAACAACTCAGCAGCGTCAAGATCCCACCATGCTTGAATACCATCGACTTCAACACGCTTAGCAACCTCTTCCATTAACTCTAAGGTACGTGGGTGCAGTTCTTCGGTGTCTTTGTGTACGAATAACGACATTGGGGTACCCCAAGTACGTTGACGAGAAATACACCAATCCGGGCGGTTTTCAACCATTGATTCAATACGGGCGCGCCCCCAACCAGGGATCCACTGAACGATATCAATTTCTTTCAGAGATTGTTTACGCAGACCGTTTTTATCCATGCCGATAAACCATTGTGGTGTCGCACGGAAAATAACGGGCGTCTTGTGGCGCCAGCAACATGGATAGCTGTGAGAAATAGCTTTTTTGTACATCAGTAAGCCTTTCTCATTTAAAATATCCAGCACCACATCGTTGGCTTTAAAAATAAATAAGCCATCTAATGTTGGGTAGGTATTGGGTAAGAAACAACCATCTGGACCCACTGGGTTTGCGGTTTCTAAACCATATTTTTGACCGACCACATAGTCTTCAGGGCCATGACCCGGTGCAGTATGAACCGCACCAGTACCCGCATCTAACGTCACGTGGTCACCTAAAATTGCAGGTACATCAAAGCCCATAAATGGATGTTCGAAGCGCAATAATTCTAATGCGCGGCCTTCACATTCACCCAATACAGTCCATGACTCAATACCGACCGTTTTCATCACATCTTCAACAAGGTCAGTTGCCAGAATGACTAAATCACCATTGGCATCGACCAGAGAGTATTTGAATTCTGGATTCAACGAAATCGCACGGTTTGCTGGCAAGGTCCAAGGCGTTGTCGTCCAGATCACTAAAGATGGGACTTTATCACTAGCAACACCAAATTTTTCGCATACCGCTTTGCTATCTACCGCAGGGAAGCGAACATAGATAGATGGCGACGTTTTGTCGTAATACTCAACTTCAGCTTCTGCCAGTGAAGAACCACATGCGGTACACCAGTGAACAGGTTTTGCTCCTTTCACTAAGTGGCCGTTGGCGATAGTTTTTGCTAATGCGCGGATGATGTTCGCTTCGGTTTTAAAATCCATGGTCAGGTAAGGTTTATCCCACTCACCTAACACACCTAAACGGATAAAATCAGCTTTTTGCCCTTCGATTTGCTCTTTAGCATATTCACGGCATTTCGCACGAAATTCAGCGGCGGAAACTTTTTCCCCTGGTTTACCCACGATTTGTTCAACTTTGTGTTCAATAGGTAAGCCATGGCAATCCCAACCAGGGATGTATGGGGAATCAAAGCCCGCCAGCCCTTTGGATTTAATAATAATATCTTTGAGAATTTTGTTTACTGAGTGACCAATATGAATACTGCCGTTCGCATACGGAGGACCGTCGTGCAGAATAAACGTCTTCTTGCCCGATTTTGCTTTACGGATTGCCTGATACAAACCTTCTTTGTACCAGCGCTCTAACATCTGTGGTTCGCGTTTAGCGAGATCGCCACGCATTGGGAACCCTGTTTCTGGTAGATTCAGGGTATTTTTATAGTCACTCATCGATTCTCAGTTCCAATTTTCCGCTAAATTATCTGATTCCAATTGCTGCGAGGTATTCCCTTGCGGCAACTACATCATTAGCAATTTGCTCCTTCAGCGCGTCTAGGGAAGCAAACCGCTGTTCATCACGTAATTTTTTACGTAACACTACGTCAATATGACGCCCATATAGATCCATGTTGGCATCAATAAGATGGACTTCTAACTGGGTACCTTTTCCAGATACCGTTGGGCGTGTGCCAATATTTGCCACACCCGGTAGAGGCTTATCGCCTAAACCATGAACTTCTACAGCATACACGCCAGTCACTGGTGTGACTAAACGTTTTAACGGTAGGTTTGCTGTCGGAAAACCTATCGTGCGACCAAGTTGATTACCATGAACAACACGACCGCTAATGCAGTACGTGTGACCTAATAAATTTTCGGCTAATACGAGGTTATTTTCTTGGATCGCTTTGCGAATTGCCGTACTGCTAATGCGTATACCTGAATCACAGAAGCTTTCAGTATCTGCAACCTCAAAGCCGAGCCTTTCACCTGCTTGCTGCAAAAAGGTGAAATCTCCCATGCGATTTTTTCCGAATCTAAAATCATCACCAATCGCAAGGTATTTAACCCCAAGTTTGTCGACCAGTAAGTCAGACACGAAAGCTTCAGGCGTTAGTGAAGCAAAATGCTGGTTAAACTCGACACACAATAGGTAATCCACCCCGCTATCAGCAAGGTATTTTACTTTATCTCTCAGGCGAGTTAATCGAGCAGGCGCCTTATCCCCTGTAAAAAACTCAAGAGGTTGTGGCTCGAAAATCATCACAACAGTAGGTAGTCCTAACTGCTTGCCTTTGAGCTTCAAATTTTGAAGTAACACTTGGTGTCCGCGATGAACACCATCAAAATTACCAATAGTCAGCACGCAACCATGATGGTACGAGCGGATATTCTGTATACCGCGAATTAGCTCCATAACAGGCTCAATACCGAGGAAATTGCAGGATTATACCTTGTACGACGCATAAGGTTAACCTAAGTTCGTAAAAGCTTTCATTAAACCCTATTTTTTTGATTTCTACACTATTTAATCAAATGATTTTACACTGTTCAGCCAGCATTCGCACGAGGCGGGCTCACTAATCACATCTGAGTAGAGTGGGATATCAAAAAGTTGGGATAACCAGTGGGTTATCAATACAACAAATTTCCGCTGAGGTCTCTAAAAATATTCAATTTTTATCGTTTTATCCTCAGCGATTTTACTTGAAACCATGCGCAGTACAAAAAACAGGCAAAATATGGGTAAATTCGAGCTTGTTGACCTATTGATATCCCTAAAAAAATTTATTCACCAAAAATGATTTGCATTATCTGCCATCAATTATGCTTTTTTTCATGCTAAGATCTGTATTCTTCTAATATTTACTGATAGAATCTTGCACCATTCACAACGCATGTTGACATCGAAGTACACGATGTTTATTTGCACAAATCCATTGACAAATGAAGGGCGACAGGGCATATTCCTCGACCTTTGAATTGTCCTCATAGAATACATTTGGGAGTTGGACCTTGGCTAATATCAAATCAGCTAAGAAACGTGCCGTTCAGTCAGAGAAACGTCGCCAGCACAATGCTAGCCGTCGCTCTATGGTACGTACTTTTATCAAGAAAGTTTACCTTGCTATCGCTGCTGGCGATAAAGAAGCTGCACAGAAAGCATTCAATGACATGCAACCGCTTGTTGATCGCCATGCTAGTAAAGGCTTGATCCACAAAAACAAAGCAGCACGTCATAAAGCTAACTTAGTTGCTCAAATCAAAGCAATGTAATTTCGCTTCTTGATTACTAAAAAAACCGGCTTAGGCCGGTTTTTTTGTCTGCTAGACTTTTTGTTCGAGACTATCAAAAGGTGTTGAGAACAAATCAGAGAAGTCTTTATTACAGACTCGTTGTACCGCCGGATGTTGGATCATTCTTTCGGCAAAAATCACATAATACTCTTCTTTTACGCTGTCTAACCGCCCTATTTCCTCAACTTCATTGTCTGCAAAAATATCTAATGCGTATAAAGATGGTGCAACAAATATTGCATTGTGATACATCCCAAATGCTTTCATTAGCGCCGCATCATCAAATTCGCCAAGTACTTCAACTTGTAAGTTTTGATTACGTATCCACGTTAGCAGGTGACGACCTAGCATAGAACGGCGCCCCGGAATTAATAGTCGACGCTCTTCAAGGCATTCTGGGAAAGGTTTCTTCGGCACAGGCTGACGACAGAAAAAGCTTACGCTACACTCCCCTAATTTAACCGAGAACAGCCCTTCTTGCTGTGAAGAGTCCACTGGGCAGTCAGATAAAATCATATCCAATTTATGTTGGCTAAGCTGCTCCAGTAGGAGTTCATGGGTCGATTCAAAACAGCGCAAATGAATTTGCTCATGCTCCACAACTGCCGTTTCTAATACTCGACTCACCAAACGTTTCGATAATGCATCAGCAACGCCCACATCAAACAATAGGTTAGATTCCCGACTATAGTTAACGATATCGAGCATCTCTTGGCTGAGCATAAACATTTTATCCGCATAACGGAAAATCAATTGCCCTAGTTCTGAAGGTACTAAACCACGCCCTTGGCGTTTAAACAATTTACCGCCCAAACGCTCTTCAAGGGCTTTTATCTGCCCTGTGATAGTTTGTGGAGTCAGATAAAGTGCTTCTGCTGCCCCAACGACAGAACCTTCTTTACAGACATGCCAAAAATAGTAAAGATGGTTAAAATTTAGATGTGAAACCCGCATATCGATTCCTTTTGTATCGCCAATAATTGTCGTAGTACATACTGACCATACGATTTACCTGTTCCCATCATTCAGGAGTTATAAAGTTAAAATACCCGCAGTAAAGTACTTATACCACGGGTATATCATAGATGATTGACTCGGAAATTCTTACTAATAATTACGCTTTAGATGTTAATTCATCATCTGATTGAGTCACCTTTGGTTTTGGCAAGACAATCCTTAACATCACATAGCCTAACAATGCCGCAGTGGTAGAACCAATTAAAATTCCCAGTCTAGAGTATGTACTATACACCTCATCTAACCCTTCAAAGGCTAGACCAGTGATAAATATAGACATGGTAAAACCGATCCCACAAAGTACAGATACTGCGAATACTTGCTTCAAGTTAATCGACTCCGGTAATTTCGCCAATCCTACTTTTACCGAAATCCAACTAAATAAGAAAATACCGATCGGTTTGCCGAAAATTAACCCAGCAGCAACGCCTAAAGGTAATGGACTCATTAATCCATCAAAAGTCACTCCATTCAGTTGAACACCTGAATTGGCAAATGCGAATATCGGTAAAATTAAATAAACCACCCAAGGGTGAAGCATGTGCTCCAGTTCTTCTGAAGGTTTAGTACCATTCGTTCCACGCAATGGAATTAAGAAACCGACGATCACACCCGCTAACGTAGCATGTACACCTGACTTCAAGATACATACCCATAAGATAAGCCCAATGACAAGATAAGCCGCCGTATTTTCCACTCGACGCCAGTTCATCAAAATCAGGATCGCCACACATAATGCCGCCAGCCCCAACGCAATCATGGAGACCGAATTTGTATAAAAGAACGCAATAATTACGATAACACCTAAGTCATCAATAATCGCTAACGCCAGTAGAAACACTTTTAATTGAGTTGGTACTCTTTTACCTAATAGCGCCATCACACCCAGTGCAAATGCAATATCCGTTGCAGCTGGAATTGCCCAACCTTGACGAGTTACGTCATCTGCACCATTAAATGCAAGATAAACTAACGCCGGTGCCAACATTCCGCCTAAAGCTGCAATAGCTGGAAATATCGCTTGGTCACGCCCCGCGAGGGATCCTTCCAATAATTCACGCTTTACTTCAAGACCAACAACTAAGAAAAAAACAGCCATAAGGAAATCATTAATCCATAAAATTAATGGCTTATCTAATTCTAGTGAAGATATTTTAATTGCTACCGGAATATCTAAAAATTGCTGGTAAGCCCCTTGTAATGGCGAGTTAGCCATTATCAATGCGACTATGGCAGCAATAATCAGGAGTAGCCCTCCTGCTGCTTCTAATTTTAAAAATTTACGAATAATTGCTGTCATATGTATAACCTCAAAAAATGTTTTTGAATGTTAATAGTATGCTAATCATTAATTCGTAAAAAATCGTTTATTTATGCATTAATGATCGTTTTTTCCGAATCATTAGTATTTAATATCACAACAAATGATAATAAATCGTTAATTTCACTATAGACAATTATTCTAAAAACAAACAATAAATTTACTTAGTAAAGCGCTTTAAAAATTCAATTTTTTTAGGGACTAATAAGACGGTATCAATTTTTGAACAGTAAAAATAATCGTTTATTTTTGTTTTCGAAGCGCTTCGCAAAAATAGAATCAAAGTTCAATATCGAAGAGCTTAAGCTTCACAAAAAAATCGAATTAATGAATACTGAATGGATTGTTAGGCCATCGGCTCCCTGTTTATATTATGTCCTTATCTATTCTGATTTCTGTGCTGCTCGCCGCTTTTTGCCATGCAAGCTGGAATGCTCTCGTTAAATTTGGTAATGACCGCTTTTTTGGCTTGGTGATGATTGCCGTTTTTTCCGGCATACTCACTATCCCTGCACTCTTTTGGTTTGGGTTACCAGCCCCAGAAGCAGTTCCATGGCTTGTTCTATCCGTTCTTTTTCATCTCGGTTATATCTACTTTTTAAGTCAAGCTTATAACCATGGAGACCTCAGCCAGATATATCCCATATCTAGGGGGTCAGCACCTTTAATTACTGCGCTATTGAGTGTTGTTCTCTTTCATGAAGTTCTACCCATTTTAAGTTTTGTAGGAATTCTATTGATTATTTCCGGCGTGGTGGCTATTGCCTTTGCTGGTAGGAAATTTTCCTTAAATATTAAAGGGAAAGCCCTTGTTTTTGCTTTATGTACCGCATTTTTCACCGCCTGCTATACCCTATCGGATGGATATGGAGCAAGAGCCAGCCAAGATCCTGTCACCTATACTTTGTGGTTATTTTTACTTAATGGACTCATTCTTGCTGTTCCCGGTGCCATTAAATACCGCAGTTCATTATTAGATGGGTTTCAGCAATACTGGCGTTCCGGGTTATTAGGTGGGTTAATGCAGCTAATCAGCTATGGAATCGCTATTTGGGCGATGAGCCAAGCCCCCATCGTCTTGGTTGCTGCAATTCGGGAAACCAGTGTGTTATTTGCTATGTTTCTTTCTATTGTGTTTCTCAAAGAGAAATTTAATTTAATGCGAGTCTTCGCTTGTATTGTTATTTTACTTGGCGTTTTACTCGCTAAATTAGCCAGTTAATATCATCACTGGAAAATCAATTTTCTTGTTAGAATCATTTATCGTCGTTCGAGAAATTTAGCGTTTATTGTCATTTAATTATGAGGTGAGAATGTCCCTTTTAAGATCCTTAATTGCCATGTCTATTGTGGCAACGCCTTTGTCAGCATTTTCCGCACCTACAATTACGCCAACACCCGCAGATTTAATGATTGTTGATGGCACCGTGCTCACCATGGACAAAGATAATCAAGTCATTGAACAAGGTACGGTCGTTATTAATAAAAATAAGATTGTTGCCGTTGGTGGCCCTGAGTTAGTCAGCCAATATACCGCTAAAAAACAATTAAATGTGGCTGGAGATATAGTCATGCCAGGGCTAATCAATACCCATACCCACGCCTCGATGACCGTTTTTAGATCATTAGCCGATGATGTTCCTGACCGTTTACATCGATATATATTTCCATTAGAAAGCAAAATGGTTTCCCGAGATATGGTTCGAATTGGGGCTAATTTAGCTAACGTCGAAATGGTAAAAGGGGGCGTAACGACCTACGTGGATATGTATTATTTTGAAGATGAAGTTGCCAAAACCGTCGATAAAATTGGCTTACGCGCCATTCTTGGTGAGTCAGTGATTAAATTCCCAGTTGCTGATGCTAAAAATGCAGATGAAGGTATCAATTATGCCGTCAATTTTATTCAGCAATATAAAGATCACCCTCGGATCACCCCCGCTTTTGCACCACATGCGCCGTATACTAATACCACTGAGCACTTACAAAAAATTGCGAAATTATCCCAAGAGCTTAATGTTCCTGTCATGATCCACTTAGCCGAAACCGATAGAGAGCAAGAAGAAATAGCAAAGCGCACTGGAGGAAAAAGCCCAGTTCAATATATGGCGGATATCGGTGCCTTGAACAATAAAGTCATTGCAGCTCATGCCATTATGGTGGATGAAAAAGATCTCGATTTATTAAAACAGTATGATGTTGGAGTCGCTCATAATATCAGTGCAAACACCAAGTCAGCCAAAGGAGTTTCCCCTGTCACACGTATGTTAGAAAAAGGGATTCGCGTAGGCTTAGGCACCGATGGTCCTATGTCGAGTAATACCTTAACTACCATGAATGAACTTAATCTTGTTGGGAAAATTCACAAGCTCGAAAATAAAGATAGATCGGCTATGCCACCGATTACCGTTGTTGAACTGGCAACTAAAGGATCAGCTAAAGCTATTCATATGGAAGATAAATTAGGTTCGCTCGAAGTCGGTAAATTAGCCGACATTATTGTTGTCGATACTAAATCCCCAAATATGGTACCGATGTACAGCCCATATGCAGCTCTCGTGTATGGTGCTAATGGCTCTAATGTTCGCCATACCATTGTAGATGGAAATATTTTAATGGAAGAACGTAACGTTCTTACCGTGGATGAAAAAGCCATTATCAAAGATGCTCAGCAGTTTGCTGATAACGTTCGCCAAACTGTCATTGCAAGTGGCGAAAGTGTGAAATAAAAAAATGGCTGATCCCGTTTTTCGCAGGATCAGCCATTATCTGTACTTAATGATAAACCAATTATTTACTGGTTAAGTCATCAAAGAATTTTTTTACGCCATCTAAAAAGCGTTTTGAGCGGGGGCTGTTTTTCTCGCCCCCCGTACCGCCTAATGATTCGCCAAACTCTTTGAGTAACTCTTTCTGTTTCTCATTCAGTTTAACTGGTGTTTCAACGACAATGTGGCACATCAAGTCACCTTGCATACCACCACGCACTGATTTCACACCCTTACCTTTCATACGGAAGGTCTTGCCTGTTTGAGTTTCGGCAGGGATTTTCAGCTTCACGCGGCCATCAAGAGTTGGCACTTCAATTTCACCGCCCAGTGCCGCTACTGCGAAGTTAATTGGAACTTCACAGTGCAAGTTATTACCATCACGTTCAAAAATATCGTGAGGCAATACATGCATCTGAACAAATAAATCTCCCGCAGGTGCTCCATTTGCGCCAGCTTCACCCTCACCAGATAAGCGAACGCGGTCACCGGTATCAACTCCCGCAGGGATTTTAACAGACAAGGTTTTGTATTTTTCAACACGCCCTTGACCATGGCATTTGTTGCACGGATCTTTGATAACTTTTCCACGACCGTGACAAGTTGGGCAAGGTTGCTGTACCGAGAAGAAACCTTGGCGCATATGAACTTGTCCCATACCGTGACAAGTTGAACACGTATCAGCGCTAGTTCCCGGTTTTGCACCACTACCATGGCATACATCACAACTTTCTAATGTTGGGATACGGATCTCTTTGGTCACTCCACGGACTGCTTCTTCAAGAGTCAGTTCCATGTTGTATTGTAGATCTGAACCACGGCTTTGGCGTTGTTGTCTGCGACCGCCTCCAAAAATATCACCGAAGATGTCACCAAAAATATCACTATTGAAGTCGCCGCCGCCGAAACCGCCACCGCCGCCACCCATGCCGCCTTGCTCAAATGCCGCATGCCCATATTGGTCATAAGCCGCACGTTTTTGCTCGTCGGATAGAATTTCGTAAGCTTCTTTTATCTCTTTAAATTTAGCTTCAGATTCATCTTTATTATCCTGATTACGGTCAGGGTGATGTTTCATTGCTAAGCGCTTATACGCTCGCTTAATGTCTTTATCTGTCGCATTTCTTTCGAGGCCTAAAACCTCATAAAAGTCTCTTTTAGCCATTTATTTTTCCCTTAACATGCAGACACGGGCGCAGAGTTCCCTCAACGCCCGTGTCCGGTATCAGTAACCATTATTTTCGATAGTCACTGCGCCCGCTAAGGGCCTTATTTTTTGTCTTTATCGTTAACTTCTTCGAATTCAGCGTCGACGACATCGTCATCTTTTTTAGCATCTGCACCCGCTGCGCCGCCCGCTTGAGCTTGCTGCTGTGCAATTTCTAAAAGTTTAGCTGATGCAGTTACCAGCGCTTGGATTTTCGCTTCGATATCTGCTTTATCTTCACCTTTAGTCGCGACTTCTAGTTCAGAAGTTGCTTTTTCGATGTTCGCTTTATCTTCAGCTGGTAATTTATCGCCCGCTTCTTCGATTTGTTTACGAGTACCGTGAATCAGTTGGTCTGCTTGGTTACGAGTCTGTACTAACTCTTCAAATTTACGGTCTGCTTCAGCATTCGCTTCTGCATCACGAACCATTTTCGCAATTTCTTCTTCGTTCAGACCAGAAGATGCCTTGATGGTGATGTTCTGCTCACGACCACTATTTTTGTCTTTTGCAGAAACGTGCAAGATACCATCAGCATCGATATCGAATGTGACTTCGATTTGAGGCATACCGCGTGGAGCTGCTTGAATGCCATCTAAGTTAAACTGACCCAACGATTTGTTATCTGCCGCACGTTTACGTTCACCTTGCAACACATGAATAGTTACTGCTGCTTGGTTATCTTCTGCGGTTGAGAACACTTGGCTATGTTTTGTTGGGATGGTGGTGTTTTTCGAAATTAACGAAGTCATCACGCCACCCATGGTTTCGATACCTAAAGACAGTGGAGTTACGTCAAGTAACAGAACGTCTTTAACATCACCCGCTAAAACACCACCTTGTACAGCTGCACCAATCGCTACCGCTTCATCAGGGTTAACATCTTTACGTGGTTCTTTGCCGAAGAAATCAGCAACCGCTTTTTGTACCATTGGCATACGAGTCTGACCACCAACTAAGATAACGTCGTTGATGTCGCCTACGCTTAAGCCAGCGTCCTGCAGAGCAACTTTAACTGGCTCCATAGAACGTTTAACTAAATCTTCTACCAGTGACTCCAGTTTTGCACGGGTCACTTTGATATTCATGTGTTTTGGACCTGACGCATCTGCAGTGATGTATGGCAGGTTAACGTCTGTTTGTTGAGCAGAAGACAGCTCAATTTTTGCTTTTTCAGCAGCTTCTTTCAGACGTTGCATTGCCAGTGGATCATTGCGCAGATCAAAACCTTGTTCTTTCTTAAACTCTTCAACTAAATAGTTGATTAAACGAGTATCAAAGTCTTCACCACCTAAGTGAGTATCACCGTTGGTTGCCAGAACTTCATACGTTTTTTCGCCATCAACTTCATCGATTTCGATGATTGATAAGTCAAATGTACCACCACCTAAGTCGTAAACCGCGATAGTACGGTTGCCAACTTCTCTATCTAAACCATAAGCCAGTGCAGCAGCAGTTGGTTCGTTGATGATACGTTTTACTTCTAAACCTGCGATACGACCCGCATCTTTTGTTGCTTGACGCTGAGCATCGTTAAAATAAGCAGGAACAGTAATTACTGCTTCAGTAACTGGTTCGCCCAGATAGTCTTCCGCGGTTTTCTTCATTTTTTTCAGAACTTCAGCTGAAACTTGTGGCGGAGCCATTTTTTGCCCTTTCACATCTAACCATGCATCGCCATTATCTGCTGCGATGATTTTATATGGCATGATAGACACGTCACGCTGAACTTCTTCATCTTGGAAACGACGACCAATTAAACGTTTGATCGCAAATAATGTATTTTCTGGGTTAGTCACAGCCTGACGTTTTGCTGGCTGACCAACTAAAATTTCACCATCCTGTGTATAAGCGATGATGGAAGGAGTAGTTCTATCGCCTTCGCTGTTCTCAAGAACACGCGCAGTAGTACCATCCATAATTGCAACGCATGAGTTAGTTGTACCTAAGTCGATACCAATAATTTTACCCATATCAAACGCCTCCAAAGGAATTCTTTTTAATTAATTTCGATATCAATCTATATAAGGCTCAATATTTCATTTTCAAGGGAGTTTTTACTTCAACCTTGATTTTTTTTGTAACCTTAATTTTTTTGCAACTCACAATAATTCGGATTGATAACTGTTGATGACATAAAGATGGGGTCACAAATTCATTCATCAAGGGGGGGATTAAAAAATTTTTACATTTAATACAAAAAAACCAGTCTTTCGATCATTGTTTCGACAATTAAAACTGAGTATCATGCGCGTCCCCATACTATGGGATTTCAAACATTCATCATATCTATTTGATTTTTAAAAATTTTACCAGAGGTTATATGCAATCTAGTTCGCTTGCCAATCCAGGCCCACTTGGTTTATTGGGCTTTGGTATGACAACAATCCTGCTGAACATCCACAACGCAGGCTTTTTCCCTCTATCATCCGTTATTTTAAGTATGGGAATTTTTTACGGTGGTATTGCCCAAGTGATCGCTGGACTTATTGAATATAAGAAAGGAAATACTTTTGGCGCAACCGCATTTACCTCTTATGGTTTTTTCTGGATTGCTTTAGTTGGTCTACTGTTTTTACCAACCATGGGCTTAGCAGAAGCAACTGACCCCGCATTTTTAGGGATATTCCTGCTGCTCTGGGGAGTTTTTACCTTCTTTATGTTTTTAGGTACCTTTAAAGCTAATTTAGTGCTGCAATTTGTCTTCGGCAGCCTAACCGTGCTATTTGCACTATTAGCGATCGGTAATCTGACTAACAATGCGGCTCTGTTACAATTCGCTGGTTATGAAGGGATTATTTGTGGTGCGAGTGCCTTTTATTTAGCAATGGCAGAAATTTTAAATGAGCAATATGGCAAAACGATTCTGCCAATTGGTCAACGTAGCTAATTAATAGACTCTATACTGTTGACACTATCAGGCGGGCAAAAATCCGCCTGATTTTTTAGATAGATATTATTCCGCAGTACGTATTGCAGATTTAGGTCTGAATGCTTTAACAATTGCCGGGTCAGTCTCGATATATGGACCATCCAAGAGTTGGATGCAGTATGGCACACTCGCGAAAATACCGGATACCACGACATTCCCTTCTTTATCTTTAAGCCCTTCCAAGGTTTCAGCAATCGCTTTTGGCTGCCCCGGTAAGTTTAAAATCAGTGACTGATTGCGGATCACGCCGACTTGGCGAGATAAAATAGCCGTTGGTACGAATTTTAGGCTAATCTGGCGCATTTGTTCACCAAAGCCAGGCATTTCACGATCAGCAATAGCCAATGTCGCATCTGGGGTGACATCACGACGCGCGGGCCCCGTTCCGCCAGTTGTCAGCACTAAGTGACAGGAAAATTCATCCACCAGCTCACACAACGTTTGTTCTATCATGATTTGCTCATCTGGGATCAAACGGGTTTCTATACGAAAAGGCGTGGTTAGGGTTTTCGTCAACCACTCTTCCAGTGCTGGAATACCTTTATCTTCATAAATTCCTCCTGAAGCACGATCAGAAACCGATACCAGACCTATGCGCAACTCATTCATACAAACCTCAAAATTAATTATCGAAACTGTTTATTTAGCAGGGGAATTCCCCGCTAATAACAATAAACACGGTGCATCATACCATGATGGAGAACAGCTGACAGCGGGACTTTTGTGTGAAAATGTGGAATTGGGAGTTTAATCAATGAAAAAAAGGCAGAAAAAAACCCAGCCAATTTAGCTGGGTTTTCTAGAAAATGAACGATTACAGCAACGCTGCGATCATCTTTTCTAATTTTTCTTGGTCAACAGCGAACTTACGGATACCGTCAGACAGTTTATCCACTGCCATTGGATCTTGGTTGTGCTGCCAGTAGAACTCAGCTTCGGTCAATTTAGCACCCGGCTCTTGAGTTTTACCTTCATCTTTCAGTTTACGAACCAATTCACCTTGTGACTCAGACAGCTCTTTCAGCAAAGCTGGAGAGATGGTTAGACGGTCACAACCTGCCAGTTCAATGATTTCACCAACGTTACGGAAACTCGCGCCCATTACCACAGTTTTGTAGCCGTGAGCTTTGTAATAGTTGTAGATTTCAGTGACGGAAACCACACCTGGATCTTCTTGAGCAGCATACTCTTTTTTATCTGTATTTGCTTTATACCAGTCGAGGATACGACCTACGAATGGAGAGATCAGGTAAACACCTGCTTCCGCACAAGCACGCGCTTGAGCAAAAGAGAATAATAACGTTAAGTTACAGTTAATGCCTTCCTTTTCCAGTTTTTCCGCAGCGCGGATACCCTGCCAAGTAGAGGCTAATTTGATCAGAATACGGTCATTGCTGATACCGGCTTCATTATACATTTTCATCAGTCGACGAGCTTTAGTAATACAAGCTTCTTCGTCATAAGAAAGACGCGCATCAACTTCAGTAGAGATACGACCCGGAACTAATTTCAGGATTTCCAGACCGATATTGACAGCCAGTTTGTCGCAAGCATCAACAACTTGTTGTTCACGATTATCACTTTGCTTACGAGCCCACTCTACCGCATCATCGATTAATTTACGGTATTCAGGAATTTGTGCAGCATTTAAAATTAGCGATGGGTTAGTTGTCGCATCTTGTGGCTTGTACAGCTTCATCGCTTCGATGTCGCCAGTATCGGCAACAACAGTTGTTAGACTACGTAAGGAGGTTAGTTTGTCGGTCATTTCTTTAATCTCGTTGTTATACCCGTCATATTTCAAGTTGTAGGGGTGTTGGCTACGTTTATGAACCACCATTCTACAACTTAAACTACTTTGCGTATTATTAAGGAATTGAGGCTAGCGCCGCACCGTCTCATGATAATATCACGCATCCAAGTTGCTGCAAGCGAGGAAATCTCTTGGCAAGCAACTATTTGATCAGCAATCGTTTTCGCAGCAGAATTTAAAACTGAATCCATTTAGCCCATATAACTTATTGAACCAGTAGAGCAGACAATAAAAATGGAATCTACTTATTGCAGCAATTCGCCATTCTAATTAATTTTTTGCTACAGTAGGCAATAATTCTACTTTAACAAGGGTCAAGTTATGCTGATTACTATTTCACCTGCCAAAACATTAGACTACGAAAGCCCACTTGCCACTCAGTTATATACTCAACCCGAATTACTCAGTGAGTCTGAAAAGTTGATCAAAGAGTGTCGAAAATTAACACCCGCCGATATCGCTAGCTTAATGAAAATCAGCGATAAACTCGCAGGGTTAAATGCGGCTCGTTTTGGTGAATGGCAACCCAACTTTACCCCAGGAAATGCTCGACAAGCTATTTTGGCATTTAAAGGCGATGTCTATACTGGCATGCAAGCTGAAACTTTTTCTCAAGCAGACTTTGAATTTGCTCAGCAGCATTTGCGTATGTTGTCAGGTTTATATGGTGTTTTACGTCCATTGGATTTAATGCAGCCTTATCGTTTAGAGATGGGGATTCGCCTTAAAAATAGCCGCGGTAAAGATTTATATGAATTCTGGGGTAATATAATTACTCAACATTTAAATGAAGCATTAGCGGCTCAAGGGGATAATATCCTAGTGAACTTAGCTTCCGATGAATATTTTAAATCTGTAAATATCAAAAAGTTAGACGGCGAAATTATTAAACCGGTCTTTTTGGATGAAAAAAATGGCAAATATAAAGTTATCAGTTTTTATGCAAAAAAAGCCCGAGGCTTGATGAGCCGCTTTATTATCCAAAATAAATTAACCCAATCAAAACAACTATCTGACTTTAATTTAGAAGGCTATCAGTTTGATGAGCAGCAATCTAAAGGCAATGAGCTAGTTTTTACTCGCGCAGAGCAAATCTAATATTTACGCTTATGAGGTGTTTAACACACCCCATAAGCGCCATACTCAACATCAGACATAATATTTCAAATCCTCATCACATTTTGTTGAAAAAATAATCGTTTCAGTGACTTTATAGCATTCATTCCTCAGTGCCCTTGAGACCTTTATGCCAATATTTGGTGAGATCTTTATCATCAATTTTTGGAGGTGAACAATGCCGTATCTCGCATCGTCACATCGTTATACTGATATGGAATATCGCCATTGTGGACGCAGTGGATTAAAACTCCCACTAATCTCGTTAGGACTTTGGCATAATTTTGGCGACAATAAGCCCATTGATAATTGTCGAGAAATGCTACGGCATGCCTTTGACCATGGGATCACGCATTTTGATCTCGCCAATAATTATGGTCCACCACCCGGCTCCGCAGAGCAACAATTTGGACGGGTCCTTCAACAAGACTTTCTGCCTTATCGAGATGAAATGGTGATCTCCACAAAAGCGGGTTACACCATGTGGGAAGGTCCTTATGGGGATTGGGGAAGTAAAAAATATTTAGTCTCTAGCCTTAATCAGAGTCTGAAAAGGCTCGGTTTAGAGTATGTTGATATTTTTTATCATCATCGACCCGACCCACAAACTCCCCTCGAAGAAACCATGAGCGCTTTAGATCTCCTAGTGCGCCAAGGTAAAGCACTCTATGTTGGCATTTCTAATTATCCCGCAGAAACCGCCGAAGAAGCGATCAATATCTTGCGACAACTTGGAACCCCCTGCCTAATTCATCAACCAAAATACTCAATGCTGGAACGCACCCCTGAAGAGGGATTATTAGATTTGCTTGAGGAAGAGGGGGTTGGTTCAATTGCCTATTCCCCCCTTGCTGGCGGTATTTTAACTGATCGCTATCTTAACGGGATCCCCGTAGATTCTCGGGCAGCGAGCAACCCTTCACTCCCGCCAGAGAGATTAACCTCCAATGTCCTCGCTAAAGTCAAAAAGCTGAATGAATTAGCCTTAATTCGTGGGCAAAAACTGAGCCAAATGTCCCTTGCGTGGCTGCTGCGCCATGACCGGATTACATCCGTATTAATCGGAGCCAGCCGCATTAGCCAAATCGATGATGCTCTCGGAATGATGGAAAATCGTGATTTCAGTCAGGAAGAGTTAAAAACTATCGAATTAATTTTAGATGACTCCATATAATTTCTAATATTACTCAATTCTCTCTTGAATAAATTTAGTCAAGAGAGAGTTATTATTCGACTATTTAATTTTCAATATAAACATCTGAATAAAATAATATATTATTATTTTATATTCACCATCTACAAATTAGATCCATTAATTCCTCAACAACATTCTTTTATTCTTTAAATGAGTCAATTACACTTTCCTTGCAGTTTAATCAATCCACTTAATAATGAGGTATGTATATGCAAAAATTATCTATTACATTATTCACATTACTATTTCCTTTATCTATTCTCGCTTCTACTGTTCAAGTTAATGACATTACTCCAACCACTGAGTATCTTTTGAATAATGGAGGTAATGGCGGCAATGGAGGGCACGGCGGTAACGGGGGTAGCGGTGGCCATGGTGGAAATGGTGGCAACGGTGGTAATGGCGGTAACGGAAATTAAATAAAGACAATTATTTCCCCCTTTATCATGGGGGGAATGGAGCATACTATGACGAATTACTCTTTATTTTCATTTTTTTCTATTCTATCTTTTTCTATTATATCAACCTCAAGTTACTCTAATAATATTATTAACAATCAAATATATTCACCTCATTTAAATAAGCAAAATATTAATGATGATAAATCAATTTTGAACCTTTGCTTACCTTTTCACTGTCGAGATACTTATTTTCATTTCTCGTACAATGGAAATAATGGAACAAACGGACAGCATGGAAATACCAGTCAAGGGGGTAGAGGCGGCGACGGTCAACAAGGAGGGAATGGAGGCAATGGCGGAAATCATGGTCATGGCAATCATGGAGGACATGCAACACCAGGCAGCAATGGTAATGGTGGAAATGGGGGAAATGGCGGTATTAGCGGTGGCGATGGTGGCCACGGTGGAAATGGCGGTATTAGCGGTGGCGATGGTGGCCACGGTGGAAATGGTGATGGCTTAGGTAATGGCGGCAACGGTGGGAATGGTTCCATCGATGGTAACGGAGGAAATGGAGGTCACGGCGGATATAATGGCGGGCATGGGGGCAATGGCGGTGATGCATCTGGTAGTGGCAATGGTGGCAGTGGTGGCAATTCAGGCCCTGGAGGGCAACCCGGTAAAGGCGGGAAAGGAGGCCCTAACGGAGGACAAAATGGTTCTGATGGAACCGATTCATAAGCGTAAAGATCACGGCATAAAAAACGGAAGCCTCAGCTTCCGTTATAAACATCAATATTAATTATTGCTTTGGCGCTAGTTTCATTAAAAATTCACGCAGCTGAGCGAAATCAGAAGGTAAAAAATGCGATAATAGCGGTAAATCTGCACGTTCCGCTAATTCTTTAGGCAATGGAATTTGTTTGTTTAAGATAGCTTCAACGCTCTCTTTAAACTTCGCTGGGTGAGCTGTTCCTAAGAATAAGCCATATTCACCATCTTGCAGTTGATCACGCAGAACACGATAAGCGACTGCGGCATGAGGCTCAGATAAATACCCTTTTTTATCTAATTCACGTACCGTTTCTCTAGTCACTTCATCATTGACTACCCCATGACCCAGCTCGTCTAATGACCAACCTTTACGACGGAATAGCTCTTCAATTCGTGGCCAGTTATTTGGTTGGCTCACATCCATCGCATTCGATAAAGTAGCGACCGTTTGATGTGGTGTCCATTTGCCATCCTCTAAATAACGAGGAACAGTATCATTGACATTCGTCGCCGCAATAAAGCGCTTAACCGGTAATCCCATCGATTTCGCGAGTAATCCCGCTGTTAGATCCCCAAAGTTACCACTTGGTACCGAAATCACCAATTGATCCCGTTTCTCTGCTGGGATTTGAGCGACAGCTTCAAAATAGTAGCAAATTTGCGCTAATAAACGGCTAATATTGATTGAGTTCGCAGAGTTTAGATACAACGCTTTTTTCAATTCTTCATCATCGAAAGCGTGCTTCACTAATGCCTGGCACGCATCGAAATCATCTTTGATAGCCACTGTGTGGATATTTTTACCCAGTGTACAGAACAGTTTTTCTTGTAGTGGGCTGATTTTTCCTTCCGGATACAGGATCACGACTTGAACATTGTCCACACCATAGAAAGCATGAGCAACTGCTGCGCCAGTATCACCCGAAGTTGCCGTTAGGATAGTCACTGGCGCACCGCCTGCAACTTGTGCTAACGCTTGCGCCATAAAACGCCCGCCAAAATCTTTAAACGCTAACGTTGGCCCATGATATAGCTCTAACGTAGCCACATCATCTTCCACTTTAGATACCGGGGCAGGAAATGCGAAAGCATCTTTAATACGAGCCTGTAGCTGTTCTGCTGGAATTTCATCGCCGATAAATGCACTTAAAATTCGGCTACTGCGAGTAACAAAATCCAGTTTTAATAATTCATCTATTTCACTCGCACTAAAAGCGGGTAAATCTTGCGGGAAAAACAGACCTTGCTGCTTACCTAAACCTTGTTTCACGGCTTGCGCGAAGCTGACTTGTTCATTGTTATCTTTTAAATTATACAGTTTCATCGTTTACCCTATTGTCCTTGCACCGACCAGATCTAAATGGCAGATATGCACAAAGCCTTCATCATTTTGAATGTAATGTTGTTGTAGGTACTCCACCATTTCTTGCGCGATTTTTATATCATCGCTAATGGTGAACAAGGTTGGACCTGAACCTGAAATTCCACAGGCTAGCGCCCCAATTTGTTTAGCATGCTCACGAGCTTGAGCAAAACCCGGTAGTAATTGAGTTCGGTATGGCTCGGCAACCACATCTTTGATCATCGTGAGCGCCAATTCTGGCTGGTTAGTATGGCAAGCGTGGATAAAGCCTGATAAATATCGCCCATGGTTCACAATGTCATAGCGAGAATAGCTATCGGGTAAAATGGCGCGCGCTTCCGCAGTGGAGACTTTAATCCCCGGATAAGCCATTACCCAATACCAATTTTTAAAGGCAGGAACCGGCTGCGAAATAATGCCATTTTGCTCTATAATCAGCTGTAAGCCGCCGAGGTAGCAAGGTGCAACATTATCATAATGAATACTTCCTGAAATGCGTCCTTCCAAGACCCCCATCATCCCAAGTAATTCAGTTTGGTCAAACGGTTTACCTGCAAATTCATTGAGCGCCATCAGTGCGGCAACCACTGAACATGCACTTGATCCCAAGCCAGAACCAATGGGCATATTTTTTTCGAGAACCATTGCCACATTCAGTTTTTTACCAAGACGCTCACAAAACAGTTCCCAACATTGATAAACAATGTTGTGTTCCATTTTCTTTGGCAGCTTGCTAACGAATCGACCTTGATTGGTTAATGAAAAAGTATCCGCCGCTTCAATACTGACACAGTCACCTAATAATGAGCCATCAATAGGTGAAACTGCCGCGCCAAGCACATCAAACCCAACGCTCACATTCCCAATTGAAGCAGGTGCATAAACTTTAATCACTTCTTAAACTCCCAATTTCCATGATAGGGTACGCAGCATATCCGCAAATACACCCGCCGCAGTTACATCATTACCGGCACCATAGCCTCTTAACACTAAAGGAATTGGCTGGTAATAGCGCGTATAGAATGCCAGTGCGTTTTCGCCATTTTTCACTTTAAACAGTGGGTCGTTACCATCAACGGCGACAATTTTCACCTGACAGCGACCTTCTTCGATAAGACCGACATAGCGTAACACTTTTTCTTCTGCCTCTGCGGCTTTTATGCGCTCAGCAAATGGGGCATCTAGCTGGGGTAAACGTGCCATAAATTCAGTCACGTTACCTGAACTGTCAAAATCAGCGGGTAATACTGATTCAATTTCAATATCTTCCAGTTCTAATTTATATCCCGCTTCACGGGCAAGAATTAATAATTTACGTGCTACATCCATACCGGATAAATCATCACGAGGATCCGGCTCTGTAAAGCCTTTCTCTTTTGCTAATGTTGTCGCTTCAGACAATGACATGCCTTCGTCTAATTTACCGAAAATAAACGAAAGGGAGCCAGACAAGATACCGCTGAAATGAACCAGCTCATCCCCAGCATTGAGTAAGTTTTGAAGATTCTCAATTACCGGTAAACCTGCGCCAACGTTAGTGTCATATAAGAATTTACGTTTCGAATTCTCTGATGCTTCACGTAGCTGATGGTAATAATCCATCGACAATGTGTTGGCTTTTTTATTCGGCGTCACAACGTTAAAACCATCTTTTAAGAAATTAACATACTGCTCAGCAATTTCTTGATTTGATGTACAGTCGATAATTACTGGATTCAAGAAGTGATATTCACGCTCTAAGCGGATCAAGCGGCTAAGACTAAATGGCTCTTTTGCTTCAGCGAGTTCCGCTTTCCAGTTATCTAAATCAATACCTTGCATATTAGTTAGCATCGCTCTTGAGTTCGCGATACCGCACACACGCAGGTCAATATGTTTCTGTTTTAGCCATTGTTGCTGGCGATGAATCTGCTCAATCAGCGCATTACCAACCCCACCGACACCCACTATAAAGGCCTCGATCACTTGTTCTGCATTGAAGAGCATTTGGTGACATAAGCGTACCGCCGTTGTCGCTGATTCATTGGCAATAACCGCGGAAATAGAGCGCTCAGAGGACCCCTGAGCAATCGCCACGATATTAATATTGCCACGAGTCAATGCTGAGAAGAAACGCGCTGAAATACCTTTTAGCGTACGCATACCGTCACCCACAACGGAGATGATAGCCAGTTGCTCCATCACATCTAATGGGTCTAATACCCCATCCTTCAGCTCTAAATAAAACTCTTCTTCTAGCGCAGTACGTGCTCGTCGAAGTTCATTTTGTGGCACACAGAAACTGATACTGTATTCTGAGGACGATTGGGTGATCAGTACCACGGAGATTCCTTTACGCGACATGACTGAGAAAATACGCGCAGCCATACCCACCATGCCTTTCATTCCCGGGCCTGAGACGTTGATCATCGCCATATTATTCAGGTTAGTGATCCCTTTAACTGGGGTACTGACGTCCGTTTGTCCATCCCCAATTAACGTTCCCGGAGCACTCGGATTAGTGGTGTTTTTGATCAAGCAAGGAATTTGGAACTGAGCAATCGGTGCAATAGTACGAGGATGAAGAACTTTCGCGCCGAAATATGAAAGCTCCATCGCTTCTTGGTACGACATTCCCTTGAGTAATCTTGCATCAGGCACTAAACGTGGGTCACAGGTATAAACACCATCAACATCAGTCCAAATCTCACAGCAATCAGCGCGTAAGCACGCCGCTAATACCGCCGCAGAATAGTCAGAGCCGTTACGCCCTAAAACCACGAGTTCACCTTTATCATTCCCTGCGGTGAAACCTGCCATCAAGATAAAATGGTCTTTTGGTATATTTAATTCGGCAATCCGTTTTGTTGATTCATTGATGTCAACTGTGGATTCTAAATAGTGCCCTTTTGCAAGCAAGCTTTCGACTGGGTTTATCACAGTAACTTTGTGGCCACGCGCTTTTAAAACAGATTCCATGATGGCAATAGAGAGTTTTTCACCACGACAGATAATTGCGGCGTTAATGCTGTCAGGACATTGTCCAAGAAGAGTAATACCATGCAGTACTTGTTTAATTTGCGCGAATTCGTGTTCAGTTAGTTTTTTTAACTTGTCATATTCGAAGCCGGGTAGCTTATCTTTCAAGCCCTTTAACAGATTAGCAAAAATCATTTCTGCATCATTCACATGCGTGATGACATCCTGACCCGCGACTGTTTTTTCAATCATTGCAACGAGATGGTTAGTGATTTTTGCTGGTGCAGATAGCACCAGAGTCACTTGCCCATCAGCTAATTTGCTTTCAGCGATGTCAGCAACGTTCAGTACTCGTTCGTCATTTGCAACCGAAGTACCGCCAAATTTAAGCACACGCATGGTATTTCTCTCCTGAATTAACACCAAAAAAAAGCCCACATCTTTTTGGATGCGGGCTTTTTCATTTTTATTTTTTGGATGCGTCAGCCCGCCCCGTTTCCTGTGGTTACGGTGGTGGTGGTAATAATCGTAGTCAGGCTGATGTTACGCATAAATTCTGTCTGTCTCATTGGGAACATTTAGTTTCTCCCTATACGGTTAAAGTAATTGTTGAAAAATGTCAAATTTATTTGCTCTAACTCGCATAATTCCGCCCTTTCGCTAGATTAAAGATCACCTAGCTTTAGGGAATATTCCTGTATAAAAACAGACAAAAGCTCCATAATCCAGAAATAAAAACCAATTACCATTGAGTTGTCAGATTTAAATATTATTTCAATAGCGGATGCATTTATTGTTCAATAAACAATCAAATTCTAATTATTGATATCTGTCATTGCTAGCTCAGAGGTAATCAAAATATTGAGATAAACACGGTTTTGAAAATCCATGTTTATCTTGAATTATTTTTCATCAATATTGATGCCAACCATAAAATCACCTTACCAAGTCACAAATCAATTCCATTAATTGATGACTCAATAGCCATAAAATTTATTATAAAGAAGAAAATAGAATTCAGATATTTCTTAATTAATTTGTTAATTTTTTGTAAAATAAAAGGGAATAATTCAAAGTGAATAGGTGTAATTCCCTAGTTTGAGTTATAAAAAACCAGAATTGCTATTTTTACGCGATTTTAGATTAATAAAATTGATTTTACTCTTCCTTATTTTTAGAAAAAAAATTACAGTAAAAAAACGTTCCTTCAACCACTTTAAGTTAAATTTCAGCAGTGAGCACCCCATAACTATGCGGGCTCTCATCCATATACTCATGAAATAAAAACATTATCTATTTTTAAAACTATTATTTTTTATCTCAATTCGATACCTCAGAGTAATCTAAATTTGGTATAATTCTCTACCTAACAATCTTTGTTAACGTGCTACAATTGATTTTGATATGTATCAACAAAAGTTAGTTTTTTAGGTGGTAAATGCAGTATTAGCTGTTATATTGCTGTTAACAGCCCAATATTGGGAAAGTGCTTTAATTTTGGTAGGTTTTACTATCTTATGCTTAACGGATAGGCAGCTTTAAATCACTGATAAATGTAAAGACAAATTTATACTCATGAACGTGATTTTCCAGATAATCATACCAACAACCACCTAACTGGAAACGGCTTGTGAGTTCAGTATTTTTATTTTAATACTTTAGGTAGCAAATATGCAGACCCCACACATTTTGATCGTTGAAGACGAAATTGTCACACGTAATACGCTGAAAAGTATTTTTGAAGCGGAAGGTTATGTGGTCCATGAAGCCACTGATGGCGAAGAGATGAATAACGTTCTCTCTGAGCATGACATCAATTTAGTTATCATGGACATCAACTTACCAGGTAAAAACGGTTTACTGCTAGCTCGTGAATTACGTGAGCAAGAAAGTATCGCATTGATGTTTTTAACTGGTCGTGACAATGAAGTCGATAAAATTCTTGGTCTTGAAATTGGTGCTGATGACTATATCACCAAGCCATTCAACCCACGTGAACTGACTATCCGTGCACGCAATTTATTGTCTCGTACAATGAATTTAGTCGGTGGCACAGAAGAACGTCGCCTCGTTGAGAGTTATAAATTTAATGGCTGGGAATTAGATATCAATAGCCGTTCATTAGTTAGCCCTGCTGGCGAGCACTACAAATTACCACGTAGTGAGTTCCGTGCAATGCTACACTTCTGTGAAAACCCAGGCAAAATTCAGACTCGCGCTGACTTACTGAAGAAAATGACCGGCCGTGAATTAAAACCACACGATAGAACGGTCGATGTGACTATCCGTCGTATCCGTAAGCATTTTGAATCAACACCGGATACCCCAGAAATCATCGCAACCATCCACGGTGAAGGTTACCGTTTTTGTGGTGATTTAGACGAATAATCGTCACTTAATATCAGTATCTTGATTTAATGAAACCGTAGTCATTCATGACTACGGTTTTTTTATAAAACATTATCTTAAAGTACCCTTTTTTATTGATTCAGTTATATTTTTTAGAATCACCTAGCGATATATTCCCTTAAATATCCAAAATAAGCTTAGCTTAGACATTGAGGGGATAATATGGGGTTCGTTGTCGATGAAAGAAATAAGCTAGTTGAGGTAGATCACTCTCATAATCATTTTTGCATTACTACTGCAATTGGAAACCCTACAACAACTCTATTGGATAATAACTTAAAAGTTACCTCTATTTTTGCAAGAACAAAAAGTAGAAGAAACAAACATGTCAGAAAACCTATTGGGGATAATAACCCCATGCTTTACGCCTTAAAAGGCCTACACCAGGTCAGAGCTACACGACGTTCAATAATAGATTTGAATCAAAGCTATCGACAAATATTGCCAAAATTTCTCGCCGCTGGTTTTGTATGGGATTGGCTTATTCCATTACCATCATCTAGTAATTTAACAGCTTTATTTGCTAAAAAAGTAATCAAACATTCAGGAATTGGTGAGTATCATCACGACATAATAATAAAAAATAGCGCACAACATACACTTGATAGCCTTTATAATTTGCCCATAAGATCGTCCGAACGCTCCGCCTTACATGAGGATACTAAACGATTTATTTCATTTAACTCACCCAAAACACCTTTTGAAATAAAATCAATTACTCGGGTCAAGTTAAGAAAATATATTAACCCGCTAACTTGGGGAAATATACCCAGCAATATATCTGTCCCCTGCAATATTTTACTTGTTGATGACATGGTAACAACAGGTACCTCATTGATGGCTGCATTTAAGTTACTAAAACAACGATATCCAATCGTTAATATTGAGGCTCTCACCTTATTTGGCTCAAGTAAAAAATAATAATTGCCTCTAATAGTCATAATCGATAGGATACCCATAAGAGCTGGTATGAGCGACCCTGCTCTATAAATTATCGAACGTCGCCCGCGCTGCGCGTGTGTAGCCAGACCGTAAGGGTCAGAAATCACATCCTTAGAGAGCGGATAAGGCAACTAACAGGTTGTAAAAATGTCGTTTCACATTGCACAATCAAAAGGCACTGTAAAAAGTGCCTTTTGCATTTATATTGCTACCAAGGCATAACTGGCACTGCACTCAATGCATTTTTTGGTGAGCCATCAATCATTTTATCCGAATACGTCAAGTAGATTAACGCATTGCGTTTTGGATCATAGAAACGCACCACTTGCAGCTTTTTGAAGACTAATGAAGTTCTCTTTTGGAAAACGACCTGCCCTTTCTGTGGGTTACGTTTTACACGATCAGTCAATTCGATGGGGCCTACTTGCTGGCAAGAAATTGCGGCGTCCGACGTATCTTCGGCTAAGCCTAAACCGCCTTTAATTCCACCTGTTTTAGAACGACTTAAATAGCACGTTACATTATCTACATCGGGGTCATCAAAAGCTTCGACGACGATTTTATGATCTGGACCGAATACTTTAAATACCGTATCCACAGAGCCAATTTCTTCAGCCACCGTGGCAAAAGAGAATGTCGATAGTAATGATGCGATAACGAGTTTTTTTATGGCATCGCCTAAGGCGTAATTTTTTAATCTAGAAAAACGCATTCTGTATTCCCTTTTCAGCTTAATTAACTACAGCATCTTAATATAATAAAAATGATGATCACTCTGTTTTGTAACTAAATCTTAAATACACCGCATTTACTATAAACGAAAAAGATAACTTGTTATAGAATAGCGAATCATTGATAACTCATATCAGTCCTGTGAGTCGTATTGCTTGGGGATATCCATGGATCAAACTAATATTATTCGCGATCTTCTTCGCTGGATAGATGATAACCTTGATAAACCATTATCATTAGATAATGTTGCCGCTAAAGCGGGGTATTCAAAGTGGCATTTACAGAGAATGTTCAAGGATGTAACCGATCAAGCTATCGGTGCTTATATTCGCGCAAGACGCCTGTCCCGAGCGGCTGTAGCACTGCGCCTAACCAGCCGTCCCATCCTTGATATTGCATTACAGTACCGATTTGATTCACAACAGACATTCACTCGTGCATTTAAAAAACAATTTAACCTAACTCCGGCATTTTATCGCCGCACTGAAGAGTGGTGTGCCGCAGGTATCTGTCCACCTATTTTGTTGAATGATCACCATCCTCTGAATTATGAATTTGTGCAGATACCGGAACAATCATTGGTTGGTTTAGAACAAAGCTGTTCCTACGCCTTAGAGGAGTGGTCAACAGCCTGTTCGCAAATGCGTCAATCATTCTGGCGCTATTACCTAGAACATACCACCAGCGTAGCATCTGAAGTCTTTGGCTTACATCACGCTATTCACAATGCTGAAAAAGAAGATGAGCAGACCGTGTTTTATACCACAGCGGTCAAACCTGAAGATGCAAGTTTCAATAATACGCAATACAGCCATATCACCATTCCCGCAGGGGAATATGTGAAGTTCAATTTCAGTGGTGAAGCAAATAGAGAAAGATTACAAGAATTTTTGTATCAGATTTATGGTATCTATCTGCCGAAGCTAAACCTAACTCGTCGCCCTGGCTATGATATTGAGCATTACAAAATTAAAGATGTTGAGATTGATGATGTGAGCAATAGTGATCCGAAAACCCATATTGATGCATTCAGCTATTATGTACCTATCAAAATAGATAGCACACAGTACGCACAATAAAATAGGTCTTTTTGGTGATTGAGGCGTTTTCTATGAAAACGCCTTTTTTATACCATTAACCCTGCTGCTCATCTAAGGCAGGCTGCGTTAAATGGGTTACCTCTCCCGCCGTTTCTACGATCCAGCCATTGGCTAACCATGGGCTATTTTGGTAATCCACTCGAGAAAGGGAGCAATTACGCAATCGTAAACGACGCGGTGAATTAGCAGGAACCCCTAAGATACGACTTAATAAAGTACTTAGCGCTAAACCGTGGCTAACCAGCAATGGGCGGCTATCTTCAGGTAATTCAAGGCAACGATTCAATGCTGCAAACATGCGCGTAAACAATTCATCCATTGATTCACCATTAGGAATACGTCCGCCATCAGCGCCATTGATCAAGCTCTGACGCCATTGCTCTTCCTGCTCGGTGAGTGAATCAATCTCTCTCTGTTCTAATACGCCCATATTTAGTTCACGTAAACGCGGTTCTGTGATAATTTCACAACCGCAAACATCCGCAATAATTTGTGCAGTTTCGCGTGTGCGTCCCATATCACTAGTGATAATATGGGTAATACCTTCTGATTTGACCCGATTGGCGACTTGTTCCGCCTGTTTACGACCAAGAGCCGTCAGAGGGCTATCTGATTGACCCTGTATGCGACGAGCAACGTTCCATTCAGTTTCGCCATGGCGAACAAGATAAACCTGTAACATAGATGTGTTCCGTTATTACTGTGCAAAGTATGTGTTCAAAGGAAAATAATTAATGTACCAAGTTATAGCTGCAACGACTAATCCTGCCAAAATTAAAGCAATTCATCTTGCTTTCGATGCTGTTTTTGGACCAGGCAGTTATCAAATTGAAGATATTAATGTCGATAGCAGCGTTCCACAGCAACCTATCGGTAATAATGAAACCCGTACAGGTGCAAGACAACGAGTGATGGCATCGAGACAAGTTCGCCCAGAAGCTGACTTTTGGGTCGGTATTGAAGCTGGCGTCGAAGATGATATGACATTCGCTTGGATTGTTATCGAACACAGCCAAATTCGTGGAGAATCTCGTTCTGCCAGTATCATGATCCCAGAAAAAATTCTTGCGGGGATCCGTGAAGGGCGTGAGCTTGGCGACGAAATGGCATTCTTAACCGGTATTGATAATATCAAGCAACAAGGTGGCGCTATTGGCTTTTTCACCAATGGCGTTCTGACGCGCACCAGTGTTTATCAACAAGCCTTAATACTTGCCTTAGTTCCTATTAAGCACGAAATTTATAAAGAGCTAAACCAGATAGACGATTAATTATACCCGAAACAATTTAAAATGCATGCAGGGCTCTCAATCATTGGGAGCCCTGCTTTTTGGTTAAATAAGACTAAAGTAATTTCGACTCTAGCCACTCTTTGACCGGAATCGGTGCTGATTTCAAACTATTCGACCCACGAGTAATGGTTGCGATCCCAACACCTAACTCATTTTTTAACTCTCGTTGGCTCATTTCACCTCGCATCAACTCTTGCACTATCCTCACTCGAGTTCCTAGCGCTGTCCGTTCATCCGGAGTGAGTAATAGCTGAAGAATTGAATGCTGTATATTTTGTTCAAATGCCATTTGTAGCAGTTCCACAAAACGTTGCCAATCTGCATTCTCATCGGCGGTTAATGCCGGATCAGAGGTATATTCTACAGTCATCGCCTTACCTTCCATACTATTAAACTAGTACAAATAATAGCACAGAACGCTATCCGTCATAGTTAAAAATAAAATAAGAATCAGTATTTCATATTCCATTCAGAAGCAGATAACACATTCCCTTTCTCCCCTAAGAAATGCTTATAAAACAAATCATAAGACAGCACATTTTTCACATAGCCACGGGTCTCGGAGAATGGAATACTTTCTACGAATGCAATTGCATCAATACGCCCTGCACTGTTACCTAACCAACGATTCACTCGTGATGGCCCCGCATTATAAGCCGCACTGGCTAAAATACGGTTATTACCAAACTGTTGATAAACATCATCTAAGTAGGCAGTTCCGAGTTCAATATTCATGACTGGGTTAGTCAGTTGGCTGGTATTCACATAGTTGCTAATACCTTGCTTTTTCGCAGTATGTTTTGCTGTTGCTGGCATCAACTGCATTAAGCCCGTTGCACCCACAGGTGATTGTGCTTGAGGGTTCCATGCACTTTCTTGACGAGCAATTGCCATTGCATAACTTTTCTGGATGCTTTTATCACGAGTATAAGTATTAAATTGCTTTTCCCATGCAAGAGGGAATCGCTCTTCCAGATGATCCCACAACTTCGCCGTGATCGTGGCTTGAACGCTGAGATCTGCCCATTTATTGTTAAAGGCATAGCGCGCTAACTGCTCCTGCTGATTAGCAGACATCGAAGAGACTAAATTAATCCATTCGGAACGCGCAAGATTATCCATTTCCCAATACATCAATTCACGTACACGCTGAATTTGCGGCATATTATGAATACTTTCATCCGGTTGTACGGCTTTATTCACATACACGGGATAATCCATTTTCAGCTGCTGAGCCGCAACCATTGGATAAAAACCACGTTTTGACGTTAACTGGCGCAGTAGTGTTTCCCCTTCTGCGGTTTTACCTTGATCAATTAATGTCATCGCCTGCCAATATTGCCACTCTTCCTTATTTTTCACTTCATTAGGAAGTTGCTTCAACCACGTTGCGACGCCCGCTTTGTCACCTTGCCCCAAGGCCAAGCGCACGCGGCGCTCTTTTAAGGTTGCTGAATTCGTTTCACGGATAGTTTCATCACGCCACATTGCCTGCTCAGGGGTTACATCCCCCATGTATTGCCATGCTACGCTATCTTTGAGTTGCTGGGTTTCTGCCATATTCATTTTCTGGGCAGAACTAATTCCCGCTAAAGCGGCACGCGCTTCATCCGGTGATTGACGTGCAAAGCGACTAAAACCCGCTATCGTCGCTTGGCGAGTAAAATCTGTTGGTGTGAGGTTTTTGGCGAATGCCACTACCGATGCCGGATCATTTTGCAATTTAACCAACGCATCTGCGACCGTTTTATAGCTGTTCGGAAGACGCTTAGCAAGGTAAGTTGCGGTTGACGTATTTCCTTCTTTGATCGCTAAATGAATGCGCGCCAAAATCATATCGGTCGATAGGTAGCCTTCCCTTTCCCACTCATTAAATAATTTGTCGCAGGAAGCTGGCATCGAATGGCCATTGAGCCATAATTTTTCAGCACCTTGCCACGCAACTTGCTTATTTCCCGTTGCCCAATTTGCAAAATAGAAATTACATTGCGCTTCTGCTGGTTGAGGAGCTTCAGGGCTAAATTCCAGTAATGATTTCCACTCTTGGCGACGTGCTAACTCATTCACAAAACGGTTTTTGAGTGTTTTTGCGGCAGGTAACGTCGGATAGGTATTAATGAATTCTTGAGCTTGTCTTGGGGAGATAATATCCAAATCTTGGGACAGCTCACGGTAAACCAAATAGGGATAGAGTGGATAATCCTGTAAGGTTGGTAACAATCGTTCCACTTCATCCATTTTATTGGCATCCCAAGCGAGCTTAATCGCTTGATAACGTTCACGTTGTGCCTGTAAAGAATCCGCCCAAACTGTTGTGGATACTAACAGCATCGTCACTGGAACTGCCACTAACCAACCTTTCATATTTACCCGCTCCATCGCTTAAATCCTGTTAGAGATAAACCTCAAACATACCCAAAGCATCAATTACATGTATCAATAATATTAATGCTACCTAAAGTTTTCAGCCAGTGACAGTGGAGATTTCTTGAATTTATCGAGTTTACAATACTTTTACACTCATTAGTGCGGGGGGGCGGGGCGGTTGAAGGCGCTAGAAAAACCAACATCATCACGCCAACAAAATGTGTTGGCGTGAATTATAGGGATATTTATCTGTATTCCCGTTCTAGAAATAATACCTAGATTGCTATTTAGCCAAATTGAAGTTCGCCTTTATTATACGTTAGGTTCGGAAGATGAGCCGTTGAATCAGCTCTCATGCTATTTTCACTCAATAATTTATTCAATGATTGCAGGTCTCCATATACTGAAGAAGAGTGGTGGAGATGGAGACTGACATCGACATCACATTTTGCAAACCCTTTGTCTTCTCTCACTTTTTCAATTCCATTATTTATCGTATTAAAAGCCACTAACATTCTAATATAGTGGTCTCTATCATTAGCGTTCTTCCCCGGTTTGAATTCCCCGCGAACACTATCCGTTCCTTCATTGATAAACTGATAAACCGAATTTCGAATCTCAAATAAATCATCAACAATTTTATCTATTTTGCTACTTAATTGATTTCGTTGTTCCTTATTCGATATTGAATAAGCATTAATCATACTATCCACTTCATTTTGTTGTGATGAATCCAATAAGTGATAAGCATTTAATTCATTCACTGTCGTTGAAGAATTAAAGCCATTGGTTTTTGTATTGCCTTGAGTGGATACATCGCTAAAATCAATTAAATCAGAATGACGATGAGAAATATTAGCTGAAAACATATTAATTCCTTTTACGCAGATTTATTTCAGTATAAAAACACAATGATAAGTAAATGAGTCCATATTTTTATAACGCTAATAAACCATGCTTAAAACATGCTATTTATCCCGTTATCGCTCCCATCTTAAACGAGTTAATGATTACTAAATTGCACGAAACGCCATCCTTTGCGTCATAAACAATCTCATGGTTTGATCGCAACAACAGACAAAATTTTGATCGATATGGCACTCTCATATGGGAAATTATTGACTTAGGTACAAGAACAATTACAGTTAGGCACAAATGATTTTACTGTCTATGGGAATTCCCCCTCTGAGCACATAAGTTGCCAGGTTGAAGTACTAAAATGCTAAAGTTAGCGATAAATGTCCCTGATATGTCTCATAGATGAAAAATATTTAATTTTTTCTTATAAAACAAAAGGTAAGATAAATTGGCTCAATACGTCTACAGCATGTATCGAGTGGGAAAAATTGTTCCACCGAAACGTCATATTTTAAAAAACATCTCTCTGAGCTTCTTTCCTGGAGCTAAAATTGGTGTTTTAGGTCTTAACGGTGCTGGTAAATCCACCTTACTGCGCATTATGGCGGGTATTGATACGGATATTGAAGGGGAAGCACGTCCTCAGCCAGGCATTAAAATTGGTTATCTGCCACAAGAACCAAAACTGAACCTTGAGCACACTGTACGTGAAGCGGTTGAAGAAGCCGTAGGTGAAGTGAAACAAGCATTAAACCGTCTTGATGAGGTTTATGCTCTGTATGCCGATCCTGATGCGGATTTTGATAAATTAGCCAAAGAGCAAGGTGAGCTAGAAGCAATTATCGCCGCTCATGATGGCCATAATTTGGATAACCAACTTGAGCGTGCCGCGGATGCATTACGCTTACCAGCTTGGGATGCCAAAATTGAAAACCTCTCTGGTGGTGAACGCCGCCGAGTGGCAATTTGCCGCCTACTGTTAGAAAAACCTGACATGTTGCTACTCGATGAACCGACTAACCACTTGGATGCTGAATCCGTCGCTTGGTTAGAGCGCTTCCTGCATGACTACGAGGGCACCGTTGTGGCAATTACCCATGACCGTTACTTCCTCGATAACGTCGCAGGCTGGATCCTCGAACTTGACCGTGGTGAAGGTATTCCTTGGGAAGGTAACTACTCTTCTTGGTTGGAACAAAAAGATGAGCGTCTGGCGCAAGAAGCGTCAACTGAAGCTGCTCGTCGTAAATCCATCGAGAAAGAACTTGAGTGGATCCGTCAAAATCCTAAAGGCCGCCAATCGAAAGGTAAAGCGCGTCTGGCTCGCTTTGAAGAACTTAACAGCGTCGAATACCAAAAACGTAACGAAACCAGCGAGCTGTTTATTCCACCTGGACCACGTCTGGGTGACAAAGTACTCGAAATTGAAAACCTGAGTAAATCTTATGGGGATCGTGTACTGATCGACAACCTGAGCTTCTCGATCCCGAAAGGGGCGATCGTGGGGATCATCGGTCCGAACGGTGCGGGTAAATCAACCCTATTCCGCATGATTTCAGGTCAAGAACAACCGGATTCTGGCTCAATCACGTTGGGTGATACCGTGAAGATTGCTTCCGTGGATCAGTTCCGTGATGCGATGGATGATAGCAAAACTGTATGGGAAGAGATTTCCAATGGTCAAGATATCATGCGTATCGGTAACTTTGAGATCCCAAGCCGTGCTTATGTTGGTCGCTTTAACTTTAAAGGCATTGACCAAGGTAAACGTGTCGGTGAGCTATCTGGTGGTGAGCGTGGTCGTTTACATCTGGCAAAACTGCTGCAAGTTGGCGGTAACATGCTGCTCCTCGATGAACCAACCAATGACCTTGATGTTGAAACTTTACGCGCACTGGAAAACGCCCTGTTAGAATTCCCAGGCTGTGCAATGGTTATTTCCCATGACCGTTGGTTCCTTGACCGTATCGCGACTCACATCATCGATTACCAAGATGAAGGCAACATTACCTTCTTCGAAGGTAACTTCTCTGAGTACGAAGATTACAAGAAACGTACTTTAGGTGCTGATGCGTTGCAACCACATCGTATCAAGTATAAAAAGATGACTAAATAGTCCCTTTTTATGATCAAAAAACGGCACCTTTGGGTGCCGTTTTTTTAATTACATTGAGTTATCTAGCATCAGTAATTGCTGAACTAACGAAACACACTCTAAGAAACGTGAGTCATAGTCTGAGGATTCCACATGGACAAAATCAATACTGTTTTTCTTCAGCATCTCAATCAATAAAGTTTGAAACTCCATGCGGTCTTTATCACTGCCTAAACTACGTAACCCATCCGCCACCCACGGCGTATTATTCTCCAGCACAATCACCAAATCAAAACGATACTCGTCAATCAATGCCTGCACGAAAGGGTGCTCTTTACCCTCATAACGCAGACAAAATGCTTGAGTGGTGACAAAATCCGTATCAATGAAGGCCACTTTGTTCGCATACTTCACTGCAAAATCAATATACTGGGCATGCCCTAACGCAATTTTATCGTAATCAGAATATTGCAGCGCCATCTCATCACCACCCAAATGGCTGAAGACATAATCGCGCCCATACTCCCACGCACTGGTAGTATTAAAAATATTCGCCAGCTTATTCACTAGCGTTGATTTCCCGCTAGATTCGCCACCTAAAATTGCCACTTTACGTACAAAGAAAGGCTTCACTTCGGTTGGAATATATTCCCAATAACGGAATGGCGCCTGACGAATTTGATTTCCACTGATATTCATAAAGGTGCGTTCAGGATCAATCAAGATAGTTTCGATCCCAAGGTGTTTTTTATAACGTTGAACATCATTTGACTCACCAGAATAGATAAAGCTAGGATGAATATTGTGCTTTTTCATAAAGCCTTTCATTCCTTCGCTCCACACTTCCCAACCGTGAGGATAAGGCTCAATTCCTTGCTCATCAAATGAGTGAATATGAATATTTTTTTGATACTTAAAGGTTTGTAGCAACCAGCGCAGTCGGTCACTCACGGTAGGCTGTTGAGACATGGAGCTATTCACAAATAGCTCTTTATCGCGAGGCTCGTCGTGACATAAAATTACATGCAGCTCATCAACTTGGCTACAAGCTCGCTGAATCAAATAAATGTGCCCCGTATGTAACGGATAAAATTTACCGAATACCACGCCAATCGTTTTTTGTTGGATGGGATACTCCAAGCCTAAGAAGCGATGAAGTGCAGCAATTTTTTGAGCACTCGGACTTTTGATTTTGTCATTAATTAACTGGCTGAGATACCCTTTGGTCATCTCTGTTGCATCAGCTACTTGCTGTAATGTATAACCAGCACCCTTGATGGCACTTTTTAGATACTCAAATTCAGCCATATTATTTGTCCTTTCGCTTTTATTCCCTTTTTAACAGAGAATCTTTTCTCTCGCTATCGCATCATTATCTAAATGATCCGTGTTGTCGCTAGGCGCAAGCAACAGCGCGGAGCATGACGATAATTTAGAGCTCATCGAGAATACTTAACGCATCCGCCAACTTCTTCACCCCATACACTTTCATATCAGCCGGTAATTTTTTTGGCATATTGGCATGGGGAACGATAGCGCGTTTGAAACCATGTTTTGCCGCTTCTGAAATACGTTCTTGCCCACTCGGTACAGGGCGGATTTCCCCTGCCAGTCCAACTTCACCAAACACCACTAAATCGCGAGGTAAAGGACGATCTCGGAAACTCGACACTAAAGATAATAGCAACGCAAGGTCAGCACTGGTTTCCGTCACTTTGACGCCACCGACCACATTCACAAACACATCTTGGTCAGACATTTGTAGCCCGCCATGGCGATGCAGCACCGCCAGCAAAATAGCCAAACGGTTTTGTTCTAAACCGACGGCAACACGGCGTGGATTGGACATCATAGAGTGGTCGACAAGGGCTTGAATTTCGACCAGTAATGGGCGCGTACCTTCCCACACCACCATCACCGAGCTACCAGACGTCACTTCATCTCCACGACTTAAAAAGATAGCGGATGGGTTGCTGACCTCTTTTAAGCCTTGTTCGGTCATGGCAAATACGCCCAGCTCATTGACGGCACCAAAGCGGTTTTTGTGGCTGCGTAAGGTACGAAAACGGTTATCCGCATCACCATCGAGCATAATCGAACAGTCAATGCAGTGTTCAAGGACTTTAGGTCCCGCCAGTGAGCCATCTTTGGTGACATGACCGACCATGATGATCGCCACGCCGCGAGTTTTGGCAAAGCGAGTCAGATAGGCGGCGGTTTCACGCACTTGCGCGACGCTACCCGGCGAGGATTGGATATCCGCCATATGCATGACCTGAATGGAGTCGATCACCATCAATTTAGGCTGTTCTTGCTCGGCAGTCAGGCAGATTTGTTCAATACTGGTTTCCGACAACATATTCAGTGAATCTGTCGGTAACCCTAAACGGTGAGCACGCATCGCGACTTGCTGTAGGGATTCCTCCCCAGTCACATACAGGGTTTTCATTCCTCGGGATAGCAAGCACATAGTTTGCAGCAATAGGGTACTTTTACCTGCCCCCGGGCTTCCCCCGATCAAAATTGCACTTCCCGGTACTACCCCTCCTCCCAACACGCGGTCAAACTCTTTAAATCCGGTGGTAAAACGCGGCAGTTCTTCGAGGCTAATTTCAGACAGTTTTTGGACTTTACTGACGCCAGCCGCATTTCCTGCATACCCCGTCAGCCTATCTGTACGAGCCGCCGCCGTCGATGCCAAGCGCACTTCCGTAATGGTATTCCATGCATTACAGGCACTACACTGCCCTTGCCAGCGCGGATAATCCGCCCCACACTCATTACACACAAATGCCCTTTTTGCACCTTTCGCCACAGCAACTCCTTAATCACCCAATAAAAATATTTAGCGCTTTATTTTTAAATCTTTAATTCTTTGACTTTTAACTTCTACAAATTTTCTAAATAGTTCACGTTACGACTAGGCGGCAAGTGAGGATATTCCTAGGAGCATACACAAGTATGTGACTAGGATAACCGAAAGAAGCCAACACCCCTACAATCCGAAATATGACGAAAACTCTTTAGTTTTTAACTTCTACAAATTTTCTAAATAGTTCACGTTACGACTAGGCGGCAAGTGAGGATATTCCTAGGAGCATACATAAGTATGTGACTAGGATAGCCGAAAGAAGCCAACACCCCTACAATCCGAAATATGACGAAAACTCTTTAGTTTTTAACTTCTACAAATTTTCTAAATAGTTCGGCGTTGTAGGTAGGCGGCAATTGAGGATATTCCTAGGAGCATACATAAGTATGTGACTAGGATAGCCGAAAGAAGCCAACACCCCTACAATCCGAAATATGACGAAAATTAGCGTTCCTCGTGCTTGAGCCCCCCGCTCAGGACACACAAAACCCCCATGAGATCCGCATGCTTAATCCCCACTTTCGCCCTCGCATACACTTTCGGCTTCGCATGATACGCAATTCCCAACCCTGCTTTTCTGAGCATTTTGAGGTCGTTTGCTCCATCACCAATAGCCACAGTCTGTTCCAGTGGAATGTCTAATTTTTCAGCCAGTTTTACGAGGGTTTGTGCTTTGTATTTGGCATCCACGATAGGGCCTTTAACTTTCCCCGTCAGTTTGCCATTTTTCACTTCGAGTTGATTAGCCACGGCCGCGACCAGCTTTAAGCGTTGGCGCAAATTATCCGCGAAGAAAGTGAAGCCACCGGACGCAATCGCAATATGCCAATCCATCGCTTGGAGTTTGCGAACCAAGCTGGTCAATCCGGGCATCAGTGGCAAGGTTTCAAGGACTTGATCGAGGATTGCAGCATCTGCACCTTCGAGAAGTGCAACACGAGCACGCAGACTTTCTGTAAAGTCTAGCTCACCTTGCATCGCCCGCTCAGTCACTTCAGAAACTTGTTCACCCACACCGACTAATCGAGCAATTTCATCAATACACTCGATTTGGATCGCCGTAGAATCCATATCCATCAGCAAGATCCCAGGAGATCGTAAACGCGGAATTTTACCTAATGGCACCACATCCAATTGACTATCATCGGCAAGTTTTTTAATTCTAGGAGTAATGCTGCCGGCGATGCGGACAACTTGATAGTCATCAATGCGCCAAGAAGAGACGATCACAATAGCGATCCCTAAACGCTGCTGGAAATCACTGATCCGGGCTTTATCTAAACCACGGCCATATAATAACCACCCTGTGTCCCCTGCACGATAATCTAATGGCATCACTTCTTCACCACTTAGTGAAAGTGGTAAACCCGGCCATTTCTGGATTTCATCGGGCAGATAACAATAGGTCAAACTCGTTGACATGAAAATTAGCTCCTGTAGTGGATACAAACTTTTGTGGGCACAACCTTTTTTTTGTAATGTATACCCTGAATAAAATTACTATACTTAGATTTTCCAGCACGTTATCGTTTTGCTATTCACGCCATTGCGGTCAAACAGACAAAGAGCACCATTAATCTTATGAAACTCCCGTTTAGGCTACACAAAACCGTTATTATCGTTATTTGCGTTGCACTGGTAACCTTGCTGATGCATGGGGTTTCATACTTGGGCTATAGCCAAAATCAAAATCGAGTGGAACAATTTAAGCAATTAACTCAGGTATTAGCTGAGCAAGTGGCATTCAGCTTATCCGATTATATGGTTCCCGGCAGCAAAGATTTTAATTTAGAACGAATTAATGCCAATCTTAATCATCTCGCCCGAGATAAATATATTTTAGATGCGAGTTTATATACTGCCGCAGGCGTGCTAGTCACTCAAGTCGGTGAGCCTACAACCGTCAAAGAAAGGTTGGCTATCGATAGCAATGTCGCACTGCAAAATTTTCAATATCAGCTAGTCGTCCCCGTTCAAGGGGAAAAAGAACCGAAAGGCTATTTACGCCTAACTATCGATACTGAATTGCTCATCGCAGATACTCAACAAACCGATAACAGCACAAATATTATGCGCACTTTTATATTATTAGCATTGTGCATCGGATTTATCTTGGCAAATACGTTATTCCGTTTGAAGAAAAAGAAAGGTCAGCAGCAGCCGTTAATTGTCACGCCAGAAGAGAATGATGAAAGTGATAATGGCAAGGGAGCCGTACAACAAAACAGCCCCCCACTAAAAACACCGAATAAACGTCCTCACGGAAAACGCCGTAAGGAACCGAGTGCACATCGTTCCAGACGAGTGGTAAAAAAACACGTCAATAAACCAGAAAATTAATCGAAAAAAACAACCCATTTATTCTCTAGATTGACGTCGTATCGAACACGATCGGCGCAATTAGCTCCACTTTTCCTTCAACAAGTAACGTTTCTGGTGGTACAGGGAATGGCGCTGCTCGCTGGATAGTCGCCATTGCCTCTTTATCCAGAATCTTAGTTCCTGATGAGTTAATCAAACTCGCACTCACCAGCCCGCCATGGTTATCAACGATAATTTTTACCTGCGATACTCCTGTAGAACGAAAACGCAATGCCGCTCTTGGGTAACGCTTGGATTTTGCTAGTCGCTGATGGACTTCACTTTGCCATCCTTGATGGCCGCTCACCGCTGCCGCAGCATTGCTGGAAAAATTAGCGCTGTTATTCGATGCACTACCGGATGTCGGCACGGAAGTCACCATTGATTCTTGAGGGGAAACCGGCGCGTCTTCCAACACTTTTTTCTCTTGGATTTGTTGCTTTTTCGGTGGACGTTTTTTCTCGGTAACTCGGGTTAACGTTCCGTTATCTACGAGGGGAGTTTGGGGTAATTTTTCTACTTTTTCAACGACTTCAGGTTGAATTTCCTCACGCGTCGCCATCTGCTGTTTTGGGGCGTTATTCACCTCAGGCTCATTCTGCTGTTCAAGCTGATATAGCCCCAGCTGCAAAGAGATTGCAGGTGGCAAAACTCCAGTTCTCGGAAGATTCGACGTGAACCATCCAATAAAAATCATTGCGAGTGTTCCATGGAAAACAAGACTAACAAATAAACCGCCCAGAGGACGAAAAATTGGGCGATCCAGCTGACCCATACTGCTGTTCATATTTTGCCTCACATCTTTATTTTTCGCCGATTATAGGCATAATACAAATCAAAATGATATTCATTATTATTAATAAAATAACAATAGTAACTACAAGGTATTGATTTATTTTACAAAGTAAATTTGAGCAAATAATTTGAACTCTTTCACTTTTGACACCAGAAAATGACTATCGATAAATCCCTTACCCGCAAGATTAGTGGGGCGTACCAATCAACCCATAGCCAGCTTGTGCGATTTTTCCGCAATCGGCTAGGTAATAGTAACGATGCGGATGATTTATCACAGGATGTGTTTACACTATGGCTGAACCGTAAAGCGGAGGATCCCGTCAAAGAGAGCCGCGCTTATCTGTTCAAAATTGCCAGTAATGTGTTAATTGACCATTGGCGACGTAATCAGCAACAAAATCAATCAGCGACTTCGATTGATGATGTCGCTCATGAGCATAGTTTCGAGCAAACTGCGGCAGATCCCAGTGAAATATTGGAACATCAGCAACGTATTACGCAGTTAAGTGAAGCCATTGATCTCTTGCCTCCTCGTCGTCGAGAAGCGTTTTTGCTGTATCGCTTTGATGGCTTATCGCAAAGTGAGATTGCTGAACGGATGGAAATTTCTATCAGTATGGTTGAAAAACATATTGCTGCGGCATTAGTTCACTGTAAAAAATACCTTGAAGATCAGGGCAATAATAAGTAATGGCAGACTCAAAAACTCAGCAACTGGATGAACAACAGCGCATCGATGAAGACGCGGCGCTGTGGTTTACTCGCGTACATAGCCAGCGGCTTAGCGACCAGCAATCTCAGCAATTCAAAGCTTGGCTACAAGCTTCGAAAGCTCATGCTGATGCTTTTGAATCTATCGCCGGAATTTGGCAAGATTTTGATGAAATGCCACGTCCGACGAGTACTGATATCACGATACCCAAACGCCAACTTTCTTTTTTTTGGAAGCCAATGGGTCATCTTGTTGCCGCCTGTTTTATTGCCGCCGTACTCTTTTTACCCTATAGCCACCTACCGTCCATGTTATTAAATAACATGACATTAGCCGCCACTGATTCCCCTAAAGAAGTCACTCTATCCGATGGCTCACGACTGTTTCTTAATCACAATACTCGAATCCGCGTCGCCTATGAGACCCAAGTTCGCCAAGTGTATTTAGACCAAGGCACCGCTTACTTTAAGGTAAAGTCGAATCCTTATCGTCCATTTATTGTTCAAGCGGATCAACGGCGGATCCAAGTGGTAGGAACTGAATTCGAAGTCAATAAACAAGGGCAGCAAATCGCGGTAAATGTCAGCCAAGGTATCGTCACCTTTCAAAGCCAAAAAGAGGCTAAACCGGTATTTTTACTCGCTGGGCAAAGTGCCGTAAGTCCGAAAGTTGATGGCCAAATCGCGTTACGTAACGTTAATCCCCAAGATGTGGCGAGATGGCGTTACGGTGAACTGGTTTTTGTGGATAAACCGCTTTCTGATGTTCTTGCAGAATTAAAAACCTATTCAAGTTTCAATGTTGAACTTTCGCCAAGCACATTAGCCGCTCGAAAAATCTCTGGTCGAATAAATCTCCAGCGTCCTGAAGCCTTTTTTCAGGCACTTCCCTCATTGCTTCCTGTACAAGTTGTCTATCAAGACAAAACTAATCTATTGATTATTCAGAATAAACAAAAATAACTGAAAAATATTTTCATTTGCAGGTGAGGATAATTCTCATTTCACCCTCTTCTTAAGTAGCTTCATTTTTTATTGAACATTTTATCGCACACTTTTTGTGCAGCTTAAGAATAAGGGATATCCATGGCAATTCAATTCACAATCGGCCGATTTAAACCGATTGCGCTGTCAGTGGCGGTCGCTAGCGCCTTAGTCAGCCAATCAGTTATCGCTCAAGAACTTACGTTTTCACTACCCGAACAAGGGCTTGCTAGTTCCATTGAGCAAATTAGCCGTCAAGGGCAAGTTGCACTGTTATACGATAAGGGGCAGCTTAACGGCTTACGCGCCCCCGCATTATAAGGGACTTATTCTCCGCAAACCGCATTACAAAAAATCCTCATTGGTAGCGGGTTAGAATTAGTCAATGAAAATGGCATGTTAGTGATCCGCCCGCAGAATTTAAACCAAGGCACATTGGTTCTGCCCGAAACCCAAGTTTCTGGCGCGGTGCAAAATCACCCATCAATGGATGTGATGTCGGCACCACAATATGTCACCGCAGAAGAAATTAGCCAAAAAAACACCGGTGACGGCAACATCACAGATTTAATGAAAACCAACCCTGCGGTGCAATTTGCCAATAACGATAGTAACTCCATGAACCAAGGGGAAATCAAGCCTTCCCGTATTTCTATTCACGGTTCGAGCAGCTACCAAAATGCCTATCGCCTTGATGGCGTCAGTTTCAATAATGACTTTGACCCTGCCGATAATGGCTTAGGGGAAACGGCAACGAAGCTCAGCAGTAGCGATCAAGGGATCTACATTGATAGCCGCTTGATTGATAGCATGGCAGTCTACGATAACAATATTCCTGTGGAATTTGGTGGTTTTACTGGGGGCACCGTTGAAGTAAATAGCCGCCGCTGGCAAGGTGAAAATAGCGCCCATGCCTATTATCGCTTGACCCGCTCTGGCTGGAATAATCTGTTCCACGATTCAACCCAAGCCATTGATACCAGCAAGAATGACACCGCAAACCCTGCTCGTTTCCAGAATCGCTATGATAAAAATGATTTTGGTGGTTGGTTTGAACTGGGTGTCACCGAAAATTCTGGGGTGGTATTCTCCGCATCACGCCGTAGCTCGACAATCCCGATGACCGTGACGGGAGGAACAGGCGTCACACTGAATGGTAATGGGGAATTAGAAGAAATTTATTCCGCTGAAGGTACCCGTAAACAACGCCGAGATTCAGATAACTTTTTCCTCAAGTACAGCATGAATCTTTCCCCACGAGATTCTGTCGACTTATCAATAAACTATGCCAAATATGATAGCTATCTTTTTGCTAGCTCCGTACTGAACTCTGGCTATGACAGCACCCATGATGGTCTTGGCTTTACCGGTGTTTTCAAACACGAATATGACATTGGTAAATTAGAGTTAACGGCAAGTACTCAAGATCTCAAAGACGATCGTAAAAACGACCAAACAGACTATGTTGAGTTACTGGATTATAGTGACTGGAAAAATCCTCAATCATTACGTAGTGGTGGTCAAGGGGATCTCACGACAGAACAGAGATTGCATTCGGCAAAAGCCGCCCTGCGTTTCAATCCAATCATTGATGGTTTAGGAATTACTCACCAGCCGACAATCGGTTCAGAGATCGCTTACACCAAAGGAACTTATAAACGAGATAAAGATTATTATCGTTACCGTTTTGTTGGAAATGCCGATAATCTTCAATGGGTTGGTTCAGCCCAAAATATTACTCGTTTCCAAGCTGGTACGCACTCAGCTGATTATACAAACTACGCGATTTTCCTCGATGATAATCTTCAGTACGGCAAACTAACCCTACGCCCAGGATTGCGTTTAGATCGCGATGATTTTGTTAACCGTACCAACATCGCACCTCGTCTTTCAGGAACTTATGATTTATTTGGAGATCAAAAAACTCAGCTGATTGCAGGAGCTAACCGTTATTATGGTCGCTCAATGCTGACCTATGCTCTGTATGGTGCACAAAACGCTGGTATGCAAAACTGCCTTTTCATGTGCGATGTTGACCCAAGTAAAAACGAATGGAACGATGCCCGTGACTACGAAGGGATTGATTCACTTAAAACACCTTACAATGATGAGTTAACCCTCGCACTGCAACAAGAAGTTTTATCTACGACTTGGCGTTTACAGTATGTTCATCGTGAAGGCTACGATGAAGTTCGTTCCCGTACAAAATATAATACTCGAGATGCCGATAAACGTAGTATCCGTATGTATGATAATGGTGGTCGTAGTTCCCACGATACAGTGACTTTATCTGTTAAAAATAGCCAACCTTGGGAATGGGCAGAAGCCTCCCATGTGATGAACGCATCCTTTACTTGGCAACAAAGCGAAAGTAATACCCCAAAAGACACGGGTTATAACGCTTACGATCCAGCAAATAAAGTTAATCTCAATAAAGTGTGGTACGACGGAAAAGTCATTGATTCATCAAAGCTTCCATCCACCAGCTTTAACTCACCAATCAAGTTGAATCTCGAACTGACCAGTGTGTGGGATGAATATAATGTGACATGGTACAACCGCCTGCAATGGTGGGGGTCACGTGACCAAGCTGTTCGTTATGACAACACGTATTACAACGATGCTGAATATGGGCAACTGCGTAAATACACCAAACAAAACTTCGCCAGCAAATATACATGGGATACCCGCTTAGGCTGGAAACCTAACTTCGCTTACGGTTTTGGTTTCTCCGTTGAGGTTAATAATATATTGAATAATAAGAATATTGCAGACCGCTTTATGTTCGATGACCGCGAACTTAAATCCTATGATCCTGGCCGTCAATTCTGGCTACAAGTGAATTACGACTTATAAGTTACCGCAATGAGCAATGTCAAAAACCATAACCAAGAAATAGTGCGATGAAGACTATTAAACAATTTTTCTATTTAGTAACACCTTTTTGGGGGCAGCGTGCTGCCCTTTTGTGCTGGCTATTACTGTTTGCCTCACTGGGATTAACACTCTCCTCCGTCTGGTTCAATGTCAAAATGAACATGTGGAATGGTGACTTTTATAACGCTCTGCAAAAGTTAGATGGACAAGCACTTTACGGGCTATTGCAGTATTTTGTTATTTTAGTCAGTGGGCTAATTTTTGTGGTCGTCATGGGCTCTTACCTCAAGCAGATGCTTATTATCCGCTGGCGTAAAGGTATGACCGAACAAGTTTTGAGTCGTTGGTTATCCAGTAATAGTAAACACTATATGCTGAGATTAGCCTCCCAAGAACCTGATAACCCAGACCAACGTATCGCGGAAGATATCCGCTTACTGATTGAGTCCACCTTGAATTTGCTGGTGACGTTCCTGCACTCCATGCTAACACTAATCTCCTTTGCCGCCATTTTATGGACGCTATCTGGCAGCCTCTCGTTTAGTTTCGCAGACAGTGTTTGGACCATTCCCGGCTATATGTTCTGGGCATGTATTATTTATACTATCTTCGGGATCGCTCTAACCCAGCTGATTGGTTATCCATTACGTCGTTTGCATATGGATAAACAGCGTCGTGAAGCCGATTATCGTAGTAGTTTAATTAACTGCCGCCAGCATGGTGATGCCATCGCCGGACAGCGGGGTGAGAATCAAGATCGTAAAGAATTAATGGGTCGTTTCAGCGAAATCATCCGTAACTGGAACCAGCTCATTCGTTGTGAACGTAACCTTTCGTTTTATACCGTTGGCTATCAGCAAGTGACCGCATTAGCCCCTGTATTACTGGCACTGCCCAAATTTTTGGCAGGTGAAATAATGCTCGGTGGGTTGATGCAATTACGCCAAGCATTCTCCAGCGTTGCCACTTCATTAGGCTGGTTTATTTTTGCCTATAAAGAAATTGCCGCATGGCAAGCAACGGTTGCCCGTTTATATAATTTCGTGGTTTTACTGGAACATGATAAAACCCCTGAAGTCACTATTGAAGAAAATCAATCACCACTCAAGGCGACCGTTAGCTTATTTACCGCAGACCATCGCCCTCTATTGGATAACGTTTCTCTCAATGTCAAAACTGGCGAATTAGTGCTAGTTTCCGGTCGCTCAGGGATTGGTAAATCGACCTTACTACGAACGTTAAGCGGTCATTGGCCATTCTTTCATGGCGATATCACGCGAACTCACAGCGTAATGTGGCTACCTCAGCGCCTCTATCTCCCCGTCAGTCGTCTCGATAACTTGTTAGCGTATCCACAAGATGCCAGTAAATTTTCACAGGCTGAATTACAACATGCGTTGAGCCTCGTTGGATTAGAAAAGCTTCACCATCAGCTCGCCTTAGAAACGGAATGGAATAACCGCTTATCGGGCGGTGAGCAGCAACGGGTGATGTTTGCCCGACTGTTACTCAACCGACCAAAACTGATGTTATTGGATGAAACCACGTCTGCATTAGATGAAAACAGCGCGTTAGCCCTGCTACAACTGCTGAAAAACCAGCTCCCTGAAAGCAGCATTGTGTTAGTGAGTCATCAACGCTTTGTCGGTCAGCTCGCTGATCAACATGTTGATTTAACTGAGTCCCGCAATGATGCCCCTTTAATGACAGGAACCCCTGAATATGTTTCGTAAAATTACTTTAGCTGCCGCTGTTGCCCTGCTGCTTGGTGGCTGTGCTGGCAATATGTCGCCGAAAAATCATGGGCAACAGTTGTTGCCTGTTCGCCAAGACTTACAACATTATCAACTCGATAATGGCTTACAAGTTTACTTGCTGCAACGAGACCAGCCGGGTGTCGAACTGCGTTTATTAGTCAACGCGGGGTCGTTACAAGAAACTGAGCAGCAGCTAGGATTAGCGCACTTTACTGAGCACATGGCATTCAAAGGTACTAAACATTTCCCGGGAACCACTGGCTTTAAACAGTTGGAGCAACAGGGACTGAAATTAGGAAGCCATGTGAATGCAATCACCAGCTTAAACAGCACGTTGTACAAACTATCGTTACCTAATGCAACACCAGCGCAAGTGACCAGTGGATTGCAGGTCATGGCTGATTGGGCGGCGAATATGACCTTCGATACAGATGCTTTTGAAAAAGAGCGCCCTGTGATTATCGAAGAGTGGCGTTTACGCCAAGGAATGGGCTACCGCATCAATGACAGCTTAGAAAAATTACGCTACCACGGTAGCCGCTATGCCGAACGCAATCCGATTGGTTCACTCGATGTGGTTCGCCAAGCCCCCATTGAACAAGCTAAAAACTATTACCAAACGTGGTACCAGCCTCAGCGTATGAGCTTATTGATTATTGGGGACTTTAATTCTTCGTCAGTTCGCAATGAGGTTAACACCTTATTCGCACTTCCGAAGCCAGAAAAAACTTCCCAAGATTCACCGGAGTGGAAGCGCTTTAGCGATTCTAATAATATGTTAGTTCAAGGGATTTTTGATAAAGAGCAAGGAGCGCGTTATGTTCAGTTTGCTCTGCAAAAAAATGTCTCTGCACCGCTAAATACTCGCCAAGGTCAAGCTGAAGATTTGATGGATAATTTATGGTTAACCATCCTAAATCAACGTTTTTCTGTGATGGTGGATAATGGCATTCTGCCGTCTATCAGTATCAATGAGCAGGGATCAATGCTGGATAATCAACGTCTCCAGCAACTCATGATTATCCATCCAAAAGGCAATGATTATGCGGGAGCCACTGAAGTGTTATTCACGGAGTTGCAGCGTCTTGCCACAGAGCCAGTGACTCAGCAAGAATTAGACACAGCAAAACAAGCTATGCTGAAAAAACTCAGCCAACAAGCAGGTTCCGAACAACGTTACAGTAATGACTATATGGCTGGGCAACTGACCACCGCACTCGAATATGAGATGCCAATGTGGAATAAGCGCCAGCAATTAGATAACAGTTACCAGTTAACAAAAGATATCAAGCCACAAGATTTACAACGTCACGTTGCAACACTTTTGCAAGTCGCCTCTCCACGTTTAGCGTTAATTGGCCCTGATACCGATGCCAACAGTGTTAATAAAGCCACCTTTAGCGAACAATGGCAGAAAATTCGCCAAACCTCTCCGGGTCCTTTTGCCTTACGATCTCAGGCGATTAATTTGCAATTACCCGCAGTTACTAAAGGCTCAATTGCACAAGAATCTGACTTACTGATCGCCAAAACAGAGCAATGGATATTAAGTAATGGAATCAAGGTTATTGTTAAATCAGATAAAAATCTGAAAGATGATATTCAATTCAATTTACAGTTACCCGGTGGACGCTCCTTAGAAACCCCACAAACCGCAGGTTTAACCGATTGGGCGTTAAAACTCCCCGAAACCAGTGGTTATGGTAGCTATAGTGCTCGTGATCTAGCCTTGCTCGCAAAACAAAATCAAATTAGTGTGCGACCATACAGTGAGCTACTGACTCACGGTTATCGCGGTAAAACGCCAGTCGATAATTTAGAAACTGCACTAAAACTTCTTAACTTAAAACTAACTGCTCCACAATTTAGTGGTGCAAAGTTAGAACAACAGAAACAAGCATTTGAATTAAATCTGGCAAAAACGCCTGTTGAACGCACTTTCCTCGATCATATTAATCAGCAAAGTTATCAGCACGGCGAGCTATTAGTGATTTCACCACAAGGTGCTTGGAAGCAATTCACCGCCCAACAATTGCAGCAAGCTAACCGCCAATTATTAACGTCGACGGCAGATATGACGTTGGTGATCACCGGAGCCATGAATGCCCGTGAACTGAAACCTTTGTTAGAACAATGGGTTGCTTCTATCTCAGCTCATGATGGTAAGTTGGTATGGCGTAACCAAGGGATCATGCCAAAGATGGAGAGCTTTAATCAGCAATATCCCATCAGTAGCAGCGATAAAAGCATGGTCAGCATTCAATTTGCCGCACCAGCCCAGTGGTCACAGCAAGATCAATTAGCCATGCAGTTAATTGATACGATTGTTAGCCAGCGTTTACGTGGGGAACTACGTGAGAAAGCGAGCGGTATCTATGCCCTTGGATTCTCTCAAATGTTAGCAAAAAGACCGCAACCTTATTATATGGGACGCTTGAATTTTACTACCTCTCCAGAGCGCGCTTCTGAGATGGTACAAATCGCCCAAAAAACGGTGGAAAAAATTCGTCAATCCGGTGTGACAGAGAAAGAGTTAACTGAAGCCAAAAATATCTGGCTCACGGAAAATTCGCAGGTAACAGACAGCTCAAGTTATTGGACTGAAGCGTTAGCTCAAGTGGCAGCGGATGATAAACAGTTCCAACGTATCACTCAAGAGCAAGCAATTATTGAAAAGCTCAGTACTCAAGATATTAACCGGCTTACTAAGCAATATTTAGGTCAAAACCAGAAAGTATTTATGATGACCCCGTAGTGAGATAAAAACAGCCAACCACGGGAAAAAATACCTGTGGTTGGCTAAATTATTCGCTATATTTTCTTCGAGAATCAAATCATAGCATTAGTAAATTTCTGGCTGCTAACTTAATATTTTCTGCTGATAAACTTAATTTATCTATCAAATAGTTACCTACTTGTTTTTTACTTAAAAAATTACCTTCAGTTTTTATTAATTTCGTTACGTAATGTATTCTGATTGTTAATTCATCAGGAATAATCATATTCTCCAATTTATTGATATGCTCTGACACTTTATTTATTTCTTTACTAGAAATATGCAAACTTTCCAGATTTGCTAATAAAATAGTTTTGATGATATTTAAAGATGGAAAATACTCTTCCGGCTCACTGATTTTTCTGACTACATTTTTTTGTGGTGATTCAAGAGTAACTAATTGAGGTTTTACCTCTTCTCGGCGATTGACTTCACATAGTTTATTATTAAGCCCACTTATAATCTTATTATGTGACTTTGCTTTTAACTGGTTATCCACTACAATGTTTTGGATATCCTCTATAATTTTCACTGCCTCTATTTTTGTTTTACCATCAATAACTCTATCAACTCTTGAAATGATTTCATTAACTGTTTTATTCGAAACTGTATCATTATCTTTTTTTATTATGACGATATCTTCAAGTGTATGTTCAGGTTGAATATGACTAATATTTTTTTTATTCAAACTAGTTAGTGAGCTATATAATTTTTCCGTTTTATGCGAAAAATTGTAATTTACTTCACTTTGATTGGCTAAAGTAGTCTTAGGCTTAGCCAATGCCTCCGCTCCCATATTTGATATACACATAGGAATACTTAATACTTTATCAATTTTACTAGCGACACCATGATTTTTAAAACTAAACAATTCACTCCTTGCAGATTCTATTTGAATTTTAAAATCGTATTCTGAATAGGAATTTTTCATACCAATGATAATTTCACTTATTTTCCTTAATGATTTATCGGTAATTTTTTCATTATTCTTTTTTTTAGCAACAGCATCTATTAATGATGTTTTTCCTGTAATTCTACTACTAAAAATATTCATTAAATTATTCACCACTATTCCCTTATACGTTTTTCTCTGAAGTGAAATAATATATATAAAGAAAAGTAGCTGGATATCAGATATCGCTGCTCATTAGTATTATTGAATAAACAAATTTTCTCTATTGACAGTCAATTTCATTAATGTGATTACTATATGTTATAAACACCAGGAGAATTTTATGAATGACGTAATAATACGTAGAGCGACATTGGAAGATGTACCTGCGATAACTCAAATGCATGCGGACTATTCAACCTATGCTAACACTTTACAGCTTCCTTACCCAACGACCAAAACATGGGAGGTTCGATTAGGCGCGAATGATCCTCTAGTAACACAATTTGTTGCGACAATTTGTGAGGATGCTGTAGGGTTACTGGTCATTCACCAGCCACCACAAATCCGCCGCCGTCACGTTGCGACTTTTGGGATCACCGTGAGTGAGTCTCATCAAGGCAAAGGAATTGGCTCGCAATTAATGCAAGTGATGGTGGATTACTGTGACAATTGGCTCAATATCCATCGCATTGAATGTGAGGTTTTTGCCGCCAACGGCAGCGGTGTTGGGCTATATGATAAATTTGGATTTACGCAGGAAGGCATCATGCGTGATTATGCATTTCGTGATGGTAGATATGTAGATGCGATCATGATGAGTCGGATTAGACAAAAAAATTGATGTCATTCCCTCGAAAAATGCCACTCAAAAGTGGCTTTTTTTCGGTCAAACACCAACCAAACTACGCAATGGAATACCAAATTGACAATGTAAGCGGCGGATCATCGGAAGTGTTAACTTACGTTTTCCATTAAGAATTTCATATACTCTATTAGCTTTACCAATCGCAGGCTCTAAATCCTTTACAGTTAAACCCTGCTGCTCCATTCTGAATTTAATTGCTTCAATAGGATCCGGCGCCTCAATCGGGTAATGCCGTTTTTCATACTCTTCTATTAATAAACACATGACTTCAAAATAATCGCCTTCGGGGCTATTTATTTCAGGTTCATTATCAAACATTGGAGAAATAGCTTTCAATGCAGCTTCATAGTCTTGTTCGGTTCTGATGGGTTTAATCTTCATAATCATGATAGTAACTCCACCGTTTCTGCATCAATTTCATCATATTGTTCATGAGTACCTACGAACTTAACAAATATCCATCCACGCTGATATGCAATCGCCACAATCAATCGGTAACTATTTCCTTTTATATTAAAAACCACACGCTTATTTTTTAAAATACTCGCGTTTCGGTACATTCCTTTGATATCTGCGGGTGTTTTCCATGCAGCTTTTACAGCTTCATCGACCCAAGCTCTCAATGGCTGCTCCGTTTCAGGGTATCGAACCCAAAAATCTTTCAGAGTTTTTATGGATATAATTTTCATATCCAGATTTATAGTCCCACGCTGGGATGAAGTCAAATTATAGTCCCATTTTAGGACTAACTTCAAGCGGTAATCAAATACAAAAAAAATGCCACTCAAAGTGGCATTTAATCTTTAGATTTAAACTCTAATAAACGATTATTTATCGCCTAGCAGAACTGAATCCAGTGCGATTTCAATCATTTCGTTGAACGTAGTTTGACGCTCATCTGAAGTGGTTTGTTCGCCAGTTTTGATATGATCAGAGACAGTACAGATAGTCAGTGCGCGTGCGCCAAACTCAGCGGCGACACCGTAAATACCTGCAGCCTCCATTTCCACACCCAAAATGCCGTATTTTTCCATCACTTTGAACATGTCTGGATCTGGAGAATAGAACAGATCCGCAGAGAATAAGTTACCCACACGAACATTAACATTTTTCGCTTTTGCTGCTTCAACTGCGTTATGCACTAAGTCATAATCTGCAATTGCTGCAAAGTCATGGTCTTTGAAACGCTGACGGTTTACTTTCGAGTCTGTGCATGCGCCCATACCGATAACAACGTCACGCAGTTTGACATCATCCATGACTGCGCCACATGAACCAACACGGATCAGGACTTTAACGCCGAAATCAGTGATTAATTCTTTTGCGTAGATTGAACATGAAGGGATACCCATGCCGTGACCCATCACCGAAATCTTACGGCCTTTATAAGTCCCAGTGAAACCTAACATGCCACGAACGTTGTTCACTTGGCGAACGTCTTGAAGGAATGTTTCTGCAATGTACTTCGCGCGCAGTGGGTCGCCCGGCATCAATACGACGTCAGCAAAATCACCCATTTCTGCATTAATATGTGGAGTAGCCATTATTATTCCCTTTTAATCATCAAAATTATTAAAAATAAATAAGGTGGTTACCCACCTTATTATTAAATCACAATGTCACCAGCTTAAAACATTGGCTTGCCGTATTCCATTGGTGATAAATCAAAATATTTCGCGACGGTTTGGCCAATATCTGCGAAAGTTTCACGGTGGCCTAATGAACCAGGTTTTACTTTTGGACCATAGACCAGAACAGGAATGTGCTCGCGAGTATGGTCAGTGCCCGGCCAAGTTGGGTCGCAACCGTGGTCAGCCGTTAAAATTAGAATGTCGTCTTCTTTGACCAGTTTCAGCATTTCAGGTAAGCGGCTATCGAATAATTCGAGGGCAGCAGCATAACCAGCAACATCACGGCGATGACCATAAGCAGAGTCGAAATCAACAAAGTTAGTGAAAACGATAGTATCGTCTCCCGCAATTTTCATCTCTTCTAATGTCGCATCAAACAGTGCATTGATGCCGGTCGCTTTGATTTTTTTGGTGATACCAACATGTGCATAGATATCAGCAATTTTACCGATAGAAACCACTTCACCTTGTTTTTCATCGACTAATTTTTTCAAAACTGTTGGTGCTGGTGGCTCAACAGCTAAGTCATGACGGTTACCCGTACGCTCAAAATTACCCGCTTTGTCACCAACAAATGGACGCGCAATAACACGACCGATGTTGTAACCGCCTTTGGTTAATTCTTCACGCGCGATTTCGCACAGTTCATACAGTTTGTCTAAACCGTAAGTTTCTTCGTGGCACGCAATTTGGAATACAGAGTCAGCAGAGGTGTAGAAAATCGGTTTGCCGGTTTTCATGTGTTCTTCACCCAGCTGGTCAAGAATGACAGTACCAGATGAGTGGCAGTTGCCTAAATAACCCGGTAAGTTAGCTTTTTCTACCAGCGTATCCAGTAGTTCTTGTGGGAAGCTGTTTTCGTGTTTCTCGAAATAGCCCCAATCAAATAGCACGGGTACACCCGCGATTTCCCAGTGACCTGACGGTGTATCTTTACCAGAAGAAAGTTCACTGGCATAACCGTATGCACCGATGATTTCCGCGTTAGGATCCAGACCCGCAGGGAATGTTCCGCTCGATTCTTCCCCTGCTTTACCTAAACCTAATTTTGTTAAGTTAGGCAGGTGTAATGGACCTTTACGGCCTTTATCAGCTTCTCCGCGAGCACAAGCTTCTGCGATATGGCCAAGTGTATTCGAACCTACATCACCGAATTTGTGGGCATCGCCCGCTGCGCCGATCCCAAAGGAATCCAATACCATAATAAATGTGCGTTTCATGTTTATTCTCCTGCGATACAGTTTATCTGTTCATCGCGTCAATCTACCCGCACTCTTCAATGAAAAATGCGGGTATCGGTTTATTCACTAATTTGACGATAGACCATTGGCGTTGCTTCCGGAGCTTTATCCCCAATAACCATAGCAGCGCGGACTTCTTTCGCCGCTTCTTCCCATGATTTTTCGTTATTGGCATGAATAATCGCTAATGGGGTTTGGATATCAACTTTGCTACCTAATGCTGCGATCTCACTTAAACCAACACTATAATCAATGGAGTCTGTCGCTTTGCGGCGTCCACCACCTAACGTTACCACAGACATCCCCAACGCACGTGTATCCATTTGTGTGATAATGCCCGCTTGAGATGCGTAAACCGCTTTGCTCAGTACTGCTGTTGGCAGATATTTGTTGTAGTTTTCAACAAAATCTTTAGGTCCATTCTGAGCTGCAACCATACGGCCAAAGACTTCTGCCGCTTGACCATTATCCAGAACGGCTTGTAATTTTTGACGAGCTTCATCGCGGTTAGCCGCCAATTTTCCAGACACTAGCATTTCTACACACAGCGCCATAGTCACTTCGAATAGACGTGGATTACGATATTCACCAGTGAGGAACTGAACAGCTTCTCGAACTTCAACGGCGTTACCTGCGCTGGATGCCAGCACTTCGTTCATGTCGGTTAACAACGCAGTTGTATTGCAGCCAGCACCATTTGCCACTTGAACAATTGACTCAGCAAGCTGCTCCGATTTTTCATAGGTTGGCATAAATGCACCAGAACCTACTTTTACGTCCATGACTAACGCATCCAAACCTTCGGCTAATTTTTTCCCTAAGATAGATGCTGTAATCAATGGGATAGAGTCTACGGTTGCCGTGATATCACGAGTTGCATAGAAGCGTTTATCCGCAGGCGCTAAGGAGTTGGTTTGGCCAATAATCGCCACACCTACATTTTTGATGATATCGCGGAAGCGTTCATCATCAGGGAAAATATCAAAGCCTGGAATGGCTTCTAATTTATCTAATGTTCCACCTGTGTGGCCTAAACCACGCCCTGAAATCATTGGAACATAACCACCGCAAGCGGCAACCATCGGACCTAACATTAGTGAAGTCACGTCACCTACGCCACCGGTAGAATGCTTATCAACTAATGGACCATTCAGGTTTAATGATTTCCAATTCAATACGCTTCCTGAATCACGCATCGCTAATGTTAGCGCAACACGTTCCGGGGTCGTCATATCATTGAAATAGATCGTCATCGCCAGTGCAGCAATTTGACCTTCAGAAACGGTGTTGTCACGTACGCCATTAATAAAGAAGCGGATTTCTTCTTCGCTTAACACCTTGCCATCACGCTTTTTACGGATAATTTCTTGAGCTAGAAACACAATAGGCTCCTTAATTCACATTGAATTCTTAGGCTAAAGAGTTATGGCTATCGCTCAACTTTCGTTGAGCAATAGTCTGATATAACTCGTCACTGCGATTATTAATAGCTGCTGGTTGATTTTTTAACGTCAAAACCCAGTGTATTTAATAAATTCGCTAATAGGCTTGATGCACCAAAACGGAAATGGCGCGCATCAGCCCAATCATCGCCTAAGATTTTGCTTGCTAAGGCTAAATATTGTGCTGCTTCTTCAGCGGTACGAACACCACCAGCAGGTTTAAAACCAACGCTCTTAGCAACGCCCATATCATGAATAACTTGCATCATGATTTCAGCACTTTCGAGGGTGGCATTAACAGGCACTTTACCTGTTGAAGTTTTGATAAAGTCGGCACCTGCTTTGATGGAAATTTCAGATGCTTTGCGGATCAGTGCCGCGTCTTTTAATTCACCCGTTTCAATGATTACTTTCAGCAATACATTGGAAGCTGCACAAGCTTCTTTACAGGCTTTCACTAAATCATAACCGATTTGTTCATTGCCTGCCATCAGCGCACGATAAGGGAATACCACATCAACTTCATCCGCACCATAAGCAATCGCCGCTTTGGTTTCTGCCAATGCGATATCGATATCGTCATTACCATGAGGGAAGTTGGTGACCGTTGCGATACGGATGTCAGGAGTACCTTGCTCACGTAATGTTTTACGTGCAATAGGAATAAAACGAGGATAAATACAAATTGCGGCGGTATTACCTGCTGGGCTTTTTGCTTGATGACATAATGCAATCACTTTGGCATCTGTGTCGTCATCATTCAATGTGGTTAAATCCATCAGGGTCAGTGCGCGTTGCGCAGCTGCTTTTAAATCAGTCATATAACTCTCCAACGATGTTAATTCTATCAGAACGATACGTTCTTTGTTGGCGAGCGGGCTTGTTCCATAAAGATGCTAGTTGGGAATTTCCAAACACAGCAGCTGAGATCCTTCTCACCGCACGGTGCCCTAGAGTAACTTGACTCTAAGAACTATCAGTTCCGTGGCAACTTACTTGTACCTATTTGACCATGAAACCGGGTTGTTTTATGCGCTACAAATCACATTTATCGACTGAACGTTACATTATTTAATATATTATTGTGAAGATTATCACAATAGTCTGGATTTTGAATTACTCTTTCTCAGCCAATAATTCGTTGCTGATTATCTCATCTTAAATGGATTACGTTAAGAATAGTTGAAAAAGTAAGAATCACGATAAAAAACAGAAAAAGAATATCGCAAAAGAAAATGACAGCGGAAAGACAGATCGTCTTTCCGCGCCAAAATGGAGGAATTATAGTGCAGTCATTGCCGTCAATGTTAAGAAGAATCCAGCAATCGTTGCGCTCATTAAGTTAGATAATGTACCTGCCATAACGGCTTTCATTCCTAAACGGGCAACGTCACTACGACGATTTGGTGCCATTCCACCTAAACCACCAAGCAGGATTGCAACAGAAGACAAGTTGGCAAATCCACACAGGGCAAAAGAAATAATCGCTTTAGTATGATCAGACAGGACTTGTTTGCCTGCTGCGATTACATCCGCATCCGCCTTCATATATTCACCGAAATTCATGAAAGCAACGAATTCGTTCACTACCACTTTTTGTCCGATGAAAGAGCCCGCTATCGTTGCTTCGCTCCATGGCACACCAATCAAATAAGCAATTGGAGCAAATAACCACCCCAATAATAATTCAAGGGATAACTGTGGATAGTTAAACCATCCGCCAACACCACCTAAAATGCCGTTAATCAGTGCAATCAATGCAATGAAAGCCAGTAGCATCGCACCCACGTTCATGGCCAATTGCATACCTGATGCAGCGCCGGATGCCGCCGCATCAATAATATTTGTAGGGCGGTCTTCTTCGGCAATTAAATCAATAGCATTAACATTGTCTTTAGCGACTTCAGTCTCTGGCACCATTAACTTAGCAAATAATAAACCACCTGGCGCCGCCATAAAGGAGGCTGCAATCAGATATTCCATCGGTACACCCATTTGGGCATATCCCGCTAATACAGAACCTGCGACTGATGCTAAACCACCACACATAATGGCAAATAATTCAGACGTGGTCATGGTTGCAATATAGGGACGAACAACCAGAGGCGCTTCTGTTTGACCAACGAAAATATTCGCAGTTGCAGAGAGTGATTCAGTTCTTGAAGTACCCAGTACTTTTTGCAAACCACCACCTAAAACTTTGATGACCAGTTGCATGATGCCTAAGTAATACAGAACCGCAATTAATGATGAAAAGAATACAATGATAGGCAATACACGAAATGCAAATATAAAACCGCCACCACCAAATAGCTCGAACATCTTATCGGAAACCAGCCCACCAAAGATGAAGCTCATTCCATCTTGACCATAGCCGATGACTTTAGAAACAGCATCAGATATGCCTTGTAATACGCTACGACCCGCAGGTACATACAGGACAAATGCCCCAACCGCTAACTGGATTAAAAAAGCACCGCCAACGGTACGAAGTCTAATCGCTCGACGATTGCTGGAGAAGAGAACGGCTATCGCAATAAGCACCGCCATCCCAACAATACTCATAATGAGTTGCATGGAAGTATCCCTGTTCACTTAATTCTAGGTTAATGTATAAAGAAACTCGCTAGAGTCCTTGAATCTTAGTTCGATGATTATAACCAGTCATCATTAATAACTCGCAACATTCATCACAAATACAAAGTGAAATAAGTAACATAAATTCAAATCTTGTGATGAAAATCACAATTAAGAGTCAGTTTAGTCTGGAATAGCATTTCTGATATAGCTGAGGGAAGTAAAAACTGAATGGCTTTTAGTTGGAATAACAATAAAATAGATAAGTAAAAATAATTAATTAATGAATTTAAATCTAATTTAGATTAAATAAAATTTTGCTATTGTTGTAAAGTTGTTGCGCTATTTCATCCGGTGATTCGTGGCGAAGTTCACATAATGCACGAAAAACCCACTGAATGCGTTCGGGTCTATTTGGTTCTCCTTGAAAACCGGATACTGGCATATCAGGTGCATCCGTTTCAAAAACTAAACAATTCAAGGGTAATTGCGCCATTACTTGCCGAGTTTTATTCGCCCTTTCATAGGTAATCGTTCCTCCGACACCAATGTAATAACCTAATTTCACGAAACTTTGTGCTTGTGACAAGCTACCGGAAAAACCATGCACGACTCCACGAGCTGGCACTTCATGTCGACGTAACATAGCGACTAATTGATCGTGGGATTTACGTGAATGTAAAATGACGGGAAGATCAAATTGTTTAGCGAGTTTTAATTGTCTCTGAAGCAGTGTTTGTTGCAATTCAAATAAAGGGTCTTGCATGTATAAATCCAACCCTATTTCCCCAATAGCGACACATTTTTGACTTGATTGTTTTAAATAAGAAACCAATTCGTCAAATTGAAACTCTTGGAATTGATTTAAATACAGTGGATGAAACCCCATTGCAGCATGTAACTGAGAATATTGATGAGCAAGCGCCCATACACGCTGAAAATTATCCGCACTCACCGAGGGGATAATAATATCAGTTATTCCAGCTTGTTTAGCCAATTCGAGATTTTCAGGGTATGAATCACTGAATGGGGGAAAATCAAAATGGCAATGGGTATCAATAAAACGAGGGCTATGCATCATGAAGTTGATTATCCGGCATGACTGGAGCGCCAAACGTTTCAATGCCATTTTCCACTAATTCTTCAGCGAGGACGTCTTCTTTATGAGCCATTTCTAATGACCGCTTGTGAGATGCAAAACGACTAAAATGGGCATCATTACTCGCAAAATGTTGAGCCAATGTCGCCACGAAATAGCGTCCACAACGCCGACCGACATGATAGTCCTGATTTAATGCACTAATTTTGCTGCCTAAAGCACTGCTTTTTAGTGGAGTTGGTGGATATATTTCAAAAATTTGGACACCATCAGGTGGATTTTCAATAAATTCTTGAGTTCGACGGTAGCTTTTTAAATGTACTTTCAGCATGGCAGCCATCCGTTGTAAAGCGCTGCTATCCCCCTCCAACCAACGAGTCATGCGTTTTAACCACTCAGGGGTAAAATACATTTGTGAAGGGACAGTACGAATAACCACAATCGTATCAGCGCCTCGATGATAAGCTTCCTCGACTGGAACTGCCGCACTAATTCCCCCGTCATGGTACAAACGACCATCAAGCTCAACACCCGTGCGATAAAAACCGGGAATCGCACTGGAAGCACGGATCATATCGAGCCATGAATCCGCATTAGGCTGCAAAAATTCAGCTGAAAAATCATCGCTACGGCTAGCCCCCATATAGAATTCTCGGCCAGAATTGAGTAATTCCAGCCCTGCATCCATGTTCAGTGGAAATTCTTTCGCCGTCGTAGAGATTAACCAATCTAAATCAATCAAATGACCGCCACGAATAAATCGTAATGGGTTAAAAAATTCTGAGTTAGTGGTGTATCGAGTGATCACTCGTCGGGCATATCCAGCCTGACCACAGATATAAGCAGAAAGATTTTGAGCTCCCGCAGACGTACCAATCATCAAATCGAAAGGGTTAAAGTTTTCGATTAGGAATTCATCCAGAACACCAGCAGTAAAGATCCCTCGCTGTCCCCCACCTTCACAAATAAGGGCAGTTTTACCTGAATTGATCTCATCAAAAAATGCGAGCGGCTCAATTGTGCCTAACGTGACTGGAACATGTTTTCCCATACTAACCCTTTTTGCCATTGGCGTATTTGCAACCAAACCCACGAAATAATGTGTTGATTGGTTTTCATTGAACTCTTTTCAGCGGGATAAAGAATGGCAAAATGAGCTTTCTAATGAAAGCTCATTTTTAGACAAATTACTTATTGGTAAGTACTAAGCCATTTTGTACAGATTTAACCCCTTTTGCGCTGGCGGCAATCTGTGTAATTTGATTGATTGTGTCACTAGATTTAATAAAGCCTGATAAGTAAACCACACCATTAACGGTTTTTACCGAGACGCTATTACTCGGGATCCCACTGGTACTCAGTAATTTACTTTTAATGTCAGCGGTAATCGCAGAATCATCGATATAGGTATCGGTGCTTTTCACACCGCTAGAGATGGCATTTCCCGTATCTTTGCCCGCTATCTCAACTGTTTTACCCGCACTATCCCATGTTTCTGACGCTTGTTTTTTCAATGCGCTATCGGATGATGAGCTACATGCAAATAATGCCCAACTCAACCCAATGACACCCAAAGAACGTAAGATGGCGATCTTTTTCATTGGAACCTTCCTCTTGCTATGATTATCAGACTAACGATGTTATAGCCTAAGTAAAAAACAGACAAAGATAAAGCCAAATAATAGGTTAATCAGTCTATTTCATAAGCAATTTGAATATTAGCAGAAAAACATTCTTAATCTGATGATTTAAAAAGGGTGCTTGTATCACCAGCCTCAACAGAAATGAGAAATGTGGGGGAAAGTTCCCCCACCAGACTACTCAGTGCAAGATAGAGTAGCTTGAACCGCCGTATTTCCACTGATCACGCTAAAAGAACACAGCCTATCGCGCATCAATAATGAAAGCCCTAAAACCGTGATACACACGGCTATCAGCCCCATCAGGGTAAACTTGGTCATTCCTCTTGACTCCTGTATATAAAGGAGACAGAATCAAGTTGTTGGGACGAGAAACTGCCTCGGGTTAATGGTAAAACATAACTCGGGGCTTTCGTCTTTTTGGCTCTTGGCAAATGCTTGAACCAAAATGATCCAAGCACCCACCGCCATCATAGCAAGAATATGCTAACAATCCGCCATGAAATATCATTATCAGATTGAATTTATTGATTATTTAGTGATTTAACTAACGGGAATAACTCATGTCATTGAGTGAATAATTTCGATATGAGAAAGGGCGCTTGTATCACCAGCCTCAACAAAAATGAGAAATGTGGGGGAAAGCTCCCCCACCAGACTACTCAGTGCAAGATAGAGTAGCTTGAACCGCTGTATTTCCACTGATCACGCTAAAAGAACACAACCTATCGCGCATCAATAATGAAAGCCCTAAAACCGTGATACACACGGCTATCAGCCCCATCAGGGTAAACTTGGTCATTCCTCTTGACTCCTGTATATAAAGGAGACAGAATCAAGTTGTTGAGCGTGAGACTGCCTCGGGTTAATGGTAAAACATAACTCGGGGCTTTCGTCTTTTTGGCTCTTGCAAATGCTTGAACCAAAATGATCCAAGCACCCACCACCATCATAGCAAGAATATGCTAACAATCCGCCATGAAGTGGCATTATCAGATTGAATTCATTAACTATTTAGCGATTTGAATAAAAATGGCTCATATTACTGAGCCACTTTGAATGGGATGAATTAATAGAACGGTTGTGAATTAGTGTTCCCGTGTCTTCCTGAATCTAACTTCAGGATAACGTTCACTCGTTAGATTTAAATTTACCATCGTTGGTGCGATATACGATAAATTATCGCCGCCATCTAACGCCAAGTTTTGTTCATTTTTGCGTTTAAATTCTTCGAATTTCTTCACATCATCACATTCAACCCAACGCGCTGTAGAAACGTTCACCGTTTCATAAATTGCTTCAACGTTATATTCGCTTTTCAAGCGAGAAACTACCACGTCAAACTGCAGCACACCAACCGCACCTACAATCAAATCATTGTTGGTTAATGGGCGGAATACCTGTACAGCACCCTCTTCGGATAACTGAACCAGACCTTTTAATAGCTGTTTCTGTTTTAACGGATCACGTAAGCGGATACGACGGAATAGCTCAGGAGCAAAGTTAGGGATACCCGTGAATTTCAGATCTTCACCTTGAGTAAAGGTATCACCAATCTGAATAGTGCCATGGTTATGCAAGCCAATAATATCCCCAGCATAAGCATGCTCAACTTGAGAACGATCACCCGCCATAAAGGTCAGAGCATCTGAGATCACCACATCTTTCTTAGTTCGCACTTGGCGTAGTTTCATTCCTTTTTCATAGGTACCTGAAACAATACGCATAAAAGCAACACGGTCGCGATGTTTTGGATCCATATTTGCCTGAATTTTAAAAACGAACCCAGTAAATTTCTCTTCTGTCGCTTCTACTTCACGTACATCTGTTTTACGCGCTTGTGGTGCTGGAGCCCATTTAACTAAACCATCGAGCATGTGGTCAACACCAAAGTTACCGAGTGCTGTACCAAAGAAAACAGGGGTCAATTCACCCTCAAGGAAAGCATCATGGTCAAACTCATGAGAAGCTCCTTGAACAAGTTCTAATTCTTCACGAAGTTGTGAAGCAAGATCTTCACCAACAGCGGCATCCAGTTCTGGATTATTAAGCCCTTTAACAATGCGAACTTCTTGGATAGTGTGACCTTGACCTGTTTGATACAGAATGGTTTCGTCACGCAGTAAATGATAAACCCCTTTGAATAATTTACCGCAACCAATTGGCCATGTGATTGGGCAACAAGCTATTTTTAGCTCATTTTCCACTTCATCCAATAGCTCCATTGGGTCACGAATATCACGGTCTAATTTATTCATGAATGTCAAAATTGGCGTATCACGTAAACGGGTGACTTCCATTAATTTGCGTGTACGATCCTCGACCCCTTTACCTGAGTCAATGACCATCAAGCAACAGTCAACAGCGGTTAATGTCCGATAAGTATCTTCAGAGAAGTCTTCATGTCCAGGGGTATCAAGGAGGTTTACCAAGCAATCGTTATAAGGAAATTGCATCACAGAAGTTGTGATCGAAATACCACGCTGCTTTTCCATTTCCATCCAGTCTGATTTAGCGTGTTGGTTCGAACCACGCCCTTTTACTGTTCCTGCGCGTTGGATCGCGTTTCCAAACAGTAATACTTTTTCAGTAATGGTCGTTTTACCCGCATCGGGGTGAGAAATAATAGCAAACGTTCTGCGTGTGCTAACTTCATGAAGAAAATTCTGATCTGTCATTTAACCGTTCTTTTCGTTTATATCCAGATTTGTATTGGCATCGGGAAGAGGCTCTAGGTAGCTCTAAGCGCAGCAAATCCGTCTTGTTGATCGTAATTGGCGGTTATTTTCGCAGATCTTGGGGTTATAAACAATCAGAGCCTGCCATGTTCAGGTCTTCATTCCTTTGAAGACCCTTTATCAAAATTATTTCAACTGTGATACTAGTTGAGCAATTGACTGTCCCAGATCCTGTGTACTGGCATTTCCGCCCATATCACGCGTTAAATGACGACGTTCACGAATAGCCATTTCTACTGCGGTCATTATCGTGTCATGCATCTCTTGGCAACCTAAATGCTGCATCATCATCGCCGCAGCCCAAATGGTCCCTATAGGGTTAGCAATATTTTGCCCTGCAATATCTGGTGCGGAGCCATGAACTGGTTCAAACATGGATGGGAATTGTTTTTCAGGGTTAATATTTGCGGATGGGGCAATCGCAATAGTTCCCGTGCAAGCAGGACCTAAATCGGAAAGAATATCGCCAAATAAATTAGAACCAACAATCACATCGTAAAACTCCGGCATTCTCACTAAATTAGCCGCAAAAATATCGATATGGAATTGATCAACTTTGACATCCGGATACTGTTTAGCCATCTCAGCGACACGGCTATCCCAATAAGGCATTGAGTGAAATAAGCCATTAGATTTGGTTGCCGAACTTAAATGTTTTTTATCGCGAGAACGGGCAAGTTCGAAAGCATATTTTAAAATACGGTCAGTGCCTTTACGGGTAAAAATACTTTGCTGGGATACCATTTCATCTTCAGTACCTTCATATTGAATCCCACCAATAGCCGAGTATTCCCCTTCAACATTTTCACGTACCACATAGAAATCAATATCACCCGGTTTTTTATCGGCTAATGGGCATTTAATACCGTCAAATAAACGGACAGGACGCAGATTAACATATTGATTAAATGCACGGCGAATTGGCAGTAATAAACCCCATAATGAAATGTGATCAGGAACGCCGGGAAAGCCTACGGCACCAAGAAAAATAGCATCAAATTTTTTGAGTTGTTCTAAACCATCCTCAGGCATCATTCGCCCCGTTCGATGGTAGGTTTCACATGACCAGTCAAAGTGGGTGAAGTTTAATTTTATATCATGCTTTTTCGCTGCTGCTTCTAAAACGCGTAAACCTTCTGGGATCACTTCCATACCGATACCATCGCCCGGTATCACCGCTATATTGAACTGTGTCATTCGCAACGCCTCTTATTATTGTGTCTTCATATGCTCCAATACAAAAAACCACGAATCACAATAAATTGCTACATCGTGGTTTCTTTTTTAAATCTATTTGACGGAATAATTTATTATGCTTTCTGGCTAAACATATCTTCACTAAATAATGTTAGTGCCAATACCAACGCATCTTCTCGACCTGTTTTTGTTGGATAATAATCTTTGCGCACCGTTGCTTGTTGAAAACCTAATTTATCATATAAATGAATAGCGGAAGCATTCGATTCCCGAACCTCTAGCCACAGGGTCATGATCCCTTTTTTTATCAGATCATCAATTAATTTTTCTAAGAGTTGCCGACCATAACCATGTCCTTGAAAATCAGGATGGATAGCGATATTAAATAAAGTTGCCTCATCCAGAACATACTGGGTTATCGCGTATCCAATGATTTGATTATTAACCGAAATTTTTAAATTATGATATTTCTCACCTTGATTGCCATAAAAAACACGTTCAGTCCATGGAAAATCATGGCTTAGTTTCTCAATTAAGAAGGCAGTGGCGAGGTCAGATTGCTTTAGTGTTGAAATTTTCATCATATTGATAAATCTGTTTCCATAGCGCCTGTTTAGCATGACTGCTTGCTATCAGTTCAGATAAAACAGGAGAAATAAATGTGAATTTTGAACCCTCGGGATGAATTTCATTTCCTAATACCCAACAAGGAATTGTTATTGGTGTTGGGATTAACTTTAACTGCTCAGAATTAATACACACCATATCCGTCTCATCGATATCCATGGTGAAAAAAATATCTTTTAACAGTTGGCTGTTTAAATCGAGGTTCTCATCAGTAATAATAATAAGCTTAGTCGACTCGGGAATACGAACACCTCGTTCACCACGTAACACAGCCGGATTTCTCACCATCCATTGAGTAATCCCCATTTGTTCTAAAAGTCTGTCACGTCGTGTCATTGCTTTTTCCCGTCGTTATTTTACGACCACATCTTATCAAAGGGGATTAATAGCGCCAACAGAGCAATGCTATTTATCTTTTTTCTGGTAAGGTAGCGACCGTGGTTAATTATCATTTTAGGAGATAGACAGGATATGTCATTACTGACACCCGCCAGCGAAGTTATTGAACGTCATTTAGAGCACTTTACAGATCGTCATGTTATCTTGGCTGGTGACATTCAGGATGAACTGGGCGCTACCCTTGAAGCCGCCAGTGTGCGTGTTCTGACTAATCAGTATCATCGCTGGAAAAATTTACAACCCACCTTAGGTGACAATGTTGTATTTGCGACAACGGTACCCGCTGAATTTATCCAACCTTGCGATACCTTAATTTATTTCTGGCCAAAGAATAAACAAGAAGCTGCTTTCCAACTGGATGACCTTTGTACCCACCTTGCTGTGGGCAGCCAGATCTTTGTTGTTGGTGAAAATCGCAGCGGCGTTAAGAGTGCCGACGCGATTATGGAAGGCATCTCAACATTACAAAAAATTGATTCTGCACGCCGTTGTGGGCTCTATCACGGTGAATTAGAGCATCCAACCGAATTTAACATTAGTCGCTGGTGGCGTAATTATCAGCTCGATAATGTGGTTGTTAATGCACTACCGGGCGTATTCAGCAACAGCGAGTTAGATATTGGCAGCGATTTACTCTTGTCCACCCTAACCGAGCCTATGAATGGCAATGTCCTGGACCTGGCTTGTGGTAATGGTGTACTTGCAGCCGTTGTTGGCTCACAAAATCCGAATGTGACCTTAACACTCAGTGATGTGAGTTCCGCAGCCCTAGATTCAGCAACGGCCACTCTCGCAGCGAATAAACTGACTGGAAAAATTATTCCTAGTGATGTCTACTCAGAGATTAATGACAAGTTTGATTGGATCATTTCGAATCCGCCATTCCACGATGGAATCAATACAAGTTATAACGCAGTAGAAACCTTAATTTCACACGCACCTAAGTACCTGAAAAAAGGTGGTCGCTTGCGAATTGTCGCAAATGCATTCCTACCTTACCCAGACTTACTGGACAAAGCATTTGGTGGTCATGTCGTGTTAGCTAAAACCGGTAAATTCAAAGTTTACGAAGCCATTAAACGTTAATTTACGTTAGCTGTTTATCGCATTTTAACGGTCAGCTTTATCCGCTGGCCGTTTTTTCATCAAATGAAAATTGAGCGATAAAAAATTATTGACGCCAGCAGAAATTAGCCTAAAATCCGCACCGTACTATTGATGCATAAACAATTATGCAAAAGAGTTAGTATTGCGAGGGTGGCGGAATTGGTAGACGCGCTAGCTTCAGGTGTTAGTGTCCTATGGACGTGGGGGTTCAAGTCCCCCCTTTCGCACCACTTACTCTTCATAATTTCAATTATCTAAGCGTTGACTTCTCTTCGCTATCCGTATCACATAGTTGTCTATGTTCAACGGAATAGCCGCGCTTGTCGCCTTAATCTAATTGAAATTCTTTTGAGTAAGAACGCTTATTTCATAATTTCAATTATCTAGGCGTTGACTCAGAAACAAGCATCAATAGAAAGAATTTTGACAGTATTTGCGAGGGTGGCGGAATTGGTAGACGCGCTAGCTTCAGGTGTTAGTGTCCTATGGACGTGGGGGTTCAAGTCCCCCCTTTCGCACCACTGTTAATATTCGTAGCCCGCTTTAAACTTCAATGTATTCCGCTCTAAATTTAGCTTCTCAAAATAAATGCTAATAAGAAACAAGCCAAAGATAAAACCGCAGGAATAATCAACAAGCGTCGAGAGCCTCGATTAAATAACATACCTGCCGTTGCAATCATCAGTGTGACCATCAATACCCTTAAAGGGTCAACACCCATATTACTCAACAGATAAATAATACTGAGTAAAACTACCGCAAAGACGCCCCACAAACCAGCGCCGATACGTCGCAACCCAGTTGCTTTTGATACGCTAGTTCCCATAACGCCTCCGAAATCACAAATGATAATGATTATCAATCATATCTTTGTTTCTGTAAAAATCAATCAGATTTTTATGGGGTATTTCGCTAAGAAAAAATGATGACAGGGAAAAACAAAAAATTCTCCGTAACATCCTGTCACGGAGAATTTTTAACTACGGGGTTGGTTTATTGCTTCAGTCCCATTGCATCGCGCATGGTAAAGAACAAATCTGTTTGGTCGGTTAGACCCATTACATTGGCAGCATGTGGACCGTATGCGGCAACACGCAATTGAGCACCAGTATGCTCTTGTGAATCTTCTTCCTCAGAGTTACCGTAGTTCACTACCATCACTGAACCATCTTTGGTGATCAGTGCCTGAGTTAAACCCGATGATTTAGTCCCTTCAGGAATAATTTGGCTAGAATGCGAGTGGTCAGCCGTCACGATGACTAGCGTATCGCCATGTTTCTTCGCAAAATCTAAGCCAACTTGAACCGCTTGGTCTAATGAAATTGTCTCACCGATTTGTCCGCATGGATTCGCTTTATGATCCTGCTTATCGATAGATGCGCTTTCAACTTGTAGGAAGAAACCATTCGGATTCACTTGCAACAAATCAATCGCTTTTTGCGTCATCTGAGCCAATGTTGGTGCATTCGGGTCGAGTTTAGCGTTTGGTTTACACTCTAACGGCGGGTTATTCAAGTTGCCATGATACGTGGCTTTTGGACCTTCTAATGCAATGGTCATGTTACCATCATGGAACAGGCCTAATACTGGCTTATCTTGATTGGCTTCTTTGATTGCATCTAAAGATTTCGCATCACGAACGATACTAAAACCACGTTCGGTTGCCTGTTGTTCTAATGTTTTTCCTTTGTAATCACCGGCTTTAGCTTCCTGCTTAAAGCTCTTCGCGCCACCGCCTAGCGTAACATCAGCACGCGTAATTAATAGCTGTTCAGAGATAGAACCACGACCGCCATTTTCTAAAGCATTTGTCGCACATTTCTCACTAGTCTCTTCCGGACCGTAACATTTACGCGCTGTGACGTGAGAAAATTGTGCCGCTGGTGTCGCATCTTGAATTTCCGAGGTTGTCACGTTACCCGTCGCTTTACCACTACGCTTAGCAAGCTCAATCAGCGTGTCATGGTCCTTGCCAAATACATCAACCCCTAATGCGCCATTATACGTTTTTACACCTGAAGACCATGCTGTCGCCGATGCCGCAGAATCTGTAACATAATCTGGTTTTTGGGTCTTTTTATCTAACGCATAGTGAGTATATTGACCTGTAATTGGCAATGCATCGATACCTTTAAAGAAACCGCCAGCACCTTCTGCATAGTTACGTGCAACAGTAATTTCAGAATCACCCATCCCATCGCCAATAAATAAAATCACGTTTTTTGCTTGGCCATTATGCAGAGCGGCTTTCATGATATCCGTTTGCTCTGTGGATAAACGACGAGCTCCGCCAAACTTAGTGATATCCCCTTTCGCGGCACGACTTTCTGAAACGGCTTCATTTTTATCTGCCGCATGCGCAGGAATCGCTGTACCTAACATTAACGCACTTACAGCAACGGCTAACATAGATTTCATAAAATGACCTGTCATAACTGTTTTCCTTGCCAATCAATAAATAAAATAAGATGGATTTGCTTCGAATAATGACCAGCATGCTAGAGCAGCCAGATGACAGTTGAATGACGGTTTTATGTCGATATAAAGATGATTGTCATAAATGCGAAACGCCCTTACTGGGCGTTATTTGATAAATCATTTTTATTTATTAGCTGGTGTATCAGCTGTAAAGCACTGAGTAAACGATGCCTCTGCAACTGTGTTAAGCGTAAATATCGCCGAGCCGCAGGAAGCCGGCTAACCATTTCAGATGCAGTGAAAGGCTCAATTTCACAACGCCAAACGCCATCTTGGATTTCAATAGAGCAATGCGTAAAATCCAGCTCCTCAAGTGTTTGTTGGATCACAGGATATTGATTTAACTGGTTGATGAACATCTGTCCATCCACTTGTTTAGACGTATAATGCACCTGTTTTTTTCGTGTGGTTCCTGCTGTTTTTACATCAATACGTGCCACTAACGTTTCATTACATTGACCAGATATTGCAAAACGGCTATGTACAATGAAAGCCATAAATAACGTTTTTACCCGTTCAGTCACTTGAACAGTTAGCCCCTGAGGCAGATGAATGAGTAGCTCCCCTGGCGTCCGCCACTCACAAGGATAGGGCGTAATATCCTTTTCAATCCGATTGAGCGTTAGCCCTGCTTGATAACCCGCAGGAAGACGCTTTTGAGTTAATTTCTGCCACCATGAATATTTAGGCAAGGTTACGTAAAGGCTCAAGTTCTACCTCCTCAATACTTTCATCAGCAAAAGAATTCGATAATACTTGCTCCACCGGAACAGGTTTGAACGGATTTACTTTCTGTACCAGTACTGTCCAGCCCAATGCATAGCTAGCGGTGAGCCCTAACATGATGGCAAATGGAATATATACATCCGCTTTATTCATACCCGGCGGGGTGATGTAAACAATGGCTAAAATGATCCCCACACTAGAAATGATTTGCGGAATTGGGAAGAACGGAGAACGATAGGCTCGATGTAAGTCAGGGCGACGAATTCGCAATAAAACAACAGAAATAGTGACTAATAAATATGCCGTTCCCCAAGAGCAAACCGCCGCCAAAACCAGAGGAATGATACGTTCCAAATCCCCTTGAATAGCAAAGGCATGTAAGCATGGGATCATGACTGCGATTAAAATACCAAATACAGGGGTTTTAAAACGTGGATGTAAATACGCAAAGATCCGAGGCAATGCCCCATCCAGCGCCATCCCATACAGAATACGAGGAACCGCTGCCATCAAAGTATTGATCGTCGCCCCGCCAGCAAGCAGTAATGCGATCCCAATCCAATATTTACCGAAATCGCCCATAATTTGACCCGCAAATGCAGGGATCGCCATAGGTGTTTCTAATAAGCTCACTCCATTTTGTGGATCAATAATCACGTTTTCGACTTGATTCGTCAGCGCCGCGCCGAAAAGGAACATACAAAATGCAACACCGCATAAGCCGGTTGCCATTGCCCTAGGGATCACTTTCGCCGAATTTTTAATTTCAGGAGCCATCGGAGTGACTAATTCACACCCCACAAACATGAACATCGCCATGCCAATAAAACTTAATACCAAGGTGGGATCTGAAATATTTAGCCCTTGTCCAAACCAGCCATCAGTAGAGACATGAAATGGCATGAGTAATCCACAAATACTGAAAATAACCAATGTGCTCCACATGGCAAAAGTCAGCACTACTTCCACCTTACCAAAGGCTTCAATCCCAAATGCATTCAATAACCCGAACGCAATCACTAAACCCACCCCAACCATCCAAGAAGAGTTATTAGTTTCTAGTACGGTATTGAGGCTTTCAAAATTGACTAATGCCATAATTCCCGACAGGATGGTTTCCGCGGTTCCAGCAAAAACATGCACAATCAGGTAAGCAGACAAAGCCCCAGTAATAGCCCAAAATCGCCCCATCCCACACGAAATATAGTCGTAAACAGATCCCGAAGTTGGCAGGATTGCCGCAGCTTCAGAGAAAGTCGTTAACTGAGCCTGCATCATAATAAAACTTAATAAAACCGCTAAAGCAAAAGTGTCTCCGCCAATGCCAAATCCGCTTGTCACAGTCAAAATCACGGGACTTGCCATGATCACACCGACGGAACTGGCTAGTGTCGTTGGAAAACCCACCTTCCCGTTCTCAATATGTGAGGATAATTTTGAGGATAAATTCATTTTGTTTCCCTCTCTTTGCAACAACCATAATTGTGAAATTTTTGTAAAAACAGAGTGGCTGTATTCTCACTATAGAAATAAGCATAAACATGTCGCTATCGTCCTTTTGGACGATACCTAGAGGGAGGGGAGTCTGAATTTATTACGACGAAAAGTCCTGTTTTATTTTAATGAAAAAATAATAATTATTAAGATATCAATAAGTAACCAATAAGACGCTCATTAATATATTAATAAAAAAACAGCGAAAGATACCAAAAATTAGAAAACTGCATTTCTTATAGAAAAAACAAGTTTTAAATAGTGTAATCAAGCTCACGTTATTAATATGTTTACTTTATGTTAACACCAATACATAGCATGATGGTTTATAACCTAACTATTAATGGAGATTGAATGGAACAGCCTCTATTTAGCTACCATCAACAAGCATTAATCGACTGTTGCCTAAATACGATTGCCCATATCATTCCTATTTCCGCCGCCGTTTACTATCTCGTTAATGATTATTGGCAACCTGAAAATCATGTGTTGTATGGAATATCACCGCATATGCATCATGAATATCTAACGCATTTTTCTCATCACGATCCGTTACATCCCGATCACTTTCGTGGTGAGGATTTACGATTAGTCAAAATGGCGCCCGAAATGCGTCAGCAAAATAAAACTTTTTTCCATGACTTTATGCAGCCTAACCAACTAGCGGATATGGCAGAAATTTTTATTCGTCGTAAAAATAAAATTATTGCGGGAATCTCCGTGCTCAGAGATAAACCTTTCACACCACAAGAGGTCGTGAGACTGAATGCGATTCTACCCATTGCGGAATTGATGACATTTGATGTCCTTCCTGACTCATTAGTTTCATACACGCCTAAAGAGCAGGAAATTATTCATTTAGTACGAGAAGGCGCCAGTAATAAGCGAATTGCGTTGCTACTGGGAATATCCCTTTCTACAGTAAAAACTCATTTGAGGAATATTTTTACTAAGGCGAATGTGAGTAACCGAACCGAGTTAGTATCATCCGGCTTCATTATTCGCCAAGACAAAATTTTGTAAAAAAATCCCGGCTAAAAAGCCGGGAAAACCTGTTGCTTTACAGAAAAAACAAAACCACCAGAACGCTAATAACGTATCATTACCGATTTCAATTCTGTGTAATGCTCAATGAAAGCACTACCAAACTCCCGTCCAATTCCGGATGATTTAATCCCTCCAAAAGGAACCGCAGGATCAAGGAAAGTATGCATATTCACCCAAACTGTCCCAGCTTCAATTTGAGACACCATCCGCATGGCTTTACCAAGGTCATTCGTCCATACGCTAGCCGCTAATCCAAATGGTGTACTATTCATCATGCTAATTAATTCATCTTCATCGTCATAGCTTAAGAATGTACCCACTGGACCAAAAGTTTCTTCCTGCATTAAAATATCATTTGGGCTATTTGCACGAATGATGGTTGGAGGAACAAAATATCCCGCACCAGCAATCGGCTGACCACCATAAATAATTTCACTACCATCTTGGCGTGCTTTTTCAAACAAGCTTAGAATTTTATCGTAGTGTGCCTTATTGGCTAATGGTCCCATTTCTGTCGTTTCGTCTAATGGAGAACCAATTTTCATTGTTGATAAACGTACTTTTAATGCATCAAGAACGTCATCCATCAGCTTCGATGGAATATAAAAACGTTCTGCCGCTGCACAGATTTGGCCTTGGTTTAAATAACCAGCCTCAATGATGCCATTAACAATCTTATCAACAGGCAAGTCTGCCAAGAATGCGGCTCCATTCTTTCCACCCAGCTCCAGAGTTACGCGAGTCAGTTTGCTTTCCATAGCCGAGCGTCCTACCGCTAATCCTGTAGGAACCGAACCAGTAAAAGTCACTTTTGAGCAGAGTGAATGATGAATTAATGCAGGACCGACTTCACGCCCACCACCATTAACAATGTTAATCACACCATCGGGAATACCCGCTTCCTTCGCTAATTCAGCAACCCGTAACATTGTTAGCGGTGTAAATTCACTGGGTTTCAGTACAATCGTACAACCGCAGGTTAATGCCGCAGCCAATTTCCAAATGGAAATCATGATCGAGAAATTCCAAGGAATAATGCCAGCAACCACACCGACGGGCTCTCGTTGAGTAAATGCTGAATATTTTTCACCATGAAATGAAGGTAGCGAAACGTTCAGAGTTTCACCACTAATCTTGGTTGCCCATCCAGCAAAATAACGTAAGAACTGGGCAGCAGAGCCCACCTCAAGAAAACGCGATAATTGAATAGTTTTTCCTGAGCTTAAGGTTTCTAACTGAGCTAACTCTTCTAAATGCTTTTCCAATAAGTCGGCTAAGCGGCTCAGGCAATTACCTCGCTCCATTGGCGTGGTATTTGCCCATGAACCTTTAAATGCAGTATAAGCCGCATCCATTGCAGCATCGACTTCGGCCAATGTTCCTTCTTTGACTTTAGCTATAACCTGCTCGGTGGCTGGATTCACAACGTCGAAATAAGTATTTCCCTTGCCAGAAACAGGCAATCCATTGATAAAATGTCCATGTTGGCGTTTAAGGAATTCTGTAACTTCTGGTAATAGGGCTAACTCACTCATCGTTATCTCCACCTCGTTAATTTATCTAATTACGCATTCACGCAAGCTAAATAATGTTTCACAAAACGCTCAGCATTAATTTCCCACAGTACTTCAGTGCCTTTCTCTGCAAACCAAGTATCACCTTTATGGTATTCCACTGTAACCCCAGTTTTTATGTCAGTTAATTTCACCGAACCTTCATGCACTGTTGCCATCTCATCAAATGGGTAAACCATTTTGAACTTACCTTTGGTGCACGCAAAAATGCCGCAAGTCAGATTATCCGTTGGTTCACCATGGATCATAGCGACGCTAGCCTGTGGGTCACCTTCAACGACAACAGATCCTAAATTAGTTACGCTACCGATATTCAGTAGCTCAGGAAGTGGTTTGTTTAACAGTAATGGGCTGATCATATTTATTTACCTTGTATTTAATGAAATCAAAAAGCTAAAACCAATTGAGAGAATTTAACGGCGCCCTTGCCAATATCCAGAGACTTGATGCCAACATTTTGCGAGGGATACAATTGCATTTCTCATGCTATCTTTCCCCACGATATTGGCATGGGGAATCGAGCTCATCAGGTCATAGCGACTAGAGCCTTCTGCCATCCCTTCCGCTAGCACTTTACAAACAATCTGGCTTGGAGTGACGCCAAAACCGGAATACCCTTGCACATAAAAAACATTGTTATGACCAGGAATAGTGCCAATTTGTGGGAATAAATTGGCACTGCAAGCCATTGGACCACCCCATGCCAACTCGATTTTCACATCTTTCAAGTATGGGAAAACGTTCAACATTAACTTGCGGTTCCACGCTTTTAAGTCGGATGGAATATACTCAAGAAAATAGGTTGAGCTTCCAAACAACAAGCGGTTTTCATTTGTCACACGGTAGTAGTCAATCACAGGGCGAATATCACTGTATGCGCCACGAATAGGGCTGATACGCTCAATCAGCTCATCAGAGAGCTCTTCCGTCATCAGTTGATAGGCATAGGTATTAATCGTTTTTGGATACAGCGTTGGCTCAAGACCATTTAAAAATCCATCACAAGCCCACAGCATTTTCTTCGCTTTGACCGATCCCATTGCCGTGCGAACAGTAACGGTATCGCCATATTCAACATTCAGTACTTGGCTATTTTCAAAAATTTTTGCGCCATATTCACTGACTGCTTTTGCTTCACCTAACAGCAAGTTAAGGGAATGAACATGCCCTCCCCCCATGTGTTTTATTCCACAGGTATAAGCATCAGAGCCAATGATTTGTTTTAAATCGGACCCGGTATAAAATTCAATTTCTTCATCCGGAGCAACTGCTTTGAAATCTGTTAGCCAGCTACGTAATGTTTTTTCTTGGCGCTTATTACTGCCTAAATAGGCATAACCATGGCAAAAATCCGCATCAATATTATATTTAGCAATGCGGTCGCGCATAATGCCTGCGCCCATATTGCTAAGTTTAAAAATTGTTTCTAAACCTTCAGAACCAACATGCTTCTTGATTGCATCTAAGTCATGACCAATGCCAGCCATCACTTGTCCACCATTTCGCCCTGTACCACCATAGCCAAGATGACGCCCTTCAAGGATAGCAATGTTAGTGATGCCTTTTTCACACAGCTCCAGTGCGGTATTTATGCCTGAAAAACCACCACCGATAATCACGACATCAACGTCCAGATCTTCTTTTAATGTAGGAAAACGCAGATCATATTTTTTTGTTGCTGAGTAATAAGTTAATGATTCTACTTGGTTATTCATAATGGATACCCTGTCTAGTATCTTACAATAACCTTGATTATGTTAACCTGGCATTAACATTTACATAGCCCTTTAGGGACATTCTAAAACATAAAATTAACATCTGTGATGCAAGTACAGTATTAACTTATAAATGATATAAAAAAACTTTAAATATTCTTTTTAAATTTTAATAACTTAATTGATTATTTTTATATTAATGGAAATGGTTATCCACAACTAAACGAGATGAAAAATGAGGAGGTAAGCTAAAAATATTTCTCTGAAAAAATTATTCAGTGCCAATATTATTGCTTTATTGGTGTCATTAATAAGTTAAATAACTCGACTTGTGAGCCTATACCGAGTTTTTGATAGATATTTTTTCGGTGATTTTTCACGGTTCCTAAACTGATGAATAAGGTATCTGCTATCTGCGGGGAACCTTTACCTTCCAAAATTAACTCAACAACCTCACACTCTCTTGGCGTTAGGCCAAAACAGGTTTGTAAATCTGTATGTCGATAATCACTAGAGACTGAATTAGGAACCACATCTTTATGGAGCCTAGCGATACTCCTAATAATATCAAAAGCTTCTTTCAATGGTGCCCGCTTACTTTCTTCTGATAACAAAGGCTTTTCTTCATTACCAAAAAAGATAGCCAGCTGCCTATCACGAGAGATCTCCAACAGTAAGCCCGCCTCATCACACCATCCCGTTTTACGGTAAAAATTCAGATAATAATCCGTATGGTGAAAACCTTTTGGTGCTAGCTCTTTTAAGGTCAATACCTTAGAACTTCCCCCCTTTAGCAGTTCTTGATAAAAGGGGTCCATTAAATAAGCGCCACGTTGATATAAGCGATTAATATTATCGCTATTACGCGTTTCAACTTTAGAGAGAAAACGAGGAGCTCCCCCTTTTTCGAAGGCATAAATAATCGCGTTATCAAAAGCAATAAAAGAAGAGAGCCAAGATAAGAGGTTAGGATAGAACTGGTTGGTAGCAACAGAATCAATAAGATGGGGTAACTTATTTAGATAATTATCCATTATACCCCCTATTCATTAACTCATTAATAAGCCCCTGCCAAACATATTCGAGCAGGATAGAGTGGTATAAAAACCATATTATGAAAGGAATCTCAATTAGTTTGTTATTACTATGTTAATCAAATCACAATGAATACTGTTTTTGTTAAAATTTTTTAACAATCACTTGATAAATTGAAAAGAAAATTCAGAGAGGATATACAGAAAAACAGCCCCGAAAGGCTGTTAATGCATTAATGTTTAATAATGGCTTTTAACTTGGAATAGCGGCGAATTAAACGCCATTTTAATTTCAGGGTTGTCGCATGTTTCCAGACGATTTCCCAGTAACCTTTATCAAAGAACATTTGTACCATTTGTTTTTGAATTTCAGGGGATTTTATCGCTAATAGCGCTTGTACGACTCCTAACCCCTCTTTACCTACTTGCCATAAACAGGCTGGTGCTTGCTTAACGTGTTCCGGATAGCGTTGATAAATAGCCAATAACATATCAAGGATTTTCAAATAGGTATTAATCTTGCGTACAGATCTTTCATCACCCGTTAATGAGTGAGAAACTGACTGATTATGAATCAAATATTCATAATACTGTTCATTGATAAATTGCACCCGTTTTGCCACTAACAACATTTCTGTAGTCCAAGGAATATCCTGATGATGCAGCTTTGGCTCAAAGAAAAAGTGATATTCCCTAATAAGCTCTAAACGATAGATATTTAACCAAGTCACATGTAAAAATTTACGGGAGCTCAACCCCATTTGTAGCCATTGTGGCCCAGTGATCACGCCGGTTGATGGCACTTTATTTGGCGGAAAAATTGCTTTAGGCGCATCACCATTGGTATACACATAAGTACCATTACATGTTGCAACATCTAAATCTCCCTCAAGTGCGATCTCTAATAAACGACCATACATTTTCGGGTTAATTTCATCATCAATATCAGGGAAAGTGATATATTTTCCCGTAGCCTCTACCATTCCCGTATTGCGAGCAACAGAAACACCTTGGTTTTCCTGAAAGAGAACTTTGATATTCTCAAATTTATCTTCATATTGACGAATAACGCCTTCACTATCATCTTTAGAACCGTCGTTAACAACGATCAGTTCCCAGTTTTCCAATTTCTGCGCGATCAGGCTATCAAAAAAATGAGGTAAAAATTTTTCACCGTTGTATACGGCTACAACGATACTCAAAACAGGTTGAGAAGACATGTATTAACCTTAAACTAATCAAAAAGATTATAATTAAAAAATATATTCGTTCATTTCATATAAATTTTATAATTAAATCAATATAGTTATGATAGAAGTTACTGATATGGCTCTATTATTACTCAAATACCCAAATAGTTGTGAACTAATTTTTACTTCTTTGATCTAACAAACATCAATTATACCTCACGATAACAGAAGGATCCTCCCGTGGCTGGAAGTAGCTTACTTGCCTTATTAGATGATATTGCCGCAGTATTAGATGACGTATCCGTCATGACAAAAATGGCAGCAAAGAAAACATCGGGAGTTTTAGGGGATGACCTCGCCTTAAACGCTCAACAAGTGACTGGGGTACGCGCCGATAGGGAGTTGCCTGTTGTCTGGTCCGTTGCAAAAGGCTCTTTTCTCAATAAGTTAATTTTGGTACCACTGGCATTATTGATTAGTGCATTTATTCCCTGGGCAGTGACTCCACTTCTAATGGTAGGAGGTGCATATCTTTGTTTTGAAGGGGCAGAAAAGCTAGCGCATAAATTTTTGCATAAAAATAGCCAAGAGCCGTCGGAAACACAGCAAGTTGAGCTATCTCCAGAAGATATTGCTGAATTTGAAAAACAAAAAATTAAAGGCGCAATTCGTACCGATTTTGTGCTATCCGCTGAAATCATCGCTATCACTCTAGGTATTGTCTCCTCAACGACTTTTCTCAATCAAGTTGTAGTCCTATCACTCATTGCTATTGTCATGACTATCGGAGTGTATGGATTAGTTGCAGGGATAGTAAAACTCGATGACTTAGGGTTTTATTTACAGAAAAAAGCATCAGCGCTCTTACGTAAATGCGGTAATGGGTTAATTTATGCCACGCCTTATCTCATGAAAACGCTTTCCGTCGTTGGAACCGCAGCAATGTTTATGGTCGGTGGAGGTATACTCACACATGGAATTTCTTACCTGCATTCATGGATAGAAAAAGTCGCTGAAATGTCGGCGATGACCCCCGCAATTGGTGCTATTTTGCAATTTTTAATGCCTTCTATTCTTAACTTAGTGTTCGGGTTGGTTATTGGTTTAATCATTGTGCTAATCTTCAGTGTTTTCGCTCACGTTAAAAAAGCCAAACCCTCGCTAAAATAGTTGATAAATAGCATTAATCTTATGTGATAATTCGTGAATTAGCGTTGCGCCAGAGGAAAAAGAATTATGCCGACACTTTACCGCCGTTTCTCAATTATCAATCAAGTCATTGGGTTGATGTTATTAATTGCGATCCTAGGTATTATCGGCATGACTATATCTAATCGCATGATCATCAGTGCGCAAGGCAATGCCCATGCAATTAATACCTCTGGCTCATTACGTATGCAAAGCTACCGCTTACTTTCCTTGACGCCTCTAAATCAACAAAATCAAAGCTATCTTAATGAGCTAGAAAACGACTTATTAAGCCCCGAATTAACCCAAGTTGTCAAAATCGAAAACTTAACACCGCAATTTAATAAAATACATGACTTTTGGCTAAATACCCTAAAGCCAGCACTTACTCAGGCTTCATCTCCAGATGACGCCCGCTACGAAGTCATTACTTTTGTTAATATGCTCAATGAGCTCGTTCATAATATTGATGATATTACCGAGAGAAAAATTGCCTATGTTGCGATGACACAACTCATTTTTATCAGTCTCGTTTTCTTATTATTAACAGGAACTATATGGCATCTAAGACGAAAAATTTACTACCCTTGGATGAAGTTACTTTCTATGGTGAATGCGATTGGTCAAAAGGATTTTAGCCAACGTTATCCATTAAAAAATAATAAACAAGATGAGCTCAATGCCCTTGGCGAAACACTAAACCACATGTCTGATGAACTAGCACAAAGCTATCATCAGCTTGAAGAACGGGTTGCAGAAAAAACAGCTGACCTATTAGCTAAAAATCGTGTTTTATCTTATCTGTACCAGTCAAATCAAATTTTGCACTCTTCAGATACACTCTATTCAAGGCTACAAAAGGTCTTAGTAGAATTAAAAAGTATCACGCAATTAAAAAATCTACGTATAAGACTGTATGAAGATAGTAATGAAAAATACTTTCATGAAATCTCTTATTTTTCTAGTCCTGCTGCTCAGGATATGGAATTAACTCATGCGGTTGATCCGTTTAGATCTCAGGAAATGATTTTTAATAACCCACAAATACTACAGTGGGATCTATCTGATAACATGCATCGATATGGTGTTATTATCGGTGAAATTGAGCAAAACCAACCATTTGCAGATGAAAAAAATAAACTGGTACTGATGTTAGCTAAGCAAATTTCAGGCATGTTAACAATGGAGCAGCAAATAGAACAGCAGCAGCAATTACTCATTATGGACGAGCGTGCAGCCATTGCTCGAGAGCTGCATGACTCAATTGCACAGTCGCTCTCATGCCTAAAAATGCAAATTAGCTATCTACAAATGCAACCCGAACCTCTACCGGAAACGACTAAACATTTACTCAATGAGATGCGTACTGAAATCAATACTGCGTATAGCCAATTACGTGAATTACTGACGACATTCCGTTTAAAATTGACTGAGTCTGGTTTATTGCCCTCACTTAAAAGCACGCTTGATGAATTTAGTGAACGTATTGGATTCAAGATTCAACTTAGCTATGACATACCAGCTAAAAGTATTTCACCTCATCAATCGATTCATATAATTCAAATAATACGCGAAGCGCTAAGCAATATTTTAAAGCATGCGAATGCAAACTGGGCAGCCATATCCCTAAGCCAAGATCGAGGAATAGTCACCATTACCATTGATGATAATGGTCGAGGAATAGATGACAATCCCAATAAAATCAACCACTATGGTTTAATCATTATGAGAGAAAGAGCGCTCAGCTTGAATGGTGAATGCTATATAACACCACGAGTTCAAGGGGGAACCGAGGTTAAAGTAACTTTCCCTCTGTCAGAAGTTTAATACGCCGGAAAAAATCATTCATGGAGACCAAAAATAAATGAACGAAAAATCAACGATCTTACTCATTGATGATCATCCGATGCTAAGAAATGGTGTAAAACAACTAATTAGCTTAGAGCCTTCATTACAGGTCATCGGAGAAGCAGGTGATGGGAAGACAGGGATCCAAATTGCAGAAGAACAAGATCCTGACTTAATTCTTCTGGATCTTAATATGCCAGGGATGAATGGATTTGAAACCCTTGATGAATTAAGAAAGCGCGAACTCTCAGGTCGGATCATTTTATTTACTGTGTCCAATTATAGTGATGATCTTGTGAGTGCATTAAAAAGAGGTGCCGATGGATATTTACTAAAAGATATGGAGCCTGAAGAGTTAATTATTGCACTAAAAGAAGCGGCAAGTGGCAAGATGGTCGTTAGCCCAACATTAACTTCAGTGCTAGCTGAATCGCTAAGAGATCATCAGACACAATCGGAAAGTGATGCTGTAGCCTTAACCCCAAGAGAGTCGGATATTTTGGAACTCATTGCTCAAGGGTTATCTAATAAAATGATTGCGCGAAATTTAGATATTGCAGAAAGTACAGTAAAAGTACATGTCAAACATTTACTAAAAAAGTTAAATTTAAAATCTAGAGTAGAAGCTGCCGTTTGGGTATTACAACAGAAATAAGATGTTAAATAATTCATAGCTACATGACCACATCATCTAGCTATGAATTTTCCTCGTTACTATCCCCCACAATAAACCCATATCAATAGCTCTAATCTACAAGCTAATTTTTTCCAGTTATAATAAGCTCGTTGAAGACTTATCTATGAAAAATACGAAATGATGAAAGAAGAACAACTTATTTTAGTTAATGAACAAGATATTGAAATTGGTACGATGCCAAAATTACTTGCTCATCAAGAAGGTCGTTTACATCGGGCATTTTCTATTTTTATTTTTAATAATAAAAATGAATTGCTGATTCAGCAACGAGCTTTCCATAAATATCATTCCGCAGGTCAGTGGGCTAATTCATGCTGTAGCCACCCTAGACCTCAAGAAAATACATTAGATGCCGCTATACGCCGGTTATATGAAGAACTTGGGTTCAAGACTGAGCTAAAACATGTCGATGCTTTTATCTACTATGCAGACGTTAATGGTGGATTGATTGAGCATGAGTATGACCATATTTTTGTTGGTTATTATAATGGTGACTTTAAACCTAATTCCAATGAAGTGAATGCGGTCCGTTGGGTTGGAATTGAATTGCTGAATCAAGAGGTTCATGAGGAACCCACAAAATTTACCCCATGGTTTAAAGCAATTTTAGCAAAATATCCTTTATTGAACTTTACTATCTGATTTTAAAATACCTTAATTCAGTAAAATTGGCTCTATGACATTTATCTCTATTTAAGATAAAAATGCTAATAAATAGCTGTTTATACCCCAAGGCCTAAAATATCCCTTCAGTTATTTCCCACTAAAACCCGATGTATTACACATTAATATTCCAAATCGCTTATATTTTTTCGTCATTAATCAGAACTGACTCAGCACAAGAAGATATACGCCAGGAAAAGTACAAGAAAGAAAAGAAGAAAAAAAGAAAGGAAGAGCGGAAGAAAGGGATCGAAAAAAAATCACCTAGGGGTTCAATGACGGATTGGGTTAATTGACGGATGAGTTTCAGTACTTTTGCCAACTTAAAATTGGAAAACGATTGAACCTCTTCAACTGTCACCAAGTACCCAACGCAAAAAAGCCACCCAATGGGTGGCTTCTCGGCTAATTTAATGTCTGGCAGTTCCCTACTCTCACATGGGGAGACCCCACACTACCATCGGCGCTACGGCGTTTCACTTCTGAGTTCGGCATGGGGTCAGGTGGGACCACCGCGCTATTGCCGCCAGACAAATTCTGTTTATTCCCGTTTAAGTCTTTTATCCTTAAACCAGAACATCAATCCTGAACAAGCTGCTGTGTCCTTCACCTTTCGGCTTCTCACTTTATTGAATTCAACTTTATCTCTCTAAAACACCTTCGGTGTTGTCAGGTTAAGCCTCACGGTTCATTAGTATTGGTTAGCTCAACGTATCGCTACGCTTACACACCCAACCTATCAACGTCTTAGTCTTAAACGTTCCTTTAGGACCCTTAAAGAGTCAGGGAAGACTCATCTCAAGGCAAGTTTCCCGCTTAGATGCTTTCAGCGGTTATCTCTTCCGCACTTAGCTACCGGGCAATGCCATTGGCATGACAACCCGAACACCAGTGGTGCGTCCACTCCGGTCCTC
>NZ_GG703819.1:0-20754 GCF_000156395.1 Providencia rustigianii DSM 4541
TAGTTCCCGGGTTAAAATCAGTCGATATCGCCATTGGAACCTGATGTTCTCGCAGCAACTCAATCGGTGGTAATTTAGTTTCTCTTAGGAAATAAAATGCGCCCGGTAACAATACCGCAACCGTGCCACTACGTTTTAAAGCCTGAATACCCTTAAGATCCAAATATTCAATATGGTCAACAGACAATCCCTTATAGCTCGCCACCAGCTCACTTCCCCCTAAATTGGAAAGTTGTTCTACATGTCCTTTAACTGGAATTCCTAGTTTTTTAGCCGCAGAGAATAATTTTTCACTCTGCTCCAACGAAAAGCCAACACTTTCGCAGAAGACATCGACAGCTTCAAATAAGCCTTTGCTCCACAATTCAGGCATGATTTTCGTGCAGATTAATTCAATATACTCATCGGGTTTACCTTTATATTCTGGAGGAACCGTATGAGCAGAAAGCAGTGTCGAGCTGACATCAATAGGATAAGTTGCAGATAATTGCTTGGCGACCAACAACTGTTTTTCTTCACTGTCAAAATCGAGTCCATAACCCGATTTCATTTCAATTGTCGTCACACCCTCACGTATTAACGCCTCTAAACGGGGTTTAGAAACAGCGAATAGCTCAGCCTCACTCATTGTTCGTGTAGAACGCACAGTGGAATTAATCCCCCCGCCTTGAGCACTGATGGTTTCATAGGAGACGCCATTCATTCGTTGTTCCCATTCTCCAGCGCGATTCCCACCAAAAACCAAGTGAGTATGGCAATCAATTAATCCCGGAGTGATCAAGCGCCCTGCCACATCAATAATTTCGCAGCCATTAGCATCAACGTCCTTGCTGGGGTGAACTGCCACAATCAGATTATTGCGAACGATTAAGTCATAATTTTCAACTAAGCCGTACGCAGCGCCTATCTCTGGGTCCATCGAAGCAATGCGTCCATTACGCCAAATCACGTCATTTTCTTGTGCTTTAAATAACATAAATCATCCTATGGCAACAGAAGCATTTAATGGCTTCTCATATGGTAGTATAGATATGTATATACAATTAGACTAATTAACCATCTGTTGTCAATCTATACAGAGGAAGAAAGTTATAAATTTGTTATCCGTCGCTAAAATTATTCAGGTGTAACCGTTGATGCTAAAAATAGGTTACACTAATCCCTGTTTTACCTATCTGAAAAAGAATGATTTATCGACAATGAAAAAAAATAAATTCGGTCTAGAAGAAGACGATCTTAATCTATTCAAAGAGGCTATCCGTGGCGCAAAAAAAATTCGCCAAGATAAGATAGTCCATTCACCTGTTCGCACAAAAGTAACACAGCCATCCAGTAAAAAAGTCATGCAAGAACAAGTGGATGCGTCTTTTTATTTTTCAGATGAATTTCAACCTCAATTAGACGATGACGGTCCAACGCGTTATTTAAGACCTGATTCCAATCCTTATGAGTTGAAGAAGCTACGCCGTGGGGATTATGTTCCTGAGTTATTTCTTGATTTACATGGGTTAACTCAAATGGAAGCCAAACAAGAAATTGGCGCGTTAATTGCAGCGTGTAAACGGGAAAATGTCTTTTGCGCCTGCATTATGCATGGGCACGGTAAGCATATTTTAAAACAACAAACACCGCTATGGTTGGCTCAACATCCAGATATTGTCGCCTTTCATCAAGCCCCTAAAGAATGGGGAGGCAATGCTTCATTATTGCTGATCATTGAGACAGCAGAGAGTGCTCGTCGCTAAACACTCTCATTATCGACATACCGTTATTCAGGATTTCATTAATGAAATTTGTGAAGGGCTAAGCATCCATTCTAAATGGCTACTCACCTGTTTTTCATCCACCTCAATACATGCAATGGTTGAGGTAGTGAACATCGGGGGGGCTTCATGGGGGCATAACTCTGAGACTAAATATCCGACTAATGGTAAGTGAGAAACCACTAAAATTGCTTTTGCGCCTAATGAGACATAATCACGAATTTGATCGGCAACCCAAGCCGCATTTCCACCTGGCGTTAATCCTTCCATCGTCTGTGCTTGTTCTGGCAATAGCAAGCTATGACGTATTTCTTGCAGAGTTTGCTCTGCACGTAGATAAGGGCTAACCAATACCGTATCAATATTGGGACGACGCTCATTTAGCCATTGTGCCATTAATAGCGATTCGTCTTTTCCTTTTTGCGTTAATGGCCTAGCCGCATCGCTCGCCGCCTGTATTGCCGCATCACCGTGACGCATAATATAAACTTGCATAATCCACCATCTGTGTAGCCGCTTCTCAATGAAGCTCTATTCTTTTTGTTAAGATAATTATTGTTAAAGATAACCATCAGTTGGGGTGAAGTGAGATTCTGCAACAAACCGCCTGTAAATAAAATGATTTACATTGTTTTTTGTTGATGTTTTTTACTCAATTGCCATAAAAAAACCTGATATCGCAGCCTTTAACTACGCTATCAGGTTGATTACCAATCACTTATTATGGCTAATTTGTAGTCACATTTTCAGTGGAATAGAAACGTGTATTCGAGGCTGCCATTTGTGTCAGCAATTCACACGGGGCGAATTTTTCGCCGTATTTATCCGCCAGAGTTTGTAACGTTTCTACCGTTTTGGCGATACCAAGGTTATCCATATAGTGAAATGGCCCCCCAAAAAATGGCGGAAATCCAATACCAAATACAGCACCAATATCCCCATCACGAGCGCTACGAATAATTTTTTCATCCAAACAACGTGCCGCTTCATTAAGCATTAACATCACACAACGTTGAGCAATATCTGTTTGGCTAGACTTAGCTTCTGGATGGATGCTGAGCAATGAATAGATACCTGCATCAACTTGACGTTTTGGCGCTTTTTTCCAAAATGCTAATTTACTGCCTGTATGTCTATATGAATAAAAACCACGACCATTCTTTTTCCCTTTACGGTCATCATTAACCACTTTATCAAGCGCATCGGGTGCTTTGAAGCGAGCACCAAATCTCTCAACTAAAATAGGCAGGATTTTGGTTCCAACATCAATACCGACTTCATCCAACAGGTGGAAAGGCCCGACAGGAAAACCAAACTTGACCAATGCATTATCAATATGGTCAATGGCATTACCTTCAACTAAGCACTGTGCTGCTTCACATAAGTAAGGTGCTAAAATGCGGTTTACATAGAACCCCGCATCATCCCCAACCACAATCGCTGTTTTCCCTTGGCGCTTAGCGAATGCAATGGTGGTTGCAATCGTTGTTGCATCTGTCTGTTTATGAGGGATAACCTCGACCAACGGCATTTTATCCACGGGGCTAAAATAATGTAATCCAATGACTTTTTCAGGGTGTTCCGCACCCTCCGCTATTTTGTGAATAGGGAGTGATGATGTATTCGATGCAAAAATCGCTTTTCCTTGGGACATTTCTGCAATTTCTGTGACCATTTTTCTTTTTAACGCTAAATCTTCAAATACGGCTTCTACAACGATATTGGCGGTTTCTAGGCCTTGATAATTCACCGAGCCAGAGAGTCGAGCCATAATTGCTGCACGCTCCCGAGCTAATAACCGACGCTTAATCACGCGCTGAGTCAGTAAATCCCAGCTATAACGAAGTGCTTGGGAAATCCCCTTATCCGAAATATCTTTAATACGCACTGAATATTTGCCTAGGGATGCACTCACATAAGCAATTCCGCCGCCCATTAACCCGCCTCCCAGAATACCAACCAATTTGATATTCAATGGCTTAGCATCGGCTCCAGTTTCATTTTTCAATGAGGTAGAGGCAAAAAATAGGCTACGCAATGCTGCCGATTCTGGTGTCATAGCTAATTCACCAAAGGCTTTCGCTTCCTCAGCGAATCCGATTTTTAACCCACTATTCATACCCGCTTTCACAACCTGAATAATTTTTTCAGGTGCCGGATAGTGCCCTTGTGTTTTACTCAAGGTTTTTTCTTTCGCGCTGTTAAATACGGTATTACGCAACAATCGGCTACTCAGTAACCGCTGTTGCCAATGCAGTGGCTTACGGCGAACACTGCCTTTTTGCGCTAATTCAACGGCAGTGGCCAATAAAATAGACTCAGGAACCACATCATCAACCAAGCGCATTTTTAGCGCCTGCTTGCCTTTGATTTGTCGCCCCGTCAACATCATGTCGAGCGCATTGGGAACACCAATTAAACGCGGTAAACGTTGAGTTCCTCCGGAACCGGGGAGTAATCCTAATTGAACTTCTGGTAACCCGAGTTTGGTTTTATCATCTGAGGTACAAATTCGAGCATGGCATGCGAGCGCCAACTCCAAGCCACCACCAAGGCACGCTCCATGGATCGCAGCAATAATGGGCAATGGATAATTTTCAATTTTATCGAACAGCGTGTGACCTTGTTTGGATAACTCACTGGCTTGCTCTTTGCTGGTGCAGCTAGCAATCATGCTAATATCGGCCCCAGCAATAAAACTGTCTTTTTTACCCGAGGTGATCACCAGCCCTTTTAAACCGGAGGTCGATTGTGCTTTCTGTAAGATGGCATAAAACTGTTCTGCAAACTCCGCCTTCAGGGTATTCACTTTTTCATTAGGGACATCGATATAGATCACTCCCACATTTTGGTTGACGATCTCCAACCTAAAAGCTTGATTTCCTGTTCCTGCGTTCTGCGTAGAATGTTGTCCCATTATTCCACCTCCAAAATCATTGCCACGCCTAAGCCACCAGCGGCACAAGCCGTGGTTAAACCAAAACCACCACCCCGTCGGCGTAACTCATTTAATGTTTGGGTCACCATCCGTGCGCCAGTCGCCGCAAATGGATGCCCATAAGCAATAGAGCCACCAAGAACATTAAATTTATCCATGTCGATTTCACCAATGGCTTTATCTAGCCCCAATTTTTCTTGGGCGAATTTCTGACTCGCAAACATTTGGATGTTACTTAATGTTTGCGCAGCAAAAGCTTCGTGCATATCAATCAGTGTCAAATCTTGTAGGGTTAATCCGGCTTTTCGTAATGCTATCGGTGTTGCATAAGAGGGCCCTAATAACATATCTTCCCACACATCGATGGCTGAGAATGCGTAGCTTTTGATATAACCCATTGGGGTATAGCCTAATGCTTTAGCCCGTGATTCTGTCATCATCAAAATTGCCGCTGCACCATCCGTTAATGGGGTACTGTTAGCCGCAGTGACGCTACCGTGTTTACGATCAAAAGCAGGTTTTAGCTTCGCATAGGAGGATAAAACAGAATTTTCGCGTACATTATTGTCTCGGGAAAATGCCTGTTTAAAGGGGGGCATATAGGCGGTCATCACTTCTTTTGCTAAAGCGCCACTTTCCCATGCCTTCGCTGCCAGTAAATGTGAGCGATGGGCTAGTTCGTCTTGTTGCTCTCGCGAAATGTGGTAGCTTTTCGCCATTTGCTCCGCGGTATCCCCCATGCGTAACCCCGTAGAATACTCAGCAACACCAGGTGCAACAGGAATAAGATCTTTGGGTCTTAGCTTGGCAAATAACGCTAATTTTTGCCCCAATGATTTGGCCTTACTTAATGCAAGTAAAGTTTCAGCCAATTTTTTGGAGACGCCAATAGGTAAAACAGAGGATGAATCCGCTCCTCCCGCCACACCGACTGAAATATCCCCCACCATCATACTTTGGGCAACATTGACGATGGCTTGAAAGCTCGTCGCACACGCTCTAGATACGCTGTAGGCATCGGTTGAGACGCTCATTCCTGTACCCAACACAATTTCCCGCGCAATATTTGGCGCTTCAGGCATTTGAACCACTTGCCCAAAGACCAATTGTTCAATGATAGAGGGGTCGATATCACTACGGTGTAGTAACTCGGCAACGACAGCTTTGCCTAAATCTACAGCAGCAATGCCTTGATATGCTGTAGATTGCTTAGCAAAAGGTAAACGTAAGCCGTTAACAATGGCAATTCGTTCCTTTGCGACATGCATGCCTTCGCCATGGTGGGATACTGAGTTCATGGTCGCTCCTGCAAAAAAAGAAGAAAGAAAATTAGTGTTGTTTTGGATACTTAGATAGAGAGGTCAGACCTGTATTGATTGTTAACATAATCTTCACATTTATCAATTGGTGTAGATGAAAAATGCGAGCTCACACACAAGTTACAGTGAAATAGAATTTAAGATAAAAATCTGAGGGAGGAGGATATGAAAAAACCCATTAATTGTTAAAGATGACAATAAGTCAAATAACAGGATTAATGGGCTTTAAAAACAAATTCAAACGTTTGATTAACGCAGGCCTAATTGAAAAATTAGACTCTCTGCTTCACAGCTAAATGCGAACTCCGCAGTTAATTCTACACCACCAGCAACACTGTTAATGGAATGTTTAATTTCACAAGGCTCTGATTCTACTGATCGGGCTTTTTCTGTCAGTGTTTTCAGCATCGCTTCCGCTTCTTGCTGCGTCGCGAAAACATTCTGATACGCAGCGGTGCAGTCTTTATTTTCCAGCACTGTACCTACATCTACACAACAGCACGCAGCGGTTTCGTCTGCGCTACAACGTTTAATCGCATCAGTCATTTTGCTCTCCCAATAAACAAACTGTTAAGCCAGTATCATAACGCTGAAAAAGTCCCAAACACTAGTGATATCAAAATTTATCGCTAATAATTCAATAGAAGTTTGATCTAGTTCCTTATATGAGTATTTCTTTTGCTTTTAACCAAAATGAATGTTGCCATTTTGTTAAATGCATCGCATTTTTGAAAATAAACAACGAACAAATAGCAAACACTCTTGCAACAAACCCAGTGGTCAGACCTATACTCTTCTAACTGGTCTGATTTGTCATTCAGGCAAGCGACCCTACAATTCAGCGCTTCTTGCGATAGAAGTCGCTTATTTAAATAAAACTACTAGAGGGTTTTGGTCATGAGCCAGAAAAACCTATTTACCCGATCAGCTTTGGCAATAGCAGTGGCTGTCATGTCTTCCAATGCAGTTGCAGCTGGTTTTTTGCTGAATGAATATTCAACATCCGCACTAGGACGTGCTTTTTCAGGCGCAGGAGCCGTCGGCGACAACGCAAGTGAAGGTAACCGTAACCCTGCCGCAATGATGTTATTTGATCGACCAACGATGTCGATTGGTGCGGTATATATTGACCCAACCGTTGATATTAAGGGTCGTGATAGCGATGCATTTACTGCCAATAACATCGCTCCGAATGCTTTAGTTCCTAACGCACACTTTATTTTTCCAATTAATGATAAATGGGCAGTAGGTACCTCAATGACCACTAACTTTGGTCTTGCTACTGACTTTCATAAAGATTACGCCGCAGGCCCTATTGGCGGAAAAACAGATTTAAAAACCGTTAACTTGAATTTAAGTGGTGCCTACCGCATCAATGATAATTTTAGCTTTGGTGTGGGTGCTAATGCTGTTTATGCCGATGCAGAAATTACCCGACATGCAGGAAAAAATATTCCATCTCTGGGAATTACACCAAGTACCACCGCAGCTAAGTTGAAAGGTGATGATTGGGGTTATGGCTGGAATGCTGGCTTATTATATGAAATCAACCCAGATAACCGTTTAAGCTTTACTTACCGCTCAAAAGTCAAAGTGAAATTTGAAGAAGGTAAGTATTCTAATGATCTTCCTAAGCTCGTTGGTGGTTTAGGCGGTGAAACAGTCAAAGGCACTTTAGATCTCAATTTACCGGATATCTGGGAATTCTCGGGTTACCATAAAGTCGATCCGAAATGGGCGCTGCATTATAGCGTTTCCTATACAGGCTGGAGCACCTTTAAAGACCTCACTGCCTACGAAAAAAGTAATGGTAAAGAGCTATTCCATAAACCAGAAAACTTTGATGATGCATGGCGTTTAGCGCTAGGTACCACTTACTTCTATGATGATAACTGGACATTCCGTACTGGTATCGCGTATGACGAAAGCCCAGTACCTTCTAAGTACCGTTCAATTTCAATTCCTGACCAAGACCGTTACTGGCTGACCGCAGGTACCACTTACGCATTCAATAAAGATGCGTCTGTCGACTTGGGTATTGCTTATATGCACGGTAAAAAAGTCAATATCGACGAGAAATTGGATGAAAAAAACCCTAACTCAGTGGTGCGCTTCAAATCTGAAGGTTCGGCTTGGTTATATGGCGTGAACTTCAACTATACGTTCTAATCTATTGCATCTCCAATCAGGGGAGTTCGCTCCCCTGATTTATCGTCAACATTCCCTTCCTAACCCTTCATCAAATAAAAATCATCGAATATATCCATTTTTCCTTGACTTTTTTTTGTACAGATTTATATATTAAATATAGCCCGATGTTATTTTATTGTTAATGTCATTTCTGTGGCTTATTGATTTTCCCTTCAATCATTTTTATTTATCAAGTAATGAAAATCACCTAACTACCTTCATTGTTTTGAAATGAAGCGGTATTAGAGTCATTCACAAAAGAGGCAAACATGAGAAAAACTTAGGAGGGTAGTATGGGAACGTTATTCACCATCAGTTTTGTGTGCGTGTTAGTGGTCAGTGCCATCATTGACACAGTGGTAGAACGAGGAAAACAGGAAAATGATTAGCAGTTTATTTATCACTCTCTGATGCTTGCAAACATAGAGAGTGATAAACCCACCAATCTTTCTTCGACCTTTTACTCTTTAATCCTAATCAATTGAATCCAGCTCACCTTCAATCACCGCAGCATTAGGGTTTTCAGCCGGTTGCAAAGTGCCACCTTTCGATAAAAAGTCATTACGCTGGAAATACGCTTCGCGGAACATTAAATATGGGTCAGATGAACTATGCAATAAACCATCTGAATCCAGCAATCTAGCCCGTGTTTCAATCCCTTCTAGCGCCCATTTGCCGGCCGACATCCAGAACGTTAAATAACTCAGCATTGGGTAAAGGTCATCCACCAAATCCCCACCCTGCTCACGTAATGTTGCGCTACCATAGCCAGGCAGAACAACGTAAGGACCATAACCAACATCGTAATAACCTAACGTATTACCAAATCGTTTAGGCTCTTCTTTCACTAATTGAGGGTTTGCCATGCCAGCAACATCAATTAAGCCCCCCATACCGAAAACGGTATTGAGGAAAAAGCGATTAAAATGTTTAAAACCTTGAGCGGGCTCACCGCGAATAAAGCTATTCAGCATGCTTGCCGGTTCTTCAAGGTTACCTAAAAAGTTGCTGAGTCCATTTCTCGCAGGCATTGGTACATAGTCGTTCCAAGCAACGGCTACGGGTCTTAAAATATAAGGATCTAAGACGTTGTAGTTAAAATTGAACATTGCTCGGTTAAAACCTTCAAGAGGGTCTGAACGCTGCTGTGTGACAGGGTCTACACTTGCGCATCCCACAATCAAAACCCCTGCCAGAAGAACGCTACTCATGCGAAACTTCATCATACTCTCCATCCCTTATTCCACCCAACCATGGTGTTTTTTATTGATGATCTTTTATCTGCTTATCATAGAAGCAAATAAAAAAAATTTGTTAATCGTTTTGAGTGGTTTAATAACCTGATGGGTATAATTATAACCTATTTAATTATCAACTTATCATAGGAAATATAATTAATTAGCCTGAAAATAGCGCATAAATGACGTTTAATTACGATTATTGTCGTGAATTCAAAGAGGTTACTTATCTAAAATAAATTTTTACTTAAGAATTAATAGGTCAAAAATAAAGCAGATAATTATCTCTCAGCAACAAAAATGTGGAATTTATCTGTAACAGCTTGATTCAACGGGTGGTGAACAGTAAAATGCCAAGCGCTAATTTGTATTACTTCGATGTCCTCTTAGTTAAACGGATATAACAAGCCCCTCCTAAGGGCTAGTTGCAGGTTCGATTCCTGCAGGGGACACCAGCACAAGCCACTCTAAAGAATCTCTCACCCAAAAGACGTAATTTAGCCTTGATAGAAAACTGCCATAGCAACGCTCCTAACCTTATTCATATAAACAAGAAGAGAAGCGTGTTTTATTGATGTTTAGAAGTCTACTTTTATCGCTATTTAGGCCGTTGCTCTAGCTCTTTCGCTAAGAAGTAATTCAAGAAGGTTCGTATCACTGCAATGATCCCAAGTTTAATCAAGCTATCTAAATCAGGGTCTATTGTTGTCGCTAAAATATCGGCAGCTAATTGAAATTCTAATGCCATCGCAAGCCAGTTTCCAAAACAATAGCGAGCAACTCTTTCTCCCTTTAACTGACATAAAACTACCAGCGTTTTACCTAGCCCAATAACAACACAAATAACCGAGATCGTTTCCAACAGTAGCTGTAAAAAATGAACACACCCAACCAATAATTCACGTAAAAAATTTAAATCGAACATAGAAAACCTCAATCACATATTTTATATTGAATCAGTTTAGGCAATTGACTCAAAAAAACATATATGGATTTCATAAAAAACTAAACCAGACTATTTCCTCTGATGCTAATAAAATTTAACTGACATGCATATTTCGGGGAGTCGTCTTAGTGGTATCGTAAACTTCACTTACTTTTAAGCCCCTATTTCGTTTTATCTTTTGCCCTGATATTATTTTTGCCAGTATTCCTATTTCACGGATTAGTTTTTATGCGAACAATCTTTATTTTATTTCTTTGTAGCCTAATAATAGGTTGTGCAAAGGAAAAATCGCCTTCAATTTTCATGGTGGGCATGACACCAAACGAAGTCATTCAGATAGCAGGCGTACCGGAGGAGCAATCTAAACAGGAAGAATATACCTTGTTTGTTTATCATGATAGGCAACAACCAGAAGCCTCACAGCAAATAACAGACCGCTGGTTTATTTTTAAAAATATTCAGTTACTGGAGTATTCTACTCAATATTTGAATCCATCCAGCACTAAAAAAACTCAATTAAGATTAACTGCAAGTAAAATACTATCTCAATGGATCGATAGCCAAAAATTGACGACTAACCCATCTGCGTCAAAAAATTAACCTTTGAACCATGTAAGATACTCACGAATTTGCCCAACAACAATTGATAGCCCTAAAGAGGAAGCACCGGCTATACCATAAGGTAATAGCGGTGCAATAATACCACTCCAATTGCTCACTATTTTTAGTGCATGTAGAATAAATTCTTGTAATTTATAAAGGTAAGCGAGTAGCATATTTATCTCTGTTAACTTATTTTTTGTATTCGCCAAATTTTTCTTCAGTGATGCTAATAATTCGTCTAGTCCTAAAATAGTTCCGTTCGATGCGACACTTTTATTTTCTGTGAAGCGAAATATAGTCCTAGTTAGTAAATCTATCTTACCTTGATAGTAATTAATTAAATTCTCTATTGATGTCTTTAATTCCTCTACTGCCATAATTTCCGTATCAATATTTAAACTATCATTTAAGCTATCTAATTCATCATTTAAATTTACTATTTTAGATTCTATTTCAGTAATTAATTGAGCCGTGCTTTCGCTCACTAACTCTGTCGCCTGCTGTTTTAACTCAGTAATGCCATCATCTAAAATATTAATATTCAAATCCAGCGCATCTAATACACGCTTCGATGAATTAGTAAAAACGTCAGATAATGGAATCACACTTTCTGTCTGATACACCAATAGGTCATTATGTAAGGTGACTAACGAACTTCTTGTTTCGCCTAACGCTAAAGCTGATGAATAATAATTTTTCATCTTATTTTTCCTCTGTATTTTGGTTTCAGTTTCCACCAAGATACTAGCGCTCACCGGCGACCTATCAACATTAAATAAAGATAGATAACACCGAATAATATGCATTCAATATGACTTTTCAAAAGGCTATATTTCCTTTTATTTATTCTTAATCAGATGGTCATAGAAGGATAAATAACTGATGAAAAATCAAAATATTAATTAATCATTGCCTACTGCGTGGAACCTCGTAAAATCCCCCCTAAATCTTCAGAAAAATGTGAATTCTATGACCTTAACCATTGTTGTTTTTGTACTGGTTTATGTTGCCATGGCATTTGGCAAACTACCGGGCTTTAAAGTAGATAGAACCGGCGCAGCCGTTATTGGCGCATTAGCTATGATGGCGATCGGCAGCATTACACCACCCAATGCATGGAATGCCATCGATTACCGTACTATTGGAATGTTATTTGGTTTAATGGTGGTATCTGCTTCTTTCGTAGTCTCTGGCTTCTACAGTTGGACTGCAAATCGTGTCGCAATGCTAAAGGTCAGTGCGCCTACATTATTAGCCGTGCTGATTGCGGTGGGCGGGTTGTTATCTGCATTGCTAACAAATGATGTCGTCGTTGTCGCTATGACTCCACTTCTGGTATCAATTACATTATCTCGGGGATTGAATCCAATACCATTCCTACTAGGCTTCTGTTTTGCTGCCAATAATGGGGCGACAGGTTCACTGATCGGTAGTCCTCAAAATATGATTGCCGCCCAAGGGTTAGATATTTCATTTGTTGGTCTACTCCAAGCTTCTGCAATCCCAGCACTACTCTCCTTGCCTATTACTTGGGCTATTTTAGTGTGGCTATACCGTAATCGCTGGTATTTAGAAAAACAATCGAGTGGAGCGCCCATCTCAACCTCTCCAAGCGCCACGTTAAATACATGGGAAACCGCTAAAGCAGGCATTATTACACTGGCAGTCATTGTGGCTTTTGTCGTCAGTGATATCCCTAAAGAATTGATCGCTTTGACCGCAGCTGGGTTTTTACTGCTTAACCGGTCGATTGCCTCCAGTGATATGCTGAAATTAGTCGATGGTAATTTATTACTATTAATCATGGGATTATTTGTCGTCAATGCGGCATTTTCAGGCACCGGATTACCCCAACAAATGCTCAATGATTTACGGGCTCATGGGGTTGAATTGAATAACCCGCTAGTGCTCTTTTTAGTCACTGGCGTGCTTAGCACTATTGTGGGAAATAACCCATCCGTAATGCTATTAGTCCCTTTCTTAACACCAGATGGTAATGCTGACTCCCTCGGAGCAGCACTTGTTTTAGGTTCCGGTTTTTCCAGTAACTTATTTATTTTTGGTAGCTTGGCGGGGATCATTGTTGTTGAACAAGCTGCGGCTTATGGTGTGAAAATTTCATTTTCTGAATTTGCTAAATCAGGAGGAATTGTTGCTGCATTCTGTATGCTGCTGGCGACCGCTTGGATTTGGTTAGTACTTTAATCTCATTTAAGGAGGCTTTTATAACTCAAAAGCCTCCTTGTTATGAAGTAACCCCATAAAGTTGGACGATTATTGATTCCACGCTGCCGGTTCAATAAATCCATCATAAATACGTTGTGAACGAATATAATCTGCGTATTCTTTAGATTCAAAGGCCTCTTTTAAATCTTTAGCCCACTGAGAATCGAGATCTTTTTGTAATACACTCACGACCACACGATGCTCTAATGGGGAATTTTCCACCACTAATCCATCCGCTATACGCTGCCCTGCACTCGCTACATAGTTACCATTCACCACAACAAAATCAACATCTTCCAGTAAACGTAAACCTTGGGCTGCATCAGTTTCACGAATATCAAGCTTATATTTAGCAGGCTCAATATCATTCACGCTAAAGCTTAATGTACTTACATTGGGCTTAATTTTAATCCAACCCAAATCCTCTAAGATACGCGCTCCACGTTCTGCATTTACGGGGTCATTCGACAACGCCACAATCATGCCATCTTTAACTTCACTCAATGATTTATGTTTATTAGAACGTAAACTTTGAGGTGCACTCGGTGAGTCCGCCAGTGCTACCATATTAATATTATTTTTCTCATTATAGGCTTCCATATAAGCGCGGCTTTGATTTACAGATGCATCAATCGCACCCTCTTCAAAAGCTGGGTTAATTTGTCTATTTTGTGAAAACTGGCGTAAATTAACCTGATAACCTTTTTTCTCTAAAATAGGCACAATTCCCTTCTCAACCTGGTCAATATAATTTCCCACACCAAAACCAATGGTAATTTGCTTTTTATCCGGGTTGGTTTGTTCATTATTATCACCACATCCAGCTAAGAAAATTACTGCTGTGGCAATTAAAGAAATATTTATTAATTTTTGTTTTAACATTTTAAAGGATCCTGTTGTGTCATTTTTCTGGAGTATAAACAGGATTTTTTTATCCACTTAGACCATATCGTTATAACTTAAATCTGAATAGATATATCAAAATCCCCTAATTCAAATAGTTATAACTATATAACTAATAGATAGTTCGAATAGTGATGTAATTGATATGTAATAAAGGAGATAACAATATTTAAATAAAGTGAGTACTTTTATGACTATTATAAAAAATGATTTAATTAATTCTCTCTTGAACCTAACGCCAGAATCAGAATTAGTGCAAATCCGCTTAGAGCGCCCTGTTGCAACGGAAAATACCCAAGCTGCTTTTGAGACCATCTTCTCAACGCCTTCCGTAGAATTGCCAACGAATATTAAATATTATTTTGCTTATGAAACGGCTAAGCAAACAGGGAGCCAAATACTCGCTAATCATTATTTAGCGCAATTAAATGCTCAACCAGAGGTTGTTTTTTCTCCTGCGTTGGAGTTGGCGAAAAAATATTTACTGATCTTGGTGAATACACCTAAAGCTACCGATTTTACATTAATTCAGCAGTTTATTGATTTAGGCTGGTCAGAATCCGATATTATTTTATTGGCGCAATTAATTACCTTCGTCACCTACCAAGCACGGTTAGTCGATGGATTTAGCTTATTAGAAAATCACAATTCTCATCAGATAAAGACAAATAAAGTCGTTGCAGGGAAATGGAATAATCGCCCAACCACCCAAAAAGGACAGCCGTCACCCACTGTATTTACTCAAGATGAGTTAGGCTGGGAATCTTGGTTAACTGCCCGAGAAGCTAGCAACCTTGATACAGAAGAAACCCAAACCATGAAAAAATTTGGGCAATTAAATTCAGAGTATTTTTTACTTCTTGCCCATCAAAGCAAAATTTTAGAGATCCGCACACTGATTGACCGTGGTATTTTTTATACTTCCGGAGGACTAGCTCGTTGGGAACGTGAACTGGCGGCGGCTGTCGTCAGTAAAGTTAATGGATGTATTTATTGCGCTTCTGTCCATGCCCGTAAAGCAAGCCAATACGCTAAAGAACATCGAACTGATGTGGATAATTTACTAGCGACGCCTTCTGGCACGATATTAGCTGATGGTTATGATGATAGATTACAGGCCATTATTGATTTTGTTGCTTCACTTTCAGCAACACCAATTCAAAGTTCATCAGAGCAAATCACTGCATTACGTTCATTGGGATTATCCGAATTAGAGTTACTTGACCTTATTCAATCCACCGCATTTTTTGCATGGGCAAACCGCTTAATGCTCTCACTGGGTGAGCCTTTCGAAATAACAAAAAATAAGGAATGATGCCATGGAACAGGTTATCGGCTTGGCCGTGTTAGAAAAACAGATTGAGCAAGACTTACAATATCTTAATTTACCAATAACCTCTTGGTCATTATCCGAAAATGACTTATCCGATCAGAAAATTGATGTGGCTATTATTGGCGCAGGAATGTCTGGGATTACAGCCGCTTTCGCTCTAAAATTACGAGGCGTTAATGCCGTAGTATTTGACCAAGCGTCATCAGGAAAGGAGGGACCATGGCAAACACCCGCGTTGATGGAAACACTGCGCTCCCCAAAACAAGTCGTTGGTCCTGCGTTAGCTACACCATCACTGACCTTCCAAGCATGGTTCAAAGCTCAGTTTGGTGAACAAGCATGGCTAGAGCTAGATAAAATTCCTCGCCTGCAATGGGGTGAATACCTTCAATGGTTTAAGTCTATGACTCAACCCATCGTCTTCAATCAGTATCAATTGATTGATATACAGTTAAACCCCCAAGGACGAGAGTTACTATTTAATACGCCAAAAGGCTTAACCCATTTTGTTGCTCAACATGTGATCCTTGCTACAGGTATGGAGTCCTTCAGTGAGCCAAATATTCCTGAGTTTATGAATAATATTCCAAATACATTTTGGGAACATTCATATGCGGGTAGTGATTACCAACGATTTAAAGGATTAGATATTGGGGTTGTGGGTTATAGCGCAGGAGCCATGGACAGCACAGCAACAGCTTTAGAGCATGGCGCAAACTCCGTGGAAATTTTAATTCGTGCCAATGATATGCCACGTGTAAATCGAGGAAAAGTCGCGGGGAGTGCTGGATTTACCAATGCATATCACTATTTTACAGATGCTCAAAAATGGCATTATGCTGACTATGTTCTGAAAGCAAAAACTCCCTCGCCACAAGGTAGTACTTTACGCGTTTCCCGCCATGAAAATGCCTATTTTAATTTCAACACTCAAGTGAACCATGTGCAGTTGGATGGCAATAAACTGCATATTTCCACAACGAATGGAAATTTTATTCTCGACTATTTGATCTTAGCGACTGGTTATCGCATCAATTGGAATAAACACAGCGCATTCCAACGTTTAGCTCCATTTATTAAAACTTGGGGAGATGTATACACGCCGCCTGCTGATGAAGAAAATAGCGAACTCGCTGCTCACCCTTACCTCGGTGAACATTTTGAATTACAAGCAAAATCAGGTTATGCATTCCCTTATATCGACCACTTTTATTGCTTTAATTTAAGTGCGTCATTAAGTATGGGTCCCGTCATCGGCCTCATTCCAGGCACAAATACAGGCGCTGAACGTTTAGCCGACCATATCGCTGCAAAATTGTATCTTGCTCATCAGGAACAACATCTTGAACTTGTGAAAAATAGTTCTGAGTACGAATTACTTGGACATGAGTGGCAACCAGCATTACCACCTAAAAACCGTGTGCAACTTACTGAGAATGAGGGGTGAATATGATCACATTTCAAAATGTCCAAAAAGTGTATGAGAAAGATGGGCAATCTTTAGTTGCACTTCAAGATATTAATTTGCATATCAATAAAGGGGATATTTTTGGTTTTATTGGTTATAGCGGCGCAGGGAAAAGCTCACTAATCCGCTTAGTTAATCAACTGGAAAAACCCTCAAATGGTGCCGTTGTCATTGATCAGCAAAATATTGCGGAACATAGTCCAGCACAAATCCGAGCACATAAAAAAAGTATTGGCATGATCTTTCAACATTTTAATTTGCTGGAAACCAAGACTGTGGCTCAAAATATCGCTATGCCACTAAAGCTATTAGGTATTAATAGGCAAGAAATTGAGCGCCGAGTTGATAATATCCTTGAGTATGTGGAGCTAAGCGATAAAAAAAATCAGTATCCAAATCAGCTATCTGGAGGGCAGAAACAGCGTGTTGGTATCGCGCGGGCTTTGATCAATAACCCTCAGATTTTGCTGTGTGATGAAGCAACCTCTGCGTTAGATCCCCAAACTACAGGGGCAATTCTCTCGTTACTACAGAAAATTAATCGTGAACAAAACATCACCATTTTACTAGTGACCCATGAAATGGAAGTCATCGAGCAAATTTGTAATCGTGTTGCGGTTATGGAATCCGGAAAAATAGTAGAAGAAGGCACTGTACTAGATATTTTTGCTCAACCACAACATTCGACGACACAAAAATTCGTCCGAACCGTTTTAAATGAAGAGATCCCTGAACGCGTTCTTCATCAACTCGAACATCAAGAAGATGTTTATCGATTAGAGTTTTTAGGTAAATCAGCACAGGAGCCAGTTGTTAATGAGCTGATTATCAAAAATATTGTCAAAGTAAATATCCTTTTTGCCAATATGAAGGAAATTAACGGCGTAGTGCTGGGAAGTATGTTTGTCCAAATACTCGGCAATAAGCAACAAATTGATGAAGCGGTAGATTACTTGCGCCAACGGGGTGTTGCAGTGAATAAGGGAACTTTATGAGCCAATTTTTTGAAACCGCATTAACCAGTAAGCAATTCTTACTTGCCATGTCTGAAACGTTTACCATGGTCAGTATTGCTCTTGTACTTGGCTCTATATTAGGTGTTTCATTAGGAATTTTATTAGTGATCACCAGACCAGATGGGATCTGGGAAAATAAAACGCTCTATCGCATTATTAACCCGATTATTAATATCTTCCGCTCCTTACCTTTTATTATTCTATTAGTGGCTATCATTCCGTTAACTCGATTTGTCGTTGGAACTTCAATTGGAACAACCGCAGCAATTGTTCCTTTGGTCATTTATATTGCGCCCTATACCGCTCGATTAGTAGAGAATTCACTACTCAGTGTACATTCTGGCATTATCGAAGCCGCTGATGCTATGGGTGCGACTAATTGGCAAATTGTTTGGCACTTTATTTTACCTGAAGCAAAATCGTCACTGATTTTGAGTTTAACTGCAGCAAGTATCACCCTGGTTGGCGCAACCGCCATGGCTGGTGCCGTAGGCGGAGGTGGTGTTGGCGACTTAGCGCTTAATTATGGTTATCAGAGTTTTGACAATGTTGCAATGGCGATTACTGTCGTTACGTTAGTGATCATTGTTCAAGGAATACAGTTTATTGGTGATTATCTGGCTAAAAAGGCTCGTTTTCACTAGCTGTAAATTTGTCGGCAGTAATTCTCTGCCGACTTTTATTAATACTTCCCTATCAGAATCTGACTTCTCCATCTCGAGTCTTTCATCAAACTTCATCTTACTCGTCAAAAATAAGGTAATTTCGACTAATTTCACAAAAAATCGTGCTATATCTGCAAATTAACTTTTTAAAAATACAATAAAATATCAATATATTTAAAGTGATTCATATATAATCATAATATTCTGTAGCAAAATGTTTATTTATGCATTTGAAGTTAAAATATCATCCAACTGCATATTTTTGTCACTTTAATAAAATCAAGAGCTACTTCGTACGCTTTGCGATGCATCGTCAGCGTTTTATCAACCACTTAACTGACAACTGATTATGCCGACTATTGAACAACTGATTTTACTTTCATCTATATTGATTTTACTGGGTATTTTTTCTAGTAAACTCTCTGCAAGATTAGGCTTACCCATGCTGGTTATGTTCCTATTTGTCGGCATGCTAGCGGGAGAAGATGGTCTTGGAAAAATAACCTTTGATAATGTTAACGTTTCTTATGCTGTCGGATCCCTTGCGCTCGCTATAATTTTATTTGATGGTGGTTTACAGACTTCCGTTAAATCCATCAAATTAGTTTGGAAACCTGCATTTACCCTCGCTACCTTTGGGGTTTTAGTGACGGCAGGGATCACAGGACTCGCAGCTGCATATATCCTTGGTATACCTCTTCTTGAAGGATTGTTGCTTGGAGCAATAGTCGGTTCAACTGATGCTGCCGCAGTATTTTCATTATTACGTAATGCAGGGATCTACCTTAATGAACGTTTACAAGCCACATTAGAGATAGAAAGTGCAACCAACGATCCAATGGCTATTTTTTTAACGGTTGGTCTATTGCAGCTACTTATGAATCCTCAAGCAACAGGAAGTGAACTTGCTTTACTGTTTGTCAGCCAGATGGGGGTTGGTGCAGCGGTGGGTATTAGTGTCGGCTGGATTTCGATTAAAATCATCAATAAAATTAAATTGTTAACCGCTGGGCTCTATCCTGTGCTTGTTGCTGCCTGTGGTTTATTTTCCTTCGGTGTTGCCAGTAATTTAGGTGGTAGCGGGTTCTTGTCTATATTTATTACCGGAGTGGTCATCGGGAATCATTCATTTGTATTTCAACGTAATACCTTTTTATTTCATGATGGACTCGCGTGGTTAAGCCAAATCATCATGTTCGTCATGTTAGGGCTATTGGTGAATCCAAGCTCATTAATCGAAGTATGGCAAGAGGGGTTAATGATCGCATTAGTATTAACATTCATCGCACGCCCATTAGCCGTGATTCCTGTACTAAAAATATTTGGTTTTACTCGAAATGAAAACACCCTGATATCTTGGGTTGGCCTAAGAGGATCAGTCCCAATTATTCTGGCTATATTCCCATTTATTTATGGTCTACCTGGCGCAAACCTTATTTTTGATGTGGTATTCTTCGTCGTATTAATTTCAGCGACTCTACAAGGCTCTACATTACCTTATTTTGCACGACGATTAAATCTGATGCAGCCACCGCCGTTGATACCAGCGGCAACCTTAGATATCACAGCTGTTGATCAAATTGATGCCGATTTAGTGGAATATACACTTGGTGATGACTGTTCAGCGGTAGGTCGCCGTTTGTCAGAATTAGCCTTACCCGATCAAACTGTTATCGCCATGATAACCCGAGGAAAAAGCGTCCTTCCTCCTAGAGGCTCAACCACGCTATTAGCTAGAGACCACTTATTTGTTGTTCTAAAACCTCAAAATAGAGCATTTCTAGAGCGTTTATTCTCTGGAAAAACAGCTTTAGCATTAGAACCTATTGAGTTGCCAGAAACAGGATTAAGCTTAAAAGGAACGACTCGAATCAATGAAATATTCGAATCTTATGGTATCCAACTGGAAGTGGATTCCAACAAAACATTGGATCACTTTATTCACGTAAATACGGATAACCAGCCAGTACAAGGAAATATTATTAGATTGGATAATATACAGATAAAGATTGAGGAAATGATTGGCCCGCGAATTGTTACGGTGATATTGGAACCAGTAAAATTAGAGCTAAGCTAGCCTATTGAGAAAAATTTCAATTCTGTAAGAATTCACATTTCGTTTTTAGGAATTCGATTATATATAAAA
>NZ_GG703819.1:20854-21177 GCF_000156395.1 Providencia rustigianii DSM 4541
AGCTCAAGCGCTCGCATTAATTCGCAAAGTGCAGGCTGAGGTAAGTCATTATCCCGTAAGCTATAACCCAACCATTTGTGTAACTCACCCCGCACTTTGTCTGGCATGTCTTCATGCTCAATCAATGACATTGTGCGCTGTAAGATATCCAGTGGGATTGGATTCTTCGCGGTGTAAGCTTCTTTAGCTCTATCTCCCATTTCCTCAGCAATAGCGCACCCTGTTGTGCGCGATTGACCTGACGGCATAGTGAGATTGTGCTTGAGTGCATATTCAGCAATATCAAGTCCTTGCTCATACACACCTGCATCAAAACACCACAA
>NZ_GG703819.1:21277-53093 GCF_000156395.1 Providencia rustigianii DSM 4541
AAAATAAAAGCCCCTAAGGGCTTTTATTTTTAGTAAGTGTATTAGAAAAGAAAGTATATATATTCAAATACTCACGCTTAATTAATTAAATTCCATATTTTCGTTCTAAATTGAATCAATCTAATTACGAATTTCCATTTTCGTTTCATAATGAAACGTGGGTAGATAGGAAAATACTATACTAGAGAATAAATCGAGTCATTAAACCCTTTAGATTCTTTTCCTTCAGTGGCATTCATATCATCCTGAAGCACTTCGCCAAAGAATTCTCCCATATTCACGCCTAATACTTTTAATACACGAACTAAGCAATCAATATCGATACGGTTCACACCGCGTTCATAACGAAATAATTGCTGCTCGCTGATGTCAATCTCTTTAGCTAATTGAAACACAGTATAGCCTTGAGCTTTTCTTAACGATTTAATTTTTTGTCCAACTGCACAAGCGACAGGATATTTTGTATTCATAAACATTCTCGCTTCAATATATTAATTGAATAAAAATCAGCAGATATTTTTCCGCAGTTTTTTATTGTTATTTTATATAACTATAATAACTATAGCTCATTGATATAAACATGGTGATACATCCTACATCACTAAGCAAATAATATACTAGCCATCTAATTAGTTTCAACTAGTCCAAAAATGACATTGCAACTATGTAACAAAATATTACTTCCTATACAAATAAGATGATAAGGATAATTATCCTAATACTTTCATATGGTTATATTATTTAACGGACAGTGAATACCACCTAGTTAATTTAGGTGCAACGCACCTCAACAATATTATTCACTAAAAAACACCACCTTCCCGCCAATTAATCCAAAAATAAAAGAAATAAACAGAATAATTTAACACTGTAACAAAGTTAATGGTTTCAGAATAACGATGATGTATTTTTAAGCTATAAGATACATCAAATACCAATATTCTGTAAAAGAAAGTAAAAAAAATATACATTTTACATATATAACTATTTTGCAACACCGAGCATCAACAACATACATCTATGGACAGCATGTTACAATTAAATTAAATCACTATATTTTTAAAGTAGCCAGCGAATTTAATGCATCACCTTATTCAACATAACAAAACATTAACGTTAAGGAAGTTCAATGTTCACTTTACTTGATGAATATCACAAAAATATATACTTTAATGATTATCGATAATCTTATTTAAATATTATTTCACCGAGCACAAGTGGAATTTATTGTTTTTTTTGACTATCGAAACAGGAATAACCAGGATTTTCTTTCAATCTACCACTAGAATGATATCATTTTATTAACTAAATGATGTGAATTTCCATTAGAAATTCACAAAAATTTATTAGATTCTGCAACCGAACCTAATGCATAATAATCCTTATGCGAGTATTTCCAGTCCGAAAAAAAGATCTATTTAATCACTTAGATAGTTACTATTAACCCATTATATATACATAAAGTACTTTATTCATGTTACATAATAAACTCAGCACTATACAGTTCGTTGGGATAGGTAAATTTACTTATTTAATTTAAATTCATTATTTTAATTGAATATAGCCCCTCAACATAAAACTCACCGTGTATTGGAAAGCTTAAATAACCTACCATTAACTAGATTGAATCCCACTCGAACAGAGTAAACCCCTAAATTTATATTCTTAATATATTTATTGATATAACGCTTAATAACACTGCAATGTGAATACCCTTTTCGGGGTATATATAAATAATCACATAACAGGCATAAAAACGCTTAACATAGTGATTAGTCTGGATATATAGAAAATATTTGATAGATAGTGGGTCGTGCAGGATTTGAGCTCTTCGAGCTGACACTTCGTGTCGAACCTGCAACCATTTTGTCGAGGCATGGTTCAATCATTGAAGTTTTACTTGAGATGGTGGGTCGTGCAGGATTACTCGGGCTTTGCCCTCGCCCTTCGGGTCGTTGCGGCAAGCGCAACGCTGTCTCGCTTCGCTCGGCTCGAACCTGAGCGCAGCTTCTCACCTACACTCAACGTACAATGTGTAAATAGTAGAGTTGTTTATTCTTGGGGAGTTTCTTTGAGATGGTGGGTCGTGCAGGATTTAAGTCCTTCGGACTTACACTTCGTGTCGAACCTGCAACCATCTTGTCGAGGTATGGTTCAATTATTGAAGCTTTACTTGAGATGGTGGGTCGTGCAGGATTACTCGGGCTTTGCCCTCGCCCTTCGGGTCGTTGCGGCAAGCGCAACGCTGTCTCACTTAGCTCGGCTCGAACCTGATCGCAGCTTCTCACCTACACTCAACGTACAATATGTAAATGGCAGAGTTGTTTATTCTTGGGGAGTTTCTTTGAGATGGTGGGTCGTGCAGGATTCGAACCTGCGACCAATTGATTAAAAGTCAACTGCTCTACCAACTGAGCTAACGACCCATCTATTTTTGATTTTTTGTACTAATATAATGTCGAGAACGTACAGGATTCTTCGACCTTCGGTCTCACCCTTCGGGTTGAACCTGCAACCATCTTATTAACAGTTAACGATCCTACCAACTGAGTTAACGACCCATCTGTATGGCTTGAATTATTTACTACTTTAGATGGTGGGTCGTGCAGGATTCGAACCTGCGACCAATTGATTAAAAGTCAACTGCTCTACCAACTGAGCTAACGACCCATCTGAAAGTTTTTTAATGCGAATAACTAATGAAGTGGTGGGCGATAGCGGGCTCGAACCACTGACCCCCTCCTTGTAAGGGAGGTGCTCTACCAACTGAGCTAATCGCCCACTTCATGATAACCACATTGTAATAAATAATTGGTGGGCGATAGCGGGCTCGAACCACTGACCCCCTCCTTGTAAGGGAGGTGCTCTACCAACTGAGCTAATCGCCCAATTATTTATTTTCATCGTCAACGGTGGTGGGCGATAGCGGGCTCGAACCACTGACCCCCTCCTTGTAAGGGAGGTGCTCTACCAACTGAGCTAATCGCCCCGTCGTCGATGGAGTGGCATTATAGGGATACTGAGTTCTGAGTCAACGGTTTTTGAAGAGATTTTTTCTGTTCGTTGCAAAAATAATCAAGATGTTTTAAATATCACCAGGAAAGCCCCCTTTTTAATCAGACAGCTACAATCTTTTTCCAAAAAAGTCCTTTAAGAAAGTGAAAATGATTTGTCTCCTGAAAAATTTCTGCCCATTTTCCATAATTTGCTGATTTTCTTTATCTGTATAGAGATAAGCTGATTGAGGATTCGTTGCAGGATGATAGAATAGGGATACATTTTATCAATGCTTAGCAACTTCTGGATGTAAGGTTGGCGCAAAAAGTGGTCTTTTTAGATCCGCGTATCTCCTTTTATACCAATCACTATCTATTATATAGCAATGTGATTTTGCAAATATCCGATGAATATAAGCGTATAAGAAACCATGTTTCGTAATTAAGGCAATCTCGATGAGTAAAATCAAAACCCGTTTTGCACCAAGTCCAACAGGCTACCTGCACGTTGGTGGTGCTCGTACCGCTCTCTACTCCTGGTTATTCAGCCGTCACAATCAAGGTGAATTTGTCCTGCGTATCGAAGATACCGACTTAGAACGTTCAACTCAGGAAGCTATCGATGCCATTATGGACGGGATGAACTGGTTGAATTTAAATTGGGATGAGGGTCCTTACTACCAAACTAAACGTTTTGACCGTTATAACGCGGTTATTGACGACATGCTAACTGCAGGTACTGCTTATCGTTGCTACTGCTCGAAAGAGCGTTTAGAAGCATTACGCGAAGACCAAATGGCAAAAGGCGAAAAACCTCGCTACGATGGTTGTTGCCGTGACCATGCGCACAGCCACACTCCAGATGAGCCACACGTTGTACGCTTCCGTAACCCACAAGACGGCTCTGTGATTTTCAATGACACTATTCGTGGGCCTATTGAATTTAGTAACCAAGAGCTAGACGATTTGATTATTCGTCGTACCGATGGTTCTCCAACTTATAATTTCTGTGTAGTTATTGATGACTGGGATATGGAGATCACGCACGTTATCCGTGGTGAAGATCATATCAACAACACCCCTCGTCAAATTAACATTCTAAAAGCATTAGGGGCACCAGTGCCTGAGTATGCTCACGTTTCGATGATCTTAGGCGATGACGGTAAGAAATTGTCTAAACGCCATGGCGCTGTTAGTGTCATGCAATATCGTGATGATGGCTATTTACCTCAAGCATTACTTAACTATTTAGTCCGTTTAGGTTGGTCACATGGGGATCAAGAAATTTTCTCTATTGAAGAAATGAAAGAATATTTCTCTCTTGATGCTATCAGTAAATCAGCCAGTGCGTTCAATACTGAAAAGTTGCAGTGGCTGAACCATCACTACATCAATACCATGCCAGCTGAAGAAGTCGCAACATACCTTGCATGGCACATTGAACAGCAAAATATCGACACCAGCAATGGCCCGCAATTAGTCGAACTGATTAAATTACTGGGTGAACGTTGCAAAACATTAAAAGAGATGGCGGAGTCTTGTCATTACTTCTACCAAGATTTTGACGCTTTTGATGCCGATGCCGCGAAAAAACATCTACGTCCCGTTGCTCGTCAGCCATTAGAAGTTGTTAAAGATAAGCTAATCGCGATTTCTGATTGGACAGCAGAAAATGTTCATCAAGCAATTGAAGCCACCGCTGCTGAACTAGAAGTCGGTATGGGCAAGGTTGGTATGCCACTTCGTGTCGCTGTAACAGGTGCTGGTCAATCTCCAGGACTGGACGTGACTGTCCATGCTATTGGTCAAGCTCGTTCGGTTGCTCGCATTGATAAAGCACTGACTTATATCGCAGAGCGAGAAGCTTCCGCACAATAAGTTATCTTACAGCCTCTGTCACTCAGAGGCTGTTTCTTTGTTTCGTTCCCTCCAAATGGGAATTGATTGCAAAATGCTCTATATTTCAGCAATTAAACCCAAAACTCATATTAATATATTGACACTCAAACCTAGCTTGAATATGATGCCACCCGTCCAAAAGATTTTGTTTGGGGCTATAGCTCAGCTGGGAGAGCGCTTGCATGGCATGCAAGAGGTCAGCGGTTCGATCCCGCTTAGCTCCACCATCTAAAAATCCAGTTTAGGTGGCAAATACCCAACAAGGTATAACAAAATATTCGATTGGGGCTATAGCTCAGCTGGGAGAGCGCTTGCATGGCATGCAAGAGGTCAGCGGTTCGATCCCGCTTAGCTCCACCAAACTTTCCATCGAATCTTTTTTGTTTATGATCATCAGATCCTCCCCTGTAGTTACCCCCCAATCTGTATATAACTCATTAAATTAACAGTTATTTTATCGCCAGCTTCTATCTACAATTAATGACCTCATATATAATCATCTAATAATTTCATTTAAATAAAATTATTAGATGCACATTGGTGTATCTGTTACTTTCCATTTCAACTGGGTGAGTTATGCCACAACTAGATGCCGATATCATTGTGATAGGAGCAGGTATTTCAGGTTTATCCGCAACAAATCAATTACAGTCCCAAGGTAAGAAAGTCATTATTTTAGAAGCTAGAGACCGTCTAGGAGGGCGAATTCATACCCATGAAATTGCCGGACAGTTCTATGACTTGGGTGCGTCGTGGATCCACGGAATTAATGGCAATCCCATTAGTGCAATTGCTCAGCAACATCAAATCCAAACAGTTGTATTCAATTATCAAGATGCTATTTTCTATAAGAAGAATGGTTTAATCCTTTGTGAAAAGGAAAAGGCAGCTTTTGAAGCAGGTCTTGATTATTTGATGAATCAATTTGAAACTATTTCCTCTCCATGCAAATTTAACAGTGCTGCAGATGCATTAAATAGCTGGTTACAGAGTCTAGAATTCCATCAGTTACTAACCAAACAGCATCATGCTGATCAACCTCTTTTTGAGCAGTTACGGGATGGCTTACATGAATTTTTTGAAGCTATCGCCGAAGACCCTTGTGCTTGTACGCTAGAAACGCTATCACCTCACTTTCTTCAGCTGGAAGGCTTTTGTGACGGCGATGAGGTCATTTTCCCTCACGGATATCATCAAATAATAAAAACATTATCAAACAAGTTGGATATACGTACGAATCACCCCGTTCACCATATCGATTATCAATATGACTATGTGGTAGTGACGACCGTTTCTGGACAAAAGCTGACTGCGAGTCAAGTTCTGATAACGGTTCCATTAGGGGTTCTTAAAAAGAATGTAATCCAGTTTTTACCGCCATTACCCACTGTAAAGCAAGAAGCAATATCTCAACTAGGATTTGGCATTTTCAATAAATTATTCGTGACTTTTGAACACGCCTTCTGGCGTGAAGAGACGTTAAGTAACGTCAATAGTATGTATATCCATGAATCAGACTATTGGCTTAATTTTATGGATGTAAGCGCTATCTACCAAAAACCGACGCTACTGTTTTTATTTGGTGGGCTTTCAGCAAAATGGCTCGAAGAATGTGATGAGCAGACAGCTTGGAAAGAGTTATATGATTCCTTAACTAAAGTTTTTGATCATGTTCCGAAGCCAATTCAGCTATTAAAAACCGACTGGGAAAAAGATATTTATTCCTATGGCTCATTTAGCTACCCAGCCAATAACTATTCAACAAACCAAATTGAGCGATTAAAACAACCTATTAATGAAAAATTATTCTTCGCTGGGGAACATTTAGCACTATTAGGAGCAGGAACTGTTCATGGTGCATATCAATCAGGTATCGAGGCAGCAAGACAGCTACTAGGCGCTTCCTAGTTCCGAGTTGAACCTCTATGGCTTATTTACGCTTTAGGGGTTTAACAATACTATCTAGCCCTTCGATTTTCAGCCCTAACGTCATTTCCATCAATTGCCCTAAACGACCTTGTGGAAACTCGCCTTTTTTGTAAAACCACAATAGATACTCTTCAGGTAAATCGATTAGGACACAGCCTTTATATTTTCCAAACGGCATATAGGTGTTAGCAATATCTAATAAATCTTGTTTTTCCATATGAAGTTTTCACTTTGTCAGTATCAAAAAAAACGGCATTCGATGAATGCCGTTTATCACTGTAACACTTTTTAGAAAATTACAGAATTAATCCTACCACCGCAGCTGACAGGAAGCTGACTAATGTTGAGCCGAACAATAATTTCAGACCAAAACGCGCTACGGTATTACCTTGTTTCTCATCTAATCCTTTGATCGCACCAGCAATGATACCAATAGATGAGAAGTTCGCGAATGAAACTAAGAATACTGACAGAATACCGACAGAACGGTCAGATAATCCGGCTGCAACTGCTTTTAATCCATCCATTGCAACAAACTCGTTGGTAACCATCTTCACGGCCATGATACCACCGACTTGTAGTGCTTCATTAGCAGGAATACCCAGCATCCAAGCAAATGGATAGAATACGTAGCCCAGCATGGTTTGGAAGCTAATACCAAAGATAGCGGAACAGATACCGTTGATCATGGCAATCAGAGCGATAAACCCAATCAACATTGCCGATACGATGATCGCAACTTTAAACCCAGCAAGGATATACTCACCCAGCATTTCAAAGAAGCTTTGACCTTCATGCAAACTGCGCATTTGAATGTCTTCTTCACCTTCTGGAGAATAAGGGTTGATTAACGATAACACGACGAATGTACCAAACATGTTCAGAACTAATGCTGCAACCACATATTTTGGATCCAGCATGGTCATGTACGCACCAACAATTGACATTGAAACCGTCGACATCGCGGTGGCTGCCATGGTGTACATTCTTCTTTCAGACATTTTGCTTAACTGGTCTTTATAAGCAATAAAGTTTTCTGACTGACCCAATAACAAAGAACTGACTGCGTTAAATGATTCTAATTTACCCATGCCATTCACTTTCGATAGCACTGTACCGATGATACGAATTACAAAAGGTAAAATTTTAACGTGCTGTAAAATACCGATGAGTGCTGAAATGAAGATAATTGGGCAAAGGACTTGAAGGAAGAAGAACGCTAAATTACCTTCGATCATCCCACCGAAAATAAATTTAGTCCCTTCTGCGGCATAGCCTAATAAGTGAGTAAATACCCCAGCAATTCCTAGAACAAAAGATTCACCGATATTTGATTTTAAGAACAAATAAGCCAATGCGATTTGGATGACAAGAAGCTGAATAACATAACGAGGACGGATCCCCTTACGGTTACTACTCGCCAAAATCGCAAGAGCAGCGATAACAACAATGGATAAGATAAAGTGCAGGATCGAGGTCATTTACGACTCCAACAAAGTTAAAAATCAGTCTATGTGCATATTCTATGTAATAGACAACATTTAAACGAGACTGGAGTCACATTAATATGAAAACTGAGAGCATCTATTTTCTAAAAACGAAGCCTAGGTCACGTTTAACAAGTAATGAACTAACCGCCCCTAAAATTGTAAATGCCATTATCACAATTATTGATAATGGCACGGCGAATTAAATATAGGTCACGATCAGATATTCAGCAAACGAACTAACTCATCTTCATCAATAACTTTTACACCCAGTTCAATCGCTTTAGCCAGCTTTGAACCAGCAGCTTCCCCAGCAATCACCATATCGGTCTTCTTCGACACACTACCTGCTACTTTTGCGCCTAAAGCCACCAATTGATCCTTCGCTTCGTCACGAGTGAGCCGGCTCATTGAGCCCGTTAACACCACCGTTTTTCCTGCAAATGGGCTATCGATTTCATCACTATTCACCACTTTTACTTCAGGCCAGTGGATATTGGCGATGGTCAGCAAGTCATGAATAACTTGGCGGTTATGCTCTTCATGGAAAAAATTCACCACATGTTTAGCCACAACTTCGCCAATATCTTGTACCGCTTTGAGAGATTCTTCATCTGCGGCCATCACCGCATCTAAAGAAGCATAATGAGAGGCTAAGTTGGCTGCTGTAGCCTCCCCTACTTCACGGATCCCCAACGCATAGATAAAGCGCGCTAACGTGGTTTGTTTCGATTTTTCCAACGCATCAATCAGTTTCTGTGCAGATTTTGGCCCCATTCTTTCCAGACCGGTTAATTTCCCTGCCGATAACTGATACAACTGAGCCGCATTCTTCACGTATTCGGCATCTACCAGTTGTTCAATAATTTTATCTCCCATACCATCGACATCCATTGCACGACGGGAAACAAAATGCTTTAACGACTCTTTCAATTGGGCACCACAGGTTAAACCACCGGTACAACGAGCAACGGCTTCTCCCTCTACTCGTTCAATATCAGAATGACAAACTGGGCACTGAGTTGGGAAAGTAATTTCACGGCTATCCGCAGGGCGTTTATCCATCACCACACTCACAATTTGTGGAATAACATCCCCCGCACGGCGGATCACCACCGTATCACCAATACGTACCCCAAGGCGTTCTATTTCGTCCGCATTATGCAAAGTCGCATTACTGACGACCACTCCTGCAACTTGGACAGGCTCTAAACGAGCCACAGGGGTAATTGCACCTGTACGTCCAACTTGAAACTCAACATCTTTTAATAAAGTTAACTGCTCTTGCGCTGGGAATTTAAACGCAGTTGCCCAACGAGGTGCTCTGGAAACAAAGCCTAATTTTTCTTGCGTCGCAATATCATTGACTTTAATCACCACACCGTCGATATCGAAACCTAAAGTTGGGCGAATTTTTTCAACATGGTGATAGAAGTCGAGAACTTGTTGGCAACCGACTCGTAATTGAACATGTTCGCTTACAGGTAACCCCCACGCTTTAAACTGCATTAGGCGTTCATAATGCGTATCTGGTAGGGTATTTCCCTCTACCAGACCCACACCATAGCAGTAAAAGGTTAAAGGTCGCTTTGCCGTGATGCGAGGGTCTAACTGACGCAATGAACCTGCTGCTGCATTACGTGGGTTAGCAAATATTTTTCCATCCGTTCTGCGAGCCTCTTCATTCATGGCTTCAAAACCTTTTTGTGGCATGAAAACTTCACCACGAATTTCGACGCGTGCAGGAATATTATCTCCACGTAAACGCAATGGAATCGCCTTAATGGTTCTGACGTTTACCGTAATATTCTCACCAACTGAGCCATCACCACGGGTCGCTGCTTGGACTAACTCGCCATTTTCATACAATAAACTGACAGCCAAACCATCCAGTTTCAATTCACAGCAAAATGTTAATTCTGTGTGATTATTGAGCCTATCTTTTACACGTTTATCAAATGCCAGATAGCTCTCTTCATCAAAAACGTTATCTAAAGATAGCATAGGGACTTCATGGCGCACGGTGCCAAAAGCGGTTAATGGCGCGGCGCCAACCCGTTGTGTCGGAGAGTCTGTCGTAATTAATTCAGGGTTTTCTGCTTCTAGACCTTTTAGCTCTTGCATCAGCTTGTCATATTCCACATCGGGAATTTCAGGCGCATCGAGCACATGATATAAATATTCGTGATGGCGCAGTTGCTGTTTTAAAGAGTCAATTTTTTGTTTTAGCGCATCTTGGGGCTGTTTCGTCGTCATGTTTCACCAGAGTAGATATAAAAAACCCCCAGTTACGGGGGTTTTAATTAACTTAATGTATTTCGAATTCTTGCATGATACACCTCTATTTTTTGAGGTGTCAGTATTTTACGTTCATCATCCAACACAACCCCTCCGGCATCGGAGGCAATCCGTTGTGCAGCCTGTAGCATCAATTTAAAGTTTTGACTGGCTTCACCGTAAGATGGCACCATCATAAAGATAGAGACCCCCGGTGTGGTAAATTCTGACATCGTATCCGGATCAAACGACCCCGGCTTAACCATATTGGCCAGACTAAAGAGCACTGGACCTGTACCTGATGGATTCACATGGCGATGGAAAATATTCATTTCACCAAATTGGAATCCTGCTTGGAGAATACTTTGCAGTAACGCATCGCCCTCCAGCACATGCCCTTGATGAGCTGCAACATGGAGAACCAGAACAGTTTCTTTACCATTTGATGCAGATGCTTGTTCTGTGGACTGAGAATGCTGTTCAATATGCTCATGATGAACTGGCTGAGCCGCTTCATGGGTATCAACCCCCATCATAGGCTCTTTGTAAATTCTCACCGGTTCAGACACATGCTCCACATCATCGACGACTTCATCAGCCATACTGATCGTGAGCTGTTCTGGAGCGTGGCGAGTTTCAGCATGAGGTGCAAATACCGGTTCTGATGCAGCCGGTTTTTCATGCCGCCCTGAATTATGATGAGCATCATCCATCGCCAAATTAAATTCTGGCTCAGCATCATGTTTAACCACAGTCTGTGACTGCACAGCAGGTTCAACACGAGGCTCATCTTTCACCATATAGATAGGTTCAGGCTCAACAACGGCTTTTTGTGCGGGTTGATTTTCTGTAAACAAGGCTGAATCATCATACGCCGATGAATTTTCCTGTGTTTCATTTTTTCTACGTTTTACAGGTCGATCGCGAAATAACTTAGAGCGCTCTTTACGGCTGGTCCATAAACCATGCAGTAATAAAGCGACAATGGCTATCGCACCTACGACCACTAATATTAGACGCAAATCCTGCATCGCTGCTATCTCTAGTTGATGAATAATGATGCCATCACGGCGGGAACTACCTTAAGATTATTTCTCAATTGCTCTAAGTGCAACCCTCAGAACGATTTTCTTACAAGAAAGAGAATAATCTGCCTTTATTTGCTGCTTTTTTATACAAAATTATCACTAGTCAGTGTAAATTCATATCTATATGATACATCTTCACCCGCAAAGGAGATAATAAGAAGTATGACCCAATCGACATTTTCGCCACAAAAAAATCATTCTGGTTTTTATTATTTTACACAAGGATGGCGATTAATCACACGTCCAGGCATTAAACGCTTTGTTATTTTACCTCTTTTGGCAAATATTCTGTTGCTAGGAGGCGCTTTTTGGTGGCTTTACAGCAAGCTAGGTGACTGGATTAATCAGGTAATGAGTTATATTCCAAGTTGGTTACAATGGCTTGATTATCTTATTTGGCCAATGGCTGTCATTTCTATCTTATTGGTTTTCAGTTATTTTTTCAGTACCGTCGCAAATATTATCGCTGCACCGTTCAATGGCTGGCTTTCTGAACATTTAGAAGCGGAACTCACCGGAAAACCGGCACCAGATACGGGTATTGCAGAATTAATGAAAGATATTCCTCGTATGGTAAAACGCGAGCTAGTCCGTATTGCCTACTACCTACCACGTGCGCTTATTTTACTGGTTTTATTCTTTATTCCGGGTATCGGTCAAACTATTGCCCCAATTTTATGGTTTTTATTCGGGGCATGGATGATGTCCATTCAATATTGTGATTATCCTTTTGATAACCATCGTGTTGGATTTGCTGAGATGAAACAAGCTCTAGCTAAAGACCGCATGAATAACATTCAGTTTGGTGGCGTGGTTAGCCTTTTAATGATGATCCCATTTATTAACTTAGTTCTTATGCCCGTTGCAGTCTGTGGCGCGACCCTTATGTGGGTTGATCGCTATCGTGCTCGCTACGCACGTTACTAATCTATTTTTGAGATATGCAGGCAATTTCCCTGCATATCTTTCTATCTTATTTCGCCTTTCGAATAAAACACCCATCAAGTTATAAGTGCCTATAAATTAATAACCATTAGTTATATCCTATAGGGAAATCATATTTGCATTAATTCCATGTTCACGTATGTTCAATTCATGTTCAATTTCGATGAACCCCTAATTTCTCGACAAAACGTTTATTTTAAGGATGTCCCATGAGCAAAATTTATGAAGATAACTCGTTGACCATTGGTAATACACCTTTAGTGCGTTTAAAGCATTTCGGCAACGGTAATATTTTGGCTAAAGTGGAATCTCGTAACCCAAGTTTTAGTGTAAAGTGCCGAGTAGGTGCCAGCATGATTTGGGATGCAGAGAAAAAAGGCATCCTAACTAAAGATAAAGAGCTTGTTGAACCGACTAGCGGGAACACAGGAATTGCACTGGCTTATGTTGCTGCAGCTCGCGGCTATAAACTGACACTCACCATGCCAGAGACCATGAGTGTTGAACGTCGTAAATTACTGAAAGCTTTAGGCGCAAATTTAGTACTAACCGAAGGTGCTAAAGGAATGAAAGGTGCGATTGCTAAAGCTGAAGAGATTATCAGCAGCAACCCAGATAAATACTTACTATTACAACAATTTAATAATCCAGCTAACCCAGAAATCCATGAAAAAACAACCGGCCCAGAAATCTGGCAAGATACTGACGGTAAAGTCGACGTGGTTGTGTCGGGTGTTGGTACTGGTGGCACAATTACCGGTATTGCGCGCTATTTGAAAAATACCCAAGGAAAAAAAGACGTTGTAATGGTCGCTGTAGAGCCAATCACGTCTCCAGTCATTAGCCAAGCGCTTGCTGGCGACGAAATCAAGCCTGGTCCACATAAAATTCAAGGTATTGGTGCTGGGTTTATCCCTGGTAATTTAGATCTTTCTTTAGTGGATAAAGTGGTACAAATTAGCGATGACGAAGCCATTCAAACGGCTCGCGAACTCATGGAGAAAGAAGGTATTTTAGCCGGAATATCTTCAGGTGCAGCGATTGCAGCAGCCGCTAAACTGGCAGCCCAACCAGAGTACCAAGGGAAAAATATTGTCGTGATTTTACCCTCATCAGGTGAACGTTATCTATCAACCGCCCTATTTGCTGATATTAATGCCGAATAATTTTTCACACGTTAATATTTCGTTAAAAAAGCACCTGTTGGGTGCTTTTTTTGTGGGAGAGATCATAATTTAGCACGGATTGAGATGATTTCTTACTCAGTGTTTAGTATTAAACATACTAATTATTTCACACCTCGAAATTAATCATTTTTTAGTCAGCTCTAATTTTGGCTTATCAAATGAGTGATGTGAAAATTAAACCAGGTAAACTGTAAAAGGGTTGATACTGCACAAAGTTGGAAACCTTTTTATTAGTTAATAATCTAATTATACGCATGCTCAGCATATTTCATCTACAATACGCTGGGTAATGATAAAAACTAAAGTTATTGAGGAAATACTATGTTCCAGCAAGAAGTCACCATTACAGCACCAAACGGTTTACACACTCGCCCTGCTGCTCAATTCGTGAAAGAAGCAAAAGCATTCACATCTGACATTACTTTGAGTTCTGGCGGCAAATCAGCAAGTGCAAAAAGCTTGTTCAAATTACAAACTTTAGGTTTAACCCAAGGCACTGTAGTGACAATTTCCGCTGAAGGTGAAGACGAGCAACAAGCAGTTGAATTTTTAGTTAAACTGATGGGCGAATTAGAATAATTTCCCCCTCAAGAGATCGATTTTAACGAAATGATTCTCTGTCCCTGAATATTTTATTCAGGGACACCTGCTTAATCACGTATATCTACTGTTGTCTCTGCAACATCAAAACTCCTACCAGTAGTAAGGTAATATTATGATTTCAGGAATTTTAGTATCCCCAGGTTTTGCTTTTGGTCAGGCTCTCATCCTCAAAGAAGATCCTATCATCGTTAGCACTCGCAAAATTAGCGATGAACAAATCGATAAAGAGATCCAAAACTTCATTGATGGACGTAACAAATCAGCCGAACAGCTCTGCCTCATCAAAGAGAAAGCAGAAAAAAATCTTGGTGCGGAAAAAGCTGAGATTTTTGAAGGCCATATTATGTTGCTGGAAGATGAAGAACTTGAGCAAGAAATTATCACCTTAATCAAAGGTGACAAAAAAACGGCTGATGCCGCAGTTTACTCTGTCATCGAAGATCAAGCTCAAGCCCTTGAAGCTTTAGATGACGAATATTTAAAAGAACGTGCTGCTGACGTACGTGATATTGGTAAGCGCTTGCTAAGAAATATCCTCAACATGCCAATTGTTGATTTAAGCGCTATCACTGAAGAAGTTATCCTCGTGGCACCTGATTTAACACCATCAGAGACAGCCCAGCTGAATCTCGATAAAGTTTTAGGCTTTATCACCGACTTAGGTGGACGGACGTCTCACACATCCATCATGGCTCGTTCATTAGAGATCCCAGCTATCGTCGGAACCTCCGACGCAACAAGCAAAGTAAAAAATGGCGATTTTATCGTGCTTGACGGTGTTAATAACGTCATTTATCTGAATCCATCAGAAAGCGAAATCGACAAGCTCAAAGCCTCTAATGCTGAATATTTGAAAGAAAAAGAAGAGCTGGCGAAACTGAAAGATTTGCCCGCAATTACTCTCGATGGTCATCAAGTTGAGGTCTGTGCCAATATCGGTACTGTGCGTGATGTCGCCGGGGCTGAGCGCAACGGTGCAGAAGGTGTTGGTTTATACCGTACTGAATTTTTATTCATGGACCGAGACGCTTTACCTAGCGAGGAAGAACAGTTCCAAGCATATAAAGCGGTTGCAGAAGCGATGGGCAGCCAAGCAGTGATTGTCCGCACCATGGATATCGGTGGAGATAAAGACTTACCGTATATGAATTTACCAAAAGAGGAAAACCCATTCCTTGGCTGGCGTGCAATTCGTATTTGTCTTGATCGCAAAGAAATTCTACACTCTCAATTAAGAGCTATTTTAAGGGCATCTAAATTTGGTAAACTGCGCATTATGTTCCCGATGGTGATTTCCGTTGAGGAAGTTAGGGAATTGAAAGCAGAACTTGAGATGCTTAAAGAGCAGCTACGAGAAGAAGGTAAAGCCTTTGATGAATCGATTGAAGTCGGTATTATGGTGGAAACGCCAGCGGCTGCAGTTATCGCCCATCATTTGGCAAAAGAAGTTGATTTCTTTAGTATTGGGACGAATGATCTCACTCAATACACTTTAGCGGTTGACCGTGGTAATGAGCTGATTTCTCACCTTTATAATCCAATGTCTCCAGCCGTCTTAAACTTGATTAAGCAAGTTATTGATGCTTCTCATGCTGAGGGGAAATGGACGGGAATGTGTGGCGAATTAGCAGGTGATGAACGTGCGACCTTATTGCTGTTAGGCATGGGGCTGGACGAATTTAGCATGAGCGCAATCTCAATTCCTCGCATCAAGAAACTCATTCGTAATGCGAATTTTTCTGATGCTAAGGCTCTCGCCGAGCAAGCACTTGCTCAACCGACTGCCGAAGAATTGATTAAACTTGTAGATACCTTTATCCAAGAAAAAACGTTATGCTAGCAGAAGCACATTAGTTCGGTCCCATATAAAACGATTAGGAGAAGGTCCATGGGTCTGTTTGACAAACTCAAATCACTAGTTTCGGAAGACAAAAGTAGCAGTGGCAGTATTGAAATTATCGCCCCTCTATCAGGTGAAATCGTCAATATTGAAGATGTTCCAGACGTTGTGTTTGCTGAGAAAATTGTTGGTGATGGTATTGCTATCAAGCCTACCGGAAACAAAATTGTCTCTCCAGTTGATGGTACTATTGGTAAGATTTTTGAAACTAACCATGCGTTCTCCATTGAATCAGATGATGGCATAGAACTATTTGTTCACTTTGGTATTGATACCGTTGAACTTAAAGGTGAAGGTTTTAAACGTATTGCTGAAGAAGGCCAAACGGTGAAGAAAGGGGATTTAGTCATTGAGTTTGACTTAGCTCTTTTAGAAGAAAAAGCCAAATCAACCTTAACACCGGTTGTGATTTCAAACATGGATGAGATTAAAGAACTGAATAAGTTAAGCGGTTCTGTGACAGTCGGTGAAACTGTCATTATGCGCATTAAAAAATAGTCGCAATTAATCGAGCCTAATAAAAAACCACCAGCAGCGCCAGCGTTATTGGCTCACTTCTGGTGGTTTTACTGTATCTATTGATATTATCTGTCAAAAACACCCGTTGATAGATAGCGGTCACCTCTATCACAGATAATAGCCACAATCACCGCTCCGGGATTCTGTTTTGCAACCCGTAAAGCCCCTGCAACCGCCCCACCAGAACTCACTCCACAAAAGATACCTTCATACTTAGCTAACGCTCTCATCGTCTCTTCTGCGTCTTTCTGGTTGATATCTAACACGCTATCAACAAGCTTACTATCAAAAATCCCCGGTAAATATCCCGGAGACCAACGACGAATGCCCGGAATTTGGCTTTTCTCTTCTGGCTGTAATCCAATAATCTGAACATCACTTGATTGAGATTTTAAGTAGCGGCTAACGCCAGTTATAGTACCGGTCGTTCCCATACTGGAAACAAAATGGGTGATACGCCCTTCTGTTTGTTGCCAAATTTCAGGCCCTGTTGTTTTAAAATGCGCTAATGGATTATCAGAATTATTAAACTGGTCGAGAACTTTGCCTTCGCCCTGATTGGCCATTTCTTGGGCTAAATCACGCGCCCCTTCCATTCCAACCGTTGTACTAACTAAAATCAGTTCTGCACCATAGGCTTGCATCGAAGCTTTGCGTTCTTGGCTCATATTATCGGGCATCAACAACTTTAATTTGTACCCTTTAACTGCGGCAATCATCGCCAGTGCAATGCCTGTATTACCGCTAGTTGCTTCTATCAGGGTATCTCCGGGTTTAATTTCCCCACGCTTTTCAGCCTCATTGATCATGGAAAATGCAGCGCGATCCTTCACTGAACCAGCTGGATTATTGCCCTCTAGTTTTACCCATACTTCTGCATCTATCCCTTCCACCAGACGTTGTAAACGTACTAACGGTGTATGACCAATAAACTGTTCCAAAGTCGACACTGAGTTTTCCTTATAATAATTTTTATTCATCGATCCCGCAGGTAAGATCAATCGCAATATTTTAATCTACGCGCTTTTAGCTAAAGTGGGAAAAAATAATTGCTCGTTTCCCTGATATATTTTGGTGTGTTTACTACCAAGGTAATATTGTTCACCTCTGATGGGTACCGCGCCCAGCTCTTGCCATACCACTGATAAACTGTGCTCCCCCCAACCGAGTGGTTGAACGGTTAATTGCCAGAAATGCCCCCGAGGACCCGACTCAACAACTCTAACAGGAAGCTGATGAAGTGAATCAGGTTGCACTTGTAGACTAATATCCCAAGGCCTGACAAATACATCGACATTACCTTGTTGTGCACTCACTTGCTCAAGAGGGAAAGTATAATTAGCAATTTGCAGCTGTGAACCACGAATTTGCCCTGCGATTTGATTCACTTCCCCCATAAACTCAAGAACAAAACGCGTTTGTGGATCTTGCCAAATTTCATTCGGTGTTCCCACTTGTTCAATCTGCCCTTGGCTCATCACCACAATCCGGTCAGCAACTTCCATCGCTTCCTCTTGGTCGTGAGTCACAAATACACTGGTAAATTTTAGTTCCTCATGAAGTTGACGTAACCAACGCCGTAATTCAATTCGGACTTGTGCATCCAACGCACCAAACGGCTCATCCAATAACAGAATTTGGGGTTCAACCGCAAGGGCACGCGCTAAGGCAACTCGCTGTTTTTGTCCACCTGAAAGTTGTGATGGATAACGAGAAGCCAAATGAGCTAATTGCACCATATCGAGCAATTCCATCGCTTTTCGTTTAATATCAGCTTTTGATGGGCGCTGTTTTCTTGGTAATACCGTCAAGCCAAATGCTACATTTTCAAAGACAGTCATATGGCGAAATAGCGCGTAATGTTGAAAAACAAAACCTACATGACGGTCTTTAGCATGAATATGGCTCACATCCTGCCCATGGAAACGTAAGTGCCCATAACTATGCTGCTCCAATCCTGCAATAATACGCAGCAATGTCGTTTTACCTGAGCCAGAAGGCCCCAGTAATGCCACCATTTCCCCTGAAGCGATATCCAACGAGATATTATTTAGCACTGGCGTTTTGCCAAAAAGTTTGCCTACGTTAGCGATTTCAATACTCATAATTAATGGACTCCCGACTCAGTTTGCTGGCGACTTAAATGCCATTGCAATGCACTTTTCACCATCAAGGTGATGATGGCTAATAACGCTAAAATTCCCGCGGCGGTAAATGCGCCTACCGTATTATAATCTTGATGAAGCAATTCAACTTGCAGCGGCAATGTATAGGTTTCCCCTCTAATGGCCCCCGACACCACGGACACAGCACCAAATTCGCCAATGGCACGGGCGTTAGTTAAAACCACGCCATACAACAGCGCCCAGCGAATATTGGGTAAAGTCACTCGCCAAAACATTTTCCAACCTGATGCCCCGAGTAAAATTGCTGCCTCGTCTTCTTGGCTACCTTGACTCAACATTAATGGGACTAATTCTCTAACGACAAAAGGGCACGTCACAAATATGGTGACTAATGCCATACCCGGCCATGAAAACATGACTTGAATATCAAATCCTTCCAACCATCCACCAAACCAACTGTTAGAGCCGTAAAATAATAGATATAGCAAGCCCGCTACCACCGGAGAGACCGCAAACGGGATATCGACTAAAGTGAGTAATAACTGACGACCGGGGAAACGGAAGCGAGTCACAAGCCACGCGAGCATGACGCCAAAAACTAAATTGACAGGCACGGTGATCAAGGCAATTAATACTGTTAGCCCGATAGCGTGTAACATATCGGGATCGCCCAAATTCATCAGAACCTCACCCAGACCTTTTTGAAATGCAGTAATAAAGATCCAAGCGATGGGAACCACTAATAGCAGAAAAGAAATGCTGATCCCGATTGTAATCAGAGCCCATTTTCCCCAATTAATTGCAGGGCGGCGTGCGATAGGAAATGGCGTAATCTGTCCCATTAATGTCCCCCTAACCTTTTACCAAATCGGCTTTGGATCATATTGACAGTAAACAGTAACAGTAATGAAACAGCCAAAATAACCGAGGCGATAGCACTTGCAGCCGGGTAATCAAATTGCTGTAGCTGGCTAAAAATCATTAATGAAACCACCTCCGTTTGCCATGCGATATTCCCCGCGATAAAAATAATTGCACCAAACTCGCCAAGGCTGCGAGTAAAGGATAAAACGGTGCCTGCAATTAAGGCTGGGGAAACTTCAGGCAAAATAACACGGCGAAAAGTTTGCCACCGCGTGGCACCAAGGGTTTGTGCGGCTTCTTCATATTCAGGGCCGAGTTCCTCAAGTACTGGCTGTACTGTTCTCACGACAAATGGAATGCTAGTAAATGCCATTGCAACTGCGATACCTAACCATGTATTGACGACTTTAATATCAAACTGATGTAGATATTGCCCATACCAGCCTGAAGTGGCAAATAAGGTAGCAAGCGTCAAGCCTGCCACCGCGGTTGGTAATGCAAAAGGTAAATCGACCAGCCCATCGAGAAATAGACGTCCCGGAAAACGGTAACGGGTTAAAATCCAAGCCAGTAACATGCCGAATATTGCATTAAATAAGCTTGCGACTAGAGCCGCTAGCAACGTTACTTTGTATGCGGCAACCACTTGGGGATAACTGATAACCGCCCAATATTGTTGCCATGTCATATCGGACAGTTGCACCACAAGGGCACTTAAAGGAAGCAGCAATATTAAACAGACATAAAATAAGCTACTGCCTAACGTCAATCCGAAACCCGGTAAAAACCGTTTTCCTGTTTTGAGCATTATCGGCGCCCTTGTTCCATAAGTTGATCGAACTCACCACCCGTTGAAAAATGGACATCCATCACTTTCGGCCAACTCTCAAACTGGGATTCAACCGTAAACAATTTGGTGTCTGGGAATTTGCTTTTATTCACATCCATGACGCTTTTATCATTTACACGATAATTAAAGCTGGTAATTGTATTTTGAGCTTGTGGGCTATAGAGATAATTTAGGTACGCTTTTGCTACTTTTTCCGTGCCATTTTTTTGCACATTTTTATCTATCCACGCAACAGGGAACTCCGCCAAGATATCCACTGGCGGCACAATCACTTCGTAATCGGACTCACCGTATTGGCTACGGATATTATTCACCTCAGATTCAAAACTGATCAGAACATCCCCTAACCCTCTCTCAATAAATGAGGTCGTAGCACCACGTCCACCCGTATCAAACACTTCAACATTCTTCAGAAATTGCTGCATTTTTTCACGAGTTTGTGGCGTATTTTTCCCATTCTCTTGGTTAAATGCCCCCCACGCGGCAAGATAGGTATAGCGTCCATTACCGGATGTTTTCGGATTCGGAAAAACCAACTTCACATCTTCACGAACAAGGTCATCCCACGTTTTAATTCCTTTAGGATTACCTTTACGTACTAAAAATGCCATGGTGGAATAATATGGCGAGCTGTTATTAGGTAAACGCGCCTGCCAATCAGCAGGGATCAAATTTCCTTTATCGTGCAGGATCTGTACATCAGTAACTTGGTTAAACGTCACTACGTCGGCTTTTAACCCCTGCAAAATAGCTAATGCTTGCTTGGATGATCCTGCATGGGACTGTTTTATAGTCAGTGGGTCTTGAGGATTCTCTTTCGCCCATTGTTTTTCAAATTCAGGATTTAACGCGACAAATAGCTCCCGAGAAATGTCGTAAGAACTATTCAACAATTCAGCCGCCGTTAGGGATGCACTGCTCATTAACGAGAACATCGCCAAGCTTGCCAAACCGGTATTTTTTAATATTGATTTTTTCATGTGATCCCCAGTCAATACTCAACCCAAACTAATATCTAAAAATAATGTATACGTTTTAGTTATAACTTTATAGTTATCAATCACTGTTTGATATATCAAGTTGGTATATTAAATAGGTTATAGCGATAAGCATAAAAATCTATTTTGTATTGAATGGGTTAGCGTTATGAGGAAAGTTCAGGATGTTTAGACGGTAAATGAATACACATCAAACACACTTTTTAATTGCCCTCATTAAATTAGTGTGTAAGATGTGTATATCAGTTAACGAAATGGAGGGAACTTGAAAAGTTCGGAACTGATAAAGTTATTAGAAAAAAATGGTTGGAGGCTAGAGAGGATTAAAGGAAGCCATCATCAGTTCTCCCATCCCAATTTTTCAATTGTAATTACAGTCCCGCATCCACGTAAGGATTTAAAAATTGGAACGCTAAACCAAATTCTTACGGTTGCAAAACTGAAACATTAATCAAAGATGCGCTCATTAATAGTAAACAAGAGCGCCATCTTTATGGAGACAATACCATGTTATACCCAGCCTTTATTGAAATTGACAGTGATGGCAGCGCAAGCGGCTGGTTCCCTGATATAGAAGGATGCACCTTTGCAGGCGATAATATTGAAGATGCCTATGCAGACGCAAAATCTGCCATTGATGTTCATTTCGAGCTACTAAGTGAAAAAGGTTTTAAAATTCCATCACCAAAATCCCAGCATGCCCACCTTCAAGATACACCTGATATATATCAAAAAGGGATTTGGTTATTAGTGGATATTGATATGGATAAATATGATGGAAGAGCAGAAAGAGTCAATATCACACTGCCTCATCGCCTATTACACCGAATTGATACTCTCGTAAAAGAGCACCCAGAATATGGCAGTCGCAGTGGTTTTATTGCCGCAGCGGCACGAAAAGAACTACAAAAAAATAGTTAATATATTCAAAGAGACAAGCTGTAGCCGATACGCTACAGCTTGATTGCGGATAATGACTTATAAGGAAAGTAAACGTTCGATCGATGGGGCATAATAGTAGCTACCTGATACCGCTTTTGTCATGCGCAGTAGATCATCGTACTTACCATCAGTTTCACCAAACATACTCAGCAATTGCTGTTCAATATTATGGATAGTGGCACAATATGCGACAAAGAATAAACCATGTTTACCACTCGCAGTACCGTATGGCAGGCTATGACGCATCACTGATAATTCTTCCCCATCTTCCTCAACAACAACACGGGAAACATGAGACGTTTTATTACGCACACTTTCATCTAATTCGACGCTATCGTGTTTCGTGCGACCAATCATTTTCTCTTGCTCATGCTCAGAGAAACGAGACCATTTATTCAGGTCATGCTCATAACGCTGCACCATGATATAGCTACCACCGATATCTTCACCGTCTTTAATCAGCGTTACTTCGGCAATCTCTTCGCCTTGTGGGTTTTCTGTGCCATCAATAAAACCGCTCAAATCTCTGTCATCAACCCAGCGGAAACCGTGAATTTCTTCAACAACTTCAATCGATTTTCCAAATGCTTTCAACGCGGCTTGCGCTAAAGAAAAATTAATATCATGGCGTAATGATTGGATATGAATAAAGATATCGCGCTGAGTTGCTGGAGCAAGCCCTTTGCCTAAAGTACGAAATGGTTTTAATTCAGGGGAGACTTCTGCGTGCCCTAATTGTTGCCAAACATCTGAACCAAAAGCGATCACAGCCCCTAAGCGGTCATCGGGGTACTTAGCTTGCAATTTAGTTAATTCATCAACAAAAATCTTGCACCCTGATTTCACATCGTCGAGAGGTCCCTTTACCATCCCTTCGATAAAAATACCGAAACGACTATGTTCTTTCAAAATACCACTTTGTGAATGAGACATGCATAAACCCCTTAGAATGAATAAATTACACAAACTTATAGTTTATAAACATATTATCTTATTGAGGGTGATTTTCACCTTGTTTTAACGCAAGAGTTAAGCACTATTAGGGAGTTAATGCAGGAAAAGGAAATGTGGAAGAAAAAAACCATTGTATATCAATACAATAATGCCACAAATAATAATCTTATTTGTGGCTGTCATGAAAATAAACTTACTTATGCCAAATGATTTGTGACACTTTCCACTCTTTGAGTACTTCATCAGCCGGCATTAAATTTTCAGGCCCTTGCCATTTACCGCTAAAGCGATACACCACTTTGCTACTTTGCGGCGCGACACACAATACCGTTGGCACAGAATCAATAACTTCGCCCAATGAACATGAGCCATAGGCTTTTTGATAGATATCGTTAAATTCACTACCGATTTGAATTCCCCATTCGGTGATCATATCAGCATCATTGACGACCACACGAGAAACCGTGCCTTTTTCAGGGCCAAATACCTCGACAGCCACATCAAGATCTTTCATAGCTTGAAAGACTGATACCATATCGCCATTTTCCATCTGCATGCCACCACGAATGGTATAGCGGTCATCTAATTGGTTATTAATGACATTCAGATTCATTGGTGTTGCACTGGTGATTGCCCCGACGCCAGCATCAGAAATGACTAATGGGCTATGAAACCATGTGGAGGGAGAAAAAAAACTTTTTCCTGCACAGCCAGACAGCGCAATGACACCGCCAAGTAGGGTCATTCTGAATACGGTTACTAATGCACGTTGGGACATACCATCCTCTTTATTAGGTAATATAATGCATACTATGACAGTTCATTTCTAAAAACATTCAAGGAAACCACAAAGAATGCATTAAAAATCGACTTCGTGGGTCAACCTCTTTGAATAAATAAGACGCTCAGCCGGCTCTTCTTCATACAACATTTTCTCAAACATACAAATGGCTGCGTCTGACTCTTCATTCACCAAAAATTCAATTCTACCGCAGCCACGAGCAATCAATTTTTTCTCTAAGCGACTCACCAATGCATTAGCAATTCCACGCCCACGAAATTCAGGGTGAACCGCGAGATAAACAGCGGTTCCTCGAATACCATCATAGCCTCCCATGATAGTTCCGACGACTTCACCAGAAACTTCTGCAACCAGAAAGAGATCTGCGCCACATTGCAACTTACGTTCAATGTCTAATTCAGGATCCCCTGAAATTGCATTCAATTGACAACGTTCCCACAATGTTAGCACTTCTTCATAATCACTCTGGCGAAATATGCGTATTTCCATAACCTTGTCCGTTTACACTAAGCTTTCTGCCATTATCACTGCTTTTCATTCACAATCAATATTCAATATGCCTTTTTTACCTCAACGGGGTATACTTTAGGCACTTTTTTCTGCCGATGGTTCTATTAAAAAACAATGAATTACCCAGATATCGATCGTGTAAAAGCCTTTTTGCAAAGCTTGCAAGATACTATTTGTCAAAAAATCACTGAACTTGATGGCAAAGAAACTTTTCTTGAACAAACATGGGAGCGCGCAGAAGGCGGAGGTGGACGCAGCCGAGTTTTAACTCAAGGCGCTCTATTTGAGCAAGCTGGTGTTAATTTTTCCCATATTAAAGGAGACAAACTTCCTGCTTCCGCTTCTGCTCATCGTCCAGAATTAGCTGGTCGTAGCTATCAAGCCATGGGAGTCTCTTTAGTTATCCACCCATTAAACCCTTATATTCCAACGACCCATGCTAATGTACGATTTTTTATCGCTGAAAAAGAAGGTACAGAGCCCGTTTGGTGGTTTGGTGGTGGCTTCGATTTAACCCCTTATTATGGTTTTGAAGAAGATGCTATCCATTGGCATACCGTTGCTCGAGACCTATGCATGCCTTATGGGGATGATGTTTATCCTAAATATAAGAAATGGTGTGACGAATATTTTTATCTCAAGCATCGTAATGAGCCACGCGGCATTGGCGGTTTATTTTATGACGACCTCAACCAAGGCGGTTTTGAATCTTGTTTCAATTTTACACAAGATGTTGGTCATGGTTTTCTACAAGCCTATGCCCCTATCGTAGAACGACGTCGTTACCTCTCATGGGGGGAGCGAGAACGCCAATTCCAATTATATCGCCGCGGACGCTATGTGGAATTTAACCTTGTCTGGGATAGAGGAACTTTATTTGGCCTACAAAGTGGTGGTCGTACTGAGTCGATTTTAATGTCCATGCCACCATTAGTGCGTTGGGAGTACGATTATCATCCAGAACCAAATAGCCCGGAAGATAAACTCTATACGGATTTTCTTATCTCAGGTAAAACGTGGCTAACCCCTTAATTAGCGGTATACACTTTTGGAATTAATCAGTCAATTTTAAGCCGTTTATTACTGATAAAAATTAGCAATATTTAATTAAATACCTTAATTATCATGTAGATACAAATCAAATCTAAACATTTATGATTCTATTTCCTCAAACGAAATGGAGTCATAAATGAGTCAAATACTTGGTCGTTCACTACTCTCACCTAGCCTAATTTCTTACTTCTTTCAAGAAACTCAAAGCGGTGATTTAAAATCTACTCTATACCATATTAACGAAATAATGAGCCGCACTTACACTGATGAAGATGTCACCTATCAGCGGAAATTGTGGTGTAGCGCTCAGAACGCAGGCAAAGGATATAATCGCTTGATCCGGGATGCCCAGCAGCGCGTTGAAAACCTCAATCATAATCACTCTGACCTCCCCATTTGTCGCCGCGAAGAAATTCCTGCGGATGAACATATGGCTCATAATGATTTCTCAATCATCATGCGTGAAGATGATACCGTTGCGCCAAGCATGCCCGCACATCATGTTTTTAGTTCAATCGGTGTGATCCGTTCATTCTTAGAGGAGAAATTTAATATTGATAAAATGTTTGGCTGCGATGCTGATATCAATGCGGTTATTCATTATGGTAAAAATTATTCCAATGCCTTTTGGAATTCCCAAGCTATATTTTTTGGGGATGGTGATGGAACCGTTTTTGGTCCCTTCTACAACGATATTGATATAATTGCTCATGAACTTGCTCATGGATTTATCAGTTCTCAAGCTGACTTTGATTATATCTACCAATCTGGCGCGCTGAATGAATCCGTTGCCGATGTATTAGGCATTATGGTGAAACAATTTGTCCAGAAGGAAACCGTAAGTCAGTCAAACTGGTTACTGGGTGAAAATTTATTCATTGATAAAAAAAGAGCACCAGCACTTCGTTCTATGAAAGAACCGGGAACAGCCTACAATTTCACGCAAAGTAATCGCGACCCACAAGTTGGCCACATGAACCAATACCGTAATTTACCTCGCCATATTGATAATGGTGGCGTACATATCAACTCCGGTATACCAAACAAAGCATTCTACTTGTTAGCCATGGAATTAGGTGGCTATTCATGGGATGTGGCAGGGAAAATTTGGGTTGCCGCTGTTTCTGATCCTCTGGTAATCAGTTCTGCGACTTTCATCCAATTCGCCACAGCCACAGTGCGTGCAGCAAAACGTTTATTTGGTGATGATATTGCAATGAAAACACGCCAGAGCTGGCTAGATGTGGGGTTAAAACTGGATAATATTTAAGCGGTAGAAAGTGAAGTATTTTACTGAATAGTTTTTGTCGGCCTACAGAAAGGCTGACTTTTATCGCTAAAATGATCAAAGGCCAAGCTCATAAAGTTACTATCCACTTTTTCACTCAGCCTTTTCTCTATTTATTCAATGCCTATTAGCGTTTTTTCTTTTTACGTCCCGGCTGGGTAAATTTCTTTTTAGGTGGCTCCGCATTTGCTTTTGGCTTACTGCTTGTACCTTGCTTACCTGCCGTTTTACTCCCCGTATTACGCGCTTGTGGTTTTGCAGCTTTCTTCGGTTTCACATCTGACTCTGATTTTTCAATCAAATTAAATAATTCAATCAATTCATCATCGGTCAGATCACGCCATTCACCCACAGGAATTCCGGTCAGTTTGACGTTCATGATTCGTACGCGTTCCAGCTTAGTCACTTCATAGCCAAAGTGCTCAGTCATTCGACGTATTTGACGATTTAACCCTTGGACTAACGTGATGCGGAAGACGAAAGGAGCTTCTTTTTTGACCTTACATTTTTTGGTCATCGTACCCAAAATTGGCACTCCAGAAGCCATGCCTTGGATAAATTCGTCCGTGACAGGTTTATTGACGGTGACGACATATTCTTTTTCGTGGTCATTACCTGCACGTAAAATTTTATTCACTAAATCCCCATGGTTCGTGAGAAATATTAATCCTTGGGAATCTTTATCTAAACGACCAATGGGAAAAATGCGTTTACTGTGATTAACGTAATCAACAATATTGCCTTTCTCACCACTTTCGGTCGTACTTACAATGCCAACCGGTTTATTCAGTGCGATTAGCACTAAATCATCTTCATCACGAGGTTCAATCAACTGTCCATTTACTTTAACGATATCGCCAGCAGAAACTTGATCGCCAATACCAGCGCGCTTGCCATTAATGAACACGTTGCCTTGTTCAATATAACGATCAGCCTCACGTCTTGAGCAGATACCGCTCTCGCTAATATATTTATTCAGGCGTGTGGATGAATTGATTTCCATGGTTTTCCTCAGTCAATAAAACAACTTAAAATTTTCAGGGCTGTAGGGATACAATTAAACATAGTAAAAAGCCGTAACAACAATAAGTTACGGCTTTTTGTACGCTAGCCAAAATAATATTGCTATTTTGACATGACGTTGGTCAATTAACGTTTTTTCAAATGTTGCATTAAGCGCTTACGCTTACGTAACTGGGTCGCTGTTAATTTATTTTTCTTATCCGCATACGGGTTTTCACCCTCTTTAAATTGAATACGAATTGGCGTTCCCATGACTTTTAACGAACGGCGGAAGTAGTTCATTAAATAACGTTTATAGCTATCTGGTAAGTCACTCACTTGGTTACCGTGGATCACCACGATTGGTGGGTTATGACCCCCCGCATGGGCATATTTCATTTTCACACGGCGACCACGGATCAATGGTGGTTGATGTTCATCTTCCGCCATTTTCATGATACGTGTTAACAGAGCCGTTCCAACACGACGAGTGGCTGATTCATAAGCCTCTTGTACTGATTCAAATAAGTTACCTACGCCACTGCCATGTAACGCAGAAATAAAATGAATGCGAGCAAAGTCGACGAAACCTAGACGCAATTCCAGCATATCTTTGACGTGATCGCGATCTTCTGGCTTCATGCCATCCCATTTATTCACTGCAATAACCAAAGAGCGCCCAGCATTCAGGATGAAACCTAGCAGGGATAAATCTTGGTCTGAGATCCCTTCACGGGCATCAATCACCAGCAGTACAACGTTCGCATCTTCAATCGCTTGCAATGTTTTGATAACTGAGAATTTTTCAACAGTTTCGGTCACTTTTCCACGCTTACGTACACCCGCAGTATCAATGAGAATATATTCACGCTCATCGCGTTCCATTGGGATATAGATACTGTCACGGGTCGTGCCTGGCATATCGAATACTACGACGCGGTCTTCACCTAAAATACGGTTTGTCAGTGTGGATTTACCCACATTTGGACGGCCAACAATCGCTAATTTTATCGGCAATGTACTAGGATCAAAATCATCTTCTTCATCAGATAATTCGCTTTCAGCTTCTAATTCAGCCCAATAAGCCGCATTTGCCTCTTCATCGGTTAATTCAACTTCTTCTTCTTCAACTTCGATAAATGGCTTTAATGAGTGCTCAATTAGCTGGGTAACTCCACGTCCATGGGAGGCCGCGATTGGGTAGATTTCCCCAAGTCCCAGTGAATAGAAATCACCAACAACGATATTGGCATCAATACCATCCGTTTTGTTGGCGACTAAATAGGTTTTTTTCTTGCGGCTGCGTAAGTGTTTGGCGATACCTTCATCCGCAGGCATTAGCCCAGCTCTTGCATCGACCATAAATAGTACAACGTCAGCTTCTTCAATCGCTTGGAGCGATTGTGCCGCCATATGGGTTTCTACACCCTCTTCTGTACCATCGATACCCCCTGTGTCGATAATAATAAATTCATGCCCTTCAACTTCAGCACGACCATATTTACGATCACGAGTCAGACCTGGGAAGTCTGCCACAAGTGCATCACGGGTACGGGTTAATCGGTTAAATAACGTGGATTTTCCTACGTTTGGACGCCCAACCAGCGCTACGACGGGTATCATTCTTAAGTGCCTCACAACTTTAATTAACTAATAGAATTCTGAGGCTTAAACTCAGAAAACAAAAACGAAACGGTTCCTGTATCCAGGAACCGTTTATTTTATCGATAAATTGTCTACTTGTCAGGAAATTAACGTGTTAACAGGTAAACTGTTCCGTTTCTCGCCTGAACCATTAATTTATCTCCTGCAATTGCAGGGCGGCTATGGATACCGGAGCTATTCAGTTTGTTTTGTGCTACAAACCCACCCGTACTGGTATCTAACCAATGCAGATAACCTTCTTTATCACCCGCAACCAAGTAGCCGTTATAAACTTCAGGAGCAGATAATCCACGGTTTAGCAGTTGGTCTTGAGTCCATAAGGTTACGCCATCGCTCTTACGAACGGATAGCACGCGGTCAGTTTGATCGACCAGATACAAGTTGTCACCTGACAAGACCATATCATTAATAGAGCCTAACTCACGCTTCCATAACATCTGACCTGAACGCATATCTAATGCTGCTAATGTACCGTTATACGCAATAGCATATACTTTGCCATCATCAATAACTGGGGTCATATCCACATCATTCAAGCGACCAATTTCTGTCGAGCTAGTCACTTGAGAAATACGTTGTTGCCAAATTAATTGGCCTTGGGAAAGCAGAACCGCACTGACACGTCCATTATCACCACCAACAATAGCCGCACCAAAAGCAACGGCAGGCGCTGACTCACCACGGAGTGATAAAGATGGGGTATCCATGTTAACAGTCCACTTAATTGCGCCTGTTGCAGTATCTAAAGCTTGTAATTGACCATTACTGGTATGGATGATCACTAAATCACCACTAACAACCGGCTTAGACAGCGCTTCGCCTGCAACTTCAACATCCCACAGGACTTCACCATTTTCTTTATTTAATGCGATAACCGTGCCACGTTCGGTGCCAATGAAAATTTTGTCATCAAATACGGTTAAACCACCAGACAGTAGCGCAGATAAATTGGCAAAAAGAAAACCATTATTCTTTGATAAATCAACAGACCACAGTTCTTTACCGCTATCTAATTCAAATGCTTTTACTAAGCCTTTGCGATCCGCAGCGTATACGGTAGTTCCATCCCATACAGGGGACAGCTCTGAATAAAACTGATCAACACCGTTGCCGACGGATTTATCCCAAACAATAGTAGGTGTAAATTGATTCTCAACCTGTGGTAATGGCGCCATCACAATAGAATCAGTTTCGCTGGAACAACCGGCAAGTAAAGCTGAAGCGACTAGGCCTACCAAAAGAGTTTTGCGCAACTGCATAGTGTGTCGTTTCCTTTCTTTTTATGAATTAGATACGTTGTTCAATTTCAGAGTTAGGAGACCTCTGAGTGATTGAGAACCTTCACTTTCTAACCCCTGAGTGTATGCAGCTTTAGCGCCGGATTTATCACCCTTATGGAGTAATGCATCACCACGGACATCCTGTGCCGCAGCTTGCCATGACTTACCTTGAATCTTTGCAATAGAAGCCAGTGCCGCATCCGCATTGCCTTGAGCAAGCTGAACACGCGCTAAACGCAGGTTGATCACATCTTGCATATCAACCGTTTTGGCTTTTGCTAATGCATCTGTCAGTGCTTTATCTGCACTTGCTAAATCGCCTTTATCAACAGAAACCTGGGCTAATTCCAGCCCCATCATTGCACTGTAAACATCATCGGTTTCTGCTGCAAATTTTTTCGCCGCCTCAATACCTTGAGCTGAGCCTGTATGTAATTGCGTACTCACACTTTCGTATTTAGCCGCACTTTCTTGCAACACATTCGACTTATGAGATTGCCAATAGTTCCAACCAAATACACCACCGACCCCAATTACCAGTCCAATCACTAATGCAACGCCATTATTAGCAAAAAAGCGCTTGACCGCATCAACCTGGTCATTTTCGTTTGTATAGACTTCCACTTGTCTCTCCTTAACCTAATAGCTCGGC
>NZ_GG703819.1:53193-288939 GCF_000156395.1 Providencia rustigianii DSM 4541
CAATACGCGATGCCATTAGTTGCTGTGAAATAGTTTCTTGTGTTCCGGTACGTAAATCTTTCAGGGTCACTTGGCTATTTTGAATTTCATCTTCACCTAAGATCAGTGCCAATTTAGCACCTTGTTTATCTGCACGAGCCAGCTGTTTCTTAAAGTTTCCACCACCATGGTTGGTCATTAAGCGTAGAGTCGGCAGTGCATCACGCACTTTTTCTGCCACCAATAAAGCTGCTTGTTGGCTGTTATCACCAAATGAAGCGAGATAAACGTCAGCAACAGAATTATCGGCAGTAAATTCAGGGTTCACTTCTTGAACCAACAGAACCATACGCTCCATACCCATGGCAAAACCTACCGCAGGGGTTGCACGGCCACCGAGTTGCTCAACCAGACCATCATAGCGGCCACCCGCACAGACTGTTCCTTGAGAACCTAATGCCGTTGTTACCCACTCGAATACGGTACGGTTATAGTAATCTAAACCACGAACTAAGCGCTGATTAACGCGGTATTGAATACCCGCGTTATCGAGTAACTTACATAATCCGTCAAAATGCTCACGGGATTCATCATCGAGATAATCAAACAGTGCTGGTGCATCATTTAATAAAGCTTGGACATCTTTATTTTTTGAGTCCAATACACGCAGAGGATTGCTATACATACGACGTTTGCAATCTTCATCAAGTTTATCTTTGTGTTGTTCAAGGAAAGCAACTAAAGCATCACGATAATTAGCTCGCGCTTCCAAAGAACCAATAGAGTTCAGTTCCAATGTTACATGCTCACTGATACCTAAAGCACGCCACCAACGAGCCGTCATTAGAATCACTTCGGCATCGATATCCGGACCAGCAAGGCCGAACACTTCCGCACCTAACTGATGAAACTGACGATAACGACCTTTTTGTGGGCGCTCGTAACGGAACATCGGCCCTAAATACCATAAACGTTGTTCCTGATTGTACAGCAAACCATGCTCAATACCGGCACGTACACAACCTGCGGTATTTTCAGGGCGCAGAGTCAAACTTTCTTCGTTACGGTCATTGAAGGTATACATCTCTTTTTCAACAACATCGGTAACTTCACCAATTGCTCTACGGAATAACGGGGTCTGCTCTACAATCGGGGTACGAATTTCACTAAAGCCATAACCCTGTAAAATATTTTTCAATGTTGCTTCGATTTTTTGCCATACTCTGGTATCTGCCGGCAAGTAATCATTCATGCCTCGGATGGCTTGGATATTTTTTCCCACTTTATTTCTCTATTTTCAGAATTACATTAGGTCGATTATAAGAGCGAAATGTCATCAGGTTCAATCAACAAACTGCAAATCACCCCCTCAATCGGGAATTATCTGTCGATTTTGGTCTCTAATCGTTAATTTTAAGAAAAAACAGCCATAATTAATACCGTTAATCATGGCAATAGATATAAAAACTGACTCTAATGAGCCAGTTTCTAATCATTATTTTTCTAATTGATTAATTTCTATCCGCATGCTTTCATCCATCATCGCCGCTTTAGCACGAATCTTCGCTTCTAACTGATCGATAATTTTATCATTATCAAAGCGTTCTTTTTGGCGAATGCCATCTTCATAGAACCCACTTTTAGTTTTTGCACCCGCCACACCTAAAGTAGACACTTCCGCTTCTCCGGGACCATTCACTACACAGCCAATAATAGAGACATCCATTGGCGTAATGATATCTTCCAGTCGTTGTTCTAGCGCATTGACAGTGCCGATAACATCGAACTCTTGGCGTGAGCACGTTGGGCAAGCGATAAAATTGATTCCACGCGAACGAATACGCAATGATTTTAGAATATCAAAACCGACTTTGACTTCTTCAACAGGGTCTGCTGCCAATGAAATACGTAATGTATCACCGATACCTTCGGATAGCAGCATACCTAAGCCAATTGCAGATTTCACGGAGCCCGCACGTGCGCCCCCCGCTTCAGTGATACCTAAATGCAACGGTTGGTCAATTTTTTGAGCCAATAAACGGTAAGAACCTACCGCAAGGAAAACATCAGATGCTTTTACACTGACTTTAAATTGATCAAAGTTCAATCTATCGAGAATATCAACATGGCGCATAGCAGATTCAACTAATGCTTCAGGCGTAGGTTCACCATATTTTTCTTGGATATCTTTTTCCAATGAACCGCCATTAACCCCAATACGAATAGGAATGTTGTAATGACGAGCGCAATCAACCACTTGGCGGATACGCTCTTCACTACCGATATTACCTGGGTTAATACGCAGGCAATCCACACCATATTCCGCAACTTTCAGGGCTATTCGATAGTCAAAATGGATATCGGCCACTAAGGGAACATCGACTTTTTGTTTGATTAATTTAAAGGCTTCTGCCGCATCCATTGTGGGCACTGATACACGCACAATATCCACGCCTACTCGCTCCAATGCTTTTATTTGGCGAACAGTCGCATCGACATCAGTGGTGCGTGTATTAGTCATTGATTGGACAGCAATTGGTGCGCCATCTCCAACGGGGACATTACCTACATAGATACGAGTGGATTTACGTCTTTTGATTGGTGATTCGTTATGCATTTTAGTTTAATTCTCCGGACATCCATGTGCTCTTTAATACCATGGCATAGTGTATGGTTATTGCTTCTTACGCATCCCACTATACACAAGAAAACAAACTACAAACTATCACAAAGAGTGTTTTAGGATATAGTTTGCTTCTTCTAATTTGCAGTGTCTTTTACGCTTCTGGCAATGTGAATTTTGCTGATCTTTTCGCTTTGATAAAACGACTTAAATCAACATCCTTGCCTTGGAATTGTACTGCCACATTTGCTGGCGCGCCGATATTCAAGCGGTAAGGCTGAGAGCCATCAAGTTCTAATTTGTCGCCGCCATTTTTCATGCCGCTGAATAACACTTTATTATTTGCATCACGAATTTCCAACCAACATTGGCCAGAGAAATTCAAGACCAAACCAGTTGTATTCGCCGCTGGCATATCTGTGGATTCAGTGCTTGCATTTGCTTGCGCTCTATCCACTGATGATGCAGTCTGTGGTGCATTTGGCAGTGGAATTGTTCTCACAGCTTGAGCATCTGCATTACCAGCAATTGGGGTCTCTTGATTGTCAGATAAAACAGGCAACTCGCCAGTTACTGAGGATGTTTGTACCGCACCATTCTCAGTTGCAAGTGGTGCAATCATCGCGGGATTAGTCGGAGCTACAGGCTGACTACTATTATCTTGCTGCGATAAAATTAAATCGTTTTCCGTTGCCATGGTGATAAAATCTTTTTTCTGAGCATTATGATCTTGCCACCACCAAATACCCACCATAGCAATCAAAATAATCACGATCAGCCAAGTGATTTTCATCAACCAGCCTTCACGTTTTTTGCGTTTTTTACCTAGAGAATAGCTTTGCATCGGGGAAACATTGGAAACTTGAGCAGGCGCATCGGTTTTCAAAAATACGCTAATTTCACTTTCTGGGAGACCAACCATTCGAGCATAAAGACGTATATAGCCACGTAAGAATGTTGGCTCAACACCAGCTGGATGAATATCTTGCTCTATTTCCTTTACCGTACTCACTTTAAGGCACAGTCGCTCAGCAACCATTTCCTGCGTCAATCCCTTACGTTCACGGGCTTGCGATAATACTTGTCCTACAGTGATAGAGGTTTGTTCGGTATTATTTTCGATAGTCATTAGCTAGCAACACTATTTCCAAGTTAAAAAAATATAAAGCTGACTTCGCGCCACTTTATCCGTCAGAGTAACTCATAGTTTCTAAACAACAATATAGATTCCTTGTCACTTTAAACATTGTAGGCGAACCAGGGCATTTTGCCTAACATAAAACACCCTGAATCATAACCTAACTCACTGCTTAAATATTATCTATATATCAGACTGCTTTAACTTGGATTGGTTCCCCTGCTAAGCGTTTTTTCAAGGTCCGTTTCGTCCTATCAATAACATCGCCAGCAAGCTGTCCACACGCCGCATCAATATCATCACCACGCGTTTTACGAACTATCGTAGTAAAGCCATACTCCATCAACACTTTAGAGAAGCGGTCAATCCGACTATTTGAGCTGCGGCCATAAGGTGCTCCCGGGAACGGGTTCCATGGGATCAAATTAATTTTACTTGGCGTATTTTTCAAGCATTCAGCTAACTGATGCGCTTGCTCGACACTGTCATTAATATGATCAAGCATCACATACTCGACGGTTACACGCCCAGCATTTGCATTGGATTTAGTTAAATATCGATTCACACTATTTAAAAATGTTTCGATATTATATTTTTTATTGATAGGTACGATTTCATCACGCACATCGTCCGTTGGCGCATGCAGTGAAATAGCTAATGCCACATCAATCATATCGCCCAGTTTATCCAGTGCCGGAACTACGCCGGATGTGGAGATCGTCACGCGGCGTTTTGACAAACCGAAACCAAAATCATCCAACATGATTTCCATCGCGGGAACCACATTGTTCAGGTTGAGTAACGGCTCTCCCATTCCCATCATCACCACGTTGGTAATTGGGCGGCGGCCTGTCGATTTTAATGATCCAATAATTTTAGCGGCACGCCATACTTGCCCAATAATTTCAGATACGCGTAAGTTACGGTTGAAACCTTGTTGAGCCGTTGAGCAGAATTTACACTCAAGCGCACAGCCGACTTGGGAAGAAACACATAATGTTGCGCGATCAGCTTCAGGGATATATACCGTTTCAACCAGTTGGTCACCGACTTTGATGGCCCACTTAATCGTACCATCGGATGAACGTTGTTCATCAGCCACTTCAGGAGCGCGGATTTCAGCCACTTCTTTCAATTTAGTACGTAATACTTTGTTGATATCGGTCATTTGATCGAAATCATCGTAACAATAGTGGTAAATCCACTTCATCACTTGGTCTGCACGGAACGGTTTTTCACCTAATTCAGCAAAAAATTCGCGCATTTGCTTACGATTTAAATCCAGCAAGTTGATTTTCTGGGTATTTTTTTCTGGGGTAATCGATACAGCAGAAGATGTTGCACACTGTGCATTGGTAGTCATATCAGACATTGAGTTTGCCTCGTTGTTACACTTTCGGCAGTGCAAAAAGCACGACGTAAATATTCGGTTGCTATAAAAAAAATAACCCTGTTAACCATAATTATTAACAGGGTGACATATTGTACAAACTTTATATCAATAATGCTAACGCATTATTGAGCACGCCTTAGCGTGGGCAAATTTCGTCAGCAGTGAAGAAATAAGCAATTTCACGTGCAGCAGATTCTTCTGAGTCAGAACCATGCGTTGCGTTTTCAGTGAAGCTGTCAGCATAGTCAGCACGTAACGTACCCGCTAATGCGTTGTCAGGGTTAGTTGCACCCATCAGATCACGGTGACGTTGAATTGCGTTTTCGCCTTCTAATACTTGTAACATGATTGGACCAGAAGTCATGAATTCAACCAGACCATCAAAGAAAGGACGACCTTTATGTTCAGCGTAGAAGCCTTCCGCTTGTTCACGAGTCAGATGCATCATTTTAGCTGCAACGATTGAGAAGCCTGCGTTTTCAAAACGGTTGTAAATTGCACCAATTACGTTTTTCTTAACTGCGTTTGGTTTGATGATAGAAAATGTACGTTGAACAGCCATAAATAACCTCTTAGCGATTGACTTGACTTTGACTCTTTATTCTCTGCTTTTTTACTCTCATTTCGCAAACTGTTTATAGCTTGTCAGGTAAAAGGTGCATATTAAGAACCAAGAATATGTGTCTGTTGTAGTTTTTTATATTGTTTCTATTCCTGATACTAAGGAAGCAGAAAAACAAGGCGTTGATTATAGGGGCTCAGATTACAATTTCCTACAGCCATATCAACATTTTGTTAATCTTTTTATAGCAAAAAATGTCATTTTTTTAATTAAGTCACGGTTTTGTTCTATTACTTCACCCTAAAGTTGATGGCCGTTACCTGTCCACTCAGATCTAAGACAGATATTTGGTAGTTTCCACTTTTTTCCAAGGTCAACAAAATTGAACCATTTTGTTCAGTATTGTTCACTTGCTCACCATTTAAAAACCACCATTTTTGCCCTTGTCCCCCTTGAGTCATCAAGCGTAGGTCTAAACTAATTTTCCCTGGCAAGCGTTGTAATACTTCGCCGTCTCGGATCCCTGAAATTAATAATGGGGGCATTTCAAGGTTTAGTGGTGGGCACGCTTTATCCGGTTTAGGTAATCGACTGGCACGTTTTTCACTTGCTGGTAACCAAGATTCCACCGTAATTGGCCATAAATAAATCTCTTTTTCTTGCGCATTTGGGCAATCTGCCGCAACTTGTAAGCCTTGCTCGTTCACCCACACTTTATGCCGTAGTCCTAATGATGACTCTTGATCTCTGGCCATTAAGGTTGGTGGGATTGTGCTGTCTAAAATCCAGCTTAGACGGCGCTGGCGACAGTTACTATCATCCTTCAGTAACGCCGTACCTCCCGGCCAACAAATGACGGCTTGGCTAACACTGGCAGGTTTTGCATCTTTTGGTAATGGTTCATGGGACTGATAAATCCTCGTCAATAGCATATTATTGACTTGGTTCATAATTGGGATTGCTGTTGCGAATCCGAGTTGCCCCGCCACCGGTGTAGCATCTGGGCGTCCAACCCACACACCGATGGTGTAGCGTGGATTTACCCCTATAGCCCACGCATCACGGTAGCCATAGCTGGTTCCTGTTTTCCACGCCAAATTCAATTGCCCTGATAAGTTTGCATCAGGAACCGGGCGTGCTTCCCCTGCCATGATCCTCCGTACGATCCATGCAGCTCCCGGTGACATTAACGTCCTGTTTCTTACCTGATCTGTCGTGTGAAAGCGTAATGGTGAAACCTGCCCTTGTCGTGCAAATGCACTGTATGCAGAAACAAGGTCTTCCATTCGAGCTGCCGTACCGCCAAGGATCAGCGATAAATTAGGTTCCCCCCCAACCGGGAATCGTAATTCAGTACCGACATTACGCAGCTGTGCAGTAAAGCGCTTACTGCCATACACATCCAGTAATTGCACTACGGGTAAATTTAATGAACGAACTAAGGCATCACTGACACTGACTGGTCCATTAAAACCGCTGTCGAAGTTACCAGGGCGATAATCATTAAATCGTCGAGGAACATCCTGTAATAATGACTCTGCATGAATCAGTCCATCATCCATCGCTAAGGCATACAAAAAAGGTTTTAATGTGGAACCGGGCGAACGCCATGCATTGATCATATCGACGTGCCCAAACCGGCTATCATCTTGAAAATCAATGGAGCCAATATAGGCTTTGACGCTCATATCCGTATGATCCACCACTAGCAGACCGAGGGATGTCTGTTTGGGTAGCTGGTTTTTCCAGTTCATTGCCATCTCTTCAAGCTGCCTTTGCATACTTGCATCAATGGTTGTTTCCACAATAGACTCTTGAGAACCTTTAATTACACGGCGAGCAAGCAACGGTGCTAAATGAGGATTTTTCCGTGGTGCTAACCAAATTTGCTCTTGTTTAACTTCCACCACTTTTTCTGGAGTCCAGACCTTAAACTCTACCAATCTATCTAAAACTTTATCTCGTGCCGCTTGAGCACGCTCTGGATATCGGTCTGGCCTCAAACGACTTGGCGCTTGGGGTAATACTGCAAATAATGCCGCTTCACTCGCCGTTAATTTGTCTGGCGCTTTATTAAGATATACCCAACTTGCCGCACCAATTCCCTCAATCGTTCCACCGTAAGGCGCTCGGTTAAGGTACATTTCAAGGATTTCATCCTTTGAATAATGGTATTCCAACTGAGCTGTACGCCACAGCTGCTTGAGTTTGCCCCCAAAAGTACGCTCGTGAGGATCAATCAACCTTGCTACCTGCATGGAAATGGTACTGCCACCAGAAACAATACGCCCAGAGCTGGCTAATTGCCCTGCCGCACGCATTAATGAAAAAGGATTAACTCCCGGATGCTGATAGAAATGGCGATCTTCATAGGTTAATAAAGCATCAATAAAATCAGGGGAAACCTCATCCAATTTGACAGGAAAGCGCCAAATCCCTTCTTTATCTGCAAATCGCCACAATGGGGTGCCATCTGCTGCCACAACAGTGCGCGCCATCTCAATTTGCTTAATCGGCAATGGCCAAATTTTATCCGCAGCTATAAAGGCGACAGGCAAGACTACGACTAGGAAAACCAGTATCCACCCTGTGCGACGTAACCATTTCTTCATTTGTAAACATACCGCTAGTTATTATTGATTTTATAATGCTAAAAAAGAGGGAAAACAAACTGCTTCCCTCTTTTTATTCACTCATTAAGCCATTATTTCTATGGCTTAGTTTCTTGATTAGCGAACAATTTCCAATTGACCATCCGCATAACCCGTTGCACGCCACTCAGGGACATACATGGATTCCACTTGAGGTACAGGGTTGTTATAAACCCCCGGCGTCACTGCTCGAGCCAAATAAACCAGCGTTGTTGGACGATATTGCTGAACTTCTACTGCTGCCACGAAGCGGTCATCACGGTATTCCATATGACGAACTTGCGACTGCTGCATGTCATTAATCATCTCTTGCAGATTTGGCGCAGACTCACTGAGATTCGCACTACTATTCGCTAAGTTCTGATTTTCCAACTCTAGACCAGCAGGCAGTAAATCAACCACCAGCGCATCTGGCACTGTCTGTGATGCATTAACTTCCAGTTTGACCACCACCATTTCACCCGTTCTTAATCTATCTAATGAAACACGGTTACCTTTCATATCATAGTAACTACGCTTAATATCTAAGACGTTCGAAGAGGGTTTTGGTGAACGTAATGGGTAACCCACAACGTTCAAGCGTGTGTACAGCGTATTGGTTCCGCTGTTTTCAACGCTATATCCATTTTGCAATTGGTCTTTTGATAAAAACTCACTCACAGGTTTATCCGAAACAACCGGCGGCTGTTGGCCATTGACTAACGCTTTCCACGGTGTTTCTGTCTCGTTTATATAATAACGACCCGCCAAGTATAGTGAGTTACTCTCTTGCGTTGAAAAATAACCTTTTGACGTCAAATTATTAGACAGCGTTTGTAACTTCTGATCACGGGATTTTGGCATCAGCTTATATTCATTAAGTAATGCAACAATCATTGCATCATCACGGATGGCTGAACCGTAATCACCAATATAATTATAGCGAGTACGTTGTTTTTTCAATCCATCGATAATTGCGCTTTCACCTCGGGCTTTATCTCCCATCAGGTTTAAAGCGATACCCAATTGAACTAACGCTAAGCCACTCGTCGCTCTATCTGCATGACCATAAATTTGGCGCAAAGCACCCAGAGGAGCTTTTTGTTGGCTCGCCAACACTAACCCTGCGTAAGATTGAGTTGCAAAGCGAGAAGCTTCTTGATTATCGGTGTATGGATAGTTCACTAAATTGCCATCTTGTAGGTAACTTAATAAACGCGCATTGGCATTATTCAGTGCATCTTGCGGTACTGTGAAGCCACGCTGGTTAGCTTTATTCAAGAAATCTGCTGCATAGGCTGTTAGCCAGTATTCTTCACTGCCATTTTTATCCCATAGTGAGAAACTACCATCATCACGCTGCATACCCAGTAAATGCGGGATCCCTACCTCAATAGCTTTATGGCGCTCGGCATCGGTTTGCGTTTTGATACCTAGCTGATTCAGCTCTGCTTGAGTCGAGAATAACGATGGATATAACCCACTCACCGTTTGCTCAAGACAACCATATGGATAGGCAAATAGTTCACGGATATAACGGGCAATTTGCAGAGGAGGACGGCTCGTTAATAGTACTTGCCCTTCTAAGGTATCTGCCTGTAGGTAAGCAAAATCATTGGTTGGTAGTGACCACACTTCGCCCGGTTCAATCGCTGTCGCAAAAGAAACAGTTTCCGCTGGCTGTGCAGGTCTAACCCCCACTTTCCAACTATTTTTGTACTCTTTTTCCGCTTCTCCGGCGATTTTCACGCCATTGACCGTCATTGAGACTTCACCTTCGCCAAAACCATAGTCCGCGCTAACAGGTAAGGTCAGTGTGGTACGCTTGCCTTTCGTCAGTTCAACTTCACGGCTAGAAACACCGTCCAGTTTCACCATTCCTGACGCTTTGAATGATACCGTCACATTTTGGGTGCTATCGGTCATGTTAGTGAGGTCAAGCGCAAAATAGGACTTATCGCCACCCGCCATAAAACGTGGCATCGACATTTGGGTTACTAATGGTGCAGCGACAGTTACTTTACTGTCTGCATGTCCAAAGTCTTTTTGGTTCCATGCTTGCGCCATTAAACGTAGCTCTCCGTTAAAATCAGGGATAGCCAGTGTAATTTCACCTTCACCATTTTCATCAAGAGTGACTGGAGCCGCTTGTTCAGCGATAATTTTCACTTCAGTTAATGGTTTCTTACCACCGCGTTCAAGAGCAGCATCTTCACCATCACCGCCAAAACGTAAGTTCGCCAGCTTACCTTGACCTTCAATAAGGTGACCATAAACATCGTATTGATCAACGCTATAGCGCTTACGACCAAAGAAAGCATCGTATGGATCTGGGGTTTTAAAATCCGTGATATTCAGAACGCCAGTATCCACTGCGGATAGTAATACATTCACTTTTTCAGGTAATGGCTTACCATCTTGTGCAGTTGCTTTGATCTTCACTTTGAGATCTTGATTTGGACGCATTTTCGTCGGTGAATTTAGCGCTAATGAAATCTTACGATTCTCGTCTGCTAGCGGTAAATGCAGTACACCAACCGCACGTTTAACCGTAGCTTCTTTCGAATCATCACCCGGACGCACCACCACCGCGGAGATATACAAGTCATGGCGAGCCCACTCTTTATTGACTGGGACTTCAACGTCTAAGCCGCTAGCGGGTACATCAATTTCCTCCCACCACAGCGGTCCATTACTGGATTCAAGCAAGATATAACCCTTACCTGCTTTTGGTGATTCGATACGTACTTTGGCTTTTTCACCTGGTAAATAAGCGGGTTTATTTAAGCTTAATTTCACTTGGTCAGGACGAACAGAACCACTGCCTCCAGTATTGTCTTGCCATGAATAGCCAGCCCAGAATTGAAGGCTACTCACCAACTGATTTTCTGGATTAATCACTTCTAAACGGAAAGAGCCCCAATCAACAGGGAATGATAGCTTCGCCGTGCCATCTTTTTCGATGGTAATGTTTTCATTTGCCATCACCAGATCTTTCTGATCATAGTTAGAACCCCAACCACCACTTTCTGACCAGCTCCAGTAATAATCTCTACGTTCATACACTAAACGTACCGTCAAATTTTGCGCTGCCAGTTTATTACCTGCGGCATCAGCCATGACGATTTCAAATTCAGCAAGTGAATTTTCATCAACGTTATATCGTTGGGCATAACGGTCTGTTCGGTAATCGTAAATTTCTTTCTTCGCAAACAGAGGGCGAATTCCCACTAACTCATTTGCTGGCCAAATAGCTTGTTCAGCGCGACGAGTTACAGGGCGACCACCCGCCTCTAGCAAGCTGGCTTGTAACACAGCAGTAATTGGTGAACGGGTCGACTCCCAGTTACTTTGTGGCAATGAAATTACTGTTTCGCCGCCATCATCCAGCGTTAAGTCAAATTCATCCAGTTTACGCGGTAGCCCTTCTTCATTCATGGCTCCAAACTCAAAGCCCGGCAGTTTTGCAACGGCTTCACGGTTAGCCTTCAGTAGCACCTGACCTTGTAATTCATTGTTTGCTGCAGGCGCGCCATACAAATAGCGACCTTTAATATCAAATTCAACAGATTCAGAATTCAATACTGGTTTATCATTGCCAGTAATATCTAATGCCATACGTTCTGGCATAAAATCTTCAACATTAAATTTGTAATAACGCTGTGGAGAACCATCCCCTAAATCGAAACGTAATGACCAACCACCTGTTTCTGCATTTTTAGGAATTTCAAATTGATACTGATACAGACCATCTTGTTTATCATCACCTTGCCATACAAAGCTTCTGAAGACCTGACCATCTGTTTTTAAAATATCCACTTTCACTGGCTGAGATTTTACTGGGTTACCATTGCCATCACGTAGCAAACCATTTACCAACAGTAATTCCCCTGGGCGATACAGGTCACGAGGTCCGAATACAAATAATTGTTTCGCAAAGCCCGAAGGTCCTGAAATATCAAATTCAGAAAGGTCTAGTGCAGGCTGAGTCAGGTCGATCATGCTGGTTTGCCCTTCATGGGTTGCCAACAATAATTTACCTCCTGCCAATTTTTCTAATTGTGCATGACCATCACCATCGGTCGTACCCTTGGTCACTAATTGACCTTTTTCATCCAGAATACGTAGTTCAACGCCTTTGATTGCTGAACCTTTCGCTAAAGATTGCGTAAACACATCAACGCGATCTTGATAGCTGTGCAGGGATACCCCAATATCACTCAGCGTGAATACTGTCGCAGGGAATTGATAACTGTAGCTACCCGCTTTTTGCATAATGGCTAAATAGACACCATCTTGCTGTAATTCTTTGATATCTTTTAATGGTAGCAGGATAGATTGACGGGTATTTTTATCAGGATTAAGGTCGAAACGTCCTGTATACGCTAGCTCAACTTTGTCGAGAAACTCTTCTGAATACCAATATTCGTAATTACTGCGGTATTGCCACATCGCTAAAAATTGCGGTAGCTGCTTTTCATCAACTCGGAAAAAGTTAACATCAACTTTATCGACGTTTAACGCAATAACAGGCAAGCCTTGAGCCACCTTACTTGGCAATAAAGAACCTTTACTTGCAAAGCCTACGGTAGGAATAATTTGTGCGGTTTGGAGCTTTTTCTCAAAATTGCTCAACAGGGTACGTTCGTTAACTGCTTTAACTCCAGGTGTAACAGAAAGGTTTAACTCTTTTGATGGCGGCAGATGACGGAAACGTAATTCCATTTGGTTATCAGACAGTTCCCAGTCCCCATCTAATTTACCCGCTTTAACATCTACAAGATTTAGATATTGACCGAAGTTTTGGTTAGGTTGTAATGGTACAGAAAAAGTGACAACCATTGCACTGGCACCGTCTAATTGCAGCTCGGATGCATCAAGGATCTCAAGATCTTTACCTGCATACTTTTTAACCATCTCTTCATTCGATAGTTTTGGTGCGGATTTTTTTTGCTCTGCAACTGGCGCGGTTTTAGTCGTATTTTCTGTTGTCACAGGCGCCGAAACTGCACTCTCTTTTTTGGCTGTATCTTCGCTATTATCACAGCCTGCTAGCGCAACAACGGATGCTAATGCTAATGCGAGATAACGTTTTTTGGTTTTTAGACCCGCCAATGAACTCCAACTTGATTGTTGTTTCATTACCGCCCCATCCTCTATTGAGTTAAATTTATTATGTTTGTTAGGCTCAAATACATTTTTTGAACCCTAAAAATTAGATATGACTGAAATGTGTGTAATCAACAGTCATTAATTCAAGCGTGATTGTTCATATAATTTAACAGAATGTAACGGGAAGACATATCAGACAAAACGTAAAAATAAAGGCTGAACAGAGTCAGCCTTTATTTTTGTGAAGAAAGAGGTTTACGTATTAACAATAGGAATAGTATCACGTAAAAAACTACCTAATCGGCGCTGATAGAAAGGCGCTACATGTTTGGTGATGAAATGACTAATACCCGTTTCTTCATCATTCACAATACAAAAATCAATGGATTCATCATCATCAATATACTCACAAGCAATGCTACCAGCTTGATGAATGATCTCATCAATATTTTCAGTACCCGACACAAATTCCAATGCAATCATTAAAATGTCGTCATACTGTTTTTTTTCAATTTCCTGAACGGACACAATAAACCCACGGCGAATCACTTTATGCTGCTTAAAAAACTCACTCAAAGCAGCCGTTAATTCTTTAGGTTCTTGCTCTAGAACGCTTAACTTTAGCGAGGAGCCTTCCGGAATAGTCAGTTCCGTAAATTGAATATCGGATTGTGTATTTGTTGCTTGATTATTTGATTGTTGCGACATTGAGCATCCTCTGCAACGTGAAAATATGCACTCTATTTTCAATAAGCCTAAAAACAAAAAATCAATTTATACGCATAAATTAGTTGAGTGCAGGAAGCGAATAAATGCTTCACTGCAACTCATTATATCGCGAATTATTTTGCTTTTTTGAGAAGTAGGTTCGCTAATGTTCTCACGCCAATTCCAGTTGCGCCTTCGGCCCATAAACTTACAGGTGATTTACGGTAAGTTGCGGAGCAGTCAATATGCACCCAATTTTGACGATAGTTTTCAACAAAATGAGATAAAAATGCAGCGGCGGTACTTGCTCCCGCTGTATGCGATGGCGCAGCAATATTATTCAGATCTGCAAAACCTGATGGTAATTGTTGGCGATGGAATTCTGCTAACGGTAAACGCCAAAATAATTCAAACTCTTCATCAGAAGAGGACATAAGCTCAGAAACCAGCTTATCGTCAAAACTCAACACTGAGTGGTAATCGTTGCCTACTGCCGTTTTAGCTGCACCCGTTAATGTTGCAGCATCGATAATCAAGGTCGGTTTTTCTTTACTTGCATCAATCAGACCGTCAGCCAGAACTAAACGCCCCTCCGCATCCGTATTCATGATTTCAACAGATTTACCATTACGGTAGCGAATAATATCCCCTAATTTAAAGGCATTACCGCTCACCATGTTATCTGCGATGCACAGGATTAATTTCACACGCTTGTTTAAACCACGCGTGATCGCTAAAGCTAAAGAGCCAACCAGTGTTGCTGCTCCGCCCATATCGGCTTTCATTGAGTTCATTGATGCCGATGGCTTAATACTATAGCCCCCTGAATCAAAAGTGATGCCTTTACCCACTAAACAGGCAAATACTGGCGTTTTATCATTACTACCGGGGTTGTAATCCAATGCTAACAAAACTGGTGGGCGATTAGAGCCACGACCAACAGCATGGATACCTGTGTAGCCTTGTTCTAATAAGTCATCGCCTTTCACAATACGGTAGCTAATATCGTGTGCGCCAACTTTGCACAGTAAATCGATAGAACGTTGAGCTAGCTGCTCTGGACCTAACTCTTCAGCAGGCGCATTAATAATATCGCGAACCCAATCGATCGTATTGATTCGTTGTTCTAATTCTTTACGGTCGGCTTCAGCTAATACTGGCCATTCAATAGTTCTTGCACCTTTAGGTGCACGAAAACCTTGCCAAAATGCCCAACTTTTTTCTAGATCCCAGCCTTCGCCAATTAATGCAACATTACGAATGCCTTGACCATCCAGTTTACGACCTGCACTTTGCACCGCACAAAGCTTGCCGGGGTGCTTAAGATGGATAGTCATGCCTTTATCACTTGAACTTAACAAGGCGCCTTCACCCCAGCATGGTGCTGCGGGTTCGCAAGTAATCATTACTGGCATAATTTGTTTTGTCATCGTATCTCTCACTTTATCCACTGTGCTTATTGTCGCGAAACGTTAAATTTAACGCATCATTTTTCGCCACAAAATAATGTTTCTTCGTCAACTATACCCTAAAAATAGCAATAATATTGGGTTAACTTTCTATCAGATTGATAGGCGTACTTTAGAATATTTTACTCCGTGATAATAAAAATCACAGGTAGACAGACATAAAAAAACCGGATGCTATCTGTTATAGCTATCCGGTTATTTATCAGTGATTGCTTACTCGAACTCATCCAACCACACTAACAAAATTGCTTCTAAGATTTTTTCGTTTGATTTTTGTGGGTCATCTTCAAAATCTTCTAAGTCACAAATCCATTGGTGCATATCGGTGAAACGCACTGTTTTTGGATCAATATCCGGGTAAGCATCATACAACGCTTCACCAATTTCACGGCTGTTTGTCCATTTTAAGCTCATATTTTTTCCAAATTCTACAAAGTCAGTTTTTTGGATTATACCGCTCTAAATAGTTCATATTGTAGCTAGGCGGCAAAAGAGTTAATCCCTAGGAGCATACAAAAGTATGTGATTAGGGTTAACGAATGCAGCCAACAACGCTACGGCGAGAACTATGACGAGCAAAGCGGCAAAAAGAGTTAATCCCTAGGTGCATACAAAAGTATGTGACTAGGGTTAGCGAATGCAGCCAACAACGCTACGGCGCAAAATATAACGAGCATCAGTGTTCGCGAGCGTGGTTAATCGTATACTTCGGAATATCGACAACGAGGTCTTCATCCGCAACCAGTGCCTGGCAGCTTAAGCGGCTTTCTGGTTCTAAGCCCCATGCTTTATCTAGCATGTCGTCTTCAAGTTCGCTGCTCTCTTCCAATGAATCGAATCCTTCACGGACGATACAATGACATGTGGTACATGCACAGGATTTTTCACAGGCATGGTCAATTTCGATTCCATTGCGCAATGCTACGTCTAAAATTGATTCGCCCTCTTGTGCGTCAACAACCGCACCTTCCGGACATAAAGAACTATGAGGTAAAAAAACTATTTTAGGCATAATTATATCTCATCCACAGAATGGCCTGACAACGCTTGGCGGATGGAAGCATCCATTCGACGAGCAGCAAACTCCTGTGATTTTTTATCCAGTTGTTTAATTGCATTTTCAATTACGGTAGGGTCAGTTCCCTCTACCGCTTGGATTAACTCATTGACCGCATTATCAATTTCTGACTCTTCTTTCGGTGTCAGTAAATGTGCATCTTGCTCTAATGCGCTCGTTAAACTTTCAAGCACTCTTGCTGCTTCAACTTTTTGCTCCGCTAAGCGGCGCGCATTTAGATCATCCTGCGCGTTAGCCATTGAATCTTTAATCATGGTTGAAATTTCAGTGTCAGTTAAACCATAAGATGGCTTAACTTGAATCGAAGCCGCGACACCAGTGGATTTTTCCATCGCACTTACACTAAGCAAGCCGTCAGCATCCACTTGGAATGTGACTCGAATATGTGCGCCGCCAGCAGCCATTGGTGGAATATCACGTAACGTAAATCGAGCTAATGAGCGGCAATCTGCGACCATTTCACGCTCACCTTGGACAACATGAACGCTCATCGCCGTTTGCCCATCTTTAAACGTGGTAAATTCTTGAGCTCGAGCGACAGGGATTGTCGTGTTACGTGGAATAACTTTTTCCACTAAACCGCCCATGGTTTCTAACCCTAATGACAAAGGAATCACATCTAATAGCAACATATCGCTATCAGGTTTATTTCCCACTAAAATATCGGCTTGAATAGCTGCACCGATCGCAACGACTTTATCAGGATCAATGGAGGTTAATGGTATACGCCCAAAAAACTCACCCACTTTTTTTCTGACTAATGGTACTCGTGTTGAACCACCGACCATGACTACATTAAGAACTTCACTCGCCTCAACGCCAGCATCTTTTAACGCTCGGCGACACGCCATTAAAGTACGTTTAATATGAGTTTCAATCAGAGATTCAAATGTTTCACGGTTTATTTCGCCCTGCCAATTTGGCAAGGTGATAGTGACAGATTCAGCATCACTTAACGCCACTTTAGTTTCTGTCGCAATGTTCAACAGCTGGCGAGTTAAACGGTGATTACCTTGAACGGAAAGACCGGCCTGTGCCGCAATCCATTCAGCGAGAACTTGGTCGAAATCATCACCACCCAGTGCAGTATCACCACCGGTGGCTAAAACTTCAAACACACCACGAGTTAGACGTAAAATAGATACGTCAAAAGTTCCGCCGCCAAGGTCATAAACCGCGATAACCCCTTCTTGTCCAGAATCTAAACCATAGGCAATTGCAGCAGCGGTAGGTTCGTTTAATAAACGTAGTACATGCAATCCTGCCAAACGAGCAGCATCTTTAGTACCTTGACGCTGTGCATCATCGAAATAAGCTGGCACAGTGATCACGACACCGTCCATTTCACCACCCAGCGTTTGTTCTGCCCTTTTGGCTAAGGTTTTCAAAATGTCAGAAGAAACTTGAATAGGATCTACTTGCCCAGCTGCAGTTTGGATAAACGGCAAACCATTTTCGCTGGCTGTAAGTTGGTAAGGTAATTCAGGGTAACGTTTCTGGATATCAGCTAATGAGCGTCCCATCATACGTTTCACTGAAATAATGGTATTAACAGGATCTTGCTCTGAAAGTTGTTTTGCTTCCCATCCAACGATTCGGCTATCCGCTTGGTAATTAACAATTGACGGTAACAAGTCACGACCTTGGTCATCAGGTAACGTCGCCGCCTCACCACTGCGTACTGTCGCAATCAAAGAGTGAGTTGTCCCCAGATCGATCCCTGCTGCTAATTTGCGCTGGTGTGGCGCCGCAGTCATGCCAGGTTCGCTAATTTGTAATAAAGACATAGTGGTTTTCTCTTAAAAGTCGTCTAGTAACCGTTCTTCGAGTTGCTCAGCCTGTTGCTGTAACTTATCGAGAAAACGCAATTTGCGTACGGTATCTGCGGCTTGTTCCCACTGCATACCATCAAGCTGAGTGACCATTAAAGCGCTACGTATCTGTTGCATTTGTTTGACTTTTTTCATGAACTCAGACAGTTGTTCAAGCGCTTGCGAGCTATTTTCAATACCATCTAATTCTTCACGCAGCTCTAATTGCTCCATCAAAAATGCAGTATCGTGCATGGTATGCTGTTCGTTATTAATGTCAAAACCATGCAGTAAAAGCATATACTCCGCACGTTTTAGCGGATGACGAAGAGATTGATATGCCGCATTGATAGTTGCAGCATGTTGGAGGGCTTGCATTTTTTCCTGTTCGGAACAGGTTGCAAAGCGATCTGGATGATACTGTCGCTGTAGTTCTTGAAAGCGATGCGTGAGTTGCTCACTGTCAATCGCATAGTTTGGGGTTAGCCCAAAAAGAGTAAAATAATCCATAAGTGCTCAGTTTCTCGAACCGGGTACCAATGTAGCTAACTTAACTAAATATCATGTTGCCATTAGTATCATGCTAGTTACATTGGTCAAAGTCATGTTCATTTGAAGACATTATACGTGAAAACTTTCACCGCATCCGCATTCACTGTTAACATTAGGGTTATTAAATTTAAACCCTTCGTTTAAGCCTTCTTTAACAAAATCCAGCTCAGTGCCGTCTAAATAAACCATACTTTTGCCATCAATGATGACCTTAACACCCTTATCTTCGAAAACTGTGTCTTCTTCATTGATAACATCAGCGAATTCAAGCACGTATGCCATTCCTGAGCAACCTGAAGTTCTTACACCTAAACGCAAACCTTCGCCTTTACCACGATTTTTCAAGAAAGCTTGAATTCGTTGCGCTGCACTTTCTGTAAGAGAAATAGACATTGCAAACCTCACTTTAGAAACAAACAAGGCAGATGCTATCAAAATATTAGCATCCGCCTTCAAATCATCGGTACAACTCATCATACTTAAAGTTGCATAATAAATACATCTTTAATTAATTTTGAGTTTACTTATCAGTCACAGGGCTGTGGATTTTTATTGTTGATATATAACGAGTGCAGCCCAAATTTACTGATAATTATGTTTTATTTGCTTTGGCGTTTGCTTTTGTAATCAGCAATTGCAGCTTTAATCGCATCTTCAGCCAGAATTGAACAGTGAATTTTCACTGGTGGCAATTCAAGTTCTTCAGCAATGGCTGTATTTTTGATTGCTTCTGCTTCGTCTAAGCTTTTACCTTTCATCCACTCAGTTACCAGTGAACTTGAAGCAATAGCAGAGCCACAACCGTATGTTTTAAAGCGCGCATCTTCGATAATGCCGTCATCATTGACTTTGATCTGCAATTTCATGACGTCACCACAAGCAGGCGCTCCTACCATACCGCTACCCACACTTGGATCATTGTTATCAAATGAACCGACATTGCGTGGATTTTCATAATGATCGATAACTTTTTCGCTGTAAGCCATTCTTAAACTCCTTAAACTGTCTGATTAATGGTGAGACCATTCGATGCTATTAATATCTACGCCTGCTTTAAACATATCCCATAAAGGAGACAGCTCGCGTAAATGGCCGATCGCGCCATGAATCTGTTTGATTGCATAGTCAATTTCTTCTTCTGTGGTAAAACGACCCAAAGAAAAACGAATTGAACTGTGAGCCAGTTCATCACTCATTCCTAAAGCACGTAGCACATAAGAAGGTTCTAAGCTTGCAGAAGTACAAGCTGAGCCTGAAGAGACCGCTAAATCTTTTAAGGACATCATTAAGGATTCACCTTCAACATAGTTGAAGCTGACGTTAAGAATGTGCGGCGCACCATTTTCTAAATCACCGTTAAGGTAAACTTCTTCGATATCTTTAATACCATTCCATAAACGCAGGCGTAATCCACGCAGACGTTCAGATTCTTGCGCCATCTCTTCTTTTGCAATGCGGTAAGCTTCACCCATACCTACAATTTGGTGTACAGGTAAAGTGCCTGAACGCATACCACGCTCATGACCACCACCATGTTGCTGAGCTTCCAAACGAATACGAGGTTTACGACGAACATACAATGCGCCGATACCCATAGGTCCGTATAGTTTATGAGCAGAGAAAGACATTAGGTCAACTTTTAGCGTTGACAGGTCGATAGGTAATTTACCGACGCTTTGAGTTGCATCAACATGGAATACGATGCCACGGCTACGGCATAATTCGCCAATCGTCGCGATATCTTGAACGATACCAATTTCGTTATTCACATGCATGATAGAGACTAAAATTGTATCTTCGCGCATTGCCGCTTCTAATACTTTCAGATCAATTAAGCCATTGCTTTGAGGCGCTAAGTACGTTACTTCAAAGCCTTCACGCTCTAATTGACGACAAGTATCCAGAACTGCTTTATGTTCTGTTTTACACGTAATGATATGCTTACCTTTTTTCTGATAGAACTGGGCAGCACCTTTGATAGCTAAGTTATCAGATTCTGTTGCACCTGATGTAAATACGATTTCACGAGGATCCGCATTAACTAATTCAGCGATTTGATTACGAGCAATATCAACCGCCTCTTCAGCTTGCCAGCCAAAACGGTGTGAACGGGATGCTGGGTTACCAAAATTCCCATCCATTGTTAGACATTGCATCATTTTTTCAGCAACGCGAGGGTCAACTGGCGTAGTCGCTGAATAATCTAGATAAATCGGTAATTTCATTGCTCACATACTCCAAAGGACAAGACAGCTTTGCCTTTAATTTTTTAAAGATACCCAAGGCAGGATTAGCTATTTTTGCCACGCCCTTACCATTTGAGTATCGACTGCAATTTATAATCTATTTTATATTAGGCACGTACATTGATAATGGATTCTGGAGCAATACCGTTTGGCATTGTCTTACGCTTTTCATTATCTTGCCTATCCGCAACATCAAGCACTTCTTGATTTTTGACTAATTCATCAAGGCTGATACTGCTCAGGAAACTGGTAATTCTATCACTTAAATCGCGCCATAATGCGTGTGTTAAGCAACGATCGCCATTTTGGCAACCTTCTTTATTACCCTGACAACGGGTAGCATCTACGGATTCATCAACCGCAGCAATTACTTCAGCAACAAAGATTTGATCAGAGCCTCGACCCAACAAATAACCACCACCAGGGCCGCGGACACTGGAAACTAATTCGTTTTTCCGTAAACGAGAAAAGAGTTGCTCAAGATAAGAGAGGGAGATTCCCTGACGTTCAGAAATGTCAGCTAAAGGTACAGGACCTGTCTGAGAGTGTAACGCGACATCTAACATCGCAGTTACTGCGTAACGCCCTTTGGAAGTGAGTCTCATAACATAAATACTCCATGGTAAAATATGCAATAATTGTGACATACCTGAGTAATTTGGTCAACTATTTACCTGACTAATTTACTCAAGTATTATTTTACCTTACCACGGATTCAACCTCACTTTTTCGCCCATTTTTCCATTGATGTCAAAATGCCACGAAGAATGTGCAACTCTTGGGTTTCAACGTGTGCGCGAGTGAATAAACGTCTCAATTTATTCATAATTAACCCTGGATGCGCTTTTCGGATGAAACCTGACTCATTTAATACAGTTTCTAGATGAACATAAAAACGTTCTAAATCTTCAGCCGGTGGGTATTCTACCTCATCAACCGCGGATTTTTGCGTATTTTTTTCATTGATCGCTAAATAGGCCATACGAATTTCGTAACTAACTAATTGTACTGCCATTGCTAGATTTAATGAGCCATATTCAGGGTTCGTGGGGATATAAAGATGATAGTTACATTTTTGTAACTCTTCATTGGTTAATCCTACCCGCTCACGACCAAAAATAATCGCTACAGGTGACTCATTGGATTGCTGAACGGATTTGACACCACATTCACGGGGTTCAACCATCGGCCAAGGTAATGTACGCGAACGCGCGCTGGTACCAATCACGAGCTTACAGCCTTCAAGCGCTTCATCCAAGGATGTCACGATTTTTGCATTGCCAATCACATCACTGGCACCCGCAGATAATGCGATAGCATGGGAGTCTGGCTCTACCAGTGGGTTGACTAAATAGAGATTTGAAAGCCCCATGGTTTTCATAGCGCGAGCGGTGGAGCCCATATTACCAGTGTGGGAAGTTTCAACGAGAACGATACGGATATTATCTAACATGATTTATACGATGTAATGAAAAATTTATCGCAGTAGCTTAACACAAAATTGCTTATTGTGACGATCATCTATATAATTCGGCTCTCTTGTTTTTCGTTCTTTAAAAATTCCAGTGGAAAAAAACCCATGCATCCGATGCTTAACATCGCCATACGTGCCGCACGTAAGGCTGGTAATCACATAGCTAAAAACTATGAAACTCCTCAAAATGTTGTCGTGACCCAAAAAGGTTCTAACGATTTTGTCACCAATGTTGACCGTGAAGCTGAACAACTCATTATTGAGATTATCCGTAAATCGTATCCTGACCATACCATCATCACAGAAGAAGGTGGTGAACTGTTAGGTAAAGATGATGATATTCAATGGGTAATCGATCCACTGGATGGCACCACTAACTTCACAAAACGTCTCCCTCATTTCGCTGTTTCTATTGCTGTACGCATCAAAGGCCGTACAGAAGTTGCTGCTGTCTACGATCCTATGCGTAATGAATTGTTTACTGCTGTACGTGGCCAAGGCTCACAGCTTAACGGTTACCGTTTACGGATTGCTGAAAAACGTGATCTTGAAGGCGCAATTGTTGCCACTGGTTTCCCATTCAAACATAAACAACATGCAACTCCATACATGAATGTCATGAGCAAAATGTTTGAACAGTGCGCAGATTTCCGTCGTTCAGGTTCTGCAGCTTTAGATTTATGCTATGTCGCAGCAGGCCGCGTTGATGCTTACTTTGAAATTGGCTTAAAACCATGGGATTTCTTAGGTGGCGAACTGATCCTGCGTGAAGCTGGCGGTATCATGACTGACTTTATCGGTGGTCATAACTACTTAGCATCAGGTAATCTAGTTGCAGGCAGCCCGCGAGCTGTTAGAGACATTCTGACTGTCATGAAAGATGAGTTATCTGAAGCGTTAAAACGCTAATTGATAATGACGAATAAGGGCGCAGAGTGAGAACTTTGCGCCCTTGTTGTTTTTCACGAACTAACCTTTAGCTTCTATTTTAGGTCTAATAAATAACGCAGGCACGGCCAATATAGCCATCAAGAAAAATACCACGCCATGCTGCTGAGGGACCCGCTCATAAATATAGCCAACCATAATGGTAATGATTGCCAACCCGCCTCCCATAGCCAATGCAGAATAAGCACCTTGTAATGGAATAATTTCATTCTCTTTACGGGCACTAATAAAGCGCATTGCGGCCAAATGGCAGACCGTAAACGTACCACTATGAAGAATTTGCACCATCACTAACACGGGCAATGAAGTAAATGCTCCCATCATACTCCAGCGAATAATTCCACAGGCTGCGGATAGTAATAGTAAGTTACGCGCACTCCAGCGGCGGAATAAACGGTGACTTAACATAAAAACGATGACTTCGGCGACGACACCAAGAGACCATAAATTACCTATGACTAAATCTGAATATCCCGCTTCTTTCCAGTACAGCGAAGCAAAACCATAGTAAGCCGCATGAGCTCCTTGCAGTAAGCTGACACAAACTAAAAATTTAACGACGTTTTTATCGGCAATCAGCTGTTTAAAAGAAACTTTGCTGACACCATCAGTTTTTGCTGCCCCAGCAGGCATAATGGCAGGTTTTAGTAGCGTTCCTAATAACATTGCAGCGCAACTGATAATCAGTGCGACCATGATAGATTTATGCCCCCAGACTCCTGACAAATATCCCATCAACGAAGATCCAATAATAAAAGCGATGGAACCCCAAACACGAATTTTGCCATAGTCAAAGGTAAATTGCTTTTGCCATGCTCCCGCAAGAGAGTCCCCTAAAGGAACCATTGGAGCAAAGAAAAGATTAAATCCAATCATTACAAATAGTAACCAAGCCCAATGAGAGCCAAAGGCAAAACCAATAGAAAAAATAAGAGACAGTGTGGCCAGCAGCCGTAACGCAAGAATTAATTTTGATGGCTCTTTGACTAAAGGGGTAATGAACATCGCACCAAGAAAACGAGCTGCTAACCCGATACCCAACAATACCCCAATCATTTCAGCATCAATACCCTCACCTTGTAGCCATACCGACCAAAAAGGTAAGAAAATACTGTAAGCAAAAAAGTAGGTAAAATAATCAATCGCTAACCAGCGCGTTGATGGGATAACCATCACTCCTCCCTTATTTTCAAATCGCCACCATCTTCGGTGGTGGTTTAGGACCGACAACAAAAAACCCGCTTTACGAAAGTAGAAGCGGGTTTAGATAACTAATTTAGATTAAGTTATAAGTAAATTGCCATTATGCGTAAACTGGGTATTTTTTACAGATAGCTAATACTTTCTGTTTAACCGCTTCAATGGTCGCTTCATCATTGATGTTGTCCAGAATATCACACATCCAGCCTGCTAGCTCGCGCGCATCTGCTTCAGTGAAACCACGACGAGTAATCGCAGGGGAACCGATACGAACACCGGAAGTCACGAATGGGCTCTTAGGATCATTTGGTACGCTGTTTTTGTTCACTGTGATATTAGCACGACCTAATGCAGCATCCGCATCTTTACCTGTAATATCTTTGTCAACTAAGTCAACTAAGAACAGGTGATTTTCAGTACCGCCAGAAACAACTTTGAAGCCGCGATTTTGGAACACTTCCACCATTGCTTTCGCATTTTTAGCAACTTGTTGTTGGTAAATTTTGAACTCTGGTTCCATTGCTTCTTTCAAAGCCACCGCTTTACCTGCAATAACGTGCATCAGAGGACCGCCCTGAGAACCAGGGAATACTGCTGAATTCAGTTTTTTATACAGATCTTCATCACCGCCTTTAGCTAAAATCAGACCACCGCGTGGACCTGCTAAAGTTTTGTGTGTTGTGGTCGTAACAACGTGAGCATGTGGTACAGGGTTAGGATAAACACCCGCAGCAACCAAACCTGCAACGTGCGCCATATCGACGAATAAATAAGCGCCAATACTGTCTGCAATTTCACGCATTTTTGCCCAATCAACGACACCAGAATAAGCGGAGAAACCGCCGATGATCATTTTTGGTTGGTGTTTTTTAGCTTGAGCAGCGATATCGTCATAGTCGATTTTACCGCTTTCATCGATGCCATAAGGAACGATGTTGTAGAGTTTGCCGGAGAAGTTGACTGGGGAACCGTGAGTTAAGTGACCACCGTGAGCAAGATTCATTCCTAATACAGTGTCACCCGGTTGCAGCAGCGCCATATAAACAGCAGCGTTAGCTTGTGAACCTGAGTGTGGTTGCACGTTTGCGTAGTCAGCACCGAACAACTCTTTTGCACGGTCAATCGCTAATTGCTCAACCACGTCTACGAATTCACAACCACCGTAATAACGTTTAGTTGGGTAACCTTCCGCATACTTATTGGTTAGCTGAGAGCCTTGAGCCTGCATGACTCGTGGACTTGTGTAGTTTTCAGAAGCAATTAATTCAATATGTTCTTCTTGACGTTCTACTTCTTTTTCCATTGCTTCCCACAGTTGTGGGTCGTAATCTGCAATATTCATTTCACGCTTTAACATTCGCTTCTCCTGCCTCAGCAATTCAATAAGGTAACAATCAAATCAACTTAATGACCCACAGTGTAAACTCTTTTTCGTCGTTGAGATAGCCCCTAAGGAAAAATACACGCAAACGATTGCATAAATTTTTTTTGCGTTCAGATCCCTTTAATCAACACACTATATAATAGTGCTTATTTCAATAATTCCGAGATGAATATCTAGTTTTGTTAACCACCTCTAATTATGTGGCTATTTCTGTAACTTTTTATGCATTTGATTATTTACATTTATCCTCAAATATTATAAGTTGCATATAAAATACATGTTTATAAATTCATTAAATCATGAAAATAATTCAGGAGTACCTGCATGCTTGATCAACAAACCATCGCCACGATTAAATCTACCATCCCCGCTATTGCTGCTACTGGGCCAAAACTTACTGCACATTTCTATGAAAGAATGTTTAAGCAGCATCCTGAGTTAAAAGATATTTTTAATATGACTCATCAAATCAATGGGGAACAGCGAGAAGCCCTATTTAATGCGATTTGCGCTTACGCTATTCATATTGAAACCCCTGAAGCATTAATTGGTGCGGTGGAAAAAATTGCGCAAAAACACGTCAGCTTAAATATTAAGCCTGAGCACTATCCTATCGTGGGGGAAAATTTACTCGCAGCAATTGATGAACTACTCAGCCCTGGACAAGAAGTCCTCGATGCTTGGGGCAGAGCTTATGGCGTACTCGCGGATATTTTTATTAATCGTGAAGCTGCTATCTATCATGAAAATGCTGAAAAATCTGGAGGCTGGGATGGTTTACGAGAATTTAAAGTTACCCGTAAACAAGCTGAAAGCTCGGTGATCACCAGTTTTGAATTTACGCCTGTCGACGAAAAAGCTGTTGCAGATTATCGTCCGGGGCAATATATCACTATTTATCTCAATGAAAATAGCTTTGAAAATCAAGAAATACGTCAATATTCACTCACCACAGCTCCAAACGGTAAAACCTACCGAATTGCCGTAAAACGTGAAGAACAAGGTATCGTTTCTGGTTTCTTACACCAAGAATTAAATGTCGGCGATATTGTTCGATTAGCCCCACCATGCGGGGATTTTTTCATTGATGTCGATAGCCAAACACCGGTCACTTTAATCTCCGCCGGCGTAGGTTTAACCCCTATGTTGAGCATGCTTAATCACTTAACTGAGCAGCAACATCAAGCCCCGGTGAATTGGTTACATGCAGCAGAAAATGGCACGGTTCAAGCCTTTAGCGATGAAATAAAACAGCTCATGGAACAACACCCTCAAGGACATTATGCCGTGTGGTTTAATCAACCTCTCCCCCAAGATCTCGAAGGGAAAGATTATCATTTCCGTGGGTTGCTAAACTTAGCGCATATAAAAGACAACGTATTACAGCCTAATATGCAGTTCTATTTCTGCGGGCCTGTGGGCTTTATGCAGTATGTAGGAAAACAATTAGTTGAGATGGGTGTTGCTGAAGAGAATATCCATTATGAATGCTTTGGGCCACATAAGGCTCTACCACTAAATTAATGATAGTTTCATTGTTAATCTGTTGTTTTAATGCGTTATTTATAATTTAAATTTAAATTTTTGCGGTAACGGACTCGCATGTAAATATATGATCATCCCATGTAAGATATATTTATTCCGTTACCGCATTTTTAGCGATGGTTAAATCGCTTCTTCGTCTTGCTCGCCAGTTCGAATTCTAATAACACGAGCCACATCATAAACGAAGATCTTACCGTCACCGATTTTACCTGTTTGCGCCGTTTGCATGATAGTTTCCACACAACTTTCGACGATATCATCAGGAACAACGATTTCAATTTTTACCTTGGGTAAAAAATCCACCATATATTCAGCACCACGGTATAACTCTGTATGTCCTTTTTGACGACCAAAGCCTTTGACTTCCGTTACGGTCATCCCTGTAATACCCACTTCCGCTAAAGCCTCACGAACATCATCAAGTTTAAATGGCTTTATAATTGCATCAATTTTTTTCATATTCAGTTCCTGTTATGACCAATTTTTACGGCCAAAACCTGAAGTAATCGGATAACGACGATCCTTGCCAAAATTACGCATTGTGATCCGCGGCCCTACTGGAGCCTGACGGCGTTTATATTCGTTAATATCGACAAGACGCACCACTTTGCGAACTGTTTCTTTATCAAACCCAAGTTTGATTAGGTCAGTCACAGATAAATCTTTTTCTACATAACCTTCTAAGATGGCATCCAGAACATCATAAGGTGGCAAGCTATCTTGATCCAATTGGCCTGGAGCAAGTTCCGCTGAAGGTGGTCTATCAATCACGCGTTGTGGAATAGCTGGAGATATTGTATTACGATATTTAGCCAGTTCAAAGACCAGCGTTTTTGGTACGTCTTTTAATACATCGAATCCACCCGCCATATCCCCATACAACGTTGAGTAGCCAACTGCGGACTCACTCTTATTGCTGGTCGTTAACACCAAACGTCGACGTTTATTCGACATAGCCATCAAGATCACTGCTCGACAACGTGCTTGTAGATTTTCTTCTGTTGTATCCGCTTGAGCTCCTGCAAACATCGGCTGCAATTCGGTCATAAAAGCATCAAACATTGGCTCGATCGAGACAATATCAAATTCAACACCTAATAATTCGGCTTGTTCTTTTGCATCATGGATGCTCATTTCTGAAGTATAGCGGAACGGCATCATAACGGCCTGAACCTGTTCTTTACCAATCGCATCAACCGCAATGGCGACTGTTAGACCAGAGTCAATACCACCAGACAAACCTAAAATGGCGCCATTAAATCCATTCTTATTAATGTAATCACGAGTTGCTAGAACTAAAGCTTGATAAACTTGTGCGGTGGTTGATACTTCGGGTAGTTTTGGCTGTTCGGTGACTAATTTTAACTCTTCAAAAGTCACGGTAGCTACTTGCTCATCAAACTCAGCCATTTGATAAACTTGCTTACCTTTGTTTGCAAGAACCTTAGATGCACCATCAAAGACTAATTCATCCTGACCGCCGACTTGATTAAGATAAATAATCGGTAAGCCCGTACGCTGGCAATGCTCTTCCAGCAGGTCACTTCGAATATGCTCTTTATGCAGGTCATATGGTGATGCATTTATGGTTAATACTAACTCAGCACCCGCACCTTTAACGTTATCGATGGGCTCGTCGTACCAAATATCTTCACAGATTAATAAGCCTAAACGGTAACCTTTGAAGTCCACCACACAGGTGTCTTCGGCTGCGGTAAAGTAGCGAGGCTCATCAAATACGCCATAGTTAGGCAATTCCTGCTTGAAGTAACGCGCGAGTAATTTTCCTTGATAGAAAAAGGATAATGCGTTGTAAATTTCGCTATCTTCATACCAAGGATGACCAACGATAATGGCACATTCGCCGCTTGCTTGTTGTAAGCGTTTTAATTGAGCTACACAGCGCTCTTCAAAATCGTGGCGGAACAGTAAATCCTCAGGGGAATATCCTGTCAGAGCCAGCTCAGAAAACATGACGATATCAGTATTTTGTGACTGTTGCTCGACAACTTGCAACATACGGTCACAGTTACCTTCAATATCACCAACTAACCAGTTGAGTTGCGCTAATGAGATATTAAGCTTACGGCTCATAAAATGTTTTTTCTCCCTTAAACCTTTAGGCTATAAAGGTTTTATTCTTTAAAATCGTTCGCTTCTAAATCATGGCGCCCGAGTAACTTATAGAATTCAGTTCGGTTTCGCCCAGCCATGCGAGCGGCTTGAGTCACATTACCTTTCGTCATCTGTAATAATTTACGCAAGTAATTCAATTCAAATTGATTACGCGCTTCTACAAATGTCGGTAATGCTGTGTTTTCCCCTTCTAAAGCTTGGCTGACCAATGCTTCACTGATCACGGGAGATGTGGTGAGTGCCACACATTGCTCAATCACGTTGACCAACTGACGCACATTACCGGGCCAGCTTGCCGTCATTAAACACTTCATTGCATCACTGGAAAAACTGCGTACAAATGGCTTATGACGATTTGCGGCTTCACGTAGTAAATGATTAGCTAATAATGGAATATCTTCCGAGCGTTCATTCAATGCAGGAATACGTAAATTCACGACATTTAAGCGATAGTAAAGGTCTTCACGAAACTCATTTTTTTCCATCGCTTTAGGTAAATTACGGTGTGTTGCAGAGATAATCCGTACATCGATATCTAAATCACGGTTACTACCTAGAGGGCGAACTTTTCGCTCCTGTAAAACACGCAGTAATTTAACCTGAAGAGCCATTGGCATATCGCCAATTTCATCTAAAAATAGGGTTCCGCCGTTGGCAGCAAAAAATAAGCCTTCTCGGCTGCTAACTGCCCCTGTGAAGGCCCCTTTTGCATGACCAAATAATTCGGACTCAAGAAGTTGTTCTGGCAACGCACCGCAGTTAATAGCAATAAACGGTTTATGAGCTCGAGGACTCACGCGATGGATTGCCTGAGCCAAAACCTCTTTCCCCGTACCACTTTGCCCGTTAATTAGCACGCTGACATCTGACTGTGCCACCATGTGAGCTTGCTCAAGTAAGCGGATCATGAGTGGGCTACGAGTCACAATTCCAGAGCTCCACTCTTCATCGCTCATCGGCGTGGATGACAGAGCTAACGCTTCATCAATAGCTTTATACAATGCATCTTTATCAACAGGCTTAGTTAAGAAGCTAAAAACGCCACGCTGAGTGGCCGCAACTGCATCTGGAATAGATCCATGCGCCGTTAGAATAATGACAGGAAGATTTGGATGGGCTTTTTGCACCTCATCAAACAGCGCCATGCCATCCATTTCATCCATACGTAAATCACTAATCACTAAATCGATTTTTTCTTTTTGTAGGCGTTTTAGTGCTTCTGGACCACTCTCTGCTGTCGATACTTTAAAACCTTCACTACTTAAGCGCATGCCTAACAGTTTTAGCAGGCTAGGGTCATCATCAACCAGTAGTAAGTTCGCTGACTTACGGCTTGTCATTGTACTTTATTCTCCGCTGGATTTTGTTCTGTTTCGGCTGGCTTAGCTGCATCAGGAGAAGCAGCGACGGCATTAGTTACCGCCTTTTCATCTTCTTTTTCAGCTTCATTCGCATTTTTTTTGCGTGAAGAGAGCTGACGCTCAATATCGGTTAAGTTTTCTAATTTGCGTGATGTTGAATCTAACTCAAAACGCAGCTTTGCATTATCTTCTTTTAAACGATCAAATTTGGTATCCATTTCCTGCTGTAAGCGTTTATAACGAGAATTAGCTTCAGCAAGGTTGATAACTTGCACTTGCTGTTCGCGCCAAATCTGTAATAGCGGGCGAACAGGTGTAGGAAAACTTAAGCTATACGTGTTGATGCTATCTAGCATTTGACGTCGTTCAGTAATCGACGGCTCAGCAGAATTCAATAGGATATTTTTCGTGAATGAACTAGACCAATCAGTCACGTCGATCTGCTTGGCTTTGTTACGTGCTTGTTCTGCATCCATTCGATCAACACACCCCATCATACGCAACCAATACAGCGCATTCTCTTGTGAGGCAAGCTGCTGATTTTCCCAAATGGACTCACAGGATGCATAGCGATAATCTGTCGTTTTGACTTCTGGGATCACCACTTGAGCTAAGGTTTCTAACGGAGATTGTCCATTTTTCACCACACAACCAGAAAGAAAGAGAGAAAAGAAAAATATTCCTAACGGCGTAGCGATGCGGAATGATTTATTCGTCACTCTACGGCTATTGAATGTTGTTTTTGGCAATATCGTCTTACACAATACAGCCCAAAAATCTGTAGACCTATTTACCATTGTTATTCGTTCTCTGCAGTTAAAGGCAGTTCAATTCGAAAGCAGACATCCGCTGATTTGTGGGGAACCAATGATAGCTCACCGCCCATCTGTTTAATGCAATCTTGCGCGATGCTAAGCCCCAGTCCACTTCCTTTTACGGCGCCTTTTCTTTGGAGGCTTCCTTGATAGAAAGGTTCAAAAATCATATTTTGCTCAGACTCAGGGATTGGAGTGCCGGTATTGGCAATCTCAATCACTAATTTATTACCTGTTCGTCGGCTAGAGATCCAAATATTACCTGATTCGCCGCCATAGTGCACCGCATTGGAGTAGATATTATCAATAACTCTTCCGAGCAGAGTCGGCTCCGCGAGGCAACTTTCCACTTTTAAGCGAATTTCCGTTTTTATCTCTTTCGCTCTTGCTGGCAAATTATGTGCATTCACAATGTCATCGATCAACTTATTCAGATCAACTAATTGTGCAACAGGCGGCTCATCCACTAATTTTCGATTATAGTCGAGCAACTGTTCAATAAGTTGCTGAAGGTGCTTACTACTATGATCCAGTATCTCAACAACCTCTTTTTGTGAGCTGGTCAACGGTCCGGCAACTTCATCTGCCAATAACTCCGTCCCCTCACGCATACTGGCTAACGGTGTTTTTAGTTCATGGGAAATATGGCGTAAAAATTCATGGCGCTGAGATTCGAGCCAAGCAAGCCTTTCACTCAACCAAATAATTCGTTGGGCAATGGTTCTTAACTCTCGAGGACCTTTAAATCCGTCAATATCATTTTCTAGCGTCAGACCTGTTCCTAAGCGATTAATCATCCGTTCGATCACTTTTACCGGACCAATAATCATTCGAGTAAATAGCGTAACCAATAATGCACTGAGTAAAAACAGAATTAATGTTTGCCAACCAAATAGCTGCCCTTTATTTGCGATGGCTTTTTGCAACTGATCCCCACGACTAAAAATAACATCGCGGGTTTGTTGCACAAGTTGTGTATTTTGCGCAGAAAACTGTTCTAACGCTTTAGTCGTAAGCTGGGTTGGTTCATTGCTCTCGCAACTGATCGCTTTTAGCTGCTTTAATGCATTTACCAATGCAGAGCTATCCGCATTATCTGGCAGGATGGTTTTCTGGCGTTCTAACATCTGCTCGTAATCGGCAAACTGTTTGTGATATTGCGTTTGTAATGCAGGATCTTGTAGAACGCAATATTGCCGATAGCTACGCTCCATTTCCAACGCGAGACTACTCATTGCTTCGCTACGACGGGTATCTAGCAGTGTTGTTTTATTAATATTTGCCGCTTGATTACTCAATTGCTCAAGGCTTTGGTATGCCTGATAAGCCAGCACCAATAAAGGTAGTAAAACTAGCCAAAAAGCCATGACTACCAGTTGCCTCAATGAGCGCGGGAAAAGACGCCATTTGCTCAAACCGTTCATCTCTTACCTATTTATATGTCTTTCAATGGTAGCAGAAGTCGCCCCTAAGCGGAAAATTCTGTTTGCATTGGGATATTGGCGAGTGTGCCATATCGATTAAATAGCAATGAACGTGCCAGTTTATGGGGTAAAATGTGATAATTTTCAAGAAAATAGACTAAAAGGAATTTTATTGCTTATGGCTAATCTAGCTGGAGGGGATGCAGATGTAGGAAGGCGGATAAATGAGAATTCCCATTTATCCGCCAGCGATACTTTACAGCTTATATATGACTATGTCTTTTACTAAAGATAATCATATAGGTGGTGCCTCACTCAACGTGTCGCCCTGTGTTTGATAAGGCTCGAAAGCGAATATCTATGGTGTTGGACGGTAGGCACCTTACTTTGGCATCATTCGGGTTTTATGTGGTATGTTCCCAACAAATTTGGACCTACATAAGCAATTGAATGAGCAACTGAATATTATTATGCACACATCGTGCCAACTTTTCAAACTATTTTATATCACATTGAATTTGCTTGATTTTTAGTTTTATACTTTTTTACATCTAATCTGACATATTGTGAACAAGTTCTAATTCCAAATTATATTCCCTTATCTGTCTCCAATTTAAGACACAGACCAACCTGTTTTTTAATGTTCTTATTTATCATCAAGATAAATGTCACCTTTTGGCGACATCGCACCCCATGGTTTGTCGCTAATTTTAGACACTATCAAATTTTAAGGCTTCCTTTAATGGGTTAGGTACGCAAATAATTAAGTTCAATCTAACAACTTACTTCACCTTAATAATATGGGGCTATATGAACAACTCTCTACCCAATAATCATAAATTTAATCAGTTAGAGCTTGGTATTCAGCTCCTGAATAAAGCAACAGGATTCATGTTCCATGCAGCACTACGTGCAGCCGTAAAATTGAAGCTAGCAGAAACACTTGAAGCTCACCCAAAGACCGCTGAACAAATAGCACAAGAAATAGGTGCAATTCCCACGGTTATTCAACAAATATTACGAATACTGGCGACTCAGAATATATTCACATCCACATACGATGAATGCTTTACACTGACACCAGAAGCCGAATTCTTATTAGAATCTCATCCCTATTCTTTACGTAATGCGGTGTTAATGTTCACTGACCAAACATTTTGGATGCCATCCTACTATTTATCCGATATGGCTAAAGGGGTACCCATCTTTGAAAAATTGTTTGGTGGAACCTTCTATGAGTATTGGGAAAAAAATGTCGATTTACCTGAAAACTTTCATGCTGGCATGGCTTCATATTCAAGGTTAGAAAATCCATTTATCGTTGATAAATACCCCTTCCCTGAAAATAGCCTTATTGCAGATATTGCAGGAGGACGCGGAGGTTTATTACTTGAAGTATTAAAATCCAATCCCCTAACACATGGAATATTATTTGATAGGCTCATCATTACTGACAAACATCTATTACACCAACTAGGGGATGATTCTCGCTGGGAAACACAGACGGGCTCATTTTTTGATTCAACCCCTGCGGCCGATTTTTACTTACTTAAAGCCATTACTCACGACTGGGATAATGAAAAATTAATTAATATATTCAATGTAATACGTCGTTCCATGAAAAAAACATCAAAATTACTCTTAATTGATACTCATGTCATCAACGATAACAAACCCAATTTTGGTAAAAATATAGGGCTTATCTGTTCAAATCTAATGATCGGTGCCGATGGAAGGACCAAAGAAGAGTTAGAAAATTTGCTCGCTCAAGCTGATCTAAAAATCAATCGCATCATTAAAACGGACTGTCATTTATCGATTACAGAAGTACAACCTAACACTTAATAATATCAAACACTCGCTTTATGAATCTTCAGAGGCGAGTTCAATTCCATCTAGAAATACCACAATAACAAAAGAAAATATTGCCATCCGATTTATTAGCGCTATGATGCCGCGCGTTTCATTTCTGATGGACGTCAGAATTTCAAACTATGTTCCTAGCTAATCTTTCCCTATATTGATATAAGACTGGCAAATGGTCACTTACTTACTATCGAAACTACAATGATAAAAATAGCCTTGATTGACGACCATATTGTCGTGCGCTCCGGTTTCGCCCAACTGCTAACATTAGAGCCTGATATTAGCATCGTGGGTCAATATGCAAGCGCTCAAGAAGCCTGGCCTCACTTAATTAGCCTTGATATCGATGTTGCTATCATGGATATCTCAATGCCAGATGAAAGCGGTTTACAGTTACTCACCCGCTTACGTAAGAAAAAACCCGATTTTCGTACCATTATTTTAAGTATTTATGATACACCCGCATTTGTGCAGAGCGCACTGGATGCAGGGGCTAGCGCCTATTTAACAAAATGTTGTGGGCCAGAAGAGTTAGTTCAGGCGGTCCGTTCTGTTCATCAAGGCGGTTGCTACTTATGTGCCGATGCAATGCGAGCATTACGTCAAACACCACAGCAGCAACATGGCATTCAAGAACTCACTAACCGTGAGCGCGAAGTTTTTGACTTATTAGTGTCTGGATTAAGCGTCAAAGTCATTGCTGAGCAACTCAATCTGAGTCATAAAACAGTGCATGTTCATCGAGCAAATGTTTTAGGTAAATTACAGTGTGATAGCACCATTGAGCTGGTTCACTACGCGTTAGAGCATAATATTATCTCAAGGTAGATATTGATGAATAAAGCGCTGCGCTTAGGATTGCAGTCCCTATTTTTGTTATTTACTTATTCATTAATTTGGATTGGGTTGTGGATTATTGGTTTTTATCTCAGCCAAAATAGTTTTCAAGCTACGCTATTTCTACCCCAAGCCTTACGCCTCACCTTGATGATATTGCTCTGGCGGCGATATTGGCCGACCATTTTATTATCTGAAGGGCTACTCAATTACTGGCTTGCTGAAGAGCAACTATTATCACAGCCTATTTTATTACTTTCCCCGCTCCTCAGTTTAGCGGTCGCCGTCGTAATCCAAAATATTTGGTGGCGCTATACGCTGTATTGGCAACGGCTAATTTTGCTCCTTGCTGGCGTTACTGCCAACAGTATCCTCAACGCCCTACTGTTTGGTTTACTGTCTCAATACTCAATTAGCCAACTATTTTTAACCACGTTTACTGGCGGAATACTACTATCCCCCTTTGTTTATCTCATTTATGAATATCTGCATGAGCAGCATTATCATATGCTACTCGACTATGGTACACCTGATAAACAATTACGCACATCACTGATTATTTGGGGATTTTTATTTTGCTTGGTCGGTTTAAGTGCGCAAATTTTCTTTGCTCCAGAGATTGAACAGCTGATTGTTTTGTTAGTTTTTATTCCCAATATTTTTATGGCTTACCGATATGGATGGCAAGGCGGGGTTCTATCCGCATTATTGGGGAGCTTAATTATCACTTTTGCAAGGCAGTTCCAAGGCGCATTTGATGACTTACAAGAATTACAATTATTCTTAAGCTCTCAAGCCTTAATTGGTATTGGACTGGGAATTGCGGTAAGTCGCCAAAAACAACTTGCCGGTAACTTACAGCGCTATCGCCAACGATTGGAGCAAGAACTGCAAACTCGCCGAGACCTGATGCGTAAATTGGTACACACTGAGGAAGATATCAAGAAAGATATTGCGCGAGAATTACATGATGAAATTGGGCAAAACATTACCGCTATTCAAATCCAGTCGATGCTAGTGAAAAAAACAGCACCCAATGAATTAAGTCGCCAAGCTGCCAGTCAAATCAATGAGCTAGCACAACAAATCCATCAAGCAACCCGCCAATTACTACGTCAATTACGTCCTCCCGTTCTCGATGAAATGTCACTAGAAAACGCCCTCACACATCTCATCGCCGAATTTGCTTTTGAAGAAAATAATATCCAGTGCACGTTTTATTATGGGCTAAAAGAAACCCCGGCCAATGAAACCGTTTTATTCACCCTCTACCGACTTGTTCAAGAGCTTCTCAATAACATCAGCAAACATGCTAAAGCGACACACATTCATATTTCACTCGACCAAATAGGTGACTCGATCCAGCTTATTGCCGAGGATAATGGCGTCGGTATTCCCTTTAGCAAACGAACTTCTGGCTTTGGTTTACGGGGAATTGAAGAGCGAGTGACCGCTTTAGGTGGCGATTGGACACTGACAACGCAAAATGGCACCAAAATAATTGTTAACTTGCCCACATTTTGAAATGAAAGATTGTAAAAATAGGAATAATTCCTAGTCTCCTAATACCTTATCTCATCCTTTTATTTAAAAACTTGATTACATTTTGCCAAACGGGAGAAACACAACCATGACAGGTGAAAGTAAATTTAATTTGGATGGCAATTACCGTTTCTGGCGCCGCCAATTAATGTTCTCCATGATTATTGGATATGCTGCTTTTTACCTGACACGAAAAAGCTTTAATTTCGTTATGCCCGTCATGCAAACGGAGCTGTTGTTAGACAAAAGTGATATTGGCTGGATCGCCTCTGCCTTTTACCTAACCTACGGACTGTCCAAGTTTATATCGGGAATTTTCCACGATATCACTGGCTACCGCTGGTTTATGGGTGTAGGTCTTATCATGACCGGCGTTCTAAATATCATTTTTGCTTATTGTTTATCGTTTCCTGCTTTACTGATTGTGTGGACGTTAAACGGTTTCTTTCAAGGATGGGGTTGGCCCCCTTGCGCAAGAATTCTGACTCACTGGTATTCACGTAATGAGCGTGGGTTTTGGTGGGGTTTATGGAATATCTCCATCAACCTTGGTGGAATGGCGTTACCGCTATTAGCTGCCTTATTAGCCACTTATTACAACTGGCAAATGGCATTAATTGTACCGGGAATTATTGGTGTTGTTTTGGGGTTATGGCTCTGCCGGCAACTAAGAGGAACCCCGAAAGAAGAACACTTACCCACAGTGGGACAATGGCGACATGATGCCTTAGAACTGCGCCAAGAGCATTTATCTCCACCACAATCTATGTGGGTGATATTGAAGCAAACCATTGTGTTTAACCCGATGATTTGGCTATTAGGTTGTACCTATATCTTGGTTTATCTCATCCGCATAGGGATAAACGATTGGGGAAATTTATGGCTTACAGAAACGCATGGAACGAATTTATTAAGTGCTAATGCGACATTAGCACTGTTTGAATTAGGCGGTTTATTAGGCGCGTTGTGTGCGGGTTGGGGGTCTGACCTTCTGTTTCGTGGACAGCGAGCACCGATGATTTTGTTATTTTCTTTAGGGCTTTTTGTGTCTGTGAATGCCTTATGGTTAATACCGATTCATCACTACGGGCTACTTGCCGTGTGTTTTTTAGCTAATGGCTTTTTTGTATTTGGTCCACAGATGTTAGTTGGTCTAGCTGCTACAGAATATTGTCATAAAAAGGCAGCTGGAACGGTAACGGGTTATCTTGGATTGTATGCCTATTTAGGGGCTGCAATTGCAGGATGGCCGCTCTCTCAAGTTATCGCAAATTATGGTTGGTCGGGAATGTTTACCTTACTCGCTAGTGCTGCGGCCTTGATGGGGCTACTACTGATGCCTCTTTTGATTGCGAATGTCAGCAAGCGAGAGCATTTAGCCGGTGCAGTTTCACCGCAAAATAATAATAGTTAATCCGAAAACGTGAATAAAGGACTGACAATGAAACTTAAGACTCTTTCTACACTCGTTGCAGCAGGTTTATCTCTTGCCGCTATTACGACCACAGCAAATGCCGCTGGCCGTTTAGTGGTTTACTGTAGTGCCACCAATGCAATGTGCGAAGCTGAAACTCAAGCTTTCGCCAAAAAATATGATGTAAAAACGACTTTCGTTCGTAATGGCTCAGGCAGTACTCTGGCCAAAATCGAAGCAGAAAAACGTAACCCACAAGCTGACGTTTGGTACGGCGGTACATTAGACCCACATTCACAAGCTGGTGAAATGGATCTCTTAGAGCCATACAAATCACCAAACCTGTCACAAATCATGACTCAATTCCAAGATCCAGCAAAACGCAAAGGTAACTACTCTTCTGCGGTTTATATCGGGATCTTAGGGTTTGGCGTGAATAAAGATCGCCTGAAAGAGAAAGGTTTGCCGATCCCGACTTGTTGGAAAGATCTCACCAAACCTGAGTATAAAGGTGAAATTCAAATCGCTGACCCACAAAGCTCAGGAACCGCATATACCGCTCTCGCTACTTTCGACCAACTGTGGGGCAACGAGCAAGCGTTTGATTATCTGAAAAAATTAAACTCAAATATTTCTCAATACACTAAATCTGGTATTGCCCCTGCACGTAACGCAGCCCGTGGTGAATCTGCCATCGGTATCGGTTTCCTGCACGACTACTCTTTAGAAGTTGAAAATGGCGCGCCATTAGAACTCATCGCCCCTTGTGAAGGTACCGGTTATGAGATCGGCGGTATTAGTATTCTGAAAAATGCCCGTAATATGGACAATGCGAAGCTGTTCGTTGATTTCGTTCTGTCTAAAGAAGCCCAAGAGCTGAGCTGGAAACAAGGTCAGTCTTACCAGATCTTAACCAACACCACAGCTGAATCTTCCCCTATTTCTCTGAAACTTAAAGACTTAAATTTAATCAATTACGATATGGATAAATACGGCGATGCTGAAGTCCGTAAAAATCTGATCAACAAATGGGTTACCGAAGTCAAAATGAGCAAATAATGCTCCCAGTGCGGTGCTCGTCACCGCACTAAGCTACTTACTTACAATAAAAATGAAGTCTAAAACTTAAGTGTCTGTTTTTTGCAGACGGCTTCAGATTAGCTCATTCATTAGAATTATAATATTAATTAAGTTCTTTACTATTCGAATAAAAATGATGCTGTTTTCATTCGAAAGTAATGAACTTAGGGGAAAAACAATGCCTCAAACGTTAACTCTCACCGCCTCGAAGAAAAAGGACAGTATTTTCCTTTGGATTCTGATCGCTTGGCTGGGCTTTGCTCTACTCCCATCGTGGAGCTTAGACTATGGCTTATTCGACTCCACACAAGATGAGATTTTAGCTTCGTATGGCTGGAGCAGCGTCAATATTAGTTGGCTCTGGTATTTATTACCGTCTATCTTGTTATTCAGACCACTAACACCTGCCGATCGTAACCACAAAAATCGCCACTATTTTGATGTCGCCGTTGCTGCAATTACCGCCATTGTTGTCATTATCAGTGCCTACTTAGATGGTAGAGGATTGGGTTACTCCGCAATCACGCTATTTATTGCACTCGGAATGATTATGACCCACGCCTTAACTCGCTTAGAGTGGCTGGGTGGCGACCAATTTGTGATTGGCTCCCTGATTACTGTTGTCGCGCTGATTGCGTTATTTATCGTCTTTCCCAGTGTGGCAATTTTTATTCCAATGTTTACTGATGGGAACGGAGATTTTGCACCATTTGCATTTGTGGCAATCCTAACCCAATCACACATTGTCCAAGTTATTATTAACTCAATATTTTTATCACTGGCAGTTGGTGTAGGCTGTACTTTCTTCGGATTAATTCTCGCTATTTACACAACCCGAATTGCCAAACGCTCCGCAATTATTGGACGTGTTTTCTCTATTCTTCCTATCGTAACACCGCCTTTTGTTGTGGGCTTAGGCGTTACTTTGATGATGGGCCGTTCAGGCTATATCACCGAATTTCTAGCCACTTATATGGGCTTAGAAAATACTAACTGGCTTTATGGTTTTACTGGGATTTGGTTAGCACAAGTTCTGGCATTTACGCCGATGTCATTTATGATCCTCGACGGTGCAATTAAAACCATTCATCCCTCTTTAGAAGAAGCATCGTATACATTAAGAGCCAATCGCTACCAAACATTCTTCAATGTGTTTATGCCGCTACTAAAACCTGCGCTCGCAAACGCATTCTTAATTGTGATCGTTCAGTCCTTAGCTGACTTTAGTAACCCGTTAGTATTAGGCGGAAACTTTGACGTTCTCGCTACCCAAATTTACTTCTATATCACCGGGTCACAACTCGATTATCAAGCAGCAAGTACATTAGGTGCCTCCTTGCTAGTCTTCTCGTTACTGGTATTCTGCGTGCAATACATGTGGATTGGTAAACGTTCTTACGTCACCGTTTCCGGTAAATCCTACCGAGGGGATGTACAACCGCTACCTGTATCATTAGTGACTACCGTGACCGTGTTACTGGGGATCTGGGTTGCCTTTAACGTGTTACTCTACGGCAGCATTTTCTATGGCAGCTTCACGGTTAACTGGGGTGTGGATTACACATTAACCCTCGATAACTTTACCAAATTATTTGGTCAAGGCTTTAATGATGGTGCATGGCCATCACTGCTAGATACGCTGTTATATGCGGGTATCGCGGCACCAATTACCGCTATTCTCGGTCTTCTCATTGCGTATATTGTGGTTCGCCAAGATTTCCGTGGTAAGAAAACCATCGAATTTACCACGATGTTGTGCTTCGCCGTACCGGGCACCGTGGCTGGGGTATCTTATATCTTAGCCTTCAACGATACCCCGTTCTATTTAACGGGAACGGCAGCCATCGTGATCATTTCTATGACAATGCGTAACGTACCAGTGGGGATCCGTGCAGGTATCGCGGGTCTTGGTCAGATTGATAAATCATTGGATGAAGCCTCACTCAGCCTACGTGCTGGCTCGATGCGCACTATTTTCCATATCCTTCTGCCATTATTGCGTCCTGCAATTCTCTCCGCGCTGATTTATAGCTTTGTTCGCGCCATTACCACCGTCAGCGCCATTGTGTTCTTGGTGACACCGGATACTCGCGTAGCCACAGCTTATATACTGAACCGAGTTGAGGATGGTGAATATGGAGTGGCAATTGCTTACGGTTCGATTCTGATAGTGGTCATGCTCGCCATTATTTTCTTATTTGACTATTTAATTGGCGAAGCCCGTGTTTCACGCTCCAAAGCCAAAAATGCACAATAATCATGGAGTCACTGACATGACACAGAAAAGTTTTGTTGAATTAAAAAATATCACCAAGCGCTTTGGCGACAATACGGTTATTGACGATTTAAGTCTTTCCATCCCACAGGGTAGCATGGTGACGCTGTTAGGCCCTTCTGGTTGTGGTAAAACCACTGTGCTACGTTTAGTTGCGGGCTTAGAAAAACCAACTGAAGGCCGCATGTTTATCGATGGTGAGGATGTGACTGACCGTTCAATTCAGCAACGTGATATTTGTATGGTATTCCAGTCTTATGCCCTTTTCCCACATATGTCGTTAGGGGAAAACGTAGGCTATGGTTTGAAAATGTTAGGATTACCCAGAGCTGAAGTTAAAAAACGTGTAGAAGAAGCGTTGGAGTTAGTCGATTTAGCGGGCTTTGCTGATCGGTTTGTCGACCAGATTTCTGGTGGTCAACAACAACGTGTGGCGCTGGCTCGCGCATTAATTTTAAAACCTAAAGTGCTGTTATTTGATGAACCTCTAAGTAACTTAGATGCTAATTTACGTCGTAGTATGCGTGAAAAAATCCGTGAACTTCAGCAGCAATTCAATATTACCTCTTTATATGTGACCCATGACCAAAGCGAAGCATTTGCCGTTTCTGACATGGTTCTGGTCATGAACAAAGGTAAAATTATGCAGCTTGGTTCACCACAAGAGCTATACCGCCAGCCAGCCTCTAAATTTATGGCTAGCTTTATGGGAGATGCAAACATTTTTCCCGCCACACTCACTAGTGATGCGGTGGATATTTTCAGCTATCGCTTGCCACGCCCAGCGCAATTAACCACTAGCCAAACTCAAGTCACGGTCGGTGTGCGCCCTGAAGCTATCACGTTAAGCTTGCAAGGGGATGATAGTCAGCGCTGCACAATCACCCATGTGGCTTATATGGGGCCTCAATATGAAGTAACGGTCGATTGGCATGGTCAATCCATGCTGCTGCAAATCAATGCCACACAGTTACAACCAAGCGTCGGCGAGGAACTGTATTTACAAATCCACCCTTATGGCATGTTTATTCTCGAATAAACTGCCTGTTGATTGCAGAGATCATCCTCTAAACCGCTCAATATATGGGCGGTTTTTATATTTATGATTTATTCTCACTAAAATATTATTTCACGCTAAAAATCTGGCGATAACTTTTGGGATTTAAACGCAAAAATAATAATAATGTGATGACCACTAAAACTAAATGCATTGCCCATACCGGCGTATAACTGTGGTTAATTTGCTGTAGTGCAGCGGCAATCAATGGTCCGAATGCCGCAATAATAAAGCCCCCCGCTTGCATCAACGAAGTCAACGCGCCAGCACTTACCGGATGAGAGATATGATCCAATGATGTAATAATAGTTAGTGCAAAGCATCCCCCTAATCCACACCCTAGCAACCCTACCCATAGCAACGGTATAAAGTGAGGGAATAACATTAACCCTGCAAAACCCAAAGCTTGGCTTGCTAAGGTTACTGTTAGCCAAAAACGGCGGTCAATATTATGAGATGCAAGAACGGGGATCATCAATGCCGCAGCTGCTTGGAAAACCGTTAAGATTGCCACTAATGAACCACTTTCAGCCGCGCTCATTCCTTGCTGTTGAAAGAAAGGCGCTAACCAAGTCACCACGGTCGCGTACCCCGCATTCACCAAGCCAAATCCCGCCATCAATAACCATGTTCGAGGTTTCTTTAAGTAAATAAAAATCGAACTTTGTCCCGCTATTCCTTTGGTTGTTGACGTTCGAATATTAGCGATAACAGCGATGAGCGCTAAAAACGCAGGAGCAGCCAGCCATGCAAGTCCACTTTGCCAATGTCCCGTGATGTGAGTAATCAACGGCGTTAGCTGCGCGCCAAGCGCTCCACCTACCATTAATGTTGCTGAATAAAGCCCTGTCATCGCCGCCATTTTTTGTGGAAATTTTGCTTTAATCAGCCCGGGGAAAACTGCTTGAATATAAGCCGCCCCGACACCACATAAAAATGCAGTCAGTAATAATGCCATGCCATCAGACACAAATAAACGGCAAAAAGAACCGAGTAATAACAATAACATCGAAAAACTAATACCAAGCCTATCGCCCAATCGCTGATTGAGAGACGGTACCACCAGCGCACCAAATCCCATCAATAACATGGGTAATAATGTGAGCAAAGAAACACCTTGGTAGCTCATTCCTGTAGTTTGGATAATGTCATCGATGACAGGACCCGGTCCCGTCATAAATGGACGCAGATTGATCCCCACTAAAACAATGGTCAAGATCAGCCCGAAAGAAGGAGAAAGTGGCTTATGCATTTTCATCAATGGTGTAATGCCCACCACTGACTGTACAATGCTGACTGAGGTTCATTCTCAGGTTTTAGTTGTACAAATTGCAGCCCAGTTTGCTGTTCAGGCTCGATACTTAATGCTTGTGCAATACTCGCCGTTGATAGCCCAAAAGGTTCAGCATCTTGATTCGAATACGCATAAACAATACGGGAAATACCCGCCATACGCATCGCGGCCAAACACATTGGGCAAGGTTGCCCACTTGCATATACCACACAATCATCTAGCCTAACTTTACCCAGCACTTCACCCGCTTGGCGCAGTGCCAGCAACTCAGCATGCGCCGTCGGATCATTGCGTTCTAGCATCTGGTTTACCCCAGTAGCAACCACACTACCGTCGTACACCACTACCGCACCAAAGGGTCTTCCTCCAGCATTGACATTTTCCGTCGCCAATAAAATGGCTTGCTGCAAAAATTGGTTATCTGTCATTATTTCGCTCCTGCCTTTTCAAGAATATCGATAATATTTTGATATCCTTTACTCTTTGCTAGTGTTAATGGTGACTGCCCTGAAGCATCCGCTAAATTAACATCAGCGCCGCCCTCGACTAATAAAGTGACTATCTGAGCATATTTATCACTGCCATCCCCAAGAATGATCGCTTCAATAAGCGCAGTCCACCCCAGATTGTTCACATGATTGACACTCACACCCGCATCAATCAATGTTTTCACCGTTTTGACATGACCACGTTCAGCAGCAGGGATCAAAGCCGTCCCACCGTAACGGTTAATACTGCTTACGTCAGCACCATGGCTTAACGTCATTTCTAATATTTCTTGCAAACCACGAGCCCCTGCATATAAGAAAGGCGTATCTTGAATACCATCTTTTGCATTCACATCCGCGCCTTTTTCAATCAAGTAGCGTGCAACAGTAATTTGGTTCGCATTTGTTGCAGCCATAAGAGGTGTGCGTAGACGAGGATCCCGTTGCTCCATGTTTACGCCCTGCTCAACAAGCTGTTGTACTGAGGCTAAATCACCTTTTTCAGCTGCATTAACTAATTGAGGAATATCTGTTTTCGCCATAGGCTTCACCATAAAGATCAGCATAATCACAAAAGCACTGATTAAATAGAGTCCCCATTTTTGCTTCAAGGATCCCGCTTTCATCATCAATCTCCTTATGCTCTGTTTAGCCTATCGAAATAAAAATCATTTAGAAAAAAATAATTGAGCCATAAACATTAACAGAGGAAAACTATTGTTCAATCTTATCTTGTAGAATAGATTTTTCGTTGTGAACAAATCTTCGTCTATCAACTGAAATACAGACAAAAAAACGCCCTATAAATCAGACTCAGCGAGCCAGTTTATAGGGCGTTTGATTTTTTATACTTTAACTTAAAACTACCGTTTTAGTCTTAGCCTAATTGTTTACGTGCATTACGGAAGATACGCATCCATGGGCTATCTTCACCCCAATTTTCTGGATGCCATGAGTTACTCACAGTACGGAATACACGCTCTGGGTGCGGCATCATTATGGTTGCTCGACCATCGATTGTGGTGACTGCGGTAATCCCATTAACCGAACCGTTAGGGTTCGCTGGATACTGCTCAGTGACTTGACCGTAGTTATTCACAAAACGCATTGCCACTAAGCCATTATTTTCCAATTGTGTTAAGTGGGATGGAACACGCGTTTCGACCTGACCTTCACCATGAGACACTGCAATTGCCATACGAGAGCCAGCCATATCTTGCAGTAGCAGCGATGGGCTGTTAGCAATTTCGACTAAACTAAAGCGCGCTTCAAAACGCTCTGAACGGTTACGGACGAAACGCGGCCAATAGTCAGCGCCTGGAATCAAGTCATGCAAGTTAGACATCATCTGGCAACCGTTACATACACCTAAAGAAAGTGTATCTGGTCGATTAAAGAATGCAGCAAACTCATCACGAACTTTATTGTTGAACAAGATAGATTTCGCCCAACCTTCCCCTGCACCTAAGACATCACCGTACGAGAAACCACCGCAAGCCACTAATGCTTGGAATTGTTCAAGGGATAAATTACCTGCAAGTAAATCACTCATATGAACATCGATAGCATCAAAACCTGCACGATCCCATGCAGCTGCCATTTCAACATGAGAGTTGACGCCTTGCTCACGCAGTACTGCGACTTTAGGTCGAATACCGGTTGCTATATAAGGTGCAGCGATATCATCCGCGATATCAAATGTCAGTTTCGCTTGTAAGCCGGGGTCTTGGCTATCTTTCTTCGCCTGATGTTCTTGATCCGCACACTCTTCATTATCCCGTAAACGCTGCATCTGCCATGTGGTTTCTGCCCACCATTCACGAAGCAAGCTACGAGACTCGTTATAAACAACAGTGTCTCGGCTATTGATGATCACCGCATCGTCGTTAGTTGCTGTCCCTAAATAATGTAAGCAACTCGATAAACCAGCATCAGCAAAACACTGCTCTACATATTGACGGTCAGCCCCTTGAACTTGGATCACGGCGCCTAATTCTTCGTTGAATAGCGCCGCTAATGTATCTTCATCGAATGAACTAATATCAACGTTAATGCCACAATGGCCCGCAAATGCCATCTCAACCAGTGTAACGAACAAACCACCATCTGAACGGTCATGGTAAGCCAACAATTTTTGCTCAGACAGCAATTTCTGGATGGTATTAAAGAAGCCTAACAACAGTGCTGGGTCACGCACATCTGGCGCTTTATTGCCTAACTGGCGATAAACTTGCGCTAAAGCAGAACCGCCAAGTGCATGATGACCTTGTCCGAGATCAATCAGTAATAGTGCGTTATCCGCCGTTGTTTTCAGTTCTGGCGTTACCGTTAAACGAACATCTTCTACGCGTCCAAATGCCGTGATGATCAGTGAAAGAGGCGAGGTCATTTCACGCTCTTCACCATTTTGCTGCCAGCGGGTTTTCATCGACATAGAGTCTTTACCCACTGGGATAGTTAACCCTAATGTAGGACATAACTCTTCACCCACGGCTTTTACTGCAGCATACAGACCTGCATCCTCTCCCGGATGACCTGCCGCAGACATCCAGTTTGCCGACAGCTTCACACGCTTCAAATCGTGAACATAAGAACACGCAAGGTTAGTCAACGCTTCACCGACAGCCATACGCGCTGAAGCTGCAAAATCTAACAGCGCAATAGGTGTTCTTTCGCCGATAGACATCGACTCACCGTAATAGCTATCCAAGCTCGCCGTCGTGACCGCACAATCAGCCACTGGAATTTGCCATGGACCTACCATTTGGTCGCGGGCAACCATACCCGTTACAGTCCGGTCACCAATGGTGATCAAGAATGTTTTCTCTGCAACTGCTGGTAAATGAAGAACGCGTTTAACGGCTTCAGTTAAATCAATGGTGGTTCTATCAAGAGATTCCGGTTCAGCTTTCAGAGATTTGACATCTCTCAGCATTTTCGGGGTTTTACCCAATAAAACATCTAATGGCATATCGATAGGTTGATTGCCGAAATGTTCATCATTCAGCGTTAAGTGACGCTCTTCTGTCGCTTCACCAATTACCGCAAATGGTGCGCGCTCACGCTCACAAATTGCCGTAAATAATTCTAGCTGGTCTGGAGCGACAGCCATAACATAGCGTTCTTGAGATTCGTTACACCAAACCTCTAGTGGGCTCATACCCGGTTCATCGTTAAGAATCTTACGTAACTCAAAACGCCCGCCACGTCCGCCATCACTAACTAACTCAGGCATCGCGTTAGATAATCCACCCGCCCCGACGTCATGGATAAACAGAATTGGGTTGTCATCACCTAACTGCCAGCATTTATCGATCACTTCTTGGCAACGGCGTTCCATTTCAGCGTTATCTCGTTGAACTGATGCAAAATCAAGATCAGCCGCAGATTGACCCGATGTCATTGAAGAAGCCGCACCACCACCTAAGCCGATATTCATCGACGGCCCACCCAGTACAATCAGTTTTGCACCGACGGTGATTTCACCTTTTTGAACATGGTCAGCACGGATATTACCCATACCGCCTGCTAGCATAATTGGCTTGTGGTAGCCACGTAACTCTTCACCATTATGGCTGTTAACTTTCTCTTCATAAGTACGGAAATAGCCTAATAGGGCTGGACGACCAAACTCATTGTTGAATGCAGCGCCGCCTAATGGACCTTCGGTCATAATATCCAGCGCGGTTACAATACGCTCTGGTTTACCAAAATCTTCTTCCCATGGCTGTTCAAAGCCAGGAATACGCAAGTTAGAAACGGAAAAACCGACTAATCCCGCTTTTGGTTTCGCACCACGTCCTGTTGCACCTTCATCACGGATTTCACCACCAGAGCCTGTCGCTGCGCCTGGCCACGGCGAAATCGCGGTTGGGTGGTTATGGGTTTCAACCTTCATCAAGATATGCGCATCTTCTTGATGATAACGATATGTGCGACCGTCAGGTTCAGGGAAAAAACGCCCTACAGAAGAACCTTCCATTACTGCTGCATTATCTTTATAAGCGGATAAAACATAGTCAGGCGTCTTTTCGAAGGTATTTTTGATCATTTTGAAGAGAGATTTGGGCTGAGTTTCCCCATCAATGATCCAATCGGCGTTGAAAATTTTATGGCGGCAATGTTCAGAGTTAGCCTGTGCAAACATGTACAGTTCAATATCAGTTGGATTACGTTTTAATCCCTTAAAAGCATCAAATAAATAATCGATTTCATCTTCCGCCAGCGCTAAGCCCATTTCTTTATTTGCAATTTCTAAGGCTTGACGTCCACCAACAATAATATCAATAACTTTTAATGGCGCTGGTTGCTGCTGAACAAACAGCGCTTGAGCTTGCTCAAAAGAGGAAAATACGGTTTCCATCATACGGTCATGTAGCATGCCAATGACTTCATCCCATTGGGCAGAGCTTATTGCATCTGCCTGGATGTAATACGCAATACCACGTTCAATACGTTTAACCTGCGATAAACCACAGTTATGTGCGATGTCTGTCGCTTTTGATGACCAAGGAGAGATAGTGCCTGGGCGAGGAGTGACTAAAACCAATTTGCCAAAAGGTTCATGCTCCGCCAGAGAAGGACCATATTTTAACAAGCTACTCAGCTTACCTTGCTCAGTACTGTTTAATGGGGCTGATAGCTCAGCAAAGTGCATATATTCAGCATAGATATCCGTAACAGGGAGCTGTTTTTCAGTAAACAGTGCCAAAAGACGGGTAATACGAAATGCTGATAGAGCAGGTGAGCCACGCAAAATTTCCATAGTCTTAAATTCTCTCTTGTAAACGCCAGCCCTGAACTGAAAGCAGGGAAACCGAGAACCATTATAGAGCAATGTTCATCAATACGAAACCGTTTGCGTGACTAAAAAGAGAGCGAATAGTTAAATATTATGATGGGCTAAATACGATAATATTAGTTGCACCGATCATCATTGTTGAGCAGAATACAAACTACTGGATTTATAACCATTACTCAACAGTCGATTTTCTAAATACAACACCAGCTCTTATACGAGAAATAACTATTTGAATAACTTAAAAGTTAACTATTTTATTGTCGTGGTCATCGCATTGCTGGCAACTATGATTATTGGTTTTAATATCCGATGGTCAAATACACACAGCACACAAATCGACAATATTCTCTCTAAAGGAGAGTTGCGCATCAGTGCTGTCAGTTCACCACTTATTTATATTGATGAGCAAAATCAGCTACGTGGTTTTGACTATGAACTTGCTCAAGGCTTTGCCACTTACCTTGGCGTAAAGCTTAAAATTATTATTAGACCTACCTTTGAACAAATTTTTGCAGATCTTGAAAATGATGATGCGGATATTGCTGTTGCAGGCTTACTCTACAATAAAGATCGTTTAGAAACCCTGAAAGCGGGCCCGAGTTATCTTAATGTCACTCAGCAATTGGTTTACCGCAAAGGTTCACCTCGCCCTAAATCTTTTAATGACTTAAAGGGTAAATTAGTGGTGATTGCTGGGAGTACTCACGCCAGCACATTACAAAAATTGTCTAAAGAGTATCCAAACCTAAAGTGGGAAGAAAGTAGCGAGTATTCCCCAAATCAGCTACTTGAAATGGTCGCTGAAGGCGAAATAGATTATACATTAGAAGACTCTATCGCTATTGCATTACAACAACGTAGCCATCCCAAAATAGCCGTTGCGATTGATTTACTCGATGACCATGCTATTACGTGGTATATGCGCCGCAGTAACGACGATAGCCTTGATGCTGCCCTTCTCGACTTTTTCAATCTCAGCAATCAAAATGAAACTCTTGCACGCTTGACTGAACGTTATTTTAGTCATGTGGAATCTTTTGATTACTTTGATACCATCACTTTTATTAGTGCAATCAATAATAAACTTCCTGACTATCAACCTTTATTTGAAAAATATGCCGACAGCATTGATTGGCAGCTTCTTGCTGCCATCGCATGGCAAGAATCTCATTGGGATCCTTTAGCAACTTCTCCGACGGGAGTTCGCGGGTTGATGATGTTAACTAAACCCACTGCAGCTACGATGGGCATTTCTGATCGATTAGATCCCGAAGAGAGTATTAAGGGAGGCGCTGCTTATTTAGCTTATTTGATGGAACGCCTGCCAAAAACTATCGCTGAAGATGATAGGATGTGGTTTGCGTTAGCGGCATACAATATGGGCTATGGCCATATGATGGATGCACGTAAACTCACTGAAAAATTAGGTGGCGACCCTGACCGCTGGTTAGATGTTAAAGCTAGGCTTCCATTGCTAGCTCAACCTAAATATCACTCTCAACTGACTTATGGCTATGCCCGTGGTCATGAAGCTTATCGCTATGTCGAAAATATCCGTCGTTATCATCAAAGCTTGGTGGGGTACTTACAAAGCCAGGAAAAGAAACAGCGGACATTAGATATTGCTAAAAAATCACAAGTTTATGTCGTGGTTCCAAAAAATGATCCGCAGCTTTCATCTTACATACTACCAAATAAGTTAAATAGCTCACCAAAATCCCCGATTGATCTTGGCGTATTTAATAAAAAAGAGAATTCGACCTCGACATCTTCCTCTAAGCCCGGCTCGGAAAGCTCATTAGGTGAATATTTATTATCTAAGCCGCCGTTACCTCAATATCCTGTCATCAAAAACCCAGAGAGTAATAATGTTCAATCCGTGAATAACACACAATCAGTAAAAGAATGATTTATCCTTGAGCCCATACACACAACAATCACAATGGATCTTGCTTTTGCTGATGTCGTTGGGCTTTGATTTGTTCACGGCGCATTTTAAAAAATGCACTCAACATCGATGAACAAACGTCTTCCAAGATACCTCCGGTGACATCAACATAATGGTTCAATCCTGCTTGCCCCATAATGTTAATAAACGAACCACAAGCACCTGTCTTAAAATCTTTGGCGCCATACACGACACGACCAATACGGCTATGTATCATCGCTCCCGCGCACATAATGCAAGGCTCTAAAGTGACATATAACGTGGTATCCAATAAGCGGTAATTTTTCAGTATTTTTCCCGCTTGTTGTAGGGTAATGATCTCCGCATGTGCAGTCGGGTCATGCTGTTCAATCGAGTGATTCCAGCCCGTTGCAATCAGTTGGTTATCTTTGACAAGTAACGCGCCCACAGGGATCTCCCCTATATCTTGCGCTTGTTTTGCTAGCTCAATAGCTTGAGCCATCCAATACTCATCAATTTCTAATTGCGTCACACTAACCTCTCCCCTATTCAGACCCAAGCCATGATTATTACGAAATGTTAAAGTGACTGCAAATTGAATCTAATATAAATCAATAGCTAATTACTAAAAATGGCAAGTTTTGCAGCGAATCCCATAAAAAAAGCGCCTACCGTGCAATTTCCTAATTTCGCAAGAATTTGTTTCTCTCGTAAAAAACGTGCAATTAGGTAGCCACTAAAAATTAATAGACTGAGATATAAAAAACTGATTGCTTCTAAAATAGCGGCCAATACCAGATAAGGAACCCATGCGTGAGCATAATTAAAGTCAATAAATTGAATAAAGAAAGAAATATAAAATAAAATTGCTTTGGGGTTTGTCAAACTCAGAATTAACGCACGGGTAAAATGTTTTTCTGCTTTGATTTCAATGGTTTCTTTACCAACCGGTAATGATTTTTTTTGCCAAAAAGTGGAATATAAAATTTTACAACCTAAGTAGAGTAAATATGCCGCACCAAGATAGCGCACAACCATGAACAGGGTTGGTGATGCCTTAATCACCGATGCAACACCAATGAAAGAAAGAAAAATTAAAATTGCATCTCCAGTAAATACCCCCAATGCAGCCCGATAGCCTGATTTAGTGCCATGTGAGGTACTTGATTTCAGTACATACAGGGAATTAGGTCCCGGTACAATGATAATCAAGATTAACCCTGCCAAGTACGTCCAAAAATTTAATACCCCGAGATTTTCAAACATCGCTACATCCTAATCGTTTTTTCTTATTACTATCACAACTTGATTTATTTGTGAACAACTTGCATTTATTAATTTTTAAATCATTCGAATATATAAAACAAGCTAACAATTAACATTATTTTTAAATTCAAATCATTCAAATATGATTAATGGGAACTTGAGTTTTCTTAAATTAAATACGAGGAATAATAATGGCATTTATTAGAAGAACCGTTCAATCGAACATGTTCGATGAGTTCTATCCAACTACACTGGCATTTATTGCCGGTAAAAAATCATTCTTCTTAGGTCATTCAAGAGATAAATCTTATATGATCTATAACATGTCCGATGCAGGTAAAATCGATGCATCTGCTGTTGTTCAAAAAGGAAAATTGAAAACCTACCTACAAAATATCCAAGCTTTCTACGATTCAACTCAAAATAAACAATATCTTTATGGTTACAACTTGGATGAAAAAGTTATCGATGTTTATCAAATTGCTGATAATGCGAGTATCCAATTAATGTATTCTGAAGAGTTTTCCATTGAAGACTCAATCAAATCTGCAACCTTCTTTATTGTAAATGGTGTTCTGCATTTCTATACTCAATCAGACAAAACCAAATATTGGTATATCTATAATTTAATTACTTACTAATATTATTCAATAAATAATTTCATAGAAATAAGGATTGTAATTTAAATCCTTATTTTGTTTTTTTATTTTTTATTAAAAATTTAATGAATATTTCGTTGATTACATTTTGTTTTAAACAAAAAACTACAGTTTGTTAACAATGTAATTCATTTAGTTTTAATCACCATAATTCAGTGTTTAATTGATTCGGTTCAGTGTAGAATAGTCAACAATTATAAAAGTTAAATTATCAAATAGATATAATCGATTAAAATGGCACTATTAATTACTAAAAAATGCATCAATTGCGATATGTGATTCATAGTCTTATATTTCATTTAAAATCAATTAGATAAAACCAAGTGTTACTCATTGTGTTTCAGAGTTTTTGTGTTGCTTCCTCATGATTTGATCTTCTATAACACAAAACCACCTTTCCCTTATTGCAATCTATAAATTTACTGTATATAAATACTGTATAAATAAACAGTGAAATAAGGTTGTATATATGCCGCGTATAGAGATCCTCTTTGATAAAGAATCAAAGCAAAAGCCTAACGATAGAACCCGTGATGCCCTGCAAGAGCAAATCATAAAAAGAATTGGTGAGCGATTTGGTCCATTGAGTTTACGTGTCGCCATGAGTTCGTCACAGTCACTGACTATCAGTGAAACTAAAACAGATGACGAGAAAGAAGAGATAGGTCAAATTTTGGAAGAGATCTGGCAAGATGATTCGTGGGTACCGGCATGAAAAAAGACGAGTATGTAGAACTTGAAGCTGATAACGCAGAATTCATTCCAAAGCTAGAAAAAGCTCAGTTGTCTATTGATAACCCGCCCGGCTTTGTGTTCATGAAATTTGTATTTTCTGATCCTATGTTCAATGAAGAAACTCGAGAAATGCAAAATATAGAAAGGGAGCCGGTGCAATCATTTATGGCAGAAAGTGTCGCTAAAGAATTACTAACCCAATTGGAGAGGCATTTTTACGGTAACTCAAAAGCGGAAAAATTTGAGTCTAAAAAATACCTAATGTGATGAAAAGCCGCGATATGCGGCTTTATTCTTTCCGTAAATATCGTCATTTGATAACATACATATAATCAATGATACTCGCAGCGATGTAAAATAGGCATCTTTATGAAAACAAAAATATTACTATCAGTCATAATCCCTTGCTTCAATAATGGAGAGTATGTATATGACTGCCTGAACTCCTTACCTATATCAGCTACAGATCTAATTGAAGTAATTGTTGTCAATGATGGATCAACAGATAACTCGGAATCGGAAATAGAACGCTTTAAATATTCGCATGAAAATATATCTTCTAATGTTCTTCTGATAAACCAAAAAAATCAAGGCGTATCTATTGCAAGAAATAATGGGATAAAGCATGCGAACGGAAAATATATTGCATTTTTAGATGCTGATGACCTTTGGACACCATCATTATGGGAAACGATTAAACCTGTGATGTTAGATCACAAACCAGATATGATCATATTTAATGCATCTAGATTCTACAATGATAATCCAAAAGAAACATACCCTCTATCAGTAACGAATCTAGATAACGGCTATCACATAGTCAATCAATTAACTGATTTATCAGGGATATTTGAGAAAAACAGTTGGTTTTCATGGTGCCGAGTCTATAAAAAAGAACTATTCGATGATATTAAGTTTCCTTGTGGTCGTGAATATGAAGATTTAGCAATAATTCCAGTTATTACTGCGAAGATAAAAAATATTTTTAGTATTTCTGCCCCATTGGTTTTATATAGAACTAGGTCTACAAGCATAACTGGAAGCCCAAAAGAAAAGCACATTGATGATGTGATGTATGCTATGGAGTCTTTATATTCGATATATTCAAATTCTAATAAGTCCGATAGTGTCATCAATATGTTGGCTAAAACAATGGAGCATGAATACAGCTTACTTAGAAGCATTAATAAAAAAGTACGCGGATATTGTCATTTCAATAATACTCAGATTAAGAATATAAAATCCCTACTAAAACCATTTCAAAATGAATTTAAGTTAAGCATGAAACTTAAAACCAAATTCATTTGGCTTTACAGTAAAATAGAAGAAATAAAAAACCATTAATATGATAATAATATCGCCCATTAGTTGTGGGCGACTATTCTTATACTGGCAACGTCAGAGATTTAATATCATGTAGAGTTGAAGCTCGATTTAGAGAAATCCGATACTCTTTCAATGCTATCAATTTTTCAATTTCCTCACTAGTCGCAACTCCCATATCAAAAGAATCCTGAAGCGGGTCTATAAGACTCGACACTTCATTCATTAGTTGTTTTTTCTTAAGATCAATTTGGGAACGGTTGTAGTTATCTAATGATTGATACTCATATAGTTTTCCATCTTTAATCTTATGAATATCAATATTGACATGGGTATTAGCATCAAGCTCACATATATATGCACCGTCGGGATAAAGCATTGAGACATCATGATGCATTGAAATAATGAATCCATCGTCATCATACAAAACCTTCAATGAGTTATTTGCGAAATTTGATTGCTGTTTGTACCAATCCCCATCGATATTACGCAAATAAATAACATTAGAATAATGATCTTCTTCTGGAATATATCGTTCAAACTTTTTAGTTAGTGACATTTACCCACACTCCATTGACCAATATTTGCAAAGTAGCGGTTCTTATACGGTCACACCAGACATCTCCTGGTCCTCCATTTTTGTTCCTCATGCCAACGATAAATTGGTTAGCTGGAGATGTAGACCAGCCACTATATCCCATTGCAGTTTCAGTATAAGCTGAGATCCTAAAGTTTTTACTGTTAAGGGTACCTCCTATTTTGGAGTCAACTTCTGACTTATTGTATGTTTCTGATTTAGTGTAACTATCTCCCTTTAATGCATAATTCCCCGTAGGTTGATAATTTCCCTTCGGTTGATAGCGCCCATCGCCTTCTGCCTTGGTATAGCTTTCCCCTTTGAGTGCATAATTACCTGTCGGCTGATAATTACCTTTCGGTTGATATCTTCCATCTGATTCTGATTTTGAGTAGCTATACCCAGCAGCTTGATAGCTTCCTTTGGGTTGAAATCGACCATCTTCTTCCGCTTTAGTATAGCTTTCACCTTTTACCGCGTAGTTTCCTGCTGGCTGATAACTACCTTTTGGCTGGTATCGACCATCGCCCTCTGCTTTCGTGTAGCTATCACCTTTCATTGCATAGTTAGCAGCAGGAGCATAGTTGCCTTTCGGTTGATAGTTTGTATCAGATTCTGATTTTGAGTAACTATACCCTGCAACCTGATAATTCCCCAAAGGCTGGTATCGCTTATCCGACTCCGTCTTGTTATAAACGTTGATGTCGCCAGCGGTTAAGTCCGCTTTTAATTCAGCCCACTGAGCACCAGCAACCGGCTCTATTTCATTATTCTCAACTTTGGACTGCCACACTTTGTTTTTATGATAAACAATGGCTCGAATAGGATAAGGCTTGCCCTCTTCTGCCCATTTAGGAAAACCGTAATTTTGGATCTCACCCACCGCTTCAGTAATATCGTGAAATATGCCATTCATTTTTTCACGTTCGATATCTTTAGCTGCAGGGTCTGATACTTGATCGCGCTCATAATCATATCCATAGCCTTGCGTGTAAGACACGGCGCCATCGGATTGCACTTCATTGGGAATAGAAGTTCGATCCCCTTGTGTTGCAAAGGGAACTTTAAAGATTTTAGTCATTGTGTTTATGCTCCGAAATTACTGCTCAGGAAGTTTTTGCGGAATTTTCCGTGACCGAAGGATTTCTTCGTCACAATACGATATTTGACGCCAACGCCAGATGGGCGAGGCATGAGATCGAAGTTTTCTAGCAAAAGCCTTAGGCGTTCGTCAGGGTTGTAGTTGAAGACGTAGTACATGTAAGTCATGTCTAGCGGATCTAACACAAAGACTTTGCTGTCTTCTTGCCAGAAAAATCGACGCAGAAACTCATTAATATTGGTCACTGTGGGGCTTTGAGTGAGATTGAAATAACGCATACGGATGATCAGCCGCTTTTGCTCTACCGTCAGTGACAATGTGTAATCTGAATTACGCCGAAAGTTAGCTTTAAAATTGGCTTTCTTTTTACCAAAACCAAGCCCCACTTTCGTTTTATCGCTGGGAGGAACGTCAATCCCTAACGGTACATCGAGGATGCGTGACCAGATATTGAGCCCAAATTCATTTGCCGTGTCGATATTAAAAACATCGCGGTACCAGTTACGCCAAAATTCTATGGTGGAACGCTCAAAGTAATCTGACTTGTATTTTGCTAGTGCCTTGAGGTTTTCAGCCTCTTCATATTGCCAAAGAATGGCTTTTAATAAATCCGAATGAAAATCAAATGATTGTACTGATTTCATACAATCACCACTTGTACAGCACTGCCTTTTATACGAGCCACTTCATTCAGCTTTATCGTGAAGTTATCAGAGGACCACGCTTTACCATCTGTTGAAAGCTCTACGCGAGTAATAAACAGTCTTGGCTCTACGGTATTAATACCGGCTGAAATTTCAAATGGAGAAACATCACGACCAACCACTAAACCACCGTCGCCCTCTACATCACCATTCGCCCAAGACTCGACCGCCTTGGGTATAATAGTTTGCGCATCCACCGTGGCTTTTTTTACCGTTACCCGGCAAAACAACACAATTTCTTTTGCTCTATCGAATTTCACGGGGTACGTTTGACCGCTGATTTTCTCAAGTACCTCAACTTCTTCACTGCCGTTAAAGGCCGCGCCGAGTGTTTTTGTTCTCAGTAAGGATTGGGCAATTTGATTCTTATCTCCCCCTTCAACACAAACGTAAACGCTATGTGGTACCAAAGTGATCCCATCAAAAATAATCGGTGTGTCGCCATAGTTCTCTCTATAAGCTAAAGAGCGTACCCCTTCCAGCTCATAGAGTGCTGATGTGATCGCCTCCCCAACACTCACCGTATTTCGCGCGAGTGTTTGCTTACGCCTGCGTCTCGCGTGCAAATCGGACTCTTCAATCCGCCCTAACGTCGCAGATGTCGGGTTACTGACAGTTTCCCAGCCAAGCACTGAACTGGCTACTTTATCCAACTGACCAACGCCACACTCGATAGCACCAGTCTCAATGGAACGCATATCCCCCGTAGCCGTACCATCTTTACCAAGAATTAATACCTTTGTTGTTTCAAAGATATCGCCTCCCCGTGTCGTTGCCTGTGAACCTTTGGGGATAATGGTACCGGCAACGCCGCTAAACTTAACCTGCGTCAGAAATGAGTGTGTCGCATCAAAGCGCTGACCACCCATCAATGCCCAGATTGCATCAAGAAAAATGCCGCCGGCCAAATCGGGGTTAATTTGATTGGCTAATTCGGCATTGTTACGAGCGACAGCATCTCGGTTCTCCACTTCCATGGTGATCAGAGCACCCTGCGGCGTTTCGGGGTTAACATCTAAGTCCTGACCAAACACGCCTCTATACTCGTTTTCAACGTCTTCACGTAACTTGCTGGTATCGGGAATAATCACCCCTTGCGATGTAATAAATTGATAATCAGCCATTGAGCGTTATCTCCCCATAAATCGTTTGTATCACTGCAGTGTATTTCAGCGTGTTATCTGTGATTAATGCCGAGAATGACACGACCGATATCACATCATCCAGCTCACGCATACGGTCGCGGAACGCAGATTCAAACAGCGGGATATCAGCCTGTCGTCCAAATGTGGTTTTCCAATACGGAATACCCAAGTCCAACTTATGCAACATCTCTCCGCGCAGTGCCTTCGCGTAATGTTCGCAACGTTTTTCGGATGCCCGTTCACCACTCACAATCGACAAATTTCCATCATTGCCAATGTGGATGTCGTTATTACTGTTGACGTTAAATGTCCTCATACGGGTTCTCCTGTATTACTGTCACCTCTTTGGACTTTGTCATGTTTATGTGTAGACCCGATATCTTTGCCGTTGTGCTTCATCGTGCCGCCATTTGAGTCACTGTTACCATTAACCTCATGATTACCATTGATAATCACATTGCCGTTAAACTCATTTTCTGGGGCATTAGAGATAAATTTTGGTGCATCTAAAACCGCCTTATCTTCATGCAATGATAAGCACACAGAGCCATCCATAGATTGGATCACTAAAGCATCGGCATTTTTTCCATCAATCAGCCAGCCTTTGAGCGTATCGGGATAAAACATGGCATCACTAAAAGTATGCAAACGCGCGGTATTGGGTTCATCTTCTAAGCCGCCACGCTGAAAAATCAAACTGACGTCTCGGTCATTGGCTTTGAGCCAGCCAAAATCCCCCGGCTTAATTGGCATGCGGATAAAAAAGCCACCACCGCCAAAACGAAAAACAGGGATATTCGGTACTGCAGCTCGCCCCATTTTTTGTCCTTCAGTAGAAACCATCATGACTAGCGGTTTAATAACGGCGCGATTGGTATCGTCGTCATAACTCACTACCGTTGCCGGAAGCATGTCATCAATATTCATCAGGAAATTGCGAAATGCAGCCGAGAGCTGCCCTGCCAAGCTGCCTTCGCTAGCAATATCACTATTGGGCTGGTTCATTTCTTACCTTTAAATTAGAGAGAATCGACGGACTAAAAACCGGGAGTAAAAATCCAATTAGTCACAATGAAAACTAATAATTTGATATCAAAGTAGTTTTTAATTACTTAAGCTGGACTAAATTGACTTAAGCACGCTTACAGGTCGCTTGATAGAAAAAAGGATCGTCGTGAGAAGCAATATCGAACTTCAACTGCTCAATAATGTAATCGCCGTTAAGTGCGGGATTAAACTTACTCTCAAGGCGCAGCATGCCGCCGAGCGACGACTCCGCATCAATGAGATAAGTGACATCAACGCCTTTTTCAGTGGCTTTGGGGATGCCTACCATGCCGGATTTTTGGTTTAAAATACGCAGTCGACCCGACAATGCTTTATCCTGGTCTTTGACATACAACACATCATCGTCAATAAACGCTTTTACCTTGCCAGCCTCTTGAAGTTTTTCGACTTGCTTGAGTGCCGACCCGCAAAAATACCAGTTCGCAATGTTCTTATCAGTGGCTTGAAAGTCGAGTTTTACATGACAATCTTGGGCGATATTCTTCGCGATATCACTCAGCTTGTTCATTGCCGAACCGGACGTTGATACCATTTCCCGCGCAGTGGCGTTGTTGGTTTTAGCTTTCAACGTCAGTGTGACATCCGGTGGGGATGCTATTTCAGCACTAACAATATCACCCACATAAATCCGAAATACCCCCGTACTGGCGCGACCGGCTTCAACAATTAACCGGTGTGGCGTTTTACTTTTTGCATATGGACTGGTTTCCGTTAACAGCATATTGCGCGTATCCGCATTTAAACCGTCAATGTTGACCGTACACTCATTCTGTAATGGGTTGGCGTACTTGGTGCCATTGGCTTTTATACGCAAGCCCTCATACCACTGCAGTCGCCCATTTACCTCAATGCCGACTCTAATGCGGCGTAAATCAATCATCGTCACCCCACCACACAAGATAGTGAGCCTTTCCGAACTGCTCCCACCACGGTAACTCATCGTTGTCTGTGATGAATGCAAAATTACCGGTACCGGATAAATAGCGATAGGGGATCAATGGTTGGTTCGGCATCACACGAACGCCCTGTATTAACATGTCGTTATTGCGCTTGATATCACAGAACATGACATTACGCGCCACTTTTATCGTGAGTTCCCACTCATCATCGACAAGGCTCACCCGCAATCGTTGGTTGGGGACTGCATTTAATGGAATCTCTTGCATTACCATCCCCCTAGTGTAAATTCGCCATCAGCAACCTTAGCGGCTGCAGATTTTTTCTTCTTCTCCGGTACCGTCGAAGTTTGAACTTTACCGCGATTCACAGTGCTTGATTGCTCTTTTTTGACAACCTTGCGTGGCGGTAAGTCACCATATTCCGGATCGACCGTTCGCCACTCAGTGAAACGTAATGACAACTTAATCGCGTCTGACATTTCAGGAATTTCATCATGATAGAAATTCACTAACAACATAGGTTGATAGATTTTAACGCGCGTTTGAATGCCGACTAATTGGTGTTTGTCATACGCTTGCTGCATAAGCTCAAACGCATTTTTCATCTCGCCAGAGAGAATTAAGTCCATACCAATTTCAACCGGTTGAACAACGACATGATCGCTACGCGTCTCGCCTGATTCAACAGCAAACTGCGTCGCTTTATGCTCGTCACGGACATTGATTTGAATCGGGCTTGCGGTTTCAAATAACGTCGTAAAATTATCCACATTGAATATTTTAACTTCGGTGATCATTTGCTTACCCCCGAGCTAGTCTGGTGCCCTAAATCTTGCAACTGTGATTGAAGTGCATCTTTTATACCGTTAGCTATGCCCTGCGCATCCGTCGCTTGTGTTTCAACCTTTATTTCACCAATTGAAAGATTGGTTTCGTTAGTCGTGCTGGACTGATTACTGATTGCTTGGCTAGTGACAGGATTCATCGGGTTAGTCGACATGCCCGTTATTTGTTGGTTAAGCCCTTTCACAAGCAAGGCGGTATCATCTTCAGATAACTTTGGCGTTTCAGGTATAGTGTGCTCAATTGTTCCATCTGCAGAGACTTTACGCTCAACCGTCTGAGTCACTTCCGCATCTTCAAAGCCAAACCAGCCTTTAACCGTACTCCAGCCGTTTTTAATCGCGTCCAGTCCATCATTGATCCAGCCGAGATATTGCTGTATTTGCGCCCACAGCCATTTAAAAATGCCGACGACAGCATCCGATACGGTGTTAAAGACACCCTTGAAATCATTCCCCCAACTGACAATTGAGTTGATACTTACCACTAACCAGTCAATAAACTGATTTAACGCATTGTTCATCGAGTTATAGGCGTTGACGACAATATCGGCGACAAACTTCACCGCAACCATCAGATACTCAAACAGAATTTTAAACGTTTGCCAGAGTCGTAGGATGACTTCTTTTAACTCAGGGTATTCGTCAAGAATACGACCAATCATCGAATCGTTGCCGTCGATGAAATTCATAATGTCGTCATAGACAAACGCAAATGCGGCAGCAAGTAAGGCAATAACAGCAACAATTGCCAATATGGGCCACGTTGCCGCAAGCGTAGCAGTTGCCGCTGCTATCATTGAAGGAACATAGAAAATCGCGACTGCAGAGCCTATCGCAATGAAGAAACCAACCATTAATTGTTTGTTATCTTTGCAGAAACCAACAAACTTATTAATCCATTCCAATCCTTTGGTTAAAACAGGGATCACCATTTCAAGAAAGCTGTTTTTCAGCAAGCCGGAAGACTGCTTAAAACCCTGCATGGCGTTATTGAACTTGATAGATTGCTCAATACTTTCTTTATTGATGCCCGAGTATTCTTTTTGAATACCCATCATCCGTTCAAGCTCTTTACGCCCCTTCATCATGAGTTCGACAGTTTTATCATCGGTCACACCCAGCGCAGATAAAGTCGCCTTGGCTTTATCGAACTTCATTCCCTGCACTTTATCAGCCGTTTTCAGGACTTTTTCCATCGAGTTTTTCGCAAACCCAAAGGATTTTGCCATAGCGGATAAATCGGCTTGAGCCGCATCTCGCGTCCCACCAAGCTCTGCCATTGAGCCTGCAAATGCGTCCACATCGGCTGTGGCTACATTAATTTTTTTACCTAGCTTATCAAGTGATTCAATCTCAGCGGAGCGCGTGACAGATTCGCTCACCATCGCAGTCGCACCCATCAACAAGCCCACAGCACCTAATGCCTTTTTCGCAAAAGAGACGATCGTGTTGCCTGTTTTTTGGTATTTAGCGTTGGTGTTATCTAAGTTTTTTTGAACTTCACCTTGTGCTTTAACTTCGCTATTTGCCGCCTCAATTCCCTTGACTCGCATTTCGTCAACAATACGGATCAGCTCTTGATAATTGCCTTGTAAGGCTTGAATTATCGCGTTAGCTAAACGTTTAGTGGCTACACTTTGACTTTCTGTGTGTTCAAGTTCAGTCATGCCCGTAGATAATTGAGCAATATCACCGTGTAATAATTGGTAATGCTCATCCAGCTCACCCAATGTCGACTGAGTTTCACTCCAACCGGCATCTGTAGCCTCACGCTGCTCATCCAAAGCCACTAAAGCAGTACTCACAGAATCCAATTGTGACTTAACCGCGTCAGTCTGTGCGTTGACCTCTTCGGCATTAGTCGAAAAATCAATGGAGTGTTCACCCGATAGCCCTTGGAGCGATTGCCATAACTCGTTCATCACACTGCCGAACGTGAGTGAGCTCTGCTCTGCCGCTTCTTGGGTTTTCTTCATGCCCTCGATAATGTCGTCCGTAGAACGCTGGACTTTGTCAAAGGCTTTATCGGCTTGCCGGGTGTCAAATTCAAAGACCTGAACAAACGTATCCATTAACGACATTATCTATCCTTTGAAGCGGCTAAGGCTTCGTTGTAGCGATTAATGATAGCGATTTCCCACAAGTCCATCGCTTCTTCTAAATCTATTGAGGTTTTGAGCTCTGAGAGGGTGGCGAGGTCTTCGCTGAGGATGACTGCAAAGAACCCATCAGCGTTTTTATAATCGACGGGAGTGAACCGCTTACCTTGCTGAGCAGGTAATGGAGGAAGCCTGAGTTCCCGTCGCCCCCGAAAAAACTGGTGTTATATTTCAGCATTTCCAGTTCTAAGCGGATCAACGATTCACCATCCGGCACGTGGTTATCAATCAAGGTTTGCGTTTTGAGTGGAATTTCATCCCCATCAACCACAACACAGACATACGCCATCATTTTCAGCATGGCTTCTTTACTGACATCGTAATCACCTATTTTCGGTGCGTTAGACAGTGGATATTTAGCCAAAATTTCACGCCCAACCGTTGCTGGCAGTCGGCTGATCACAAATAGCTTTTCGTCACCATCAACGTCTTTGATAGCGACTTCTTTGGGTTTAATTAACATGATGTGAACCTATAAAAAAGGCGGGTAGCCCCGCCATAGTTGGAAGTGAATTAACGGACTCGCGTGCTGTCGAAGTCTTGGAAAACAAAGGTGTATTGCTTCGCTTTCAACTTACCTGCGGATGCCGCTGAATTACCGCGACTACCATTGGTCATTTTTCCGTTACGCGCTGTGACTGTAGAACCATCTCCGTACGATGCTACCATGGTGATCATATCACCGGCATGACGACGCCCTTTTTTCGCTGTATTTGCCTCGAGCAAAATCGACAGGTTTTGGTCTTCTTCGCTACCGGCTAAAACGTTAATTGTCACCGTCTGCGGCGTCGGTGTTGACCAGCTCACCAAATTACCGTTAATGTCCATGCCAGTCTGCGCAATATCTACTGCAGGTAAATCCAGTGGATCGGCATCATCAGCAAATGTGGTGATTAAGATACCGGCTGGAAAAGTTTTAGAGGCTTGAATCGTTAAACTCAAGCCTGTTGCTGAAATGTCGCTCATTATCTATTCCTTACACTAAATTATGTGAGCCTTCGACCTTACGCACCCAGTCGCCTTTTCCGTAAATTAATACGTACTTCATGACATACTCAGGCAATCCACTCTCGCCAGTGCTTTCAACGATTTGGGCATTGTACCAATAGCCCTTGTCCTGCACGTCATGCCAAGCGAGGTCATCACCGGAAGCATCGGCAATCGCCAGTTTTTGAACTTCAGTAATTGTCTTACCGGCTAAAATCGTGCCGTTACCCAATGCTTTGGTCACTGCGCCAGCAATCACCATGAGCGCACGGGCTTCCCCGTCTTTATTCGCTGGAACACCACGCGTGGAAAGCAATACACTGAACCACTGTTGTGCGATATAGGCTTTTAACCACTGCTCGTTAGCATGGACGCTCATGTCCAATGGATTCGATGGACCACCACACAAGAACCCGCGCTGATAAAAGCGAATCTGCGAACCGGCAACCGCTGTTTCACCGTAGTAGTTCACTCGATATTTATCGTAGAGGTTGGCATCCTGGTCAGTAGTAACCTGTGCCGGGAACGTCACGCTAAATTGACGGAACATATAGTTCGTCGTTGCATTAGTGCGGTCGTAATCTGTTGCGGCCATGATCGCCATTGGCAACGCTTGGACGTAATAGAGGTTTTCTGTTTTAAGATTAAGCCCCACAGATGCGGTATTGATTAACGCGGCGCTAAAATCTTCAACCTTGCCTTTACTCACACTTAAATGAAGTTGATACTTCACATTCTCACCGGCAACATATTGCGCCAGCGGTACCGCCTGCTCTAATGACATTTCATCTAAGAATGTCGCGCTACCAAAGGAGTCAGAGACTTGTTCAGCCACAATGAAAGCTTCGAGTGGCGTCTGTGCCGGGTTGCCTTCGGATGTGGTACCGGATGATAATCCCATCGCATTCGACAGAACAGAGTAAGCGACACCGATAGAGGCGCGTTTCTGAACGCCACCACTTAACTCAAAGCAACTATTCAGGGAATTAAACGTCAAATAGCTGTTTGAGAACTGAGGCTCAGGCTCTGCATTCAGTTTCGCTTGGATCATCGATGCAATATCGGCATACGATTTCACCTCTGACAAATCCAATTCTTTGTAATCTTTGGTGATAGCACCGATAGTGACAGACAAGGTACCATCCGCAATCATTTTTAAATCCGCTAATGCCGCTGCCTTAGTACCGAACAACGTAGGCGCTCGTCCTACTGGCTCATAAGACGCGATTTGCAGCGCTTTAGGCTTGCTAACCGGTGCTGGACTGACATAGCTGAAATACTGACGCGCAAAGTGCGCTTCGGGTGAATCCGCGCCTAACAGTTCATCAACTTGACCACTGGCGAACTCTAAAACTTTACCAGCGGGAATTTTAGGGTTGGTTGAAAATAAGCGACCGATTAGTTTACGCATCGGAACAGCAGACGCGCCAATAACCGCCGATGCGATATCAACGTATCGATTTTGTTTAATTGGCATAGTAAAACCTTATATGCGGTGAATGTCAGGATAGAGCGCACTAACAGCCGCTGTATCGGGAAGTAATGTCCGGGTGAATGAAACCGTGAGGTCGAACGAGGGATTTTGTTCGTAGTTACCATGATCATTAAGAAAATAAGGCCTACGAATGGTGCTTGCGCGTTGAATACCAACACCTTGCTTTCTTAATGCTTCAACAAAGGGCAAAGAGTTGGTAATCATTCTGACAATAGCGGTAATGTCTCCCGCTGTATAATGCTCAGAATCAGTGATTAGAGCTTGAAACTGGTATGTTTTCTCAGATAACTGGCTTTCTTGGTGATTCGCCTTTTCACCTTGAACGTTGTATTTTCTCCCCTGCCACCCGTGACCATGCTCATCAATGGGGAAAAACATCACCATATTTTCTTCGCGACCTTGCTTAGTTGATTGGAACCCTGCTTTGATGGGGATATCAATTCCTGCCTCTTTGAGTTGAAAAAGAAGCTGCTTACGAAGAGCAATATCAACATTGTTATCCGTCATAAGCACCTACCTCGATACAAATCACTGATTTCCAGCCGTCCTGCTCATACCAATCCGCATCGCCCATCACATCGTATTTCTTGCCATTGAAAACAAGGAAATCGGGAGACGTGCCGCGCTGAATGCTTTTGATATCGTGAGAGGTATAGAAACGACGATAAACCGAGCTTGAATCAAACCCCATACTTTGGGCGTCTTGTGTATCTACCGCTTGCCAGCTCCCGCGAATTTCAACCGGTTCATAGTATTGGTTTTGGTCATGCCCTAATTCATCAGGTTCACGGCTTTTGAAACGAAACCACATAGCTTTTTGCTGTGGGATATAACGCGACGCTATACGATGTAAATTACCAAACATTATCTATCCTCCACGGCAAAAGTAACCGCATTTAACATCTGACCTGTATCGACCAATGGCTTATTTGTCGACTTGCCTTTGCTATGCCGCCGCGCCCTAGCCTTTACGGTTGCATCATCTAACGCAGGGGTGGTAACAGCTTTAATCGCCAGTTTCACATCACTAGCCGCTTTTGCACCCACTTGAGTGAGCCCATCAGTGACTGTGATATTTCCCTTTGCAGCTGCTTTAGCGGCACGAAAGATTAACGAACCATACTCTGATTTTTTATCACTCATCGTAGGGCGAAAAAACGAGCGAGGAGGAATACCGCCTTCGGGATAACCTAATTCCTGAATAGCAGCAACATACGCAATGGGCGTACCGTCAGGGTATTTGGAATGATCAAAGAAGCCGACTTTAAGCTGTATCTTGGCTAACTCATCGTAAACCGCTTTTAACTGGGCTAATTTCGTCATTAACGTAATCGCCCCCGCGCGTAAATCGCCCACCCACACCGCGAAATGCCGAGCGTTCACCTGCACCACCAATATATTGCGGTACGCTACAGCGCTTAATGAGTGCTAAGAACTGTTGGCCATATGTGGTCATTTTGAACCAGTGTGACCAATCAGAACCCGCAGGCGGTGCAGAGAATGACACGCTGATTTTGTCCATGGTGACGCTGGTAACAACACCCGTGGGCGCGGCGCCCTCTGCAATTTGCTGATTTAAGTCCAACATGTGGGCGACAACCAGCATCCACAATTCATTGGTACAAACACCACGACAAGGGGAAAAATAATTCAACGCGGATTGGGCAATAATATAAATATCATCATCAGGCACCGCACTGAACTGTGGACGGAGCACACGAAATGATTGAAGGGGAAATGTGCTCGCCTCCATCATTATTTACCCTTTTTGTTGGTTTTCGGGACTTCCTGCTTAGCCGCTTCCAGTGATTCAGGTGTTTCAGGTGCTGAGTTGTCACTGGCTTCCATATTTGTGGCCACTTTATCTGGATCTTCTTTGCGATTTTCCACACTGATAAACCCGTTTTCTTTATGCAACTGAAATACATGGTTATCTTTGAGTTGTGAGTATTGTTCATCACTGATTTCTGTCACACGCCCGCGCGGGGTATACATGTGCTTAGTCATGATGTTGGCTTGACCTGCAATAAACACCTTGCCGTCTTTAACGGAGTAATTTTGGTCGTTTGATAATGTGCAATAAACGTAGAGAGACATGGCTTTCTCCAATAAAAAAGCCCTCAAATGAGGGCGTAAAAAAGGAAGTGGTTAAGTTAGATGCCCGTTAGACGGGTGATCGCCCAAGGACGCGTGACAAAGACACCGGCTGTTGCGTTAGTCGCATCCTCTAAATAACCTTTAATCTGAGCTTGTGAACCCAGTAATTGGTACTTAACCGGCACGACTTGCAAGATTGTCGCGCTGGTTGCGGTTGAGCCATCATCTACAGTGTCAGCGAACATATACGCCACATCAGCCCCACCATTCGCGCCGACAAACTCAGGCGAAAACACAAAGCGCATGTTTGGATAGTTCTCTTTCACCCACTGATACACGGTCTCACCACGTGCTACAGGGTTAGCAACGTTTAGCGCGGAACGGTAGCCTAACGGCAACGTCAAGGTGATATTGATGTCATCTTTAATAATACCGCCCGAGGTGATCTCAATGCGTGAGAACATATCCGTAATATCTTTCGTGATATCCGCAAACGTACCGCCTTTCCACTTTTTCGATGCAGTTTCATAAGCCGGTAAATTAGGCTCATTTAACAGACCGAAAACACGGGTTTCAGGGGCATTAAAACCGTAATAACCAATGCGCTCACGCCCTTGCTCTAATGACTCAGCCGCCGCATTACGTTTCTCTGCTGCTGATTCAAACCCTGCTGCAGACTGGCGCGCTTCTTCTAACTTACCGACTTGGAAGCCTTGTTCAAAACGCACGATACCGCGACGCTCCTGGTCTTGAATGTAAGATGCTAACGGCACATTGGTATGATCGCCGTAGAGCTCGGCTTTACCGGTTGGTGTTGCCACGTTAAGGATAATTTCTTCATCGTGCCATTCACCGGCATTCAATACACCGGTGATTTCATCCAGTACGCGAACACGAGTTGCAGTACGAATCAGACCAGGAAGAACGTGCTGTAACATCTCGCGCTGAATTAGCCCGCCTTGCACTGCTGCGCCGCTAATTGCGGAGTCCATTGCAGATAAACCACCAAAGCCGATTTGTTCGAGTTCGCGATACGTCCACTTCTGGTCAGGTTGGATATTCAGTTGACCATGCTTGCGAATATCACGACCGGACATATAAAACTTTTGTTGACTGACTGGCATTATTCACCTTCCTTTACTGCCACTGGGTATGGGATTTCCGTTAAGCGAATAACGCTCAAATGGGCTGATTCGCTGGACTCAACGTGACGACTAACAAAACCAATCACGCGGTCACCAGCAGCAGGAACAAGCTTGGAGGAAAGTGAGCCGTCCGTTTCATCAAAGATAACTGGCGCATTGATCTTACCTACCCCCTCTTCGAGTTCGACATAGACTTCGCCCATTGCCAAAAATTCACCTTGCGTACCGTTACGTGCGTAACCCACTTCAACACGATACGCTTTGGGGTTAATCATGATCCCCGCAAACGCACCCTTACCACCCACTTGGACAGATTCAACCGAATCATCTTTGTAGGTGTACGCACGACCGAAGATATTTTGCTTTTCATCCTCAGAACTGAGAATGGCAGCAACGGCACGAATCGGACCAGCATGACTGATTTCACCCACTACGCCAGACGTTAATCCATGCGCCACTGATTTAGGAATTGCCATTATTTAGCTCCCCATTTGTCCATAATTGATTTGTTGCTAACCGCAGAGTCCATCGTTGATGTAGCTTTCTGAGAGTCCGGTACGCGCCCTTGCATCCACGCATCAAGTGCAATCGCTTCGTTACCCTTACCGCATTGAATACCGAGCTTATCAACGCCATACTCCGCCACTTGCTGCTTCGTCATGGTGGCATGGTCGAACACGCCAATGAACGGAGTTAGCTTATGTGCTAATGAATCACGCTCACCGATTTGCTTTAACAATGCACCAGTGTCCATGGTCGGTTTGGATTTTTCTAAGCGGTTCATTTTTCGCTTAAGGGATGCCATTTCATCCATTGTAGTAATGCCACGCTTAAGACGCTTGATACGGCGATTCAGGCTATCCGTTGTCGCTTGGTCAAGTTCTTCTTTAGCTTCTTCCAGCGCTTCTTCAGCCGCTTCAATCGCAACCTCGGCGGCTTCGACGGCTTCGGGGTCTCCCGATTCCGCTTTTTCCGCTTCGACTTCAGCATCTTCAACCGCTTTTTCGACTTCAGCTTCGGTATCTTCCGTTTTCTTTTCGGGATCGGGGTCTTCGTCTGAAGTGTCTTTCTTTTCAGGATCTTCATCTGAGGTTGGCTTACCTGCTGCGATTGCCTCAGCGATAATAGTTTTCAGTGCAGCGAGTTGTTCTGGGGTAAACGTCCCCTCATCTTTCGTCTGCTTTTCTTTGTCATCTTCTGGATTCATACGAATAAATTCCTTTGTGTCGATAGTGATAACGAGGTGATCTTGCACAGCAACATCAGGACCGGTTCGTCCTTCATCCACTAATGCGAGGTGATTTCCACGTAGGTGACGCTGAATTACGTCATAGTGCTGCCCTTCATAAATACCGGAGGTAAATTCATACTTACTGCGGTAGCCGGGTGAAAGGTCGATTTTGCCGCTGTCGATATTGCTAAGTGCGACATTAGAAAAGATTTTGATATTGGCTCTAAGATACGGAGGGTCAAAATACACGTTCTCACCAATAACACCCTGAATGCCTTTCTTCTCCGCTGGGGTGGCATATTTACCCAGCATTTCATGTTCAATAATGAACGGGGTTAACTTGAAAGAGTTGATGGTCTCTTCGCTGGCTAATTCTTCCGGTGGGCGTAATACGCGATAGATTTTGTCGGGTATCGGCGCCCCGATTTCAGCCCCCAAATAATCAAAAACCCCAACTTTAGAGATGGGGTTATCTTTTACTTCGAGCCAGCCGTTGTTGTCATAGGTTCGTTTTGTCATGTCTCCTCACCAAAATCGATAACTGGCGTCATAAAACATTTACATTCGCGCAATTGCCCGGGCAATCCTCGCTCACCGGTTTTTTCATCAATCACCGGTGGGTTATCTAGATCGAACTCTTCTCCATTTAGATGCAGATGTAACGCTCTTGGCTCTGCGCTTCCTCCCGAGTGGTTCCAGATGGCTTTACGAATACCCACTGATTTCATGCGCTCACAGTTTGCCGTAGTCGTGATTTTTCGCGTTTGGTCAACAGCGATAATATTCGCTCGTCTTTCCGTGACGTTGCCAGTGTGCCTGATTACATCCAATAAGGTTTTCGCACCCTCACCGCCTTGTGAGATAGAGCGCAACGCCGCACTTTCGATACGCTGATGAAATTGAGTAGGAATGGATTTAATCAGAGAGACATTTTCAGCTGTTGCAGCAATTATTTTGTCTTTTAACGCTTCAGGCATCGCAGGTGTTTTAATTGTGATGCCGCCTGAAAGCTGCTTGAGGGAGTCGTCTAAATTACGCTGAGCGCCAATATCTACTTGGGATACAAACTTATCTGCCATAGCGCTAGACTGCGTCGTAAAGATTTTATCCCACTTGCGTTTTAACCGGTTGAGCCAAATTCGCGTTTGACTCGCGATACTGGCGTCCATCGTGGCGCCGTCAAAATCATCACTCAGATCACTAAATACTTTTTCATAGTCTTTAATCATTGAACTAATTAAACGTGACATGTCACGTTGATAACGGCTAGATGGCGCTGCTGAGTACTGTAGAGGCTTGCCCTTCAATACCGCTTGGCGAGAGGTTGCCCACTTCGCCTTTTTCGTTCGGACTCGTATTCTCCTCGACATAATCGTCCTCGTTCACATCAATGCCGTAATAGCTCGACTCTTTATCGGCTGCGATTTTTTTACGAATATCTAACCCATCAATGGCGCCAGTAGCCGCTAGAGCCGCATCCGTCTGAGCTGATTTCAACTCAATATCTGCACTCTCTGCCGCTGTTGGGCTATCGAGTGGCGCCCACGTGACCGATATTTCAGTCAGCGGTAGATCTTCACTGCGCATCAACATGTCGTAATGTCGCTGTAAAAGTTCGTCTAAGTCGTTTGATTGGACGCTTTCTAGCTCTTCACGGTAGTTCGACTCTTCATACTCTCCCGTGGCATTAAATCCCTTTGGTGTGGTACCCAGCAACTTAGTAGCAGGTACGTTTGCCGCCGCTGCAACTAACTGGTACTGCGTCATAATGGTGGCATCTAAATCCGCTAACGAAGTATCGAACTGCTGAGCAACGTCCTCTTTCCCCATCACCTGTACGCCATAATTATCGCGCATCTCCATGAAATAAATCATGTTCTCCTGAATAGTACTTTTATCTGCTCCTTCAGGGTCAGCCATGCCAATAGTTAATAACCGTTTGGTCATTGCCAGTTGCGGTGCTTCATTGGCTGTACGTTCTGATGCATAGACACGCTCATAAATGCGCTCTGGCACTGATACACCAAAGTAGTTATAAAGTGGCTTAAGTACATTAGGCACAGGGAACGGCACAAACTTAACAAAGTGCGATTTATGGTATTTACGGCCACCGATGACGTAATACGTCGGCTCGTAGAAATCCATGCTTGCCGGGTCTTGAATGTTGGAGTCAGTTAAATCAGGCGTTACCCACTGTGGATCAATTTGCTTAATCCCCTTGTACATCCCCTTAGTCACACCATCGAGATTAAACGGATTCTCATACCATTCTTTAGGATTTGATGTTTCCACCACGAACAGAGCCAATCGACCACCGTACACGCGTCCAAAGTGAATTAGCTCCTTGAGTTGATGTTGTATGCGATACTTTTTATCGCGCTTGCGTAGCTTCTTGCTAATCGCGCTATCATCGTCATTATCGCAATCAACAACATAGCCCTGACGGATAGCATCACGAGCTGGCATGTTGCAGGCCTTATCAACTAGCCAATGCTTCGCAATAATGGCGCACATATTGTTGCCAATAAACATTTGCGAGGCATACCAAGCCGCCTGTGACTCGGGAACGCCATAAACTTGCTCACATTTAAATGAGGGAACGGAGGTATCAATACTGTCCATCCCCACACCGTTAATCATCGGCTGCGGTAATGCTAACCCGTTAAACCCATTCTCTTTTGCTAATGCAGGATACAAATCCGTGGTAAACGCTGACCGCTTCGGCGGTGCAATCTGCTCTGCAATTTTTCGCCTTTTAAACGGCCACATAGAATTACCTCTTGGTTGTAAAGAAACCGCCTTTCTTTTTCTGGAACAGATAACGCAATGCCTGTGTCATGGCATCCACAGTGTCATCATGACCAGCAAACGGGAACGTTGTGATTTCATCCACCGTTTCAGTGATCCACGGTGCAATAGCTTTGTGTGGTAGCCAGACGTTTCCGGCTTCCCATTCTGCTGTACAGGCGTGTGCGCGGGCGATTTTGCTACCATCTGGTTCAATCGGAACAAGACCTGAAATAATGGATTTTAGTGAATCAATGACCGCAGGACCGTTAGCTTTATCCTCTACTAGCTTTCTCCTCGCCTGTGGATATTTCTCAACCAATAGCTTCACGGCTTTGAGTGTTTCCGTGAAGCTCATACGCTTACGAATCTGATACAACAAATACGCATTCGCCCCCTTCTTACCCCAGACTTGTCCTACTACATAGTCGGTACCATCGCTATCTTTAAAGGTCATATCCCAGCTGTGAATAATTTCATCAAAGGACTCAGGCAGATCTTTTGGCAAGTAATAGCGCGCAAACTCTTCATGGAAGATTTGACCATCACCCGGCTTAGGTTTTTGTTGATACATGGCAGACCAAAAATAATCACCAAGGATTGCTTTAGTCTCTAGAAGTTTGTCAATTGGGTGCAATTCAGGAACTAGGGCTTCCCCATCGTCATTAATAGCTGGAAATTCTAATACTATCGCCTTTTTGTTATTTTCGATTACACGACCCGATAAATCATCGGTTGCCCATCGTGTAGCCATAATGATCTCGCCACTATTTTTCGATAAGCGGGTTTTAAATGTGGACACATACCAGTTCCAGACTGACTGCTTGGTCGTTGGGCTTAATGCTTCTTTGGCGTTTTTTATGGGGTCATCGATAATACCAAGATCAACTTTTTTACCTGTTAATGGACCACCGACACCCTGACTGATATATGTCCCTTTTCTACCCACAATTTCGAACGTTTCTGAGTTACGCTTTGCTTCTACCTCGATGGTAACAACGCGCTTGGCATTCAAACATGACAAAGGGAACAGCGCAGCGTATTCGTCGCTCATCATGATCCGCTGCACATCACGGTTCATATCACTGGCTAGGTCTTTGCCGTACGACAAACCCGCTATACGCAGATCGGGATATTTACCAAAGATGTAAGCAGGTAAGTAGCGAGAAACAATATCGGACTTACCGTGCTGAGGGGGAGCGCCTAAAATAATCACCGGTCGCTCACCATTCATCATCTTAATGATAAACCTATCGAGCGCATCACACACCGTTTGAGAGAAATGGCTCGTGATGTATTCAGGGTTTATATACTGAATGAATTCATGCAAACTACGGCGTGCTATCTCCCTTTCGATCTCTTCATCAAATAAGCTGAAATCGATATCCATAGCCATACCTAAAATGTAAGAAATAGCCACTTCACTTCAAAAGGACAGTGAAACGGAAAATGAGTTTTTGATAACAAATTAGCAACAAATAAAAAGCCCAAATTCAAAGAGAAGATTTAGGCTTTTATCGGTTTAGAGTGACATTTTAATTGAGTTGAAAAGTCGCAGGGCATGTAAGCACCATTATGTTAAATAAGGTCAACTTTTCGATTTTTTCCTCAACTGCATGAGCTGCTCAAAACTTAAGTGGCTTAGATCGATTCCTGTTGATTGAATGGGCCCACCATCCGCACCAGTTACTTCAGTTCTGTTTTTCAGCATACCTAAATGCTGTGCAACCATTTTAAGCGCGTCATCTTGATTACGAGTGATCACCTCGACGCCAAACTTACCCTCTTTCACGCCGGCGAATAAACGACGAGCTGCGCCGGCTAAATCGCGCGTATCATGAAAATGCGCACGACCAATACCCGCGCCATTACATCGAGGGCAATCAGGGTTAGGGTCTAACGTGTCATCATAACCGTAACCACCAACATCTTGTGGAGGTGATTTATTCGCTGCCATGGCTTTTTTCACAGCATCTTCATATTCAACCGCATCACGCCACTGATAATTAAAACCAAAGCCCCAGCAATGACGACAACACAATCGACGATATTCAGTCAGCTCGTTAACGTCTGCAGTCGCAATATCCCACCACATTTTTAATACGGCATCTTGGGTTATCTCAGTTCTGCGTTCTCGTTCAGCTAGCGCGTCTCTGATTGCTCGATTGACCTCAATATTTCTATATATCTGACTTGCGCTAGCGTAGGCATTATGTCCATTACATTTACCACCTGCTCTCTTGTATGCAGCAGTACGGTTTAAGTCGATAAGATACTCATTGACGAAACGAAATTGTAGGTCTGTAAGCTTGTAGTTGCGCAGGTTAAACGTGTTTTCATCATTGTGCGCATTATCTTGTTCACCGCTCTGCGCAATTGATATATCACTATCGTGTATTGGCTCTTTTGCGCATTCTTTATCGTGCGCAGTGCGCAATTTCTTGTGCGCAGTTTTTTGCGCACTCTGCGCATTTGATATCTTGATGTATCGACGCGCAGTTGCGTAATTAAGTCCCTGTTCTTCGCACCACTCTTTCGGGGATATTCCTGATTCGGCGTGAGCGGCGAGGAACTGTTGTTGTAGCGTCCCCCAATCCGGTTTAGCCATCGTGTTTATCTCCTTTAACCTATAAAAAAGCCCACTCGAAAGTAGGCTTTGTGATTGGCTATCATAGATATAAATAACGTAATAATTTGTATATTATTTGTTTAGATATTGATAAAAATCTCTAATGGCACCATATTTTGATGAAAAATCTTTAGCGACTTCGCGCCAATATTCATCATCCCCTTTGACACCTAATAAGTATTCTCTAAACATATCTTCATTTATGTCGGGATGCCTCTCCAATAGCCTCAATACAACTGTATTAAATAATTCAATATCCCCACCCTCTTCACGCCCATATGTATCAGATGTAATCCACGGATCTAACAACTTCAAACCTTCCATCCTACATACTCCTTAGCTTCTATGAATAATTATAGTAGTTGATAATTTTAGCATATTTACACTGGGTTAATTATTACCTCTAGAAGCTTCAATTTCTCGGATGGCTTCAAACTGCGTATTCGCCTTCTCTATCGTTCCTAGCAATAATCTGTTCCATAATACAGACGCTTTGAATGATAAGGTTTTTCCGTCACTGTCAGGCGGCAATGGCGGTACCACAGAATTAGTTAACGTCGATGGAATTGGAACGCATTGCGCGCGCTCGTAGCTCGTTTGTGTACTCGAACAAGCCATCAGTAACAAGCTGAGGCACAAGAGAATCACAAGAAGACTCTGCTTTGAGTATCGTTTTATATTCAATGATTTTCTCCTGCGCTTTCGCATCAGCTTGAATGCCGTTCCGGTATGCTGTTGTTGCTATCTGATTAAAGCGATTGAATTGAAATGACTGAAGGGCAATGACCGCACTTTGTTTGATGTTTTCTTGCTTTAACTTGTCGTTGTCGCTATTAACTGCAGTGTTATTATCATAAAGTGTCAATGCCAACCAACTAACAGCAACTAACATTAAAAAAAGCCAAAACGAGTTATCTATCTTCATAAGTTAACCTGCTTGGCTTTATTGTAATTGACCGCACTTTGACAGCGTTTTTCTAGGCTTACTTTGTCAGTACCACCGCAGGTATTGTCTCTGAGTACGTATACGCCAGCTGCCAAGAAGATGGGTATCCCGATAATGAAAGCGGATAAACATAAGCAAACTCGCCAAGACATACAGCTTCTTCCACTTCGCGCCTTGTCATTAATCCTTTCCATTTCACACCTCCGGCATAAATCCAACGTTTAAGTTCATTGCAAGCACCAATTGGATCACCTGCGTTGAGTTTTTTGAGTAACGTAGAACGCGAGAAAGCACCGGTTCCGACGTTATAAGTAAATGAATAAAGAGCCGCCCTGGTGTAATCAGGAATATTGACTTTAATTAGTGGATTTACCGCTTTAGCAACGATTGCTAAGTCTTTTTCTAATAGCGCTTTACACTCGGCTTCCGTATAGGTTTTGGTGGGGATAATGTCAGAACCTGTGTGTCCATAGCACACAGTTAATATTCCTACCGGATCCAAGTATGGCTTGCGCTTGTACCCTTCAAACTCAGTAACCATTGCAACAGTTAATGTCATCAATCCACCAGCTGCAGCGGCCATTTTTATTTTATTTGGTATCTTTGCCATGTACCGCCTCTCTGCGCTTATCTTCTTTTCGTTTGAAATATAGGTTTGTTAAGAATGTGGCCAGACCTAAAAGCAGGCTCCCGAGCACACCAATCGCTGCCCATTGTTCCGATGAAAAACCATCTAATAATTGCTTTAACCAGTAAAACGTTGAACCTGTCGAAGCAGCATAGGAGGCGCCAGTCGTTAATTTATCCATACGCATATACCACCCCCTACGGAGTGCCTGATATTTAGTTAATAGAAAGCCACCAGATAAAAAATCTAGTGGTTGTTAATAAACTCAGTTGGAATTTAAAAAATGAAAAAGGCTAAGCATTGCTTAGCCATCAGGATGTGATAAAAATTAATTTGTTACTTTTCTACTTCTAAAAATACCGTTAATCATTTCTTCAAAGATTATTTTGCTGCAATCTTCATATGGGCAAATAACCGGTTCTTTTTCTTTACCACCGGGGCCTACAACGCCCCATTCTTCATACCCAAGCTTGCGTCCGCAATGAGGGCAATCAATAATACCGCCGGACATATACCGCTCCTTACACAATAATAGACGGCATATTGTACTATTTATTATTGTTTACTTCATTTATCTCCAATACCGTTTGCTCGAAACGCTCTGTTTCCAACTCAACGCCAATAACACGACGATTAAGTTTTAATGCAGCTTTTACTGTTGCGCCTGATCCCATAAAGAAATCAGCAACTACGTCGCCCTCTCGGGTGCTACTGTTAATAATGTGCTCCATCATTACCGCAGGTTTTTCGCAAGGATGCTTGCCGGGATAATATTGTACCGGCGAGTAAGTCCAAACATCGGTATAAGGAACATCAACAGTTACAGAGAAAGGGCGCCGTAATAATTGGTACTGCTCAGCTAGCTCTCGATATTCACGATTAAGCGTTGCTTGGATTTCTAGCAAATCTAAGTGATTGCGATTTAACGGGTTTTCTCTGAATTTTTCATTTGCTACACGATGAAACAAATCCTGTAACTTCTGATAGTCTGACTCGCTAGGTAATTGCCATTGGCTATAACTGAACCAATGCGATGCCATTTGTTTACCCGTGGCTTGCTTGATTTCTTTAGCTGTTATTCCAAGCGATTCACGCGATTGCTTGAAATACTCAATTAAAGGCTTGAACACATTTTCTTTTAGCTGCTTACACTGCTGTAAATAGTCACTGCTTTTGCCTTTGTATGGGCTTTGGTAATGTTCAGCGAATAAAATTCTTTCTGTACTTGGAAAGAAACTGCGTAGATCAGCTTTGCATGCTCTACGCCATGGCCCTGATGGCTTTGCCCAGATAATATGATTCAGGACGTTAAAGCGTTCTCTCAATAACAACTCAGTATCTGCGGCAAGTTTTGAACCGCAAAACATATATAAGCTACCGTTTGGCTTTAGTACACGCCAGAATTCCGCCAGCATGTCATCAAGCCAAGATAGATATGCAGTAACATTTTCCCACTGATTATCCCAACTGCACGTCTTTACTTGAAAGTATGGCGGGTCAGTTGCGATTAAATCAATACAGTTGTCTGGAAGTGTTTTTATGTAGCTGAGTGAGTCTTCATTAACCAAATTGACACTGTTTAAATTTACAGTATTTTTCATAGATCAGGGAAACCTTTTTTGATAAGCTCCACCATGCTTTGTGCACATAAGCAGTGGGCTTTAGTTTGTCCGTGATCTACCGGAACGGGCGAATGACTGTAAGGGTGCTACCAACACCTTTACAGTCGCCCATTTTCACAGCACTAGATATTTTGGAATGTGTTTTCTTTGATGTTTTCTTTGATAAATCCCGCCATCGCGAGTTGCGTTAATATCAACTGACAGCGTGATTTTGCTAATTCAGTGTAACCTGAAATTTCTTCTATTGTTGCCCACCAGGAGTGTGGAACAACTTCTAAAACAATTTTTGCCTCTTCTGTCATATCAATATGTTTTAACATGATATTTCTATACCTTTGGTCAGTTATTGGTCGTGAACACACATGTAACTCTGAACAAGGGTGACAGCAAGCTTTACTTACTTTAGAAAGCAAAAAACCCAGCGCAATGGCTGGGTTAGTTGGTCAAGTTACAAAATCGGCAACTTACCGTGAAATAGTGGCTCATTAATTCAAAGAAGTCAACACGTTTTTGCAGTTTCTCTTCAATATCGCTTCTTTTTCTCTATTTTTAAATGCATCTACTAATGGTTGGTACAATAAATATTCAGTTGATTTTAGAATTACCTCAACTTCTCGCCGGCAAGTAGATATTGATGGCTTACGCTTTCTAAGTAATCCATTTCTACGTGGCATAATTCTAGGTTCACAATTTTCATAATAAGAACTAGCGATAGCCCTATCGGACGCACAGTAAACATAACGACTTAACAGCATTTTAAATGCGATGGTATCGAGATGATAAATTTGATCGACTACGTCATGAATTAATAGACCATCATCATCACTACATGTTGGTCTATCTGGATAACTTCTTCGCTCTACTGTAGCCATAAACTCAGCTATCATGCTGCTTTGTCTTTTTTCAAGTCTTCCGCTGTAAACCCAAGCGCCAAATCTAGCCAGCCAATTTTGAAGCCATGCTTCTCGCTCTGGATCGAGCACAAGACCATCAGAAATACTTTTTATACTCGACATGCGCGCAGCTCCATTACTTCTTTTTTCGTTTGTTCTAATAACTCGATTTCGTTACCGTGAATTTCTTGCCATGTTTTGGGTGCCGCATGAAAGCCGGTATCATAACTAGCCCGGTGATGAGGAGGACATAACGGTAAAACATCTTTATGACTAGCTCGCTGCGCCATTCCCTGCCCTGCTCGTACATGATGGATTTCTGCTGGTGATGGTCCATACCCCATATTTCGACAACAAATACAGCCAAGTTCGGTTACATCTGATAGCCATTGTTTATCTTCTTTGGTCTTTGATTTTTTGGTCATTGGTCTTGCCTCTAGGTAAAATCTAATAACTGAGCCGCGGCATTTTCAGCAGCTTTTTGAGTGGGGAATTTACGGAATAGAATGAAGTTCCAAAGCACGTCGAGCGTGGCTTTGTAGAGTTCGCCAAAGGCTAGGTCATCCATTTTTGCAAAGCTGATTGATTTAGCAACGCGGCGTAGGCTGCCATCTGGCATTTCAAAAGTTTCATAGTGACCAGATTGCTCAACGACCCAGTAGCGAAAGGCATCAAAGGATTTAGCGGCTGAAATATTGCGAGCGCGTTTTTTTGCTATATCATCGAGATAAACATCTGCGGTAGATTGGAGGGCATCATCATTATCGGTGTAGTAAGCGAGGAATTTAACGTAACCACGAACTAACTCTTTTTCTTCAGGCGAAATAGTGCCACCGGTTGGTTCCCAATATTCATACCCTAGGTTGAGTAAAGCGAAGTATTTACGGTGGAATCGTGGGTTTCGTGCCTTCTTAAAATCAGCATAAAGCACATCACCACATTTGATTTTTGAATGCAGAAAATCTCTCGCAGCTGGATTAGCAGGTACAAGAGTGTCGTTAGACATTTTGATAAAGCCATGCTGTGCCATAGTTTTTCTCTCAGTAGGCACAGCAAGTGTTAAGATTGGGTGTTCAGACCAATGGTATCTATTCTACTTTCTGACTCAAGAAAAATCCATCAACCAATTATAGTTACCTTGCCTAATTTTCATATTACACACAACGAAATGATCAATAATAAAAAATATATTTAAATGACTTTTATTGCCATTATTATCTCTACGAGATAAATTTTTCATAATTAGATAAAATTCAAACTTTATCTAACTATGAAAATAATTCTATTAGTTTGCCAATATACATACCAACAACAGGAAGAACAGTGACACTATTTGCAGCTATGCTCGAAATTTTTGCCACTTTCTCAAGCCCTTCTTGTCTGTCCTTTACTTGTTTTATGGACTCCACATGAGAAATTAAGCAATCAATCACCTCACAATCTTTCCCTTGCCTTTTTAAATCTATCAATTCATGAACTAACTTATCTACCAGCTCATTAGATTGGACTTGTAAGTTTTGAGTGAAGTTCTCTCCGCTATTCGCTATATTTGCATTACCATTAATAATATTATTAAAAACTTGAGTAACTACTTTCTCATCTAATTTAGACAATTTAACCTCCTCAATATCTGGTAATTTATTTTCCAATTCCAAAACAATGCTCAGCACTTTAGTTTTAACACTATCCAGAATGCCAGACATTAAATGAATAGCTGTTTCATTCCATGCTTCAATACAATACATTCCTTGATATATTTTATCACTGACAAGTCTAGTAGCTTCAGCATTCCAATTACTTTTAACAATTTGAGATTCTGAGGTTTGTAGTAACCCCTCTATAGATGCAACTGTATTAGTAACAACCATTTTACCAAATAATTCAGTATACTCTTCTGGTAGTATACTTAAATCAATTGGAAGGTTTTTTAGTATACCACCATATCGCGAGAAGCTTCCTTTCGAGTGGCATGAAATAATACGGTAATCAGGAACATCGTCATAACTTGGATATCCATCCAGTTCATGTAAAACCCAATTTTTAAAATCATCACTACCAGTTTTACTAGCTAGAAATAAACACTTGCGTAATAAGTCAGCGACTCTTACTTCTGGGTTGATCGCATCATGCTGTATCTCAGCTAAAATAGACATACTAATCCCTCTTTAAATAATTTATATTTTATTCTACCTTCAATTTTAATCCGTGCCACCCATTGGTTAACCAGCATTTAGAATCACCATCAAGGCAACATTCCGTCACTGGTAGACGTTCACCACATTTACCACAACAACGATTGGATAATTCCGCAATCTCGCGCTGAAGTCTTGTATCATCATTCCGTATGAGCATCTGAATATATTCACTCTCATCATAGGAATCACGTCCTGGTCTACGCAATGCACAATTACGCTTAATCATTTCATGTTCTTCTGATTCAACTTGCCACTGCGGGGTAACAAAGCCAGCTTCACGCTGGCGTTTGCGTTGGGCAGCCTTGCGCTCTGCTGCTGATTTAGCCATTGGTCTTGCCTCTTCATATCAATTTGGTTAATGCACTGAGCAATAACGCTCAATAGATAACTCATCTACTCTAGCGCCATTTAGATTTGCCCAAAATGCTATTGTTGAAAGTACATCTTTTTCACTTGAAGCGACGAAAAGAGTTATGAAAGATTTTTCGTCCCATAAACCACTTGCTTTATAAACCGATTTTTTCATTTTCACTCCAACTAACTACATTTAATAACCTTATGACAAGACGGTCTTATATCCGCTATAAAATGTTTAGTTATATGATGGGAGTAATTTTATTTTTTCCAAGAGTGTATGCTTCATACCTGCATTAATTGACGCCAATAGTTCAACCTATCTCTAAAAAACTCTCGATGTACCTCTGGCGCCTTTTCAATTTCCACCAGCACACGCTCTCTGTTTATTTTTCGATTTTTCAGTTGCCGAATTAGCCGGCTAGCGAATAAATCAAGTTGCTCCAGTTCGCGATATTCTTCTGACCACAAAGCGCGATTGTGAGGCAATCCATCAGGCAAGTAACTTGATTGCCCAGACATAACTACCTCGGCTTTTGTGGTTTTAAAATTTGCTGATATGGCGCCTTAGTTCTTGCTCGCGCAGCTGATTGAATAAGCTCAATGTGACATGGTGTATGATCCAAACCATCATCGGGCAATATGGGGTGATTGCTCCGGACGAGTGACTCACCGGTGATTGGGTCTTTAATTGTCATGGTCTTGCCTCAATAAGTTTTTAAAATGCCTTTTCTGCGTATTTGCGTGGTTTAGCACTCTGTGATTGCTGTTGCATTCTGGACACTTCCGTTGCCGTAATTTGGTCGGTCGGCATGTAATGTCCGTGTTTAAACTCTTGGTAGATGGTACCGGTTTCACCGTGTCGGTTTTTATCCACAATAACTTCAGCATAGTTTTTAGCTGGGCTGTTCGGGTTATAAACCACATCGCGGTAAGTGAATAAGATGTAGTCTGCATCCTGCTCTAAACTACCAGAATCACGTAAATCAGCGGCAACAGGGCGACGTTGATTTAATAGGCGTTTATCAACGTCACGTGATAACTGGCTTAGGGCGATTGTTGGTGTATGAAGTCGTTTTGCCAGCCCTTTCAATGCGGCTGAAATTGCTGCTATAGCCAAGTCGTTACGCTCTGCCTTCGGCTTTTTGATGAGACCTAAATAATCAACGAAAATCCCTTTTAAGTTTGGATACTGCCGCTTATGGTTCTCACTAATTGCGCATATTTGCTCTACTGTTAAGTTACTAGCATCGATGATGTGAATATCTCGATCCATTAAATGCGCTAAGCCAGAGCTCAATCTTGCCCAGTCTTCATCATGTAATTGCCCTTTTCTTAGTGTTGATACAGGTAACTGTGATGAACCTGCGATCATGCGTTCCGCTATTTGTTGATTCGCCATTTCCATGGAAAATAGTAAGGCTCCACCGCCATCACGGGTCATACCCTCAATCATGGTTAAAGCAAGTTCTGTTTTCCCCATCCCCGGACGACCACCAATGAAAACTAAATCAGTCGGGTTAAACCCTCCGATTTTGTCATCTAATGCTTCTATGCCCGTCTTAATCATTCCACTAATATCTTCACCTAAGTTTCTACGTTCGAGGACTTCAACATATCCTTCAATCAGAGTATTTAGATGAACGGGTAACAGGTTTTGGCTACCGGCAGTGAGCTGACCAATCTGATTTGCAAACTGGTTAATCAACTCTTCGGCTTGCTCATGGTTGCCTGCCTCAGTGATAACGGTCTGATATTTAGCCATCAGTTGAATGACTTGGCGAACACGGAAGTAACTATGAACTTTGGATGCGTACCCTTTCAGATTAGCTTTCCATACCGGTGATTTGGCAAGCTCCAATAAATTAGCTAAATCGCCCTTATCACCTAAAGCATCCGCAATAAAAAATGGGTCAATTAACGAACTCGTTAGTGCTTGTTTTTTTATCTCTCGATAAACACGCTGATAATAACTTGAGCTAAATGCCTCTTCAGGTAATGTAGCCAATACCTCATAAGCGTCTTGAGAAGCCCCACCAGCAAGAAAACCGCTAATCACTGCCCCCTCTAAATCGCGCTCATCCATCATAAGTGATTACCTCTGCGGTATGTTGCCCAATTGAATGTAAGCACGGTACCACCCTGTAATAATCGGTCTACTACACGTTCACCAAGCATTTCTTCCAGCTCATTCAACGGTAAATTGCTAACTAAAATAGTCGGCAATAAACTTTCGTAACGATCATTAATCACTTCGAACAAAATATTTCGTTCCGAGTCAGTACCGTACTGGACACCGATTTCATCAATTATCAACAGGTCGGGATCACAATATTTTGCTAGCACATCCAGTTCACTAAATTCTGAATTTCCTGACCACGTTCTACGAAATGCGCGAATGATACGCGCTGCTGTAGTGATAAATACCGATTCCTGTAAACCTCCGGCAATCTCACGGGCGATCGATACTGCAAGGTGGGTTTTACCTGTTCCGGGCATTCCACACAGTACAAGCCCCTCTCCTGCATTTTTCCTGTCGTTCCATGTTGTTACGTACTGTTTGCAGATCATGAGATTATGTTTAGCCGGTTGCGTAGTTGCTTTGAATGTTTCAAAGGTTGTACTAGCAAAACGCGGAGGAATATTTACACTAACCAATAAATCTTGTTCAGGCATTTTTACCTCCAACAAACCAGTGCGGATCCTGAGATTCATAGTGCTTGTCACCAAACCCAGTATGCGAATTAGGTTTGTTAACCTTGGCTATGACTTTATCTGGAAATATCCCCTGCCAACCATTGGCAATCGAATTACAAATCACGGCATCGGCATCAGAACACTTCGCTAATTTTTTTGCTTGCTGCTTGCACATAGTTTCAGTCAGCGGTTTTTTAATTTCCTTTCGGAAAGTAATCCAATCTGACCAAACTTCGTCACTCACGTTTTCGGGTTTAGCCAATTTTGCATCGAATAATTTCTTCGATTTTTTTGGCTCAACCTGAACTGATGGATCCTCTTTTGAATTTACTGATGGATCATGTTTTGAATTTACTGATGGATCGCCTCCAGATTCTGGAGGGTGAAAACCATCTTGAACGCCAGAAACTGGAGGGTCAAACCTCACTTTTTCATTGTTTTCTGTACGGTCAAAATCTGAACGTTCAGAATCTGGATGGTGAGATTTAGATGCTTTTTCGCGCAATTTTCTTAGTTTTGCATTTTCCTCAAGTGCTATTTTTTCCAACTTATCAACATTCAAAAAATACAAATTTGATGCATTTCTATTTCCATTTCTACGCATCTTTTTAACTAACCAACCATCTTGCTCAAGCTCGTTACAAGCGCTACGAATAGTGCTGACACCAGCTCCAATTTGTCGACTAATCGTTTCTACACTAGGGTAACTAACACCTTCATCACTCGAGTAGTCAGCCAAGCGAACCATGATCATTAATTTGGTACCTTTAACGCCAGAAACTGCGCAAGCATCCCAAACATAACCTTGAATTTTATTACTCACTTCACACCCCCAGTGCTTTAGCTATATCACGGCAGGCGTTCTGGTACTGTTCCGGCGTGAGTTTCTTTGAAAGCAGCTTTTGTTTTTGTTGTTCGTACTGTTCCCAAACGCTTAGCGCAGCCGCTCTTCTACCCTCGAAAACGTCTTCGATTTTCTCTCTATCCGCTGGTTCTCCGTTCAACAAAAAACCATTGCGATAGGTTATTTTCTCAATTGTTCTTAGCATTGGTCTTGCCTCTTGAATTAATGCACGCTGGTCTGACGTGGTATCGCATTTAACGCAATGACTGCATTATTAATATGGTGTGACATGTCACGACCCTCTAATAAAATTTCGCTAATTGCCTCAGCAAATCGTTGTATTGCAATTGAAGCTAGGTAATTTTTTGTATCACCACGAATGCGAGCTAATCTCGATGCCGGTAATGCAATTTCTATTGCCGGCATTAACTCAACTATTTTTCTGATAGATGCGGGGGAATCACCACGCAACCAACGAAATATCTGTTGCCGGTTATTATTAATCGCTTTCCAATCAGCCCTACCCGATTCGTCTTCGATCACATGCAAACGCACTTGTGACCTGTTTTTTACAATGCCTAAATAAGCACGGCTAACCTCAATAGCTACATGCTCTTGACCTTGCTCCGCTGCCCAATCCTCAATTTCAGAACGGACAATATCGATATCAAAATTCATCTACTCGCGTCTCCTGTCGCAAAATTGATTATTAAGAATCAGTTTTTATTTTTTAATCAAATACACTAATAAACAGTGAGCTGCATATGTTTAAAATAACAACATGATTTTAGGCAACATTCTTACTACCGCTGATTAACCATGATGGTTCGCACTTTAAAGCACTTGCGATCTCAATAATAAATCTAGGTTTTTTTATAAGTCCTGATTCAATTTGCTGGATAGATTGCTGCTTCAATCCAACCATATCTGCAAGTTCTGACTGAGTTAAATTGAGTTCAACTCGGCGACTCTTAACTCTTTCTGAAAGCGTATTCATTTGCGTCTCCTTTTTAACAAAGTTTCTTGTATTTAAAAACAAACTAACTTGTTTGTCAATTACAGGTTTTCTTGTAATCATCTTCTTGTATTTTTTAGGGGGTTATATGTCGATTTCTGAACGAGTTAAAAATAAAAGAATTCTTCTCAATCTGACTCAGGCAGAGTTAGCTGAAACCGTTGGAACTACCCAGCAATCGATAGAACAACTAGAAAGCGGAAAAACTAAGCGCCCTAGATTTTTACCTGAATTAGCAAAAGCATTATCTTGCTCAGTTGATTGGCTTGTAACAGGAAGAGAAAACAACAATGACTCACTCCCTCCGGAAAACGAGTGGGGAAGTATTAAGTCATGGGATAGTAAAACCCCATTAGAATCTGATGAGGTTGAAGTTCCTTTCTACAAAGATATAGAGTTTGCCTGTGGTAATGGCGGATGTATTGATATTGATTATAACGGCTTTAAATTGAGATTTTCTAAGTCAACACTACGTCGAATTGGCGCACCTACTGATGGATCAACTATTGCATGTTTTCCTGCAAATGGGGATAGCATGGAACCAGTAATACCTAACAATGCAGCTGTAGCAATTGACATGGCAAATAAAAAAATAATTGATGGTAAAGTCTACGCTATAGACCAAGACGGTCTAAAACGCTTAAAAATGTTATATAGAAGACCAGGTGGAAAACTAATTATTCGCAGTTATAACCGTGATGAATATGAAGATGAAGAAGCTGATGAAGACAGCGTGACGATTATCGGCAGAATGTTTTGGTATTCTGTTCTTGATTACTAAGGTAACTCTATGGAAAATTTCAAGTTAAAGCTTAAAAATCATGTGGACCATGTAAAACAGGTTGGGCAACACTGCTCAACAGAGGAAACCACAAAACAGGCGTTAATACTACCTTTTCTCGATATCCTCGGCTTTAGCCCTTATGACCCACAAAAAGTTAAGGCAGAATACGGCGCTGATTTCCCTGGTGTAAAAGCAAATGAGCGTGTTGACTATGCGCTCTTTTGCCAAGATGTTCCCGTTATGTTCATTGAAGCCAAATGTTATTTTGAAAAATTAGATAACCATTGCCCTCAACTTTCTAGATATTTCAATTCCACACCTGAAGTCACTATATCAGCTATAACTAATGGATTGGAATGGCGTTTCTTTACTGATTTGAAACAAAAAAACGTTATGGATCCAACTCCATTCTTACGCATTAGAATGGATGAAATTAGTGATTCAGATGCAGGTCAATTATTTCGCTTTAGACACGATAAATTCAAACCTGAAGCATTAAGAACTCTAGCTGAAGAGAGCGTATATCTATCTGCTTTCACTAAAACTATTAGTTCAAGTCTAAGAGATGTTGATAGTGAGTTTGTTCGCTATGTTGCTAGCCGCTCGAATGTTGAAAGACAATTAAATCAGCGCTTTATCGATTCTATAACCCCTCTAGTCAAGCAAGCTGTTGAACGTTCTGTCAGTGCAATGGTAGTTTCAGGCTTATCTGGTAAGTTTGCTTATGGCGAAGAGCCCGTAGAAACAGCAACAGAGGAAACTCAAGAGTCTAATGAATTAAAAGATATTATTGATCCTGATAATCCAAACATTATTACCACCACTAATGAATTAACTTTATTTGAAAAAATAAAACAGATCACCGGGTGTAATGAAATTGAATATAAAGATACTGAGTCTTACTTTGGTATCCTATATCAAGGTAAAGTTAATCGTTGGATAGTTAGATTCTACGATAAGAAAAATAGTGCTTATCTCATGGTTCCGATAGAGATTACTGACCTATTAGGTAATGAAATAAAGCGCGCAGGTTTAGAGTTAACAAATAACCGCATCACAATTCAATCCCCTGAAGATATATTAAGAATAACAGGTATCATTCTTGATTCGTTTGAATATGTAAAAAACGATGAAAACTTCAGAAAAAAATCAGCTAGCGAATAATTATTGTGTAATACCTTTCTGCCCTTGCTTAACGTAAGGGCTTTTTGTTTCCTTCTATCCTCTGTTTCTCTATTCACACCTCATTCAATGTAAAAACCATTTCTGCATACATTGATGTGATCCCCACCTCTTTTCCACAAAATTAAACAAAATAAATATCCTCATAAAAACAACCAACTACAAACAAATAAACAAGCAATACAAATTTAAACAAGTTTTTCATTTACTTTAATACAATTTATCTTGTATATTACAAACATCGAAACAAACAAGACCTCACAGCAAGTGTTTTGATAGGTGTTCAAACCAAATTTAGTTTTGCTGTTATGTCGGAGGAGAACCAAAGCTCTCATCGCGACCTTTCATGATTACCACGACATAACAGTGAATTTTTGCAGTACCAGGGAATTTAATTAGTTACCGACCAAAGCTACAAGGCAAGACCTGACAGCTCGGAAAGACGGGCATTGATTTACAGACGTAAAAAAACCCACCGAAGTGGGTTCCTTTACCTCGGGTCGCCGACCAAAGCTAACCGAGAATTCTACTAGCGCGACCAAACGCTAGAAGAGGCAAGACCAATGATAAATCACTGATCACAGTTATTTTAAAGGAGCTGCTATGAAAGCACAACCTAAAACCCTAAGCGTTACGCTTTACATCCACGCACGAAAGCAATTTGACGGTTCATATCACTACGCAGCATTCACATTTAAAGCCGATGTTAGTTTAGGTGTAGGTTTCGTTGTATCAGAACATACCGTTGAAATTCCATTTCAAGAATTAACCTCAGAGCAATTAGTAAGTGCTGAAATTGAGATATTACGCGAAGAGCAAAATAAAATTCTTGCTGATGCGCAGGTGAAATCAAGCTTACTTGAAGATCAGATCCAAATGCTGCTTTGTTTAGAAGGCAAGCCAATTTCTAAAATTGACGAAGAAATCCCCTATTAAGAGGCAAGACCAATGAAAACTTTTATCTGTGTATTTGAGCCAACGACCGAGGCTCGCTCCAACGGAGCAGTACCATTAACTATCGCTTTAAATGCAACTAACGAAAAGCTAGCTAGCGCATCAGCAATGATCAAGCTTTCAGAATCTTATCCGGAAGCCATGGATAATTTCAACACTGACGAACCTATCGTTTGTGAAGATGCTATGGGATCCCCTCGCCCTGCTATCGGTGAATTTGATGAAGTATTTGCTTCTCAAAATGAATTTAACGGCACTAGCTGGCAGCCTATCGTTTATAAAGACTTTAATAAATTAGCGCCGATGGTCCGTATTGCTGCAACCCTGCTATATGGCAAAACTCAGTTTACAGATGCGGAATATAGCCAAGCTATCAAATTCGTGCACGAAGGCAGCGATCAGCCAAAAATCCGTAATATCGGTAAAGGGCTGGCTAAAATCAGTGCTGTATGCACGATGGATGCAGAACAAACTATCGAAATTGCACAAGCCGTTTCTGAGTTCGCTGATGATGAAATCACCATTGAAGATGCTACCGCCCTCGGTAAAAGTTATTTGAAAGAAGAACCTAAGCTGGAAGTGACATCCGCAACAAAAAGTGAAAACGATGAGCCAATTCTCAAACGTGACTACGCCACGCTTGATATGGAGGTTGCCCTCGCATTAATTGGTGATGTTGATTTTGACGCTATCCGTAGTGCTGATATCCGTAAAGCTAAAGAATTAATAGCAGCTGAAGATAAAGCATGGAAACGTTTATCAATGGACTTGCGCACACTCCCTAGCGTTCTCGATATACCGCGCGAAAACATCTTCGCATTAGTGTCTGAGGCACGCGAGAAACCTGAATTATTTGATGATGCCAATGCCCGTAAGGCGTTTATCGATGCAAAACTTGGTGCCGAAAATCCAAAAGTAACCTCCTTAGGTAATGGTCGTTTTTCAGTTGATAACTTAGGTACCAAACCGGCTAATGATGAAGATCCCAAAGAGCCCGTTACCAAAGAAAAAACCAGACGCGGCAGTAAGAAAAAAGAAACACCGGCTAAAGAAGAAAAAGAACCTGAAACCGTTGCTATTGAAACTAAAGAAACACCAGCAGTTACTAAACCAATTTCCGCTGTAACTGCTGAGCAAGATGATTTTGAACATCGTGCAACAGTTATCGATGAAGTGCTCGAAGGCAATAACGACCACCTCAGCATTTGGAAGCGCGTGCAGCGCACTGACGCACGATTTACCAAGCCTTTAGAGGGTATGGGATTTACTGGTACCAGCATTAACAGCACTTACATGTTTATGCGTGCGACTGAAATCTTTGGTCCTATCGGTGAAGGATGGGGATATGAAGTTATTGAAGAAAAGTTCATTGATGGGAAGCCACTCGTAGAACCCGTTCTCGATGAACGTAATAAACAAGTAGCAACTAAATTTTTACGTGATAGTGATGGTTCATTATTTTGTGAACAGAACCATTCACTCAAAATTAAGTTCTGGTACAACACTGAACGTGGATTACGCGGTGAATTCGAAAGTTACGGCGCCACACCTTATCGATACCAAACTAATTACGGTATCAAAGTCGACGGTGAAGTAATTAAAAAATCACTCACCGATGCAATTAAGAAAGCATTATCGATGCTTGGATTCAGCTCTGATGTGTTTATGGGAATGCACGATAACCCTGAATATGTTGCAAGCAATAAACTCGAGTATGAAATCAAAGCAGCGACAGACAATGCCGAAGATACAACTCGCGTTCGTAAAGAGTTAGACGAGAAATTCACTCGACACACTGAGACTATGCGCAGTGCTGTCACAGCAAATGAATTACGTGGTATTACTTCAACCCTTACCCGTGAAATCTCAACCCACGCTAAATTAGCTAAACAACGTGGTGATACTGAATATGAAAAATATTTAAACGGTCGTCTTCGCAGATTAAAAGAAATTGAAGATGAGTGTTTAGACCAACTGAAACAAAAAGAAGAGGCAATCTAATGACCAAGGTAAAGGCAATCGCAATAGCGGCTGATTATGACAAATTACAACAGCTCGTTGAGTCGGGTGAGTTCTCTGCAGAAGATGTCGCAGATACGTTAGAAGGTCTTGAAGGTGAATTAGGCGATAAGCTAGACGCAATTATGGTTCACGTTCGTAATATTGAAGGGCAAGCTGAAACCCTAAGTAAAGAATCGAAACGTCTAGCTGAGCGTAAAAACCAATTCGATAATCAAATTAAAAACTTAAAACAGTATGCCTTAACGTGTTTATTAACATCTGGAAAAGATAGCTTAAAAACGTTGAGAAATACGTTTACAGCAAGAAAAGGCACTGTATCTGTTGTCATTGATGATGAATCATTACTTCCTGACGAATTAATTGATGTTCAAACTGTGACTGCACCCGATAAAAAAGCAATTAAAGCGCGTATTGATAAAGGTGAAATTATAGATGGAGCACACCTTGAAACTGGGGCGCGTACTCTGCAAGTTCGTTAATACCTATAGCGCCCATTACTGGGCGCATTATCAGGAGAGACATTATGGCTATGAAACTTGAAGTGATTATTACTCACGATGAAGCAAGCAATAAGTGCAGCGTAGAGTGGTCTACAGATACAACTGAGCATGTGACAACTCAAGAAGAACATACTCTATCAATGGTAAAAAAAGCGGTTTTACTGCAACTAGGCTACCCAACATCATCGGTAATTATTCACTAGCGTGACATGTCACGGTGTATTTATTATGAAAAATAACCTAGAAGATTTACATAACTACTTGTTCATGCAATTGGAAAGGCTGTCTGATGAAGATCTTAAAGGGGAGGAACTTAAAGAGGAGATTGGGCGTGCAAAGGCTTTATCCGCAGTTGCATCACAAATCGTCAATAATGGGCAGTTGGCGATTAGTGTTAAGCGTATGGCTAGTGAAGGGCGTATTAAAGACGCCCCTAATTATCTGGAAGTTAAAAAATGAGCCGATTTTCTTATAACGAAGAAATGCGTGATTGGATGCGTAAAAACTACCTATTATCGCTCCCTCAACTCACCATTAACTTTAATAGCCGGTTCGGTACCACTCGATCAAAAGACATGATCAATGGGTTACGTAAAAGCCTGAAATTGAAAACTGGTAGGTCTGGAGTGTTTATTAAAGGAAATATACCCGCCAATAAAGGTATTAAAGGTTTAAAGGGGGCAAATTCAGGATCTTTTAAAAAGAATCATATTCCTCATAACCGCCATGAAATTGGCGCAGAAGTCATAGCTACAACTGGATATATCAAAGTAAAAACAGGCTTGCCGAGCGAGTGGAAATTTAAACATATTTTGCTATGGGAAAAGAGTAACGGAAAGATACCCAAAGGTCATGTTATCAAATTCATAGATGGCAACCCATTAAACTGCACCATTGAGAATTTAATGATGATTACTAAACCAGAGCATGGAGTAATGAACCGCTTCTTTTCTGGTGTATCAGCTGAATATAAACCGGCTATCTTGCAATTGGCTAAAATTAAAATTGCAATTAGAAGCATAGAAAATAAGGGGCAAGACCAATGCTAAGACATGTGCATCAAAAAGACCAGGAAGTGAAAATTATCTTACCTGATGGATCGTACGGTTTTATTTCAACTGACCGCCGTTGCAAAGTCTCCTATGATTTGCCGGCAAATATCAAAATTGAAATACAGCCACCGGTATCGAAACAGCAAGGTGGGAAATAATGTTTGGCTTATTTTTACTCGTATGCAGTGCAATGAATTGCCAGTTTGAGCCATATGGCTATATCTATCCTGATGAAATTAATTGTTTAATCGATAGAGAAATTGAAGCCGGAAAAGGGAATATCGCAGAGTGTTACCCGGTTGATTCGGTTATACCGGCTAAAAATTGATTAAGCTTAATCAGTTTTGTTCTTTAGTAATAATTAACATGGTGGTTTATTCAATAATGGATGACCACCATGAAACAACCGCAATTAACCCCTTGGAGAACTGGGGATCAATTATTAACTGAATTCGATATCAAGCTAGGCAAGTTAGCCTCTAGTGTAAAAAACAGACCATGCACTGAAGCGGAAATAAAACGTGCTTGTGATACTACAGATAAAATTATTTCATCAATTATGAGGCAAGACCAAGATGGTAACAGAAAGCGCTTGCGTAGAACGCAAAACAAAAAAAGAAGAGATGAATACCCCTAAAAAATACCATGATGATGATTTATTAAGTATTCAAGAGGTATGTGTTCTCATTGGTGGCATTAGCCCTAAAACTTTGGCTGATTGGAATAACAATCATAAACATAGAAAAATACTCGCACCTATTTGTTTTACCGAAAAAGTCGTTAGGTACGAGTATAAAAATGTTAAAGCATTTATTGAAAAATGCCGCAAAGTTTACTAACCCATTTTCCTACGTAATAGCGCTACTTGAGTCAAAATACTATTTTCATGAGCTTCAAAAGCCTGACGCTTTAGCGCTATTTCTTCCTGTAGTATCTCATCAGAAAAATCATAGTGTTCAGCCATACGGTCCTCACTTCTGTCAGAATGATGTAGGCATAGTATGCTTATCTCTTTTGTATCTGAGCGTGAATATCCCTTTTGGCGCATTTGAGCAATGATGTTACTTTTGAAAAATTTCCGGCACATCGTATTGAATGCGCCGGATTTTCCCTTCACCGTCCCTTCGTGTACTACCCCTTTCACCGCCCCTTCCGGGCTATATGTTTTCACCAATTTATCCAAAGAACGTTTTGAAAAAGGCAGTGATGGATCTCGTGGTTGCAGAAATACATAATCACGATTGCAGTTAACTGAAGACTCACGCCACGATAGCTGCTCATCAAGTAAAGCCTTCATTGCTTTAGTGATTGGGAACTTGAATTCTTTCTGCGTTTTCATTGCCCCTCGCATTCCCGTTAGCCCCGCTGGATAAGTAATTTCTAGATTATCCAAATCAACATAGTCCCATCGCAAATTTGCAATGTTTATCGGTCTAACGCCAGTTAAGATCATATATCTAACCGCATTTTTTTGATGAACGGAACTACATGACGCAACGTTAATCCAGAGAGTGGAGATCGATTCTATATCTGTGTATCGTTTGGTTGGTAAAGGCTTTTGTACTCGAGAGGAAACATAGTCGTCGGGAATGCTTGCGGCTATATTTATCCCATTGCAATAAACAGGGGCGGCAAATTTCCAAAACCGGCGCAACTCTGCAAATAACTCCAATGCCTGATTGTTTGATTTAGTCTGTACCCATGAATCGATAACTTCAATTAGCCTTGGGTATTTCATATCGCTGAAAACTTCTCTGCTACCAAAGGATTCTTTTATTTGTTTTGTTCTGCAGCAATATGTCGCATAGCTATTTTCGCTAAGCTTTGCTCGGGAAACTTTGCCAGCTAAATCCTTTTCGTATGCATCTATTAATTGATGAACTGACTCAGCCCTTAGCCCTTGCTCAGCTAATAATTGAGCTTTTTCTCTTGCGATAGGTAATGATAACTCTGGAAACTCACCTAATTTTTGACCTTTGACTTCCATATGTTTGGGGAATTCGGCGTATACTGTTACCTTACCGGCTTTGCTAAAATCAATACGCAGGTAATGCTCTTTTTCGTATTTAGATCGACGTGGCTTGTTGATGTGTTTTAAAATGATTTTTGCAGCCGCAACACAGATTCTCATGTGTGTACTTGTGTACGGTGGCTTGCATGACTCCCAACGCTGTAATGCGTCGGCATATTCATCAGAATTAGTGCTATCGGGCTTTTGTGTTGCTAACTTTGACATTGAAATACCTCGTCATATCAACACATTAAATTAAAAGCTCACACACTAGGTATTTTTAGAGCTGTAAAATAGGTATGTGTTGCTGTTTTGTGTTACGAATCTTGGTTTCTCAATGTAAAACATACTGTATAAAAACACAATAGCCGGACGAAAGTAACGAATACGGATAGAACTTAAGTTACTGATTATTAACTTTATTAAACGTAAATTATTGATATGTCATTATTAATTACAAAACGCTGTATTAATTGCGATATGTGTGAACCTGAATGCCCTAATGATGCTATTTTCATGGGACAGGAAATTTATGAAATAGATTCTGACCTATGCACTGAATGTGTTGGCCACTATGACAAGCCAACCTGTCAGTCTGTCTGCCCTATCACAAATACCATTATTACCGACCCTGAACGAACTGAATCCCAAGAACAGCTATGGGATAAGTTTGTCATGATCCACCACGCAGATAAAATCTAACATCAAAAGTTTGTCATCCTTAAAAATTGCCGACGTAACGACGTAGCCTTGTCGGCAATTCATTTAATCTATCAGACTCTCTATAATCACTGTTGCTGCCGCATAATGGCGCTCATCGGTAATAGAAACATGAAAATGGGTTGCATTCAGACAAGCTGCCAGCTTCAAAGCTTCTCCACTGAGCGTTAATAACGGTTTACCTAACTTATCATTAGTGACCTCAAACTGATTAAAAGCCAATCCGTTACGGATCCCAGTCCCTAATGCTTTAGCAGCAGCCTCTTTAACGGCAAATCGTTTAGCTAAAAAACGGGCAGGCTTAGTTTGTTGCTGATATTGTGCATACTCGTATTCCGTCAAAATTCTTTTAGCTAAGCTATCCGCTGAGCGTTCAATGACTGACTCTATACGACTAATTTCAACGATATCAGTACCTAAACCTACAATAGCCATTATTTGCGTGCTTCCGTGAGTAATTGCTTCATATCGGATACTGCTTGCGCTAAACCACTAAATAACGCTCTTCCAATAATCGCGTGGCCAATATTCAATTCATAAATTTCAGGAAGTGCGGCAATACGCTGAACATTATGGTACGTCAAGCCGTGACCTGCATTCACTTTAATGCCTTTACCTGCGGCATATTTGACACCATCACGAATTCGACGAAACTCAATCTCTTGAGCTTGCTCTGTTTTTGCATCCGCATATGCTCCAGTATGGATCTCAATAAATGGAGCACCGCACTCTTGAGCAGCATCAATTTGCTCATGATCTGCATCGATAAACAAGGAGACTAAAATGCCCGACTCTGTTAGACGTTTTACCGCAGCAGCAACTTTTTGTTTTTGCCCTGCAACATCTAATCCCCCTTCCGTTGTCACTTCTTCACGTTTTTCTGGTACTAAACAACAATAAGTTGGCTTAATGCGACAAGCGATGTCGATCATCTCATCGGTGACCGCCATTTCAAGATTCATGCGAGTTTGAATAGTTTGGTTAAGTAACTCAACATCTCTGTCCGTAATATGGCGACGGTCTTCACGTAGGTGAATGGTGATACCATCTGCTCCAGCTTGTTCAGCAACAAATGCTGCTTGGACAGGATCTGGATATTGTGTTCCTCTTGCATTTCTAACGGTTGCAATGTGGTCAATGTTAACGCCCAATAACAGCTCAGCCATGTTTAACTCCCTATGAATAAACGGTCACTTATTTTTTATAAGTCGTATCGTACTGCACTTTAGCGCTTTGTGGGAATAAATCTCTCACTCTTTCCCACATATTACAAACAGATATCTGTATTGCACCTATTACATTCAACTTTTGGGAAGCGCTTCGAAGAAAATGGATAAGGATAAAAAATTAGCTGGATAGCAGATGAATTTGCACGTAGAAATATCTGCAAATAGCTTCAAAAAAATAAAATTTAGCTTTTATTATTAGTTAATATTGAAGGCATTGTCGTGAATTGCCTAAAAAGCTCTCGACTTTTTAACGGCTTACCTCCCAGATAGGGCTTTAAAGCCATCCGAGTAAAACGTTTAGCTGCCTTTAGGGTATCAGCATCAGGGAAATCACGGCTTGCCAGCGCTTTAAGTTGTTTTCCTGTGAAGCTAAATTGGTCTATTACTAAGCTACCAATAAATCCTTTTTCTTCGCGGTAACGATAAGTCATAGTATCCGATACAGGCTCTCCGCTACCTGCACAGTGCAGAAAGTCAACGCCGTAACCTAAGTAAGATAGCAGTGCAAGCTCAAATTGGCGTAGAGCAGATTCAGGTGTTCGCTCACTGCCTGCCAACACTTGTAAGCAAGATAGGTAATCAAAAAATAAGGCTGAATATGGGGTTCCAAACTCAAGGACACGGGCGGTTAATTCATTGAGATATAAGCCGCTATATAAAACAGTGCCGCTTAGAGGAAGAGCAAGAGAAACAGGATCTGCGTTAATGAGGGTCTTGATTTCACCTTTACCACCCCAACGGATTAATAAAGGTGTAAAAGGCTGCAAGCAGCCTCTTAAAGGTGAGCGGTTGCGCCTAGCGCCTTTCGCCAACAAACGTATTTTACCTTCCCCTTCAGTGAAAAAATCGAGTAATAAACTCGTTTCACTGTAAGGACGGGAATGGAGCACAAACGCACGTTGCCAACCACTCACGTTGTCACCGATTATTTTAAATCGTCAACATAACCCAGGCTACGCAGCGCTCTTTCATCGTCTGCCCAACCTGATTTAACTTTAACCCAAAGTTCAAGGTGAACTTTAGTTTCAAACAGACGTTCCATATCAATACGGGCTTCGGTACCGATAGTTTTCAGCTTGCTGCCTTTATTACCGATAACCATTTTTTTCTGACCCTCGCGTTCAACAAGAATCAAGCCGTTGATGTGGTAGCCACCTCTATCCATTTCTTTAAACTGCTCAATTTCTACAGTTACGGAATATGGTAATTCATCACCAAGAAAACGCATTAATTTTTCACGGATAATTTCAGACGCCATAAAGCGCTGAGAACGATCAGTAATGTAGTCTTCAGGGAAATGGTGAATAGCTTCAGGAATATGTTGTTTAACAATTTTCGCAATTGTGTCAACGCCCTGACCTTTTTCAGCACTAATTGGTACTACATCCAAGAAATTCATTTTCTGGCTGATCATACCAATGTGAGGCAATAGGCTCGTCTTATCGACCACATTATCAATTTTGTTGATTGCCAGAATAACAGGGCAACGTAAGCTGGATAATTTATTGACCACCATTTCATCATCTGGTGTCCAATGGGTTCCTTCAACCACAAAAATAACCAATTCAACATCACCAATAGAACTGGATGCTGCGCGGTTCATCAATCGGTTGATCGCTCTTTTTTCTTCAATGTGTAGACCTGGGGTATCAACATAGATAATTTGGTAATTATCTTCTGTATTGATCCCCATAATGCGGTGACGAGTTGTTTGTGGCTTTCTCGACGTAATCGAGACTTTTTGCCCTAACAACTGGTTTAATAACGTTGATTTACCAACGTTCGGACGTCCAACTATGGCAACAAAACCACAGTGGGATTGTAATTCACTCATTCAATCTCCAAGATTTTCAATGCTTGTTCTGCTGCGGCTTGCTCCGCTTTACGACGACTTGAACCAACACCATTAATAGATTGCTCAATACCACTGACTTCGCAGTGGATCGTAAATTCTTGATCATGAGCCTCACCTTTTACCTGAACAACTAAGTAATTAGGTAATGGAAGGTGACGCCCTTGCAGATATTCTTGTAGCCGCGTTTTAGGGTCTTTTTGTTTATCACCCGGACTAATTTCATCTAGTCTACCTTTGTACCAAGCAAGGATGATTCGCTCAATAGTTTGGATATCACTATCAAGAAAAATGCCACCAATCAAGGCTTCAACGGTATCCGCAAGAATTGATTCACGACGAAAACCGCCGCTTTTTAATTCTCCAGGACCTAAACGTAAACATTCACCGAGCTCAAATTCACGGGCTATTTCAGCCAATGTATTTCCACGCACTAACGTTGCGCGCATGCGGCTCATATCTCCTTCATCCACTTTAGGAAAACGGTGATATAAGTCATTTGCAATCACAAAACTAAGAATTGAATCACCTAAAAATTCTAATCGTTCATTATGCTTGCTGCTAGCACTTCTGTGTGTCAATGCTTGGATTAATAAATCGTGTTGCGTAAAGGTATAACCCAGCTTACGCTGTAATTTCTCTAATAAAAGAGGGTTCATGTGCGCCCAACCATTTCTTATTTGATAACAAAGCACACGCAACAGACCTGTAAAATTGGGTATTTTACAAAACTGTTGCGTTTGCACTGACATCCAACAAACACCACTCATAATTCATTGAAACTAATGAAAATAACTTTAATTAGCCATGATGATTTAACAGGAATGGTTGATTATTAGGAAGCCAATAATATTTAATACAAGATTATTGTACACTGGGTAAAACAATAATGCTTATGATAATGCGAGTTTTCATCTGAAAACCCGCATTGTCTGAATTGAATTATAGAGGACCAATACGACTAAAGCGAATACCCGTCGGCCATTCATTTTCTTGTTTATCTAAACTTAGCCAGATAAACACGGCTCGACCCACTAAGTTTTGTTCAGGAACAAAGCCCCACATACGGCTATCAGAGCTATTATCCCTATTGTCACCCATCATAAAATAATGTTTATCAGGAACAATCCACTCATTACGAGGCATATTGGGTTGAACATATTTAGCTTCAGTCATCGCTTCACGAATAATTAAAATCTGATGTTCAACAGTGCCCAACGTTTCACTTCTCTCGTACTGACGCAATGCATTTCTTGGCAATGCTTGGTCAAGAGGGATTTGATAGTTGCCCTTTTGGTTATCAACCACCGAGCCAATATCTAAAAACATCGTCCATTCGCTTGGCTTTAATGGGCCATAAGTAATTGGTAAACGTTCGGTACAATTATTTGCTGTGCAGTTCGGATAAATAGTGAGTTCTTTGGAATCCGGATTATAAATAATTTTATCTCCCGGTAAACCAACGACACGCTTTACGAAATCAACATTAGGTTCTAGCGGGTATTTGAATACCGCGATATCTCCACGATTCGGTTTTCCTGTTTCGATTAATGTGGTTTGAGTAATAGGATCTTTCAACCCATAAGAGAATTTCTCAACCAACATAAAATCACCGACTAATAACGTCGGCATCATCGAGCCAGATGGAATCTGAAACGGTTCGTAAATAAATGAGCGTACAATCAGAACAATAGCTAACACAGGAAAAATTGAGGTTCCCGTTTCAAGCCATGAAGGACGACGAACTGCTTTCGCTAATTCATCTTCATTCATTGAGCCGTTAGTTACTTCCCGCAATTTTTTAAGCTTGGCTTTACGAGCAGGCGCAAACTTAAATTTATCTAAGCACCAAATAATCCCAGTCACTAGCGTGGCTAATGTTAGGATCAGGGCAAATGTGTTAGCCATTGAGACTCCTTGTAAACTTAGCTGTCTTTACCAACATGCAATATAGCAAGGAACGCTTCTTGTGGGAGTTCAACGTTACCCACTTGTTTCATACGTTTCTTACCGTCCTTTTGCTTCTGCAACAGTTTTTTCTTACGGCTAACGTCACCGCCATAACACTTCGCAAGAACGTTTTTACGTAATTGCTTAACTGTAGAACGAGCAATAATGTGGTTACCAATCGCCGCCTGAATTGCGATATCAAACTGTTGACGAGGGATTAGCTCTTTCATCTTCTCAACCAGCTCACGTCCACGGTATTGTGAATTTCCACGGTGAGTGATCAGTGCTAATGCATCAACACGTTCGTTGTTAATTAATACATCCACACGGACCATATCAGATGTTTGGAAACGTTTGAATGCATAATCCAAAGACGCATAGCCACGAGATGTCGATTTCAAACGGTCAAAGAAATCTAGTACGACTTCTGCCATCGGAATTTCATAGGTCAGAGATACCTGATTTCCGTGATAAACCATATTGGTTTGCACGCCACGTTTCTCAATACACAGAGTAATCACGTTACCTAAATACTCTTTAGGCATCAGCATATGACACTCAGCGATTGGTTCTCTTAACTCTTCAATATTATTAAGTGCTGGTAATTTGGATGGGCTATCCACATGTACCACTTCACCGTTGGTTTGAACCACCTCATAGACAACCGTTGGTGCCGTTGTGATCAAATCAAGATCGTATTCACGCTCTAAACGTTCTTGAATGATTTCCATGTGCAGTAAACCAAGGAAACCACAACGGAAACCAAAACCTAATGCTGTCGACGTTTCTGGTTCATAAAATAGAGATGCATCGTTCAGACTTAATTTGCCTAGTGCATCACGGAATGCTTCATAATCATCGGAACTTACTGGGAACAGACCCGCATAAACCTGAGGCTTCACTTTTTTAAAGCCTGGTAATGCTTTATCCGCTGGATTACGAGCTCCCGTTAAAGTATCACCAACAGGCGCGCCCGTGATGTCTTTAATCGCACACACCAACCAGCCTACTTCACCACAACTTAAGGTGTCTCGGTCAATTTGTTTTGGTGTGAAAATTCCCAGACGCTCAGCGTTATAGACCTGTCCTGTACTCATCACCTTGATTTTATCGCCTTTTTTCAAGGAACCATTTTTGATACGGATCAGAGAAACAACGCCTAAATAGTTATCAAACCAAGAGTCAATAATCAGCGCTTGTAAAGGTCCTTCCGGATCGCCTTCCGGTGGTGGAATTTCTTTAACTAAACGCTCAATGACATCTTGAACACCGATTCCTGTTTTCGCTGAGCAGCGAACTGCATCATGAGCATCAAGCCCCACAATGTCTTCAATCTCATCCGCAACACGATCGGGATCCGCTGCAGGTAAATCAATTTTGTTCAGGATTGGAACAACTTCCAAATCCATCTCAATTGCGGTGTAACAGTTAGCCAGCGTCTGAGCCTCAACGCCCTGCCCTGCATCCACAACTAACAGAGCACCTTCACACGCAGCCAAAGAGCGTGAAACCTCGTAAGAGAAGTCAACGTGTCCTGGGGTGTCGATAAAGTTCAGTTGGTATGTTTCACCATCTGATGCCTTATAATCAAGGGTAACGCTTTGTGCCTTGATAGTAATTCCACGTTCACGCTCTAAATCCATAGAGTCTAGAACCTGCGCCGCCATTTCGCGGTCAGTTAAGCCACCACAAATTTGAATAATGCGGTCTGATAATGTGGACTTACCATGGTCGATATGTGCAATGATCGAAAAGTTTCTGATGTTTTTGATTTTCAAGGTAATATCTTCTTTTAAATTGCCTTACAAAATCAGTTTTGTGCAAAATTTGCTACAAAACTAAAATGCTATGATTATCACAAGATTGCTAATTAGCAGCATTTTACATACAAGAACCCTCTAACACAAAGATTCAATGTAAAACAACTGTAAAACAGCCGAAGTTTAATAAGTTACTGATGACATTTTTGAGTAACTAAAAGCAAAATCGCCAATAACTATTAATAATGGCTACGGGCGAATAATGGCTACAGGTGATTTCGGCTCAAGAATGGGTTTGAACACAAACCTCTCCGGGGGGAAGACCTATTTGCAAAACAATTGGTTGAAAATCTATTTTATGGCGCCAATGTGATGCCATTGTACGCGCAATAAAAAATCCAGCAAACCCGCCAAATACACCCGAAACAGCCACCCATAGCTGTTCAAAATCAGCAGACTGCGCTAATGCAGCAAATAAGAATAGGCCAATCAGTGGCGTTAAATAGACCAACATCGCCGAACGTAATAGGCTACCTTCAGGGATGCCAACCTCTATTTTTTGCCCTACAACGAGAGGTTGCTCAATTTCAATTTCTAATTCATGCTCTGTATTCGGTCCGATTTTATTCAATGCATAAGAGCCGCAAGCAGCTCGTGCACTGCAACTGCCACACCCTGCTGAAGAGCCATAACGCAATAATGCGCGCCCTTTTTGCCATCGAACAACTGTTGCCCATTCTTTTACCATGATTTACTCCCGAAATTGGATGCTACTCGCAATTAACTGTGAGGTTGCAAGCGGTAGCTCGCCTATTATCGTAATCACATTTTGCTTCTGAGTCATGGTATAAATTGTGCGGCGACCATTTTGCAACGGTTGATCGAGCAGAGGACCTTTGGATGCTTTAGTCACATTCACCGAAAAAGTGAACAGACCATCACTAAACATAGCGGTTTCTATTACATCATCATCCGCTAATTTCCTTACTGAGCGTGAGGTTTCCTCAAAACCAGGAGGGAGCATCCCAACTTGCCATTTAAATGAAGGATTTTCATTTCTTGGGGACACAAGTAAAGGCGGTAAATTAACATTGCGTAATGTAGCTAATGAATCTTGTACCGTTTTGCTATCAAGCACCGTAGAAATCACGCGAAATTGTTCTAGTGTCTGACTGTTGTTATCTAATAAATCCACGCGTAATGGCAATTTAGTTTCTTCATCGATGAGAACAACATAATTAAAGCGAGAATTGTCTTTTGAAATAATGCGGATAACTAATGCAGGTCTGTCACCAATATGGGTACGACCAGCATCGATAAAATTATAATAAGGTTGGATTTTTTGATAATCCGCAAACAGCACCATCGGTAAATTATCAATGATATGGTCGCCGTTTAGGCTAAAGGCATCAAATCCCGGCTCAAAATAACTGATTCGATCCCCTTTTTGCACAATCTCTCGGCGAGATGAGTCCATTTGAATCATCTGAGAGATATTCTCACCGTCAATGATGGCGTGGCGGTAACGAACGGGAACAATATTTTGTGGGTTGAATGTCATGAATGACATTTCATAAGATAGATTCTGGGCAGCAGATCCCATTTCTTTAAAAAGAACATCGGCATCTTGTGTAGATGCCGAAGCTTGATTAGAAACAATCAGGCTGCCCGTCAGGCAGATGACGGATAACCATTTTTTCATTATTGCAGTTTAACTCCGGCAGACGCTGCATTTTTATCATTTTCATTATGCTGTTGATTTAGCATAGAACGTCTTTCAATCTCATACTGTTGCAGCATTGCATTAATTCGTTGGTTCTGTTGTTCAATTTGCTGAGTTTGCTGGTCTGTACCAAATAATTGGCTATCTGACAGATTCAAACTTACAGGCGCTCCACGACCGACTGGCACTGTGTTAAACACCGGTTCATCGACCATTGAATCTACAGAATTGCTTTGGTTATATTGTTGAACACCAACAATGACCGCCAACGATACACAAGCTGCCACACCAATTTGAGTGATTTGGCTGGCCCATGGACGAATCTTGTTCCAGAACGGAAGTCGATTCCACGTGGATGGTTCAGGTTGCGACTCGACAACTACCTGAGGATTAATTCGCACAGCTTCATTCTCTAATGCTGCCGCAACTTTACTTGCAATATCAAGATGGATGACATCGCCAATATCATTACGCAGAGTATCACGAACAAGATGATAGCTCTCCCAGCGCTGTTTCAACGCTGAATCACATGAAATGGTATTAATGAGTTCTAAATCTAGAGCTTCACCATCCATCATTGCGGAAAGTTTCTCTCTTTGCATGCCCAATTACCTTCAGTTAATTGCTCACAGTTAAATTTTGACCCACAACTCCAACAAGATTAATAATGTTGGATCAAGGGTTGAACTTTCTCATCTATTGCTTCCCTTGCTCTAAAGATCCGTGAACGCACAGTACCTACAGGGCAATCCATCACTTCGGCAATTTCTTCGTAGCTTAAACCTTCTAATTCTCGTAACGTAATTGCCGTTCGAAGATCTTCGGGTAATGACTCAATGGTACGGAAAACAACTTTCTTCAGTTCTTCAGACAACATTAAGTTCTCTGGGTTCGAAATTTCTTTTAAAGCACCAGCTGTTTCAAAGTTCTCAGCATCGCTCGCTTCCAGGTCAGACGCGGGTGGGCGCCGATCTTGGGCAACTAAATAATTTTTAGCTGTGTTGACCGCGATTCGATAAAGCCAAGTATAAAAAGCACTATCACCACGAAATGATCCAATTGCACGATAAGCCTTAATAAAGGACTCTTGCGCGACATCTGGAACATCGGATTGCGGCACATAACGAGAAACTAAACTTGCAACTTTATGCTGGTATTTAATTACCAGTAAGTTGAAGGCTTGTTGGTCGCCTTTTTGTACTTTTTCAACCAGTACTTGGTCTGTCAATTGCTCGCTCATTCCAGGAACAAACTCCCGAACGTAGACTGATAAATGCTTAACTTGATCATTTTCTCCCTTCCTTAAGCAAGCCTTACTTCGAGTAGTAAAAACAGACGAAGTTCAATTTAATACCCAAAAAATCGAAAAAAAATTAAAAAAATGAGATTCTGGTCTTCTTTCGATCCTAGAGATCCTTGTGAGTTATAACTAATAGTATACACAACCGCGTTATCAATGGGATATTCTGCGCGTAAAATCCTCGATGTGATAATACATGCCATCAATACAATTAACAGCGGATGTTAATGTGACCATCGATTAATACGTAGTCACAGGGGATTCGATAGGCTAACATAAAATCCTCAATAGATACTACATAACACGCAAACACTTATGAACGCATCCACACAGCATTACACTGATATTCTCATCATTGGGAGTGGTGTTGCCGGGTTATCCGCCGCTTTACGGCTCGCCCCTTTTCATCAAGTTACCATTCTCAGTAAAAGCAACCTCACAGAAGGTGCATCCTATTATGCTCAAGGCGGAATAGCCGCAGTTTTCGATGATACCGACAGCATCGAGTCTCATGTTGATGACACGCTAATTGCTGGTGCCGGTATTTGTGAAAAACAGTCCGTCGAATTTATTGCCTCGAACGCCAAACATTGTGTCCAATGGCTGATTGATCAAGGCGTCCTGTTCGACACCGAAGTGACTGAGACAGGGGAAACTCAGTATCACCTAACTCGAGAAGGAGGGCATAGCCACCGTCGTATTTTGCATCATGCTGATGCAACGGGTAAAGAAGTTGAAACCACTCTCGTTGACCTTGCATTTTCCCATCCTAACATCCACATCAAAGAACGTTATAATGCCGTTGACTTGATCCTTGAAGATAAAAATCAATCCTCAGGTCATTCCCGAATTGTTGGCGCATATGTCTGGAATCGACAAAAAGAGCAAGTTGAAACGATCCGAGCCAAAACAATTGTCTTAGCCACTGGTGGTGCAGCAAAAGTTTACCAATATACTACTAACCCAGATATTTCATCTGGTGATGGCATTGCGATGGCATGGCGAGCAGGTTGCCGAGTTGCAAATTTAGAATTTAACCAATTCCATCCCACCTGTTTATTTCATCCTCAAGCTCGCAATTTTTTACTGACTGAGGCTTTACGTGGTGAAGGCGCCTATCTTAAGCGCCCTGATGGTAGCCGATTTATGCCGGACTATGATGAACGTGGTGAATTAGCACCACGGGATATAGTCGCTAGGGCGATTGACCACGAAATGAAGCGCCTTGGCGCTGACTGTATGTATTTAGATATTAGCCATAAATCGCCAGAATTTATTAAACATCATTTTCCAACCATATATGCCAAATTAATCACCCTTGGTTTAGACCTCACCAAAGATCCCATTCCAATCGTCCCTGCTGCCCACTATACCTGCGGTGGCGTTATGGTTGATCAAACTGGTATGACCGATATTCCTAACTTATACGCTATTGGCGAAGTCAGTTATACCGGATTACATGGGGCAAACCGCATGGCGTCGAACTCTCTACTCGAATGCTTAGTTTATGGTTGGGCCGCTGCGGAAAATATCATTCAAACGATCGATAAGATCCCCGATGTTCCACAACTTGATGATTGGGATGAAAGCCGAGTCCATAACTCCGATGAACAAGTTGTCATTCAGCATAACTGGCATGAATTAAGATTATTTATGTGGGATTACATGGGGATAGTTAGAAGCACTAAACGATTGGAACGTGCTTTGCGCCGAATTCATTTATTACAGCAGGAAATACATGATTATTATGCTAATTTTCGTATCTCCAACAATTTATTAGAACTAAGGAATCTGGTACAAGTTGCCGAGTTAATGGTACGTTGCGCCCTAGAGCGTAAAGAGAGTCGTGGCTTACATTACACTTTAGATTACCCTGAACAACTGGAAAAATCAGGGCCCACAATTCTAACTCGATGAAACGAAAATAATAATTAATTTACCTATCTGTAAATATTTATATTGCAGGTAGGTAATTAATATTTCAGATAAAATGGTTTAATCAACGCTTTAAATTCATCGGTATATTGCTCATCTTGCTGTTTCAACGTCAAGGATGAAACCTCTGCCGTGCACGGCTCCAACCGTAATCCTAATAGCATGCGATGGTATGGGGTATTTTGTTTATCACGCACATTCATGCGCAACGCACTAAACCATCCATTCTCAACCGCCATTCCTTCTACTTTTTCACCGACTTCATAGGGTAAAACTAAACAAAAAATACCTTGTGGCAGTAAACAACGGCGAGCACATTCCAACAAAATTGGGTGGTTTAATGTACTGGTATAACGAGCTTGATCACGCTTTTCATCACGACAGGATATTGCTGGCTCGAAATAAGGTGGATTACTGACGATAACATCGTATTGCTTCGTGGTTTGCTCACTAAAACTAATAATATCTTGATTAACAATTTGTAAGCGTTCAGCCCATGGGGATTCATCAAAATTTTGTTGTGCTTGTGCCGCTGCATCACTATCAAGTTCCACTGCATCGATGTTGAGATGAGCATTTCGCTGCGCCAACATTAACGCAATCAAACCGCTGCCACTGCCAATATCTAACGCTCTTTGTACCCCATTAATTGGAGCCCATGCACCTAGTAAGACACCATCAGTACCCACTTTCATTGCACAACGGTCATGACCCACAAAGAATTGTTTAAAGGTAAAACCCCCTTTACGGTACTTCGGCTTTTGATTGCTCATGCTGTCACTCTGATTTGATTGTTATTTGTACTCAAATTCTCAATTTAGGCTCACAAATCGATAAATTTAATCTATTTGCAACAATTAGATTCTCATATTATGAGAATATCATTTGTTAGCTAAAAATTTTACTGCTAAGTTCGAAAAAAAGGAGATGCCATGAACAGCATAAATAGAACCCTAGATATCTTATCTTTCATCACTACCAGTGCATCTCCAGTCACACCCCAAGCAATCTCTAATGGGCTCAATATTCCTTTATCAACCGTTTATCGCTTATTAACAATTCTCATCAATTGGGAATTTGTCTCTTACTCTAAACAATATGGGACTTACACGGTTGGTGCGCAGAGTATCAAAACTCAAGAAAAATACTATCACCATAGTTTGCTGATGACGTCATCAAAATCAGAGTTACAAGCTCTCGCGAAAAAGACCCAAGAAACCGCCGCCATCATTACCGCTAATCTTCGTGAAACTATCTGTGTGGATAAGATTGATAGTGAACAAGCGGTTCGTTGCTCGTTCATTGTTGGACACGGTAACACAGTGATCCGTGGTGCAAGCGCTAAAACGTTATTAGCTTTTCGTGATGAGCAATATCAAGAATTAGTGTTTGAAACTCATGGGAAACAGTTACAGCAAGATAATTATTTGCAGACATTAAAGAAGGATTTAGTCCAGATCCGCCAGCAAGGTTATGGCATCTCAGTAAGCGAAATAGATGCTGGTGTTTTCGGTGCCTCCGCTCCTATTTTCAAAGGTAACGATATTTTAGCTGTGGTTTCCGTCATGGCTCCTGAATTTCGTTCAATTCATCGCGTCGATGAGCTTATCAAAGCAACGTGTCAAACCGCTCAAAACATAACAAAACTAATTAATTTGGAGTAATTATGTCGCAACCTTTTGTATGGCAAGGTCGTACTGATGGCGAAACCGCAGAGCATCTTAGAATCCATCAGGTTATCAATCAATTCTCACCTGCAAAGTTCGCACTGCTCGGTTTTGCTTCAGATGAAGGAGTAAGACGTAACAAGGGGCGTGAAGGTGCGAAAGCAGGCCCTGATGAAATTCGCCGCCAGTTGGCTGGGTTACCGATTCATCAACCTCTAGCTATCCGTGATGCAGGCACTGTGAGCTGCGATGATGGGGATTTAGAAAGTGCTCAGCGCAAATTATCTGATGAAATTATTAAGATCTTAGAACAGAAACAACAGCCAATTATTCTTGGTGGAGGGCATGAAGTCGGTTATGCCAGTTTTCAAGGAGTTTTTGATTTCGTTCAGAAATATTCTCCAGAAAAAACGATCGGAATTATCAACTTTGATGCTCACTTCGATTTACGAGAAGCATCCGAAGCGACCTCGGGCACACCATTTTTACAAGCTTCACAACTGTGTAAACAGTATCAACGCCCGTTTAATTATCTCTGTTTGGGTATTGCTGATCACGGTAACACTAAAGTGTTATTCAACACGGCAGATCGTCTTGGTTGCCAATATATTCGCGATAAAGCGCTAACATCAAGTCAGTTGCCCAAAGCCATTGAGCAGCTCCGGCTGTTTATTGATTCTGTCGATTATCTCTATATCACCGTGGATTTGGATGTATTTTCTGCCGGTATTGCACCGGGAGTCAGTGCCCCAGCAGCACGAGGAATTTCCACTGAAACGTTTGATGAATTATTTAACGTTATCAAGGCGAGTGGCAAGATTGCGCTGTTTGACATCGCTGAATGTAATCCTGCATTTGATATTGATAACCACACATCAAAACTTGCAGCCTATTTGATTTACCAATATTTATTCTAAAAACAACAAACACAATAAAACGACTGATAAACAACTTTACCTTGTCTTTCAATATATAAATAAAAGCTTAGTCAACTAAGCAACTATATAAAAATAAAAGTATTTAAATTTTAAATGCTTGGATTTTTGGGTTACAGATTGATGGAATTTCGAGTGACAGCTAAGCGGTAAACGAAGGTATCCCTATAGGGTACCTGAGAGAAACCAACAACGCTGTAACTTGAAATAGCCAACAACGCTGTAATTTGAAGAACAACTGTATATATCTCTAAAAAGATATTTATACCCTTGGATTTCGAGTTACAGCTAGGCGGTAAACGAAGGTATCCCTAGGAGCATACATAAGTATGTGACTAGGGTACTTGAGAGAAACCAACAACGCTGTAATTTGAAAAACAACTGTATATATCTCTAAAAAGATATTTATACCCTTGGATTTCGAGTTACAGCTAGGCGGTAAACGAAGGTATCCCTAGGAGCATACATAAGTATGTGACTAGGGTACCTGAGAGAAACCAACAACGCTGTAACTTGAAAGACAAGGTATAAAACAAGGGGATACCAATGACGTTCCAAATCGACACACTCACCACACTCTTCCTGACAGTGCTCTGCCTGCTCATGGGTGTACACCTCAAAAAACGGATTGAATGGCTGCAACGTTTTTGTATTCCTTCACCTGTCATTGGCGGTTTTTTAGTTAGTTTACTTATCTGGGGATTAAAATCTTTCGATCTGGCTGAAATCACTTTTGATACCAGCCTGCAAACATTTCTGATGGTCGCATTCTTTACCACTGTCGGTATCGATGGCAGTTTCCGCATTTTAAAAAGCGGTGGTCGTTTGTTAATCACTTACTTACTGATTTGTTGGACTCTCGTTATTTTCCAAGATACTTTCGGCGCAGGTCTGGCTCATCTGCTGGGCATTGATCCGGTTATTGGGATCATGGCTGGCGGTGTTTCTCTCACTGGTGGACACGGTGGCGCGGCAGCATTTGGCAGTATGGCTGAAGGCCTTGGCGTACAATCTGCAACTGTTGCAGCTATCGCTGCTGCAACATTTGGTTTAATTTCAGGTAGTTTATTAGGTGGTCCCATCGCAAGCTACCTAATTAAAAAACACAAAGTAACGATTCAAAGCGAAGAAAATATTGAAAGTGTAAAAGTTGAAGAGAAGCTAGCAGGCAAAATCGACTCAATCGACGCACATGCTTTCTTAAAAATGTTAGCACTAATTTTAGGTGTGATGGTCATTGGTCAATTTGCTTCAGCGCAATTCACGAAAGCAACAGGATTCTCTTTGCCAAGCTATGTGGGTGCGATGATTATCGCGATCATTGTACGAAACATTAATGACCAAGTTGAAATTGTTCGAATTAACCAGAAATCCATCAATTTAATTTCCGACGTTTCATTAGGCCTATTTTTAACTATGGCGATGATGTCCTTAAAAATTTGGGAATTGAAAGTTATCGCACTACCATTATTTATCATCTTACTGGCACAAACTGTTGCTATCATCCTGTTTATTGTCTTCGTGGTCTTCCGACTATTAGGTAAAAACTACGATGCGGCGGTAATGTGTTCAGGCATGATGGGACATGGGCTAGGCGCGACACCAAACGCCATGGCAAACATGTCATCGGTTTGCGAGCGTTACAAACACGTCTCCATGAAAGCCTTCATGATTGTTCCATTAAGTGGTGCAGTACTTATCGACCTCGTTGGGATCCCTTACCACACTTGGTTAATTAACATGCTCAGCTAATCAAGCAATAAACTTGCCTATTACGGGGCCAAACTCGTCGTAGGCAAGTCCTTCCCCATATACCCTCCGCCATTAAAAACAGGTAAACTCTACGAAAACTGATTTTTGTGGTGAACAATTTTGCTAACCTGTTTATAATCAGCGCCCCAAACAGAGGTATATCATGACTGCATCCACATTTTCTGAACTGAACTTGATGAAAGCCTAATCACAGCGCTAACCAATAAAGGTTACGAGCGCCCAACGGCTATCCAAGAAGCCGCGATCCCGCCAGCAATGGATGGGCGCGACGTGTTAGGTTCAGCCCCTACCGGAACAGGTAAAACAGCGGCATTCTTATTGCCAGCAATTCAGCATTTACTTGATTTTCCGAGAAAAAAATCAGGGCCACCTCGTGTTCTGATCGTGACGCCAACTCGCGAATTAGCCATGCAAGTTGCTGATCAAGCAAAAGAGTTTTGCGCACATAATCATTTAGACGTCGCCACAATTACAGGCGGAGTCGCGTATATGAACCACGCAGAAGTGTTCAGCGAAAACCAAGATATTGTCGTCGCAACTACCGGTCGCCTACTGCAATATATTAAAGAAGAAAACTTTGACTGCCGCGCTGTAGAAATTTTGATCCTTGATGAAGCTGACCGCATGTTAGACATGGGTTTTGCTCACGATATCGAAACTATTGCGGCAGAAACCCGCTGGCGCAAACAAACCATGTTGTTCTCGGCAACCCTTGAAGGGGATGCTATCCGTGATTTCGCCGAGCGCTTATTGGAAGATCCTGTTGAGATTAGTGCAGACCCATCACGTCGTGAACGCAAAAAGATCCAACAGTTTTATTACCGTGCGGACAACCTAGAACACAAAACAGCCTTACTGTGCCATTTACTCAAACAAAAAGATGTCACTAAATCTATCGTATTTGTTCGTAAACGTGAGCGTGTACGTGAGGTCGTTCAGTGGCTACGAACAGCTGGGATTGAGCCTTGCTACATCGAAGGGGAAATGGTACAGGCTAAACGTAATGAAGCGGTACGTCGTATGGTTACCGGGCAAGTTAACGTGCTAGTTGCTACCGATGTAGCTTCCCGCGGCTTAGACATTGAAAACGTAAGCCACGTATTTAACTTTGACCTACCACGTACGGCAGATGTTTATTTACACCGTATTGGTCGTACAGGACGTGCGGGACGTAAAGGTACTGCACTTTCACTTGTGGAAGCTCACGATTTCCCACTGTTTGGCAAAATCACCCGATACATTGAAGATCCTATCAAGATTCGAGTGGTGGATTCTTTACGACCAACAACAAAAGCACCTTCAGATGCGATGCTGACGAAACCAAAACCGTCGAAGAAAGTGCTGGCTAAACGTAAAGAAAAGAAAAAAGAAGAACAAAGTAAAAAGAAAATTAAAGTACGTGAGCGCGATAAGAAAAATATCGGTAAGCGCCGTACATCTGCTACCCCGCCGACTCCAGAGAATAGCGGAAAAACAGAGTAATTTAAGAAAAACGGGCTTCGGTCCGTTTTTTTAACTCATCATTTGATAGATTTTCCCCCTCGAGGCTCTCCCCTCATCCGTTAATGATGTCTCTTTAATCATGTGATGACTTAAAATATCTCGGCAATTGTCACCTTGATTATTTTTCATCCTCCAATCAGCCCCTTTTGATAATAATAATTCAGCGACTTCAAGTGCATGACTATTTAACGCATCATGTAGCGGTGTATTACCTAAGCTATCTTTTACATTTACCATTATCCCGCTATGTAGCAAAATTTCTGACTGTGCAACTTGTCCACTCTGCGCAGCAATATGTAAAATACTTTTCTGCTGTGCTAATTTCATATTTTGAATTCCCTTCCCATATGAAGATTTAAGTAATACCTTAATAAACTGGCTATTCACCGAGCGAACTGATTGCATTGCCAAACTATCAATATTACATTGCTTATTACTCATCGACAGCAGTGTAGAAAATTCATTTATATTTCCCTGTTTAATTGCGTTTTTACAACTTTCCTGCCAGTTTATAATTTTCTGCTCTTCAACAGTTGGAAACTCTGTAAGCATAATATCTACCTGCTTATCGAATTCCCCAGTAATGGCATTCCAGTTATTCCATGGTTTATACTTGCACATCATCCTAGTTATTTTCACCATTGTATGTGCAATAAAACTTCGGGTTAAGAGACGATGAGGGAGCCAGTCTTTCCAAGAGCTTTGTTCGCTATAGGCCATTTTAATACGATTTCCCAACGCAGGAGGGATTGGTAGCGTGTTTTGAAGAGCATCAAGCCAATCATATTGGACAGTATAAAAGCGCATTAATCCATTATCTGCCATCTTCTTAGCTAAGTGATAATCCATACCAATTTTTTGTACCGTACTTTGCGCTAGCCCTGCAGGACTAAATGAGATACAAGGGGACTGGCTAGCTAGCCCTGCAATGGATGCGAGCCCACCACCAAGAGAATGTCCAGTACAAATAATATTACCCTGAACAGCTTTATATAGAATATTTGTTAATCCAACAGCTTGAAAATATTGAGGTTCATAGTATCCCAATCCTTGTCTGATATTGGCATAAAAATCGACTATATCGTTAGTCCCAGCAAAACATAGAATATATAAATTATTAAAACGGCAAATATTTGCTTGAAATCCAGTAAAATTATCACTTAGTAGTTCAGCCGTTATTCCCAACTGATTAATTTGTTCTGTATTTAGTTTTTCTATTCCATGAATTTCTTGCCAACGGCTGTAATATGCGCCTCGTGACAGTAGCGCTAAAAGATAATCCTTATTTTGTGCATCGCTTCCTAAAAAATCCTCCTTAGTGATATTTGGTGACCATTTATCACCAACACTGCAAAATGTTTCGGTAAATGGGTTTTGTATGTACAGATTTAAACCTTCTTGAATTAAAGAAAGTTCATCTTTTTTAATTATCGTCTGTAAGGTTGTACTCAAAGGCATAGACTCTCCCTAACAAATACGTTATTCAGGAAGAGTATTGAAATATAAATCGCGAACAGGGGAAATAATCGACTTTATTAGAAGGGAATAAAAAAGCCATTGATAACAATGGCTTTTAGAATTTGTTAAGCTCAGAGATCTATTGACCCCTTAATGTTTATTACAAACTTTCTGTGAAAGTACGAGTAATAACATCGCGTTGTTGTTCTGGCGTTAATGAGTTAAAACGCACTGCGTAACCAGAAACACGGATAGTTAACTGTGGATATTTCTCTGGATTTTTTACTGCATCTTCCAATGTTTCACGGCTTAATACGTTAACATTTAAGTGCTGACCACCTTCTACACGAACGGTTGGTTTCATTTCCAGAGGAACTTCACGGAACTCAAAAGCACCTAATTCATCTTTAGCAACTACTTGACCTTCGTTATAATCTGCTTTTGCACACACACAACGCGCTTCGTTTGTCTCATCATCCAGTAACCAGAATGAGTTCAGCAGTGCTGCATTATCAGTTTTAGTAATTTGAATACCAGTAATCATGTCGACCTCCACGTTCGAATCAGATTTTGATCAATCTTCGCTAACCATCTTTAATAGCTTTTGATTGGATAATTGGTCTAACCAACCTATTTATCTAATATATACCAGCTAGACACCCTGCTTTCTTTGATATTTATCAAATATTTTGTGTGGCGATCAATTTGGGGTTCGCATGTTTCTGATTTAAATCAAAAATCATATTTGCATTCTTTTAATTATTTTTTGTAAATTTTCAAAATAATTTGAAGACATTAGCAATGAACAATACTTTATCTCTGACCAAGGAAACAGTAAGCTACCTTTATACATAGATAGCAATGGAATATTTCATGTCAAATACGGTAACTTGGCACGATGTGATTGGCTCAGAAAAGTCACAAACCTATTTTCAAGATACGCTGGCTTTCGTTGCCTCAGAACGCCAAAATGGAAAAATTATTTATCCACCACAAGAAGACGTCTTTAACGCTTTTCGTTATACAGAGCTGGCCGATGTCAAAGTCGTGATCCTAGGACAAGACCCTTACCATGGTCCGGGACAAGCCCACGGCTTATCCTTTTCCGTGCTTCCTGGCATCAAGGCACCGCCATCTTTAGTCAATATGTATAAAGAGCTAGAACAAGATATCCCCGGCTTTGTGCGGCCTAATCATGGGTATTTACTGAGTTGGGCGCGGCAAGGGGTGTTACTTCTCAATACGGTATTAACCGTTGAGCAGGGAAATGCGCATTCACATGCCCACTTGGGTTGGGAAACGTTTACAGATAAAGTAATCGAAGCAATCAATGAGCATACTGAAGGCGTTGTTTTTCTTTTATGGGGAGCGCATGCCCAAAAGAAAGGACGAATTATTGATACTAAACGCCATCATGTATTGAAAGCGCCTCATCCATCACCACTTTCAGCTCATCGAGGTTTTCTTGGATGCGGACATTTTTCAAAAACCAATCAATTGTTAGAACAACAAGGTCTTACACCTATCAATTGGAATCCTGTCATTGACGAATAACATGAATTGATAGAAACAAAAATGGGATGCTAAGCATCCCATTTTATTTTAAATATCCTAAACTTACTTAGAAACAATAACCATCGCTGGTCGCAGTAAGCGGTTATTCAATGTATAACCTTTTTGCATCACATTGATCACTTGCCCAGCTTGGTGATCAGGGGATTCGATCATGGTCATTGCTTGGTGGACTTCAGGATTAAATGGTACGTTAGCAGCATCAACGACTTCGATACCGAATTTTCCGACAGCATCCAAGAACATTTTGAGCGTCAGATTCAAGCCTTCTAGCATCGCTTTTGATTCTTCGTTTTCGTGGTCAGCAGCATCAATAGCACGCTCTAAGTTATCTATAATAGGCAATAACTCATTTGAGAATTTCTCAAGAGCAAATTTGTGTGCTTTTTCGATGTCTTGCTCAGTACGACGACGAACATTTTCAATTTCTGCGTGAGCACGTAACATTGCTTCTCGCTCAGTTTTTTGGGAAGCTTCAAGTTGCTGTTCAAGCTCAGCAATGCGCGCGGCTAACGCTTGTTCTTCAGCTTGTTGAGTATCGACTTCTTGTTCTGCTTCAACTTTTTGAGTTTCAGTTTGCTCAGAAGTTTGCTCATCATGCACATTTTGTTCTTTACTACTCATGAATATCTCCGCGTATTTAGCAATAATTCGATATATGAGAGTATTATGGGGATCTAATACAGGGATTCAAGGGAAGCCATACAATGAGAGGCCAAAAAAGTATGCAAACGGATAAGACAACACCACAATCACCATTTAAAACTATCGGTATTGTTGGGCACCCTAGGCATCCTGAAGCACTGGCAACCCATGAACTTATCTATCATTGGCTAATTTCGAAAAATTACCATGCGATTATTGATAAACAAGTTGCCAAAGATTTGAAATTGGCAAATGCCAATGCCGGTACATTGACTGAAATTGGTCAACAAGCCGATCTGGTCATTGTTGTTGGTGGTGACGGCAATATGCTTGGAGCGGCACGCATTTTATCTCGTTATAACAATAAAGTCATCGGTGTTAACCGTGGTAATTTAGGATTCTTAACTGACCTCGATCCCGATAATGCTCTGCAACAACTCTCCCGAGTTTTGGATGGTGAGTATCATGAAGAACAGCGTTTTTTATTAGAAGCGCAAGTGATCAAACCAAATCAAAAATCACGTAAAAGTAGTGCTATCAACGAGGTAGTACTTCACCCAGGCAAAGTTGCACACATGATTGAGTTTGAAGTCTATATTGATGATAAATTTGCTTTTTCTCAGCGTTCTGATGGATTAATTATTGCCACCCCAACGGGTTCTACAGCCTATTCATTATCTGCCGGCGGGCCTATTTTGACACCCAATCTCGACGCCATTGTATTGGTGCCAATGTTTCCTCATACATTGTCATCTCGTCCCCTCGTGATCAGCAGTGACAGCAGCATTCGCTTGAAATTTTTGCGTACCAACATTGACTATGAAGTGAGCTGTGATAGCCAAATTATGCTACCTATACAGGATGGCGAAGAAGTCATCATCAAACGTAGTTCAAAGAGCTTAAACTTAATACACCCAAAAGATTACAATTATTTCAATACGTTAAGCTCAAAGTTAGGTTGGTCCAAAAAAACTTTTTAATTTTTTCACTCTGCCTCTTTACTGTATAAAAAAACAGGTTAAACTGTATGAAAACACAGTTGTGTATTTTCACAGGAGAGCGCAGATGCTAACCCAATTAACCATCAATAATTTTGCTATCGTTCGTGAGTTAGAAATTGATTTTCGTAGCGGTATGACCACAATTACAGGTGAAACTGGTGCAGGTAAATCCATCGCTATCGACGCTCTAGGGCTATGTTTAGGAAACCGAGGTGAAGCCAATATGGTGCGGCCTGGTTCCCAACGAGCCGATCTGTGTGCCCGCTTTTCTCTTGCTGATGCACAAATGGCAGCAAATTGGCTGGTAGAGCATCAGTTAGATAATCACAATGAATGTCTATTACGCCGAACTATCGCGGTAGATGGCCGTTCCCGAGGCTTTATTAATGGTGTTTCTGTTCCCTTATCTCAATTAAGGGAACTTGGCGCCCTGCTTATTCAAATTCATGGCCAACATGCACACCAATTATTGCTAGATAATGGTCATCAACAATCGTTGCTTGATGCCTATGCTAATCAGCAAGAATTATTGTCACAAATGAAGCATACATGGCAAAAATGGCACGAGTCGTGCCAACAACTCGCTGTATTTCAAAAACAGATGCAAACGCGAGAATCTCGCAAACAATTACTTGATTATCATCTGAAAGAACTAACTGAATTTTTGCCCGTCCAAGGTGAATTTGAAGAGATTGATCAAGAATACAAGCAACTCGCTAATCATGGTCAATTTTTGACTATCGGACAAACTACCGCCCAAATTTTAACTGAAAGCGACGACGCTAATGTAATCAGCTTATTAAATATGGCAAAAAGTGAGCTAGCAGACTTAGTCTCTCTTAATCCTAAATTCTCTGGTTTGCTCGATATGTTGGAAGAAGCCACAATTCAAGTCAGTGAAGTCAGCGATGAAATCAAACATTATTGTGACCAATATGAACTCGACCCAAATCGTCTATTTGAGCTTGAGCAACGTATTTCTAAACAAATTAGTCTTGCGCGTAAACATCATGTAACTCCCGAAGCCTTACCTGAGCTTTTTCAACAGCTAGTGGAAGAGCAAGAACAAATTGCCAATCAAAATGAAGATTGTGAAGTCTTAAATGCTCAAGTCGTTGCAGCCCACCAAGAAGCTTTAGCTTGTGCTGAGCGCTTACATCATGTGCGCTTACACTACGCACAAGAATTAAGCCAATTAATCACGGATAGCATGCATCAATTATCGATGCCGCATGGCCTATTTACTATTGATGTAAAATTCGTGCCGGAACATTTGCAAATTGATGGGGCTTGCAAAGTGGAATTCAATGTCACAACGAACCCTGGACAACCTCATCAAGCCCTGGCTAAAGTTGCTTCTGGTGGTGAGTTATCCCGTATTGCTTTAGCAATTCAAGTAATTACAGCGAAAAAAATGGATACTCCTGCCCTAATTTTTGATGAAGTAGATGTTGGTATCAGTGGTCCAACAGCCGCGATTGTCGGCAAAATGTTACGCGAACTGGGGGAATCAACCCAAGTAATGTGTGTTACTCACTTACCGCAAGTTGCTGGCTGTGGTCATCATCATTTTTATGTCAGCAAAGAAACGAACGGTGTAGAAACGGAAACGCATATGCAACTGCTAGATAAAAAATCAAGATTACAAGAACTTGCGAGATTATTGGCAGGTTCATCTGTAACAAAAAATACACTAGCGAATGCAAAAGAGTTGCTTGCAGCATAAATTTTGACAACTTTTTTTCTCTCCTGTTGTCTTAGAGTCGATATGGAAGGTTTTAAATTGTATCAATGTCGATTATCATTGATGTTCTGACTCCAAAAGGAATGAGATATCCATGCGTTATAAATTGTTAACTGCTGCTGCACTATCATTTGCATTAATGTCTACAGGCTGTTCAATGATGGAACGTCTTGTTTACCATCCGGACATTAATCAAGGTAACTACTTGACTGCAAAAGATGTTGCTAAGATCAAAAAAGGAATGACACAGCAACAGGTCGCTTATACTTTGGGCACCCCAATGATGACTGACCCGTTTGGTTCTCAGACTTGGTTTTATGTTTTCCGCCAAGAGCTTGGTCATGACCCTGTAAAACAAGAAACTTTAACGCTAACTTTTGATCGCACAGGTATTCTGACTGATATCAAAAATGAAAAGAATCTTGAAGCGCAGCAAGCAATGGAAGCTAATGAAATAAAAGCATCCGAAGCTAAAACTTCAGAAACTAAAGCAGCGGAATAACGCACTAATAAAGCTCAATGCTTTTGCTAGCGCGCGGTAACTACCTGTGAAACCAAGATTAATTTATGTCTTTCAAACTACAGGTAGTTGCTAAATCTGCAAATTAGTATTTAGAAAATGCTTCAAACTCATTTTAAAATATATAAAAAAACCGAGTTTCCACTCGGCTTCATTATCAATAATGATTACACTAATCTATTATTTATTATTCTCTTTAGATTTCTCAGCACGCTTACGACGTAACTCTTTCGGATCAGCAATCAGTGGTCGATAAATTTCAATACGATCCCCTTCCTGAACCTTATCCCCTAATTTAGCTGGTCGGCTATAAATACCAACTTTATTCTTTTTTAAATCAATATCAGATCGTAATGCCAAAATACCTGACGCAATAATTGCATCTTCAATAGTTGTATCTTCAGGCACAGCCACTGATAGCAAGAACTGCTTTTCAGGCAATGCATAAGTGACTTCAATGTTGATATCAGACACGGTAAACAACCTTAGCTCTTGATGTAAATGCTTGAACCATATTGTTCGCAAGATCTTTAAAAATCTTACCAAATGCAAGCTCAATTAATTTATTGGAAAACTCAAAATCAAGATGAAATTCAATTTTACAGGCGTCATCACTAAGAGGAATAAACTGCCATCCCCCTGTTAGCTTACTAAAAGGCCCTTCAACCAATTGCATATGGATTCGTTTATTATCTTCCAATGCATTTTTAGTAATAAAGGTTTTGCTGATCCCTGCTTTGGAAACTTCAACCGACGCTGTCATCTCATCAGGGCTATGGCTAATAATTCGACTTCCAACACACCCTGGTAAAAAACTTGGGTATGAAATAACATCATTAACCAATTTATACATTTGTTCCGCGCTAAAAGGGACTAACGCAGAGCGACTAATCTGTGGCATATCAATTCCTATCCCCAAAAACTGCGCATATAATAGCACCATTGACGGGTTACACAAAAAACAAAACCTGTGCAGGGCAAGAAATGCACAATTAGAAAAATATCGGCGTTGAAAGATTTATTTCAACTCATCTTAACGTATAATGATTGAACTATGACAAAGAAAAAACCATATAAACCCGGTTCAGCAACAATTGCTATGAACAAACGTGCTCGCCACGAATATTCTATCGAAGAGGAGTTCGAGGCGGGTTTATCCCTACAAGGTTGGGAAGTTAAATCATTACGTGCAGGCAAAGCCAATATTGGTGATAGTTATGTTTTACTGCGTGATGGTGAGGCCTATCTGTTTGGTGCAAACTTTACACCACTAACTGTCGCATCATCCCATGTTGTCTGCGACCCAACCCGTAGCCGTAAACTACTTCTTAATCAACGTGAATTAGATACTCTTTATGGCAAAGTTAACCGTGAAGGGTACACAGTTATCGCGCTTTCTTTATATTGGAAAAATGCGTGGTGCAAAGTCAAAATTGGCGTTGCCAAAGGTAAAAAAGCCCACGATAAGCGCTCTGATATCAAAGATAGAGAGTGGCAGTTAGATAAAGCGCGTATAATGAAACATTCTAATCGCTAAGTTCTAGCTTTATAGAGTTATTTTCTGTTATACTGCGTTCAACAACTTGGGGCTGATTCTGGATTCGACGGGATTTGCGAAACCCAAGGTGCATGCCGAGGGGCGGTTGGCCTCGTAAAAAGCCGCAAAAAAATAGTCGCAAACGACGAAAACTACGCACTAGCAGCTTAATAACCTGCTTAGAGCCCTCTCTCCCTAGCCTCCGCTCTTAGGACGGGGATCAAGAGAGGTCAAACCCAAAAGAGATCGCGTGAATACCTTGCCTGGGGTTGAAGCGTTAAACTTAATCAGGATAGTTTGTTGATGGCGTGTCTGTCCGCAGTTGGCAAATGAATTTAAAGACTAGACTAAGCATGTAGTACCGAGGATGTAGAAATTTCGGACGCGGGTTCAACTCCCGCCAGCTCCACCAAATTATCTTCTAATGACGTCCAAAGAAGACTGAAAAGCCCGCTAACTCAATGAGTTGCGGGCTTTTTTATGTCCTACACTGTCCTATTTCATCTCACCCAAGCTAATTCCTTTAGGCCCATTGATAGGCCCAACGAAAAGAACTAACATCTTTGTTGGGCCTAAACGCATGGAGATTTTTTATGGCAAGAAAAACTAAGCCATTAACCGATACCGAAATCAAAGCATCTAAACCACAAGACAAGGACTATCAGCTGTATGATGGTGACGGACTCACTCTGCTAATCAAATCTAGCGGAAGCAAATTATGGCAATTCCGTTACTACCGCCCGTACACAAAACAAAGGACCAAACAAAGTTTTGGGGCCTATCCTGCTGTCACACTTTCCGATGCTAGAAAACTTAGAGCAGAATCTCGCTCATTACTGGCAAAAGATATTGATCCTCAAGAATATCAAAAAGATCAAATAAGAAGTTCTCAAGAGTCCAAAACCAATACCTTTCGACTTGTTGCTAAACGTTGGTGGGAAGTGAAGAAGTCCACCGTCACAGAAGACTACGGTAACGATATTTGGCGTTCGCTTGAACGAGATGTGTTTCCCGCTATAGGAGATATCAGCATTACCGATATCAAAGCGCATATATTGGTCCAAGCAATACAGCCCGTTCAAGCCAGAGGTGCATTAGAAACCGTTCGTCGCCTTTGTCAGCGCATTAACGAAGTGATGATCTATGCTCAAAATACTGGCTTAATTGATGCTGTTCCAAGTATCAATATTGGTAAGGCTTTTGAAAAACCCAAGAAAAAGAATATGCCAAGTATTCGCCCCGAGCAATTACCGCAACTGATGCAAACGATGCGTACAGCTAATATTATCTTGCCTACCAGATGTTTGTTTATGTGGCAGCTACTTACCATATCCCGCCCTGCTGAAGCAGCTGAAGCCCGTTGGGATGAAATCAACTTCGAAACCAAGGAATGGAAGATACCTGCAGCTAGAATGAAGATGAAACGAGAACACACTGTTCCGTTATCTGACACTGCTTTAGCTATCTTAGAGCTAATGAAACCACTAAGTGATCATCGTGAGTTTATCTTCCCTAGCCGTATCAAGCCTACTCAGCCTATGAACAGCCAAACCGTCAATGCTGCTTTAAAACGTGCTGGGTTTAGTGGTGTACTGGTTTCACACGGTCTTCGCTCAATTGCCAGTACCGCACTCAATGAGCAAGGCTTCCCACCCGATGTTATTGAAGCCGCCCTGGCCCACGTTGATAAAAACGAAGTTAGACGTGCTTATAACCGCAGTGATTATCTAGAACAACGCCGCCCTATGATGCAATGGTGGGCTGAATTTATTGAGGAAGCTGATCGTGGGAGTATGATTAAGGGTGGAATAAGAGGAATATCGCTAGTTGGATAACTTATGTGTATCAGCTCAAATTTTAGCTGGTACTATAACTGTACAGAGTTATATATCATCCAGATGTCGGCTATGTGCTGTGATTTCAATCGACTGGAAGCTGGTCAAAGGAATGCAGCAGCGAAAAAAACGTCAAGGGTAAAAGTGGATAATAGATGAACCCCAAACGCACAACAAAGTGGTACGCCTTGATAATGCGTAGTCACGGGTTAAAGTCACGGACAAGGTGATGGAGTCAAGTCAAGAAAGGCTACTGGACATGTCAACGGTCGTCCCTGTGTTCTGAGCTTCATGGCAGGTGCAAATGTGCAGACCCAGCTCTGAAAGACAGTTGAGTAGGTGTCAGGGATCCAGAAGTATGCCTATAGCCAAGCCTGTTAAGAATGAGTAGACAGCGAACTTGGAGCAGCTCGATCTACAAAGCAGAGACGCAATGATTTATTTCGTCTATTATCCATTTGTATAAATAACTTCTTTCGGTCAAAAGCGGTTAACTTGTGTTTACGACTATGGTGTGATTCAATCAAAATATTGCTTTTACCTTGGACTATTGAGAGCAGCATAAAGTGCCAATAAATATTGCATATGACCAGCCAATGACTGCAATAGAAATAGTAGGGTAGTATTAGCAGGTTTCACAGTTATTGACTTGACTGAGCTAAAATGTCCAATTTCTGCAAATCTTCTCGCAATGAAAGGATGTCATGATGAGCATTACTAGCCTATCCGATGCAGGTGGGCCTGCGGCAAGGCAAGGCTTTAAGTATCAAGATCACGTGGCTGTCAGCTTCATCTTCAAGATGCTACGAGACAGCAACTACTCCCAAGTGGAATGCGAGACCGCGGATGACATCGTGGCAGTATACCAATACGCAGGCCAGATACTAAACGAATACATTCAGGTCAAAACAACCGAAAGTGATGGTAAATGGAACTTGAAAGAGATAACAGCGTTAGATGGCACCAAGGCTAATTCTTCGTTGCTACATAAATCGCTGAAATGCGACGTACGTCCAGGTATTGCGCGCTTCCGAATCGTGACCAAGCGTGACGTTGCAAGAATTCTTGAAGGATTCAAGAAAGAAATAGATAAGCGGATGCTGCCCGACATAACCACTACCCGAGGTGTGGCACTGCGCAATAAGTTTAAAACGTTTGTATCACCTCAAAAACGGGACTTCTTGTACTGGGCTGAAAACATTGTCTGGCAGGTATACGGTGATGTCGAGGCGCTGGAGGCCGTCAATATAAAGGCGTTGGCCCAGCTTGCGGAGGAGCAAGGAAATCGCCCCAACTTCACGCAACTAAAGGCAATTTACGAAGAATTTTTAGAGATTGCTGACAAAGCGGCTACAGCTAGCGTAAAAACATCTGCAGCATCTAAGATCATCCTTCGAGCTCCGACGCTGGCTCACCTCAGGAAATTATTAGATAAGGCTGATGACAAGTCAGCGGCCACATCCAAACCATATAAAAAGCGACCGGATCCGTTCTTGGTCGAGTTTCACGCCAACAAAAAAGAGGGTTTATTGCACTCATTTTCTGGTTTTGATGTGCGCTATGCGCTTAAGAAATGGCGACATGAAAATTACGCAAAGCATCTCATCGAATGGCTACCCGAGTTTTCTCTAAAGGCCAGTGAAATAGTAAACATCCTTGCGCATAACGCCGAAACAATACTGGCTAGGTCAATCAGCACTTTCAGCGACAGTGAGCTTCCACGCAACAGGCTCATTGCAGAATTAATCCTCCATTCCATCCTGCGAAGCCACCAAAACAGCGAACCCGTTGCGTGTAAAGTCTTCTACAAATCTGCTGGCAGGCTTTCAGAATTTGGCAATGCTCACATCGTTCAGATTCCTGATCAAGATGACCAGTTGTGGCTAGGTCTTGCTCGCTTGATCAAAGTAAATGACATGGATAAAACACTAGAGCAAATTCGAGAAATTCTTGACAAAACCATATCAGAAACTGTGCTGTCGACAGAGCGCGAAATTATTATTTCTCTACGCGAACCTTTACATCACCAGCCAAAATCAGATTCCTTCAATCAAGCTCTGCATCGGAATTCTTCTGTCGATGACATACTGAATATTATCTGCTTCCCCATATTGCTGACCTACGATAGTACAGCACTTTTGTCAGGTTGGCTCGCTGATTACGTCGATAACATCAAGATAGAGATCGAAACCCACTTCAGCACGTTCACCTCGAAACTGCCGGAGAACATCAAACAAGTTAAGGTGATCGTCTTCTTGGTGCCTATGGAAAGCATTGAAAATCTGACCAAGGCTTTCAACGCTCACTGCGAAAAGCTGGAAAAATTGCAGGCATAACTAGTACATGGTCTAAGGATGACTGAGCATAAGATATGAGAATATGAAGATATCCTAGGCAAATCATTCAGTCGCGTGTGTCTCAAGGAACGAAGCAACTATGAACTACGAAAAAATTAAGAACATCTTGGCGAAGCTCGGTGAAGATAACACAAAAGCGGTCGATATGCTGCTCGCCATCAACACCATCGTAAACAGAAGCAATTCAGAGTGGGAAGGCCGCGATTTGGTGATCCGAGCACTCGACAAATTTACGTATTTTGACTCTGTAGAGCAGTCGCTCCTGCTAAACATGGTACGAGCTGTTGGACTATTCCCTTATATCACACCTCACCTTAGCTGCATGGCGATCTCTGACCGCTTAGCTTATGAAGCTCACAGGGTAGAGGGAGTAGAACAAGGCATGGTGTTTCATCATCTGCAAGCCCATACATTCAGCTTGATCATGCAAGGCCGAAATGTAGTACTCAGTGCTTCTACAAGCGTCGGAAAAAGTCTAGTCATTGATGCTGTTCTAGCACAGCGACGGTTTAAAAAGGTTGTAGTGATCGTTCCAACTATTGCGCTGATCGACGAAACACGCCGCCGACTGGTCAAACGTTTTAAGGACTTCAACCTAATCACTCATCCGAGCCAAGAATCCGTGATCGAGACAACCAACGTTTACTTGCTGACCCAAGAGCGAGTCATCCAGCGTACTGATCTTGCTGATGTAGAATTTTTTGTCTTAGACGAGTTCTACAAAATAGATTTGGGGAGCTCCACTGATGGAAGCTCACGTGCTGTTGACCTAAGCTTGGCCTTTCACAAGCTTGCAAAGACTGGTGCTCAGTTCTACATGCTCGGGCCTCACATTCAGAAGATCTCTGGTTTGGATGACTATGAGTACCACTTCATCCCATCCGATTACAGCACGGTTGCGGTAGACATCCAGAACTTCAATCTGGAGATGCGGTCCGAAGAGCGAAAGGAAAAATTGCTAGAATTGGTTGCAACTCTAGACACGCCAACCTTAATCTACTGTCAGGCTCCTCCTAGTGCGAATAGGGTCGCCGAGTATTTAATTCAGGAAGCTAAGCTGACTCCAGTACCAGAGACTCAGGAAATAGCTGAATGGATCTCTGAGCACTACCACCCTGAATGGAACGTTGCCAAGGCAATATCTCTGGGTATCGGGATTCACCATGGAGGAGTGCCACGCGCATTGCAGCAGTACATCGTTAAGTTGTTCAACGATGGCATCATCAAGAGAATTATCTGTACATCTACGATGATCGAAGGTGTCAACACATCGGCAGAGAACGTGATCATTTATGACCGACGCCTGAAGAATTCAACATTCGACTATTTTACCTACAAGAATATTTCAGGTCGTGCAGGCCGTATGAATAAGTACTTCATTGGAAAAGTCTTTATGCTCGAAGCTCCTCCCCTTGAGCAGGGACTTACAGTCGAATACCCTATCGGTCATCAGGATGAAAACTCTCCGATGGGGCTCCTCATGCAACTGGAGAACGAATACCTGACGGATATTTCACGTGGTCGTCTCCAAGATGTATACGCCAATCCGGTACTATCGCCTACAACTCTGATAGAGAATCGACACGTTCCAATTGAGAGGCAAGTGGAAGTAGCAGAAACAATTATTCATGACCTACAGTCCAACAGCAACCTTCTGGACTGGAAAGGTATTCCAGAGCCGAGCCAGCTCAATTACCTATGTGAACTGGTCTACAATCTAGAAGGGGGTAACCTGATGGACTATGGGATATCGTCGAGCTTACAATTGGTGTGGCACATCAATGAGCTTCGAACTCAGAAAAACCTCCCGGCTTATCTAAGCGATGCGGTGAAAAATCGACGGCAAGAACATACACCCAGCGAAGCGATCAATCTACGTTTGAAGTTCATCAGAAATATGGTGTGTTTCCGATTGCCCCGGGACATCATGGCAGTAAATAACATTCAGGCCGACGTATTGGCGAAAAAAGGGGTCGAGCCGGGAGATTTCCGTTTCTTTGCCGAGCAGCTTGAAAATATGTTTCTCGATCCGCTGCTCACTGCATTGGATGAATACGGAATCCCCACTCAGATTTCGGTTCAGCTTAAGAATCTCATCTTGCCATCGGAACATCTGAATGACCTGTTGGATAAACTTCGAAGTTTGGCTCCTAAAATAGAGCACCTTCAACTGACTCACTTTGAGAAAAACTTAATGTATTGGGCTGTGTCCGAAATGTAGCATTCTTAGCTGTGTGCAACACCCTGAATAGCTATAAAGGCGTACCTTGCTACTCCCATTTCACCGTTGCAGAGTAACAAGCAAGCCCAATGCAATGATAACTACATGAAATATTGAAGGAAAATCCCTTATCCCAATTGCGAAACATCAGTAAATTCTCAATAAATCAGTCCCCAATAGGTTGGATGCGCTGGTCAACGCTAGCTGTCTTACAAAGAAAAACAATGGGAAGCACTATGGACGGGGAAACGATACCTTTCACTTTCTATCCGTGCTTACTGGGAGGATCGCAGATATTACATGCCTCTTGGCAGCAACCGAAAATGTAATAGTTAAATAATCCAATTTAATAGCTCTTTGTTTATTACTGAGGGCTTTTTCTAACGCCTCTACACCGTTCTTCGCTCAGACCAGACTATCAGGCGTAATTGTGTTCTACCAACGATACCTGTCAGTTCAAGTCTGAGCTAATGCCTCTCAATCAAACCTGACTTGTTCCAAAGTTTCGAAAATCAGTATTGAGTTCCTTGGTATTCTTTTTAGTCAGGTACGTTATTCGTAATAAGAAATCAAGATAATTAGAATGACGGGTCAGAGCATCTCGTCTATCAAATCGAAATACGGGATTATTAGGAAAGTTAACTAATGGTGCATAGTCTGGGTACGCTAAGCCAATGGCGCTACACCATGCCCGTTGTATTCTAGTCGCCATATTATTGGCATCATCTTGTAAGTAGTTGCCTAAATAGCCGTATATATCTCGATTAAATAACAAAACTAAATGGTAGTGAGGATATTCACTTTCATTACGTTCTCTTACCCAAACATAATAAGGGAGTGCAGGTGTACCTGAACGCCCCGTACGATGATGTGCGGCTCTCAGTTGGCTTTTCAGTGACTCGATAAAACGGGTAATGGCTCGCTCATCCGTGCGTTGAAAACATATAGGCATATCTGGGGCATCAGGACTACTATCCTGAGCGAATCGTAAATCAACTCGGATTGCAAATACTCGGTTATGGTGTTCTAGTGTATTCTCAACCACTGCCAGTAATCGACGAAGGATATAATACGATATCGAGGAATCATAGCGATCACTCGCGATAGTTATCAGTTGATCCAATTCTGTTTTAGTTAATGCATAATCTGACATTTTTTATTACCTTACTATCATAGAAATAGCGATATCTGTATTCATGTTTAAGTACCTATCGCATCCATAACACAGTGAGTTATAGACACAATAGGCATGGTGATTAAATAAACATTGCTTTGTTGATTGATAGGTGTTATAGTTATGAGCCATATTGTATTTAGTTAAGATGGCATATATTACCTATACCGACATAATTCCATTTAATAAAAGACAGACTCAACCCTCCCCAAAGCCGCAATAAACCTCGCTTGGTGATGTAATCCTACTCACTGATATTATTAAAAATAACTCTGAAGTTATCCTTATCTTGGTGAGTTATTGAGTATGAATACTCCTCTGCTACTCAACGGAATATTCAATCGTTCGGCTAGCTCTTCAGGTGTCATTCTTGCCCCCGTAAACTTGACATAGTTAATCCCATTTTTTTCGAATAATTGAACTTTAGCTTCCTGCTGTAGTTTTTCTAATGCAGGCCGCAAACGGTCAGAACGTCTCAGTGAATAGGGGCCATTTTTAATGATGTCATTTCGCCTAAAATCATAAGATTTATTACTGACAAGATGCTCCTCCAACCATAACAGGAGTTTTTCAGCATCACTGACTTCCTTAAAATTATCTATTTTTTTGATAAAATGATTAAGATGCCACTGAGTAATATAGACTGCCGACTCCAGCGTTTCCAACGTAACAACAGTGGAATCGGGTGTCATAAACATTTGCATCACCCCAGCAATTCGTGAAGCATGCTCCATAAAGCGCGATGCGTAATCATCATAAGCATGTAATTCCCCGCCGGGCTCCATCATCTTTTTAACAGCTTGATAATAGCCATTCCACGCCCCTTGGGCATCATGTGCTAAAGTAATACAATGGCGTTCTTCATCATTCTCACGACGTTTTATTCCTTTTTGTAAATGGTTTATCAACGTAGCCGATAAATCTGCTAAACTTAATTCAGTTGAATGTGAAACATTTTTTATCTCACATAATTGCTGAATTTGATCTAGATCCACTAATAAGCTGCGAGCTAAAAAACCTGAACTCTTTGCTTTCTTTCCTTTTTTATCCATAAAGCTGTCAAATAACGCTGGCTGGACCATAAGTAACAGACTAAAACGGCAATCTTTGATGACATAGTTATCTCTAGATGCTCGGCTTACCGATTTCCCCTCTGCGCACCAAAGCGAATTTAGTAATGGTGTTTTTCGCAATAAACTACTTTCAAACAATTCACCCGCCTCATCTGACATCAGCGACAATACGGGATATCCATCCCCCAACTCCTGAGCCAGACCTTCACTTGTTGAATCATTGATTACTAAACGTTTTTTTATTGGTGCTACTGGTTTTTGAACAAGGCACTCTTCTAAATTCAAAAAAGCTTCATTCACTTTTATTCCCTGATTCAGCGCTTTTTGATAGCATTTATTCAATGCGCTAAATTTTACATTCCATAGCACCAGACTCCGCTCATAATTATCTCTTTCAATATAAAAATCCTGTTCGAGTTGTTGCTCAAATTCTGAAATTGCTTTTGTGAGCAGTTTATAAACAGTAGATTTTCGGCACCCCGACCTCGCCAAAACAACATGATAAAGTGACAGTGGATATTTTCGTCCACTTATCGGTTCAATATCAAAGCTATCCTGACACGACAAGGACATCACACTTAACAGAGTAGGCAAAATAATTTCAGCCGCCGCGTCTGTTTTTATATGTACTAGCTCAACCATGCGTCGAAAATAATCAGGTAATTTCTCTATGTTTAAATATAACTCTTCATTTTTTTGTGACATTTCATCCGCCTTATTGATTAAACCATTCTTGAAGTTAACCATTTTTCAACTGAAGCATAGTGCCAGCCAACTGATGATGCGCCAAGCTTGATAGGTTTAGGAAAATTCTCATCGTAATACTTAGAGCGAGGGTTCAATTTTTCATAAATGCTCGATCTGGATATCCCTAGCATTACCGTTAACTCGGTCATACGTAAAATACGTATAGGCAAATTATTCTGACTCATATTTTCGTTTAGATGATGCATTTGATTCTCCATTGATTCACGTTCTTAAGAGATATTCATTTTCCACATCATCTGGCAATATGTCCTCGTAGAAAATTGGAAACCAACTGGAGAATGTCATGTACACCCATATTTTTGCTAATATCATGTTAACAGCCTACGACATAACAGTTTTAAATAAGGAAAGAATAGAAAAAATCAACACAAAAGAAAGAAAAAATAAAAATAAAAATAAAAATAAAAATAAAAAATATAAAACGCTAAATCTAGCTAACCAGAGAAAAATTGAAAATTTTTCATTACATCAAGATTTTTTTGCAAAAACAGGTAATCTGAAAACGCAGGAATATGGTGATGACAACATCAATACTAAAGAAACTTATCAAAAATTGATTAATATCATCGATAGCAAAGCAGTCTTTACTCAGACAGAAAGACAGATGTTTTTCTATAAATATGAGCAACTGTATAACGCATTGATTGCTCAATACGTTGTGTCTAATTTAGAAAAAAAAGAAATATTAAGAAAATATACAAAAGCCACCATACCCGCCATTGTGGCATTAGATATGTATAAAACGCTGAGTCTTTCCGTCGATAAAGAACAATTACATTTTTACAGTCATATCCATCATTTTATACTGAGTGAATACTACGACAATCATCACAATAATCTCGAATCGCTCTGTAAGGGGGTGAGAGCCTATCTCAAATACTACATCAAGACATTAGCGTTCAACCCCATTGTTAATCTTTTTGAAATTACAACCTCAATTAACAATATAAGAACCTCATCATTCACAACAATTTGTAACATCGATACGATTATTGATGCTTGCAAAAAAGAAGCGAGCGAGATAGGTAAACCACACGATACCCAATTTGAGCAATTGAGAGTTGCTTATACTTCTCTTAGTGTCCTGCTCGCCTTTCAAAAAATCACTCACCTACTGACGCCACTTGTATCAAATTATAAAAAATTACTTGAAGATAAACTTGAAGCGCCAGATCCCCTCTTCTTTTTAGAACAGTATCTTTACCAAAATGTTGAAAATGATCCTATTTTTTTGGGGGAAAATGCACTGTATGAGTATATCGAGGTGTTAATTTCTCACGAGAAAATAGATATCTCTAGTTGTGAAGATGACTATGATTGCGGCCAAGGCTCTGAATGTGAGTGTCAATGTATCCCTAGTTATTGTTACGGTATTCTTACTATTTTAGAAAACTTTATATTTGAAAATAAATCTCATCTGCCTTTACCTACTCTTGTGCCTTCCATAAAATTATCTAAGTTTTCCCCCCCAAAAAAAATAAGCATTTTTGAATTATCATCACACTTAGATGAGCTCTGTGACGAAGTGCCATCTCTTAAATTATACAAAGAAATCCCTTATATTCTTGAGCTACTTTACGCTAACGAGTTAGATAACATAAGAGAGGTTATTAACGAAATCTCATTTGAAGAATTCCCATTAGGTTTTTTTACATCTACACTTGCTATTATCAATCTCGCATTAAAAATAAAGTTTGAACCAAAATCGATTCGATACGGATCATTGCTCTCCTATATCAATCCTATTTTAACAAATCAAGGTGTATATAATGAATATATCATTGTTACCCCCGATATTAAAAACACCACTCAGTCAGTTTCTAATATAGAAAACCCTGTAATTAATGATCCCAACAACCAAACAGTTCTGCATTCAATCATGATATATAATAGAATGATAAAAAAAATGATTATTTATGATAATGATCACTCCGAGCTCATTGCCCCACAATCCGTTTATGGGCTTCTTGATTCGGTTGAGCTCGCCCTTAAAAAATTAAGAGAAGCTTTTTTTCAGGGGAAAATGTTGCATACAGATAAAGAACTGGCAAGCCTTATCATTCAAAATAAAGTATTAACGAAACACGAAACCAATGATAATCTGATAGGTATACTCAATGAGGCTACATTATATAATTGCCTTGGTTGCCTTTCTTATTTATATAAAAACCTAGTGAGTTTTGGCGAATCACTTCCAAACATATTATCATTCGTAGGGATATCAAAAGATGAAAATGAAGAAAGAGAAACATTACGTCGTGCATTACGCATCGTAAAAGAAAAACAGACTAATAAAGATAACTAATCTTATTCATGTCAATCAATATCCCTGCAACAGCTGCTACATGTCGCAGCTGTTGCAGGGTATACCTTCTATTTTTACATTTTATTGGCTAGTAGGCGGCCCGTTAACTTGTTATTAATTCGTTTTATGATTTTTAAGTTAGGCAATACCTACTTGATGACAGAGAGGAATATTATAGAGCAAAAAAATATCATCGGGTTACGCAACTTATCAATTTGAATTTTTGCATTAGCTAATTCCTGAGTATGTTTTGTATCGAGTTGATGGAGGGATTGGACGCGTTCTTGATAATCTGCATTGATTTTGACTTGTTCGGTCAGCTCAACAAGTAATTCGGCATTCTTAGTGTTTAGCTCACCTATCCTTTCGTGTTGTTTCCACATTCCCCATATGGCTAGGCTATAGTCAGTACTAGAAGCTACTTAGGCAGGTAGTGGGCGCTATCTGCCTTTTAAAAGGGTTCCACTGATAGCCGCCATCTTCGTCTGTTAGGGACTAGTCTGATACGGGCTAATATCATGGAACAAAACGCCGAAGGCCGCTGCAACACGCCACCTTGGTTCAAGCTCTTTTATCTCAACAGGTGTGCCACTGGTGTCAATGATCTTCAAAAAATCACCAAATCAATTTCCACATGCTGACCTCATATCAGACACTATTCATGATTTGAGTTTTTGACAAACGTATCCTGGTGTTTGTGAAGAAACGAGTTCACTTGTGACTTATCCAGCCCCAGCTCCTTGGCAATTTGACGTCCTTTCAGGCCTGGTGACCCACCTAATAACTCTGAGACTGCCTTCAGCAAACCATCACTCCTTTCTACCTACCTACCATTCGTTGCATACTTTGCGTCCACGAGGCTTTAAATGCTGAATCTCCTGCGAACAACTTGTAGAGCTCAAGTTCATCTTTACGGCGTTGCAGCATGATTTCCTTGAGCATTTTTTCGAAGGCCAAATCTCGATTATGGGGATCTGGGTTGTTTTTGTATTTCGATTCGAAGTCAGGGTGATTGCGGATACTTTCAGCGATGTTCACGAACTTAACCTTTTGCTCTTCAGGTGTGGCACTCCAGCCCTGGAACCATCGCTCATTAAATGTGCGAATGATTTCATCCAGCGGGTCAGTTTCTTTTTCACCGCCATGCGCCCCACGTGGGTTCGGATTTTGAGGATCAAGCTCCGCTTCTTGGTCACTAAGTTTAATGCTGTGGTTAAGCTTCACACGTTGCAAACCGTATGAACTCAGATCGACAGAATCGAGAAGCTCATCAATAGCATCAGCATCGGGATCTTCCACTTTCAATTTCGGTATTAAAAACTTCAGGAACCAAAACAGTTTTTCCCAGCTGACCATTTCATAAGGCATGATAGAAGCCATCTGCCCATAGATTTTAACGAACTGTTTGGCTTTAATCTTAAAGTCCACTTTAGCTTCAGCTTCAAGATCTAGTTCATGGTCAAACCGCGCTGCGGCAATATCAATGATTGGACTGAGTGTTTGGGCGTCTTCATTCTTGAAATAACGCGTCACAAAGTCTTCAACTTCATACCACTCGTACACACCGACATCGTCCATTTCATCTTTCAACTCGTGCAGCACGTTTATATCTGTAGCTTGGGACAATGACGTTGCTGTATAGAAAGGATCGAATGCTGATTGAATATCTTCAACCGAGTTGAAAAAATCCAGGATAAACAAGTCTTCTGTTTTCTTCCCTAGCTTAGGTGCACTGCGATTGAGCCTAGATAGCGCCTGAACACACAAGACACTGGCGAGCTTCTTATCTACATACATGGCGCAAAGTTTAGGCTGATCAAACCCAGTCAGATACTTGTTCGCAACCACTAAAAGTCGATACTCATCGGTATCAAACATATCTTTGGTATCTGACTCGGCAAAACCATTAATATCTGCTTCGGTATATTCAATACCATCAACTTCTTTGGTTCCTGAGAAAGCAATGGCAACTTTAAAGGGGTTCCCTTGCTCCTCAAGTATTCGCCTTATCGCTTTGTAGTATCGAATGGCCGTCTCAATATTTTGAGTGACCACCATTCCTTTACCTTTACCTTTGAGCTTTTTCGTATTCACGACATGCGGAACAAAATGCTCCAGCATAATCTCTGCCTTGGTATCAATTGTTTGCTGGCTTCGTTCTACATAAGCTCTGAGTTTTTTCTGCGCCTTTTTGGTATCAAACTCAGGGTTATCAGTAATTGATTTCTCAATCTCATAATAACTTTTGTACGTCGTATAATTTGCCAGCACATCCAAGATGAAGCCTTCTTCAATGGCTTGTTTCATCGAATACAAGTGAAACGGCTTGTAAGAGCCATCTTCTTGGCGTTGACCAAATTTCTCCAAAGTGCTGTTTTTGGGTGTCGCTGTAAATGCCAGGTACGACGCATTCCCGCGCATCTTGCGTGATTTCATCGCCTGAAGGATTTTATCCTGAGCATCTTCTGCATCTTCGACTTCAGACTTGCCCATCGCTCTGTTCATATTGTCATGCGCCGAACCAGACTGTGAGCTGTGTGCTTCATCGATGATCACCGCAAAGCGCTTGTCACTAAGATCGGCGATACCATCAATAATGAACGGAAATTTCTGAATCGTCGTTATAATGATCTTTTTGCCATTCTCCAGCGCCTGCTTAAGCTCAGAAGACTTGTTCGCCGGGGCAATAATGTTCTTTACTTCAGAAAACTCTTTAATGTTATCCCGCAGCTGCTTGTCCAATAGGCGTCTATCGGTAACTACAATTACAGAGTCAAATAACGGCTGCTCCAAGCTTTTTCCGCCTGCTACATCAGACGAAGCAGGATAGGTTTCAATTAGCTGATAAGCTGCCCAGGTAATCGAGTTAGACTTACCTGAACCGGCAGAGTGTTGAATTAAGTAAGTCTGACCGACACCGTGCTGGGCGGCATGGTCTACTAATTTTCTCACCACATCCAATTGGTGGTATCGAGGAAAAAACAGGGTTCGCTTTGGTAATGGATCTTTGCTTGACCCATCCAGACGCACAAAATGCTGAATAATATTCGCCAAGCTTTCTTTAGTGAATACTTCTTGCCATAGGTATGCCGTTTTATGGCCAGATGGATTCGGCGGGTTGCCTTGTCCAAGATTGTGACCTTTATTGAACGGCAAGAAGAATGTACTGCTACCTGATAACTTGGTGGTCATATACACTTCGTCGGTATCGACCGCCATATGCACTAGGCAGCGGGCAAAGGTCAGCAATGGCTGAGTTGCATCCCGATCATCTCGATACTGCTTTTGGCCGTGATAACGTGCTGTTTGCCCGGTCCATGCGTTCTTCAACTCCAGCGTTATCAAGGGTATTCCGTTGATAAACAATACCATGTCGATTTCTTGTTGGGGATTTACCATGGAATAGCGCACTTGGCGAGTACAACTAAACACGTTATCTGCAAAGTTTTGCTTTACCTTCTCACTACTGCTTGCCAAAGGGGCTGGATAGAGCAAATTGAAATGAGCATCGTCTACGCTTAACCCTTTCTTAAGTAAATGAAGAATGCCATGCTTCTTAATCAGTCGGTCAAATCGTTCGAGTAACTTACGCTGCCAATCTGAGGGGTTGTTCTTTTGCAGTTTGGCCAACTCTACTTCTTGTGTCTTTTGCAGAAATTGCCAGAAAAAACGTTCATCAATGGCATATTTTATATTGAAATCAGATGGGGAGCCTGATGAGTAGCCGCAATGGCTCACTCTATATGGCATAACAAGACCATCAGAAATGCCTGTTTTTTGATCTTCAAGGCAATGACCAGTGAGTGCTCTTTCAATACTAGCCTCTAACGCCTGCTCGTTAGTGTTACTAACCATTGATAACTCCTTGCATGTAATGTTTTTCTAATAATTTCAACATCCTCTGCTGATGTTTATCTATTTCGATAGCAGACCATTGGTTATTTGATTGTGTGTACGTCTCAAAAATATCTTTCAGCTTCAACGCATCGTAACGCGGCTTAGAATCAAAATCTGCTTTTTTCTTTGCTACCGTTTGGTTGCTATACGAAGAGTTTTCACCTGGACTTAGAAGCACTAAATTTCCAAAAGAATTTAGTGGGCTATTTTCTAGCTCACGATGGTACTCTTCTTTTTGAGGGTGAACATGTTCAACCGAATTTTTCGAAGTAATCCGATAACGTTTTAACTTATCATCATTGGCTTTTTCACTGTTTTTCCAGAGCAAGTATTCCAGCTTCTGAAACCAATAATGCTCGAATCGAGTTCCTAAAGGGCTTTTAAAATATGTGGCTTGTTCTTCCCAGGGTATCGTTTGTGGCGATATGTCTGATGCAAGTTTAAAGCTGGCTTCTTTTTGCGTTTCCCTAGCAAGTGACATTTTGTTATCGATGCTCTCCAATAGCGTAACTACGTCTTCATCTTTCACTTTCGGATCAGCAACCAATCGACTTAGAAACGCAGTTAACCAATACTGGGCTGAGTGATCACCGGTAAAGTTACGTACGGCTTGCAATTGTGCCAGTAAACCAAGTTCTTTGGCTTTACGGTTGATATAGGTTTTATTCTTGCTAATCGAGGTTAAACGTAACTGAGCATCTTCTCTATCATCATGCTCTACCCATTTCACAACCCAAGTGTCGAACTGATATCGAACCTGCCATAACAACTCGATAAACGATTTAATGGTTCGTTCATCTTGTTGTAGTAACCTTTCAAAACACGACATCAGATTACTAGCACGGATACGAGGAGCAAGATCATCCCACGATTTTTGGGTGCAAAAAATTCTGAGCGCATGAATCAATAGCAACTCAAAACTGATTATTGAACGACAATAAACGGTCTCATCATCAAAATCATCGCTTTGATTTTGAGTTTGTTCGGGGTCGACATCAAAGTCTTGTAAACCTGATGCTATCTCAGCAATTGATTTACCGACTCGTTGAATATAGTGACTAGAACCGACTAGAGGAAATAGCCCTGCCTGATATTTGGCAAGATCTGAATACTCCAGCGTTTGCCAGTCGGCATTTTTGAATATCTGCCTCAGATTGCGTTCAAAATAGTTGTCTGTATGTTCACAGGCTTGCCAAATACTACTATAAACGTCCTTATCTGTTATTATGTGTTTGAACAACTTTGCCTTCAATAAATCGACCGGTTCTAGCTGTATGCCACCCGTATTAAAACTCGAAAACATCCGGTTCAGATCCATCGATGCTGGAACAATATTGTTGACCCATTGCACTTGCTCAAAAATGTATTTAGCAAAATCATAAATATCGAAGTGGGGCTGTTTTGCTAACTTATCAACTTGCTGCTTCAAAATGGTGAGGTTAGCTTCTAGATGTACTAAGTACTCATCTTTGCGAATATCTTCTTCACCGGGTTTCGTAATCTTTTCCAGTCCCGCATAACTGCCAAGTAAGTTGCGAACCGACTCTCTAATTTCAAACGTTAACCTCGGATTTTCACCTTTGATACTCACATGAGCCAACTGAGTCTCGATCCCTACCGACTTGAAAGCAAGTGATAACAACATCAATGTTGTGGTTCTTTGCTGCCCATCGATCAGCTCATATTCGCTTTTATCACTATTTAACGCACTCAAAACACTACCAATAAAGTAATAAGGCTCTTTAGCTAAATAAGCATCACGAATATCATCAAATAACTTGATAACTTCTTCTTCACGCCAAACGTAAGGACGCTGATAGCATGGAATAACGAAGCCCAAATCTTTTGACGCAATAGCTCGTAATGAGAGCAGCTCCGTTTCAACTTTTGAACTCATGTTTTCTCCGTCATTTTGGTGATATTGAAGGTTAATAAGTTAGCAAATGAAGTCGCGTACTGTTCTGGCGACAAAGCCAGTTGGAAATGCTTACTTACTTCTGTAATAAAGCGCTTCTTAACACTATTGGTATCTGAATCTAAATTGCTAGGATCGACGGCCAAATCAAAAGCATCAAAAAAAACAAAGCACTGCTTAGGCGTATAGCTCAAGGCAATCCAATCCAAGACGGGATAGTCCTTCACAAACCTTGAAATTGAATTTTCTCTCACTGCTTTCTGATTACTCACTCTGCGTGAGTAAACGACTCTGAATATTTTTTTCGCGGCCAACTCCAACTGATATTCACCAAACTGGCTGATATACATCATCAGACATGCTTCATATAAACCTTGTAGATAACCACATCCTTCCAACCCCTTAAGCCAGCAAACAAAACGGTTGTAGCCTTCTTGATGGGGCAAAGTTGGATGAACCCAGTATCGCTGATACAGGTTTTGAAAATACGCCAGATAACGAATAGTGTTGACACCAGCATTAAGCGGTTGTCTGATTTCGTACCCTTGTTGCGCGGCTTTTTGAACAACATCCCCACCAATCCCTGTTAACCGCAGTACTTGTCCATAAGCAATGTCGTCACCATCAGTCGTTTGTTCACCTAGTTCGGAGACAATTTGATCCCTTACCACTTTTGTCTGCTGATGTGGTGCAAGATCTCGCATATTCAACAGTTGCCAATATCGTCCTTTCAAAAGAAATTTTACGGAGTTATCTAAATTACCCAATCCTTCCCATTGGAGCGCAAATCTTGATTGATGAACCTTAGGAACAGCTCTTAAATGATGAGCTTTGATAATGTCGGGACCACCAAGTCTCACACCGCCAGTATTTTGCGTTTCAAAAAAGCGGTATGCATCATCTTCTGACTCAGTGACCACCAATGAAAATTGAATACGCTCAAAATTGATAAGCTTCGCCCATTTCTCCTTATGATTTTCTAACCAATTAAGATTTGTCTTGATTTGTTGTTGACTACGGGGAGACTCAAAACGTAGATCAAGCTGTTGGTGTTGTTGAGATAGAAAACTGAATAAAGCTAATGTCGTAATACGCTGTTGACCATCGATAATTTTTAGCTGTTGTTCATCGTGGTGAAGAATGAGGCTACCCAAATAATACGATAGCTCATTATGCTTGCGAAAATGTGCATCTAAATCTTCTAGCAAGCTATCAATTTGCTGACTTTGCCAACAATATGGCCGCTGATACTCAGGAATAACTAACTCTCCAGTAATCTGTTTGCCATTATTTCCCTGTATTTTCTGACCTTCAAAAAGTTGTTGCACTGAGCAGGTTGCGACACTTACCGTCATTTCATTTCCTTATGTTTTAATCTGTTAGAAGATTGCAGCAGTGGTGCCTTAACCACAGTGCGGTGCTGGCCACTTCTTTGCGAAAGTTTGCCGCAATTAATATGATGCGCTGGCTATTTCTTCGGTTGAGTTTTAACTTATCCAGGTCAGGCGCATCCAAAAACTCACATATTCTCGCCGAAGCACTTGCAGGGGCATTTAACAGGTCAACCTCTCCTGTTACAGGCTCATAGCGGTCTAAATACTGCTGGTAAATGTCAACTATTTGCGCTTTAGTTAAACTGGCGCAGTAGGAGGCATATTTAAGCGCTTGCCACACCACATCTCGGCCACTGTCGTCCAGCTTGTTTTCAATAATGACCAAGTTGCCATCTTTATCCAGTGCCAGTAAATCTAAACGTTCACGGGTGTCATCAAAGCCATCGAACTCCTTTTGAATAATCAGTAGCTCTTCACCCAGTGCGGAAGGCTCGTGTGCCAACCATTCCTGAAGATTTTTGCGCTCAGTAAAGCCCAACTCACTGAATCTCTTCGTCTTAACCGGACTAATCCTGTTGGTCTGATGATTTACCGTGAACATATTCGCTTCCTATTGCTCAACCATTTCTGGGGTGATTTTTATTTTTCCTGTCACGGCGCTGTTGATCAGGGTGGTTTTGTATTCTTTGAGCTTTTCAATCTGAGAAATAAGTAGCTCAATGGCATTATCCAATTTTAGCCATTCACGTTGTACACTTTGAACAATTTCAGCTTGCTCTTCGATTGGAGGAACTGGAATAAAAAAATTATTGAAATTATCAGCAGGAAACCTCCAGCGCCCTAAAAGGGAAACACCTTGCCCATATCGATAAAAAATCTTCTGCTGGTAACCTAGTTGGAAAATCGATAATAAAAAATCATCACGCAACCCATTATAAGTATTAATGAATACCCGATAATCTGGACTAACTACACCTTCAAATTGAGAAATATCTACATATCCTGTTAGTAAATCCATATGATTCATAGCAAAGTCACCGACTCTAACAATCTGGTATTTCGAGTAGTCCATTGACAACTGTCCTTCGCCACTTTCTATGTCTTTGACTTTTATGCCCTTTTGAGTAATTGAAAGTACATCAGGACCTTCATAACCAATTATTCGCTTTAAAATTTTGGTTACATATTTAAGCCGCTTAACTTCCCAATGCGCTGGAATCTTACCAATCCAATCCACACCGGAGTCTTTCATTGGCACATTGGGATCAAGCCCTTGGGTCACCGCCTGTTGGATGATGATCTGCTTACGCTCTTTCAGCAGGCTAATTTGCTGCTCTTTGATCGAAATCGCTTCGTCGATTAGAGCGGTTTTCTTGTCGAGAAAATTTGCAATTAGGGACTGCTCTTCTTCTGAAGGCAGGACAAAAGGAATCACCTTCATCCGTGTTTTTGAAAGGTCCCACTGACCAATCCTTACACCATCTGATGCACTACCAAAAAACGATACGTATAACTTACTGCGTATCGCCCAATTGAAAAACTCAGGATTTATTGCCTTTGTAAAATCAAAAACAAAATACGCAGGACTTACAATTCCAGTGAACTTTGATACACCGTAGGAACCTTGCCACGCTTTCATTTTATTCATACCAAATTGACCTTTCTCAAGCTTTTTATAGCCGCTAAGATCATCTGGTATAAAATTGTGATTTGACTCTTGATCATCCACGTCTCTCTCAATAACACCTTGTTCGCGTGTTATCGAAAGCAGTGGCAATTCAGGGCAGTTTTTGACCGATACTGGGAATAGGCACGAGCCCAACTTACCCAAGTCCCAATGCAGTGGAATTTCGCCAATCCACTCATAACCCGAGTCAATATATTGATCATACTTCGGCGTTGAGGTAATGTTTTCCATTAGGCTTCTCCCTGAACTTCCGCCACTTTCACGCCTAATATTTGTGCGATCAAACCCTCAGACTTCTGCTCTAGATTAATAATATCAGTTGCTACTTCTTCAAGACTACGTAATGGCTTATGCATATAGAAATACTTATTGAAGCTGATTTCATAGCCAATTTTTACCGTATCTAGGTTTATCCATGCTTCATCGACATGAGGCTTCACTTCGCCCTTGAAGTACTGGTAAATGCTTTGCTTTAATGGAACAGATTCTGTGTCACGAAGGTCTGAGTTGGTCTCGTAAGTGATGTACTCGCCTTTTTTACCGCCTTCTGTTGCAGGAAGGGGGTAATAACCAAAATCGGGCAGGTCAGCGACTTCACACTCATAGCGCTCCAGCAGGTCGTTTAATTTATCACCCGTTAATTTAACTACCTTTTTAACCACTTTCTTGGCGGTTTCGTCATACCAGCTCACCGCGTTCAGGATGGCATTTTTCTCAGGTGCTGAAAGCTTAATGGCATGGTTTTTTAGTGATTTATCAACTTGGGTTTTAAAGCTATTGAAGTCATCAAATTCAATGCTACCAATGTCAGCCATCAGCGTTTGTGCAGTTTCAAGCAATGCTTTTAGCGCCAGCCAGTGTTTCACATCAAGCAGTTTGGCCTTAGCCTTAGCATTGAGACTGATATCGTTCTCTTCACACCAAGAAAGAATGTCTTTCTCAATGGATTTCAGGAAGCTCTTTTTCTGATCTGAACCATAGCCAGTTTTTTCATATACACGTTCGCCATGCTCTGCGTAAACGTACTCCATCACTTCACTAAGCTGCCTATCAAAACGCAGTGGGGCTATGGCATCTTGAGTAAACTTGGCTTTGCGGCGATCAGGACGCTCGATAGTGACTTTGTAGTAGCCAAAATCGTCATTGCTGAATACCTTACTGGCGATGCCAACAGGATCATTGTTTGCATCCAGTGCTCTTTCAACATCCTTACACGCGAGGTAAGTATCGGTAATTTCCGTGATGTGCTCAGGCGCAAATTCGCAGTTTTTGTTACCTAAGTTCTTGCGCAACTTACGGTAGAGCAAGCTGGCATCAATTAATTGCACCTTACCTTTACGTACCTCAGGTTTATTGTTGTTCAACACCCAAATGTAAGTGGTAATGCCAGTGTTATAGAACAGGTTATTAGGTAACTGAACGATGGCATCTAGCATGTCGTTTTCAATGATGAAGCGACGAATATTACTTTCGCCGCCGCCCGCATCACCGGTAAAGAGCGATGAGCCGTTATGAACAGAGGCAATCCGGCTGCCTAATGGACTTACGCTCGGATCTTTCATCTTGTTGACCATCTCCATTAAGAAGAGCAGCTGGCCATCACTCGAACGTGGCGTGGCATCCACCACTTCGAAATTTCCCCAATAGTCTTTCAGGCTAACCTTAAAACGCGGGTCAATCACATCACTGCCGTCTTTAATGTACTTCTGTTCAGACGCCCAACTCTTACCGTATGGCGGGTTAGACAACATAAAGTCAAAGCGTGAAGCCGCAAACTCGTCGGTAGACAAGGTTGAGCCTACTTTGATGTTCTCAGGGTTGTTGCCTTTGATCATCATGTCCGATTTACAAATCGCGTAGGTCTCGTCATTGATCTCTTTGCCGTAAAGGTAAACATCTCGGCTGTCGTTCGGGTATTTCTCTTCAATGAAGTTTTGAGATTCAGTGAGCATACCACCGCTACCACACGCAGGGTCGTACACTGTCATGGTCAGCGGCAACTGGTCTTTCACTGGGTCAAACACCAGGTGCGTCATCAGCTCAATCACTTCACGTGGCGTGAAGTGTTCGCCTGCTTCTTCGTTATTTTCTTCGTTGAACTTGCGGATCAACTCTTCGAACACGTACCCCATACCCAGGTTAGTAAGGGCTGGCATCTTGTTGCCATCTGGGTCTTCGGCCGTTTCATGAGTTAAGTTGATGTAAGGGGAAACAAACTTTTCGACGACATCAAGCAGGACTTGCTTTGAGGCCATGTGACGAATTTGCGACTTGAGGTTAAAGCATTCAATGATTTCTTTAACATTATCGCTAAAGCCAAGCAGGTACTCTTCAAAGTTGGCGAGTAATATCTGTTGGTTATTCGTTGCGGTGTTGAACAGGGATTTCAGGGTCCATTTAGATGTATTGTAAAAAACATAACCACTAGCCGCCTTCAGTGGTTCATCATCAAGCTCCGTGGCTTGCATCTCTTCTTTTTGGAACTTGACCTCTTCAAGCACGGCTTCTTTGGTGGGTTCAAGTAACGTATCTAAACGTCGTAATACCACCATAGGTAAAATCACATCGCGGTACTTACCGCGAACGTACACATCACGTAAACAGTCGTCGGCAATGTTCCAAATAAATGAGATGAGCTTGTTATGTACACTATGATCCATTTTCTTTTCCTGTTTAGTGTTGGTTGCACCCCACAAAGTTGCTGCAACGGCTTCACTATAAATTTAAAATTCTGTTCTTTCTGTAACGCCTAAATGGCCGCTACATCGTTCGATTAACTTGTTCTACCCGGCGCTAGATTTAAGTTTATGACACCATAAAGTGCCTGGCTGTTACGCAACCAAAGCTGATACTCAAAGCCCATTAATGAGTGTTCCGTAGAACAATCCACATGCCATTGGCGAAGCAAATAGCCAGCAGTAGCCGCTCTAATCTCAACTTTCATCACGCCACCCGTCATGCCATAGTCTAGCTCAATCGCTTCGCTGTGCTCAATACGAGGATGCGGCACTAACTCTAGCTCTACAAATCGGTTCCATTGCCGGTCTTGGGGTTCGAGCTCCATTTCAGACAGCGTGGAATCGTCAAGCACAATAGCTGCTTTAATTCGAGTCAGTACAAAGTCTCTGAACTCACTATGCTCGCGGTCAAAACCACGAACATGCCAACGCAGGCCATTGTCCACCAGCGTATGCGGCACAATTTCACGTATTGTTTCACCGCTCGATAACGACACATAGGTGATACGCAAGGCTTTGCCTTTATGGATGGCCTCGGTAACTTTCGCCACTATCGATAAACTCGGCTTGTTAAGGTGATAAGGCGCTTCACACGCAAAAGGCGGTTTTATCTTGCCAGTAAAGCCATCTCCGAATCCTTGGCTAATCGTCGCCAATGTTCGAACGACGTCGTAGTCGAACAAGGGCTCAAATGCTTCACCTCGCTTATGCACCTTGAGCTTTTGGTCATACTCAATGTTACCTGGTGCAAGCACTCTGTATAGCGTGAAGTCTTTCGTTGCTTGTGTAGCAGCTATGCTGAAGCGGTCGACTAAATCTGCCCGTACCGCTTCACCCTTAAACAATAAGGTGAAATCGATGTGAGCAATGCGATCTCGGATTGCTTGTGGCAACTGCGCTATCTTCGAAACCCTATATGACTTCGCCCCTAACGTTTGTTTCAGATTATCATTTGTCATACGTCTTGTTTATCCCATTCAACCAATGTCTTAATACTCTGCTTATTTGCATTGTGGTATTGCCAACCAGTGACGAGCCTCCAATTTCAGAGCCTCATGACTCCTTAATCTCAATGAGTCCTATTTAACCGCCTTAAGTACCCTTGATTCCAAGGCAACCTATAGCCTGTATACCGTCGCACTTTTTCTTGCATCGCTTAATATTTGACCATTGCGATTATCTTCGCATCACCGTTTTGGTGCTGGCTTAGTCCACTGGTAGGTTGGTGCTGTCATTCTCCGTCTGTGGCGTTCTTTAGCCTGTATTGTCTGCGCTACACCTGTTCTGATGGCTAACCTATCGCGTCCATTGAGTGATTGACCTTGCTGGTGGGCTAACTCCATCATGACGGCTTCTATTGTTTCACGCTGTAACATGGCTATACCTCAAAGGTGTTGTGATTATCGCTATACCTTGATTGTGCTGAATTGGAACAATCAAAGGTTATCAATCCACTAGCGTAAAATATACCGTTTTGCTGGCAACCAAAGTGGCAACCTTGCAATCATTACAGCAACGCCGCGTTTTTTGAGTGGTTAGCTGTACTGGCTAATATTTAGCTGCTTTAGCTAAAATCACTAATTTGTGGTTTTGATTCCAAGGGTAGCATTTCAACTGTCACCCTTTCCGACTATGGCGATAATCACCATAGTTCAGCACTCAAATTTGAGCTTTGCTATGTATTCAGCTAGTTACAAGGCGCAATAATACGCTTTGCTTGTTTTACAGTAAGTTACCCTGGCTTTGTTATATTAAGTTATACAATTACTCGTTAAATCCACCAGCAATTTTATATTTTCTAATCTGTATAACATCGTTATACACTGATATAATAAGCATTCATTGAGTTAATAACGGACTATTATCATGAATAAATCTAATCTTATTGCCTTTCGCCTACCTGCTGAACTGCAAGCCTTGTTTAATGATGCTGTAGCGAACTCTGGTACTGATAAAACAGCGTGGATAGTCTCGGCTATCAAAAAGAAGTTAAACCGCCCAGACAGTAATCCAGACGCTCGTATGCTGTCGCTGGTGGAACACCTAGAATCGTCTGTAGCGTCTTTAATTGCTGGAAAGGCAGATATCCCACCGTATACCTATAATGAGCCTGCTGTCGTTTCTGTGGTTAATTTGGTACTATCAGAGGGCATAGATAACGGGCGCATTATTGCTGAACGAATTAACGAGGCTGGCTATCAAACGAAAGGCGGCAAAGCGTGGGATAAGGATATTTATTCAGCGTGGAAGCGGCACAAAGATATCCTAGCTAAATTACGAGCATAAGATCTAGTATATTGTGTTGAATAATTATTTCATTACACATAAACGGGATGGTAAAACTCCTAAATGAGGGTCACGTGAAAAAAATAGCACTTTGTATATCTCTATTACTTCCGCTTATTGCTTGGTCTAATACTTGTGAGATTCAAGAAGTTGCGTTGTGCAAGGCTGCCGAACAGGGGAATGAGGATGCTCTGATAATGTTAGGAACATTATATTATGAGGGGAAAGGAGTAAAGCAAGACTTTAAAAAAACTGCTCAATTAATCTCCCAAGCAGCTTTAAAAGGCAACGCAAGAGCACAGACTATATTAGGCGCAATGTATTATGAAGGTAAAGGCGTAGGACAGGATTACTCGGAAGCAGCTAAGTGGTATAAATTAGCGGCAGAACAAGGTTACTCTATGGCTCAAGGGCAATTAGCCACCCTGTACTATATGGGTAAAGGGGTTCCTCTTGATTACCAAATAGCATCAAAATGGTTTATGGAGGCCGCGGAGCAAGGAGATTCATATAGCCAAGCCTTACTGGGCGCCATGTACTATGAAGGTAAAGGTGTAGATAAAGACTCTAAAATCGCAGCAAAATGGTTAAAAAAAGCATCAGAACAAAATAACCCTAAAGCGCATTTTATTTTAGGCTTCTTATTCTTAACAGGAGATGGAGTTAGAAAAAATGAAGCCTTAGCAAGTAAATATTTTAGAAAAGCTTGCGATTCAGGTCTTCAAGATGGCTGCTATGCCTATAGTAAATTATCTAAAAAAAATTAATAGAATGAGTGAGGTAGTATTATTATCTATTGATATTTAATCAAAAATATCCTTGATTGAGCGTGTCTCTACTTTCACATTGGCACTTAAATCAACCAGAACCTTATCCAGCCCTGTCAATCTGGCTTTCCCCATCGTTGCCGCTACTGCTGCCGATGCTTGAGGTGTGTCAGCATTCAGGGCTTTCAATCTGGCAGCCTCCAATTCTTCCAATAGCTTCATAACGGTAATATCGTGCCTCGCTCTAATATCCTGCCGTAGCACGTCCAACCTTGCCGTAATCTTGCAGTTGTCCAATAGCTCTTTGGCTTTCCTGTTGATTGATTCAGGTTTCATTTTTGCCGTGTCGTATGCCGTTCTATAGGCTTCGCTTGCGTTGCCCGTTTCAATATAGGCAAGGCAGAAATTTTCTTGTTTAGTTGTTAGCATCTATCCCCCTCATTTAGAACCTATCCCAAAAGGAATTGTCAGATAATACATAATGATAATTTATGAGGGCAAAGCATGGTGGGCAACAAGTGGCAAATCAGTGATGAACTCTGGGAGAAAATGGCTCCTCTCATCCCGGAGCATAGAACTCAACACCCGCTGGGTACGCACCGCAAGCGGGTTGATAATCGCGCTGCAATGAACGCCATATTCTTTCTGCTCAGGACTGGCGGTTAGTGGAACGCCCTGAATGCCACGGGATATGTTCTTCGAGTTCTACACATCGGCGCTTCCAGGAATGGCGTGATACCGGTGTCTTTGAGCGCTTTTGGCAGAACGGTTTGCTTGCATGTAAACAGCTGGACGGTAGGCTCTAAGTATATGCTACAGCTGCTACATGTAGCAGCTGTAGCATATAGCCTGTTATCAATTTTTATTTCACAAGCATCAATGAAAAAATTTATTCATCATCAATCTTATTTACTATATTCAAATCCCCCCCACAATTTGGTGATATATTCAATCTGTTGAGTAACCTTAGTTAAGCGTACCCCCCCCCATCGCTGACTATCTTCATTGAGCAAGCAGGAGTATTGATTATTCCATTTGATAAAGAATTAGGTAGCTAAAGAGATCCCTGATAGAAAGAACATGTAGATAATCTAGTGTAAGCGACTCATGATATATTTAATAAGGGCAACTCAGTATTACAAAAAATCTCAGATATATATTATCTCCTTGAATAACTATAATTTTCTTTTATTTCAAGGAGTAATATGCATCACAACGCTCACTTTAAAACCCTCCTATCGACTCTACCGACTTCATTCCAAACCTCTTTTTTCAACCAAATCAATCACCTAATCAACTATTCCCCCACCATTGGTCTAATGGGTAAAACAGGGGCTGGAAAATCCAGTCTGATAAATGCGCTGTTCCAATGCCAACTATCGCCTGTGAGTGATGTCTCCGGCTGCACACGCCAAGCGCAACGCTTCAGTATGACGGTGAACAACCATACACTCACCTTTATTGATTTACCCGGCGTGGGGGAAAGCCTTGAGCGAGATAAAGAGTACCACCAGCTATATCGTAACTTATTACCAGAACTGGATTTAATCATCTGGGTACTCAAGGCGGATGACAGAGCATGGTCTTCGGATGAACAGTGCTATCGCTTTCTCACTGAGCAATGCGGTTATCAACCTAAGAGATTTCTATTTGTGCTGAACCAAGCCGACAAGATAGAGCCCTGTCGCCAGTGGGATGAACAGTACCACCAGCCATCCGCTGAACAAACAGCTCACTTACTATTGAAGCAGAAAGCCGTGATAACAGCATTTAAGCCGCATCACCCTGTGATGACGGTTTCTGCGGTCGAAAACTATCAACTCACTGAATTAGCAGAGCAACTCATACAGGCGTTACCGGCGCAAGCCAGTAGCGGAGTAGCTAGGCAACTGAACACCTCTTACCGGACGCAATCGGTGGAGAACACCGCACGTAACGATTTTGGTCAATGTGTCAGTGATATTGTGGATACCTTAATCAATATCATTCCCTTGCCGCCATTGATAAGAAGTACGGTTAGCACCGTTAAAAACAGTATCGTCTCCGTCGCTAAATCCCTGTGGAGAATGTTCTTTTAACCTCTTACATTACCCCATTAATTATCACTCTCAGCGTCAGTCCTTAACAGGATTGGCGCTTTTTTATTTCTTTTTATTGGAGTATCAACTGATGAATAATTCAACTGAATGTGCAATTACAATGACACTCGTTCCCGATGAGCAACGCCTGGATTTTTGGAGCAACCACTTCGGGAGCGTGAAAGGCTGGACCACCTTTGAAGTGGTCATATTTACCACTATGGGACAGTTTTGTGAGGACTACCACGGCGGGTATTGGGAATATTGTACCTTATCCAATGGTGGCGCCTTTATTTATCCCGATTTACCTCAAGAGACACTGACGCTGTTCAACCCACATAACGGTAACGAAGCCAACGTCAGTTGTGAAGCCGCAGGCATTGCCGTGTGTTTGATGATGTACAGTTTATGGTCATTTCAAACAGAAAGTGACATCCTCGTCGATCGCTTTTATCAATTGCATGATTATGCGGCGCAACACCCAGAACGTTCCGTCATATTCCATCTAATCGATTAACCACGTCCTTATTTACGCCTTCGTATTATCTGATTCATTATAAAAGCATCATCAGACTAACCCATTAATTAACTTACATTTATTTTTATATCTATATTATTTTAATGAATCAATCATCAGAATGAGTCACTAAAAATGATACTCAATATACCTATCATTTCTAGAAAGCTCTGCACCGCAAGGTGTAGGGCTTTTTTGCTTATTACTGTCTATCAATATCGACTGAATTGGAGTTCTATTATGTTTACCTTACAAGAGCAAGAATCAACTGTTATCAAAACCAACCTCGTCAATTCCCGTGGTCGTAGTACCTTCTGGCGTTTCTATTTCAGCACAGTACCTGATTGGCAGCGTTTAGAAGGCGATATCTTTAATCTGATGGATAAGATGTGTGAGGTCTATCATGGAGCCTTCTGGGAGTTCAGTATGCTGTCTAATGGCGGCGCATTTATCTGGCCTGATATGCTCGAACCCTCCCTGCAAATGTTTAACCCGCATAACGGAAATGAAGCAGAGTTAAGCCCTGAAGCAGCCGGTATCGCAGTCTGTCTAATGGTGTATAGCATCTGGTCGTTTAAAACCGAGAGTTCTGTGCTGGTAGAGTATTTTTACCAACTTCGTGACTATGCGATGCAACATCCCGAGCAAGCACAAATCTTTCACCTAATTGACTAAGTTATTGATAACGCTTTAATACAGCGTCCACCAGCTTATCACCTCACTTATTTCCTTTATCTTATTTTAATTTATCAGTGTTATCACTGAGGAGAGCCCCTATGTCTCGTTTAGCTTCTCGCTTTGGTGCGGCAAATAGCATTCGTCGTGACCGCCCGTTAACCATTGAAGAATTGTTCCGCACAGTACCTAGCGTATTTTCAGAAGAAAAACACGAATCCAGAAGTGAACGTTATACTTACATCCCAACTATTACCTTATTGGATAGTCTTCAAAAAGAAGGCTTCTATCCGTTCTTTGCTTGCCAGACTCGTGTACGTGATGCTAGTCGCCGAGAGCACACCAAGCATATGTTACGTCTACGTCGTGAAGGTCAAATCACCAGTCAGCAAGTGCCTGAGATTATCTTGCTCAATAGTCATGATGGCTCATCGAGTTATCAGATGTTACCGGGGATGTTCCGATTCGTTTGTCAGAATGGCTTAATTTGCGGACAAACCTTTGGTGAGGTGCGTGTACCGCATAAAGGTGATGTGGTGGAAAAAGTGATTGAAGGGGCTTATGAAGTGTTAGGGCTATTTGAACGCATGGATGAGCAACGTGATGCCATGCAGTCCCTATTATTACCGCCACCAGCCCAACACATCTTTGCTCAATCTGCTCTCACATATCGTTATGGTGAAGCGCATCAACCTGTGACCGAAGCGCAAGTATTACAGCCACGCCGTGTAGAAGATAAGAAGGACGATCTTTGGACGGTGTACCAACGTTTGCAAGAAAATTTAATTAAAGGGGGATTATCAGGCAGAAATGCGAAAGGTAAACGCGCTCGCACGCGTTCAGTGAATGGGATTGATGGGGATGTGAAGCTTAACCGAGCCTTGTGGGTGATGGCTGAAAATATGCTTCAACTAGCTTCGTAATGATGGAGATATTAACGATGGAGAGTATCAATACTTATACGAATACCTTAACACTGCTTCCTAATGAACAACGTACTATCAAACGTGCGTTGACCATACTGGATAAGTATCTGCGTGAACCGGGTATTGCTTTTACATCAACGCAAAATGTGAGGGATTGGTTACGGCTAAAAATGTCAGCATTAGAGCGTGAAGCGTTTATTGTGCTCTACTTGAATCAACAAAATCAGTTGATAAGCAGTGAAACCCTGTTTGCTGGCTCGATTAGCAGCACACAGGTTTATCCTCGTGAAGTCGTCAAACGAGCACTTCATTTTAATGCTGCTGCCGTTATCTTTGCACACAACCATCCGTCAGGCGATATCACGCCAAGCCAAGCGGATAAATCTATCACGCAACAATTAATAAAAGCATTGCAGCTAATTGAAGTACGAGTACTTGACCATCTGATCATCGGTGGTCAGCAAATCTTCTCTTTCGCTGAGCATGGCTTAGTATGAGGTGAACCATGAATATCATCCGTAAATCCGCAGCAATGAAGATCCATCAGCAACATTTAGGCTCTCGCCTTGCTCGTTATTGTGGGGGAAAGTATGAATGGGTTGGTAATAGCGAGCATTATATTGGTAAGGAGGTGCCAGATTGTCGTGGCGTGTTAGCTGTTTATGTTGAACGTCGCCAAGACAGAGATGGCCCTTATGCGTGTGTCATGTGTGTGACATTGAATTGAATAAGTACTGATCACTTTGAGTTTATCCTATATTGGATGGATAAATTAAGCCTACTTCCACTTTGATTACTATTTTTATAAAAAATGGGTCACGTATCCAAAGGGTTGATGGCATTTCAAACGTAATACTCTCGCTCAATGAAAGTCCCAATGATCTTGTCATGCATGCCAGATGATTTTGAATACCCTAACGTCTTGCGATTAAGTCGTTTCAATCGGTTACGCAACGTCAGATTTTCACGCTCAATTCGCTGGAGAAAAAAGACTGGATTCAATGGCACATATCAAACCGTTGGATCTTAACGGAGTTCGGTTTTCATATCTATAACATGAAGAAACGGCGTTGCTTATAAAGCGTTAGCGCTAACATAAAGACTTATCCCGTATTTTGGTGCTTGATAATATCGAGCATACCAACCTATTCAAGAAAGGAGAGCATTCTTTAAACATCATTTTATTCCCTTCCATTTTGACTCACTCTCTCATCAACGCTTTTTCTTATTTAAGCACCAAAACAACAGTTGATCGATTACGCCGATCGATAACCGTTTATTGATAGTTACGATCGATATTACCGATCGTATTTTAATTATTGATAGGTAAAACAGATCTATTAAGTTAAACTGTCTCACGCTAAATTAGCTTTATATCAGTGATATTAAGGTGATTGAGTCAAATCTTTCATGCCTTCCACTGACATAACGCGATTCAACCATACTTAATGTGATATTGATTAAAAGGAAATCAATCATGAAAAAAGCGTTTATTGTTCCCGCCCTAATGGGGTGCATTTCATTACCAGCATTCGCTAACACGGATGACAGTAAAACGGGGCTTTATGTCACGGGTAAAATGGGCGCATCCATTGTGCAAATGTCTGGCCAGCAGTTTGTCTACAGCGGCTATGCTGATGCCGGTGATAATGGTACAAAAAATGGAGATAGCCATCGTACTGGCGTATTTGGCGGTGGACTTGCGTTAGGTTATGACTTTTCCAATCAGTTTGATATCCCTGTTCGCGCTGAATTGGAATTTATGGCGCGTGATAAAGCAAATTCAACCTACAACATCCGCGACCGTGTGCGTAATGGCGTACATCAAACTCGTGATATTAAAAACCAAATCAAACTCAATACGTTAATGGTCAATGGGTACTACGACATTAAAAATAGCTCAAATTTCACGCCGTATATCTCTGTCGGGCTAGGCTATGCGGCCGTGGATTTTAAAACCACCCGCGCTGATTCTTATACCCCAGGACTCTCTCTGCATGATACTCACACCCATACCGCCAATAACTTTGCCTGGAGTGTCGGTGCGGGGGTGAACTATGCCATCAATGACGATTGGGATATGGGGCTAAGTTATCGCTATTTAGATGCTGGAAAAGCCGACATCACGACAGCGGTAGGCGATGGGGAAAACACCTCAAAAATCAAAGTGAAGGCCAACGATATCATGCTTGGTTTAACTTACCGATTCTAATCTCTGGCATTCAGCCTTAAAGATTACCCTCAACTTACCTAGCCAACATGCCTTTTTGATGTTGGCTATTTTACATCCTAAAAAGGTGGTTACATGAACTCATCTTGTTTTATTAAATACCTGCTGATTGCTTTTGTCATTAGCGCAATTGTCGTTGTTTATAATTGGATTTCGCCTACCGGTCATATCTACGGTATTTGGGCGGGGATTAAGTTTTTCGTTGTCATGGGATTAGGCACCGGAGTGGGCATGTTTATCGGTAATGCTATACGACTCGCGATTATGCCAGATTACATCACAACACGCGAAGGTGCGATAGGGCTGATACAAGCCAAGCTCTTTTGGGCTATCGGCCCTCAAATCATTGGCTGGTTTGTCGGGCTGATCCCTGTGTACTCTTTCTTTTATGGCTGAATATCCAATGAAAAATCGCAACCTATTTCGTTTATATCTGCTTATTGTAAGCTTATTCCTGATAACCAGTTGTTCAGAGTCGCCCAAAGAGGTTTTTATGCATCAATGTGTTAACAACAGTAATGCCTTTAATAAACAGGAATGTGAATGCGCATTCACTCTTCTGACTAAAAAATTCCCTGAAGACAAACTCGCCCAATTTATGACATCAAAAATCAATACGGCACAATCATTAACGGAAGAACAACGCCAATATCTCGGTTATTCCGCCAAAGCGCTTCAATATTGTTCTCGATATCGTAGAGGTTAAATGATGATGAAAAAAATACTATTAGCCTGTGTTCTCATGAGCGGCTCACTAAGTGCGTTCGCTATCCCCAATTATTGGTCGGCAACCTTCGCACAAGGCTATATGGAGTACGGCATCAGTAATGATAAACATCTCAGTGTTATTCTTGCCTGTAATATTGCTGCTGATGAGGAATATGATAATGGCGTTTATCTTTATCAAGATAGACATCCTATCGATACAAACAATATCGCCTTTGTTATTGACGATGAAGTCTATTACATTCCGGAGGAAACCAAAACGCGTAGTGAAGGTAATGCCTGGACTCTCTTTACGCAAGCGATCACAAAAGCGAACTCATTTACAGTGTACGCCAATGATAAACCGATTGGTCAGTTTAACCCCAATCCAAAAAACAGGGCAAAAATTTTTGCCGACTTTGATTGTAATGCCGTATTTTATCGCGATATTGCCCGCTGATCCCCCTTCTATTTTGTTTATCGGCCCATCAAAATTGGGCCATTTTTCATTGATATCAATCATCTCATTCATTATTATTTCAAGAGTTCAAATAAACAGGTCTCCATATGGCACCCTACCCTTTTCGAGATCATATTCTCAAAAAAGAGACTATTTTGGTGCTCGGCAAATACCATTTTAAAAGCTGAGGGCACAATTGAGGGTATAAATTAAACAGAACTAAATTAATCACTTTAACTATATGATGTTATGATGAAAAGTCGATTCCCAGTCCGCTACCTTTATTTCTACAGTGGCATCCTCAAGTCAAGTAAACTCCTTTATATTCCTTGTATTATCACTCATATAACTTCACCGAACTCAGCATCTGACAGATACAGACTGCCAAACCTAAAGACAAAGAGTATAAGCTCTCTGATGAGCGAAGACTTTACCTTCTCGTTAAACATAATGGCACTCGTTAGTGACGAATGAAATATCACTTCGCAGGTAGAAAGTGTTCAGAATTCTGTGTCACTTTATTTTAATAATTTACGATCTATGCCAGTAATCATTGAAAATGCTTGATTTTGTCGAAAATAAGATCATGCTGGCGATATGAAGATTGAGCTAACCGTTGAACAGAAATGTGCCCTTGAAGCACAGCATCGTCAGAATCGTGATCGTAGGATATGCGACAGAATACGGTGCGTACTCCTTTCTGCTGAAGATTGGTCTCCCCGTATGATCGCTCAATCCCAGCGTATTGATGAAACCACGGTTCGAGGTCATCTCAATGACTGGCTTCATGATGAGAAGCTGCAATCCGAAAATGGCGGCTCACAGAGTCATCTCAGTGAAGCACAGACCTCGGAGCTTGTCGCCTACCTGACAGTGAATCTTCTACCCACGACACAGGCTATCATCGCTCTGGTTGAAGCATGGTGGTCTATTCGTTACATCGTGCCTGGGATGAATAAATGGCTGCACCGTAACGGCTTCAGCTACAAAAAACCGAGCGGTGTACCCCATAAGTTCAGTGCTGAAGCCCAACAGGCGTTCATGGAAACCTACGAAAGACTGAAGCAGGAAGCCGGAGATGATGAACCCATCCTGTTTATCGACGGAGTTCACCCGACGCAGGGCACGAAACTGGCTTATGGCTGGATACCTAAAGGTAAAAGCACAGAGATAGAAACACCGGGTAGCCGGACGCGTCTTAACATCATGAGAGCTCTGAATCTGACTGATATCGGCAAGACGATCATCCGTGAATACGACACCCTAAATGCGGAAAATATCGCCCGGTTCTTTATCGCAATACGGGAAACCTATCCGGTCGGGCAGAAAGTCCATATTATCCTTGACGGAGCAGGTTATCACAGGTCGGAGTTGGTGAAAGACTGGGCTTATGTGATGAATATCGAGCTCCACTATCTGCCGCCTTACAGCCCGAATCTTAATCCGATAGAACGGTTGTGGAAGGTGATGAATGAAGCGGTGAGAAATAACAGGTACTTCAGGACTGCGGCAAAATTCAGAGCAGAGATACGGCGATTTTTTAGGGAAATATTACCGGATATTGCCGGGACGTTGTCGCGTCGAATTAACGATAACTTTCAAGTACTGAAACCTGCATCTTCAAGTTAAATCGGTATAAACCCTTTACTTCTATTCCAACCTAAGCGGAATAGAAGGAGGATTCATCGTGGCACTGAATCAATTCGGTCGTCGTTTTCCGTTATTTCAGCAACGCCAGAATCTCGTGCGCGGCGGCAGCGGATGAGGCAGGGTTCTGACCGGTGACAAGCTTGCCGTCCCGCAGAACAAAGCTGGCCCAATCAGCGCCTTTCTCATAATTGCCACCATTAACTTTAAGCATATCCTCGACCAGGAAGGGCACAACGTTGGTCAGGCCAACAGCCTCTTCTTCGGTGTTGGTGAAGCCTGTCACACGTCGCCCTGAGACCAAGGGCTTGCCGTTTGTGCCTTGAGTGTGGCGGAATACGGCGGGGGCGTGGCAGACAGCCCCAACAGGCAAGCCAGCAGCCGCAAAGGCTTCGATCAGGCGTTTGCTGTCTGCATCCTCGGCTAGGTCCCACAAAGGGCCATGACCACCGGGATAGAAGATTGCATCGAACCTGTCTTCTGTCATCTCGGATAGTTTCACCGTTGTCGCAAGATGCTTTTGCGTCTCAGTATCGCCCTTGAAACGACGGGTGTCGTCAGTTTGCGCTTCCAGACTATCGCTGGACGGATCAATGGGTGGTTGCCCCCCCTTAGGCGTGGCCAGAGTAATATCCGCTCCGGCATCCTTAAAGACATAATAGGGCGCAGCAAACTCCTCCAGCCAAAAGCCAGTCTTCCTGCCGCTATCGCCCATCTCATCGTGCGATGTCAGTACCATTAAAATTTTCATGTACTTTCCTTAAATTGACTGCATGGTTAACGCTTTATTATCCCACTTTTCATCATCTACCGCCTCGGCCAAAACTGCGGCGACATCGCCTCTCGCAGCGATTCCACCAACATCAACTGAATCGCCAAAACGCATGTTCCTGGTCCCGCTTTCATCGGTCAGTCTAACCGGACGAACGATGGCATAGCTCAGACCAGAAGCTATCAAGTGTTCGTCAGCGTAATGTTTGGCCTGAAGGTAATGTGCGAGCTTATGTTCAGGGTCGGGTTTGTCCGCGCCCACACTACTCAACATAACGAAACGCAATACCTTTGATTTCACTGCTATATCAACGAGACGCTGCGCCCCATCGCGATCTACCTTGTCGGTCATATCGCCCCCCGTGTGGCTACCGGAACCTGCTGCAAAGATGACAACGTCACAACACTCACAGACATCCTCTTGCAAGTCGGTCAAATCGCCATAGCGTAGCTCAACATCAGAAGACAGTGTGGACGTATCGGAACTTTCACGAACCAACGCAATAGGATAATGGCCACGAGATTTAAGCTCACCAATCAAGCGACGCCCGGTTTTTCCGGTAGCTCCAGCGACAAGAATTTTCATTATCTACTCCATTCATTATGATTTGAGGCTTCATGGTTTACTGACGTTAACCTTCCAGGCCGAAAATTTCCAGCCTGGTTTCGCGCCAACGACAACAGTGAATTAGCGACGAAAACTAATACGTCGACTCCATAAGCTAGCACATACGTTTTAGTGTTAATTTCGGCCAACCCGGATCACCCGCTTGCCAAAGTTTTCACCATTGAGCAAACCAATGAACGCTTCCGGCGCATTTTGCAGGCCATCGATAATCTCTTCACGATATTTGATCTTCCCGCTTTCCACCCAAGCCCCCATCTGTTCGGCGAAATCCGGGTATAGGTGACCGAAACTGTCAAAGATGATGAATCCCTGCACCTTGACCTTGTTCCGCAGAATCTGTCCCATCAACCAGTTCATTCGGTCTGGTCCGCCAGGCAGTTCAGTAGCATTATATTGCGAGACCAGTCCACACACGGGCACACGCGCATGCGGATTCAAAAGTGGGATCACCGCATCAAGAACCTTACCGCCCACATTTTCAAAATAGACATCGATACCGTCGGGGTTAGCCTTAACAAGTTGATCTGCGAAGTCTTCTGCTTTGTGATCAATGCATGCGTCGAAGTCCAGTTCGTCGACCGCGTAAGCGCACTTGTCTGGACCACCGGCGACACCCACAACACGGCAGCCCAGCAGTTTGCCAATTTGACCTACGGTTGCACCGACCGGCCCCGTCGCCGCGGCCACCACAATCGTCTCGCCGGGTTTGGGCTCGCCGATTTGGGTCAGGCCAGCCCAGGCGGTAAACCCAGGCATGCCTAAGATTCCAAGTGCCCAGGATGGGTGCTCTGGCGAATTACCAAGATTGGTAACCCCTTCGCCATCGGAAAGAGCGTAATCCTGCCAACCATTGAAGCTAAGCACCCAGTCGCCCTCCGCGAAGCCATCAAGCTTCGAAGTAACCACTTTGGCAACCGTGCCGCCAACCATCACATTACCCACCTCAACCGGTGCAGCATAAGAAGGCGCATCACTCATTCTGCCGCGCATATACGGGTCGAGTGACAAGTACTCGGTCCGCAAAAGCATCTGATTCTCACCGACAACAGGAATCGCCTCCTCTTCTAACCGTAGAGTGTCCACGGTCGGCTCGCCTTTTGGACGTTCCGCCAATACGACCTTGCGGTTTACAGTGTCTGTTTGTTTCATGCTCGACTCCTCCTACAAAGCAGCTTCAAGAATGCGGCGAGCATCATCGGGGCCAATAGCTTTATGTTCCCCAAGTGAAGTCATCCCGTGTTCCTTTAAAGCGCTAACGATGTGATTGATTCCGTCCGCATCAACGTCGTAGTCGCCTAACCGAGTCTTGATGCCCATCTGTTCGAAGAAACCACGCGTCGCTTCGATCACAGCGTCAATTCGTTCATCGTTAGAGCCTTCGCGAATATTCCAGACATTGCTGGCATACTGAAGAAGCTTCTCGCGCTTAACCTCACGTTGATCATTCAACAATGCAGGCAGAACAACCGCTAAGGTACGGGCGTGATCGGTATCATTCAGTGCAGTAATCTCGTGCCCGATCATATGAGTGGCCCAATCTTGAGGTACACCTGCGCCGATAAGCCCGTTCAAAGCCATTGTCGCGGTCCACATCAAATTGGATCGAATGTCGTAATCTTCGGGAGTCTCAAGCGCCTTGGGGCCAAGCTCGATCAATGTGCGCAGAAGGGTTTCAGCAAAACCGTCCTGAACTGGCGCGGCAACTGGATAGGTCAGATACTGCTCGGTCGTATGAACGAAGGCGTCCACTACACCGTTGGCAATCTGACGCGGTGGCAAGGTATAGGTCACCTCTGGATCTAACACCGAGAACACCGGGTAGCAATGAACGCTGCTAAACGGCAGTTTTGCCTCTTTTTCTGGGTTGGTAATCACCCCGCCAGAGTTCATCTCGGATCCCGTAGCTGGTAGCGTCAACACAGAGCCAAACGGCACCGCTTGGGTAATGACTGATCCACGTGAGGTAAGAATGTCCCAGGCGTCACCGTCATACTTTACCGCCGCCGCAATAAACTTGGTGGCGTCGATGACCGACCCGCCGCCAACGGCAAGCAAGAAAGTAACGGCATTTTCGCGAATCATCTCAACTGCTTTTAGCGTTGTAGCATAGCGTGGGTTAGGTTCAATACCTCCAAACTCCAGGATTGCCCGGCCAGCAAGAGCTTCGCGTACTTGGTCCAGCACACCCGTACGTTCGGCACTGCCACCGCCATATAGAATCAAAACTTTCGCATCAGCGGGAACCTGATCTTTCAGCTCCGCAATGCTGCCTTTGCCAAACAAAATTCTGGTAGGGTTGTGAAAGTTGAAATTTTTCATATCAGTTTCCTTCAGTTTCAATATGTAAGCGGACATCAATATTCCCGCGGATGGCATTGGAGTAAGGACAAAGTTGATGTGTCGCCTCAACCAGTCGCTGTGCGTCCTCGCGGGCCATTCCTAGCAAGTGAGCAGTGATGTCGAGGTCAAGCCCGTATCCACCACCGGATCGTTGGCCGATACCCACTTCAATCGAAGTTTTTGCCCCCTTGGCATTCAGCTTGAGTTGCTTTGCGGTGATCTCCATCGCGCTGTCAAAACAAGCGGCATAACCAAGTGCAAACAATTGTTCAGGGTTTACACCATCTTCATCGCTATCGGGTCGAACCATTTGGACCGAAAAGCTACCGTCGTTCAGGGTTGAAGTTCCTGAGCGTCCGCCCGTTGCCGTTGCCGCAGTTTTGTAGAAAATCTTCATGATCTATCACTCCTTATTAGACCGGTCGACTATTTGATGATAAAAAAATACCTCGGGGGCATCTTTTGGCGCGTCACCATCTAAAATGGCGCGTCAATATCAACCACCGAAATGAGCTTGTGGTTGACAAATTCCCTGATTCCGAGCCCGATCAGTTCTCGGCCGTAGCCAGACCGCCCGATACCACCGAAAGGTAAGTCAGCCTTGGCCATGGTCGGGTGATTTACAAAGACCATCCCAGTAGAAATCTGTTTCGCAACATCAGCACCACGCTTTGGGTCGGCAGTAAATACAGACCCGCCAAGCCCGAACGGTGAATCATTGGCAATGCGTATTGCATCTACCTCATCCTTCGCACGAAACAGCATCGAGACTGGGCCGAAGAATTCCCAATATCGAGCCGGATTATCTTCTGAAAGATTAGTCAGAATAGTCGGTTGTACAAAAGCACCCGAACTGGGAACCTTTGGCCCAACTTCCGTTGCCGTAGCTCCGTAAAAAACTGCTTGGCGTATCTTGTCTTTAATCTCGTTTGCAGCAGCCTCGGAAGACAGGGGCGCTAACGTCGTGGTAGGATCCGCCGGATCACCTGCCCGAAGCTTCGCAACGCCGGCGGTGTAACCTTCAAAAAATTGGTCATATACGTCATCAACGACGATCATGCGCTTAGAAGAGACACAGACTTGACCGCCATTCCAGTGCCGTCCAAAGACCGCCCAATTAATGGTCTTCTCCATTTCCGCATCGGCCAACACCACAAACGCGTCTGCGCCTCCAAGTTCGAGCGTGGATTTCTTCAGTGCTTTGCCTGCCTGCGAGGCAACAATCGAGCCCGCACCTTCCGATCCGGTAAGCGCAACGCCATGGACACGTGGATCGTTAATGATGGTTTCGATTTGCGAACGTGTCGCATAAAGGTTTTTGAACGCCCCTTGGGGCAAACCCGCCTCCAACATTAATTTTTCGAATGCTGCAGCTGCCTGCGGAACATTCGAGGCATGCTTGAGCAACATGGTATTGCCAGCAGACAATTGTGGCGCTGCAATACGAGCCACTTGGTAAAACGGAAAGTTCCACGGCTCAATTGCCAACAAGACCCCCAAAGGCTCTGCGGACAGAACAGCATCACCTTCATCGGGATTGGCTACTGGCAGCTTTTCAGGCGCCAGTAAGGCTTCTGCATTGTTGGCATAATAGTCAAAGATATCCGCTGACAAGGCGATTTCGGCTTTAGCTTCGGAGACAAGCTTGCCCATTTCAACTGTCAACAACTTGGCAAAAAAATCGACGTCACGACGTAATATGGTTGCAGCGGAGTGCATTACACAGGCACGTTCTGCAAACTCAGTTTCCTTCCACAATAAAAATGCCGCATGAGCATTTTCAATAGCTTGATTAACTTCAGTATCGGTCGCGTCCGGGTACGCTTCCAAGAGTTCGCCGGTGTAAGGGTTTCGTGTTTCATAAGCCATAATTAAATCCTTTCGCGTGGGGCGCGTTTGGGTTGTAAATCTCGAGTTTATTCATAACCCGCAAACTACTAGACCGGTCATCTAGATGACCGGGAAAATAAAAACAATGAAATCTAATTGCTTATCATGCTAATTTTCAGCTTAACCTCGAATAGACCAGTCGTCTATAAGTTTTTTGAAATAACTATAATCTTTAAGGGTAACAACCCCTCAAAAGGTCGTTAGTCCGCCTCATGAATTCTCTCGGATCGGTATTTCAACATGCCACACCTTTCCACCATAAACTGGACAGGCCCGTGCCGACGTTATCAACATGCCCCGCATATCCAGAACGATGATAAATTTAGTCCGACACCTTCTCATGTATTCTGGGCGCCGAGGCAGCCTGCGAATCGTAGGTGGGGTAGTCGACATATCCCTTGTCAGTTCCACCGTACATTGTTGTGGGATCAACCTCGTTCCAAGGCAGCCCTTGCCGTATTCGATACGGCAAATCCGGGTTGGCAATAAATGGCTTACCGAAAGCGAACAGGTCGCCGTATCCTGCATCGAGCATACGAAGTGCCTTCTCCGGAGTATATCGGCCCGCATAGATCAAAGCGCCACTAAAGGCACCTCTGAGTGCACTGTAGAAACGTTCCGGCAGCTCTGAGGCATCATCCCAATCAGCCTCAGCGATTGAAATGTAGGCAACACCCATTTGCTCTAAAATTCTTGCGGCCTCCAAGTAGCTTTCATGAGGATCCGATTCAACCAGCCCGAGATAGACACGCTCCCCTTCCGTGCTCTCAAACAAGGGAGCAAATCTCACTCCCAGGCGCTCAGCTCCAACCTCCTCTGAAATTGCGGCCACAATTTCTTCTAGAAAACGCAGTCGATTTCGCAAACTGCCTCCGTATTGATCAGTCCGGTGGTTGGTGTGCTCTGAGATGAATTGGTTCACCAGATAGCCATTCGCGCTGTGTATTTCTACGCCATCAAATCCAGCCTCAATGGCATTACGAGCGGCGCGAACATATAGCTTCACAAGCTCCTGAACTTCCCCAGTTGAAAGTGTTCGAGGCTCATCGGGATCAGCCAACGCCCCCTCTCCAGGCGCAGTTTCTACGAACACTTTCACTCCTTTAGCACGAATGGCGGAGGGCGCTACCGGCGGCTGCCCGTCTGGCTGAAGAGAGCGGTGAGAAACTCGCCCTACATGCCACAACTGACAAAAGATCTTACCACCTTCCCTATGAACTGAATCGGTTACTTTTCTCCAACCTTCAATCTGTTCTGCCGTGAAAATTCCTGGCGTCCACGCGTACCCCTGACCTCTAGGCTCTATCTGAGCACCTTCAGTGATCATAAAGCCAGCTGAAGCACGTTGCGCATAGTAGTCAGCCATCAGATCATTCGGAATATTTCCTGGCTGAGTGCTTCTTGAGCGCGTGAGTGGTGGCAGGACAATACGGTTTTTCAGTTCAAGCGAACCCAGACGAAAGGGCTCAAAAAGAAGGTTTACATTCATAACGCTATTTCCTTTAAATAAAGTTTTCATACCGGAGCAAACAGTGCTCCATTACATTAAAAGAGCCTCAGACCGGACTCATTCAGGCTGATAATAATATTTTTCTTCTCGGTGTAACTATCCTGCACCATTTTGTGAGCCTCCCGACCAATACTAGATTTTGTTGCTGGCATCTACAATAATCGTCGGAGAGATAAAGCAACTACGGGCCAGACTCGCAACAACCAGTCGCTCCCGCAATAATTATCCTTGCGCCTTTCAGAGTAGCCAGATCGATATAGCCGAGGATCCTTTCCATCTGTTGCTGGCTGAACTGCCTTCCCATTTGAGTGTTAAGGTCCAAGGATCTCCAACTTTTATCTCCTCAAAACGCTCCTTAAGCGCACCAATAAATTCGTCAAAGGTAGCCCGATGGACAAACAGTCAAGCGCCGGACTCACACACTTTTCCCTAATTGAGGAAAATCGATATGATAATCCCTTCCAAAGCCTTCTCGATATTCGCATCGGGAACACAATGTTGGCTGATTTCCCCACCCTGCTCTAAAGTCACCGGTATCAGCTTTTCAGCTGAGGCCTTAGCTACAACGGTAGCCAACAGTTATAGCCCCGGTAAAGGCCAACTTATCCCCCCAGATGGTCAAGCAGTGCTTGCCCATCCGGGCCGTAGCCAGTTACGATAATGACGGTTCCTTCAGGTAAAACTTCGTTAAGGATTTCCCCCAAAGTAAGCAGGGTAATTGAGGTCATCTCCGATGGCTTGATAACAATCATGTTGCCAACCTCTAGAGCCAGAGCCAACTTCCACGCAGTCATCAAAAAAGGGAAACTCCAAGGAATAACCTGTCTAACTACGCCGACAGGCTCGCTCAAAATTAAACTCAGAGTCTGGTTATCAAGTTGTGTGATCTCGTCGCTATGAGAACGAACAACACCTGCGAAATAACGAAAATGCTCAACAACCAGCGGAGTATCGATTTGACAGAATTCCCGCAACGGCTTGTCATTGTCCAGAGTTTCCAAGTACGTAAACTCTTGTGCGCGAGTCTCAAGTAAATCAGCTATCAAGAGCAACGCGCGCTGATGCTCCAGCAGGGAAAGCCTCACGTGCGGCCTTTGTTGCCAAATCCACATTTTCACTATTTGCTAACTGCAGATTTGAGAAAACTGCTCCTGTTACTGGGTTAACCGTTTAGACCGTCCTACCAGACCGGCTTTTCACTCATTGACCGCCAATCAGCATGCTATAATTCGGCTTGATAAATTCCTGAACGTTTTTCTTTTGATAAACTATGACTCATTCTCTGCTCCTACCTTTATCGAAATATCATTGTGGGCACGATCCATCGCTCCCCGCATTCACTCTCAAGCGTTCACCTAATGACAAGAGCGATCTTACTGTGGCATACTTACAAGTAGAAACAGTAATTATTGGTTATAAATACAAATGTGAATGGTATTACTCGAATCGACTTAAAACAGTTAAGGGTTTTTAAAGCACTCTTAAAAGAGCGAAATGTGACACGTGCCGCCGCCCAGATGGGCCTCACCCAGCAAGCGGTAAGTGCTCAACTGAGCAAGCTTAGGGATACATTTCAAGATCACTTATTCCTGCGCTCCGCACAAGGTCTCATTCCCACGCCGCTGGCTGAGCAGCTTGAGCCAAGAGTAAATACTGTGTTCGAAAGCATTGCAGCACTATCACCACCCGACCGGTTTGACCCTGCCGAAGTGTATACGACCTTTGTAATATCTGCGACGGATTATGCTGTGGCAGTTATATTGCCAAGATTGATGGCGAAGGTAAGAACCCAAGCTCCGGGGTTAAAACTGATCATCAGGGACTTTGAAAGCGATCGACTATATCCGCTCCTGACATCGGGGGACCTCGATCTTGCATTAACTTTTCCTGCGTTCGTCCCCGATGGTTGTCAAACGAAATGGCTGTTCTCCGAACACCATATCTGCGTAACAAGGAGTGATTCTCCGATGCAAAACCAGCAATTCACCATTAGTGACATCGCAGATTTACCCCAAATTATTGTCTCCCCAACAAGAGCAAACCTGATCGGTTCTGCGGATGACTGGTTTGCAAGCAAGGGCTATAGTCGAAACATTGTTATGTCGGTACCGAGTTTCGCCGCTGCGCCGGCCTGTATCGCCTCAACTGACTGCATAGCTTTCCTGCCTTCACGCATTCTTCCGAATCCACTTGTTCGTCCGATCCAGCTTGATGATTCACCGCCCAGCTTCGATGTCATTGCCGCATGGCACCTTCGCTCAAACCAGGATCCGCTGCACAAGTGGATACTTTCACTTCTCCAGCAGGAATTCCCGGCGCAACAGAGTGCTAACCAATAGGGGCGCCAGACGGTTACCACTCAACAACAATTTTGCCAAAGTGACTACCGCTTTCCTGAAGTTTGAACGCGTCTGATAAACGTTCCAAAGGGTAGCTGCAGTCGATCACGGGGCGAAGATTATTCTGTTCCAATGCTGCAACGTATTCCTGCTGCTGGCGGCGACTGCCAACCACCAATCCTTGTAAGCGCGCCTGCTTCGCCATCAACAACGAAGTGGGCACCTCGCCACCGCGTCCTGTCAATACGCCAATCAATGCTACATTTCCGCCGACGCGAACAGCCTGCAATGACTGTCCAAGCGTTCCAGGCCCACCAACCTCAACAACATGATCAACACCTCGCCCTTTGGTTAATGCGAGCACCTCGCCTCCCCAATTCGGACTTGTCCGATAGTTAATAACATCGGTTGCACCAAGGGCCCGAGCCCGTTCAAGCTTCTTGTCAGAAGAAGAGGTTACAATAACTCTTGCGCCCATGACTCTAGCAATCTGTAAGGCTGCAATAGATACCCCCCCGGTGCCGAGCAACAACACACTATCACCGGCCTTGATTCCACCCTCAACCACTAATGCTCGCCACGCCGTCAGGCCAGCCGTGGTGATCGTTGCTCCTTCGGAATGCCTCCAGCACACAGGAGCATGGGTAAAATAGTGTGCTGGCCGCACCACATACTCAGTTGCGTAACCATCTATTCCATCACCTGGCGTTCTCCAAAAATTGCCTACGTCATCAAATGCCTGACCGTCCTGCCATTGAGGGAAAAAACCAGACACAACACTTTCGCCAACAGCGAACTCGGTCACACCTTCGCCAACAGCCTCGACCACTCCCGCACCGTCAGACATTAGAACTCGCCCATCAGCAGTTGGGATACTGCCATTAGCAACCAATAAGTCGTGGAAATTGAGGGAATTTGCATGTATTGCCACACGTATCTGTCCCAGTCCAGGTTGACCAGGATCGGGCAGATCTCTCAGTTCTAATCGATTCAACCCACCTGGAGCCCGCAGAACAACTGCTTTCATAAGGATTCCCTACTTTTACAAATAGACTGGTCATCTATAATTAGATAAAAAATTTTACCGATTAATTCTTTTTAAACCCCAGCAAACTTTTTGTTGCCTCAAACGCTGATTCCAAGGGCTCACGGCTGCGTGTGATTTTCGCAAGCAAGCTCGCACCCAACCATAATTGATAGAGAGTAGACGCTGTCGTTTTCGCATCCAGATGAGCAGATAACGAGCCATCAGCAATGCCGTCTTCAACCGCTCGAGCAAGTCTTGCGATAACTCGATCCGTCCCTTGCTGCAACACAATACGCATGGTTTCGGATAAATCGCTAACTTCGGCTGCAAGTTTGACTGCCAGACACTTGCCTTTCGGGTCGCAGGCCGACTGAGTTTCCAGCCAGACTTCCCAGTAACTCATCAATCGTTCTGCTCCAGACAAATTTGATCGCGAAAGCAATGTCTCCAGAGACGTTTGATAGTCGGAAAAATAGCTCTTTAGTAATTCCTCACCAAAGGCCTCTTTGGATCCAAAATAATGATAAAAGGACCCTTTAGGCACACCAGCGGTCTTCAGAATTTCGCTCAATCCGACAGCACTAAACCCTTTACCACTGATAATACACTGGCCGGTTTCCAAGATATGACTACGTACATCGTGAACATTAACTTTTGATTTCATAGGTAGATTCTAAGCCGGACTAGACCAATTGTCTAGACTAGAGACTCTGGTTGTGCACGGAAACCTATGGAAAACAAACGCTCGACCGAATACTTTTATTACGCTTGGCTGCAAGACGGCGGTACATTATGATTAGACTGGTCGCATATGATGTGAGATAGTAACAATCTAACACTTGAGTGGCTAGTCACCCAGCAAAACCGCCTCTTCATTCATCTCGCACAAATCTTCCGGAGTTATATATGATCCTCATTCATCACTTAAACGATTCGCGCTCACAGCGTATTCTCTGGTTGCTCGAAGAGCTAGGCCTTGAGTACGACATTAAACGCTATGAGCGTGATTCGGTTACACATTTGGCGCCACCAGAGCTGTTGCACATTCACCCATTAGGTAAGTCGCCGGTCATTGAAGACGGCAATTTCATCATCCATGAATCCGGGGCAATTATTGATTATCTCATCAGAAAATATGCTGGAGACCTCCTGCACCCTACTCCTGAAAGCCAGGCGTATGAGCAATATGTGCAATGGCTTCACTACGCTGAGGGATCAGCAATGCTTCCTCTGCTGTTGAAGGTTTATGTTGATCCTCTGGGAGATGGAGGTGCAGCTCTGCAGCCGCGTATAAACAGCGAACTAGATAATCATTTGGGTTTTGTTGAAGCTTCGTTGGAGAGTAAAACCTTTCTGCTAGATGAACTGTTCAGTGCCGCAGATATCCAGATGAGCTTTGTTGGGGAGATTGCAGGCTCATTTGGTCTATTACACCAACGCCCCAACCTGACAGCTTGGATCAAACGGCTCCAAGCCCGCCCCGCATACCAATCTGCCTTAACCAGAGGTGGTACCTACCGTTTTGTAGTGGTTTAATAAATTTGGCCACCTGAATAGAGGTGATATGCTCACCTCATAACAATAAAGGTGCCTTAATGAAAACGAAATTTCAGTGCAGAATTTAAACGTGAGTCTGCTCAGTTAGTTGTTGATTAGAACTATACTGTTGCTGATGCAGCTAAAGCCATGAATATCGGTCTTTCCACTATGACCCGATGGGTAAAGCAGCTGCGGGATGAACGGGCTGGCAAAACGTCGAAAGCATCTCCCATCACGCCAGAGCAAATTGAAATACGTGAACTCAAAAAGAAACTTCAACGTATTGAAATGGAAAACGAAATATTAAAAAACTGCCTACATTTCGCGATATCCCCCATCTGACTAGAAACATAGAAAGATCTATACTCTAAATTAACCGGATAGTGGTCGTACGCCTTTTGGAGACATAAATCCCGTCAAAAAACCTGACCCAGGGAAATCTGCGGACCCGATGTTGGTGGCATAGACCCCGTTTAGGAAAGTGATTAATCCGAGTTCCCCATCCGGTATTCACAATTGAGCCGAGGTTACTATGTCAAAATTAAAACCAAAATCCCAATCACTTCCTGTCATCAATCCTAATGCTGCGGGTATAGATATAGGTGGCCGTTTTCATGTTGTCGCCGTTCCTCCTGATCGCAGTGACAAATCCGTTCAAACGTTTAAAGCTTTTACTGGCGATATCCATAACATGGCACGTTGGTTAACTAAATGTAGAATAACGACCGTCGCTATGGAGTCGACCGGCGTATACTGGGTACCTGTGTATGAAATTTTGGAAGAACATGGTTTTGAGGTTGTCCTTTCCAACGCACGTGATACCCGAGCAGTACCAGGTAGGAAAACTGATGTGGGAGATGCACAATGGATCCAGCGGCTTCATGCATGTGGTTTGCTAAAAGCCAGTTTTAGACCCGATGCTACAATAGCTGAACTTCGGACATATATGCGAGTCAGAGAACGTATGTTGGATTATGCAGCAGCACATATTCAACATATGCAAAAAGCACTCACATTCATGAACGTTCAATTGCATATAGTCGTTTCTGATATCACAGGTGTAACGGGGATGAAGATTGTAAGAGCCATCGTTGCGGGCGAGCACGACCCAGCTATATTAGCAAAATTCAGAGATCCACGTTGTAAAGCGGATGAACAAACAATTTGTGCGGCCCTAAAAGGTAACTATCAGCCAGAACATCTATTTGCTCTACGTCAAGCTATTATTTTGTATGATGTGTACCAGCGACAAGTAAATGAATGTGATGTACAAATTGAAGCTGTACTCGATAGGCTTTGCATAAATTCGAGCGAACCCGATGAGCCTATCCCCAAACCAAAGCACAGAGCAAAGCAGGCAAACGCAATGACATTTGATGTGCGAGAAAAGCTTTATCGTTTAATAGGGGCTGATTTCACGCAAATTCACGGCATAGGCCCTTTTCTTGCGTTACGACTGATATCTGAGTGTGGTACAGATATGAATAAATGGCCGACTGAAAAGCATTTTACATCGTGGTTAACATTATGCCCAGGCTCAAAAATTAGTGGTGGTAAAGTCATGTCTTCTCACTCCCTAAAGAGTAATAATCGAGTTGTCGCTCATCTCAGGCTAGCAGCAACGACCGTTGGTCGTTCAGATACAGCCCTTGGTGCATTTTATCGAAGGCTCTCATCTAGGATTGGTAAAGCAAAAGCGGTAACTGCCACTGCAAGAAAGATAGCTATACTGTTTTACAATGCAATGAAATATGGCACAAAGTATAAAGATCCTGGCGCTGAATATTACGAAGAGCGGTACAAAGAAAGGGTACTAAAAAATCTCAAACGCCAAGCCGAGAGAATGGGTATGACTTTACAGGCAAAAGAAGAATGTGTTTCTTAGGAAGGCTACCGCGCTCTTGATGTCAGACACCCTGAACAATTTACGTTAATCGGAAAGCTCAGGGCGCGTTATCCCGTAACCACTCTCTGCCATGTATTCGGGGTTCATCGCAGCAATTATAAATACTGGAATGTCCGTCTTGTTCAGCCTGATAGAAGACGCACCAAGTTGCGCAGTCAAGTTCAGGAACTACATAACATCAGCCATGGCTCTGCTGGGGCAAGGACTATCGCCACGATAGTCACAACGCAGTACAGTGTAAATATGAGCCGTTACCTAGCGGGTAAGTTAATGAAAGAAATCGGTATTACGAGCTGCCAGCACGTGAAGTGTTTGATAAACAGATCCGTTGTCAGGATTTTCTGACGTTCTTTAGTAACCGGGAACCTTGCCTGATTGGCATGGAGGCCCATGGAGGCTCACAGCACTGGGTGCGTGAGTTGAAAAAACAGGGTCATGAAGTGCGGTTATTGCAAGGCCGTTTTGTAAAAGCATTCGTCATGTGTCACCGATCATATCAGTATCAGACCGTATTAATCGCTGACACTGATAAACATTAACGCTTAAAAAAGGGTGAATACTGAAAAGTTGCTCTGGTGGCCAGCGTGATGACAAAGACAGGTAAAACCGGGACTCATTAAACCTGAATGATTTTTTGAGCTTGAAGCTCGCAGAGGAAATGAGTTGTGAGTCAGCGAATTACATAGGGGCTCGCAGCTTTATGGCTGCAAAAAGTCGGATATAAAGCTGCAACCTACCCGTCAATGTCAAAACAATGAATGCTGTTGCAAACGGGATGCGTTCATATAATAAATCATGATTAAATACGTATTCATTTTCATGACTTTTTGCCTCAATTTTACCGCGAGCGCCTTTAACACGAATGTATTTGATACCGCCATCGATAAAAGTGGTTTTACACCAATGTGTAATAACCTAGCGATTGCCGATAAGGATTGTCGTGTTGATGATTACCTCGAGGGCGTTATGTCGTCACGAGCACAGTGAATCTGGGCGCTAAATGCGCCTTTATGATTGCCGAAGTGATTGATAGTCAAACCAATCAACTGTTCAGTACTTCGACTGGCGATTGTGAAGACGGCCTTCTCGATACCTATTACCGCTTATCCCGTATTAACAAAAAAGTGTGGCTGGATGCTTACAGCCAAGGAAAACACATTGACCATAGGAGGTTATCTTTCAATGAAACATCGCGCATTAAATAGCCTTCCTTTCGTGGGAATTATTGCTGTCGTCACGTTGGGAATTTATTACGGCGAACAAACTAAACCAACTTATCGAGATTGTGTTGAGCTCAGCTCCTGCCAATATGCTTCAGATTTATGAGCAACCTGATAGAACGTCCAAGTCTATCAACTATCAGCCCACATCAGGAAAAGAACAATTCTGGGTCGCTAAACGAACAGCTGATCAACAATGGATGTTATTGGGTGGTCTCCATTCATGAAAATACGCACTCACTATTACATATGTAAATGATTCCAAATAAAAAAATTACTCATTCTCTATCAGACATACACAAATTAAATATTGTCGATATTGAAATTAATTGTTTTTTTAATATTTTATATATTGTATAATCTTATTATATATTAGCATTCACTATAATCCCTTTATCAATCGAGGGTGTCACATGGACATTCATTATTTTATTGGAATCAAGATAAAAGCCAGGCGAAAAGAATTAGGACTCTCGGGTGCTGGTTTGGCCAAAATATTAAATATTAGCCAACAGCAAATATCTCGCTATGAAAACGGAATCAACAAAATACCTTTAAATCATCTAGTTAGTATAGCTGTCGCCTTAAAGTGCCCCATAGACTGGTTCTTTCAAGGCTGTATTTCTGATGAGGATTATTCAATTCAAGATAGTAATATGGGTATCAAAAATCAAGAGTTAAAATATACAGCAGAAAGCGTTATCGTCCATAATAAAATGCAATTTAATATTTGATTTAAAATTACCATAGTTTTCATTACTCTTTTTGAACCATACAATCATACTGTCAAAATTTGAAATAAAATATAAAAATAAAAAACACTCCTAACTATACATTAGAAGTGTTTTATTTATTTTAAATTAAATATTTTTAATTATACTGTACTTCATAAGTGGCATAACTTGCCATTAAACCTGTTGTCACCGTTTTAGGGGATCCTGTTGTATACCCGATATAATATTGAAATATAGCATCCTTATTATCGGAAACTTTAGGAATGATTTTAAGCTGAGCAGGATCAGCAGGCACAATCTTATTATCTGCATCTAACGTTGTATTATTATTAATCGATAGTGCAAAATTAATATTTTGAGCTCCATCTGCTAACATATTTTTTAGCAACCCTGATGTTTCAAAATTAGTTTTAGGTACCAAGTAACCATTTGACCACGCTACACTAATTTTATTTAAATCAGCGTCAACGACTTCACCATTATGACTAATCGATTGGCACTGTGATAGTTTAATGGTAAACATTTTAGGCTTCATATAAGCCCCGCCTTCACTATTATGAATTTCAAATAATGAAATGGGAGCTAGATAAATATTCGCATCACTACCTTGATCGTTAACTGAAATCTCACAAGAAATATCAACGACTTTCCCTGCGAAATTGACCAGACCTTCATCATAATTTGCTTCCAACGCAGCGGTAGCATTTGCACAGCTCAACACAAACAGGAGCATTATCAGTAACCAGTTTTTCATTAGGTATCCCCTGTTAGTCATAAGTAATATTGAATAACATTTTAGCTTCGACTTCACCGGCAGAAATTTTTGAGCCAAACTGATAATAACGAGCGATATAATTCATACGAATTTCTTTATCTTGCGCGCTAGTTAACTCACCGACCTTATAAATTTTGCCCCATTCTAACTCTTTGTTCTTATCCGTTAGTACTTGAACACCAATCCCCTGAGCCATAGAATTTTTTGCCGCATTATCTAATACACCTTTATTTATTGGGGTATTAGGTGCTTTTGTTCCACCAAAGGTCATATTCACGGCAAAAGAATCAGGGGAAATGCTGATCCCACCATTGCAAAGTAAATTAATTGGGAATTGTTTTTCACCAGTCGTTGTTCCTACACCTCTAAACTCTGTACGGTTCACCGGCGGTAAGATCACATCTTGATTTTTACCTGTGGTAATTTTACAAGAGGGTGACACGATGGTAATAGCATCCGCTGATAAATAGGTAATGATTGCAGGCTCAACCGTTTTAGGGTTATACCCATAACGGGTGTACTCCCCTTGAGTTATGCGCCCTGAGCCCGTATTTTCTGCCGTTTTGATAATTTCTAAACTAAAGGTTGAACCTGCTAAATATACGTTTACTTGGTCCTGACTATTTCCTTTAACTTTAAATTTATCAGGATAGGTCATTGATACTGCTCCCATCCTTTTAAAACGTAATCCAATACCAGGAACGTTAGTGTTATAAACTTTATCAGCCCCTTCCGTTACTCCTGATGCCGTCACTACCGCATCAAGAAGAGTTCCGCCATAACATTTAGCCCAATATTTACCCGTTTCTTCCATTGACCAAGTTTTTGATTGGATCACGCTACCAACATCTAAATCCGGAGAAACAACTACACGGCCAAACTGCATGTCAATACGCTCTGCGGCAACACTCATGTTTCTTGTACAGGTTGCATATGCAGGTATACTTGATAGCACTGCCGCCAGCGCTATCCCATTACGTAAAATCACATTTATCGACATATACTATCCTTACTGGTTCCGGCTTCCAGAGAAAATACGCACTGACCGTTATCCCATTTCACATAAGCATTTTTTGCTTCTTCATTACTAATAAATACTGTACCGCCTTGTCCAACTACACCAATTGATTCGCCTTGCTGGTTAGTCACTTCAGCGCCGAATGGCATTGGTTTTTTATCGAGACGTACAACATTAAAGGTACGATTGCGCTCAACTTTTGTGCCAAATTTTACTTTAACAATACTGCCTTCATATGGAACCACTTGTTCGGAGGTATTATTAAACACAATATCTTCAGGGCTCCCTTTAGGGTCAATTTCAATATTGTTGATGCGATAAGGTCTAACATAAGGTGCTAAAGCATAACCCCCCTTATTCACCCGCACACCCGGCGCACTTGTAATTGATGCCCCTTCAGCCCCTTCGGCTTCAATCAAAGCCATCGTCGCAGACGTATTTGGTGTAAGAACCACACCGCCCGAATGTATAACGACAGAGCCGTTAGCGCCTAAGCCATATTGCCTATAGCCTTCGCCTTGGCTGTAGTTAGCATTGGTATTAACATACGGTGAACGATAACCAGTGTTCATTGCAACACTATACTCACCACCATTTGCTGCCGCAGTGTTGAGCCCGTAAGTCCAGTTATTTTCGTCATCAAATGCACCATTAACCCCAAGCTGAGTAGAGCCAAATTTTTCGTTATTAAACGTTGTATTTGATGTTAGTGTCGTGCTTCGGCTATCGCCATAATAAAGGGGAAGATTAATATTTAAGCTAATACGGTCATCTTTCTTTCCATTATTATTGTCCGAATAAACACGCATAAAGTTAATAGAATAAGAAACTCGTTGAAATTGATTGTTGTAGCTAAATTGATATTGCTTTTCCGTTCCTGAACGTTCCCAATAACTAGAGATACGCCCAGTAAAATAAAGTCCCCCAAACCCTTCAGGCAGATTTTGGTTTACCGTATAGCTAAAACCATTCTTTTCGCGCCATCTGTTATTTGCAATACCACGTTTATCATAATCAATTGCATATAATGCATCGTTTACGTTGAAGTAATCTTTCGTTGAATAACGATATGCAGCTAGCGAGATATTCGTATCTGTTTCAGTAATTAAACGGTTAAACGTTACTCGGTAACTTTGACCATTATCAGTACGGTGTTTTAATGCTGTTCGTGATTGTGTAACGTCAACTGCAACAGCACCAATACCCGTATTTACACCCGTCCCAATTAAATAGGCTTGATAATCATCAAACGCAGTCACACCACCATAGAGTGAAAAGGTATTATTTAAGCCATGTTGAATTGTTCCCTGCACAATATACGGGCGATTATGCAAACCATCAGTATCTGATTTCCCCGCAGCGACTTGATAACGAGTAAACCCTGGGCGTAACAGTTGTGCTAACGATGAATAAGGCACGCTAAAGCTACTTTCACTACCATCTGCTTCTTTCACCGTAACATTTAAATCATTACCGTAACCCGATGGATAAACATCGTTCAATACAAATGGTCCTGGCGGTACTGAGGTTTGATAAATAATGGAACCGTTCTGACTAACAGTCACCAATGCATTACTTTGTGCGACACCACGAATTTCGGGTGCATATGATGTCATTCCATCTGGATACATGCTGTCATCAGTAGCAATTCTTGCGCCGCGTAATCCAATACTGTCAAAAAGATCACCATCCGTATAAAACTGGCCGGCAGTCACTTTTGATTTGATATCAGCAATCGGTTTTTGCAGATAGGTTTGGTTACTGTTCCAACTCGTACTTCCTGAACGCTGCCAACTTAAATTACCAATATGTTTTAGTAACCAGCCATCAACCGATAAACCTGCATTAAGTCCTAAATAAGCACTGGCATCATTTTGACCTTGAGAACCGCTAGTATGGCTATCATAATAATTGGCCATATACGCTAAATTTAACGCAGGAATACCTTTTTCCCAAAATTGCGGAGCGACATAACCACGTGATAAACGCTGCTCGTAAATTTGTGGAACTGAAATATCTAGACGTAGGTTCGAAGAACTGAAAGTATCGTTTACGTCCTTCATTGCATTCCACTCATTCAACGGGGAACAAGTAGACTCTTGCGCATTCAATTGCGGATTTAATTTTTCTGAATTAACGCCAAAATTACTCAACATAGCGGGTGTATAACAGACACCTAATTTGCCATCTTTTTGCTGAACAACATTTAAATCATAGCGACCTTTCCAATTACCGTTAGTATATACATCAACAGAGTACTTACCTTCACTGATTGCAGTCGTGTTGAAGCGTTCTAAATCAACATTATCTTTGCTGCCTACTATGAACCCACTATTAAATTCGTAGGTTGTGCCTTCAGCACTCCATGCATAAAATGTTGGCATCATACATACGGTGACGAAGCAGGTCACAGAGAGTGTATTGCTATATTTATTTATTAACTCTCGCTGTTTCATTTTTCTATCCTATTTAGCAGTCGTTTTTACTGCTATATCCGCACCGTAATCATTGATATTGTTCAAAACAACACTTTCACCTGCTCTAATTGCTTTTTTCAATACCACTGACGTTTGACTTTTAGGTGCTAACATTACCGCCTTATCCGTTAATCCATTTTTGCCATCGGTTGAAATTTTTGTAATGGTAATAAAAAATGGCGTAGGATTATTAATAGTCAGATTATTGCCATTAGCATTCACAACTAATTGTTCTGGTGCTAATTCGCGACTACCTAACCCAACAGGGCGATAGATAAATTTAAATCGAGAACGAATTGCTAGCTGTAAGAAGTTTTGATCTTCCTTTCCTGCTGTTTTTACTGTTGGTGGAATATCTAAGATATTCAGCCACCACAAACTTTCCTTATCTTGTGGGATCCCATTTTTATCCATCAATTTAATGCGTAGTGTTTGACCACCTTTTGCATCCAGACGGGATATTGGAGGTGTAATTTGAAATGGTGTTTTTATTGTATCTGGAGTTTCCGATGCATCACCAGTGTCTAACCATGCTTGTGCGACCGCTGGCCTATCCGCCGTATTATTTAATTGCACGGTAATTTCTTTTTCATTTCCAGGATAAATAAATCGCGTGCCGTTAACAATAATATTATTCGCTAATGAAGATGTACTGAAAACGAAGCAGAAGAATAAAACAATTGCTTTCATTTGAACCTCTAGATAAAAGCGGCAGTAATAACTACCGCTTAGATAAATATTACTTTTGAAATAAATAAATATTATTCGTAAGTAATTTCGTAAGTTGCATAACTTTCTACGATACCAGATGTAACATCTTTAGGCGTTGAAGTTGCATATCCTACGAAATAAGTGAAACGGCTACCGTCAGTAATTTCAGTTGTTGTTGCTTTAGGTTGCTTTGCACTATTAGGATCGATTTTATTTTCTAACTTAGAGCTAGCATCTGTTGCTAAAACTAATTGTATATTTTCAGCTCCATCCGCAGCACCAGTAATAGTGTTAGCTAAATAACCAGCATTAATACCTGAAGCACCATTTAATACGTTACCACCAGTCCAGTTAACGTTTAAAGCGGTATTATCGTTAACACCTTGACATTGTGTTACATCAATAACAAATGGTTTTGCTTTTAAATAAGTATTTGCACCTGCTTCTTGAACTTCTTTTACTGAAACTGGCGCCAAATAAACTTTAGCATCACTACCTTGACCATCAACTGAAACAGTACAAGAAACGTCTGTCACTTTACCATAAAAATTAACTTGACCACCGCCTGCATTTTCAGTTGCAGCGAAAGCAGATGATGCACCAATAATTGCAGTAGCAACTGCTGTCAATAATACTTTTTTCATTGTCATTTCCTAGTATGAAGGTTTTATTATTACATTTAAAAGAACTTATTTAGTATCACACTATTATTTAATAAATAATTAACGCAGGGATCAGACCATACATTAAATATGGTTATACACAAATCATTCGATATAATTTAACATCTGGTAATAGTTTAATTAATAATATTGCTCTATCTCAATGAGTCCATTTTTGAATTAATAATCATAACGTGGTCTATATGATTTCGAACAGATCATACACCAAAACTTAAATTAACTTAAATCGTTTTTATTATCAGACACGAATCCTTTTGATAGCTATAAACTATCAAAAAACTTCGTTTATACAATGTTACTGATTGATTAAACTCACCAAATTACACGAATTACGATAATATATTAAATTAATAATTTAATATCTGTATTAAGGGAAGGACTAATATTAAAAAATGAACTTAATTTGATAGATTATAAAAAGCAAACCTACCAATATAACTCCAAATAAGAGCATCAAAATATTACATAGATACACTAAATTTATATATTCACCATAAATCCTAGTCTAATTCGTACAGTAACGAATCAATTAAAATAAATTTATTTTATAATTTTGCCAACTCAAGATTAGTGATACTTATCAATTCATTTATTATATAATGTATACACATCACATTTTGACTCATGACGCGCAAAAGGAGTATTCTTGTACTTGTAGATGCAAAAACAATGCTTACAGAGAAAATAACCATTTTAAATGCTACAATTAGAATTTAACCTTAATTACAACCAACTAAATAGCAGAATTATTTATTTTAAAAATACATCATTTCAAAAATTCTTTTTAATCCGCAATTTTATCTCTTGCTATGCGTAAAAATGCTTTATTTAAAATAATCATTTTCTACTCTTTTTGTTAGTGAATTTTATCAATTAATTTAACTAGCCTTCAGTTTTACTTGATTGGATTTTATTTGTTCAAATTAATTTTAAAGTGTAACTATTTGATTACTAATATTAAAAAATAATTTAATTCTAGAGTATGAGCAACTAACTGTAATACGCCAGACGACCTTAAGAATACTCCTAAAACTCACATAATGAGCATAATGAGCATAAACCGCGTATTATTTCACCAAAAAAAATAGACATTCAAAAAAAGATTGAGCAGCATAAACAAATTATAATCTATCTAAAAATGTAGTCGTTAATTGTCAAAATAGCCATATAAAATACATTTAATTTAGGCCATAACATAAAATATACGTCACATCTTGATCATCCATAATCTCCAAAAATGAGATGTATTTGACCCTATATTTCCAGACACTTTTTATCACTTATTTCATTATGGGTTCTACGCCGCAGGTACTCTCGCGGTGAACGATAACCCAGTGCACTGTGGGGATGCCATTCATTATAATGCTCGAAGGCTGCCGCAAGATTCTTCACTGCCGTTAATCCGTTCGGTTTTGACATGAGACTTATGTAGTCACGCTTCATGATTTTTACAAAGCTTTCTGCTATTCCATTACTTTGTGGACTCCGTACCGCCGTATGTCTCGGTGATAGGCCGACTTGTTTAGCGAACCTCCGTGTTTCATGGGCTCGATATGCTGAACCGTTGTCTGTCAACCACTCAACTGACTTTGAGGGGAACTCGTTACCGAAGCGATGCTCCACAGCGCCTAACATGACATCTTGCACGGTTTCACTGTCGAAGCCTCCCGTACTGGCTGGCTGCCCAATGAAGAGCTTCGCGATCACAACAGCCTAAAGCGAATGTGACGCGTAGTTTTTCACCATCATCACATCGAAACTCAAAACCATCTGAACACCAACGTTGATTGCTTTCATTCACCGCCACTTTTCCTGTATGAGCTCGTTTCGAGACTGGGATTGCGGGTTTACGTTCCAACAATAATGCGGATTGCTTCATGATTCGGTAAACACGTTCGGCATTAATCATCGCGATACCTTCATTCTCAGATTGCCGACGTAACATCGCCCAGACGCGGCGATAGCCATACGTCGGCAGCTTATCAATGACTTTATGTATACGAGCAAGCGCATCGCTATCATCTTGAGGGCGTCGTCCTCGTTTATCTTTCCAATCACTTTTTCGTTTTGCTAGAACTTATAACTGCGCTCGTGACACAAGTAAGGTTTCGCTCACTAAGCTAATTTTCAATCCTGGGGTAATAAGGGCGCGAGCGCTATCCACTTTTTTTCACGGCCATACTCGACAGCTTCTTTAAGAAGTTCATTTTCCATTGTTTTTTTGCCGAGTAAACGCTGTAGCTCTTTAATTTGCTTTATTGCTGAGGCTAGCTCAGAGGCAGGAACAACGTGTTCACCTGCTGTCACTGCAGTCAGGCTTCCTTCTTGATACTGTTTACGCCAAAGGAAAAGCTGGCTTGCTGCTATGCCATGTTGGCGGGCAACCATGGAAACACTCATACCCGACTCAAAGCTTTGCTGAACAATCGCCATTTTTTCTTGCGGAGAACGACGTTTTCTACGTTCAGGACCTAATATCTCGATCATGTTATCTCCAAGAACTAGTCTAAAAACTAGTATTAAGATTATCACTAATTTAAGTGATACCAACTGTCTGGAGATCTAAGGGGCCAGTCTATGAGAGCAAGGCCTCTTACCGTTTTATGTATAGTTTATTCTGTAACCAAACCTATGATCTGCTTTAATCAAACAGGACACTTTAATAATGGAATATAATCCAATTATTGAGGTGTTAAATGAAAAAACGAACAAATAGGTTTTATACCGCTGAGTTTAAGCAAGAGGCGGTCGCATTAGTCACCGAGCAAGGTTATAGCTTGCCAAAAGCGGCAGATTCTTTAGGGATCACCGATCAATTACTTTATAACTGAAAAGCAAAATTCGATGCTGAGCAATCTGGTAGCAGCATGAATTCTGATGAAAGAGCTGAGCTATTAAGGCTTCGAAAGAAAAATAAAGAACTTAGGATGGAGAAAGAGATCTTAAAAAAAGCCAGCGCCCTCCTGCTAAAGGAAACCAAGAGCGTTTAAAACGATTAAGCAATTATCTTCACAATTTCCCGTGATGAAGCTCTGCAAGTTAATGACAATAAGTCGTTCTGCCTACTATACGTGGCTTAAACGCCCAGCAAAGTTGATCACTGCAGAACAATTTAGTCTGTACCGTAAAGCCAAAGCCATCTTTGGAGAGAGTCGAAATAGCTTAGGTTACAGAACGTTACGTAAACGGTTATGTAAAGAGGGCTTTAGCGTGAGTGCTTATGGCGTTCAAAAGCTAATGGCTCAGCTTGGCCTAGTTGTCACTCAGCGCGTTGCTTACAAAGTCACCACAAAACGCAAACACAGTGATGCCGTAGCCGATAATTTGCTCAATCAAAATTTTAATCCTCACGCACACTAACGAAGTGTGGGCAGATGATGTGACCTATTTAAAAACAGGGGAAGGATGGATGTATTTAGCCATCGTGATGGACTTATACTCATGCCGTATTGTGGGTTGGCACATCGATAAACGAATGACGGCAGATTTAGTTAGTAAAGCCTTGATGAAAGCGTATAACTTACACCATCCCGAAAAAGGCTTAGTCTTTCATAGTGATAGAGGCTCTCAATATACGAGTAAGCGATATAGCCGCTTGCTAACAAGCTATGGTATTCGAGCAAGCATGGGCGATGTTGGAGCCTGTTAGGATAACGCCGTTGTAGAACGATTTTTTGGCAGTTTAAAACACAATTGGGTACTGAAAATCCCACAGCCGACTCGGAAACAGATGAAAGAAGATGTTACCGCAGATATGCCCTATTACAACCTAGAAAGGCTTCATACTGCCAACGGTTATCTGTCCCCCATTGAGTATGAACAAAATTCTTTAAGAAAAGTGTCCTGATTTTGTTGTGCAGAACACAAACCGATGACTTGATTAATCCATACAAACACTGAGATAGCAAATTTAATTTTCACTCTCACCATAAAAGCGTTGATTTCGCTTAAGACACCACACATTCATCATCAATAACTTTTCTAAATAAATAATATTGATAGCCAACTTATTATCAATCCAATTATTTTTGCAATAGTATTGATTTGATTAACTGAGGTTGCATATGAAAAATCCTCGCTAGGTGACTTATGTAAATATGGATGATTTCGTTCATCCCGACAGTTATACGCTCACATAGCTTTTAGGTTCAATATTCATATGACTGGAAGAACCAATCATATGAATAACTTTGAAATTCTGAGAATTATTTTTAATATCATAACCCATATCGCAGTCTTAATGACTGAGGATAAGGATGGAAATATTTTTGATTATTCAAATAGTTATCAGGGTACTCAGATAAATAGTGCGTAATTAATGTTAATGGAGCCAATAAAGGCTGTGTTCCTTGGCGGTATTCGAGGATTAACTTACTCAATGCTTGCCTTTGGTTTGATGTCAGATAACGTTTAAAGTAACCTTGGATATGCATAAGCACATTAGTGTGATTGCGCCTAGTCGCTTGGTGTTGTAATAAATTCATAAACTTATTTCGATACTCATCAAAATAAGAGTCGATTGAATCCCATTCATTGTTACTAGCAACAAAACGACCAAGTTCTCGATAAAGAGGCTGTGAATGCGCCAATAAAAGGAGCTTATATCGAGTATGAAAGTCGATTAATGAGTGCCGATTGAAGGCGTTTTTCTTTAGTTCATTTAGCTCATGAAGAGCAAATACCCGTATAATAAAATTTTCTCGAATATGAGGATCGCTTAACCTGCCATCTTCCTCAACAGGCAACCAAGGCATTGCTTTGAGTAATTGTTCAGTAAAAAGCCCCATTCCAGACTTTTTATTACCATTGCCAACTGAATCATATACTCGAACCCTTTCCAAGCCACAGCTAGGTGAGTTTTTACATACAATATAACCACTTAAATCTGAAAGCCTACTCAAATAGTCAGTCGAAAACTGAAGCATCTCTTCAGTTAAATCGCCTTCACGACCATCGCTGAATTTGAGTCTAACGCTATTTTCGTCAGATTTAACTAGCCTCAATGCAGGTCTAGGTGTTGGTAAACCAATCGCCATTTCCGGGCATGCTTGTTGGTATTCGAAATAATCTGATAACTCATCTACAGCAAAGTGAAAGCGCTTATGACCACCATCAAATCTAACGCTATCACCCAATAAGCATGAGCTAATACCTACAGTGATTTTTTTATCTGATGTATTGCTTATATCACTAGAGGTAAGAAGATTAACCATTATTGCCACCTTATATGAAATCACTTATATACGAAATTGATTTATAATAATAATTGAATTCATATTAGTAACATTGCACTTTATTTACTAGCTTTATAAATCACTACTCCACACTCTAATAAAACAAACAAAAAAGCCCCTCTGAAGTGAGACTCATAAACTGCTGACGTTGTAGTCATTCTTAGGCTATTCTAGAGCTAATGAAACCACTCAGTAGTCATCGGGAGTTTATCTTCCCAAGCCGTATCAAGCCTACCCAACCAATGAACAGTCAAACCGTCAATGCGGCTTTAAAGCGTGCCGAATTCTGTGGTGTGTTGGTAGACTGGAGATCTAAGGGTCCAGTCTAAAAAGTAACCAATCGGGAATATAAATAATAATATTATCATCAAAAACTTAGCGCCTATTGTGTATCTCATTTTCTCTGCTCTACCTGAATAGAAAATATTAAATCGAGTGAACATCCCGCTGATAATCTGAAAACAAATATCAGTCGAACCAATATTCAAAGATAATCTTTTTCTGACGGAAATAGAGTAACCATTAACTCTTTTGGCGATATATCCAACACCTCGCAATAACGAAGTATTGTTTCAATTGAAAGACAGCATACCCCTCTTTCATATCGGGATATTTGTTGTTGGCTGACGCTCATTTTTTTCGCAACTTCTATTCCCGTCAATGATTCAGAAATACGTTTACTCCTAAAAAACTCACCTAATACAGCATTAATATTTCTCATATCATTTAAACCTATCTATATGCTATATGACATTAAATGTTTTATGTATATTTTAAATTACCAAGGTTATTTTTGGTTGTGACTTTCAGTCTGTATGATAGCATAGTACACATTTTAGGTGTACCATTAATTGCAAATAAGGTGTATCAACTCGGACTATTCCAACCCAATAACCGCTTAAAAATGGCAACCCGCAATGATCTCTAACAAAACAAATAATTTTTTTGAAAGCCCTTTTAAGGGGATCCCTTTAGACAAACAATAACCAATAAAAATATCATCGTTGGTCGATACAGTTATTACTCCGGTTACTACCACGCCCATGACTTCAATGATTGTGTTCGCTATCTGATGCCTGATACCGAAGTGGATAAATTAATCATAGTCAGTTTTTGCTCTATTGGATCGTGAGCTTCTTTTATCATGGCGGGAAACCAAGGTCATCGGCATGATTGAGTAAGCACATTCCCTTTTAACTGGCTAGAGGGTTATCCTGAGTTTGAATCTGCGAATAATGTTTACATCCCCTCTGGAGATACTGTCATCGGCAAGGATGTTTGGATAGTTACGGAATCGATGATAATGCTGGGTGTACATATCGGTGATGGTGCAATCATTGGTAGTAGGGCACTTATCACACACGATGTTCTGATCTGCTTTAATCAAACAGGACACTTTAATAATGGAATATAATCCAATTATTGAGGTGTTAAATAAAAAAACGAACAAATAGATTTTATACCGTTGAGTTTAAGCAAGAGGCGGTCGCATTAGTCACCGAGCAAGGTTATAGCTTGCCAAAAGTGGCAGATTCTTTAGGGATCACCGATCAATTACTTTATAACTGAAAAGCAAAATTCGATTCTGAGCAATCTGGTAGCAGCATGAATTCTGATGAGAGAGCTGAGCTATTAAGGCTTCGAAAGAAAAATAAAGAACTTAGGATGGAGAAAGAGATCTTAAAAAAAGCCTGCGCCCTCCTGCTAAAGGAAACCAAGAGCGTTTAAAACGATTAAGCAATTATCTTCACAATTTCCCGTGATGAAGCTCTGCAAGTTAATGACAATAAGTCGTTCTGCCTACTATACGTGGCTTAAACGCCCAGCAAAGTTGATCACCGCAGAACAACTTAGTCTGTACCGTAAAGCCAAAGCCATCTTTGGAGAGAGTCGAAATAGCTTAGGTTATAGAACGTTACGTAAACGGGTCATGTATTCAATCCGGTGAATAGTCTGTAATATAGGGTCATTTACTGGAGAATATTCATGGCTAAAGTCGATGTAAGGTGCCCATTTTGTCAACAAACTCCCTCAGTGAAAAAATATGGGTTAGGGAGTACTGGCCATCAGCGTTATCGTTGCCAAGATTGTTGCCGAAGCTTCCAAATTGATTATGAATATCGCGCTTGCCAACCCGGTACTAAAGATAAAATTATCGACCTCACGATGAATAATGCAGGTATTCGAGATACCGCTAGAGCCCTTCATATCAGTATTAATGCGGTTGTTCGTACTTTAAAAAACTCTCACCGAGGCAAGTAACTTCTTTACCCTTAGATAATTTGCACATTGAACTCCTTTGCGAAGTTGATGAACAGTGGTCTTTTGTGGCTAACAAGAAACAACAACGCTGGCTATGGTATGCTTGGGAGCCTCGACTAAAACAGGTTATTGCGCATATTTTTGGTTGTCGAAACAAGAAGATGCTACGCCAGTTACTGGGTTTACTCTCTCGGTTTAATGTGGCTTTTTGAAGTGGTCAACTAATATTGGCCACGCCATTAGACTGTTTGTAGGAGAGCATAAAAATGTGTGGGGTATTTACGCAGCCATTGTATCTAACTTAGTGCTACTTAGTTTAGGATACCAACGGTAAAAGATGTCCTCTAATTCATCATTTAAAACGGCCACTCGGGTTTGTAAAAGATAATGTGCGCCTTCTTGGCTCCACTGCATTTGCTGTTTTTTTTTTTGCCATTCGTTTTGCAATAACTTCATTTACTGTTGATTCCACAAATGCCGTTGAAATGGATTCACCATAGTGATACCGTTCCACATAATTTGGGATCATAGCTTGGTTATTATCAATATAAGTTATCATTTCCCCTAAATACCGTACCATTTTTTGTACACAAAACAGTCTTAGCGTGGGGTATTTTCCGTTTTCCAAGCGGCCCCCTTGATCGCCCGGAGCTGGGACGTTTATTGATGGACAATCACAGCAATGATATTTTACTGGTCGAGCAAATAGACCGCCTGACACGTCTTAGTAACAGCGACTGGATGACGCTGAAAAAGCAGATAGAACAACACAAGCTGCGGATTGTAAGCCTAGATGTGCCCACCTCATGGCAGACGCTGTCAGATAAAGGTCCTTCGCAGTCTGATCCGATCACCCGTGCCGTAATAACCGCCATCAATAACATGCTTATCGACCTGATGGCCGCAATGTCGCATAAGGACTGGCTGAGTCGCCGGCAACGTCAAAAACAGGGAATTAACGGGCACATACGCTGGGAAAATACCGGGGCAAACAGACCGATCAGGAACAACATAAGAAAGTCCTATATTACCGACAGGTCAAGAAACTTAGCATAAGAGAAACTGCTGAAGCCACCGGTTACAGCACATCTCAGGTCTGCAGAATTAAGGCCCTGTTCAGGCCTGAAAATTAAGCACATTTTCTGAGGCTGGAAATCAACTCATGCTGACAACCGGAGCCTTTTGGCATGGTAAGCAATGTGCTCACCAATAAAGCTAGAAATGAAATAATAGCTGTGGTCGTAACCAGTATGATATCGGAATGATGTGTTGATGTTCATCTCGTTGCACACTCTTTCAAGACTTTTAGTGCGTAACTGATCTTCATAAAAGGCGTCACTTAATCCCTGGTCAATAAAAATTTCTGGTAATTTCGCACCCTGTAAAATGAGACTGACGGGATCGTAGTGCTCCCACGTTTTTTTATTTTCACCCAGGTACGCGGTGAATGCCTTTTGTCCCCATGGCACCTGAGAAGGTGACACTATTGGTGAAAATGCCGATACACTCACATATTCATCAGGATTTCGCAGCGACAGAACCAGCGCTCCCAGCCCCCCCATGGAGTGACCGGATATTGATTTCCTTGATGTTACAGGTAAATGCTCCATGACAACATCCGGAAGCTCATGGAGAATATAGTCATACATCCTGTAATGCGTGTTCCACGGATGTTCCGTCGCGTTCAGATAAAATCCGGCACCCTGGCCCAGATCGTAGCTGTCAGCATCTGCGACATGCTCTCCACGGGGACTGGTATCAGGAACAACGACGATGATGTTGTTCCTGGCGGCATAATGCTGCATACCCGATTTGGTGATGAAATTCTGCTCCGTACAGGTCAGACCCGAGAGCCAGTACAGGACCGGCAGTTTTTCTGTTGCTGCTTTGGGGGGAAGATAAACACCGAAATTCATCTCACAATTAAGTGTTTGTGAATTATGGCGGTATACGTTTTGCCAGCCGCCAGCGCTGGCATGCTGCTCGATGAGTTCCATTAGCCTCTGTCTCATGGTTATTTCCCCTGACAGGGAGTCAGGGGAAGTCTCTTTATAGCCGGACGTCAGATGAACGTATAAGCCGTGATTTTGTTACCCGCAGGGTCTCGCAGGTAGGCTGCATAGGCTCCAGGGAGATGGCTGCGCGGGCCAGGCTGACCTTCATCTTTCCCTCCGGCGGCAAGGCCCGCGGCGTGGAAAGCATCAACTTCTTCCGGACTTGCAGCTGCAAAGCCGACAGTAACGCCGTTGGCCAATGGCGCTTCACCGTTGCCCGGACGTGCAATAATAAAGGCTGGCTTTTCACGACCATAAAGTACCCAGCCATTGCCAAACGGGCCGAGGTTATTGATGCCAAGCGTACCGAGGACAGCATCGTAAAAATCAGCGGATTTTTCAACATCGGATGCACCGATGAAGACGTGGGAAAAAACGTCATTACCAGAAATTACAGGTGTTGCCATGATCCATTTCCTTCAATTGGTTTGACTCAGTTAAGACGCTATCAGTAACGGATTACCGTACGGATTGATTTACCTTCATGCATAAGATCGAAGGCCTCATTTATTTCATCCAGCGTCATCGTGTGGGTCACAAATGGCTCCAGTTCAATTTCACCCTTCATGGCATCTTCGACCATGACCGGAAGTTGCGTACGACCTTTCACTCCCCCAAAAGCAGAACCTTTCCATACGCGCCCGGTAACGAGCTGGAATGGACGGGTGGATATCTCCTGCCCGGCGCCGGCCACGCCGATGACAATGGACTGGCCCCAGCCACGGTGAGCACTTTCCAGCGCCGCACGCATAACGTTGACGTTACCGATACATTCAAAAGTGTGGTCAATGCCCCATTTGTTGATTTCAAGCAGCACATCTTTAATCGGTTTGTCATGGTCGTTCGGGTTGATGCAGTCGGTTGCACCGAACTGACGGGCAAGTTCGAATTTGGCTGGGTTGGTGTCGATAGCGATAATGCGTCCTGCTTTTGCCTGGCGAGCCCCCTGAACGGCAGCCAGACCGATTGCGCCAAGACCAAAAATAGCGACAGAATCTCCAGGCTGTACTTTCGCTGTGTTGTGAACAGCGCCAATCCCGGTAGTCACGCCACAGCCCAGCAGGCAGACGTGTTCATGGTTTGCCTCCGGGTTAATTTTTGCCAGAGAAACCTCGGCCACTACCGTATACTCACTGAAGGTGGAGCATCCCATGTAGTGGTAAAGAGGCTGGCCATTGTAAGAAAAGCGGGTGGTTCCGTCAGGCATCAGTCCTTTTCCCTGAGTTTCGCGAACCGATACACAGAGGTTCGTTTTCCCGGACAGACAGAATTCACACTCCCCGCATTCGGCGGTGTAAAGCGGAATCACATGGTCTCCCGGCTTCACGCTGGTCACGCCTTCACCGACCTCCACGACGACACCGGCCCCTTCGTGGCCGAGAACCACCGGGAAAACGCCCTCAGGATCGTTCCCGGAGAGGGTAAAGGCATCGGTGTGGCAGACACCGGTGTGGGTATTTTTAATCAGCACCTCGCCTTTTTTAGGTGGTGCAACATCAATTTCAACAATCTCCAGCGGCTTCCCTGGTGCAAATGCAACGGCAGCACGTGATTTCATATGTAAATTATCCTCAATGTGATGGCTTAGCTATTTAAGATAGGCACGAACCAGTTCAATCGTATCGTCAACGGATTTACTGATTTCATGACTGTAGCTGTCATTCTGGTCAAAGGTTTCCCGTATGTGGCTCTCAAGCACCTCTGCCATAAGACCGTTAGTTGCTCCGCGAACGGCAGCTATCTGCTGAAGAACGGAACGGCATTCAGCACCATTTTCCAGCGCTCTTTCCAGAGCATCAATCTGCCCCCGAATACGGCGAACCCGGGTCAGGACTTTTTTTTTCTCTTCAGGAGTACTGGGCATTGTTTACCTCACCATTTTTGACTTTATATACTATAGTAGGGTATGTTATTATTGTCAATGTATACTCCACCATAGTATTTTGGCAAGGCATAACTTTTTATATTTATTGTATTAATCATTCGGTTATTTTATTGCTTGCTGTAATTCGATCGGAAGGAAAGGTGCTTATCTATACGGATACAGAATTTTGGGCATAGGCGGTTCAGTTAAATTTCGCCAGAGATTGGCTCTTTGAGGGTCAAAAAATGAGCCTAACGTACAATGATTTTCGATATCCAAACTGACTCCCTACTTGAACGAATTGAGTCTGGAGCAAGCATAAGTGCTATTGCCTGGGAATTCAGTACAACACGACAAACAATTCTGAGAGTTAAAGCAAGATAGCAACCGATTGTTTAAAAAATAGTCTTAGAACCTATCCCAAAAGGAATTATCGTATAATATAATGAATTACGATAATTTCTGAGGGCAACGTATGGCAGGCAACAAGTGGCAAATTAGCGATGAACTCTGGGATAAAATAGCTCCTCTCATCCCGGAGCATAGTACTCAACACCCGCTGGGTACGCACCGCAAGCGGGTTGATAATCGCGCTGCAATGAACGCCATTTTCTTCGTACTCAGGACGGGTTGCCAGTGGAATGTGCTAAATGCCACCGGTATATGCTCGTCAAGCTCTGCTCATCGCCGATTTCAGGAGTGGCGGGATGCTGGAGTATTTGAACGCTTCTGGCAAAACGGGTTGCTTGCTTGCGAACAGTTGGACGCTATTGACTGGTCGTGGCTGTCGATGGATGGTTGTATGACCAAATCACCGCTGGCAGGCTCAAAAAAACAGGCAGGAACCCAACAGACCGGGGGAAACGGGGCGTAAAGCGCAGTCTGATGACCGATGCGAACGGATTGCCCCTCTCTGTGGTGGTAGCGGGAGCAAATACGCACGACATAAAGCTGGTTGCGGATACGCTCGATGCCCTCCAGACGGGCAGACCGGGCAAGAGGCTCCGGTTGTGCATGGACAAAGGGTATAAAGCGGAATGGTTGGGATCGTATCTGAAAAGTCGTCGCTATGAGCCTGATATCCAGTCACGGAAGTATGAATCAGAAGCCATCAAAAACACGGATTTTAAGGCCCACCGCTGGGTTGTAGAGAGAACACACAGTTGAATGAATCGCTACCGTCGTGTCCTGATTCGTTGGGAGAAAAAGGTCGAAAATTATGAGGCGATGCTGCATTTTGTCTGTGGTCTCATCGTCTGGAATAAAGTCCTATTGAGATAGGCTCTAAAGTGGAAAATATACCCGCAATAATACCAGCATATATTGCTATACAAATATGCTTAGAGCTTTTCTTTGTCAATTTAAATAGATCAATCATTATACATACACGCTTTATGAATAGATATTATGAATATAGTAGAGAAAAGAGAAATTGTTTATTATTAGTATAATTATTATTTTTAATATATTGGGATGCTTTAAGCATAGTAACAAAAGATGGCTCATTAAATATAAATAAAAAATCAACGACAATAAAAAATTCAATCGATACCCCTGCTCAGATCCCTGAGTAATTGTCATAGGGTTTAGCCAGTCAGCCTTGACATGCACCAGAATGAAAAAGTAAGTCCCAGCTTTGCGTGTGGATTTCAAGAACGGCAGACCTACCACTTGAAATTACTTTATCGTTATAGAGAAAAATTGAAGATATATTTTTATTATTTCAATCATCCGACACATAATATTCATCAAAAAACAATATTCAAATAATGATTATTTTGTTTTTTAAAATAATAAGTTATATTAAAATAAGCATTAGGCAAGTCTCACTAAAAATAATGAGGATATTTTATGAAAAAAATATTATTTGCTAGCATCATTGCAACATCGTTAATGACCACTTCAGCTTTCGTCGCAACAGATGCAAAACCTGTATCTCAATGAACATGCGAAAATTTCTTAGCGATCGATGATGTATTTTATCCAACAGCAATTGGTGCTGCTGAGATTATTACCCAGAAAGGTAAGGTAGAAGATCCTACTTTAGATATTAGTGGTATTGAAACATCCACTCCGTTAATTGTTGAATCTTGCAAAAAAGCCCCCAAAGAATCATTTATTCAAAAAGTCGAAGCTCATTTGAAAAAAATGTAATCTAAAGACCCCACCCCTCTGGTGGGGTTTTCTTTTATTGTGCATAACTACACATGTAACTATGAACAATCTTAACAGCAAGTCTTATGTTTGTTTTAGGTATAAAACCTGACATTACTGACGTGTCTATAACACGTGTAATATGATATGCTTATACTTCGGGATGCTATTCCTTTCAAGACTCACTGATCTGAATTAGTTCAATTTGTATCCATCCTCTTCACATTGTTCAATAACACTGCGATACACACCACCTGCGACTCCAATCAATGCATCAACAGTTCCTTCACCACCATCAGCAATCGGTAAACAAAGGTATTGGGCATCAGGGAATACACTTTTAAATCCTTTAGTTATAGCATTTGCGGTACATTCTGCATTCATGCTTTCCTTGAAATAATCAGGGGATATGATAATTTTCGGTCGTGTATTCAATATAGAGATCATCACAATAGGTAATGCTCCCGTTCTATGAATGTGCCGATGATTTTGTCATGCATTTCAGGCGACTTCGAATAACCTAACGTCTTACGGTTAAGACGCTTTAAGCGATTTCTTAAATTCAAATTCTCTCTTTCTATTCGTTGGGTATAAAACTTACTTGCTACGTGTTTTTGTTTAGGCAATATCTCATAAGCACTGAACTTATCCGTGCACCAAAAGCCACATTAAACCGAGATAGTAAAGCCAGTAACTGGCGAAGGGTTCTCTTGTTTCGACGACCAAATGTATGAACAATAATCCGTTTTAGGCGAGGTTCCCAGGCATACCAAAGCCAGCGTTGTTGTTTCTTATTAGCCACGACTACTGTTCATCAACTTCGCAAAGGAGTTCAATCTGCAAATTATCAAGGGGTAAAGAAGTTACCTGCTTCGACGAGAGTTTTTTAAAGTACGAACAACCGTATTAATGCTGATATGAAGGGCCCTAGCAGTATCACAAATACCGGCATTATTCATCGTGAGGTCGATAATTTTATCTTTAGTTCCGGGTTGGCAAGCACGATATTTATAATCGAGTTGGAAGCTTCGGCAGCAGTCTTGACAGCGATAAAGTTGATGACCTGTACTCCCTAGGCCATGTTTTTGCACTGAGGGAGCTTGTTGACAAAATGGGCTCCCTACATTGATTTTAGCCATGAATATTCTCCGGTAAATGACCCTATATTACAGGTTAATCACCAGAGTGAATACATGACCATTTAAATAGCTTCCTCTAAGATGCCTTCTGGAACACAGACATTACCTTCAAATAATTTACGAGCAGTTCTGATCACGGCAGCCTGAGTATTTTCTATTCGATCCCCATCCTTTAATAAAGAAACAGTAATTTTCCCACTTGGATGTTCAATATTTACTATACTGTTTAGTCTATCTTGAGACTGACCACCTATGATTTTTTGAGCAATGGAGCCTGCAATTATTGTTGCTGTTGAAATACCTATAGAACCTGTAATTGCCAATGACTTATGGCAATTGTGTGGCATGAAATAGCGAACTTTAATCGACCCCCCCGCTGTTGGTTTGCTCAGAAGAACAGGCTTTGGAATGACTTTATCAGTTACATCGCCAAACCCCATTGCTACGCCAGCTTCTAGGCGGATCTTCTCAAGACGTTTCATAAACATCAAATCAGAATCCAGTTCAGTTGGAGATTCACTACCGGTCTTCCCCATTAGATGTGCATCGATTAAAATCATTGGCATTGCCATATCAATACATGTGACCTCAATATCATCAAATACATCTATTGCATTACCTGTGGGAAGTAATTTACCCGTTTTACAACCTGCGGAATTTAGGAACGTCAAACCAATTGGAGCAGCTGCCCCCGGCACACCATCAATTTGGGTATCCCCTTCATAAGTCACTTTGAAATCAGGGGTCTGAACTTCAACATTAACTAATGTTCCAGTATTGAGATTCCGAATACGCACTGTCGTAACTGGATTTTTCGGAGCAATTAGCCCCTTTTCAATAGCGAATGGACCAACTGCACATAACATATTTCCACAATTTGGAGTTGTATCGACCCTTCGTTCTTTCACCATAACCTGAGCAAAAAGATAATCAATATCAGCATCAGGGCTATCTGAAAGACTCACAATGGCTACTTTACTAGATTGCGGGCTACCTCCACCGATACCATCAATTTCAAGATCATGGCCTGAGCCCATCAAAGCTAGCAAAACGGCATCTCGTTCCTGAATATCATCTGGTAAATCAGTCGATAGAATAACTGGCCCTTTAGAAGTGCCACCGCGCATCAGAACACAGGGTATGCTGAACATACTTTTTCTCTTCCTACAGATTAAATGATACGCCAAGCGTCCCATATGCGGATAAATAACTCTAATGCAAAGAAACAAGAGATTAATGCATTTTACACATTAATAAGACTTCAGTTATTATGGTTTAATTTCTCTATAAGCCTGAGGGTTGAAAAATGCAGCAAGAATTACAGGGTATCCAATCTTTCGTAAAAGTTGCGGAAATGGGATGTTTTACAAAAGCATCTCATTTTTTACACATCTCTCAACCCGCCTTGACGAGACGAATAAAAAAACTTGAGGATAGTTTAGGTACAGCACTATTTGAACGCTCAACAAGACGAGTAAAATTGACTGCTGTAGGGAGAGATTTTCTATCTCATGCAAAAAATCTCATCGATTTTTATGAAAGCTCGATACTCAGTATTAAAGAAATGGCAACACATCAAACAGGGACAGTGACTTTATCTTGTTTACCTACAGCAGCTTTCTATTTTTTACCTTCCGTTATTCGTGATTATAACGAACATTACCCGAATATACGTATCCGAATACTTGAACATAGTGCTAGCGACTGCCTTGAGTCGGTACTTAATGGGGATGCAGATTTTGGAATAAATATGATTAACATCACACATTCTAATATAGAGTTCACACCTCTGGTTAATGAGCCTTTCGTTCTTGCCTGTAAACGCGACCATGAGCTTGCCAAAAAAAATCTCGTGATGTGGGAAGATCTTGCCGGACTCAAACTTATTGGAGTCCGAAAATCGAGTGGTAATCGATATCTAATTGATCAGGCTTTAGAAGGATTTAACTGGAAACCAAACTGGTTTTACGAAGTAAGACACCTATCCACATCACTCGGGATGGTTGAAGCAGGGCTTGGTGTTGCTGTTGTACCAAGTCTGGCAATGCCTACGGATGAGCACCATATACTGGTTAGTCGACCACTTATAGAGCCTGTGATCAGGAGAACACTTGGATTAGTGTTTAGAAAGGATGATACCTTAAGCCCTGCAGCCGATAAATTTCGTGAAGTATTGATGAAGCTTTGGTCTCAGGACAATACCAGCCCTTGGGTCAGTAGATTCAGCCGCTAGTTACACCGCCTATATGTCAGCTCTGTGCCAGAAACAGACGTTGCTTATATTTGCCTGTATTAATCAATGGAGAGTAATCCAATTCTCTATTATAGAGGTTGCATCCACTGTTTTCTCTAAGCAGACCAATAACCCTTAACGAAATTTTGGTGCCAGAAACTGACATTGATAGGGAGACTATGTTATATAGTATTGACTTGATAACTAAAAATATAAGCCTGATTATTTCAAGCTTATATTCATGATTTAATTTTCTAACTTAACTTGATTATAGAAGGTAAATTTCTTAATCATGAAGTATTAATAATAGTTTCGGCATCATTCAATAATGCCTGGCAGTGCATTAAATCCAGTTGGTCGAAAAAATGATAATCTTTGCTGATGAGAAACTAAATCTATCTTCACAATGTGATGATGGTTTTTTTTAATGTTTTTAGAGTATAATGAGTAAAAAAGATTTTCTGTGTTAATTTCCACAATGATTCCAGACATATCTAAGTCATAGCATTTTGCTAATGCTTTCAATTTTGGTGAGATTTTACTCTCTTTAAACTTTTCATTATAATCTGGCTGAAAATATCTTATCAAAGCAGCTTCGATCATATTAATAGATTGATTTTGGTTTGGGGGGTTTTTTAATGCCGACTTAAATCTCTTGTCATCGCTATCCGTATCATCAATTAATCCAGACATCCCATCTAGAGATGAGAATACTTGTTCGTGCTCAAAGGCATACATAAAAAGCATGATCTCTTGGTCTGGCTTGCTATAAAGTGTTTGCGCCAATATCTTTTGTAATTTTGAATGGTTTCTTAAACGTTCAACTGCATTCCTGCTACCATTTTTACCTACGGCTTGTCCGATATAAAGAACCTCATAGGAGGACAGATCTGAATAGCAACCTAATTTACTTGAATAGATGGTAGCAATGATAGATGCAGATATATAAGTTACCTCTTTCCCTTCATTGTTTATACTAATAACTTCTCTGAAAGGATAGTTACATATTACATCAATTGCATCGTCTTCTAATATCCAGTTGTATTCAAAATGGAACTTGCTTTCTTTACCATCTATTTTGTACCCTATCTCTCCTGAGAGGATATTTTTCTCATGCTTAATTGTATCATCAATAAAATAAAAGCTTGGGCGAGCGTATATAAAGTATATATGGCATTTTGAAAGTTGTTTTTCTTGAGCTAAATTAATTTTTGCATCAGACGTCAGTTGCTGAGCAGTAACCATTGCTGTAAAACTATTTAAGTATCCAAAAGCAAATTCGTGTATGAATTTTCTTTTCACTCGAAATATCCTGTTTAGAAATGAATAACATTATTTTTTATGATAATAATCTATTGAGCTCAGACTTACCATTTAAAAAAACTGACGTGCTCCCGTTGATTAACAACCTGTAAGGCTAGCAATTCTCCCATCGGCTTTGAGAACGACTGCGAACTTCCACTGTTCGCTCAAAGCAGCCCACCAAATCTTATTGCTCACTTCACTAATCAACCATGTTAGAATAGCAAACAACTTTTTAGCTCACATCTCAAAAACATCAAAATAAACTTTAGGCCCAACAATAGGCCCAAATTAAAAGTTGAATTGCACTTTGTTACTTAAAAATCAATGAAATAAAAGCTTAGCTCAGACTCCGCCAGCCCATTAAGAAACTTGAAAAATAGCTTGAAGGAACTCTGTTAAATATATCAGAGCCAATCATCATTAGACTTCAAATTATATAGAACTACTGTTCACAGTTACTAATCGAATAATATTTATCAAAAATAACAATATATTTTCGACTTCTCTTACTCAGTTGAGGGTTCCGATACTCTTGTTGTGGCAGCAAATAGAACATTAAAGGAACTTCATCTTCATCATCAACTTGGCAGTTATTATGAATAAAGACTCTAAAATAAGTGTTACCCGTATTTTTTAGCACACCTTCGCTAGCTCTTACATCATATTTAAAATCAATATTCTTCGGCCTAACCACAAAGTAGGTTTCTAAACTCATGGTTGGATAAAACAACGTCTGTTGTTTCTTAGAATCATCACTTTTCATTTCCAGTGGTGTTTCGCTAATAATAATTTTGTAATAGCGCTCTTGATTATCACTTTTTCCACGATAAAAAATTTTGAAGAACTCCCTCTCTCCCGGTAATAGAATTTTTTTTAATGGCGTAAAAATGATCTCACCTTCCGTGATAGGCTCACCGTTTTCTTTGCTTCCTGGCCTATCAATTTTATAAGCACTAAAGTTATATAGGTTTGTTTTTTTAGTATCGTTAATATAAGACTTTGAAAAAAATGTTTTATCCGCCTCCATTGAGGATATATCTGCATCAACATAGAGCGCATAAGCCTTACCATAAAAGAAAAACATCACTAAAAACAGTGAGATTTTAAGTAAAAAATATAATTTTCCATCTCTCATTTCATTATGCACTCTTATAAAAACATATATATCTATTGTATATCCGGACCAGTCCAAATTGCTTTTACAACAACAGATCCACTAGCAGATACCGTACCTAACCAATCAATACCATCAAGAGTAAACAACGAAGTTGAATCATTCATTGGGAAACGTAAATCGAGATTTGTTCGGTAAAAACGCCCTGAATCCTGATTAGGCCTATCCCAAGGAGTCTCTTCCCATAATGCGTTTTTTAACGATATTTCATTACTATCACAACTTGCTCGATAGGTGGCTTCTGTACCATTTCCATTTTTAAAAACCAGATAAGCAGAAAAAGGGACTTTAAGTTTGTCATCATCAGAAGAGAATAAACAATAACTTTGCCCTTTTATATTCACATTAGGTCCTTCTACCTTGGCTGTAATCGAATCCGCTTGTCGAGGCCCACTAGTTGTCACAATATAATTAAATTCGATTGGCTGTTCACTGCTTCCCACTTTCCCGGTTTTAGATTGAATTGGATTAAAATCCGCAGGAATTATACTAATTCCATAATCTCTCGGTTTTATTACCAGATAATTTGATGGCGTAAACTCATAAAACCCCGATTGAGGGAGTGGTGATTGAAATGCAAAGGTATACACACTATCTGCAAGAGTCACAGTTGAGTTTGGAGAAGCATCTACAATCGATTTCAAATAGGTACTTGATAGAAAAACCTCAATATCCGGTGATCCATTATTAAATATTTCTGACATATTTGTGGTTGATGACCAGTTAGTCCAGCGAGTGCTATTACTTCCTTTGTATTGAATTAATGCGGCTCTAGGAGACGCTGTCAAACCTAATTTTTGATGGTCAATATACATTCTAACCGTGAACGAGCCACTAATAGATGTCCCTTTCGTTTCTAGCTCTACTAATTTGCATATGACACCAGATACATTCCCTACAATGCCTATTGAGCAAAAATTAGAACCTAAACCAACCGTAGGATTACCATTACTATCAACAAAAACCTCCTGAAGCGCCCCTGTCCCTTTTAAGATAATATTTCCTTTCTTATTCGTTGGAATAAAATGTTGCTGAGTAGAAGTTCGACCTCCGCTTGTCATACATGTTGAAGAACTAAGATCGTAATCATCTCGACTAGTGCAGGTTCTTAAGTCAAATGTGTACTCTGTCCCTGGCGGTAGCTCTGCAAGCCAACGATAAAATGATTCAGAAAAAATAGGTCTTGAGTAACCAGACTCACCCGGAGTTCCCGTTTGCTGAATTTTATAAGCCCCATTATCACGTAATTGTTGTGCGGGCCAATAAGAAGTTGCTGGGCAATTTCGATTATTTGTCATACAGCGGTTACCCAGGAAAGGCTGATTGACTGGTGAATTCTCTAGCCAAATATCACCAATATTATAAGTTGAGCTAAAAGGCGATCCTGTATACCCCATATAGCCCAAACTTAACTGACTATTTCTCTGATATTTTGTAAAAATATTTGAGCCAGAAAAACGAGGGTCAACCCTATTAGCAACGATAAAAAATTCATTATCAATTTGATTTTCGACAATAACATATTCCTGCAATGCAGATGTCGCCGAAAATGAATTAGGTGTTAAAGTAGCGAATGAAAAAAATAATGCTAATACCAATAGTAATCGCATATTATATTAACCTTAAAATATTTATTTAGCGTTTCGCGAATGCTTCTTGAGGATCACAGGTAACATCACCTAACCATAATGCTCCACGAGCACCTTCTAAATTTAAATCAGCTTCACAGATCGTTTTTTCATCTTCCTGTAAAAGCGAAATAACGGGATAACGCACATCTACATCCATTGAAAACTCACCATTATGATCCGTTTTAGTTCGACCAATATGGTTACGTATTGAAGCGTATTTAATAAACTCACCTGCTGGTGATTTAAGGCGACCAAATACAGTCACCAACTGTCTCACTTCAGGTTGATAAATAGCTATATTACCGGGGTATAACGTCACTGACTTACTTCGCCCAGATACAATGTCAAAACTATCTTTTGATTTACCATCATTCATTAATTGAATGTCATAATCAGCGTATGGCGACAATGGAATAAACGTATTTTTTCCACTAATTGGATAATTTTGTCCATTAACTTGGGCCACCATACTGCCATCCCCTTGAATACTAGAATTGATAATAACCCCTGCTTTACCTTGTTGACCACTTGGCGTTATTTTTCCTCCACCATAAGCAACAGAACCTCGCGACGTCAAATTCCCATTTATTCGATCGCTGTCTGGTCGGTTTATCGTGACAGTACCTGAATTATATTTCATGTCATAGGATGCATAAGCTAATGTAGAAATATCAGACTCTCCGTTATTTTTATCACGAACTAATTTAGAAACAGATACTCCTGCATTCGTTATTACTGAATCTTCAAAACTCTTATTTGCATAAATATTAGCTTTTATATTCCCATTTGTTGATGAAATGCCGGTGCTTATCCATGTAGTTAATGGCAATGAGAAATCAAGATTAATATATTTTTCATTAGTACTATTTTGATTATCGTAATGATAGCGTTGAACCCCCGTTCTTAACCCTATGGTTCCATAACTACCTGAAAATAAAGTATTTGAATATTCATAATTTATCGAGTCACTCCCTACACGGCTATCCCTTGTGTTACTGATAGTAAAGCTACCTGTTCTATCAATAATTTTATCGAAATTAAATGTGCCCCCATAAGAATAACTATCAGCATCATAAAGTGGTAAATCACCTTTTATTATCGTTTTTTCTTTTGATGCCCAAATTGAACCATAGCCTTCTGGTATATTGACTGAAATAGTGCCAATATTTCGATGACTTCCATGATTTTCAATCATTCCTTGCCAAGATACAGAAACATATTCATTTACGGATAAATTAACACTTGTTTCATTCACCAAATACTTATCAAAACCATAGTTAGACATGGTTAAATTAAGTCCAGATAATACTGGAAATCCTTTTGCCAAAGAGCCACCTAATAAATAGCTTTTACTCGGTGTTTGGCTATGTGAATCCTCACCTCTAACATAATTTTTTTTATCAAAATCAACATACCCCCCGTAAATTTCCCAATTTATTTTATCGGAACCGGCTGTCATAGCGCCAAAAGACTTATTAATTGTTTGATTTTGTGTTGTAACAATTTTTCCATCAACAACAGTTTCAATCGTGACATCATAAATACCAAAAGGCAGTACGCTAGTATCAACTTCATAATTTCCCATAGGAAAATTTTGAATGTTTAATAACTTACCTTGGCGATAAATACGAACCTCTCCGGGACTATTTAAAAATGCATAAATAGGTGTCAGAGAATATTGTTTATTAACGACAACACTAGATGAGTTATTGCCAATAGAGGCTGCATAAATTTTACTGCTACTAAGGGTAGTTAAACTGGCGATTGACTGTAAATTCCACGTGCTCATTAACCCTATCGCAAAACGAAAACCATTAAAATCACGTTCATACATTGCACGGTAAAGATCAACACTGGAATTTGATTTCCCAATACTGTATGCCGATGCATTAATATTTAAATGATGCTCAGCAATAGCGAAAAGTGTATCCAAGTTGAAATAGCTACTGGATGAATTATTACTATTCTTAACTTGGCTTTGAAACACACCTAAATCATAATTTGTAACAGCAGAAATAGCATTAACCGAAGAGTCACCTAAGGCAAATTGCCTCATGCGTTTTTTCGGTGAAAAGGCTTGTTTATCTACATCTAAGGATAAATTAAATGATGATATATTTAATTTTAACGTGGCATTATTATCGATCACAATACCATTATTTTCGTTAAAAAATGTATCCTGCTGCTGTTCTATTTTTTCAATTAATACCTTATTTAATTGAGGGCCTTTATTACCATCAACAAGATGTATATTTGCAAGCTTAATTTTTCCTTGTTCGATAATAATAATGGCATCAGCAATTTTATTTTCACTTTGACTTTGTTGTGATTCATTGTCTAGTCGTAAGAATACAGGTATAGACATCCCCTCTTCTAATGCCACTACAAAAGCAGGAGGGATAACATATCCTCCAATTTTAATACTTTTTAATTCGTTAGCATTAATGGCATTCGAAAAAATAACACTCATTATTGATAGTGCAATAACATTCTTACGCATATTTAAAGTCCAGTCTTAATTATTTGACAACAATGAACTCCCCTTGATGCCATATACCAACGCTTGATTTTTTATTATTAAGGTCGACGAGCCTTAGTGTTACAGCTAAATTAGGCATAAGGTAATAACGCTCACGACAAATACCATCAATACCCTCTTTTTGTTTTTCGATTAAACAAGGTCCAGACGCTACTACACGGAAAGAGCTATTCCCCAAATTTGAAACAATAGAATTACTGTATTTATACTTGAACTTTTCTATTCTAGGTGCCACGACTAAAATAGTGCTAATTGTCGCAGATGTTGTAGCGGATGCAGATTTAGAACTTTGAGTAATTCCACTCTCACCAATAGGATCATCTTTCCAATTTAGTCGATAATATCGTTCATTATCATCCTTTGGACCTTGATAGATAATTTTAAAAACATCCTTAGCATTGCCTGGCAAAATTAAATTTGCTGGAGTAGATAATATTTCATTAGGATTATTAACTGAAATAATCTTTCCCCCCTCTAAAGGGGAATCAATTTTCTCAATACTAAGATTTACCAACCTTGCAGTATTAACCGTATTTTCAATTTCTTTTGCTAATGTCTCTTCATTTGACGATATAATCTCAGTAATATTACCAATATTGACTGCCAAGCTAGTTTTAATTGGTAATAAAAAAAATGAAATGGCAATAAATATTATTTTTTTCATAGTCATATAGTTCATAAATAGAATGACGATAAAGATATCATGTCCTTATATTATCTTTATCGTGAGATAAATATGTTACTTAGAAATCACAAAGGACTTATGGAACAACAGGAGCAAAAGTACCATCCCAAGTTGCAGTAAATTGTACTTTCACATCTCCGTCCCAAACACCATCTGTTAAGGAGTTAAAGTCAGTAGGAGAGCCTGCAGATTCGGCACTTGCAATATTAAAGGTAAACTCACCACGATCTGTTGCGCGGTCTGCACCGTTATATACACCATCAGCAGCTAAATTATCCAAACCTGAAGTTAGACCTTTTGAAGTATCAATTAATACAGTATCAGTCGCATTGTTTAGATTTTCGCCATTCCATTTAACGCCAACGGTTAATTTAGAATCATCTGTTGTTCTTGCTAATGTATTTGCAACAATTTTAGATGCTAATTTAAAATCAGTTGCACCAGCTAGCCCTTGAATAGCAATATCAAATGCACCATTTTGTTGATTAAAACTTTTTTGGCCTTCTGCATAATTAAAAGTAAGGCTTTTTAATGGCGTAACAACTAGCATGCTCGTAGTATCTTTAATTGCTGTCGCTTGCCATGTTGCAGTAGCTTGCGCGGTACGTGTCTCTGCATTGGCAATTGAAGTAAAAGAAGCAGCAATGATCGTAGACAACAACACCGAAGTCATTTTTTTATTTAACATATTATTCTCTCTATTAACATTCACTATACAAAAATAATTACATAATATAAAAAACACTTTTAGTTGTGTTTTTTATAAAAGATAATCACCATTAATAACTCTTAAAGCATAAGTTATTTGGCTTTTGTCTCTTTAATAAAATGATATTTAAATATAAATTAGATTATTTCTTAGCAAGGCTATCTATCAAATACTTACTTAACGAGTAATTATTTATCAACTCGTCCTTGTTTATTGATTTTTTTTCAATTTCAATTTCAGTTTCAATGACCTGAATTAGCTCCCCCCATGATTTATCTAAAAAAAACAATAATTGGCTTAACTGTTCTAAAGTTAAAGATGTTCTTCCAGTTTCATATCGAGATATTTGTTGCTGGCTGACATGCATTAATTTAGCTAATTGCTTACCAGTCATGTTTTTTTCTTTTCTTGCTTTCCGTAAGAATTTACCTGTATAAAAACTGATTGAGTTATATCCCATAAGCATATTTCCAATAATGGCTTAAATTTTCATTTCTTATTTACATGTCGTGATGTGTAGTAATGATATAGGGAGATAATAATAAGATTAAAATGTTTTTACCATTCAAAATGAGCACTTTGATAGATTTAAACTATTGATGATGAATTTTTAGTCGCTGGAATTTATTTCAGTCCGTAGAAATACGCAAGAGGAATAATCAATCTATTTGCAACCAGATGATAAATAAGTATATTTAAAAAATAATACCTTGCTTTATATATTTTAAATATTTTTTTAAAAAAAATTACTTTTCCCATGTTTATATTAAAAAACACACTTAACATCATTTATATTTTCAATTTGTTACACTTTCAAATATTTTGAATTATTTAAAATAAATTTTACTCATAATGTGTGTAATTAGTTTTTTATCTAATAATATACAATTGGGTAGTATTTAGTTTCATATCTTTAAGTTTAATTAGAATATTTAAAATACTAAGGCTTTTATTGAAGATGTTTAATTTTATTACCAAGGAGATTATAGTAAATATTATTACGTTGTGTAACTATTTCGTTATTCTATTAATAGATTGTTTAAGTAAATTGGCGAATACACAATAAAAATTAGCTAATTCGACTGATTGGTATTAAAGCTGGTGTCAAAATATCCAATTGAGCCTTGTTGAAGTGAGTGAATTTTAAACAATTAGGTCATGCTAAAAATTGAAATATGCTTTTGGAGGACTAGGTTGTGCAAGAAAGAATACGAATCAGGGGTATGTTTAAGCATGTGGATTAGCTAGATACTGTCATTGTTTTAGATCAATATAAATTAAACAGCACCCCAGAATAAGTTCTAAATTCAGAGGTGCTAATAAAAATTTAATCGCTATGCTGATACGTTATTAATGATAAAGCATCTCGTGTACGATATCTTTTTCGTTCATCGAATATGGATAATATGTCGGCCAGTTATCCAGTTGGACCAATAAAGCTTCATGTGATTCATTTCCCATATAAAGATGGAAGTGTGCAGCTTTTTCAGGGGAAATAATATGGTCACTGAACTGAATAAACTTGGGAGCATGGCTATTTTTATCTTTACACTCAAATAAATAACGCACCCCTTTTTTACCTGATGTATAAGTTAGAATCCGATAGCCTGAATAGGTATATTCACATTGTTCTACCTTATCTCCTCGGTGGAATTCAATGATATTATTTTCAATACCAATCATATCCACATCCGTTTTATATCCCTTAGTATAATAAGTACGATACTCTTCTACTGTCTTATCCTTATTTTTTTCAGCTTTCGCCTGCATTACTGGATCCAAAGTACCATTGGTGAGATAAGGTTCAACAGATTGCCAAACCCCATCCCAATCACTTAGTTTTCGGTCCTTAACATCCTTATCCTCAAAAATTCCGCTCGCAGCTTTACGTTGTGCTTCCGTTTGCTGCTTATCGTGATGATGTCCATGTGCAATTGCAGTGCCACTAAATAAACTAGTTAGTAACAGCAGTCGGAGAATATTTTTTGTAGTCATATATTCTCCTGTAATGATTTAATACACGGATTCGCTTTGCAAATCATGTCAGTACCAACATGATAGTGACAAATTTTACAACTCTGATCGCTCCATTGCATATATAGCTGCAAACTTAATACCAGCATTAGTTTTCCTCTCTTTTTTGCACAAAATGACCGAAGCGCTTATTAAAACGGGAAACATTGCCTTCCTGGATATTGATCCTCTGCTTTCCGGTATAGAACGGATGAGAGTGTGAAGACACATCAAGAGTGACATACGGGTAAGTTTGTCCTTCAAATTCAATAACTCTTTCTGTTTTTATTGTTGATCCAACTTTGAAATAAGCATCAACAGTAGTGTCATGGAAAATTACTGTTCGGTAATGTGGGTGAATATCAGATTTCATGATTATCTCCTGCTTAGATTGTTGTTACGTTATAACATAACAATAGTCTTTTTTAGCATGATTGACCACTCTTTTTTTAATCTTGTTTTATATTGGAAAATAAGCCGAAAGGCTTACGATAATAACTATATATACGAACCTAGATCTCAAATTCCATACTCATTAATCTATTTTGTCATTATCAACCAACGTTAAGATGTCTCTCTATATTAAAGCTTATGCATCAGAATTTATGGGGTAAGTCCACGAAGCGAGGCTTATAATGCAATTTTATGTCATTAGTAGATGAACTCATGGATTAAATACGGCTTGAGTATAGAGATGCCGCTAATCCATATATGAATAAGGTTGACTACTTTGCAGTTAGCCTATAACTATCTTCGATCAATGCTTTAAGCTCATTATCAGGGAAACCTTTCCCCAACTTTATAGTTACCCAATGCTCTTTATTCATATGGTATGCAGGATAAACATGTTCTTTTAATCGTAATGATCCTACTAACTCAGGCGGAACCTTGAGATCAATAATATCAACGATATCATCACTATCGCTCCCATTTAATTTTTTAGAAGGGATATCCATGATAATAGCAAACCACTTTGAATTATTTTTATGTCTGAAAACAATGTAGTTCGGATATTTAGCCCACGGATATTCAGCACTGGAGCCATAGTTACTCTGAATATAGTCTACAAGCTCATTTCTCTTCATTTCACTAATCTCATCAATTATTGTCAGTAATATTAGATTAAATGTAACATTAGGATTAGACAAGTGAACGCACATTGCGGAATAACCATAATTCACCGATAAACCCGACCGTAAGCTACAAAAATATCTCCGATAGTGAAATTCTTTGTGTTTAGCGTTAACTCAAGAGTGGCTAATAGCTCTTATGTAAATAAAATCGATATCTTTTGAATTCTTTAGTCGCTAGAAACGAAAAAACCCCGCCGATTGGCAGGGTTTTGAAATTTTGAGCATTATATTAAGCAGCTTGCATCGCCGACTTACAAAAAATACATTTAGCACCGGAAGGGTTACTTTTTGTTGCTTCAAAATGGTAGCGTCTATATTGTGACCCTTTACAACAAGGGCACCTCATAAAGATATCGCCCTTAAAGTGCCACCACGTTTGCGGCTGCTGGACCTTTTGCACCACTTTCTACCGAAAAGCTGACTTTTTGCCCTTCATGGAGCGTTTTGAAATCATCACTTTGGATTGCAGAAAAGTGAACAAACACATCTTTGCTTCCATCTGCAGGAGTAATAAAGCCGAAACCTTTATCATCGTTAAACCATTTTACTAAACCAGTCATTGTATTAGACATATTGAATTCCTTTAAATTTTAATTGTTGCCACACGGCATATAGGTTTGATGTTTCTTGATACTTATGGAACTAATTAGGAGGAATTCACTACGAATGGATATCTATGGGATAACGCTAAACGGGGAACTTTTCAAAACTTGCTTTCATAAATAGGTCTGTACTTCCAAACCGATGAGCATATTTACTCATATATCCTTACGCATAGCAATGTTTTTTTCATAAATATGATAATTATTTTAAAACTGAGATTCTAATCCTATGCCACAATTTCATGTTGTTTGCCCTGAAACCGCATACAAATCTTTGTGATAGCCACTCCATAAAATGATGTTATTTATTGAATGTTAAGTATTTTCAACAATATACTTTTTTGTTCCAAAAATGACGAATTATCAAATAACTGGAAGGAAATAATCATGAAATTATCTCTGCTAGGATGTTTGTTTGCTGCTTCATTTTCTTTACAAGCCTATGCTGCAACTGAGTTGCCAATCCGCCTTGTGATCCATGGAGGAGCAGGAACAATAACCAAAAATACCATTACGCCTCAGCAAGAAAAAGAGTATCAAGAAAAGCTCACCGAAGCTTTAGAGGCAGGTTATGCAGTATTAAATAAAGGTGGAACCAGCCTTGATGCAGTCCAAGCATCAATCAATGTTATGGAGGACTCCCCTTTATTTAATGCCGGTAAGGGTGCGGTATTTACCCATGATGGACGCAATGAAATGGATGCTTCCATCATGGATGGTAGCAACCGTAAAGCTGGTGCTGTTGCAGGTGTCACAAATATCAAAAATCCAATTAATGCGGCATATGCCGTCATGACAAAAAGCCCTCATGTGATGATGGTATCCAAGGGCGCCGAACAATTTGCGGCGGAACAAGGTATTGAAATTGTTGACCCATCCTATTTTCGAACTGATTTTCGTTGGGAACAACTCCAAAAAGCAAAAGCTAAAGAACAAGTTGTACTCGACCATGATGGAAAAAATGCCGCCCTTTTTGTTGACCCGATGATGTATGACTACAAATATGGCACAGTAGGCGCGGTAGCCCTCGATAAAAATGGCAACATCGCAGCAGGAACATCAACGGGTGGTATGACCAATAAACGCTTTGGTCGAGTGGGCGACTCTCCAATTATTGGGGCGGGTAACTATGCTGATAATAATAGCGTAGCAGTCTCTGCGACAGGATCTGGGGAAATGTTTATTCGTACAGCAACAGCTCACAATATCGCTGCTCAAGTTAAATATAACAAAACCCCCATTTCTGAAGCGGCACGTAACGCACTTGATGAAGTTAAGGAATTGAATGGTAGTGGTGGTGTCATTGTGCTTGATAAATCAGGGAATTATGCCATGGAGTTTAACTCTGAAGGTATGTACCGAGGCACTATTGGCAATGATGGGGTTCCCCATGTCTCTATTTACAAAGACTAATTAATCAGCCAACATTATTTATGATGGGTGGAAATATTCTGCCCATTTAATCTCATCCCAAAGCATATATATCTATCATACGTTGGTATTCGAGTTTCATTCCTCCTCTCTTTAATGTAGTTCTCTTGTTGATTGATTGTGAAAATTACTTGATATTGACAACATTTTTAAAGATAATAATTATCAATATCATTTTCATTATCAGTACAATTGCCGTGGTGAATAATATGACCAAGCCACTTTCTGAGACAATCACAGAAACAATACAACCGACAAAAGTCATCGATGTGATGATTAAAACAGACCTAATAGAAAGCCAGCAATTATTAGGGGCTTCAGGTAAAGTTGCCATTCAACATCGTGGTGAAATTTATCAATTACGTCAAACACGTACAGGCAAACTGATCCTAACAAAATAGTATTTAGTATCAATAAAAATCTATCTCGCAAGCCACCTAAGACTTATCAATCTAGGCAGCCAGCTTAACTTCATATATCAGGACACAGTTTTTATGGTGTTTTCAATGGATTTTGCTGCTGCAACTCTGGGTAACTTTCGGGCTAAAATTCAAGCCTCATCCGCAATTAAAGGGATTGAAACTCTTTCACTCCCTACCTGCAATCCACGACTTTTCTCGCCGCAACATTCCGACAAATACGCCATAACGGCCTGCTCATGAACTTAATTCCACCAATGCATTTCACAAAGCTTTAGGAGTATAACCTTTATGTCACAAGTGTTACGCATGTCTGTGCTGGCGAGCGCAATGTTACCGATTATGGCTGGGGCGCAAACTGAAAAAACTGAACCTAGCAATCGCCATGATGTAATGACTGTTTATGCAACAGGAACAGAACGCGATAGCTTCAATGCACCAATGATGGTTACCGTCATTAAAAATGACTCTCCAGAAACAAAAACCGCCAGTACTGCAAATGATATTTTGCGCAAAGTACCCGGTATTGCTATCACGGGAACTAGCCGTACCAATGGTCAAGACATCAATATGCGCGGTTTTGACCGCCGCGGAATTTTAACGCTAGTGGACGGAGTTCGCCAAGGTACGGATACAGGACATATCAACGGAACATTCCTTGATCCGGCTCTAATTAAACAAGTTGAAATCATTCGCGGACCATCAGCCTTACTCTACGGCAGCGGTGCTATGGGAGGGGTTATCGCATGGGAAACCGTTGATGCTAAAGACTTGTTAGAAGAAGGAAAAAACAGTGGATTCAGAGTATTTAGCCAAGCGGCTACAGGGGATCACAGCTTTGGCTTTGGAGGCTCGGCTTTCGGGAAAAGCGATGACCTTGATGGTGTATTCAGTTTTGTAACCAAAGAAGTTGGTGATATTCGTCAAGGCAATGGCGATAAAATGGATAACAAAGAAACTATCGCTAACATGCTGGGTAAAGGAACATGGCAACTGGATGATTCACAAAAACTTTCAGGGCAGATCCGTTACTACAATAATGACGCCTATGAGCCAAAAGATCCTCAACAATCTAACGTCAGTAATAGCAATTTAAAAGTAAATAGAACCACCCGCCAGCGGGATATTCAAGCCACTTACCAGCTCAATCCAAGTGATAACAATTGGTTGAATTTTAAAGCAACACCTTATTACTCTGATGTCAATATTACGTCAAAAGGAAAAGATTCAAACTACGAAGGTCGTACTCAAAAAACTTATGGGCTAAAATTGGATAACCGTTCTGAAATCTATGAACTTCCTCTCGCCGCACACAATTTTACCTATGGTACTGAAGCTTATCGTCAGAAACAAAATCCGTATGCAACAACCACCCAATTCCCTGAGGCCGATATCACATTTGCTTCAGGGTTTATTCAAGATGAAATTACCTTAAAAGATTTACCAGTTTCCTTTATTTTAGGAACACGCTACGACAATTACAAATCTTCAGCAAAAGGTAATAAAGACGTTAAAGAAGACCAATGGTCATCAAAAGCAGCTGTCAGCATTACACCAACAGACTGGTCAATGCTATTTGCGTCTTATTCAGAAGCATTTCGTGCACCAACTATGATGGAAATGTATAACGATTCCGTGCATTTCCAAGCTGGCCCTATTGTCAATCGCTGGCGTCCCAACCCTAATCTGAAACCCGAATCAACTAAAACCGCTGAATACGGTTTTGGCTTACGCTTTGATGATTTATTAATGGCTCATGATAATTTACGTTTTAAAGCCAGTTATTTCGACACTAAAGCCAAAGACTATATCAATACTTACGTTCATCCAGACCGTGTAAATTGGGATAATAACTACACTACCTCGATCAATACCAAACGCGCCAAAATTTGGGGATGGGATGCCTCAATGGATTACACCACGGATTACTTCGTTTGGAACCTCGCATACAACCATACCGAGGGAAAAAATGAATATAACGGAGAATCCATTACCTCAATAAAACCTGATTCTGTCACCAGTAATCTATCTGTTCCTGTTGCAGATAGCGGTTTTTCCGTTGGTTGGTTAGGCGAATTCACCAATCATACTGACTTCAATAAAGCGACCAAAATTGAACAACAAGCCGGCTACGCCGTTCATGACTTTTATGTCAGTTATCAAGGTAATGGACAGCTTAAAGGCTTAGATACCAGCGTCGTTTTAGGTAACGCATTTGACAAAGAGTATTACTCCTCTCAGGGGATACCCCAAGATGGGCGTAATGCTAAGCTACTTGTCAGCTTCCAATGGTAATTCACACACACAAAGGAGATACTTGTGAATTCAACAATTTTTGAACATTATCAACAAGCTAAGAAAGATAATAAAGCCAAATATGCGAGGGATCTTGCCGCTTACCTGAATATATCTGAAGGTGAGCTTCTACACGCTCGAGTTGGACATGATAAAGCTCAGCGCTTAAATGTCGATGCACCAACCTTACTTACTGCATTGGAAGCTGTTGGTCCAGTCAAAGCCATTACTCGTAATGAATATGTGGTTCACGAACAAGTAGGACGCTATGAAAATGCAAGATTTAGTCCTCATGGTGGTTTAATTCTTAATCCACGCGCGCTAGATTTACGCATGTTTTTTTCTCATTGGGATAGCATTTTTACACTCACCGAAGAGGCTAAAAATGGTGAGCGCCATAGCATTCAATTCTTTGATAAACACGGTGATGCGCTACATAAAGTATATACCACCGATGAAACTGATCTCGCTGCATGGAATGCACTTATTCAGCAATATATAACGGCTGAAAATCCAACCCTGTCTATTGAAAAAGCACAGCCTTATAACGCACAGCCAATCAGCGATGAGCTAAAGCAGCAACTAGAGCAAGAATGGCGCAATATGACGGATGTGCATCAGTTCTTTATTCTATTGAAAAAGAACAATTTAAGCCGTCAGCAAGTTTTTAGCGCCGTCAGTGATGATCTGGCTTGGAAAGTTCCCAATGATTCATTTAATCAGCTCGTAAATACTGCATTCGCAGATCAAAACGAAATCATGATTTTCGTGGGTAATCGTGGATGTGTGCAGATTTTTACTGGAAAAATTAAACGCTTAATGCCTTATCAATCTGAAGGTTCAGATATCAAATGGTTGAATATTTTCAATCCAGATTTCACCTTACATATGATTGAAAATGGTGTTGCTGAATGCTGGGTCACGCGTAAACCAACAGAAGATGGCTTTGTGACTAGCCTTGAAGTGTTTGATGAGCAAGGTAATCAAATTGCACAAATGTACGGACAACGTACTGAAGGTACCCCAGAGCAAGAACACTGGCGTCAACAAGTAATGTCGCTACCAAGAATCTAATCATCAGGTAATTGATCATGAAACAATGGCTTCTAATTTTGGGGGCGCTTATGGCGTCACTGACCGCTCAGGCCGCAGAACGTATTATCACCCTCGGCGGCGATGTTACTGAGATTGTATATAAACTTGGCGCACAGGATTCGCTTGTGGGTCGTGATAGTACCAGTTTACATCCTGTTCAAGCAACGCAACTTCCCGATGTTGGGTATATGCGTACCTTGAATGCTGAAGGGGTACTTTCTCTACGTCCAACATTGCTGTTGGCGAGTGAACTTTCTCAGCCATCAATTGCACTATCTCAGATTGAAAAAAGTGGTGTAAAAGTGGTGAAGATCACGGGGAAACCAGCATTAGAAGCCATTCCAGTGAAAATTATGACAATTGCAGATGCAGTAGGGAAATCAGGGCAAGGTCAACAACTGGTGGAGCAATTTAATCGCTCAGTTGCTGAAATTTCAACGACACCGATTAACAAAAAAGTCGTCTTTATTATGAGTCATGGTGGTGTACAACCAATGGCTGCAGGACAAAATACCGCTGCTGATAGCATGATAAAAGCGGTTGGCGCCCAAAATGCGATGGACAACTTCACTAGCTACCGCCCGCTTTCTCAAGAAGGATTGATTTCCTCTCAACCAGATTTGATTGTGCTCACTGAAGAAGGTGTTAAATCATTAAACGGTATTGAAAATGTTTGGAAATTACCGGGCCTAACCTTAACACCAGCAGGTAAAAATAAAGCGTTATTAGTAGTCGACGATGTAGGCATGCTTAGCTTTAGTTTAGGAACGCCACAGGTCATGCTACAACTTCGAGAGGCGCTGGAAAAAAGCCAATGAGTCGTTTTAAGCATCCTCTATCTGCCATTTTGATGCTATTAGTTCTGCTTGGGGGAGCCACTTTGATTGCCTCCAATGCAGGCGCTATCAATCTGTCATTAAAAACACTCTGGTTTAGCCCAATGAGTGACCCAGACTGGCAAATTTGGGTTACTATTCGCCTACCCCGCATTTTATTAGCAATATTGGTAGGTTTGGCACTAGCGGTTGCAGGAGCCATTATGCAAGGGTTATTTCGTAACCCTCTTGCCGACCCGAGCTTATTGGGGATCAGCAGTGGCGCAGCATTATGTGTAGCAGCATTTATTGTTTTGTCGTTTTCCTTACCGACGATCCTTCAAAGCTATGGTCATTTAGCTGCCGCTTTTATCGGCAGTTTAACGGTTTCCCTGATTATTTTTAGTCTGAATCGTATTTCCAATGGAAATTTAGCACGATTATTATTAGCTGGAATTGCCATCAATGCGCTATGCATGTCATTAATTGGCGTTTTAAGTTACGTCAGTAACGATCAACAATTACGTACGTTTAGCCTGTGGATGATGGGCTCACTGGGTAATGTCGATTGGACTTCATTAACGATTGCAGCCAGCATTATTTTACCTACCTGCTTTGTGTGTTTATGGCAAGGTAATGCTTTAAATATTCTCCAGCTAGGCGATGAAGATGCCCATTATCTTGGATTGAATGTCGAGCGTAGCAAATTTATTCTTCTGTTTCTTAGCGCTTTATTAATCGGCTGTGCAGTAGCGATGAGCGGCGTGATCGGCTTTGTTGGCTTGGTCGTTCCTCACTTAATTCGAATGACCTTAGGACCCGACCATCGTTGGTTAATTCCAGGCTCAGCCATTGTTGGAGCCACGTTACTGCTAATCGCTGATACCCTAGCTCGCACCCTCGTTGTGCCAGCCGAAATTCCCGTTGGATTATTGACGGGGTTAATTGGCGGTCCCTATTTTCTATGGTTGATACTGCGCCAGCCCGCTGGGAGATTCTAACTTAATGATACCCTTACTTGACGCTCGTAACCTCAGTTATCATATTAATAATAAGGTCTTGATTGATGACATTAGCTTGTCCATTCAACAACATCAGATGGTCGTTATTATTGGGCCAAATGGGGCTGGTAAATCGAGTCTATTAAAATTGCTAACTGGCTATGCTTTACCGACTAATGGAGAATGCCAGATTGAAGGTCTCTCATTGTCTCAATGGGGGCATCAGCAATTAGCAAAAAAACGTGCAGTAATGAAGCAACACACCCATCTACAATTTGCGTTCAGTGTTGAAGATATTGTCGCTATGGGACGCACACCTTATGGTTCGGAACATAAACAACAAGCCATTGAAATCGCCCTAGAACAAACTAGCTGCACTCAATTACGTCATCAAGACTACCGGCAATTGTCTGGGGGGGAACAACAGCGTGTTCAGCTTGCGCGTGTATTAGCTCAACTCTGGCAACCAGAGCCTACCCCCGCATGTTTATTTCTAGATGAACCCACCTCAGCTCTCGACCTCTACCATCAACAACACAGTTTACGTCTTTTACATCAACTAACCCGAGAACGCCCACTGGGTGTCTGCTGCGTATTGCACGACCTAAATCTAACCGCGTTATATGCCGATAAAGTATATTTGATTCATCAAGGTAAATTGGTTGTATCGGGAACACCGCAGGAAGTGCTAACTAATGACAATTTAACTCGCTGGTATCAAGCCGATTTAGGCGTTCAGCAACATCCAGAAACCGCCGTGCCTTATGTTTACTTACGCCATTAAACAAAATAAGCCATCGTATTCTACTGATGGCTCAATTATTACATCAAATAAGAAACATTTCACTTAAGGTTGAATGTTTTGTGAAAGTTTTATCGATTAAATTAAATACATTCTGTATATGTTTTATTTACATTCCAAATTTTTCATAAATAATCACTAACTAAATTATCTATTTAATAGGTAAAGTGCGCCTTTAAATATAATCAATTGATTAAATCATAGTGACTTGAGCTTATTTAAGTTGAATTTATTAAGGTTTTCTTAATTTCCACCTGATTATTAACGTCGTTTTTATCAGCTATTTAATTACCATTTAAATAACGAAAAATATAATTCAAAAACAATAATACAAATAATCTTATTTTATTAAGAATGGTTGCCCGTTTATGAAAAAAACAGAATATTTTCTAAAAAAACTACGCACATTGATCATCAGTGACAAAAGCTATTTGGCCAATAAGTTCATGAAAAAACTAGGATATTACCCGAACTTTGATGCACCAAAAAGCTTTAATGAAAAAATTAATTTTCGCATGATCCATGATAAAAATCCGTTATATAGCCAGTTGGCTGATAAACTAGCGGTACGTGAATATGTTAGCCAAAAGATAGGGAGTGAACATATCGTTCCTATTTTGGCATCATATAATCATGTGAATGAAATCAAAATCGAACAGTTGCCGTCACGCTTTGTTCTTAAATGTACCCATGATAGTGGTAGCAGTATTATCTGTACGGATAAATCGCAATTTAATTTACAAGAAGCAAAGCAAAAATTGTCGTTCCATTTAATGAAGAATCTCTATTACATTACTCGTGAACGTCATTATAAAAATATTCCAGCACGTATTATTTGCGAAGAATATATCGATATCTTTGAGCAAAGAAACAGAAAACTGATTCCAGAAACGTGTCGAATACATTGTTTTTCAGGGAAGCCTATGTATGCCGAAATAGATTATACCGACGAATCTGGTACTGAGTTTATTAATATCTATGATACTGACTGGCAACTACAGCCAGTGAACTTCGGGTACCCTAACATGCTAGAGCCAGTAACTGAACCATCTCAGTTTAAAGAAATGCTCCGGTTAGCTCAAATTTTGGTCACGCCTTTTGATTATTGTAGAGCAGATTTTTTACTTGCTGAAAATAAAATTTATTTCAGTGAATTAACCTTCGCTCCAAATGCGGGACGCACAGTCATAAGCCCACTATCTTGGGACTTCAAACTTGGTGAGCTATGGGAACAAAAAGTTAGCATGCAACGTATTCAACAGTTAGCTAAAGCTGAATTGGCTATTGCAACTATCAACAAGAAAAAGTAATAAAAAACGCGCTACTTATGAAAAAGTGGCGCGTTTTTTAACTTAATATTATCTAGTTTACCAGCACACTCGCTTTACGGCGTAAGCTCGCAATTAACATATAAATTGCGGTCACCAGCAAAACGATAAAGAAGAAGTTTACTAAACCACCATGTTGGGATAGCAAACTTCCTGCAACAACAGGTCCCATTGCAGAGCCTATGCTATAACTAAATAACATCACTTGAGTCGCCGCAACAATAAAAGAAGAATCTAACTTATCGCAGGCTAAAGTAATCGCTATTGGGTACAAGGCAAATGACGACATCCCCAACAAAGCTAACCCAACAATCATTACTATGTAATCGCTAGAGATATAAATTAACCCCATCGCAAAGACACCCAATAATGACACCATGGCTAGCAACAATGTTTTACTCATCACCACCGATAATTTGCTAATTATTGGCTGAATTAACATTCCACCTAAGATAATTGATGCCATTAAAACGCCAACTTGGTCAGTCGAAAAATTATCTTTTTTAAGTGATAAAGGCATCAATCCATAGATGGTTCCCATCACGATCCCTGACACCATACAACCAATAATCGCAGGCTTACTTAAGCGGGTAATTTGCTTCAATGAGAGTTTTTGATGCAATCCACTAGCGGGTTGTCCCTGACGAAACAGCAGCGGCGGTAGAACAGCAAGAAGTAACATACCCAAGACAACAATAAATGGATATACCCCTTGAGTCCCGATAAAGCCAATGGCAAGCTGACCGAGTGTAGTTCCACCATATAATGACGTCATATAAAAACTAAGACGCTTTGCTCGCGCTTTCGGGTTATCACCGATCAGCAACCAAGATTCCACAACCACAAAAATCCCTGCGACAGCGACACCAGCGATTAAGCGGTTTGGTAGCCATGCTTCAATAGTTGGCATCCATGGTAATAAAACAACCGTCGCTGCCAACATTAGCAAAAAGCCAATAAAAGCGATACGGTGCCCCACTCTCGCAATCACAGGCTCAATCAGCATCGAACCAATTAATAATCCTATATAGTAGGCACTCGCTAACCAGCCCGCATATTGAGTATCAATATTAAAGCTCCCCATCGATAATGGGATCAAACTCATCAAGTAACCTGAGGCTACCGCGAATAAGGTTAAACCCGCGACAGGTACGAATGTGTTGTCGCCTTTGCGCATCATAGCTGTGGACTCTTTCACGTCCCACTCTCCAACGAATGAAATAAATAGTATGCGCTGCAGCTATATCGTAGATGACGGCAAAAATGCATCCTTGTTCAAGAATACATTTTGGCGACTAGTGCAGTGATAATAATAAATAAGTAAGGTCAATTTGAGCGCAATATAGAACTTTCATTTAGGGAATGACAATGAGAAAAACTAATGCTTACTAGCAAATTTATTTATGTGAGAAAAATCACGTTTTTTCATGCAGTAAAAATCACTAAAAAATCAAAACAAAAATAATTAATCAGATATAAATCAACTAGTTGTAATTTAATTGAAAAATTTTCACATTAACTTTTTAAATATATTTAATCACTTCAAACTTGTTATTCAAAATATATTTATCTATTTTTTTAAAAAATTTATTTGAAATTATTTTTGTTAATTAGCCTTTGGTTTATGACCATAACTAATTTCAACATTGATTATTCTCAATGCCAATTTTACGCCTATATAGTGATAATGTATTTTTCTAACTGAGAAAATAGACAGCAACCTTACAGCCTTACTTATCGCTAGCTCAAGTTATAGCAAGGCCGTAACTCAGATTAATGAGTGCCACCAACACTGCTAGAACATGAATTAGGACGAAGACAGCCGTCGCCACAATGTAGTCCGGCTAATCCCCAAATACTCAGCTACAGCCTTGCGGTCACCATTAAATTTTTTCATAACCTCTTCCAGAGATTCCTTCGACTGTTCTAGTTGCTGCATATTTTCCATTTTTAGTGTTTCTTTAACTTCCCTCTCCGGTGACAAACTTATCAGCATTTCTGTGTTAATGCTTTTGTCTGCATAAGCACTACAATAGAGAGCTACTCGCTCCATCAAATTACGCAGTTCACGAACATTGCCTGGCCATGGATATGATAAGAAAAAGTCGCGACAATTCAGGAGCTGCTGAACTCGGAATGACGGGAGAGGTAACTGCAATCCCGAAAAAGCCAGCTTGAGTAATCGTTCTGCTAAAATGAAAATATCATCTCCTCGTTCATTTAATGCAGGCACTTTCATACGGAGCACACCTAGTCGATAAAATAAATCTCGACGAAAACGCCCTTCAGAGACCCAGGTATCTAAGTCGCAATGAGTGGCACAAATCACACGTACATTCACTTGTAGAGGTCGATAACCACCAACTCGCACCACAGAACGTTCTTCTAAAACTCTTAATAATCGAGTTTGTAAAACCATTGGCATTTCACCAATTTCATCCAAAAATAACGTTCCGCCATTAGCAATTTCAAATAGCCCAGCACGACCACCACGCAATGATCCCGTAAATGCCCCTTCTTCATAACCAAATAACTCTGCTTCCAGCAATGTTTCTGGAATTGCCCCGCAGTTAACGGCCACAAAAGGCATTTGTTGCTTGCTACGTTTATGTTGGTTAAACAAGCTATATTCATGATGAATAGCTTGAGCAATCATCTCTTTTCCCGTGCCACTTTCACCTTGAATCAACACAGTTGCATCCGAGCGAGCATATAGCATAATCGTTTGTCTAACTCGCTCCATGGGGGTAGACAAACCGATCAGATCATTAATGGTATGGCGAACTTTGGTAGGATTAACTGGCTGATAACGGTCCTGAATAACCGTATGGCGGTGAGACATTCTACTGAGTTCAATAGCGTCAGAAAACGCTTGTCTAATGGTTTCCGTGGAATAAATAAAAATCCCCGTCATTCCCATCTCTTCAGCTAAATCCGTAATTAACCCAGCGCCAACCACAACCGTTATTCCCATTGCCTTTAGAGCGGTTAATTGTGCCCTAGCATCCTCTGCTGTGACATAGCTACGCTGCTCAATATGTAAGCCAAAATTGGTTTGAAATTCCTTGAGGGCTGGGATGATTTTTTGATAGTTAACAATACCAACTTTATTGCTAATTTCTCGAGCTTTGGCTAATGCTTGCATCACATCAAAGCCACTAATTTTGACAATAATTACAGGCACAGAAACGTGGCTTTTTAAGTAAGCACCGTTAGATCCCGCGCTAATGATGGCATCACAGTGCCCATCCTTTAAACGACGACGCACCTCCTCTGCTGCATGCTCAAAACCAATATTTAAGGGGGTAATTTCTGCTTGAGCACTAAATTCAGGGCTTATATCTCGAAATAAAGTATAGAGACGGGAAACAGACACTGTCCAAATAATCGGTTTTTCCATAATAACTCCCTATCCTATTTCATGGTGCACAAACGTTTCAAATTTCATTAAGTGAAACATTATTTCGTTTCAATGAAACATTCCAATATGTTAATTAAAAAATCGCTTGTACATCACAAAAACATATTTTAGCCATCTTATTGATATTCATTAATTATCATTAAATTCTCCTATTTATGACAGTCTGGCACGTCAATTGCTATCTAACTATAGTTATAAAAACTTAATTACAAATGATTAACAAATTAAGGGGTTTTATGTCTATCATTTCAGCAGGCCAACAATTTCGAGATGCAGTAAAGAATGAATCACCACTTCAATTAGTCGGTGCTATCAATGCAAACCATGCCCTACTCGCTAAACAAGCTGGCTATAAAGCCATTTACCTTTCCGGTGGAGGCGTTGCAGCAGGCTCACTTGGTATACCTGATTTGGGGATCTCCACCCTTGACGATGTATTAATAGATATTCACCGAATCACTGATGTTTGTGATTTGCCGTTGATGGTAGATGCAGATATAGGCTTTGGTCCTTCTGCGTTTAATGTTGCCCGTACCGTTAAATCAATGCTAAAGGCGGGCGCTGCTGGCCTACACCTAGAAGATCAGGTAGGTGCTAAACGCTGCGGTCATCGACCTAACAAAGAAATTGTTTCTACCCAAGAAATGGTCGACCGAATTAAAGCAGCAGTGGATGCAAGAACAGATGAAAACTTTGTCATTATGGCGCGTACTGATGCCCTTGCCGTAGAAGGACTCGATGCAGCTCTCGAACGTGCCAATGCCTATGTTGAGGCAGGAGCCGATATGTTATTTCCTGAAGCCATTACCGAACTAGGAATGTATCAGCAATTTACTCGCCATACTCCAGTCCCTGTTCTCGCTAACCTCACCGAATTTGGCCAAACGCCATTATTTACTCTCGATGAGTTGCGTGAGGTTGGGATAGCTATTGCCTTATATCCGCTATCAGCATTCCGTGCGATGAACAAAGCCGCTGAGCAGGTGTACTCCACTTTACGCAAAGAAGGCACTCAAAAAAGTATGGTGCCATTAATGCAAACCCGTGAAGAGCTGTATAACAGTATCAATTATTATCACTATGAACAAAAACTTGATGCCTTATTTTCACAAAAAAAGGAACGTTAATTCATTTAAAAACAGCCTATAGAGCAAGTTGTAATCTCTTCTATCCCCTACAAGGAATTCGTGATGAATGAACAACTTAAGAATACTGAATCCGCCACGTTTAAACCGAAAAAATCAGTGGCACTGTCTGGTGTTACAGCAGGAAATACGGCGCTGTGTACCGTAGGCAAAAATGGCAATGACTTGCATTATCGTGGCTATGATATACACGATTTAGCTACTCAATGTGAATATGAAGAAATTGCCTATCTACTTATCCACGATAAGCTTCCTAATCGTACTGAATTAATTGCTTATAAAAATAAATTAAAACCACTAAGAGGCTTACCAACTAATGTTAAGCAAACTTTAGAATCTATTCCTGCCAATACTCATCCCATGGATGTTATCCGCACAGGTGTATCCATGATGGGGTGTGTATTACCAGAAAAAGATGTCCATACATTAATGGGTGCAAAGGATATCGCGGATAGATTACTTGCCTCTCTCGGTTCTATTCTTCTGTATTGGTACCATTTTAGTCATCATGGCCGTCGTATCGAAACCATGACAGATGATGATTCAATTGGCGCACACTTTCTACATCTACTACACGGTAAAAAGCCTCCCGCTCAATGGGAAAAATTTATGCATATTGCATCGATTTTATACGCAGAGCATGAATTTAATGCATCAACGTTTGCTGCAAGAGTCATTGCCGGAACAGGTACCGATTTTTATTCCGCGATCACAGGGGCAATCGCGGCACTTCGGGGACCTAAGCATGGTGGCGCAAATGAAGTGTCATTAGAGATCCAGCAACGTTATTCATCTATTGAGGATGCAGAGCAGGATATTGTGGCTAGAGTCAAAAACTCTGAAGTCATCATTGGATTTGGGCACCCTGTTTACACATTAGCAGATCCACGTCACCCCATTATTAAATCAGTCGCTCTACAGCTGTCAGAGCAGAGTATGAATCGCCATTTATACACGATTGCTGACCATATTGAATCAGTCATGAGGCGGGAGAAAAACATGTTCCCGAATCTCGATTGGTTTTCTGCTGTTGCCTATCATTTGATGGGAGTACCAACCGCTATGTATACCCCACTATTTGCTATTGCTCGTATTGCAGGTTGGTCGGCCCATATTATCGAGCAACGCCAAGACAATAAAATTATTCGTCCATCCGCCAACTATACCGGTCCAGAAAATAAACTTTTTGTTCCTATTGAGCAGCGCCAATAAAGGTAAAAATAATGACAACGCAAACCCAACGTTCGCTACATCTTCAATTTGATAAAGTTATGACGGATATTGTCGACTATGTTATCGATTTCCCTATTACCTCCAATTTAGCCTACGATACAGCCTACTATTGCTTGCTAGATACCCTCGGCTGTGGAATGGAGTCTCTGGAATACCCTGCATGTAAAAAATTACTTGGACCTCTAATTCCAGGTACTATTGTACCTAATGGAACTAAAGTGCCGGGAACTCAATTTCAATTAGATCCCATACAAGGGGCATTCAACATTGGTACGATGTGCCGCTGGTTAGATTTCAACGATACATGGCTTGCCGCAGAATGGGGGCATCCATCTGATAACCTTGGCGGAATTCTAGCAACTGCGGATTGGTTATCTCGCGAAAATATTAGTAAAGGTAAAAAACCACTGGTGATCCGCAATGTACTCACCGCCATGATTAAAGCCCATGAAATACAAGGTTGTATTGCGTTAGAAAATGCCTTTAATAAAGTCGGATTGGACCATGTTATTCTGGTTAAAGTCGCATCCACAGCGGTTGTTGCTCAAATGCTAGGATTAAACAGAGAGCAGATATTAAATGCCATTTCGTTGGCATGGGTTGATGGTCATAGTTTGCGAACCTATCGCCACACACCAAATACAGGTTCCCGTAAATCTTGGGCTGCGGGTGATGCTACTTCTCGTGCAGTAAGATTAGCGCTCATGGCTCAGAAAGGGGAAATGGGATATCCCACTGCCCTAACCGCCAATACATGGGGTTTCTATGACTCCCTATTTCGAGGGCAAGCCTTTAAGTTCCAGAGACCATACGGTTCTTATGTCATGGAAAATGTACTATTTAAGATTTCATTCCCAGCAGAATTCCATGCACAAACTGCGGTCGAAGCCGCTCTACAACTGTATAACCAGTTACAACAAATGGGTAAAACAGCTGACGATATTGAATCAATTAATATCCGAACTCACGAAGCTTGTATACGGATCATTGACAAACAAGGCACTCTACATAACCCAGCAGATCGTGACCATTGCATTCAATATATGGTAGCAATTCCACTTATTTTTGGGCGCCTTACTGCTTCTGACTATGAAGATAATATCGCTCAAGATAGCCGAGTTGATACTTTACGAGCCAAAATGTATTGCCATGAAGACCCTCATTTCACTCAGGATTACCATGATCCCGATAAGCGCTCTATTGCCAATGGATTAACGGTGAAATTAAAAGACGGTCAAGTCCTAGACGAAATTGTTATTGAATATCCTGTAGGGCATCAACGCCGTCGTCAGGAAGGTATGCCCTTATTACTGAAAAAATTTAGAACTAATTTAGCGAGACAATTTCCTGAAACCCAGCAGTTACGTATTCTGAGCGCTTCATTAGACAAACCTCTGCTTGAAGACATGGCAGTTAATGAATATTTAGACTTATTTGTTATCTGATTGATAAGTAAAAAGCTAAGGGAGGTAAGCTTTGTTTGCCCTCCCTGCCAAAACTATAAACTCACTGTAGCCCCTGAAGTTGGTTCATCTTCTGGCGGAACAATTAACTTTCCACTCAGCACTTTTGATGACTCAATATCACGGCGTAACTCGATAACTTCCTCATCAATTTCTTGACGCATTTTTGGTGAGCAGTTGGCTAATAATTTCTCTAACGTTCCCATTATTCCTCCGGTTTCACAAGATGAGATGCATATTCAGCATCCGCTCGTTTAATCAAATTGTTATAAAACAACTTTTCATCCCACCCTTTTTTACTATCCGCACACAATACAATTCCACAATGCTTAGAATCAAATGCAAAACATGCTCTAATGGGCTCCCTACCTACTGGAATCCTTAATTCTTTCATATGCATAAACTTAGAGCGCTTTAGCCTATCAACGTAAGGACGGCCTAAGTAAGGTCCAAACTCAGCAAGAATAATTAATCTCGCTAAGATTTTCTTTCGCACACTATAGTTTTGAATTTCTAACCAATCGTCGAATAAAATCCTTGTTTTTATCGTCCATGTCAACAAAATATATCTCCTAATATTTGAATAAACCCGTAACCTATTGGTTATAAAAAAAACAATTATTTATATGATATAAAAATCAAACAAACCTTTTAAATTCAGATACAGCAAGCGTTATAACGGAAATATTAAATGGATTAAATAAAAAATGAGTTTGATTGCTTTTTATGGGAAGCGCTTCGCAGGAAAATGATGAGCATAAGAATTGAAAAATAGTCAGCCATGATAATAATTAAATATTATTTATGATTTTTCATGTTTAACATATAAAAAAGCCCTAGTTCAATCGAGCTAGGGCTAAGATAGAATAGGCCGTTATAACTATTTTAATAATCTAGCTCGTACCGATTTACCTTTGATTTTACCCTGTTGTAGGTGTTTCCACGCTTGATTAGCAACAGATTTTTTAATTGCAACATAAGCATGTATTGGGTGAATAGTAATCTTGCCAATGTCGTCACCTTGTAAACCAACATCCCCTGTTAATGCGCCAAGGATATCACCAGGTCGAATTTTTGCTTTTTTACCACCATCTAAACATAGAGTGACCATATCCGCTTCTAAAGGCGTAATACGTAATCCAGTTGGCTCTGGTAACCAATTCAGCTTCATGTTGAGCATTTCTTCCAGTGCATTTGCTCTCTGAGCTTCTTCCGGAGAACATAAACTAATAGCTAAACCACTTTGACCCGCGCGAGCTGTTCGCCCAATACGATGTACGTGAACTTCAGGATCCCAAGATAATTCAAAGTTAATCACCATTTCTAACGCTTTGATATCTAGGCCACGAGAGGCAACATCCGTAGCAACCAAAACCCGACTACTCCCATTAGCAAAACGAACTAGAGTTTGGTCTCGGTCACGTTGCTCCATATCACCATGCAGTACTAATACACTTTGCTTGCTGTCGTTCAGCGCATCAAAGACGGCTTGGCAATCTTTCTTGGTATTACAGAATATAACGCAAGATGCAGGTTGGTCACGGCTCAATAATTTTTGCAGTAATTCAATTTTGTCATGGCGAGCAACTTCATAAAATTGCTGTTCAACATCCGGTAATTCATTAACTGAGTTAATTTCGATAGTCTGAGGATTGTTCTGAATACGCTGACTAATATCAGCAATACTTTCAGGCCATGTTGCTGAAAATAATAATGTTTGACGCTGATGAGGAGCAAAAGAAATAATGGCATCGATCTCATCAGAAAACCCCATATCCAACATACGGTCAGCCTCATCTAAAACTAACGTTTGCAGATGATCCAAATTTACTGTTTCTTTATGCAAATGGTCGAGTAAACGTCCAGGTGTTGCCACAATGACATGAGCAGCATGGGCTAATGAATCTCGCTGGACACTAAATGGTACGCCACCACATAAGGTTAATATTTTCAAATTGGGAATATAACGTGCTAAACGACGTAATTCATTAGCAACTTGATCCGCAAGTTCTCTTGTTGGGCATAATACTAGTGATTGGGTATTAAAATTTTTCGCATCAATATGTTGCAGTAAACCTAAACCAAACGCTGCCGTTTTACCGCTTCCCGTTTTAGCTTGTGCGCGGACATCCTGACCGGCAAGGATCGCGGGTAAAGCCGCTTCTTGAATTGGTGTCATCGTTAAGAATCCCAATTCATTAAGATTAGAGAGTTGCTCCGAAGGAAGCGCATTCAGTTCAGCAAATGAAGTCACAGTTAACATTCCGAATAAATTAAAAATAGGCAAATGGAGGGAGATGTTTTCCAACATCCCCACATATGATACTAGAAAATAAATTGATAGCGAGTTTGGTTAGTATAAATTTGATTGGCGTGTGCAATACCGCTATTTGTCTGTTCCATATTATCAAACGGATATTGGGTCGTTAATACAACACCTGAATATGGGGTATGCGTTTTATTTTTACCCAAAACAGAAATTAGTTTATTCCCTGAATAGAGATGTACCGCTGGCAAAGTACTTATAATATTGACTCTGACATCGCCATCTGGTGCACCTAATGATGCGGCTATTTTTGGCTCATCCATAGTGTTATCCAAAACAATAGTATGATCGTAACCTCCCATAACTGTTTGGTCTTCATCCAGTAAAAAATCACGCCCTATACGTTTTCCCTGCCGAAAATCAAAGTGAGTATCGGTAACATCTTTCAGCTCTCCCGTCGGGACTCCGTTTTCATCTAGTGGTAAAAAATGTGAACCTAAAATTTGTAAATCATGCTCTAATGCAGTACGCGTTGAACTCTCGCCTGCTAAATTAAAATAAGTATGGTTCGTTAAATTTACCGGACAATCATGAGTAGATTGATATCGGTAACTAATGATAACTTGGTTGTCATCCGTTAATTGATAATGCACTTCAATTTTTAACTCTCCAGGAAAACCTTGGTCACCATCAGGGGAAACTAATGTGAATACAACTTGCTGTTGATCTGGTTGCGAGATAGCCCATACTCGATAACTAAAACTATCAGTGCTGGTAGATAAGCTATGTATTTCCTGGCTATTAGCCGCAGGATAAGTTTCACATTCAAAATTGAAAGTAGGATTTCGAAAACCATTTGCCACACGTCCAATCGTTGCCCCAAAATAGACACGTTGTTCCATTTGAGTCGCCATATTTGGCGCCCCTAAAATGACATCTCGTTTACCAGTATCTAGCGGCAAAATACAACTTACCCAACTTGCGCCAAGACTGCTCAAAATAATTTTCATTCCATCTTTATTCGTGAGTGCGACCACTTTGGGTGTTCTCAGTGTGTGACGTTGTTGCTTGGTAAACTGCATTTTTCTGAATAACCCTTATTCAATGGATTTTTAGCTTAGCGTTATATAAGTTCACAATAATAAAACGAATTTATAATTAACACTATAATTACACTCCTCACAATTTCCATCTTTACAAAAAGATAACCTCAAATATAAAATGATAAAATAAAAAAGCTGATAACATTTCTGTAATCAGCTTTTTATAAAGTCAGTCGTCTTGGAGTTAAGAATTAATGTAAGCAATACTCATCGTAAGGATCTAAATGGGTCATTACATCAAGTATTTGCGGGTTTTTCATCAGCTGTTTACGAACATTTACTGCTATATCATGCCCTTCAAGGATTGTCATCTGAGCATCTAATTCTAAATGGACATCGACTAATAAGAAATCACCCGATTTACGCGTTTTTAAATCATGGAATCCTTTTATTTCTTTTACACTTCTAATCACATTACTAATCTGTTCTAGGGTTTCTTCATCGGCTCCTTTATCCATTAAATCTTGCATGGATTGATAGGTAAATTTATACCCCATACGAAAAACAAATGTCCCTACAATTAAAGCGGCAATGGGATCTAAAATACGAATTCCACATAAACTCCCGACAATACCAATAGCAACCACTAATGAAGAGGCTGCATCAGAACGAGCATGCCAAGCATTTGCGACTAACATGCTTGAATTGACTTTATTTGCTACATGCAACATATAACGGAACAGCCCTTCCTTAGCGACCAATGCCGTTAATGCAGCAACTAACGCAGCCGTATGAACTTCAGGTATCAATTCAGGATGCAACATTTTATCAACTGCTGACCATCCCATACCAACACCAACAATCAACAAAATGATTCCTAAGATAAGGGAAGCACCATTCTCATAACGAAAGTGGCCATAAGGATGGTCTGCATCAGGTTTTTTATGACTCTTTTTATTCGCAATAAGAACAACAAAGTCTGCAACCAAATCAGATAACGTATGAATACCATCAGCAATTAAACCCGATGAATGAGAGAATATGCCAACAATAATCTGCCAAATAGACAAAAGTGAATTAACGGCAACACTAACGAGTGTACTTTTTTTAGCCGCATTGAATTTATTTTGTAATAACTCTAAATCGCTTTCCCCACTATTTGGGGTTTTATGTTTATGCATAAAAAATGCTCTTAATGAAAAACAAAATAATTATCATTTAAATATTATTTATTTTCAATGACTTAATTGAATTTAAAATATTCTCATATTATTTGTTAAATGTCTCAATATAAATTGTAAATAATTGATTTCATTGATTGATAATGATTATTCTTTATCTTTCATGTCTAGAATAAAATAGATCTATTGGTAATATGCTAACTGAGTATCAGTTTTTTACTAGCTATATAATTTATAATATATTTATCTCTGTTAGTTATAGATAAATTCAAACGTTAATTATCAGGAATAGATAAATAACACATAATCCACTAGATTATAACTATACAATAAAATTTAAATAACATATAAAGAGGTAGCTATGTATAAAAAAATATTGGTTCCTATTGATTTGTTAGAGGATGATTTAAATGAAAAAATCATCAGCCATGTAGAAAGCTTGGCTAAACTTGGAACACCTGAAATTCATTTTCTATCTGTGCTACCCAGTGTAGAACTGTTTTTTGGTATTGAGGTTGCCATATTGCCTGAAAGCCATAAAAACTCAGCAGAGCGCGCAGCATTAGCCATGAAAGCTCTTGAGGAAGTACTCAAGGATATCAAAATCGCAGACAAACAGATTAACTGCAAAATTAGCATTGGTTCAGCAAAAGATGAGATTCTGGATTATGCAGAAGAGATTAATGCAGATTTAATTGTTGTTGGCTCACATCACCCAAGTACATCTACCTATTTATTAGGTTCAACAGCATCCGCAATTGTCCGTCACGCTAAAACTTCTGTCTTTGTAGTTCGATAAAACTGAGTTTTTAGATTATTTTTTATATGAAAATGCCGCACCCCATATGAATCGGAGCTGCGGCATTCTCCCCGCTATTTCTTAACTGAATCCATTAATTTTTCATCAGTAGACCAAATTTTATATTTTACTTCCATATCAGATGGCGCATAAACCACAATAGGTAGCTTACTGTTATAACGAACAAAAGCATCATCACCTAACTGGGTACTAATAAAGCGATCTTTTGCCGGCTCGGAACAGCCCATCATCGTTGATGCAGGACCTTTCACATCATCTAATTTATAATAGCTATATCCCCAACCCTCTAATGTTTTTTCTTCTAGGTCACCCATGAACCATTGGCGGTTACAATCTGCCTTCATTGTTTTACCGATCACTAACTCAACCATATAGTTGTATTCATTTTGCTGAGCTTTCAGATCAATAACATGACGAGTCATACCAGATTCAGCTTTTGGATACGGCGCGATCTTTCCTAAATCCTCAGTCGCAACTGCACAAGATGAGACAGCTACCGCAGCCATTACAGATAAAATCGCCTTTTTCATCATAAAATTCCTATTTTAAAAAATAAATCCGCATTAAAAACCATGTTTAATTACATAATAAGTTAGATTAACCAGCTTAATCACTATAGATGATTCTTAATTACAAAAATATAGATAATTCGATATCACCCCTGTAATCATACTTAATTTTAGTATAGGGATCATAAAATTAATAAAAATTATGTAAATTTCCTTTTTTCATAATGTACATAAAACAATCAGCGATTATACTGAAAGTGAGGCTTAATACATTCTGAGGAGGTAGTATGTTATCTGCAGATCAAGATTTAGTTTCACAATTAATCGCAACTCATCCCCGCTTTCAGTCCCTTTATGAAAAGCACCATCAGCTTGATAAAGAAATTAGTAAACTTGAAGGGCCTTCTGGTGCAGGCTATAACGAACAAGTCGCTAAACTTAAAAAAGAAAAACTGCATCTAAAAGATGAAATGCAAAGAATAATGCAAACAACTCGATAAGTAATTCACACATTGTTGCTCGCACTGACCTAATGGCATAAGAGCCCTTATGCCATTCTTGTCAATCATTAACCCTACCAATTTAAGATTAAAACATATATATTAAATGTATGTTTTAGATAACTGATTCGGGGTAGTTATGGCGGGAAAGCGAATAAGTCGTGAAATTAAAACGATTGATAAAATGATACAAATCTACCAAAAATCTCATCCTGCCCCAGAGGAAGATCCAGAGTATTATCAAAAAATTTTCAAGTATGCTATTAATCGCCTAGAAAAGTGTCGTTATGGTGAATCAAAACCCGCATGTAAACAATGCCCGATTCATTGCTACCAACCTAAAATGCGTAATGAGATGAAACTAATCATGCGCTGGGCTGGTCCTAAAATGCTTTATCACCACCCTATTCTCGCTATTCGTCACCTTCTCGACGATAGAAAGCCGGTTCCTGAATTACCCAATAAATCTCGGCAATCATCTAATAAATAAAAATTTGCTTTTATCATCCATAAATATAGAGCGTTGTTAGACTCTAATTTTGATTTTTTTGAAAAAACCTAAAGTGACGCTTATATAAAAAATAGTAACCTTAAATAACTAATTACTAAAATCCATGTTTTAAGTATCACGATTCGATATTCCAATAGCCAAACAAAGTCAATAATGAGATTCAAATCTCATAAATAGCCTAAAAAAGCCCATTATCAATTAATATAATTAATCGAAATGAATCATTAAATTAATTAATTATGAAACTAACTTAATGATTCATTAGTTATATTTATATATACTATGTTTAACGAATGTAATGACAATGATTTATATAGCAATAATTGATTATAATAAGCTAAAAAAGATACATTATCTTTATCGGGTAAAAAAATAGTAAATAAACGCCAAAAAACAATAATTATAAAATACCAAATAAATCAATTTAAACAGATTATTAAACTGAATTATTAATAATTATCGGAATTATAAAATAAAACGCCAAAAGAAAAGATCGTATTTTCCGATTTAATTGCGGAAACAGATCGAAAAAACCATGTTTTGAAATATTTATTAACATTTAAATTTACAATATGACAAAAACGTAACCTTTTATATAATTTCAATTACTAGAGTAATCATGATTTTTTATATCAATAAAATTGCAAATGCTGACATTTGATTTCGATGATTACTTTTGGAATTGATATTAATAAAGGTACTAATATGAACAACAATATCAAACTCGGCCAACAAGTGATAAAAAAGGTACGTATCGATAAAAGCAATCCTCATGCGATACTCGACCTGACCACAAAAGGTCTTATCATCATTGAAAAAGGCTCAGTCTTATTAGAAACTCCTGCGGCAAAGACAACTTTGCATCAAGGAGATATTCTATATCATAAACAAGGCTCCTACTCTTTTCAGAGTGAAGACTCTAATACTGATGGTGAATTTTTATGGATAGCGTTAGATGATAAATTTTTACGTGAGTATTTATCTCTCTATGGAGAACAACTCAGTGAGATTGAACGCTCAGATAATACTTCAAACGACATTATTAAATTTACTAGTAATACATTTATAGAACAGATAAGAGATAGCTTGGATTCATTTATTCAATCTCAGTTTCCTGAGATGATACTAAAACTCAGAATCAACGAATTATTGCTTCTTTTATCTTATAGTGAGCAAGGTGCAACACTGTTATCAAACTTACGCCAATTAAGTAATCGCCAAGCTGAGCGGCTTCAGACTTTTATGGAAAACAATTATTTAAAGGAATGGAAATTAAATGAATTTGCTAAAACATTTGGTATGGGGTTGACCACATTTAAAGAGTTATTTCATACCGTTTATGCGACTTCACCACGTTCTTGGATCAGTGAAAAACGGATTATGTATGCCCATCAATTATTAATTAATACATCAATGAGTATTGTGGAAGTCTCTATGGAAGCGGGATTTTCCAGTCAATCTTATTTTACTCAAAGCTATCACAAACGTTTCGGTTATACGCCTAGTCGGGTACGAAAAATATCTTAGCCATTCTATAGTCAATATACCCTGTCAGTATAGAGTTAGAGTTTTAACTACACTGGCAGAAAGGTAAAATTTTATTTTTTCAAAAATAAAAAAGAGCTTACTGATTAGGCAAGCCCTTCTTTTCATACGTAAAATAATTATTTTGCGCTTATAACTTTAAAATCAATTATGGACATTGAGTTTGGTGGAATTGTGCCAGGAACACCATCAACCCCATAACCACCTTCAGGTTCAATATAAACTTTCACCATACCGCCAACACCAATTTTATCAACAAACATATTTAATGGCGGTGGTAACTGATTATAAGCTAAAACCATTGGATTTTGTTCTGTATGCATGACAGTCACCTTACCATCCGTCAACTGCTCTCGCATGATAATTGTGATTTGTTTATCTGCTACATTAGAAATCGGTGCACCTTTTTGTAAGACTTTATAATAAGTATGACTATCCAATTTACTGTATTTCTGCTGGTTAATGTCCTGTATTATTTTTTGATTACGTTTTGCATTCTCTTGAGCAACCGAATTTGTATCTTTCGCAGGGATCTTAATGATGCTTGGCGTTTTACCTGATGACTGTGCCTGATGTGTCTGAGCCGATTTGAGCGAGTCATTTTCCTTCCTTAACTGCATAACTCGCTGATTTAAATCTCTAATCTGAGATTTAAGCCCATCATCGGTAGAGAATGATTTTAATGAAACTAATTCATCTTCAGCTTTCTTCAAACTTTCTTTTGCCTTTGTTAGTTCTTTCTGAACCTTAGTATCGGCTAACACCTTGTCATCCAGCTGCTTTTTAAGCTTATCTAATTCTTGATTCTGTTTACCTGTATTTTCAGCCGTAAATTTTTGTGCTTCTAGCTTTAATTCATTAAGCTGTTTATTTGCGTCTAATAATCTCTGTTCAATATCTGATTGTTGTTTATTACGATTAGCAAGATCAGTCTCAAGTTGAGATATTTGTTTTTCTTGATCTTTAGCTTGTGCAACTAACTTCGAATTTTGAGATTCGAGTTTTTTCTTATCTGATAACTGAGCGGTTAAAGCGTCCTTAATACCCTGCTTATCTGCACCAAGTTTAACTAATTCAGCTTCTCTTTGTTCCAATAAAGAAATTTGCTTACTTAGGTCACTCGTTAAATCTTTAATTTGCTTATCACTAGCTTTCCCAACCAATGCCGTTTGTTTTTCCAAGTCTTTTTGTAATTTTTGTACTTGAGAATTCGCTTGCTTCAATTGAGATTGAGTATCTATATAACTTTTCTCATTTGCCGCTAATTGCGTTTGCAATAAATCTTGCTGGTTTTGGCTATCAGTTAACTGTTTAGTGAGCCTTTCTTGATTATTTTTCTGCTCTACTTGTTGTTTTTTAGCAATAGCTAATTCAGTCTCTAAGTTACTTTTTTCCGATAATTGAGCAACCTGACTAGCGAGTTGTAACGCTAATTGCTGGTTTTTATCCGTCAATGTTTTAACTTGTTTGTCGCTGGTTTGCCCCAGTGAAGCCAGTTTCTG
>NZ_GG703819.1:289039-289302 GCF_000156395.1 Providencia rustigianii DSM 4541
GCTTGCGTTTGTTGTGCCTGTAATTGTGCCTTCGCGTCCGCTAATTGCTTCTGAGCTGCGGTTAAATCGGTTTCCAGTCCACTTTTTTGCTGGGCAAGCTGCGTTTGCTGCTGCGCTAATTCGGCATTTTGCTTCGCCAACGTCGTTTGCGCCGATTCATGCTGCTTCACCTTTTCCGCCAACTGCGCTGTGAGTTGCTGATTCTGCGCGGTCAGCGTATTCACTTGTTTGTCACTGGTTTGCCCCAGTGACGCCAGTTTCTG
>NZ_GG703819.1:289402-291117 GCF_000156395.1 Providencia rustigianii DSM 4541
TGCTGCTGTGCTAATTCGGCATTTTGCTTCGCCAGCGTCGTTTGCGCCGCCTCATGCTGCTTCACTTTTTCCGCCAATTGCGCTGTGAGTTGCTGATTCTGCGCGGTCAGCGTATTCACTTGTTTGTCACTGGTTTGCCCCAGTGACGCCAGTTTCTGCTCAGCTTGCGTTTGTTGTGCCTGTAATTGTGCCTTCGCGTCCGCCAATTGCTTCTGAGCCGCGGTTAAATCGGTTTCCAGCCCACTTTTTTGCTGGGCAAGCTGCGTTTGCTGCTGCGCTAATTCGGCATTTTGCTTCGCCAGCGTCGTTTGCGCCGCTTCATGCTGCTTCACCTTTTCCGCCAACTGCGCTGTGAGTTGCTGATTCTGCGCGGTCAGCGTATTCACTTGTTTGTCGCTGGTTTGACCCAGTGACGCCAGTTTCTGCTCGGCTTGCGTTTGTTGTGCCTGTAACTGTGCCTTCGCGTCCGCCAATTGCTTCTGAGCCGCGGTTAAATCGGTTTCCAGTCCACTTTTTTGCTGGGCTAGCTGCGTTTGCTGCTGTGCTAATTCGGCATTTTGCTTCGCCAGCGTCGTTTGCGCCGCCTCATGCTGCTTCACTTTTTCCGCCAATTGCGCTGTGAGTTGCTGATTCTGCGCGGTCAGCGTATTCACTTGTTTGTCGCTGGTTTGACCCAGTGACGCCAATTTTTGTTCGGCTTGCGTTTGTTGTGCCTGTAATTGTGCCTTCGCGTCCGCCAATTGCTTCTGAGCCGCGGTTAAATCGGTTTCCAGTCCACTTTTTTGCTGGGCAAGCTGCGTTTGCTGCTGCGCTAATTCGGCATTTTGCTTCGCCAGCGTCGTTTGCGCTGCTTCATGCTGCTTCACCTTTTCCGCCAATTGCGCTGTGAGTTGCTGATTCTGTGCAGTCAGCGTATTCACTTGTTTGTCACTGGATTCACCCAGTGACGCCAATTTTTGTTCGGCTTGCGTTTGTTGTGCCTGTAATTGTGCCTTCGCGTCCGCCAATTGCTTCTGAGCCGCGGTTAAATCGGTTTCCAGTCCACTTTTTTGTTGGGCTAGCTGCGTTTGCTGCTGCGCTAATTCGGCATTTTGCTTCGCCAGCGTTGTTTGCGCCGCCTCATGCTGCTTCACCTTTTCCGCCAACTGCGCTGTGAGTTGCTGATTCTGCGCGGTCAGCGTATTCACTTGTTTGTCGCTGGTTTGCCCTAATGACGCCAATTTTTGTTCGGCTTGCGTTTGTTGTGCCTGTAATTGTGCCTTCGCGTCCGCCAATTGCTTCTGAGCCGCGGTTAAATCGGTTTCCAGCCCACTTTTTTGCTGGGCTAGCTGCGTTTGCTGCTGCGCTAATTCGGCATTTTGCTTCGCCAGCGTCGTTTGCGCCGCCTCATGCTGCTTCACCTTTTCCGCCAATTGCGCTGTCAATTGCTGATTCTGCGCGGTCAGCGTATTCACTTGTTTGTCGCTGGTTTGACCCAGTGACGCCAGTTTCTGCTCGGCTTGCGTTTGTTGTGCCTGTAATTGTGCTTTCGCGTCCGCCAATTGCTTCTGAGCCGCGGTTAAATCGGTTTCCAGCCCACTTTTTTGCTGGGCTAGCTGCGTTTGCTGCTGCGCTAATTCGGCATTTTGCTTCGTCAGTGTCGTTTGCGCCGCCTCATGCTGCTTCACCTTTTCCGCCAATTGCGCTGTCAGTTGCTGATTCTGCACGGTCAGTCG
>NZ_GG703819.1:291217-623396 GCF_000156395.1 Providencia rustigianii DSM 4541
TCTGAGCCGCGGTTAAATCGGTTTCCAGTCCACTTTTTTGCTGGGCTAGCTGCGTTTGCTGCTGCGCTAATTCCGCATTTTGCTTCGCCAGCGTCGTTTGCGCCGCCTCATGCTGCTTCACTTTTTCCGCCAATTGCGCTGTGAGTTGCTGATTCTGCGCGGTCAGCGTATTCACTTGTTTGTCGCTGGATTCACCCAATGACACCAATTTTTGCTCGGCTTGCGTTTGTTGTGCTTGTAATTGTACTTTCGCGTCCGCCAATTGCTTCTGAGCCGCGGTTAAATCGGTTTCCAGCCCACTTTTTTGCTGGGCTAGCTGCGTTTGCTGCTGCGCTAATTCGGCATTTTGCTTCGTCAGTGTCGTTTGCGCCGCCTCATGCTGCTTCACCTTTTCCGCCAATTGCGCTGTCAGTTGCTGATTCTGCACGGTCAGCGTATTCACTTGTTTGTCGCTGGATTCACCCAATGACGCCAATTTTTGCTCGGCTTGCGTTTGTTGTGCCTGTAATTGTGCCTTCGCGTCTGCCAATTGCTTCTGAGCCGCGGTTAAATCGGTTTCTACACTATTTTTTTGTTGTATTTGTTCTGTGAGCTGCTGGTTTTTTTGTTCAAGCGATTTCACTACATCTTCTTGCTGTTTTAACGCCAATTGAACATCATTTTTTTGAGTTTGTGCTAACTTGAAATCTTCTTCTTTCTGCTTTAACAATTCTTCTTGTTTTAGCAGGTTTGCATTAAGTAACTTCAATTGCTCATCAGTCTTACCCGAAAGCTGTAGTTGCTGTTGAGCGTCAGACTGTAATTTAGTAATTTCTGTCGTTAGCTGTTCAATTCGCTGATTAGCATCAATGACGTACTTATCTTTTTCTATTAATTGCTGTTTTGCATTAGCAAACTCGGCCACACCATCGCTCAGCTGTTTTTCGAGCTGTTGAATAGTTTCCTTTGACTGTTTGTTCTCTACGCTAAGTTCCGTTAGATTATTTTGCTTTTCGGCAATTTCTTTTCTAACTTTAACTAATTCTTTATTTAACTCATCGACAATTAGTTTGTTATCAACTGATTTAACTACACCCTGCAATTGTTCAATTTGCTGTCTATTTGCAACAAGCTCTTCATTTAATTTATCAATTGCAAACTGCTTTTCGGTAATAATGTAATTTAATTCTGCAACACTCTTATTATGATGTATCAGTTGAGAAACTAGCTGCCCATCCGTTAACAAATTATTGTACGAGATTAATTCACCAATACCTTGGGCAATACCAAACCTATAAAGATTCTTTAATTGCTGCTGCTCAATTAGACTCGCCAATTGCGCAAGATAAGCAGAATTATCTATCCCTGCTTGTTTAGTAAATTTCGTGGAATATAAACCAAGTGGATCAAGAACAACTTGGTATTTAGCAAAATCTTTTGCCAAATATTTAGGATTCCATTGGTTATTTTGGAATATGCTAGGATAGGATGAGAGTATTATTGGTTGATAAGATTGAGTGTTTGTCGCTAATGGATAAACTTCAGAGACAGTACTTATTTCTGTCTCTGAAGGCTTAATTTGTTCTTCGCTTTTTATCTTTAGAGATTCAGATACCACCACTGTGTTCAATGGACGTTTATCGTTCTTTTTCTCTTTAATTTTTTGCTGTTTAACCGTTGAGGTTTGGCGCTTTTCTTTCTCCTTAGCTACAGGAACAGGGGAAAGCGTAGCCAAAACATCATAACCTTGAGCCTGTGTACTAATATTCAGTGGCACTTCTGCTGGTAGTGACTTTGTTTTTTTTCCTTCATTTTCTGATTGAAGGTAAGAATCGAAATCATCAATGACATTATTAAAACGTTCCGCATGGGAAACTTGAGAATAAAATGTCGAAAACAGTGCCAGAGAGACACACAGCCTTAGGTTAAGTCTCATAATCCATTAATTTTCTGCAAAGTAGATTCAGTTGATAGTACAGCGCTATAACGCACTTTTGCGCAAAGTACTTTTGTTTTAGATTCTATCGCCATCTGTAATAGCTCAATAGTATCTGGGCTAGCGGTTGCTTCAATTTGCTTATACAGTTGGTTAATATCACTCACTTCTTTGAATGAACCCACTAAGCGATTGTAATCTTCAGGGGATAATGCTTTTAGTGAACTTAATTCTCTAATACACACATTCAGATTTTCTGATCCTTGCTTCCCTAAACCATTAGGAGAACGCTCCAATGCATTATTTAAAATGTTTTGGGATTCAGGATAAGAATTATCGGATTTTTCTTGCGCTACAGGCTCAGTTTTCACTGCCGCTTGCTTACTTTCACTATTCATTGATGCAGTATTCGTTGAGCTTTGGTTAGCCGTGCAGCCTGCAAGAAATGCTGTACTTACCAAAAGTAAAGATGCAACATTAAATTTATTTAAAAACATATAGTTACCTTAACAGTACTTTTCTTCGCTATTATTATGATGTCCCAGAAACCTAGTGTAAGCTAAAAATCAGCTATTTTCTATAAGTCACAATAGAGAAATAGAGTCGCCGCATAAATTTAGTGTTTTGTTATTTTGCATCAAAATAATTTAATCGCCAGAATTTAGTTATTCCAACACACTAATACCAACAATTACCCTAAATAAGAGATAATTCACCAGAATTTTCTAAATTTATTACGCATTAATTAAGTAAATCTTCTCGAGTGTACTACCAATCTAGAATAACAACAGACCAATAACATACTCTCACTAAAAACTTTCATTTTTTATTTTAGTTTGTTATCTGATCATTAAATATCTGTTTATTTGGAGGAGCTACAAGACTAATAAAATAACATCGTATTAAACTAAAATGAGATACCCATCCGCTTTTATTCGATTTTTATAAGTGCTCGTATTTATGAGCAAGCTATTTCAGTGCAACTATTTTTATAAATAAAAATACTTAGTTATAAAAATAATTCGACACTCAGTAATATACTGAGTGTCGATAGAAAACTGTTATGCTTTGCTAGGACGTAATGCAGGGAATAAAATCACATCACGAATAGTATGGCTATTAGTAAACAGCATAACCATACGGTCAATACCAATACCTAAGCCTGCTGTTGGTGGTAGGCCATGTTCTAAAGCGGTAACATAGTCTTCATCATAGAACATTGCTTCATCGTCACCTTCATCTTTTTGACGAACTTGCTCAGCGAAACGTTCAGCTTGGTCTTCAGCATCGTTTAACTCAGAGAAGCCATTACCAATTTCACGTCCACCAATAAAGAACTCAAAACGGTCTGTGATGAATGGATTATCATCGTTACGACGTGCAAGCGGAGAAACTTCAGCTGGGTATTCAGTGATAAACGTTGGTTGAATTAAGTGGCTTTCCGCTACCTCTTCAAAAATTTCGCACTGAATACGACCCAGTCCCCAGCTCTTTTCAATCTTAATACCAATAGACTGAGCAATTGCTACCGCTTTATCCATATCATCTAAGTCTGCTACATTCGTTTCAGGACGATACTTACAGATAGCTTCTTTCATAGTTAATTTGGCAAATGGTTTACCAAAATCGAACTCTTGTTCGCCATACTTAACAACCGTATTGCCTAACACTTCCTGAGTCAAAGTACGGAATAAATCTTCAGTCAGTTTAATTAAGTCACGATAATCCGCATACGCCATATACAGTTCCATCATAGTAAATTCTGGATTATGGCGTGGAGATAGACCTTCATTGCGGAAGTTACGGTTAATTTCGAATACACGTTCAAAGCCACCCACAACTAATCTTTTCAGATACAGCTCAGGAGCAATACGCAGATACATATCGATATCTAACGCATTATGATGTGTCACGAATGGACGCGCAGAAGCCCCCCCAGGGATCACTTGCATCATTGGTGTTTCAACTTCCATAAACCCTTGGCTTACCATGAAGTTGCGCACTTCTGCTAAGATCTTAGAACGGATGATAAATGTGTTACGAGATTCATCATTCGCGATCAAATCTAAGTAACGTTGACGATAACGCGTTTCTTGATCGGACAACCCGTGGAATTTGTCTGGTAATGGGCGTAGAGCCTTGGTCAGCAAACGAACTTCATGACAGTGAACCGTCAATTCGCCAGTTTTAGTTTTAAACAAACGACCTTTAGCGCCTAAAATGTCACCTAAATCCCATTTTTTGAACTGCTCGTTATACACACCTTCTGGCAGATCATCACGAGAAACATAAATCTGAATACGTCCGCCAACATCTTGTAATGTTGCAAATGAGGCTTTCCCCATAATACGGCGAGTCATCATTCGGCCAGCGATGGTAACGTCGATATTTAAGTCTTCCAACTCTTCTGCTGTTTTTTCATCAAATTCAGCATGCAGCTTGTCAGAAATATTTTCACGACGAAAATCATTAGGGAATGCGATACCCTTTTCACGTAATGCAGCAAGTTTTTCTTTACGGACTTTTAGTTCGTTATTCAAATCGGGAGCTTGTTCCACACCCTGTTGTTCCTGAGACATTTTTTCCTCACAGGCCAGCTTTTAAACTAGCTTCAATGAATTTATCCAAATCACCATCCAGTACGGCTTGCGTATTACGCGTTTCCACACCAGTACGTAAATCTTTGATTCTTGCATCATCAAGGACGTAAGAACGGATTTGACTTCCCCAGCCAATGTCCGATTTATTCTCTTCCATCGCTTGCTTATCTGCATTTTTTTTCTGTATTTCCAGTTCATAAAGCTTTGCTTTTAACTGGCGCATGGCTTGATCTTTGTTTTTATGTTGCGAACGGTCGTTTTGACACTGAGTCACAATATTTGTCGGTATATGGGTAATACGTACCGCTGACTCAGTTTTGTTAACGTGCTGACCACCAGCACCAGAGGCGCGGTATACATCGATACGTAAATCAGCAGGGTTAATCTCGATATCAATATCATCATCAACTTCAGGATAAATAAACGCTGAACTAAAGGAGGTATGACGACGACCGCCTGAGTCAAATGGACTTTTACGGACTAAACGGTGAACTCCCGTTTCTGTTCTTAACCATCCGTAAGCATAGTCACCGATAATTTTTATTGTGGCTGATTTTAAGCCTGCAACATCACCATCTGACTCTTCAATAATTTCTGTTTTGAAGCCTTTTGACTCAGCCCAACGTAGGTACATACGCATTAGCATACTTGCCCAATCTTGCGCTTCAGTACCACCAGAACCAGCTTGTAAGTCAATATAACAGTTAGCACTATCGTACTCACCAGAGAACATTCGACGGAATTCAAGTTGCTCTAACTTACCTTGTAGCTGCTCTAATTCAGCATCCGTTTCATTGAACGTTTCTTCGTCATCAGCTTCTATCGCTAACTCTAGTAACCCTTCAACATCCTCAATACCTTGCTCTAATTGGTCAATCGTATCCACGATGGCCTCAAGTGAGGAGCGTTCTTTGCCTAGTGCCTGAGCGCGTTCTGGTTCATTCCAGACATCCGGCTGCTCAAGTTCTGCGTTAACTTCTTCTAAGCGTTCTTTCTTGGCATCATAGTCAAAGATACCCCCTCAGAACCATTGTCCGTTCAGACAGGTCCTGAATCTTATTTTTTACTGGGTTTATTTCAAACGTCATTTTCGCTATCTTATAGTTGATCAATAAAGATAAATATTTTCTTTCACAAACCGTTTAGTATAACGGAATTCCTATCAGTTTTATAGGGCGTTGCTACCCTATTTCTGCATGAAATCTGCTGTCATTTTATTCCGGCCAAATATGTTCAATCATTAGCTGGACATTTTTTTGACCTCTAAATTCATTCACATCCAGCTTAAAGGCAATTTTTGCTTTTTTAACACTATTATCTGGCCAGCGGCGAACATCAATATTAAACATTATTCCATCTAACATTGGCCCGCCATTGACGGGTTCTAACATTAATTTTAAATGTTTTTCGCCTACTATTTTTTGCTGCAATAGTTGGAAATGCCCATCAAATATAGGCTCTGGGAACGCTTGTCCCCATGGTCCGCTTTCTCGTAGTAGCTCTGCTGTTTCCAATGAAAATTGGTTGCGCAGCAATTCGCCGTCACTCCAAATAACACCAGATAGTTGCTCTGGCTGAATGAGTTCACCCATTAAACTTTCAAAATGGTATTTGAACGTTTCGAATTTACGCTCTTCCAAACTTAGCCCCGCAGCCATGGCATGTCCCCCAAATTTTTGCATTAACCCTGGCTGTAAAGTATTTAACCGCTCGAGGGCATCACGCATGTGAACACCTTGTACTGAGCGTCCAGAGCCTTTTAGTATGCCATCGCCAGCGGGCGCAAAAGCGATAACAGGCCGGTGAAATTGCTCTTTTATGCGGGAAGCTAATATTCCAACAACACCTTGGTGCCATTCAGGATGATATAGCGCTAAGCCATTCGGTAGTTGGCTATCGCTATAATTAATTTTGTTAAATAATACTAACGCTTCTTGCTGCATACCCGCTTCTATATCGCGGCGAGTTTGGTTTAAGCCATCGAGTTCATTCGCCAATTCACGGGCATATGCCATATCATCAGTCAGCAACAGCTCAATGCTAACAGACATATCATCAAGCCGCCCTGCGGCATTGAGCCGGGGCCCTAGTGCAAAACCAAAGTCATTTGCCACCAATCGTGAAGAATCTCGTTTTGAAACTTCAATCAGAGCTTTAATCCCCGCACAGCAACGCCCCGCTCTCACACGGTTTAATCCTTGGTGAACTAAAATCCGATTATTCATATCAAGGGGAACAACATCGGCGACAGTCCCCAAAGCAACTAAATCGAGATATTCTGCTAAATTAGGTTCACTTATTCCTTGTTGTTCAAACCATTTTACTTGACGAAGATGTGCTCTAAGCGCTGACATCAAATAAAAAGTAACACCCACTCCAGCCAGCGATTTAGAGGGGAATTGGCATTCATGCAAATTGGGATTAATAATCGCATCCGCATTCGGTAAGGTTTCACCCGGCAGATGGTGATCCGTAATAATCACTTTCATACCATATTGATGGGCAGTTTCTACTCCTTCATGGGATGAAATACCGTTATCCACCGTGATGATCAGGTCGGTTCCCTGTTTATAGGCTTCGTCTACAACCAGAGGCGTCAACCCATACCCATTTTCAAAACGATTTGGCACAATATAGTTTAAATTAGCATATCCCATTGCCTTTAAAGCACGCATCGCCAGTGCTGTGCTCGTAGCTCCATCCGCATCAAAATCCCCAACAATGGTGATTTTTTGATGTTCGGTTAATGCGCGATAGAGTATGTCTAGCGAATTATCAATCCCAGATAGAGATTGATAATTCAAAAGATGAGAGGCTTTACGCTCCAATTGAGTTCTATCCGTGATCCCTCTGGAGGCATAAATACGTTGTAATAGTTCGGGGATATCAGACAAGGCCCCAGTATTACCCGTTAATTCTCTTTGACGTAAAAAAGTTTCTACATTCACAATAATTGGCTATTTCTGTTCGAGTAATTGAAGTAAATCATCAGGTTTTACAAAGCCGGGAAGCACCTGCCCATTTGATAGCACGATAGCTGGAGTCCCTGTCACTTTAAACAATTGTCCCAATTTTAAATGGTTCCCTAAATCAATTTTACAGCTATCAATAATAGCGACTTCATCCCCTTTAAATGCTTTACTCAGCGCATCTTGAGGTAAACCATTACACCAAATTGATGCCATTTGTTTTGCTGTATCACTTTTTAAACCTTGGCGAGGGAACGCAAGGTAACGAACGGTAACTCCCTTGCTATTTAGTTCACCCACTGTTTCATGCAGTTTCTTACAATAACCACAGCTGATATCTGTAAATACAGTAACCACATATTTCTCATTTGGCGCTTTGAATATAATCATTTCATTTTTTAGCGCTTCCATTTTCTTCAAAAGTGGTTGGTTGCTAATATTCAGTGGTACTTTACCGCTCATATCATAGATAGGACCTTGCAGCAGGTATTTACCATCGTCAGTGATATAAATAACCCCGGTATCTGTTTCTACGGTATTTAAGCCAACAATGGGTGATGGCTTGATTGACTCAACCTGCATGTCATATTTTGCCAATGTCTCTTTGATCAGTTTTTCTTCCGTTGCTCCATATACAGACACCGTGAAAGAGGCAATACAAGCAGCCAATAAGAGTAATTTACGTTTCATATTTGTCCTTTAACATCACCCCCTAGGATGATGTTGCTCATGTAAAGTACGTAGCCGCTCAGTAGCGACATGCGTGTAAATTTGGGTTGTTGAAAGGTCACTATGACCTAATAACATCTGAACTACGCGTAAGTCCGCGCCATGATTCAATAAATGAGTAGCAAATGCGTGTCTTAGTACGTGAGGAGATAACGATTCTCCATCAATATTGGCTAAAACGGCATAATATTTTATACGATGCCAAAATGTTTGCCGGGTCATTTTTGTACCACGTTTACTGGGAAATAGAACATCACTGGCCTTGCCATTTAATAGGTCGGGGCGACCATACTCTAGATATTTTTCGACCCAATAGATCGCTTCTTCCCCTAACGGAATCAAACGTTCTTTATCTCCTTTACCCACCACTCGAATAACACCCTGACGTAAGCTGATATCCGAAAATGTCAGTCCGATCAATTCAGAAACGCGTAAACCACAAGCATATAATACTTCAAGCATCGCTTTATCTCGCAGCTCAAGAGAATCTTCTGTTGCTGGCGCATTCAATAAATCTTCTACCTGTTTTTCACTCAAATCTTTCGGTAAACGCTGAGGGATTTTCGGTGCGGCGATGACAGCAGATGGGTCATCAAGCCGAATTTTTTCACGATATAGGTACTGAAATAGCCTACGCATTGCACTTAATAAACGTGCAGAGCTAGCCGCTTTATAGCCGCTATCAATTCGTTCAGCTAAAAAGGATTGTAAATCAATTGATTGAACATTTTCCAGATGCAACTGTTGCGCATCTAACCAACGATCTAAAGATTGCAGGTCATTACGGTAAGATGCTAACGTATTTTCAGCAAGATCTTGCTCCAGCCAAATTGTATCAAGAAACTGTTCGATTAACGGATTTAGTTGTTTAGTTTCCACTCCAGATCCTACCCCTCATTTCTATTATCACAACAATCTATTATGCCTGATTGTAGCCCCATCTGTTACAATACTTTCCTCGTGATGAAAACCATAGCTGGATATAGTAATAATATATGAAAATAGGTCTTTTTTACGGTTCAAGTACCTGCTATACCGAAATGGTTGCAGAAAAAATCCGTGACATTCTTGGTGATGATTTTGTCACCCTCCATAACGTTAACGATACCCCCCCCGAATTAATGGAACAATATGATGTTTTAATTTTGGGAATACCTACGTGGGATTTCGGTGAGATTCAAGAAGATTGGCTCGCTATTTGGGAAGCGCTTCCCAAACTGAATCTTTCAAACAAAATTGTTGCTATGTATGGCATGGGTGATCAAGTTGACTATAGCGAATGGTTTTTAGATGCTTTAGGCATGCTTTACTATCAGCTCAAACCGACAGGAGCACAATTTATTGGTTTTTGGCCCACTGATGGTTATGAGTTTGAAAGCCCAAAACCATTAACTGAAGATGGCAAAATGTTTGTCGGTTTAGCACTAGATGATGTAAACCAATTTGAGCAAACCGATGAAAGAGTCGCTATTTGGTGCGAGCAGATTCTCCAAGAAATAGAAGCTGCCCTTTAATAATTTAAAACTGAATCACTGCAATATTAAATATCAGGATATTGCAGTAATAATTGGTTCAGGTTACGCCAATTTTCTTCTGAAAGCGCATCTTTCGCAATCCATAAACGCAATTTTCGGGGTTTACCCTGTAGTGCATTCAACGTCAGTAAAATACCGAACCGGCTACACCATGGCGTTTTTACAATTTCCCACTCATTTTTCTTCCATTGAAATTTATTACCATTGACCAGTACAGCGACACCTTTCACTTTACTGATATTTTTTTGACTTTTAGCCCAACTGGCTACAAGTACAACTAATAATGGCAACCAAATCATTGAATTACCAGGCTGCCATGGTGCAACAAGCAATAGAATGCCTGTTACCCCATGAAAACAGGTCGAAAAAAGCTGAGTTTTCCATGAGATGGCGAGATTAGATTTCCACAGGACCACGATTTTTATTTTTTTCCTGAATCAGCTTAATCATATTAAACAACTTTTCGTCATCCGGACGCCCATGATTCATTAACCAATTAAATAAGTCTGGATCTGGACATTCAAGCAGACGCACAAAAGTATATTTATCTTCATCGGTCAGTTGGTCATATTCATATTCAAAAAACGGCATGATAGATATATCTAACTCACGCATGCCACGCCTACAAGCCCAATGAATCCGTGCTTTATTTTTTATATCGATTTGACTATGTCCATTATCCATTTCACTACGACCTTTTGATGCAGTTAACTGATAAGATTGATTATTTTACATACTCTATCAGATTATCAGTCAATAAAACATGTCATACTCTACATAGTTAGCATTTTAGGTTGTAAAATACCGTTTTTCTACAAACTATTTGTGCCCTAATGTTGAATAATAACAGAGTGAGTTTCTTGCGTTTACTTAGATTGCTAGACTCTCACCTAAAGACAGGCAGCTACTGATTGAAGTATAAAGAAAAATTCACAATAACTGCTTGCATTGTTATCTAGCTATTCTACCATTAAGCACCATTATCAGATAAAGAACAACGGGTGAAATCATGACGACCGAAGTAGATAATACACAACAGTTTCCTCTTGCTTCTCAGTTCCTACCACTTGTTTTGATTTCACTGGAAAACTGGGAACTTATTCATCTTCACGGTGCCGACGCCGAGAAATATCTGCAAGGGCAAGTCACCGCAGATATCAGCACACTCAGCCATGCTCATACCCTAACAGCCCACTGTGACCCAAAGGGAAAAATGTGGAGTGACCTACGTTTATTCCATCATTTAAATGGCTACTCTTATATAGAAAGACGCAGTGTCAGTGACATCCAGCTGGCTGAGCTAAAAAAATACGCTGTTTTTTCAAAAGTTACCTTTGAAAAAAAACCAGAGCTTAAATTGCTAGGTGTAGCAGGGCAAGGAGCAAGACAGGCTTTAGAAGCCGTATTTAATTCCTTACCCGATGACCAAAACCAAGTAGTTGTTGATGGTGAAACGACCATCCTGCACTTTGCTTTACCCGCCGAACGCTTCCTACTCATCACAAATGATGCTACTGCGCTAAAAATTTCAGATACTTTAAAAGCTATTCACGTAGCCGATTCTCAATGGTTAGCATTAGAAATTGCAGCTGGTTTTGCCGTTATTGATCAAGAAAATAGCGGGCAACACCTTCCTCAAGCAGCTAACTTACAAGCACTTCCACACGGTATTAGCTTTCAAAAAGGTTGCTATACCGGCCAAGAAATGGTGGCTCGAGCTAAATTCCGCGGAGCCAATAAGCGAGCTATGTATTGGCTAATAGGAACAGGTTCAACACTTCCTGTTATAGGTGAAGGCGTTGAATGGCAGCTAGGTGAAAACTGGCGTCGTACAGGTACCGTACTTGCGGCAGTGCGTTTAGGTAATGGCGAGCTCAGTATCCAAATTATTATGAATAATGATATGGAAGCAGATAGCGTTTTCCGTATTCTTGGTGATGAGCAAAGTAAACTCACCATTGCCCCACTCCCATATTCATTAGAAGAAAAATAATTGAGGTTTTTATGTCATCTGCATCAGGTACTAAGCCACTAGAGGTTTTGAATTTTGGGGCTTTTACCGAAGTCATCCAATTTTTAATGGAACTCGATAAACTGAAAAGTATTTATCGTAAAAATAAACTATTAAACCGTGAGCGTCATGAAAATACGGCGGAACATAGCTGGCAATTTGCTGTTGCCGCGATGACTTTTGCACCCTATGTGCCCGGTGTTAATGTAGAGCGAGCCATTAAACTTGCGCTGATCCATGACATTGTCGAGATTGATGCTGGCGATGTACTGGTATTCGATAATGCTGCCCGTGAAGCCATTCACGATGAAGAGGTCAAAGCTGCAAATCGTATTTTCAACCTACTGCCAAGCCCACAAAACGCTGAATTTTTAGCTCTTTGGAATGAGTATGATGCAGTTGAAACATTGGAATCTAAGTATGCTAATGCCATCGATAGAGCGATGCCAATGCTATTGAATTTACACAATCAGGGACAAAGCTGGGTTGAAAACCATATTCGCCTTGAACAAGTATTCAGTAAATGCGATTACATCCAGCAAATTCTTCCTGAATTTTGGCTACAGTTAAAATCTCAGTTGGAACAAGCCCATCAGAAAGGATGGCTGTTGTAATTTTTACTTCAAAAAAAACGCCAGATATCAGTCTGGCGTTTTCATATTAAAAGATAAGAATATTAATTACATATAATCTTCAATGGGTACACAAGAACAATGTAAGTGGCGGTCGCCATAGACATCATCAAGACGCTTCACTGCTGGCCAGTATTTATTAACCTTAGTTGCATGAGATGGGAACACAGCTAGCTCACGGCTATAAGTATGGCTCCACTCTTCCGCCAGCTCAGTTTGTACATGAGGCGCATTTACCAACGGGTTATCTTCTAGTGGCCATTGACCTTGAACCACCAAATCAATTTCATCGCGGATCGCTAGCATTGCATCGATAAAACGATCAATTTCAACGATACTTTCTGATTCTGTTGGCTCAATCATCAACGTACCGGCTACTGGGAATGACATAGTTGGCGCATGGAAACCATAGTCAATTAAACGCTTCGCAATATCTAATTCACTAATTCCCGTGTCTTTCTTAATCGGGCGTAAATCAACGATGCATTCATGTGCTACATAACCCTCTTGCCCTGTATACAGAATGTCGTAGCGGCTTGATAAGCGCTTCGCAATATAGTTAGCGTTTAAAATAGCAACTTGGCTAGCTTTTCTTAACCCATGAGAGCCCATCATGCGGATGTACATCCAGCTAATTGGCAGAATCGATGCACTACCAAATGGTGCAGCAGAAACGGCACCTTGCTCCGTTAACATTTCTTGAGTGACTACAGAGTGACCCGGAACAAACGGTGCTAAATGTTTTTTCACACCGATAGGTCCCATACCAGGCCCACCACCACCATGAGGAATACAAAATGTTTTGTGTAAGTTCAGGTGGGATACATCCGCGCCAATAAAGCCCGGAGTAGTGAGCCCCACCTGCGCGTTCATGTTCGCACCATCTAAATAAACCTGTCCACCATATTGATGAATGATCTCACAAACTTCACGAATGCTCTCTTCATAAACTCCGTGAGTGGAAGGATATGTCACCATCACGCAAGATAGTACAGCGCTGTGTTCTTGTGCTTTTTCTCGTAAATCAACAAGGTCAATATTACCTTCATCATCACAGCGTACAACCACCACCTCCATTCCAGCCATATGAGCAGAAGCTGGGTTAGTTCCGTGAGCTGAGGCTGGGATCAAGCAAATATTACGATCACCTTCATTACGGCTTTCATGGTAACGGCGAATCGCTAAAAGCCCCGCATACTCTCCTTGTGCCCCAGAGTTTGGTTGCATACAAACCGCGTCATAGCCTGTCAATTGCACCAACCAATGAGAAAGCTGCTCAATCATTTGATGATAACCCTGAGCTTGATCTGGTGGACAGAATGGATGAAGCTCGCCAAATTCAGGCCATGTAATCGGGATCATCTCCGCAGAGGCATTCAATTTCATGGTACAAGAACCCAGTGGGATCATCGCTTGATTCAACGCTAAATCTTTACGCTCAAGGCTATGCATGTAGCGCATCATTTCCGTTTCGCTATGATAACGATGGAAGTTTGGATGAGATAAAATAACATCGTCGCGTAACATGGCCGCAGGAATAGAACTGGTACCTTCAGAAACTTGCTTGTCTAATTTTTCGAAATCAAGTTTTTGCTCATTGCCTGTAATCACCCAAAACAGTTGGTTCAAATCTTGTCGGGTAGTTACTTCACTGAAAGTCACACCAACCGCCCCATGGATATCAGTGCGCAGGTTTAGATTTGCTTTCTCTGCACGAGTTAATACTGCGGCTTTATCTGCGACTTCGATTGTTAGCGTATCGAACCACGTTTTGTGGCGCAGAGAAACACCCGCTTCAATTAATGCTTTAGCAAAAATAGAACTGAAACGATGAATACGCCCAGCAATAATTTTTAATCCTTCAGGACCATGGTAAACCGCATACATTGCAGCAATATTGGCAAGTAAAACTTGTGAGGTACAAATGTTAGAGTTCGCTTTTTCACGACGAATATGTTGTTCACGGGTTTGCATCGCCATACGCAGTGCTGTATGCCCCGCAGCATCACGGGAAACCCCGATAATCCGTCCCGGCATTGCCCGTTTGAACTCATCCTTACAGGCAAAGAATGCAGCATGAGGCCCACCGTAGCCCATAGGTACACCAAAACGTTGTGCTGAACCGAAAACAATATCGGCTCCTTGTTTTGCTGGCGCAGTCAGCAGTACCAATGCCATCATATCCGCAGCAACACAACTGACAATCTGCTTCTCTTTTAGCTTCGAAAATAATGCACTATAGTCGTGGATATTTCCTGTTGTGCCAACCTGCTGTAGCAATGCACCGAATACCCCTTCATGTTCCAGCACTTTATCTGCGCTATCGACAATAATTTCAAAACCAAATGTACCAGCACGGGTACGAACCACATCTAAGGTTTGAGGGTGTACATCATCCGCAACGAAAAATCGCTCAGCATTTTTCAATTTACTAATACGTTTTGCCATCGCCATCGCTTCGGCAGCGGCAGTCGCTTCATCAAGCAACGATGCAGAGGCTAAATCTAAGCCTGTTAAATCAATCGTAAGTTGCTGAAAATTAAGGAGGGACTCGAGACGACCTTGGGAAACTTCTGGCTGGTATGGTGTATATGCAGTGTACCATCCTGGATTTTCTAATAAGTTTCGGAGGATTACCGGAGGAAGTATCACTGGAGCGTAACCCATTCCAATATAGCTTTTATAGCGCTTGTTCAATGAGGCTATGCCCTTTAATTCAGCAAGCGCTTCTTGTTCTGTTGCCCCACCACCAACTCGTGGTGGCTCGGGCAATAAGATGGCTTTAGGGACAATTTTATCCATTAAGTTATCGAGGGAGGTCGCGCCAACAGTGCCTAACATGGTTTTTATTTGTTGTTCTGAAGACCCAATGTGACGCGATATAAATTCTGAACGGTTCTCTAATTGACTCAGTGACATCGACATATCTGTGTTCCCATCCTGTTTGCTATGCATAGCGTAGGTTATAAGACTCTAGCGATGATAAAACCTATTAATAAACTGCGAGATTGGTGGATTAATCGAAACTAATCCTCAGTCTTGTCTCTATAATTTGCAGGGTAGCTAGACAACAATCAGCTAATCCCTAGGGGCTAAAATCACACTGCGGCTAGGGCTAGCTGACGTAATCGGTATTGCTACTGTGTAAAATTAATAGAAATTTTTATTCTTCAGCAGCAATCATTGAAAGGTAACCTTGAGCATCTATCAAATCTGCCAGTTGCGCATCATCCGTCATCTTAATACGGAAAATCCAACCTTCTTGATATGGAGATTCATTCACCAGCTCAGGAGAATCACTTAATGCATTGTTTACAGCAACAATTTCACCACTGATTGGCGCATAGATATCTGAAGCCGCTTTGACCGATTCAACAACAGCGCAATCGTCCCCAGCATTCACCACATCACCCACAGTCGGCAGATCAACAAATACCATGTCACCTAATGTTTCTTGGGCATGTTCTGTAATACCCACGGTATATTCACCATTACCTTCATCACGCAGCCACTCATGTTCACGGGTATATCTTAATTCTTTAGGAGCATTACTCATCTTTTGCCTCTCTTTTCATTCTGAGAATTTGTTTTTAAGAATATCGTTGTATTGTAAAACTAAACTAAAGGTTTACCTTCGCGAACGAAGCCCGGTTTAACTACTTCAACCGGCATTTCCCGATGGCGAATCTCAACAATTGCACTACTTTGAATATCGTTTGGCACACGTGCTAACGCGATACTAAAACCTAAAGTCGGCGAAAATGTTCCGCTGGTAATGACACCTTGCTGTAACTTGCCTAATTCGTCAGTAAAACGAATGACTTGTTCTGCACGCAAAATACCTTTTTCACGCATCACAATACCGACTAATTTTTCGGTTCCTTGCTCCCGCAGTTTTTCCAGCGCTTCACGACCAATAAACTGTCTATCTTGAGGTTCCCAAGCAATCGTCCAGCCCATGTTGGCAGCTAATGGCGAAATACTCTCATCCATATCCTGCCCATAAAGATTCATTCCTGCCTCAAGACGCAGCGTATCACGAGCACCTAATCCGGCTGGATGAACGCCTGCGTTTAACAGCTTACGCCAAAATTCAACCACCTGTTCCTTTGGCATCGCGATTTCATAGCCTTTCTCACCGGTATACCCCGTAGTTGCCACAAACAGGTCACCCGTTTGTACACCATAAAATGGCTTCATATCTTGAATCGCAGCACACTGTGCATCGGTCAGTAGAGAATGGACTTTTTGTTGGGCATGTGGCCCTTGAACGGCTAATAATGCCAAATCATCACGAACGGTAATTTCAACAGCATAACCTTTTGCGTGCTCTTCAATCCATTCTAAGTCTTTTTCACGAGTCGCTGAATTGACCACTAAACGGTAGAAATCATCATCGAGATAGTAAACAATCAAGTCATCAATTACGCCACCGGACGCATTCAGCATTCCTGTATAAAGTGCTCTGCCTTTGATGGTTAACTTTGCAATATCATTTGCGAGGAGATAGCGGAGGAAATCACGGCAGCCTTCGCCATGTAAATCAACAATTGTCATATGAGAGACATCAAACATCCCTGCATCGGTTCGGACAATATTATGTTCGTTGATTTGCGAACCATAGTGCAATGGCATCATCCAGCCATGGAAATCCACCATCTTTGCGCCACAGGCTATATGCTCATCATATAGCGTCGTTTGCTTTACCATGAATACCCTCTTTACATTATTTGTTTGATAGGGTGATTGCGTTGTGAATTAAGCGGCAACATCAAATATCTGATAACTATTCCACAAGACGCAAACCAGTCGATTTGATTCAAAACCAGTGGCACTCAAAATAGAATGCTATAAAAAAAAATAGGGTGACTTCCCTTCTGTATTACTGATTGCGCCACCAATTATCCAGCTATTTTTGTTAAATAATTGAGAACGATCACTCAATCCACATATATTCAGCCAATAACTGGTTACATTGTCATCAATAAATTTTTCATATTAAAAAAATCTTCAGGAATATACAGAGCGCCGAATTAGAAAAAGTAATCCGAAAAATGCGTATAATTAGTTTTTTTCAAGTGGAATAATCAGTGAAAAATAGATATGAAGATGAGATATCATCAAATAATGATGACAATTGAAATAAAAAAAACCTGAAAGTTAATATGTGCTTTCAGGTTTTAATCGTTGATGAGAAAAATCTATAGTAGGTTATCAGCCGGTAATTTTTGCAACCATTTCGGCATATCAGATAACCCCATGGCATGGTTCAATAACTGCGGTTTTATACCCGGTAGGCTATCCGCCAGAACCAACCCAATATCTCGCAATAACTTCTTAGCGGGGTTATTGCCCTCGAATAACTCACGGAAACCTTGCATACCTGCCAACATCAATGCTGCGCTATGTTTTCGGCTACGTTCATAATCACGTAAATAGAAATATTGACCAAAATCCTTCCCTTCACGATGCAATCGCTTAATTTCACCAATCAACATTGCCACATCCATAAAGCCTAGGTTTACCCCTTGTCCAGCAAGAGGATGGATGGTATGAGCCGCATCACCAAGTAATGCCAAGCGCTGGGCTGCAAATTGGCGGGCATAGCGCCCAGTTAATGGGATTGTTAGGCGCTCACTCTCTAATTGACACATTCCCAAATTAGCATCAAAAGCTACGGTCAATTCTTTTTCAAAATCGAGCTTCTCTAAATCTTGGCGACGCGCTGCGGCTAAATTAGGTTGAGACCAAACAATTGAGCATAAATGAGGGTCAGCTAGTGGTAAAAACGCGAGTATGCCTTCCCCATTAAATGCCTGACGAGCCACACCTTCATGTGGACGTTCAGTTCTTATTGTTGCGACTAATGCAGTATGTTCATAATCCCAAAAAGTTAATGGAATATCCGCATGGCTACGCAACCAAGAATTTGCTCCATCCGCACCAACAATTAAACGCGCAGTGAGCATATTGTCATCCTCTAGAGTGATAAATACATCATTCTCTCCCCAGACGACTTTTTTAATGGTTGATGGCGCTAATAATGTGACATCCCGAAGCTGGGATGCTTTATGCCATAAGGCATCACGTACAATATTGTTTTCAACGATGTGCCCTAAATGCGATACATTCTGCTGCTGAGCTGAAAATGAAATACGTCCAAAACTATGGTTATCCCACACTTCCATCCCAGAATAAGGTGCAGCTCTCATCCCTTGAATAGTGGGCCAAACCCCTAAATGGGTTAATAACTTCTCACTGGCAGCATTGATTGCCGATACCCGCAATGAATAAGGGTCTGAGTCTGAAAATCTATGTTTAGGTGGATGGTTTTCTATGATAGCAATACGCAAGCCACTGCCTTCTAAACCGCAAGCTAGAGCAAGTCCAACCATGCCGCCACCAGCGATAACCACATCAAACGATTGCATATTTTTATTCCTCTTTGTTTCGTGGTTATTTGTGTGCAACCCAGCCAAGTGTCTGACGGGCTAAAAGATCACGTACTGGCGGTAACATTTCCATCGCCATCAAGCCAAGATTACGCCCTACCGTCAACGGTAAGCAGCGATTGGCGAATAGACGAACCAAACCATCCGTCATCGTGACTGTTTTGTCGCGATCTTGAGCACGAATTTGTTGGTACTGACTTAATAGTGAATAACAACCAATATCCTGTTGATTTTCATGCGCCTTAACCACCAGCTCTGCAAGTTCTACCACATCGCGGATCCCAAGGTTAAAACCTTGTCCAGCGATAGGGTGCAGTGTTTGTGCCGCATTACCGACTAACACCACTCGATGACTCACGGGATTCAGGGCTTTTCTGAGAATAAGAGGATAACAGTTTCGTTTGCCGGCTTGGGTTATTTCACCTAATCGCCAACCAAACGCTTGTTGTAGCTTATGAATAAAGGTTTTATCGTCCCAAGCATTAATGACATCCGCATGTTCTTGATGATGGCACCATACCAACGAGCTACGACCTTCAGACATTGGTAGTAATGCTAAGGGACCAAATTCAGTGAAGCGCTCAAATGCGCGCCCTTGAGGATCGATCGCAGTTTTAACGTTTGCAATAATAGCGACTTGACCATAATCCTCTTGTTGCCATTGCATCTTACAAGCTTGCCCAATCGCAGAACGACTCCCATCCGCAGCAACCAGCAGCTCACCAGTAAGTTTATTTCCATTATCTAAGGTGACAGTGACACTCTCGAGTGAGCGTTCAACCTGTTCAACTTTAGCAGGGCAATGTACGGTCACGCCTGGCGCTTTACGTAATAAAGAAAATAATCGAGTTCCAGCCTCATGCAGTTCAATCACATTACCTAATTCAGCAATGTGATAGTCTTTCGCTTGAATATTGACAAACCCCGCATGGCCTCTATCCGAAACATGAACGTGATTAATTGGCGTAACGCAGTCAGCAAAAGCAGGCCAAATACCTATCGACGATAGATACTGGCATGTCCCATGAGCGAGAGCAATCGCCCTCGCATCAAAACCTGGATGCTTTCCTTCCGGTAATGAGGCTTCAATCAATGATACCGATACCTTGCCTTGGCTTAGCGACGAAATCGCCAGAGCTAACGTCGCCCCCGCCATTCCACCACCAACAATAATCACATTCATAGGTTGTTTATTACCTTCTATTGTTACTCTTACTGCTTCATTTAAGCATTTTTCGCTTGAGCCATTAGGGCTTCAATTTCATCAGGATCTTTAACCACTAAGTCTGTCAGATTTTCATTGCCATTTTCAGTGATCAAAATATCATCCTCGATCCGTACCCCAATCCCTCGATATTGAGGAGGTACATCAGCATCAGGTGCAATATATAATCCAGGCTCAACCGTTAATACCATGCCCGGCTCAAGGATGCGGTCTCTTTCAACACCATAAAAACCGACATCATGGACATCTAAACCTAGCCAATGGCTTAAACCATGCATAAAAAATGGCTGATAAGCTTTGTTTTCGATCAACTGATCGACGTCGCCCTGCAAAATACCAAGTTCCACTAAACCTTCGGTTTTAATACGGATGATTTGACGTGTTACCTCATGGATGCTGATTCCCGGACGGTATAGTTCCAACGCCTTATTTAAGGCGGCCAGAACAATGTCATAAATTTCGCGCTGCTCTTGGCTAAACTTACCGTTGACAGGGAAAGTCCGCGTGATATCGCCAGCATAACCTTCTAATTCAGCTCCGGCATCAATTAGCACCAACTCTCCATCTCTCATCTCACACTCATTTTCGGTATAGTGTAAAATACAGGCGTTTTCCCCACTTCCCACAATGGTGTTATAAGATGGGAAGCGCGCACCATGACGAGTAAATTCATACTCAATTTCACCACAAAGCTGATATTCGTACATACCTGGATGGCAAGTTTTCATCGCTCGGATATGAGCCAAAGCAGATATTTCACCGGCTTTGCGCATCAATTTTACTTCTTCATCTGACTTAAATAGGCGCATTTCGTGCACTATTGGACGCCAATCAATCAAAGTTTGTGGTGCTTTTAGATTACGGCGACTACCTCGTCGCAAAGTCTCTAATGCGGAAAAAACCAATTTATCAGCATAAGCAAACTCTCCTTGTGCATGGTAGACCACGTCTAAACCATTCAATAGCTGGTATAGCTGATCGCCAACCTCATCAAAAGGCAGCGCTTTATCAATACCCAGTTTTTCAGGAGCTGCTTCTTGCCCTAAACGTCGACCAAACCAAATTTCTGCGGTTAAATCACGGACACGGTTAAAAAGAACAGTATGGCTATGTTTTTCATCACTCTTAATCAACACCAAAACTGCTTCTGGCTCACTAAATCCAGTCAAATACAGGAAGTCACTGTGCTGACGATAGGGATATTCACAATCTGCATTGCGCTGAGCTTCTGGTGCTGAAAAAATTATGGCTGCACTTGCGGGCGCCATTTTTGCCAATAATGCATTACGACGAGAAATAAATTCCTGCTTATTCATACCGTTATTGCCTTATTATCTGAGTGATTAGATTGGTTGCCTACTTGATGTTAAACAAAATAATCAAATAGCAATCGCGTCAAATTGGATGAATCAAAGCCTTGACCATATTGCTCTCTATTAAATAAGAGAACGCTACGGTCAAAAACAATGATGCGATATTTATGGATTAGTGGAGAATAGGTTTCTTGTTCTCAACTACTGTTGGCACTTTATTTGGCTCGACCAGAGCAATGTAACAGAGCTGAACTGCAACTCTAACGTATTCAACAACCTCTTCTAATGCTTGCTCTAGCTCTTCTTGGTCTTCTTCTTCATCATAACCCAGCATGCCAATATTGCGTAAATCAGTGATAACCTCCGCAATTTCTTTTTGCTCCATGAGTTTTGAGTGAGACACTCCAATACCTAACAGAAAGTGATTAACCCAACCTGCAAGAGCGTCTGCATGATCAAACACGGAAGCGTCTTCATGAGGGAATAGCATATTAAAAGCAAATTCACTGTCATCAAGTGCTTCAAATGTAGAATCAAACAGCTCTCGTAATGGCTGAGCTACAGTTTGAGGAAACGCTAAACCATCATTAGCCAGGTCATGAACTAGCGTTTGCCAGCCATTTTCACGGCTTCCACCACAAATTAATCCCGTAATTAGACCGTGGATTTCTGCGGCAGTGAGTGCGATTGAGTGCTGTTGGAGTAGTTTGTCCAACGAGTCATAATTTGGTAAAGATTTTTGTATAGACATCTGAATTCGTCATGTTAGCTTGTGATTCGTGATATGCTACCACCAAGGATAGCCGCTAGACCAGCCTGCTTTTTTTGTCTGAGTTATTATTAGTTTATTTTTATTCTACACTAATAATATAACGCCACTGCCTATCTCAGTATAAGCTATGCGCAAATTAACAACATTTACGCCAAATTGCCCGTATTTTATTGGCGAAATTGATTTAGTATGGAGGAATCATGTCAGCACAACCCGTTGATATTCAGATTTTTGGGCGCTCTATGCGAGTAAATTGCCCAATTGAGCAAAAAGAAGCACTGCTAGAGTCAGCTAAAGAGTTAGAAAATCGTTTACAAAATCTGAAAGATAGAAGCGGTGTAACGAATACTGAGCAGCTGATTTTTATTGTGGCATTGAATGTCTGTCACGAATTAGCACAAGAAAAGACAAAAACTCGCGATTATGCTTATAATATGGAAGAGAAGATAAAAGTCTTGCAACAGACAATTGAGCAAGCGTTGCATGATCAGGTGAAGATCACTGAGAGGCGAGTATTGCCCCTAGAGTAAATACGCTTATTAATCAATCACTAGTGAAAAAAGAAAACAAAAAATTAGGTTGCATTTCTAATCTAATTTTGTAGAATGAAATCACTGGGTAACGCAAGTACTCAAAACAAATTTCTCTGAGATGCTAGTCAGTGGGTCAGTCCCCTGAGCCGATATTTCATACCAAACAGAATGTGGTTATTGCGCTGGTGAGCATGCCTGATTCGTCAGGAAGCCTAAAGGTTGCGAAATCGCGTTCACCTTGAACCAAGGGTTCAAGGGTTACAGCCTACAACGGCATCTTGGAGACCTCCCTTTTTTATTCTTTGTATTTCTCTGTGTTATCGAATAAAACACCTGCCAACCTATTCATTATCGTCAGTTACGATATACTGATTTTCAGACTTTTTGCCTTTCATCAAAGGGACTGATTATGACTGATACTCTCCAATCTCAGCGCCAACAAATTCGTAAATCAATTCGTGAAGCTAGGCGTAAACTTAGCGCCGAAATACAAAGTGATGCAGCACAGAAAATTATCCAACATATCTTGAACCATCCTAAAATTTCTCAAGCCAACACTATCGCTCTGTTCCTTTCATTTGATGGGGAAATTGATACTCGCCCATTAATTCACACGCTATGGCAAAATGGAAAACAAGTTTATCTTCCTGTCATTCACCCTTTCAGTCCTCACCATTTATTGTTTTTACGCTACACCCCAGAAACAGTGTTAGTTAAAAATAAGTTCAATATTGAAGAGCCACCGCTAAATGTGCTGGATGTTCTCCCCATTGAAAAATTAGATATTATGATGGTGCCGCTAGTGGCTTTTGATACCCAAGGTCAGCGTTTAGGAATGGGGGGCGGGTTTTATGATAGGACGCTAGCCAACTGGCAGAAAACGGGATTTTTCCCTATAGGACTCGCTCACGATTGCCAGCAAGTTGATAATCTACCAACCGCTCATTGGGATATTCCATTACCGGAAATTATTACCCCAAAAAAAATATGGCACTGGTCGATTTAAGGCTAAACCTTAACATGACCAGCACCATATAGACTGAATTAATTAAATTAGATTAAAACAGTAAACGCGCACGAATTGTGCCTGGTAGAGATTTTAATTTCAGCAAGACTTCATCCGCTTGCCCTGGAGATTGAGTCATAACATCAATCACAACATAACCGACATTACCTGACGTACGCAGATATTGTCCAACGACGTTAATATTGTTATCAGTAAACACTTGGTTGATGCTATTCATCATTCCTGGACGGTTTTCATGAATATGCAGTAAACGGTTATTATCATCCGTATGTACTGGCAGAGAAACCTCTGGGAAGTTAACCGCAGATAATGTTGAGCCGTTATCTGAATACTTCGCTAGTTTGCTTGCAACTTCTAAACCAATATTCTCTTGCGCTTCTTCAGTTGAGCCACCAATATGCGGCGTCAGAATGACGTTATCGAATTTAATCAGTTCAGAAATAAATGGGTCATTTGGATCATTATTAGCCGCAGGCTCCGTTGGGAATACATCTACAGCCGCACCAGAAAGTTTCTTACTTTCTAATGCTGCACTCAATGCAGAAATATCTACAACCGTACCACGAGAAGCATTAATGAATATTGCCCCTTGCTTGATTTGATCAAATTGCTCTTTAGCGATCATGTTCTTGGTACTGAACGTTTCAGGTACATGCAAACTAACCACATCACTCATTTTCAGCAATTCAGGTAAAGAACGAACCTGAGTCGCATTACCTAGTGGTAATTTGTTTTCAATATCATAGAAGTAAACATCCATCCCGATACCTTCAGCTAAAATACCTAACTGAGTACCGATATGCCCGTAACCAACTATTCCTAAACGTTTACCACGAGCTTCAAAACAACCTTTGGCTTGTTTTTCCCAGATACCACGGTGAGCCTGCATATTCGCTTCAGGAATTCTGCGTAACAACAGTAATAATTGACCGAGCACCATTTCCGCCACGGAACGGGTATTGGAGAATGGCGCATTAAAAACAGGAATACCGCGTTTTGCCGCAGCCTCTAGGTCAACTTGGTTGGTTCCGATACAGAAGCAACCCACTGCAACCAGTTTTTCAGCGCAAGCAAAAATCTCTTCCGTCAAATGAGTACGAGAACGGATACCAACAAAACGAGCGTCTTTAATTGCTTCTTTTAATTCTTCGTCTGATAACGCGCTTTTGTGATATTCGATATTGGTGTAACCCGCCGCTTTTAGGTTATCCACAGCACTTTGGTGAACACCTTCAAGCAGTAAAAATTTTATTTTGTCTTTCTGCAAAGATACCTTGACCATTTACCTTACCCTATCGCACTTAAATTTATGACAGATTAATTTCAGTATTAACTCAAAATAATTCAAGATGCACGTAAATGATTAAGTAGAGGCACCTTACGGGACTCCTCACATGCAGCTTGAAATAAAGTGAGAATACCAACATAGCAAAATCCAGCACAGTAGCAATACAATCGATTGCTTTAGTCATGCTAAAAAGTGTAAAGAAAAAGAAGTTATGTGGTGGAAAATCTGACGCGGTAACACAAAATAAGGATTTTGCCCATGCAATGGACATTTGTGTGAGATATATCACCAAAATAATAACAAATAAAAAAAAATAAAATAATTTAAAAATCGTGAATATTTATAAATATCGCTAGTAACATCCACATCTATATAAAAAATAAGCCAGCCGCTCTATCGCTGACTGGCTTATCCTTAAGTGAGATGAAAATTATAACTTAATGGTTTTTACGCCTTCGGCCGTGCCCATTAAGACAACATCCGCTCCACGATTTGCAAACAGACCAACCGTCACCACTCCAGCAATGCCATTAATTTTGTTTTCTAACGCAACAGGGTCTAGAATTTTTAAATTATGAACATCTAAAATCACATTACCATTATCAGTAATTACATTCTCACGGTAAACAGGTTGACCGCCCAGTTTAACCAATTCACGAGCAACATAACTACGCGCCATAGGAATGACTTCAACGGGTAAAGGAAATTTACCTAAAACATCCACTAGCTTAGATTGGTCAACAATACAGACAAACGTTTTTGCAATTGCAGAAACAATTTTTTCGCGTGTTAATGCTGCACCACCGCCTTTGATCATATTCATGTTGTTATCAACTTCATCTGCACCATCAACATAAACGTCTAAAGAATCAACGTTATTGCAATCAAAAACAGGAATACCCAAAGATTTGAGTTTTTGAGTTGAAGCTTCTGAGCTAGAAACAGCTCCTTCTATTTGCCCTTTCATTGTGGCTAGTGCATCAATAAAGTGGGAGGCTGTTGAGCCCGTGCCAACACCGACAATGGTGCCAGGTTTAACATATTCGAGTGCTGCCCAACCAACTGCTTTCTTTAATTCATCCTGAGTCATGCTAATGCCTTATGCTGATATATTGAGTCGTCATTAAATGGGGATGGTGAATAGTATATACCGGACATCTGGCAAGTTGCAGTATTGTTATCGGGGTTTGTGCTCTACTTCTTATGAAAAAGTAACCTATAGGAATATTTGCAGTGTTATCCGCAAAAATATGGCATAGTGACCGACAGAATAACAAGAAGGAGAGTTTTTGATGAAGCGCCCTGATTATCGCGCCTTGCAAGCACTGGATGCCGTCATTCGTGAACGCGGGTTTGAACGAGCAGCACAAAAATTATGTATTACCCAATCTGCAGTTTCTCAAAGAATCAAGCAATTAGAGAATCTTTTTGGGCAACCATTACTTGTGCGCACTGTTCCTCCACACCCAACCGAACAGGGGCAAAAACTGCTCGCCTTGCTTCATCAAGTTGAATTACTCGAAGAACAATGGCTTGGTGATGAAAATGGTGGCTCGACACCACTGCTTCTTTCCTTAGCGGTCAACGCCGATAGTTTAGCGACATGGTTTTTACCTGCATTGAATCCTGTATTAGGGAGCACCCCTATTCGCTTGAATATCCAAGTGGAAGATGAAACTCGAACCCAAGAACGCTTAAGACGCGGAGAAGTGGTTGGCGCTATCAGTATTCAACCCCAAGCTTTACCCGGCTGCCTTGTTGATAAGCTGGGGGCGTTAGATTATATTTTCGTCGCCTCCCCTGACTTCGCTGCTAAATATTTTCCTGATGGCGTTACTCGCTCATCATTACTCAAAGCTCCAGCAGTTGCATTTGACCATTTAGATGATATGCACCAAGCGTTTCTCCAACAAAATTTTGGGCTATCACCGGGAAGTGTCCCTTGCCATATCGTTAACTCATCAGAAGCTTTTGTTCAATTGGCAAAGCAAGGCTCAACGTGCTGTATGATCCCGCACCTGCAAATTGCAAATGAATTAGAACACGGTGAATTAGTAGATTTAACGCCAGGGCTATGCCAGCGACGTATGCTATACTGGCATCGTTTTGCACCAGAAAGTCGGACAATGAAAAAAGTCACTGACGCCCTACTCAAAACTGGGCGCCAGATGTTAAAGCAAGATAATGAAATTCTCGCGGAAGATTAACGCTTAATTTCAAATACCACGTCAACTTGATCGTTAAAATCAATGCTTTGTTGCTCATAGGTCTCATCAACATTGAGATCTTGAGCAGCCGCTTTCATACTTCCTGCAGAACTTCTTAAAGCCATAGGATAAGGTACCGCTGATGGCGCATTATAATTGATACTATAAATTGGGCCTAATTGAGTATTAAAGCCTTTAGCTAACGCTTCAGCTTGCTGCTTAGCATTATTCATCGCTTGGCTTCGAACTTCATCACGATATTTTTGTGGATTATTAACCCCAAACTGCACAGAATTAATCTCATTTAATCCCGCAGATAATGCTCCATCCAATAATGTATTAAGTTGCTCCAGCTTAGTAACCTTGACCTCAACAGAACGCACTGCAGTATAACCAGTCAATGTTGGTTTTGACATTTTACCGTAATCATAACGAGGTTGAATACGCACATTTGCTGCATTAATATCCTGCTTTTCAATACCATTTTTCTTTAAAAATTCATAGTATTGTGCGACTCGTTTGTCTGCTTCAGCCTTAGCTGCCGCCGCATCTTTATTTGTGACTTCAACATTAATATTTAATGTCGCCATATCTGGAGCCACTTTAATTGCTGCATTGCCGGATGTCGAGATATGTGGTCCTTCAGGTACCGCATTCGCCAGAGACAAGGTAGGAACCGCAAGACCCGCTAATAGGGCAGCAACAACGATAGATTTTAATTTCACAGAACCTCCCAATGGTATTTTTCTCTACAATATAAAGAAAGTTCATCATAAACTTCCTTTGAATAGGTTTTACATTATCACACTCAACTTAAACTTCGACTCAGAATAGTGCTAATTAATATCCCAACCCATGTTTTGCTAATTGGAATGCAATAAACCACATTACGCATCCAACGAAGAGATTAATAATCCGCTGGGAACGAGGCTTATTCAGTATAGGAGAAAACCAAGCTGCTAACATTGCCAATAGGAAAAACCAAATAAATGATGCCGTCAACGCTCCAGCTGTAAACCATGGACGTAATTGGCTTTCAAGCTGACCACCAACACTACCCAATACAACAAACGTATCTAAGTAGACATGGGGATTTAGCCAGGTTACAGCAAATAACGTCGCAATCACTTTCCATCGAGTGATCACTCTACCCTCTAGCTGTAACACGGAATCATCGGGAGTTATTGCGGTACGAAATGCGCCGTAACCGTACCAAACTAAAAATACAACTCCAGCCCAAGTAATCAATGTCATTAATAATTCAGACTGACTTAATAATGCACTTCCCCCAAAGACACCTGCGATGATTAAAATCGTGTCACTTAATGCGCATAATAATGCACTCATTAGATGAAATTGCTTACGGCTACCTTGCTGCAACACAAATGCATTTTGTGGACCTAATGGCAATATCATTGCAGCCCCTAACAGAGCCCCCTGAATATAAATCGTAAACATGCAATTTTCCAAAATAATTATTCATTTAATTTTAAGGAATAATATCGATAAAAAATTATTAGCGAAAATGATTAAATCTAATAGACCATAAGCAATACTGATAAGAATGACTGTCTGAACGGGGATAAATACAGATAAAAAAATGGCGCTATTTAAATTAGCGCCATTTTCTATTTAAACCATGATAGTTTATTCAGCTGAAATACTTTTTACGGTCGTATTGGCTTGATGTAAATGTACATCCATTTGAGGGAATGGAATACCAATATTATGCTTGTCTAACGCACGTTTAAAGTTTTCCATTAAATCCCAATAAACAGGCCAAGTATCACCGTTAACAGTCCAAAAACGAACAAGGTAGTTTAATGAAGATGGCGCCATTTCATTTAAACGAATGGTCACACCTAAATCGTGCATAATTCGTTTGTCTGCTGCAACAATGTCACCTAATATTTTTTTAACTGTATCAATATCAGAATCATAAGCTACACCAACAATGATATCTTGACGGCGATTCGGTTCACGAGTGACGTTGATGATACTGTCACCAATAATTTTACCGTTTGGGATAACGACAATACGGTCATCCGCCGTTTTTAGTGTTGTTGAGAAAATTTGTACACTTTGTACTGTACCGTCAATCGCACCAATTTTAACAAACTCACCCGCTTTTAGCGGTCTAAAGACTACGAGTAAAACGCCAGCTGCAAAGTTACCTAATGAGTTTTGTAATGCTAAACCAACGGCTAAACCGGCAGCACCCATGACGGCAATGACAGACGCTGTTTGTACGCCAATTTTGCCCAGAACAGCAATCAAGGTGAAAGCAATAATCGTGTAACGTGCAATAGCAGACAAGAATTCGCTAACTGTTGCGTCAATTCCTCTTAAGGTCATTACACGATTTAATCCGCGACTAACCCACTTCGCTATCATCATACCTACAATCAGAATCACGACTGCAGAAACGATATTGACGATATACTGGATTAACAGATCTTGATTAGCAACAAACCAACTTGTGGCATCATTCAAGGCACCTGTAACATCATCAGTATTCATATACTTATCCTTTTTAATTTAAAATTTAGCCTAATCAGGCTCTTTCAATTAGATTCTTCATCCAAAGAACTCTTATTAACTCATTGAGCAATACATTCAAAATAATAGCTATAAAATGTAAAAATATAAAATAAATTGATACTGAAATGTAATTTCACCGATTTTCAATAACAAATTCTCGATAGTCATCTAACATTCCGAAGAAGTCATCAACGCCACAAAATGCAATGCTTTCATTGTCATAGTAGCTCATACCCTCTTCAAGTCCCTCGGTTTCAAAAACCAGTTGGTTAGCACGGATCATCACTTCTTCGTCGTCTAAAATCAAAGTGTACTCGTGCCCAATAAATTCCCACTGATTTTCCGTGCCTTTTATCAATTCATAATTTTCTGCGATGGTATCCAATAAACTGAGGTCATTTTTAATTTCCTCATTTAACCAATAGCCAATAGCTTCATGATCCATTGAAAATTTGGCTGTAATACTTCCTGTAATGTCTTTCAAAAATTGATAGTCCATATGCAATACCTCACACTTTGCGTCTTTATTTCAGTATAACGCGAGATAAGGAATATAGGAGAGTGGTTTTATTGCCTCAAAAAAGCAAAAGGCTCCACAAGGGGAGCCTTTGAGTAGTTTTACTGACTAATTAAACTGTGGTTTGAAAAATCACACCATCGGCTTTCTCAGTGTATTGATCCAGTCGGTCAAAATTCAGATAACGGTAGGTATCTTCTGCCGTTTCATCGACTTTATTCATAAACTGTTGGTATTCTGCAGGTGTTGGTAAACGACCTAACAAAGATGCAACCGCTGCCAACTCCGCTGAAGCCAGATATACGTTAGCACCTGTTCCTAAACGGTTAGGGAAGTTACGGGTTGAAGTAGAAACTACTGTCGCACCGTCGGCTACTCGTGCTTGGTTCCCCATACACAAAGAGCAACCTGGAACTTCAATGCGTGCTCCACTCTTACCAAATACACTGTAATAACCTTCTTCAGTTAACTGTGCTGCATCCATTTTCGTTGGTGGCGCAACCCATAAACGCGTCGGTAATTGACCTTTATGCGTATCTAATAATTTACCTGCAGCACGGAAGTGACCAATGTTAGTCATGCAAGAACCGATAAAGACTTCATCGATTTTTTCATTTTGAACATCAGACAGTAAGCGAGCATCATCAGGGTCATTAGGTGCACACAGAATTGGCTCTTTGATCTCACTCAGGTCGATTTCAATCACAGCGGCATATTCTGCATCAGCGTCACCTTCCAGTAGCTCCGGATTCGCTAACCAATTTTCCATGCCTTTAATACGACGTTCCAGCGTACGACGGTCACCGTAACCTTCCGCGATCATCCATTTCAACAGAACGATGTTAGATTGTAGATATTCAATGATTGGGTCTTTATCCAGCTTGATCGTACAACCAGCCGCAGAGCGCTCCGCTGAAGCATCCGCAAGTTCAAAAGCTTGTTCAACTTTCAGCTCAGGTAAACCTTCAATTTCCAGAATACGACCAGAGAAAATGTTTTTCTTACCTTTTTTCTCAACCGTCAGCAAACCATCTTTGATGGCATACAGAGGGATCGCATGAACGAGGTCACGTAATGTGATACCCGGTTGCATTTGACCTTTAAAGCGAACCAATACAGATTCAGGCATATCCAGTGGCATCACCCCTGTTGCGGCAGCAAAGGCTACTAGGCCAGAACCCGCAGGGAAAGATATACCAATAGGGAAACGAGTATGAGAGTCTCCACCAGTACCGACCGTATCTGGCAACAACATACGGTTTAACCATGAGTGGATAATACCGTCACCGGGACGCAGAGAAACCCCACCACGATTCATAATGAAATCAGGTAAAGTATGGTGCGTGGTCACATCAACAGGTTTTGGATACGCGGCAGTGTGACAGAATGACTGCATGACAAGATCCGCAGAGAACCCTAAGCATGCTAAGTCCTTCAATTCATCACGCGTCATTGGACCGGTTGTATCTTGAGAACCGACTGAAGTCATTTTTGGCTCGCAATATTCACCAGGACGAATTCCCTGACGACCACAAGCACGACCTACCATTTTTTGTGCTAATGAGTAGCCACGATTGCTTTGTGCAACCGGTTTAGCTTGACGGAAAATATCTGTTGCGCCCAAACCTAATGATTCACGCGCTTTGGTTGTTAACCCACGACCGATAATCAGAGGGATACGACCACCAGCACGGACTTCATCAATTAATACATCAGTTTTTAACTCAAATGATTCTAGTAATTCGTTAGTTTCGTGGTTACGAACTTCGCCTTTATACGGATAGATATCAATGACATCACCCATATTCAACTTAGAAACATCAACTTCAATTGGTAATGCTCCCGCATCTTCCATAGTGTTAAAGAAGATTGGTGCAATTTTTCCACCAAGCACCACACCGCCACCGCGTTTATTTGGCACGAATGGAATATCGTCACCCATAAACCACAGTACGGAGTTAGTTGCTGATTTACGTGAAGAGCCAGTACCGACAACATCACCAACATAGGCTAGTGGGAAACCTTTTTTAGCCAGCTCTTCAATTTGCTTAATCGGACCTACATTGCCAGCCTCATCAGGGACGATACCCTCACGCGCGTTTTTCAGCATCGCTAAAGCATGCAGAGGAATATCTGGACGAGACCACGCATCTGGAGCTGGTGATAAGTCATCGGTGTTGGTTTCACCCGTCACTTTAAAGACGGTTACTGTCATTTTTTCAGCTAATGCTGGACGTTCTTTAAACCACTCTGCATTAGCCCATGATTCGATAACCTGTTTCGCATAGGTATTTCCAGCTTTAGCTTTTTCTTCTACATCATAGAAGTTATCGAACATCAATAAGGTGTGGGAAAGTGCTTTGACTGCGATAGGCGCTAATTTAGCGTCATCCAGCGCATCGATCAGTGCGTGAATATTGTATCCACCCTGCATGGTGCCTAGCAGTTCGATTGCTTTTTCAGGGGAGATAAGAGGGGAGGATGTTTCACCTTTTGCAATTGCGGCTAAAAATCCAGCTTTAACGTACGCGGCTTCATCAACACCTGGGGGAACTCGGTTGGTGAGCAGGTCTAACAAGAAATCTTCTTCACCTTTGGGTGGGTTTTTCAGTAACTCTACCAGTGCAGCTACCTGTGACGCATCTAATGGCTTAGGGACAATCCCTTGAGCGGCACGCTCGGCTACGTGCTTACGGTATTCTTCTAGCACGACGTTCTCCTCGCTTCTTTGTTATTTATATACCCGGCTGTCTGCACCATTCTGACAAAATTATCATCCGGTGCCAGGTCAGAGGAATTTGCTCACATAATCTCAATGGCGATAAAATTATGTCCAGCTTCGGGCGATCAGCATAGCAGAATTTAAACGTAATGTTAATTCATTCACAATAAAGCAACATTCATCTACTAACTTTACCCGTTAACATCAATTTCGGGTGATTTTTAAGCTTGAAATATCATAATCCATCATAAAAAACTCATAAAACCCTACTTTTTATAATCCATTTTACGACTTAAAGCACCCTAATTAGTGTTTTTTTCCATCCCTTATCACAAATTATATTTAATAACTCATTTTTATTTATCTTACTAATTGATAAGGCAAATCATTGCGATTGGTTTAAATTTTCTTAAAGGATTTTATGGGGTTAATTGGTCTTTTTAGTTCAACCAGATTATTGAAGGGAAGTAATAAAAAAGAGCCTACGAAGATCTAGGCTCTGAGTCATAACTAATGTTAATTAGTTAGGTTCATTTTCAGCTAAGTAGCGAAGAATCGCTGAGATATTTTTTAAATTGTAGCGGACTAAAATATCTTTTTCTTTAGCCTCGCATAGCATCTTATAGTCATCTTCTAGCTGCCCTATATCTAGCTGCTGTGGATCATTATAAATGTTATAAAGAGATTCAGATGGTACATTCCAATAAAAATCAGAATCCAGCTTAATGCTCTCTATTCCATGCTTTTTCATTTCATCGAAGATTGTATTGATTATCTCTTCAAGTACATTGAGGTTTATATTCATGAAAAATCATCTATTAAGAATATAGAACTCTATAATAAAGTTAGAATATATCTCTCACATTCTAATATCTGAAGTATTCTATCCTTGATAATCCTCATATTCCCAAAAGCTAAAGCGACTTAATTTTAGTGATGCTTTTGACCAATCAGAATCATCACATAACCTAATTTTTTGTTCTAGCTGAGTTAATATTTGATCATAGTCATATTCTGCAACGATAATCATCCCTTTTCCAAATAATACATTATTCTTGATTAACTCTTGTTGAAGCCAATTTGGAGTGCATATAAACCAATCAAATGATTCAGCACCTTCATGATTTTCGGGCCCAATCATCGTACGAACCCAACTACCAAAGTTTTTAGGATTGTCTGGCCAATAACAAACTAGGCTATCTTCTAATTCAAGAGATCTAAGTGATTTCAGTTTTATGTTCATTTTATGATATCCAAGTGTCCATTACTAATAGGCCTACCCGTTGGTGTTAATTTTTGCTCAAAATTTGCTTGAATACCCGTAGTTGAATACTGACTATTAGGCTTAAATGAAGGTGGGCGATAAATTCTAAGTCCATCTGAGCTAACCCAAGAAGTACCATCCCTAGAAACTCTGAATCCATTACCTACCCATGCTTCTCCAAGAATGTTGGCATTTTCAGATGTTGCCTGTCCTAAGTTAAAATTTCCTTTATTACCTCTAGCTGCATCTCTTAATATACCAATTCCTTCTTCTATAGGCATTACATTACGATTTAAATTTATTTTTTCGTGGGCATAATTTTGAACTCTTGAATGAGCTTCATCCTCAGGCCCCCAGCCATCCGGTGTGCCTGAACCAGTGCCACCTAATTCAACTTTATCTGAATTTGAAAGATCTTTTCCAAGATTGGGATTTTTAGCTCCCTTATCCAAATCCGATGCACAAGCAAATCCAAAGGTACATTCAAATGTTTCTGCTAGTTTATCGCCAGCCGCATTAAGCTTATTTTCAATTGCTTGAGCAAAATTGGAATCTATTCTTATTTTTTCATCAGATACGGAGCTTCCATTGTGTACAGGGATTACCGGTGTTGGAATTGTTAATAGACTGCTTTCAGTAAAGCTAATTTTAATGTTTCTTAATTCACTTTCATTAGACTGAATTTCTTTTGTTAGTCTAGTATGTCTTTCCTGAGTTGCTAGCAGATAATTTCTTGCTGATAATTCTGCATTTCTCTCAATGGCATTATAAAAAGGTTTAGGATCAAAAAAATTTAATTTTGGTATATCTATAGGTCTATCATCAAAATTATCTGAAAGTAAGCGATCTCTATCTTGTATTGAACTAAATCTAACATTTGTAGTGATATTAAGATCTGACGCTTTAAAAACCCATTGATAATTACATGGGTATCTCTCCGGGTCAGTCATAAATTTCCATTCATAGCTTTTCTCTAAATTACTTTTTTCTTCTTTTAGCTCGCTTATTTTATTTGAAATCTCCTGATGATTTAATATTAATTTTTCCTGAAGAGATAGTTCTTGTGGTGATGGCAATGGTGTATTTACTGTATCTTCTGATACTATATTTTCTCGATTTACATCTCTATCTCTAGATATCTCCGGCCTATAATTATCATTTTCTATAAGCCTTGTGATAGTCTTCAAATGGTCATATTGATCATTTATACTATTATTATTAAAAGCATAATCACCATTAAAAAAATCATCATTCGTTATATCAGTAAAATTAAAAGGGGCTGGATTAGCATAAACAGTCATTGTATCTATATAGAGCATAATTAACATCCTTGTTGTTATTTAAAAAACAGCAAAGAAGTTAAATTTAAAATTTTTTATAGTCAACCAAGTGTAAATACTAAAATTATAGCAATTATAATATTTATATAATTAAGAAAATAAGTTAATACTGTTTATTAATTAAAATAAAAAAGACCAAAACATTTCTGCTTTGGTCTTCGATTCGCTTACTTTTCGCTAAAAAAGAAAATTACTTTTTCTTTTTCGCTTTTGCGTTTGGTAAGTCAGTGATGCTACCTTCGTAGATCTCTGCCGCCATACCAATTGATTCGTACAGTGTTGGGTGAGCATGGATAGTCAATGCTAAATCTTCAGCATCACAACCCATTTCGATCGCTAGGCCGATTTCGCCAAGTAATTCGCCACCGTTAACACCAACAACTGCACCACCGATAATACGGTTAGATTGCTTATCGAAAATCAGCTTAGTCATACCTTCAGAGCAGTCAGATGCAATTGCACGACCTGATGCAGCCCATGGGAATGTTGCTGTTTCGTAGCTGATGTTTTTCTCTTTCGCTTCTTTCTCAGTTAAACCAACCCATGCAACTTCTGGTTCAGTATAAGCGATTGATGGAATCACTTTTGGATCGAAGTAGTGTTTCAGACCAGAGATAACTTCTGCTGCAACGTGGCCTTCGTGAACACCTTTGTGAGCCAGCATTGGTTGACCAACGATGTCACCGATAGCAAAGATGTGCGGTACGTTAGTACGCATTTGTTTATCAACATGGATGAAACCACGATCATCAACTTCAACGCCTGCTTTACCTGCGTCTAAGTTCTTACCGTTAGGTACGCGACCAATTGCAACTAACACAGCGTCGTAACGTTGTGGCTCTGCTGGCGCTTTTTTACCTTCCATAGAAACATAGATACCGTCTTCTTTTGCTTCAACAGCGGTAACTTTAGTTTCTAACAGTAAGTTGAATTTTTTGCTGATTTGTTTTGTGAATACTTTAACCACATCTTTATCTGCCGCAGGGATAACTTGGTCAAACATTTCAACCACATCAATTTGAGAACCTAGTGCATGGTAAACAGTACCCATCTCTAGTCCGATGATACCGCCACCCATAACCAGCAGACGCTCAGGAACTTCTTTCAGTTCTAATGCATCAGTTGAATCCCAAACACGTGGATCTTCATGAGGAATAAATGGTAATTCAATTGGACGTGAACCCGCTGCAATGATCGCATTATCAAAATTGATAGTGGTGCTGCCGTTTTCACCTTCAACAACCAGAGTGTTAGCGCCAGTGAATTTACCTAGACCGTTAACAACATTAACTTTACGGCCTTTAGCCATACCAGCTAAACCACCTGTCAGTTGGGTGATAACTTTTTCTTTCCACAGGCGAACTTTGGAGATATCCGTTTTTGGCTCACCAAACACGATACCGTGCTCAGCTAATGCTTTAGCTTCTTCGATAACTTTAGCAACGTGTAATAATGCTTTAGAAGGGATACAACCTACGTTTAAACAAACTCCACCTAGAGTTGAATAACGCTCTACCAAAACAGTCTCTAAACCTAAGTCAGCGCAACGGAAAGCCGCAGAATACCCTGCAGGGCCTGCACCAAGCACAACGACTTGGGCTTTAATTTCAGTACTCATCATGACCTCTTTTTGTTTTGTCCAGCGGGGCCGCCGAATAAACGAATTTTCCACTGGTAAAGTACACACCGCAAGCAGTTTACAGAATTGTTAACATCCTGAAAAGGCTGAATACGTGATGTAACTCCCAACCTTTCGTTGCAACAGCGAAAAACTCCGCCCCAGCCTAAATAAAACAGACCGGTCAATTGACCGGTCTTATTAGTTACATTACCAGACGGCGAATATCGCTCATCAGTTGTCCAACTAACGTGATGAAACGCGCACCATCAGCGCCATCAATCACACGGTGGTCAAATGACAGAGACATTGGCAGGATCAGGCGTGGAACAAACTCACTACCATTCCAAACTGGTTTGATAGAAGAGCGAGACAGACCCATAATTGCCACTTCTGGCGCATTCACAATTGGTGCAAAACCGGTAGTTCCGATACCACCTAAGCTAGAGATAGTGAAGCAACCGCCTTGCATATCAGCCGCAGTCAGTTTACCTGCACGCGCTTTCTTAGACACTTCACCCAGCTCACGAGATAACTCCATAATACCTTTTTTGTTCACGTCTTTGAAAACAGGAACCACTAAGCCATTTGGTGTATCTACAGCGATACCGATGTTGATATATTTTTTCAGGAACAGACGCTGTGCATCTTCTGAAATAGAGCTGTTGAAGCGTGGCATTTCTTCCAGAGCACGAGCAACCGCTTTCATCACGAAGACCAGTGGAGTGATTTTCACATCCAGTTTTTTCTTCTCAGCTTCTTTGTTCTGCTGCTTACGGAACTCTTCAACTTCAGTAGTATCCACTTCTTCCATCAGCGTTACGTGAGGGATCATGACCCAGTTACGGCTCAGGTTAGCGCCAGAAATCTTCTGGATACGACCCAGTTCAACTTCTTCAACTTCACCAAATTTGCTGTAATCAATTTTCGGCCATGGCAACATACCCGGTAAACCGCCACCCGCTGCTGCTGGAGCTTCAGCACGCTTGATAGCATCTTTAACGTAAGCTTGAACGTCTTCACGTAAGATACGACCTTTACGACCTGTACCTTTAACTTTCGCCAAGTTAACGCCAAATTCACGCGCTAAACGGCGAATAACTGGTGTTGCATGAATATATGCATCGTTCTCAACAAATTCATTTTTGCTATCAGCGGCTTTAGCTGGGGCAGAGGCTACCTGCGCTGCTGCTGGAGCTGCAACTGGTGCAGAAGCAGGAGGCGCCGTAGGTGCAGGTGCTGCACCCGCTACCTCAAAGGTCATGATTAATGAGCCAGTTTTGACTTTATCGCCAGTCGCAATCTTGATTTCTTTAACTGTACCTGCGAATGGTGCTGGTACCTCCATTGAAGCCTTATCGCCTTCAACAGTGATTAAAGATTGTTCAGCCGTTACGGTATCGCCAACTTTTACCATCACTTCAGTGACTTCAACTTCATCGCCACCGATATCAGGTACATTAACATCTTTGATTGCAGATGCTGTTGGTGCCGCTGCAGGTGCTGGTGCGGAAACCGCTGCCGCAGGTGCAGCGCCAGCAACTTCAAATACCATGATCAACGAGCCAGTTTTGACTTTATCGCCAGTCGCAATCTTGATCTCTTTAACCGTACCAGCAAATGGTGCAGGTACTTCCATTGACGCTTTATCGCCTTCAACGGTAATCAGAGATTGTTCAGCCGTGATTGCATCACCAACTTTAACCATGATTTCAGTAACTTCAACTTCATCACCACCAATATCAGGTACAGCGACTTCTTTCAGTGCTGCCGCAGTTGGTGCTGCTGGTGCTACCGCAGGGGCTGCTGCCTCTACAGCTGGCACAGATGCGCCCTCTGCAGAATCAAAAATCATGATTAGTTTGCCAGTAGTGACTTTGTCACCTACTGCAATTTTAATTTCTTTAACCACACCCGCTTGTGGAGATGGGACTTCCATAGAAGCTTTATCACCCTCAACAGTGATCAGCGATTGCTCAGCCTCTACTTTATCACCAACTTTAACCATCACTTCGGTGACTTCAACTTCATCAGCACCGATATCTGGCACTTGAATTTCAATAGACATTGATTATTACCTCTTATGCCAAACGTGGGTTAACTTTATCTGGGTTGATGTTGTATTTTTTAATCGCTTCTTCAACGACTTTAACATCAATCTCACCACGTTTAGCCAATTCACCTAACGCTGCAACGATGACATAGGTTGTATCCACTTCGAAGTGGTGACGCAGATTTTCACGGCTGTCAGAACGACCGAAACCATCAGTACCTAGTACACGGTACTCCGTTGCAGGAACGTAGGTACGAATTTGCTCAGCGAACAGTTTCATATAGTCAGTAGATGCAACAGCTGGTGCATCATTCATAACTTGAGCAACATACGGTACACGTGGAGTTGCTGATGGATGCAGCATATTCCAACGCTCACAATCTTGACCATCACGAGCCAATTCAGTGAATGAAGTTACGCTATATACGTCAGAACCGATGCCATATTCGGCAGCAAGAATATCTGCAGCTTCACGAACATGACGCATCATTGAACCAGAACCTAACAACTGAACTTTACCTTTGCTGCCTTCTACAGAAGCCAGTTTATAGATACCTTTACGGATACCATCTTCCACACCTTCCGGCATTGCATGCATATGGTAGTTTTCGTTCAGAGTTGTGATGTAGTAATACACGTTCTCTTGTTTCTCACCATACATACGCTCTAAACCGTGTTGCATGATAACAGCAACTTCATAGGCATAAGCTGGATCATAAGAGATACAGTTAGGAATTGTCAGTGATTGAATATGACTATGACCATCTTCGTGCTGTAAGCCTTCACCGTTCAGTGTTGTACGTCCTGAAGTACCACCAATCAGGAAGCCGCGAGCTTGTTGGTCACCTGCTGCCCACATTAAGTCGCCAATACGTTGGAAACCAAACATTGAGTAGTAGATATAGAATGGGATCATTGGCAGGTTGTTAGTACTGTATGAAGTCGCAGCTGCTAACCATGAAGAACCAGCACCTAACTCGTTGATACCTTCCTGTAGAATTTGACCTTTAGAGTCTTCTTTATAGTAAGCAACTTGTTCACGATCTTGTGGAGTATATTGCTGACCTTTAGGACTGTAGATACCAATTTGACGGAATAGGCCTTCCATACCAAAGGTACGAGCCTCATCGGCAATAATTGGTACTAAACGCTCTTTGATCGAATTGTTTTTCAACATCACATTCAGAACACGAACAAATGCGATCGTTGTTGAAATTTCTTTTGATTGTTCTTCAAGCAGTTGGCTGAAATCAGACAGAGCTGGAATATCCAGTTTCTCTTCAAATTTAGCGCGACGAGCTGGTAAATATCCACCCAATGCTTGACGACGCTCATGCAGATATTTGTATTCTTCAGAATCTTTTTCGAACGTGATAAATGGCAGTTTTTCGATTTGATCATCAGCAACTGGCACATTGAATTGATCACGGAAGTGACGTACGCCATCCATGTTCATTTTCTTAACTTGGTGAGCAATGTTTTTACCTTCTGCAGTTTCACCCATACCATAACCTTTGATGGTTTGAGCTAAAATAACAGTTGGTTTGCCTTTGGTTTCTTGTGCTTTCTTGAATGCTGCATACACTTTCTTCGGATCGTGACCACCGCGGTTCAGTGCCCAAATTTCATCATCAGTCATGTCTTTAACTAATGCGGCAGTTTCTGGGTAGCGGTTGAAGAAGTGTTCACGAACATAAGCACCATCGCGTGACTTAAATGTCTGGTAATCACCATCAAGTGTTTCGTTCATCAATTGAACCAGTTTACCGCTGGTATCTTTACGTAGCAGCTCATCCCAACGGTCGCCCCACATAACTTTGATAACTTGCCAGCCAGCACCGCTGAAGATACCTTCTAATTCGTTAACAATTTTACCGTTACCTGTTACTGGACCATCCAGACGCTGCAAGTTACAGTTAATCACGAATACCAAATTATCTAATTTATCGCGAGTAGCAATCGTAATTGCACCTTTAGATTCAGGCTCATCCATCTCACCATCACCTAAGAACGCATATACGCGCTGTGCTGAAGTATCTTTCAGACCACGGTTATCCAGATATTTCAAGAATTTCGCTTGATAAATCGCATTTAGAGGACCTAACCCCATAGATACAGTTGGGAATTGCCAGAAATCAGGCATTAATTTAGGGTGAGGATAAGAAGACAGGCCTTTACCACCAATTTCTTGACGGAAATTATTCATCTGCTCTTCAGTTAAACGACCTTCTAAGAATGCACGTGCGTAGATCCCCGGAGAGATATGACCTTGGAAGAAGACTAAGTCTCCACCGTCATTATTGTTGTGAGCACGGAAGAAGTGGTTAAAGCAAACTTCATATAGCGTTGCTGCGGACTGGAATGATGCCATGTGGCCACCCAGTTCCAAATCTTTTTTAGAGGCACGCAGAACAGTCATTACTGCGTTCCAACGAATTGCAGAACGAATACGGCGTTCTAAATCCATGTTACCTGGGTATGCGGGTTCATCTTCAACAGAAATAGTGTTGATATAATCAGAACTACTCGATGCACCAGCGGCAATGCTAACACCGCCTTTACGCGCTTCGCTTAATACCTGTTCGATAATAAACTGAGCACGATCAACACCTTCTTCACGGATGACCGATTCAATCGCCTGTAGCCAGTCGCGAGTTTCAATCGGATCCACGTCATTTTTTAACATATCTGACATGGTGTATTCCTTATCTGTTATCTATTTTATATGTTTAATATGGAGCCTATCTTCCAGCTATTTTGCTGTAAAAACAGCTGGAAGATAGGCCCTGATGTAGTTGCCGCTTTAACTCTCAGAAGAGCATTCAGAGTAATGTAGACGCAGCAGTCAGGATCTACATTACTAATTTAAATCAGGATGTTGCTGTAATCGGCGTAAAGAACGCTCACGACGAGTTTGCTCTCGACCAATATCCAACAGTAGGTCTTCAATAAATGCGAGATGGCGGTGTGATGCCTCACGCGCTTTTTCTGGCTCTCTAGCAACGATAGCCGAGAAAATTTGTTCCCTATGTTCACTCACCGCGTTATACATCTCTTTGCGGGTATATAAGAATTCAAAATTTTGACGAATATTTTGTTCTAACATTGGTACCATACAACGCAACAAATGCAGCAGTACTACATTATGAGCTGCTTCCGTTACAATCAGTTGATACTGTAATACTGCATCTGACTCAGCATTAAGATCACCACTTTGCTGCGCTGTTTTAATAAGTTCATAGCTTTGACGAATACGCTCTATATCCTCTTCTGTACCGCGTAAAGCAGCGTAATAAGCTGCAATACCTTCCAGTGCATGACGAGTTTCAAGGAGGTCTAATTGAGATTCAGGATTACCAGTAAGTAACTCTGCCAATGGGTCACTAAAACTTTGCCACATCTGTTTTTGAACAAATGTACCTCCACCTTGCCGGCGAGATAAGAGCCCTTTAGCTTCTAATGTTTGAATTGCTTCACGCACTGACGGTCTTGAGACATCGAATTGTTTTGCTAGTTCACGTTCAGGGGGCAGCTTTTCGCCAGGGCGTAAAGTCCCCTCGAAAATAAGATGTTCGAGTCGTTGCTCTATTACATCAGATAACTTTGGTTGGCGAATTTTACCGTAAGTCATAATCTGCCATTTCAATGAGTGAGTAATTATTGATTATCTAGTACCCAGTGTTAATTGGTAATACCAATTTATTTATGGCTTAATAAAGTAACAAAGTATTCACTATCTGTCCATAAAGACCTTGCGCTAAATCATAAAATCCTGCAAGTTTTAACGAAAAATTTTAAAAAAAAGCATTAATTAATAACCAAACTCTGACCAAGCTGTACGCAGTTTTAACATCAATTTAATTTTTTATGCTTCAAAAATAAAAACTGAAGCGTTACAGCCAACCATGGTTTGATTTTTTATCTTAATTATTTGAATAATAATTCACTCATTATTGTTGTCTTATATTTAGACAAAAAGCACATTAATTAATGTTGCTAGCTTGTTAAGTTCATTGATGAAAAAATGTTCTTATTCTCAGCATGTCATTTTTACAATAACTATTGAGTTAATAAACACTCTAGTAGAAACCATCATCATTGAATTCATAACTAAATATGGGCCAAGCTACTGCATCACTCAGTTTAAAGAAGCAGGGAATATCAAAATGTGATTTATAATCTTATTACCCCTGCTACCTTGAGCCATACTTTTTAAAATTAAGCGGCTAATGCTTTAGTTCTACAAAGCGCATAGAGAGGTCCATCGCATGAATGTGCTTTGTTAGTGCCCCGACTGAAATAAAATCAACTCCAGTTTCTGCGTACTCTCTAATAGTTGTTAATGTGACATTTCCCGAAACTTCAAGAGCCGCTTTACCATCAGCAAGAACCACTGCATCTTTCATCATATCTGTTGTGAAATTATCAAGCATAATAATATCGGCATTAGCTTTAATGGCTTGAAGTAACTCATCTAAATTTTCAACTTCAACCTCAATGGGTACTTCAGGGTGAGATTCTCGAGCAAAAGAAATTGCTTGTTTTACTGATCCCGCAGAAATAATGTGATTTTCTTTAATGAGATAAGCATCAGATAAACCTAAACGGTGGTTATATCCTCCCCCCATTAAAACAGCATATTTCAATGCACTTCGTAATCCTGGAATAGTTTTACGGGTATCTAATAATTTAGTTCTTGTACCTTCAAGTTGCATGACATATTTTGCGGTCACCGTCGATACCGAGGAGAGTGTCTGTATAAAATTTAATGCGGTTCTTTCACCCGTTAATAAGATTTGTGATGGTCCTTGCATTTCGCATAGTACTTGGTTTGGTGAAACCTTATCCCCATCTTGAACTTTCCAATCAATTTGAACTTGATTACCCAATTGGTAGAAAACTTCCTCTAACCATTTCTGACCACAAAAAATCCCTTCTTCTCGCGTGATAATCCTTGCAGTAGCCTGTGTTTTTTCATTCAGTAATTGCCCTGTAATATCTTTTTTATAGTCAACAAATTGCCCCAAATCTTCCTTTAGAGCAACCGTGACCATAAAAGGAATATCTACAATTAATCGTTCTATCAATATCTTGCGTCGTTCTTGTTCATCATAACGTCGTATACTCATTACTAGCTCCAAAATATATCCCCGCAACATTTCATCTATGCTAATCTTCTCAATAACAACTACGGGTACTTACAGAAAAAGAAAAGAGCATACTATGGATACTGATATGAAAATACATGAAGGATGGCTAAATAATGTGACTCATATCCCTTCCCCACACTGCGATTCGCGTCCTACGGATGAACATCCATCACTTTTAGTTATTCACAATATCAGTCTTCCACCAGGTCAATTTGGTGGCCCATATATTAATCAGCTATTTATGGGTACCTTAGATCCTAATGAACACCCCTTCTTTCAAGAGATCCAACATTTAAAAGTTTCAGCCCATTGTTTGATTCGCCGTAACGGTGAAATTATTCAATATGTTCCTTTTAATAAACGTGCGTGGCATGCGGGTCAATCTAGCTATCAAGGCAGAGAAAAATGTAATGACTTTTCTATCGGCATTGAGTTAGAAGGTACTGATTTTGAAGCTTTTACAGAATATCAATATATAGCACTAACTAAACTAACTAAGCTGTTAATTTCACAGTACCCACAAATTAAACACAATATTACAGGTCATAGTAATATTGCTCCCAGCCGTAAAACTGACCCAGGTCCTTACTTTGATTGGAAACAATATAAAAGTGCCCTATAAAATTAAATTTCCATCCTACTTTATTGGCTAATAATCATAATGGTTGATTAGCCAATCCCTTCACCATTCTTTTATTTATAGCAATATTTAATACCTAAGTTAGTATCAAAAAAATTTCTTAATCTAAATTTGCGAACCGCTTCGAAAAAAAATGTCACCGATAACAAATTACAAAATAAACTTACCAAGCTACTCGTAATCTTAATTTTCAATAAATAAATTTACTAAATAAGTAGATTATTATAGAGCCTCAATTAACTAAGGAGGCGTTATTCATGAATCAAAAAGGATTTTCACTTATCGAAATAATGATTGTGATAGCAATAATTTCAATATTAAGCGCGATCGCAATTCCAGGATATCAAGGTTATATGCAAAAAGCAGCAATGACAGATGTGCTACAAACGCTCCTATCTTATAAAAATAGTGTGGAATTATGTAGTTTTAATCAAGGGAGCTTCCTTGGATGTAATGGAGGGAAAAACAATATTCCTAGTGGAATTAAAGGAAAGTATTTAAAAAATATTGACGTCAAATCTGGTGTTATTCATTTTTCAGGGGATAAAACATTAACAAAGCTTTCTGGGACATTAACTCCTTTAGATTCAACAAATAACACTCAATTTCAATGGTCTACTGAGTGTAAGTCTGATAATGATGCGGATCTAAAAGCATTATGTGAAAAAACACTCAGTTTTTAATTAAGGGATTAATATGAACTCTGCAAAAGACAATCAATATATTTTTAAAGAGTTAAAAATATTATGTGATAAGAATTATATAGTTATTATTGATTACAATGAAAAAAGACTTTCTATTGCTACCTTAGAAAAGCCTAGTGATAACTTACTTTCCACATTAAGATTTATTGCAAGCGTACCTGTCTGCTATGAAATATGGCAAAAACAAAAAATTGACCATTACTTTAATCGCCAAGTTATAGAGATTAATGAAGAAGAAAAAGAATATCAAGTCAATAATGAGCCTGTCAATGCAACGTCTCCAGCGGTTGGTTTTGTAGAGGACTTGCTAAAAATGGCAGTACGTAAGCGCTCATCTGATATTCATATTGAACCAACAAAACTAACAGTTAAAATTCGCTTACGCGTTGATGGTAAATTATATGTTGTACCATCTCCACCACATGAAATTAATAATGAAATAATTGCTCGTATAAAAATACTGGCAAAAATGAATATTGCAGAAAAGAGAGTTCCTCAAGATGGCCAAATGAGTTGGTTTTTTGAAGGACAAAATTTCAGTATCCGGCTATCGAGCATGCCAACAATCTACGGAGAAAAGTTGGTGCTTAGGTTACTTAATACACAACTTAAATATTCTATTGAAAACTTAGGTATGTGCTCATCTCTATTACCATTACTAAAAAGTAACTTGCAAAGGCCTCAAGGATTAATACTCGTTACTGGTCCTACCGGAAGTGGGAAAACAGTTACCTTATACAGCGCCCTAGAATATCTTAATCAGTCTTACAGAAATATTTCAACGATAGAAGATCCAATAGAGATCCCTCTTTCAGGAATAAACCAAACTCAAGTTCATGAAAAATATGATCTGACTTTTGCCTATATTTTACGAGCACTTCTACGTCAAGATCCTGATGTCATTATGATTGGTGAAATCAGAGATGAAGAGACTGCACAAATAGCCACTAGAGCAGCACAAACTGGTCATCTAGTATTATCCACGTTACACACTAATTGCACTATCAGTGCAATTACTCGAATGGAGCAACTGGGTATTGATAAAACACAACTTCAAGCTTGTTTAAAAATGGTTATTGCCCAACGACTAATACGAAAATTATGTCCTCATTGTAAACAGTCAAATAGTATAAAAATTCAAATTGATGACGTTCACTCTGTTAATGAACAGCAAGCAAAAGGATGTGAGCGCTGCTTTTCTGGATTTATGGGGCGTACAGCTATTTATGAATATCTTAGTCAGCAGCAATTAGAACAGTTATTTCTAAAATCAAATAAACCTCTAAGTAATTTCAAATGTTTATTTCAATCCGGATTAGAACTTATTGACTCAGGGGAAACAACTTTACAAGAACTTTACTCGGTAATAGGTACGGAGGCTAATTACTAATGTTCGTTTATAATTATCAATCTATAAATAATAATAATCATTATACCCATAGCACGCTCATTGCTAAAAATAAAAAACAAGCTTTTTTATATCTATTGGAACAAGGAGAAACACCAATTATAATAAAATTAAAATCTATTTTCATCTTAGATAAAGTTAATTTAGATTTTAGAATCCATTTCTTTCATCAATTAAGCATATTAAGTTCGTCAGGAATCAGTCTACTTCAATGTTTTCATCTTCTACAAACTAATTGTCAACTTCCTTTATGGAAAAATATTATTCGGGAAATTATTAGGAACCTTGAAAATGGAGAAATGCTGACTAAAAATTTAAGTGAACATCCAAAGATATTTGATAGCACAATTATTAGCCTAATATTACTTGCGGAAAATACTGGAAAATATGAGGAGAGTTTCCTCATCATTAAAGGTATGCTTGAACACAAAAAAGAAACAGCTTTGATAATCAAAAAAGCATTACGTTACCCTATAACTTTACTTATTTTCTCAAGCCTAGTTTTAGTCATTATGCTAATTTTCGTCATTCCTCAATTTGCAGAAATTTATACTAGCTTTCAACATCAATTACCATCGATCACTCTTATTTTAATTTCTATCTCTCATTTTATTAGTACAAAAATAGAATTATTATCTATCATATTTTTCACCGTTGGATTGCTAGCAGCCCATTTCAGAATGAAGTTATCAGAATGCATAGTAGCTATAATAAGTAGAATTCCATATATTAATTGCATAATAAGATTGAATAATTTAAATTTATATTTTTTAACCGTATCCTCCACATTGAGCTCTGGGCTACCACTCTCTGAATGTTTAAAATGCTCAATTAAGACTATCACCAATAAAAGATACAATAATGATTGCCAGTTTATTTACCAATCCATCATTAAAGGTGAGTCATTATCAGAGTCGATGAAAAAAACAAGTTTATTCCCTAGCTTAGCTATTCAACTTATTTCAATTGCAGAAGAATCTGGAAAACTTGAACATTTTACATTATATTTATTTAATTATTACATGGAGCAATATATATCTATTACCGAGCAACGCTTAAAAAGTATAGAGCCAATCTTACTTATTCTGATTTCGAGCTTTATCTGCTTAATTATGCTAGCTATGTACTTACCAATATTTAACTTAGGAAATGCCATTTCTGGTGTTTAAGTTATTACTTAATTGAGATTATAAATTTTAGATGATAAAAAATAGCGCGATGTCACATATATATATTAATCCTATAATTCAGATTGAATTGTATACAGACAAACTTAAAGTTTCGGTGTAACCTGTTTTATTTCTAATTAGTTAATGAATCAATTTATGCCTTATATAGTTGCTCTCACTGGTGGTATTGGTAGTGGTAAAACAACGGTTGCCAACCAGTTTTCTAAACTTGGAGTCCCTATTGTTGATGCGGATGTTATTGCTCGGCAAATTGTCGAGCCTAATACTCCGGCATTAGGCTACATTACGCAACATTTTGGACAAGATATCTTGAACTCTGATGGTATGCTGAATAGAGCTCGCCTAAGAGAGATCATCTTCTCTCAACCTAAAGAAAAAAAATGGTTGAATGCATTACTTCATCCATTGATACAGCAAGAAACCAAGAAACAGCTACAGCAATCTAAATTTCCATATGTCTTATGGGTTGTACCTTTATTGATCGAAAATAATATCTCTCATTTAGCTAATCGAGTTTTAGTTGTTGATGTCACCAAAGAAGAGCAAATTGAGAGAACAGTAAAGCGAGATAACATCAGTCAAGAGCAAGCTATCAAGATATTAGATGCTCAAGTCAGTCGAGAAAAAAGATTGTCTTATGCTGATGATATTATTTCGAACCATACAAATGATACAAACATCACTGATAGAGTTATAGAGCTGCATAAAAAATATTTAGCACTCGCAGAAAGACAAGAATAGGAATACACATGGGCGAACAAACAGATACAAACTTGGTCACTTATGAATACCCAATGAATGAAAAAATTCGTTCTTGGTTACGCCTTGAAACCCTGCTATTACAAATTTATGAGCAGAGTAATATTACTTCCTATGCATCTGGGATTGCCTTTTTTCGCTCAGTTTCCGAGCTCATCGAAATTTTAGATAGAGGCGAAGTCCGTACTGACCTAATAAAAGAATTAGAGAAATATAAAACAAAGTTATTGAATTGGGCTGAATCCCCCAATGTGGATAAGCAACTACTCACATCCTTAACCGATGACTTATCCAATAAGCTATCTATTCTGACTTTAGCACCACGATTCGGTCACTTGCTCAGAACAGATAAAATTATCAGTATGGTTCGTCAACGTCTTAGCATTCCTGGTGGCTGCTGTAATTTCGATCTTCCTACCCTGCAGTTATGGTTGCATATCCCTCAAACAGAGCGGAGTGATGAAATCAAAATATGGCTAACAAGTATCGACCCTTTACATGAAGCACTACAGACTGTTCTCTCACTTATTCGCCAGAATGGTCACTTTGAAGATAGGCAATCTCATAATGGTTTTTACCAAGGTAATGTGGAAGGTAAAGAATTACTACGTATTAAGCTCAGCCCCGACGATTTGCTCTATCCACAAATTTCTGGGCACAAAAATCGTTTTGCACTACGTTTCCTGCACATTGATAGTGAGAATGGTATACTCCCCGAAGTGATTAATTTTCAGCTAGCCTGCTGTTAGTTTTGGGAATAGAAGTATGAGCGAAGTGATTGAAGTAAATTGTCCAACTTGCCAAAAAGTAGTGATTTGGAATGAAAATAGCCCTTATCGCCCATTTTGTTGTAAACGCTGTCAATTAATTGACTTAGGTGAATGGGCCGCTGAAGAGAAACGAATTGGAAGCCAAGGGGATATTTCCGATAGCGATAACTGGAGTGAGCAACCTGATCATTAATGGTTAAATAGGCTATCAACCGTGGAAAATAGTCTTCCGTGTCTATTTTCCACAAGTTAAACATTGATCCTGAGTAATTAGACTGCTTTTGTCAGCATATCAACAATAACTCGATTCGCTGGTGGGAATTCATCAGCAATTAAGTCTTCCTGATCAATCCAGCGAAATTTTTGTCCCTCTCTTCCATAAGGTTCATTCCGCCAATCAGAAACCATAAAGAAATAGAGTGTAATAAACCTATCGTCAAATTCATGGTCAACTCGATGAAACAAACTACAATCAGTTACTATGATCCCAACTTCCTCTTCTAACTCCCGAATCAAAGCATCTTCCGGTAGCTCGCCTTGTTCTAGCTTCCCACCAGGAAACTCCCAAAAGCCTGCCATATGAGTACCTTCAGGACGTTGGGTTATAAAAATATGTTGCTGAGCAGTTCGAATAATTCCCGCTGCAATATGTAAATGTTTTTTTTCCATAATTTCTTCGTTAAAAAGGCGGGAATTCCCGCCTTTATTTAATAATCAATGAATCTCTATTAATTCAAACGTCCATGACACTGTTTGTATTTTTTACCTGAACCACAAGGACATGGGTCATTACGACCAATCTTATTCCCTTGAGTTGCAATTTTTGCTTCAGCTTCTGTCATTAATGACTCAGTTTCAGTCGCATGACTTAAATGCTGTTTCTTAGCTAGACGTTCTGCTTCTTCACGGCGCTGTTGTTCTAATGCTTCAACTTCTTCAGGTAAGCGAACTTGCACTTTAGACAAGGTACTGATCACTTCATACTTCAGCGCTTCCAACATACTTGCAAACATACTGAAAGATTCACGTTTGTACTCTTGTTTTGGATCTTTTTGTGCATAACCACGTAAATGGATACCTTGGCGTAAATAGTCCATAGAGGCCAAATGCTCTTTCCACAATGTGTCCAGAGTTTGTAACATAACCCCTTTTTCAAAGTTACGCATAGCTTCTTCACCAACGATTTCCTCTTTACGTTGATAAATTTCAATCGCTTTTTCCATAATACGTTCACGCAGAGTTTCTTCATGTAACTCAGGCTCTTTATCTAACCACTCTTTGATTGGTAGATCGAGGTCGAAATCACTCACTAAGCGTTTATGTAGACCATCAATATCCCACATTTCTTCAAGTGATTGAGGTGGAATATAAGCATCCATTGTCGTCGACAATACATCTTCACGAATGCTATCAACTGTTTCTTTGATATCACCGCCATCCAACAATTCATTACGCTGAGAATAAATAGCACGGCGTTGGTCACTTGCAACATCATCATATTCAAGTAACTGTTTACGAATATCAAAGTTACGACTTTCAACTTTACGTTGTGCGTTTGCGATAGCTTTAGTTACCCAAGGATGCTCAATAGCTTCACCCGGTTTCATACCCAGCTTTTTCATCATGCCAGTGACACGATCAGAAGCAAAGATACGCATTAATGCATCTTCCATGGATAAATAGAAACGTGAAGAACCCGCATCCCCTTGACGACCCGCACGACCACGTAACTGGTTATCAATACGGCGAGATTCATGGCGCTCAGTACCAATAATATGTAAACCGCCCGCAGCTAAAACTTCATCATGACGAATTTTCCAATTAGCCTTGATTTCATCAATTTGTTCTTGAGTTGGCTCTTCTAATGCCGCAACTTCTGACTGCCAGCTGCCACCTAATACAATATCAGTACCACGACCAGCCATGTTAGTTGCGATAGTTACTGCACCAGATTGCCCCGCATTAGCAATGATATCTGCTTCCATTGAGTGGAATTTAGCATTCAAGACATTATGAGCAATTTTTGCTTTATTCAGCGCATTAGAAATCATCTCAGATTTTTCAATTGAGATAGTACCAACCAGCACCGGTTGACCTTTCGCTGTTCTTTCACGGATATCTTCAATAATGGCTTCAAATTTATCTGCTTCTGTCATATAGACTAAATCAGGTAAATCTTTACGCACCATTGGACGGTTAGTTGGGATAACAATGGTATCAAGCTTATAAATAGAGCTAAATTCAAATGCCTCAGTATCCGCAGTACCCGTCATACCAGCTAATTTTTCATATAAGCGGAAATAATTCTGGAATGTTATTGAGGCAAGAGTTTGGTTCTCATTGTGGATCTCAACACCTTCTTTCGCTTCAACTGCTTGGTGTAAACCATCGGACCAACGGCGACCGTCCATTGTACGACCAGTATGCTCATCAACAATAATGACTTGATTGTCTTTAACAATGTAGTCAACATCACGGGTGAATAATGCATGGGCACGTAAACCTGCCATGACATGGTGCATAAGCATGATATTCGATGGTGAATACAAAGATTCGCCTTCATCCATAAGACCGGCATTCACTAGTAACTCTTCAACCAAGACTAAACCACGCTCAGTGATAGTAACTTGACGAGATTTTTCATCTACGGAGAAGTGACCTTCACCTTGGAAAGTATCTGAATCTTCCTTCTCTTGACGAATTAATTTTGGAATTAATTTATCAACTTGAGTATACAGATCCGAACTATCTTCCGCAGGACCAGAAATAATGAGTGGTGTACGAGCCTCATCAATTAAAATTGAATCCACCTCATCCACTAACGCATAGTGCAATTTGCGTTGAACTCGCTCTTCAGGGCTGAATGCCATGTTGTCACGTAAATAGTCGAAACCAAATTCGTTGTTAGTACCATAAGTAATATCTGCCGCATATGCTTGACGTTTCGCTGGCGCAGCCATACCGGATAAATTGATACCAACTGTTAAGCCTAAGAATTCAAATAGTGGACGGTTATTTTCAGCATCACGTTTTGCCAAATAATCGTTCACGGTAACAACGTGAACGCCCTTACCAGATAACGCATTCACATATGCCGGTAATGTAGCCGTTAATGTTTTACCTTCACCTGTACGCATCTCTGCGATACAACGCTCATTAAGCACCATACCACCAATTAATTGGACGTCGAAATGGCGCATCCCGAATACACGTTTACTGGCTTCACGCACAGTAGCAAATGCTTCAGGAATAATATTTTCAATGCTTTCACCTTGCTTAATACGCTCACGAAATTCTGTTGTTTTTGCTTTTAGTTCTTCGTCAGATAGTTTTTCAAACTCAGGCTCTAGACGGTTAATTTTTTCTACTTCTTTGCGTAAACGACGCAGTGTACGCTCATTACGGCTACCAAATACTTTGGTTAATAATTTAGTTAACATATTTTTTCTCAGGTAAATCAGTTAATTATTAGAATAAATTCGTGATAAAAAACAATAGCATCCCACCATAAAGTATGGAGATACAATCGTTAAATAGGCTTAAGCGCAGAGAGGACCGGCTCTAATCCCATGAACCTGAGCAACCCAAATTGCAGGTTGATAGACCGTAAAGGTTGGATAGATATGATGGCTACTCTGTAGGCTTGCCACATCTCGTTGAAGTGAACGTTGTGCCAGCATGGCGTACAACGTATCAATCATTAACTGTGGTGCAAAATGCTGCTCTTTTGGCAGCACTCTTTTACCGGTATCCTCATCTTCATTGGTTGAAAATGCAAAAGTCAGTTGCCGGATAACATTACGAACAGCATGCTGCTGCCAATAGTTAACCGAATAGGAAGATGAAGATGAAGAACGTTGAGAACTCTGTTGGGCAAACAAGTTATCGAAAGCATTTACAGCCTGGCTTTGGCGATTAACTGGTGTAGAGTTAATTTGAGTTTGTTGGGATTGGGACAAGGCATTTAGAATTGTAGGCAAGCCGACACCCGTAGCCACAACACCTAATAATAGGTGGGACCAAAAGTATCTTCTACCTAAATGTCGCCAAAAATTTAAAATACCCATCAAACTCTTATATAATCTGTATATTGAAGTATTATTGCTTCTCAGTTATGTTCCCACACCTTTGGCTATAGCGAAAAATGAGAGTTCACAATGAGAGATAGTCATCCACAACCGCTTTTTAATGTACTCGAAGAGTCGTTGTCAAAAACATCCAATACATTGCAAACTATTCAGCGGAATGCAAAAGCGATTCTCAAACTGAACCAAGTTGTAAAAAATTTGCTACCAGCAGAAATAAAGCCTATGTGCCGTGTGGCAAACTATCGCAATAATATTATGGTTCTCGAAGTGGCTAACGCCAGTTGGATGACCCGTCTTAATTATGAAAAATTAAATCTTCTTTCCGCATTAAGAACTTCCATTCTACCATCTTTATCGTCTATCGACATCAGAATCAATCCCGATCTTATACGAAAAACTAAGCAAAATAGCTCACTGAATAAGCAATCAGTTTTAACTAAGACAAATCGTAATCAAAGACAGATAAGTGTACAGACAGCAGAACAACTATTGAAATTGGCTGAAAGAAGCCCAAAAGGATTAAAGGAGAGATTCGAGCGGCTGGCTGCATTAGCCGGAGAGGGTACTAATGCAACCAACAGAAAAGGCTAAACCTGAGTATTACAATTCAGAAATAGCAGCATAATAGAAACTATTATGCGAATACAGCCGAAGGCGCTTTGAATGCCAGAGGTAGTTCAGCTTCATCTTCATAGGTAACCAAATCCCAAGCAGATTCTTTAGCCAGAACAGCTTGTAGAAGTTTGTTATTCAGTGCGTGACCCGATTTGAATGCAGTGAATGCACCAATAATATTGTGTCCACACATGAATAAGTCACCAATTGCATCAAGCATTTTGTGACGAACGAATTCATCTTCAAAGCGTAAACCATCTTCGTTGAGAACTTTGTAGTCATCAACCACGATAGCACAGTCAAAACTACCGCCTAAGCATAAACCTTTCGATTGCAGATATTCAATATCACGCATAAAACCAAATGTACGCGCACGACTGATTTGGTTCACAAAAGATTCCGCAGAGAAATCCATTGCATAACGCTGAGTACTAGTATCAATCGCAGGGTGTTGGAAGTCGATAGTGAAATCTAAGCTAAAGCCATTATAAGGTGACATCTCTGCCCACTTATCACCATCTTCAACACGTACTGTTTCTTTAATGCGTAAGAATTTCTTCGCACAATTTAATTCTTCAATACCGCCATCTAGCAGTAAGAAAACAAAAGGTGCAGCACTGCCATCCATAATAGGGATTTCAGGCGCGTTGACTTCAATAACAATGTTATCGATACCTAATCCTGCTAATGCAGCATTCAAATGCTCAACAGTAGAAATACGCACGTTATCTTCATTGACTAAGCAAGTACATAACATGGTATCGCGAACTGATTTCGCATCTGCCGGAAAATCAACCGGTGGATTAAGGTCAGTACGACGGTAGATGACCCCGGTGTTTGCCGGCGCTGGACGTAAAGTAAGCGTAACTTTTTTGCCGGTATGTAAACCAACACCAGTCGCTTTAATAATACGTTTTAGTGTCCGTTGTTTGATCATCGTATTTTCTCGCAATGTTATAAGTCCTACTGACTATCATAAGGGATAGTCAGTAGAAAATTTTAGCACAAAAAGCGGAAAAACCAATTAAATTAAAAAATTAATCAGCCTGTTTACGCAAGAACGCTGGAATATCTAAATAATCCGGTTCTTTGTTTGTCTGCGTATTTTGGTCATTAACTGCTTTTGCAGCTGGTTTTTCTTCATTTAATGAAGACATGCTATTTTGCATTTGCTGATAGCGCTGCTCCATTGAAGCTTGCTGAGACATTTTATTACTGACCAATGTGATTTCTGGACGTTTATCCATACCAATACCGGTAGCAACAACTGTTACACGCAGCTCTTCATGCATTTCTGGGTCTAAAGAAGTACCAATTACGACCGTTGCATTATCAGATGCAAATGCACGGATGGTATTACCCACAGTTTCGAATTCATCCAGACGCAGGTCAAAACCAGCCGTGATGTTAACCAGCACACCACGCGCGCCAGACAAGTCGATATCTTCCAGAAGTGGACTAGAAATTGCCATTTCTGCCGCTTCTTCAGCTCGATCTTCTCCACGTGCAACACCGGAGCCCATCATCGCGTAACCCATTTCTGACATCACAGTACGCACGTCAGCAAAGTCCACGTTCATTAAACCTGGGCGAGTAATCAGCTCTGCGATACCCTGAACTGCACCTTTTAATACGTCATTTGCCGCACCAAAAGCATCCAGTAAAGAGATACCTCGACCAAGAACTTTTAATAATTTGTCATTCGGAATAGTAATCAATGAGTCAACATGCTTAGATAACTCAGTGATACCCGCTTCAGCGAATGCCATGCGTTTTTTGCCTTCAAAATTGAATGGCTTAGTCACGACAGCAACTGTCAGGATACCTAATTCTTTAGCAACTTCAGCAACAACTGGCGCTGCTCCGGTACCTGTACCACCGCCCATACCAGCGGCGATAAAGACCATGTCTGCTCCATCAAGAGCATTGCGTAATGCTTCACGGTCTTCTTCAGCAGCATTGCGACCCACTTCTGGGTTTGCACCCGCACCCAGACCTTTAGTAATACCGGTCCCGATTTGGATAGTTTGTCCTACTGCGGTTTTACGCAGAGCTTGTGCGTCTGTATTCACAGCAAAGAATTCAACGCCTTCAATTCGCTCGCGTACCATGTGTTCAACGGCATTTCCGCCGCCGCCGCCAACGCCGATGACCTTAATCACCGCATCATTGGTTAGCTCCATTGGTTCAAACATAATGTCTCTCCGTTTTGTGCTTAAATCGAAGCTAATAATATGCTTCTAAATAAAAATTAAAATTCTTTTCTCAACCAGCTGGTTAGCTTACTAAACCACCCGCTAACTGAAGCACGTTTTTCCGTTTCGGTATCATCGCCAAGATGGCTTTCTTTACCGTAATGCAGGAGCCCTACAGCAGTGGAGTAGTACGGCTCCTGAGCATAATCCGTTAATCCTGTTATATTAAGTGGTGTACCAATTCTTACCTGCGTATGGAACACTTTTTGAGCACATTCGACGAGGCCATCAATTTGAGCCGCACCACCAGTCAGGACAATACCTGCGGCTAAGTGGTGTTTGACACCTTGTAAGCGTAACTGTTCCTGTAAATTTAAAATTTCTTCATTTACTAAATTTAACAGCTCAGTATACCGCGGCTCAATGACTTCTGCTAAGGTTTGGCGTTGCAAACTTCTTGGCGGACGCCCCCCTACACTTGGCACTTCAACCGTCTCATCTTTACTAACAATAGAGCCGACCGCACAACCATGGCGTATTTTAATCGCTTCTGCATCTGTTGGTGGTGTACCAAAGGCATACGCGATATCACTCGTGACCACATTACCCGCATAAGGGATAACTTTAGTATGTCGTAATGCACCACCAGTATAGACTGCCATATCCATCGTGCCGCCACCGATATCAACGACACACACACCTAATTCACGTTCATCTTCAGTAAGTACGCTGTAACTTGCGGCGAGACCAGCAAAAATAAGCTGATCAACTTTTAACCCACAACGCTCTACAGCCTTCACAATGTTCTTCGCCATATCATTATGGCAAGTAATTAAATGCACTTTAGCTTGCATCCGAACACCCGATAGACCCACTGGATTTTTAATACCTTCTTGGTAGTCAATCGCGAATTCTTGCGGAATCACATGCAGAATTCGATGTTCGTCTTTAACTCTGACTGATTTAGCCGTGTGAACCACACTGTCCACATCTTCTTGAGTCACTTCTTCTTCTGAAATTGGCACCATACCAATTTCATTTTGACAGCTTACATGCTTACCTGATAATGCAAGGTAAACAGAGGAAATCTGGCAATCAGCCATTAATTCAGCTTGATCGATCGTTCTCTGGACGCATTTAACGACGGATTCAAGATCGTTAACGCCACCTTTGTCCATTCCACGAGATGGACAGCTTCCCACCCCAATAATATTAACCATACCATCGGGCAGAATTTCGCCTACCAGGGCTGATACCTTGGAAGTTCCAATTTCAAGGCCTACCACTAATTTTCTGTCCGTTGCTTTAATCATTTGCTTCTGCCTATCTGCCTAATTTGAGTTATTAGCAATCTGCCCTATTGGAAACCCTGTGGAGCATCGACTAAAACGGGAGCCCATCCTACCGCGGCACCACTGGTATAACGCAAGTCGACATAATCGACGCGTTTATCCGTTGTTTGCTGTAAAAGCGGATAAAGTTCAAGAAAACGATTTAACCGCTCTAATACATCCTTTTTACCTAGCTCTACTCGTACATCATTATCTAAAATAATCTGCCATGCATGGCGCGCTGTCATAGAAATGGATTTTAGTTTCAAGTTATTTTTCGCCAAAATATCCTTTAAGACAGTAAATTCTTTTAAAACCTCACCCTGACTACCCTGTGGACCATACAGCATCACATAATCGCCTTTTCCATTTTGGCTAGCAGGAAGGCTAAATACCCGACCTTCCTTATCTACCATGCTTTGGTCATTCCATCGGGCAAAAGGCTTATATTCTACAATATGAATTTTCAGTTCATCAGGCCATTGTTTACGTACAGTCACCTGACGGATCCAAGGCATCATACTAATTTGATTCTGGATGGCATTGACGTCTACCGTCATAAATGTTCCTGGTTGCCCAAGGGATAAAATCGCCTTCCGAACATCATCATTAGTGGTATAAGCTCGCTCTCCCGTTAAGACTAACTTTGACATCGGCAGCCTATCGGCATCTTTCATCCAAGTCATCACGGTCCAACCACTCCAAATGATTGTGCCTACAACCATTAGGAAGAAAATCAACCCACCTAAAAACGCACCATTACTCGGTCTAGAGCCTGGATCTTCGTCTTTATCGTCATTATGATGCCTAACGTTTAACGCTGCCTGTGACATATCAACTAGCCAATTCCAAAATACGCGCCACTAATTGTGAAAAATCTAAGCCGGCCTGACGTGCTGCCATCGGAACCAGACTATGACTGGTCATTCCCGGCGAAGTATTCACCTCAAGCAAATAGAATTTACCATCGCTATCTTGCATCACATCTACACGACCCCAGCCACGGCAACCTACGGCTTGATAAGCTTGCATTGCGATATCTGCAAGTTCAGCTTCGCGCTGAGAATCTAATCCGCTAGGGCAAAAATATTGTGTTTCATCCGACAAATATTTCGCTTCATAGTCATAAAACACGCCCGGAGGTTGAATTCGGATTGAAGGCAATACGTTATCGCCCAGCACCGCAACCGTGTATTCAGGACCGCTTAACCACTTTTCAATCAATAATGTATCATCAAAACGAAACGCTAATTCGATAGCTTCTGGTAAAGCATCCAAAGAATCAACTTTACTCATTCCAACACTAGAACCTTCCAAGCTTGGTTTGACGATCAATGGTAGCCCAAGATGCTTAACCTGCTGAGCTAACTGCTCTTTTTTAATATTAGTATATTTCTGCCTATTAAGTGAAATATATGGAGAAACACTTAGCCCTGCACCTTGCCATAATTGTTTTGTTCGCAGTTTATCCATACTCAGTGCGGATGCCATCACCCCACTTCCAGTATAAGGAAGACCAAGAAATTCAAGCATTCCTTGAATTGTCCCATCTTCTCCACCACGACCATGTAATGCGATAAACACTTTATCAAAACCAGCGTCTTTCAACGTCACAACAGGAAAATTTTGAGTATCAATCGGGTGTGCATCAATACCAGCTTGGCGTAACCCAGCCAATACGGCATTTCCTGACTGAAGTGAAACCTCACGTTCAGCAGATGTTCCACCTAATAGAACAGCAACTTTCTCTGTCATACTTATTCCTCAACCATCGGGGGCTGTAACTTAGTTTCAGCAAGGCTTTTGGCTATTTTACCAATATTTCCTGCGCCTTGAACTAAAATTAAGTCGTTACCATCAAGAACTTGTGCCAGCATATGTGAAACTTGCTCTGGTTCAGCCACAAAAATTGGGTCAACTTGCCCACGGCTACGGATAGTTCGACATAATGAGCGGCTATCTGCGCCAGGAACTGGCTTTTCGCCTGCCGAATAAACTTCTAACATGAGCAACACATCAACCTGCCCAAGTACGTTTGCAAAGTCATCATATAAATCACGCGTACGTGTATATCTATGTGGCTGGAAAATCATCACAATGCGCTTGTCGGGCCATCCAGCTCTTGCCGCTTTAATCGTCGCATCGACTTCTGTTGGATGATGACCATAATCATCCACCAACATCACTTCACCCTCTTTACCATTCACGTTGCGTAAAGCGTAATTGCCTAAGAAGTCAAAACGGCGACCAGTGCCTTGAAATTCAACTAGAGCAGATAGAATATGTAAGTCGTCAATTCCTTCTTCCGTTGCCACGGCAACCGCTGCAGTCGCATTCAACGCATTATGGCGGCCAGGTGCATTCAGAACAACGGTTAGCTCAGGCATACCTTCACGTGCAATGGTGAAGAAACCTTGATTACCTTTTTGTGTGTATTTCGTAATACGAACATCAGCATCTTCACTAAAACCATAGGTCGTAATGTAGCGACCAATTTTAGGTAATAATGAACGGATTACTGGATCATCAATACACATTACTGCACGGCCATAAAATGGCAGATTATGTAAGAAGTTGATGAAAGTATCTGTCAGGTTTTCGAAATTTCCCTGATAGGTATCCATATGGTCAGCTTCAATATTCGTAACGACTGCGACTAATGGTTGCAAATGCAAGAATGACGCATCGCTTTCATCTGCTTCTGCAATCAGATAGCGGCTGCTACCTAAACGCGCATGTGTACCCGCCGATTTAACTAATCCACCATTCACAAATGTTGGGTCTAAACCTGCTTGAGCATAGATCCCAGAAATCATTGCCGTTGTCGTCGTTTTCCCATGAGTTCCTGCAACTGCGATACCATGGCGATAACGCATTAACTCAGCCAACATTTCTGCACGACGAATAACCGGAATACGCAATTCTTTCGCAGCTTGAATTTCAGGGTTATCCATAGAAATGGCAGTGGAGACAACCACGACACTAGCATTTTCAACATTTTCAGGGCGATGGTTAAAATAGATTGTCGCCCCAAGCGCAGTAAGCTGTTGAGTAACAGGGTTCGGCGCTAAATCCGAACCACTAATTTCATAACCTTCGTTAGCCAACACTTCAGCGATACCACCCATGCCAGCACCACCGATGCCAACAAAATGAATGTGCCGAACTCTTCTCATTTCTGGCACTGATGTTCTTAATTTCGCTAATTGCTGTGTATTCACTGTATTTCCGCTTCTCTATAAATTCTGTCTAAATTTCACTGCCGAGATTTGCTATTATTTTTTAGCGACTTCGCAGATTACCGCTGCGACACGTTCTGTTGCGTCTGTGATCGCGCAACCATAGGCTTTTTCAGCCATCACTAATAATTCAGCTCTGTCCCACTGGTCGAGTAACTCGGCAACAGCATCAGGGGTAAATTGTGGCTGCTCAATAATCTTTGCAGCCCCAGCTTGTTCTAGTGGTAACGCATTCCAATATTGCTGGCGGTCTTTGTGCTGGAAAGGGACAAAAATCGCAGGTAAGCCAGCAGCAGCGACCTCGCTAACGGTTAATGCACCTGAGCGGCAAACAACAATATCAGCCCATGCGTAAGCTTGCGCCATATCATCAATAAATTCAGTCACTTTAAACTCAGAATTGACTGAATTTTTCAAGCAACCATTATACAGTGCTTCTGTCGATTCCTTACCGCCTTTTCCCGCCTGATGCCAGATATTTAACTGTTTGGTTACTTTTCCAGCAACCACAGGCATGACTTGATTCAAAATACGAGCGCCTTGACTCCCTCCTACAACCAGAACGCGTATAGCGCCTTCTCGCCCTGTAAGGCGAGTTTGCGGTGCAGGAAGAGCTAAGACATCTTCACGTACTGGGTTTCCAACCACGGGCGCATTAGGGAATGCGCCAGGAAATGCTTGTAATACTTTTGTTGCAATTTTGGATAACCATTTATTGGTTAATCCTGCAATCCCATTCTGTTCATGGAGAACAACAGGAACACCGCATTGCCATGCAGCAATTCCTCCTGGTCCGGAAACATAGCCGCCCATACCTAAAACTGCATCAGGTTGATAGCGTTTAATGATCGTTTTCGCTTGGCGGATAGCTTTATAAATACGCCAAGGTGCTCCAATCAATGCACCTAAACCTTTACCTCTTAAACCAGAGATTTGAATAAATTCGATATCGATACCATGTTTAGGGACTAAAGTTGCTTCCATTCGATCCGCAGTTCCCAACCAGCGAATTTCCCAACCTTGAGCCTGCAAATAGTGTGCTACAGCTAAACCAGGGAAAACATGTCCCCCAGTCCCACCAGCCATAACGAGTAATTTTTTTGCCTGACTCATTTGGAACTCCTTACAAACGCCTGAGCTTTCTCAAGACGTGTCTCATAATCGATTCGCAGTAATACCGCAATTGCCGCGGACATGACTAATAAACTGGAACCACCATAACTAATCAATGGGAGGGTTAACCCTTTAGTTGGCAGCATACCTGCTGCGGCACCTACGTTTACTAACGCTTGAAAGGTAAACCAAATACCAATTGAGCAAGCGAGATATCCACCAAAAAGTTGATTTGATAGCAAAGCGCGACGCCCAACCATCATGGCTCTAAATGCCAACATAAAAACCATCAGCAATACCAGTACAACACCAACATAGCCAAGCTCTTCCGCTAATACAGAAAAAATAAAGTCGGTATGAGCCTCTGGTAAATACTCTAATTTTTGTACTGAGTTACCCAGCCCTTGTCCGAGTAACTCACCTCGACCAAATGCCATCAGTGACTGAGTTAACTGATAGCCACTACCGAATGGGTCGTCCCACGGATTTAAGAATGAAGTCACTCGACGTAAGCGATAAGGTTCAAAAATGATTAAGGCTAAAACCCCGACTCCACAAGCCGCAATACCAATAATAAATGGTGCTAATCTAGCACCTGCTAAAAATAGCAGCCCAAGAGTCGTGACAACCAATACCACAACAGTCCCTAAGTCAGGCTGTAGTAATAATAAAAGCGCCATGAAAATCAAAATACACATTGGTTTTACAAAACCAAAAAATTTAGTCCGTACTTCATCTGATTTACGAACTAAATAGCTAGAAACATAGCAAAACAGTGCAAATTTCGAAATTTCAGCAGGCTGAATTTTTACGATACCAATATCTATCCAGCGTGATGCCCCGTTAACCGAGCTACCCGCGACCAACACCACTGCAAGCATAGCTAAGGCAATCATCAATAGGGTAAAACTGTATTTTTCCCATGTCGCCATAGAAATACGCATTACACCTAATACCAGTAGAAAAGCGATGACCAGATAAACCACATCACGCTTTGCAAAATAGAATGGGTCATCCGTTAATTTTTGCCCAACAGGCATGGATGCCGAAGTCACCATGATAAAACCAATTGCTGCCAAACCGAATGCTAGCCAGACCAATGTACGGTCATAGAGCGTCGTGCCTGAAATCACGCCATTCTTTTCACCAATGACCCAATTTTTTATACGCAAAGCACCCGGTATGGTCATTAACCTAACTCCTTAGCTAACTGAGCAAAGATATCGCCACGCTGTTCAAAGCTTTTAAACTGATCCAAACTCGCACAAGCTGGGGATAACAGCACCATATCCCCTGTTTTCAATAAAGGTGCAATTTGGCGCAGACTTTGCTCCATCGTCTCAGTGAGTACTGATTTTTCTGGCGCTAATTCCGCAAGCTGCTTACCATCACGACCAAAGCAGTACAGGCGATAATTATCTGCCGAAATATAATTTTTCAGTGGTGAAAAATCTGCCGATTTACCATCACCACCCAGCAGTAGATAAATAGTACCATCCACATGTAAACCATTTAATGCAGCTTCAGTGCTACCTACGTTGGTGGCTTTAGAATCGTTAATCCAACGAACTCCATTATTAAATAATACTAATTGGAAGCGATGAACTAAGCCCGCATACTCTTTTAATACTTTGATGCTAGCTTCACGAGGAATACCAACCGTATCCGCTAAAGCTAATGCAGCTAGTGCATTCATATAGTTATGCTGCCCAGTTAAATGCATTTCTGAGGCATCTAACACCGTTTCCCCTTTCGCTATCAAAACTCGCTTTTGAGTATCAAAGTAGTAATCGCCATTATTTAACCCAAAGCTAGTACATTGATTGAGCCGATGGTCAGTAGGGAGCGTTAAGACATCCTGAGCATTAACAATACAATGTTGTGCATTGTCATAAATTCGTAATTTAGCCGCGCGATACTGTTCCAACCCTAGTGGATAGCGATCCATATGATCTTCACTGATATTCAATACTGTCGCAGCAGCTGCTTGTAAACTAGAGGTCGTCTCCAATTGGAAGCTAGACAGCTCTAACACATACAAACTATGACCTTGATTTAACAGTGATAACGCTGGAATACCAATATTTCCGCCAACACCGACAGAAATGCCAGCGGCTTTAGCCATTTCGCCAACTAAAGAGGTCACAGTACTTTTACCATTTGAACCGGTAATCGCTACGATAGGTGCATCTACCTCACGGCAAAACAGTTCAATATCACCAACAATTTCAATGCCTTTATTGGCGGCTAATTGTAGTTGCTTAGTTGCCAGTGCAATACCTGGACTCGCCACAATTAAGTCAGCTTGTAGCAGCCATTCATCATTCAAACTTCCACTATGGCAAATCACATTATCGGGAAGTTTATCAATGCCGGGCGGCACAGCGCGGGTATCCATCACACGAGGAACAACACCACGCGTGAGGAAAAATTGAACACACGATAGGCCAGTTAACCCTAAGCCTATAATGACAACGTTTTTACCCTGATACTGCTGAGCCTGTAAACCAACCATTTTAACGCACCTTCAATGTTGCCAGTCCAATCAGGACTAACATTAAGGAGATAATCCAGAAACGAACGATAACGCGAGGTTCTGGCCAACCTTTCAATTCATAGTGATGGTGAATTGGAGCCATACGGAAAATTCGTTGGCCACGTAATTTAAATGAGCCAACTTGTAAAATCACAGACAACGTTTCAACAACGAATACACCGCCCATAATCACTAATAAGAATTCTTGGCGTAAAAGAACTGCAATCGTTCCTAATGCCCCCCCCAGAGCTAGTGAGCCTACATCGCCCATAAAGACTTGCGCTGGATAAGTGTTAAACCATAAGAAACCGAGCCCAGCCCCAACTATAGCCGTGCAGACAATCACTAACTCACCTGCATGAGGTAAGAATGGAATATGTAAGTAACTCGCAAAGTTGACGTTACCCGTTGCCCATGCAATTAGGGCAAATCCAGCAGCAACAAATACGGTAGGCATAATCGCTAAGCCATCTAAACCATCAGTCAGGTTAACCGCATTACTGGTTCCAACGATAACGAAGTAAGCTAATAAAATGTATAGGAGGCCTAATTGAGGCATAACATCTTTAAAGAATGGTACAACTAACTGAGTGGCTGGCGTGTCTTTTCCAATAGCGTACATAGAGAATGCAACGACCAATGCTAAGACTGACTGCCAGAAATATTTCCAACGAGCGATCAGACCCCGAGTATCCTTTCTCACGACTTTGCGGTAATCATCCACAAAGCCCACGATACCGTAGCCGACTAAAACTAATAGTACGCACCATACATATGGGTTTTCTAAGCGCGCCCATAGCAATACGGATACGCAAATAGAGAACAGAATTAAAATTCCCCCCATTGTCGGCGTACCGCGCTTGCTGAAGTGAGATTCAGGACCTTCACTACGAACAACTTGTCCGATTTGCATTTTTTGCAAGTAGGCAATTAAATGCGGTCCCATCCATAAAGCAATAATCAACGCAGTCAGTAAACTGACGATGGCTCTAAACGTCAAATAGGAAAAGACGTTAAAGACCGAGAATTTGTGAACCAATAATTCGGCTAGCCAGACTAACATGCGAAGCACTCCTTCAATGCATTCACAACATCTTCCATCGCGGAGCTGCGTGAACCTTTAACTAAAATAGAAACAACGTCATTCTGCTGGGTTAGCGGAATGAGTCGAGTTAATAAATCTTGTTTAACTGTAAAATGTTCACCACATTCGCTAGATTGGCTGATAATTTCGCTTAGCTGCCCAACACTTAATACTTTATCTAAACCTGCTTGTTTAGCTGCAATCCCAACACGCTGATGACAATCATGGGCATAATGACCAAGCTCACCCATGTCTCCTACCACTAAAATGCGATAACCGGGTAATGTTGCCAGCACATTAATTGCCGCAATCATTGAGCCATCATTCGCATTGTAGGTGTCATCAATAACGACTTTGTTATCACCTAAACGTACGGGATATAAACGTCCCGGAACCGCTTTAGTACTCGCTAAACCTTGACTGATCTCTTCCAGTGTTGCCCCAACAGAAATCGATAATGCACTTGCCGCTAAAACATTAGCAATATTGTGCATACCAGGAAGTGGCAGAGTAATATCCACCTGCCCTACTGGGGTATGTAATGTAAAATCTGTTGTTAATTGCTTGACCTGAATATTTGAAGGGTAAAAATCCGCGTGCTCTTGTTGAGTTAATGAATAACGCCAAACTGTCTGACGTGGCTTGAATTGCCACTTATCCGAATAGCTATCCAAATTGACGATCGCTGTTCCCTCATCAGGTAAACCTTGATAGATTTCACCTTTCGCTTTCGCTACGCCTTCTGGAGATCCGAAGCCCTCTAAGTGAGCCCCAAATAAATTATTCACTAACACCGCTTCTGGTTTTACAATATTGGTGGTGTACTCAATTTCATGAGGATGGTTTGCACCCATCTCAATCACAGCAAATTGGTGATCATGGGTTAAGCGGAATAGTGTTAACGGGACACCAATATCGTTATTGAGATTACCCGCTGTGTACAGTGTTTTTCCACGCTGTACTAAAATCGAGGCGGTCATTTCCTTGACTGAAGTTTTTCCTGAAGAACCCGTTAAACCAACAACGTGAGCTTTAGATTGTTGGCGAACCCAAGCCGCTAATTGCCCCATAGCAATTCGAGTGTCATCCACAATAATCTGCGGGCAATTGATATCGAGTTGATGGTCGACTAATAACGCAGCAGCACCCGCGTCAACCACTTGACTCGCAAAATCATGGGCATCAAAACGCTCGCCTTTTAACGCAATAAATAAGCAACTTTCATCAATTTTTCGGCTATCGGTACTAACATTTTGCAGCAATAATTCTTGATTACCTTCGTTAATAACGCGACCATGAGTGACTTGTAAGAGTTGGCTTAGTGTTACGGGGATCATGCTACCACCCCCAATAATCTCGCCACCGTCAAACGGTCTGAATAATCTAAACGGCGTGAGCCAATAATTTGGTAATCTTCGTGACCTTTGCCTGCGACTAAAATCACGTCATCAGGTTGAGCTTGCAAAATGGTGCTTGTTACTGCTTCTGGGCGGCCAGGGATGGCTAACACACGGCTTGAATCTAAAATACCCGCCATGATGTCATTGATAATATCAAGGGGCTCTTCACTGCGAGGGTTATCATCCGTGATCACGACTTTGTCTGCATACTGTTCCGCAGAGGCCCCCATTAGAGGACGCTTGCCTTTATCTCTATCACCACCACAACCAAAGACACACCATAATTTGCCTTTGCAGTGCAAACGTGCCGCTAAAAGTGCTTTCTCTAGAGCATCCGGCGTATGGGCGTAGTCAACAACCACTGTTGGCTTACCTTCAGTGCTGAAAACTTCCATACGACCACAAACTGGCATCAAGAAATCTGTTGCCGCTAATAATTTATCTAATGGATAATCCATCATAAGTAAGGTTGCCATTGCCAGCAGTAAATTACTGACATTGAAAGCGCCCATTAGAGGGCTTTCAAAAGAACCTTCTCCCCACGAAGATGCAAAATGAATTGTTGCACCTTTGTCGTGGTAATCCACGTTTGTCGCTTTTAACCACGAACCTTGCCAATTTTTTGGGATACGATTTTCCATCGTAACTGCGCAGGCTTGTGGCAAACGATGCAGCCATTTCAGTCCAACATCATCATCCGCATTAATAATTTGTGTTTTTGTCTGATGAGTAGAAAATAACAACCATTTAGCCGCTTCATAGTTTTCCATATCACCGTGATAATCCAGATGATCACGACTTAAATTGGTAAATACCGCAGCATCGAAATTTAATGCAGCAACACGACCTTGAATTAACCCATGGGAAGACACTTCCATCGCCGTTAAGGTCGCTTTCTTATTCAATAACTGAGTTAGCTCCAGCTGGATATCAACCGCTGAGCCTGTCGTATTTTCACTTGGCGAAACATGACCTAACAAACCATTTCCCACGGTTCCCATCACCGCAGATGTTTCACCTAAGCCTTTTGCCCACTGAGCAATTAATTGGGTTGTCGTGGTTTTACCATTGGTACCGGTCACTCCAACCAATTTCATTTTGGAAGATGGCTGATGATAAAACTCACCCGCTAAAGCAGACAAGCGGTTATTCAAGTCATGGAGATAAATGACGGGTACACCATGCACAACGCGAATTTCGCCTTCTTCAGCTTCACCTTGTGCTTCTGCAATAATGGCAGCAACACCTTGAGCAATAGCTTGAGGAATATAGTGTCTGCCATCCGATTGATGGCCTTTTACTGCAATAAACAGATCACCCGCGGCAGCCTTTCGGCTGTCTAGCGTCATCTCTCGTAGAGAGATATTTGTTGTGCTCACACCAAAAGGTGCGAGGAGCTCACAAAGATTACGATCTGCCACTTTTAACCTCTTTTTGACTGTTCACGATTTCACTTTTATCGTCTGTTGGCAATGCGTCTGGCTCAACATTCATCAGGCGTAATACCCCACCCATAATGGAACCAAAAATAGGTGCAGAGACCGCACCTCCATAATATTTACCCGCTTTAGGATCATTAATCAGAACCACAAGGGCATAGCGAGGGTTGCTGGCTGGCGCAACTCCTGCTGTATAAGCGATATATTCATTAACATAGCGACCTTCAGGACCGACTTTCTTCGCAGTACCTGTTTTAATCGCAATTCGGTAGCCTTTGATTGCCGCACGAGTTCCCCCACCACCAGGCAGAGCAACACTTTCCATCATATGAACGACCGTGCGCATAATAGGCTCAGGAAATACCCGTGTACCCGGAACGGGTGGATCAACTTTAGTGATAGACAGTGGGCGATATACACCAAAACTACCAATTGTTGCATAGGCACGCGCTAGCTGTAATGGAGTCACCATTTGCCCGTACCCGAAAGAAAAGGTGGCCCTTTCTAAATCAGACCACCGTGTTTTTTTACTTGGAAAGATACCACTACTTTCCCCGACTAACCCCAGATTAGTCGGCTTACCAAACCCAAAGCGGCTATACACATCCACCAACTCTGTAGCTGGCATCGCTAACGCTAATTTTGAAACACCAACGTTACTCGACTTCTGTAAAATCCCCGTAATAGTTAACTCCGCATAACGCGCGACATCTTTAATTTCATGGCCATTAACACGGTATGGATAGGTATTTAATACGGTATTTTCTTTAACAATTTTATTATTTAGCGCACTCATAACCACCAAGGGTTTTACCGTTGAACCGGGTTCAAAAATATCGGTAATTGCCCGATTACGCATGGCATCCATTGGCGTTCCTGCAAGGTTATTCGGGTTATAAGATGGGCTGTTTGCCATCGCAAGAATTTCACCCGTCTGCACATCCACAAGAATCGCAACACCTGATTCAGCTTTGTTTTCCTGAACGCCTTTAGTGAGTTCACGATAAACAATGGATTGAATTCGCTCGTCAATACTTAACATCAAGTTATGTGCAGCTTGGCTGTCTACTGTAGAAACCGTTTCGATTACACGACCATTACGATCTTTACGTACAGTACGCTCCCCTGGAGCGCCTTTTAACCAACGGTCAAAACTTTTTTCAACCCCTTCAATGCCTTCACCGTCGATGTTAGTGACCCCCAGTAAATGCGCAGTAACAGGTCCTGATGGGTAATAACGGCGAGATTCTTTGCGTAAATAAATACCCGGAATTTTTAATTTGCGGATATATTCACCAATTGAAGGATTGACTTGACGCGCTAAGTAAACAAAGCGCCCTCTTGGATTAGACGAGATTTTAGTGGTGATTTGATCTAATGGGATTTCGAGGGCGTCAGCAAGAGCTTTCCAATGCTCATCGTTACTAATACCACCCTTTTCAAAAATTTCTTTTGGGTCAGCCCAAATAGCGTTCACTGGAACACTAACGGCTAACTGACGACCTTCACGGTCACTGATCATTCCACGAGCAGTTGCCACTTCTTGCACGCGTAAAGAGCGCATATCCCCTTCTTTTACCAATTTTTCAGGTGCAATAATTTGAAGATAGGCAACACGGACAAGTAAACCGGCTAACGCTAAAACAATACATCCACACAGCAAAACAAAGCGCCAGCGAACAAAGCTGGTGACTTCTTCTGTTTTCTTGTTTTTAGCTGGTTTGGATGCTTTCATTCTGAACCTTTGTTATTGCTTCGAGACAATAATGTTTTCTTGGGACGGTTCTACATGAACCATCTGTAATTTCTCAACCGATAAACGCTCAACACGGCTATGACTCGCTAACGCATTCTCTTCTAAGATCAAATTTCGCCATTCGATATCAAGAGAATCTTTTTCTTCATACAGCTTGTCTTTCGCTGCGGTGAGTAGTCGCGTTTCATGAGCCGTTGTCACCACGAACACGGCACTAATAACAATTGCGGCTAACAAGATCAGCGGAATAATTCCGTAGCGAAATAAGTCGCGACCGATAACTCTAGCTAAACTGTGCCTTTCTGGTGTCATTACTCTGGCGCTCTTTCTGCAAAACGTAGCACTGAACTACGAGCCCGTGGGTTTTCATCAATTTCAGAATCTGATGGTTTCATTTTTCCTAATCCACGTAACTTAGCAGCACCTAACTCTTTAATTTGCGCCTCAGTCAAAGGGATCCCCGGAGGAACTGAAGGACCGGAGCTATGCTGACGTATAAAGCGTTTTACTAATCTATCTTCAAGTGAATGGAAACTGATCACCGATAAACGTCCTTCAGGGGCTAAAACTGACATCGCACCATTCAACGCTTTTTCAATCTCTTCCAATTCGCTATTAATATAAATACGAATTGCTTGGAAGCTTCGTGTTGCTGGATGCTTGTGTCTATCCTTCATTGGACTCACTTTCGCAATCAATTCAGCCAAATGACGAGTACGTGTTAATGGCTCTTCTTCTGGATTATGGTTGCGCTCAACGATGGCTCTTGCGATGCGCTTAGCGAAACGTTCCTCACCAAAAGTCTTTAATACCCATGCGATATCATCGGCTTCGGCCGTCATCAGCCATTGTGCAGCTGATTGCCCATGAGTCGGGTCCATTCGCATATCGAGGGGTCCATCACGCATAAATGAAAATCCACGTTCGGCATCATCTAATTGAGGTGAAGAAACGCCTAAATCCAGTAAAACACCATCAATCTTGCCAACTAAACCTTCTTCTTCGGCATAATCAGCAATCGCTGAAAATGGACCATGCTTAATCATAAAGCGAGGGTCATCGATTTCTTGAGCAGCTTTAATCGCTTCCGGATCACGGTCGATTGCAATTAAACGGCCATTTTCACCAAGCTGACTCAAAATCAAGCGAGAGTGCCCACCGCGACCAAATGTGCCATCGATATAGATGCCGTTTGGTTTTAAATTTAGCCCATTGACTGCTTCATCGAGCAGTACGGTTACGTGTTTAAATTGTTGTTGCGTCATTGTTATAGTGACAAATCCTGTAAACGGGCGGAAAGAGGTTCCTCAGCAAGGCGTTCAGCAGCAATGTCATTTTCCACCTGCTGATACCACATCTGTTCATCCCAAATTTCAAATTTATTTATTTGGCCTACCAACATGACCTCTTTTGTTAGCCCTGCGTGTTGACGCAGCGTGCTAGCTAGCAAAAGACGTCCTGCATTGTCTATCTGACATTCACTGGCATAACCAAGTAAAAGACGTTGTACTCGACGTTCTGCCGGATTCATCGTGGATAACTTAGACAGTTTTTCCTCAATGATTTCCCATTCGGGTAAGGTATAAAGCAACAGACATGGCTGGTGAAGGTCAATGGTACAGACCATTTGCCCTTTCGATTCCTCGCTCAGCATTCCTCGATAACGAGTAGGCACGGTTAGTCGCCCTTTGCTGTCGAGATTAACCAGTGTTGCCCCACGAAACATACCTGATTATTCCCCTTTATTTCCTACTCACCCACTTTACCCCACAATTCTCCACTTATAAAGTTTACGAATGGTATGAAAACGTTGTCAAGCCAGCTGCACGTTGCTTTAGCTATATTTACAGAGCGATTTAGAAAAGAAAAAGTCGGAAAAAATCATACTTAGAAAGAAAAAGAGAAATAACGAGTTGATATAATTCACTTATTTTATAAAGTGCAGATAAAAGAGGTTTAGATCTATTTCATTGCTGCAAAATCATACAAATTTGTATAAATGATATATACGTCTCATTTTTAATCAGTTTATTTCGTGTTTATTTTTCACCCACTAATCATCAATAAACGATGATTATTTATACCGAACTACTTTAAAATATGTATTTAATTATAAAATACATAAATATCAAATAATTAAATAACTGTTATAATTCACAGTGCTTTTCATTTGATGATTATTCATACAAAATTTCCACCTATAATTTTGAAAATTAAAATTAATCATTTCGGAAAATATAAGCTGGATAGAAAATCATCAAAAAAGGTATTAGGATAATTCCTAAAGTTAAATATTTACGTAAGTTTGCTTCAATTAACAATTTCCAGTCTAATTTCATGAAGCAAAAAAAAGCCCCTAACATGTAGGGGCGAGTATTTTACTCATAATCGTGATTAACATCACTAACTATTCAATTGGTTTTTTCATTATTGGACAAGGTTTATCCACTATTGCTTACGACCAAGGCTTCCTCGGCGACATAAATCTCTGCGAATACGACGAATCCCAGTTTCTGGTTTCTGTTTTTCGTCAAGACTAGCTAATACCAGTTCTAAAATTCGTTCCGCAATATCACGATGGCGTTGAGCAAGTGATAACACAGGACAACCGAGGAAATCGAGTAATTCATTATCCCCGAATGTGCTGATGACCATATCCTCAGGTAAGCGACCGTCGCGTTTTAATGCAACATCCAAAACCCCTTGTAATAGAGAAAATGATGTTGTGAATAATGCATCAGGCATTGCATTCCCACTGTCAAGCCACTGAGAAAAGACTTCAGCAGCAGCGTCACGCTCATAGCTATTAGCATAAAGGTAGTTCACTTGACGTTGATCACCCTCCCATGCTTTACGAAAGCCTTGCTCACGTAGATAACTCACGGATAATTCTGGTAATGCACCAAGATACAATACCGATTCAGCAGGGAATTTACGTAATTCCGAGGAAATCATCTGTGCATCTTCTTGGTCATCCCCTACCACGCTAATAAAATGTTCTTTTTCTAGCGCCCTATCTAAAGCAATTATCGGAAGCGAGCGGTTCGCCCAACGCTGATAAAATGGGTGTTCAGGAGGTAGTGCAGTAGAAACAATAATAGCATCCACTTGACGCTGAAGCAGATGCTCCACGCAACGAATTTCATTGTCAGGTTGGTCTTCTGAACAGGCGATTAAAAGCTGGTAACCGCGCTGACGAGCCTGCCTCTCAAGATAATTTGCTATGCGTGTATAGCTGGTATTTTCAAGATCAGGGATCACCAAACCAATGGAACGAGTTCGGCCAGCACGTAACCCCGCAGCGACTGCATTTGGATGGTAATTGTGCTCTCTGACGACTGCCATCACTTTTTCTACAGTTTTATCGCTGACTCGATACTGCTTGGCTTTGCCGTTGATCACATAACTAGCCGTTGTGCGGGAAACACCCGCTAAACGGGCTATCTCATCCAGTTTCACGTTAACCTCTTTACAATAATGGGGATAGCCCCGAATCATTCGAGGCCTTATATCACTCTATTCTACCTTTGGATGATAAATTTTTCATCGCATAATTTTATCACCACGGGAAACGCCGACGATCCCTGAGCGTGCAACTTCAACAATTTCAGCAACACCACGTACAGCTTCAATGAAAGCGTCCAGTTTATCGCTTGTTCCCGCTAGCTGAACGGTATACAGCGTTGGTGTAACATCGACAATTTGTCCACGAAAAATATCCGCACTTCGTTTGATTTCATCACGCCCATAGCCTGAGGCCTGTAGCTTCACTAACATGATTTCACGTTCGATATGTGCAGATGCAGTCAATTCGTTTACTCGTAAGACATCCACCAGCTTGTGAAGCTGCTTTTCAATCTGCTCCAGAACTTTGGCATCACCTTTAGTCTGGATGGTCATGCGCGACAATGTAGGGTCATCCGTTGGGGCTACGGTCAAGCTTTCAATATTGTAGCCTCGCTGTGAAAACAGCCCAATCACCCGAGAAAGTGCCCCTGATTCGTTTTCTAATAATACTGATAAAATACGACGCATAATCAGGTCCTCTCCGTTTTGCTTAACCACATTTCATCCATTGCTCCGCCACGGATCTGCATTGGGTAAACATGTTCAGTTTCATCAATATTGATATCAACAAATACCAGCCTTTGGTTTTCATTGACTTCAACCAATGCTTGTTTGAGCTTTTCTTCTAGCTCATCAGGAGAAGCGATAGATATCCCTACGTGCCCATAAGCCTCAGCCAACTTGGTAAAATTTGGGAGTGATTGCATATATGATTGAGAGTGGCGACCTTGATAAATCATATCTTGCCACTGTTTTACCATCCCTAAGAAACCATTATTCAGGTTTAGGACTAAGACCGGCAGAGCATATTGTAATGCAGTAGATAGCTCCTGAATGTTCATTTGAATACTGCCATCACCAGTCACACAAACAACTGTTGCTTTTGGATGGGCCAGTTTTACCCCTAACGCAGCAGGCAAACCAAATCCCATAGTGCCAAGCCCTCCTGAATTAATCCAATGTCGAGGTTTATCAAATGGATAATAAAGTGCAGCAAACATTTGATGCTGCCCTACATCAGAAGTGACATACGCCTCACCGTTGGTTAAACGATAAATCATTTCAATCGCTTGTTGAGGCTTCACTTTGTTTGGGCTTAAGGCATATTTTAGGCATTGCTTTGTGCGCCAGCTTTCAATTTCTTTCCACCACTCTTTCAATGCCGCAAGATTTTGATCCAGCGACGCGTGGTCTAGCTGCGCAATCATTTGTTCCAAAGTTAGTTTGGCATCACCGACAATGGGAATATCGGCCTTTACTGTTTTTGAAATTGAGGTTGGATCCACATCAATTTGGATAACCGTCGCATTAGGGCAATATTTTTCTAAATTATTGGTAGTGCGGTCATCAAAGCGAACACCCACCGCAAAAATCACATCGGAGTTATGCATCACTTTGTTCGCTTCATACGTTCCGTGCATGCCAAGCATGCCAACAGATTGCGAATGCGTTTCAGGAAATGCGCCTAGCCCCATCAGCGTTGAAACGACAGGTAACTGGAGTTTTTCTGCCAGCGTAATTAATTGCGCTGAACAATCTGCATTGATTGCCCCGCCTCCCACATAAAGAACCGGTTTTTTAGCAGAAATTAGTTTCGATAATGCTTTTTTTATCTGCCCTTTATGTCCTTGTAATGTCGGATTATATGAGCGTAACGTAACAGTATCGGGGTAACGATATGGGAATTTTAGCGCAGGATTAACTGTGTCTTTGGGAAAATCAATAACCACAGGACCAGGGCGCCCAGTTGACGCAATATAAAATGCTTTTTTGATCGTTTCAGGGATCTCTTTTGCATGCTTAATCAAAAAACTGTGTTTGACGATAGGGCGAGAGATTCCCACCATGTCACATTCTTGGAATGCATCATTACCAATTAACGAGCTAGCAACTTGACCCGATAGCACCACCATTGGCACTGAATCCATATACGCAGTGGCTATTCCTGTAATAGCGTTGGTTGCCCCTGGTCCTGAAGTCACAAGGACAACACCAACATCACCAGTAGAACGTGCATAACCATCAGCCATATGCACTGCTGCCTGCTCATGACGTACTAAGATGTGCTCTACCCCGCCAACGGTATGCAGTGCATCATAAATATCTAAAACCGCGCCACCTGGGTAGCCAAAAACGTGTTTTACGCCTTGGTCAATCAATGACTTGACGACCATTTCCGCTCCTGACAACATCTCCATGAGTTTGTCCCTCAGACTATTTGCAAGTTAATAGAGAGCCATGTGACCCTCTTTAATTTTTATTAAGTTAGTCATAAATTCAGCTATTAACATATCCCTCAGCCCCTAACGACGCAAATCTCATTTTGCATGAAAATAAATCAGAATTTCGTTTTGTCTTGAACTTCAAATATCGCCAGAGGCATTGACTGTATTTCAACCAAAAATAAGCGAAAGTAACCATTGGATAAGTAAAAAATAGCAACAACTGAGGGACAAATAAAAATAAAGCCCCGCAGTTATATTTACTGAAGGGCTAACAGAGATTGAGAGAGAGAAAGCTACTCTTTATACATCGATTCAATTTCTAGCTGGTAACGCTCAGATATAATTTTACGACGTAGCTTAAGCGTTGGGGTTAATTCGCCTTTTTCCATTGAAAAGTTAGTTGGTAACAAAGTAAAACGCTTAACTTGGTGAAAATGTTCAAGGTTTTTTTGTAGCTCTTTTAAGCGGCTTTCAAATAACGCTACAATTTTAGAATCTTTTAACAGTTCGAGACGATCTCGATATTTCAAGTTGATAGAATTGGCATATTCTTCAAGACTGTCATAGCAAGGAACAATAAGCGCTGAAACAAATTTACGCGCATCGGCAATCACCGCTATATGCTCAATAAATCGATCTTGTCCCAATACCCCTTCAATCACTTGAGGCGCAATATATTTCCCGTTCGAGGTTTTCATCAGGTCTTTGAGTCTGTCAGTAATATAGAGATTACCGTCAGCATCTATTTTCCCTGCATCCCCTGTACGTAGCCAGCCATCTGCCGTAAAAGTATCCACCGTTTCTTGTGGGCGGTTATAGTAACCTTTCATCACCACTGGACCTTTCACTTGTATTTCATCATTCTCACCAATACGCACCGAAATAGCGGGTAAAGGCGTACCTATCGAACCTAATGGGTATTTGTTGGATTCCCAACAAGAAACGGTTGCGCAGGTTTCACTCATCCCATAGCCATATTTGATATTGACGCCTGCCGCTAAGAAGAAAGCAATAACATCATCATCTAAACGTGCTCCTGCCGCTGGCATGAAACGAATTCGCCCACCTAAGCCTTGACGTATTTTGCTTAATACTAATTTATCTGCCAGTGAATATAATTTTCGATTCACTAATGACAGTGATTTACCTTTCGATTGCGCTTTGACTTTCTGCTTACCTAACGCAATTGCCCATTTAAAGATTGCTCGGCGCATAAATGGGGCTTGAGATACTTTACCCTGCACTGCGCTATAAACCTTCTCATAGAAACGCGGCACTGCGCACATCACCGTTGGCTTCACCTCAGCCAATGCTTCTTTAACAAGATTGGTATTGGTTAAATAAACATTGCGCGCCCCGCTGTGCATCACATAGAAGCTCCATGCACGTTCAAACACATGGGATAACGGCAGAAAACATAATGAAACATCATCGGAAGAGAGTTCTAAACGATTATCGTGGAGATATAGCTGAGATGCCATGTTGTAGTAATCCAACATCACACCTTTTGGTTCTCCCGTCGTACCCGAGGTATAAATAATTGTAAATAAGTCACTGAGATTCTGTGCGGCAATCCGCGAATCTAGCTCTGATTGATATTGCGGCTGAGCTTGTGACATAAAAGTAGAAAGATGCATACAGCCAGATACTTGGCTATTTAGCTCAACATTATCATTTAATACAATAACTTGCTCTAACTGAGGGCAACGAGATAATAGCTGGCATGCAACTTGGTATTGTTCTTCATCACCAACAAATAGAATTTTAATGTTGGCATCATTGATGATGTAGGCAGCTTGCTCGACACTGCTGGTGGCATATAAAGGAACAGTCACAGCTTTAATCTGTAATACAGCGATATCCACTAAAGACCAGTTCATGCAATTTTGTGCAAAAAGCCCGACATTTTCCTGTGGAGCAATATTCATCGCCAGTAATTGACGGGAGATTGCGGCTGTACGTTCTCCTACTTCCGCCCACGTCAACTCACTTTGATGTCCGTTGTCCCATTGACTGAAAGCTATCCGATTCGCTGACTCGCTCGCATCAACCATCGTGCGTATGCGATTAACCATATGATATGGATATAGATTTTCAGTAATCAAGATGTAATCCCTATAGGTCATGATAAATTTAAGTCACTCGGTATATGCACAAATAACTTAACCTGTTACTTTTTTATTATTTTCAGCTTACAACTGTTAGCTGAATAAAATAAGTGTATAGTCTAAACAGAAGGGAGGAAAGGAATTAAATGTAAATTTTATGCAAATGTTATAGCCGCAACAAAACTCACCATAGTTATCACTATGATGAGTTAGTTATGTTCACATTTTCAATACTTAAATTGAGCTTACAGTTGTTCGACCAATTGACAGAATTGCGCTTTCATCCACTGATGGCCTTTATCTCTAGCCGTAGATTCATGCCAAGTTAAATAACATGGGCGCGTGCTATCTCCCCAAGGTAACGATAATGTCCGTAATTGCAGTTGACTCCCGTGACGGTCGACCAGCCATTTCGGTGCAATTGCCACTAAGTCTGTTTGAGCAACAATCGTTAATACACTATTAAGGTCAGTTCCTTGATAGCTAATCGTGTGAGACAATTCGGTATTATGATAATATGGCTTACTAAATGAACCAATATTATCCATCGCCATAATAGCGTGTCTTTCATTATTTAGCATTGCTTGATCAATCGTATTTTCAATTCTCGGATGGTTATTCGCCACAACTAAGACTAATTCATCATTAAATAAAATCTGATGTTGATATTCGGGTTTTTCGAATTGATTATAACCCAAGAAAAAGTCTATCTCTTGATACTTTAATTGGTGAGCAATGTTGTTATCTAAAAAAGAATGAATAAAAACATTAATATTAGGTGATACGACTTTGAATTTATCCACAATAATTGCTGCTAAGCGAATATCAAGTGGTGAGCAAATGGAGAGATTAAATGAACGTTCACTTTGCTTAGGCTCAAACCCAGCCCCCGGTAATTCATTATGGACTAATTGTAAAGCTTGCCTAACCGGGCCAAATAATTGTTTAGCACGTGAGGTCGGCTGAATACCACGACCATAACGCACAAACAACTCATCGTTGAACATAGATTTTAGGCGAGATACAGCATTACTTACTGCGGGCTGCGACATACCCAGTACTTGTGCAGCACGCGTGACATTCTGCATTTGCATTACAACATCAAAAACCGTCAATAAGTTCAAATCAACATTACGTAGATGAATATCGCTATTTTCTTTTTTTACTGTTGAGATCGTATCAAAATCAGTCATTTTTAACTCCACTAAATATATTTATCATTTTTAATTAATGAAAATGATCCATCAAAGCGATATTGACGAAAAATATAAAATCATTAAATATTATTCTTAAAACAACTTATCAATCATAAGCTATTTCGCTTTCCCTGCATTTATTAAAACGACGTTTCTATTATTTTCATCCATTAATAAGAATCTAGTTATAGATATCATCATAAAATGCAAATATTCATCAGTGTAATGAGTGCGTGTAACTTATTATAATCACAGCAACTCCGCTAAAAATAATAAAACAAATTCAGGAATAAATCATAATAAATATCTTCTATAGACACTAAAGCGTCCCATTATCAGATTAATTTTTTTATTATTCATTTATTATATAACTAACCATTTTTTAACCATTGATATAGTCAATGCATATAACGAGTATTATCTAGCCCCAGCATAGCTATAAAACAAAAAACAAATAAATATCAATCGGTTAAGTATGCCTTAATCTGGTTTTTGTTTATTATTAGAATTTTAGGCTGATTTTTACCCTTTTCATCAGGTAAAAACATCATGAAATAGACCAATTTTAGCTATAACAACTAAAGTAATACTGCTACCTGTTATCGTAGTATTGATAATTTAAAATTAAATTTGACTTCATTATTGAAATCACGTATCAATAAATGCAGATTATTTGAAATTTTACGAGAGACAGTTAACGATGACATTTTCTATCCGCCTCCTAAGCCTACTACTACTCGCAACCCACTTGCGCGGTATGCTTATGGATAGAAACTAACAAACACTGTCCACAAACATTAAAAACCCGCGCAACCAGCGGGTTTTTTTATGCCTGCGGCTAGATGGGAATTAAATAAACAGAATCAATAACAACAAAATTTAGTCTATGAGGAACGCATTATGAGCAACCAAGTTATCATCTTCGATACAACCTTACGTGACGGTGAACAAGCTTTGCAGGCGAGCTTGTCCGTAAAAGAAAAATTACAAATCGCATTTGCTTTAGAACGTTTAGGCGTTGATATCATTGAAGCTGGCTTTCCTGTCTCCTCTCCAGGCGATTTCGAATCCGTACAAACCATCGCTCGAGAAATTAAAAATAGCCGCATTTGTGCATTGGCACGTTGTGTCGAAAATGACATTGATGTAGCCGCTGAGTCGTTAAAAGTTGCGGAAGCATTTCGTATCCATATTTTCTTAGCGACGTCTAATCTGCATATGCAGAAAAAATTAAATAAAACGTTTGATGGTGTAATGGATATGGCGATTAATTCAATTAAACGCGCCCGCCGTTATACTGACGATGTGGAATTCTCCTGTGAAGATGCGGGTCGTACTGATATCGATAACTTATGCCGCATTGTCGAAGCCGCTATCGGTGCTGGCGCGACAACCATCAATATTCCTGATACCGTCGGCTACACCACGCCATACCAATTTGGCGGAATCATTACTTCTTTATATGAACGCGTCCCCAACATTGATAAAGCAATTATTTCCGTACACTGCCACGACGATTTAGGTATGTCTGTCGCAAACTCGATCAGTGCAGTTCAAGCCGGTGCCCGCCAAGTAGAAGGCACAATGAATGGATTGGGTGAACGCGCAGGGAATACCGCATTAGAAGAAGTGATTATGGCGATTAAATTACGTGAACAGATGTTGGGCGTTCATACCAATATTAATCACAAAGAAATTTATCGTACGAGCCAATTGGTCAGCCAATTATGTAATACCCCAATTCCAGCCAATAAAGCTGTGGTGGGTAGTAATGCATTCGCTCACTCTTCAGGGATCCACCAAGATGGTGTATTAAAGAACCGTGAAACTTACGAAATCATGACCCCAGAGTCCATCGGATTGAAAGGCCAGCAATTGAATTTAACCTCTCGCTCCGGTCGTGCAGCAGTCAAACATCGCATGGAAGAAATGGGCTATCAGGAAGGTAAAGATTTTAATTTGGATGAGTTGTATACCGCATTCTTGAATTTGGCAGATAAAAAAGGTCAAGTATTTGACTATGACTTAGAGGCATTGGCGTTTTTTGCCAAACAACAAGATGAAACCGACCATTTTGTGATGGATTATTTTAGCACTCAATCTGGCTCCAGTATTGTGGCAACGGCTACCGTCAAAATGCAGTGTGGCGATAAAGAAAAATCCGAAGCTGCAACAGGAAATGGTCCCGTCGATGCTATTTATCAGGCTATTAGTAAAATCACCAATTATCCAATGAAATTAGTTTCATACCAATTGTCTGCAAAAGGACAAGGTGAAAATGCCTTAGGCCAAGTAGATATTGTCGTCGAATGTTTTAGTCGTCGTTTTCATGGTATGGGGTTAGCAACAGATATCGTTGAATCATCAGCTAAAGCGATGGTGCATGTATTGAATAGCATCTGGCGAGCAGAGCAAGTAGAAAAAGAAAAACAAAAAATCACTCACCAAGAATCACAATTAAACACAAAGGAAGCGGTGTAAAAATGTCTACGAATTTTAATATTGCAGTATTAGCGGGTGATGGCATTGGTCCGGAAGTTATGGCTCAAGCCCATAAAGTGTTAGATGCCGTGAGCAAACGTTTTAACATTAATATTTCAACGCAAGAATATGATGTTGGTGGCGCAGCCATCGACCGTCATGGTGAGCCATTACCTAAAGCAACGGTAGAAGGTTGTGCAAATGCCGATGCCGTCTTATTTGGCTCAGTGGGTGGTCCTAAATGGGAGCACTTACCACCAGATAACCAGCCAGAGCGTGGAGCATTATTACCATTACGTAAGCACTTTAAATTATTCAGCAACTTACGCCCTGCTCGTTTATATCAAGCCTTAGAAGCTTTTTGCCCATTACGTGCCGACATTGCTGCTCAAGGCTTCGATATTTTATGTGTTCGAGAATTAACTGGCGGGATCTATTTCGGTCAACCGAAAGGACGCAAAGGTGAAGGCGCTGATGAATATGCATTTGATACTGAGGTTTATCATCGCTATGAAATCGAACGCATTGCTCGCATCGCGTTTGAATCTGCACGTAAACGTAGCCACAAAGTCACCTCGATTGATAAAGCTAACGTATTACAAAGCTCCGTTTTATGGCGTGAAGTTGTGAATCAAATTGCCAAAGAATATCCGGATGTCGACGTTACTCATATGTACATCGATAATGCGGCAATGCAGATGATTAAAGCACCATCTCAATTTGATGTCGTTCTGTGCTCAAATTTATTTGGTGACATTATTTCTGATGAGTGTGCGATGATCACTGGCTCAATGGGTATGTTGCCATCCGCCAGCTTGAACGCTGAGGGTTTTGGTTTATATGAACCCGCTGGCGGTTCTGCACCCGATATTGCAGGTAAAAATATCGCTAACCCAATTGCACAAATTTTATCGGCATCCATGTTATTTAGATTTAGCTTAAACCAAGCTGATGCCGCAGATGCAATCGAAAGAGCCGTCAATAAAGCATTAGAAAGTGGCTATCGTACCGCAGATTTAGCCGGTAATGGTCCATCAATCAGCACCAGTGAAATGGGTGACATTATTGCCCGTTATATTGCAGAAGGGGTCTAACATGTCGAAAACTTTATATCAAAAATTATATGACGCCCACGTTGTCCGTGAAGTCGAGAATGAAATCCCGTTGATTTATATCGACCGACATCTGGTACATGAAGTGACCTCACCGCAAGCCTTTGATGGATTGAGAACTAAAAATCGTCCGTTGCATCAACCAAGTAAAACATTTGCAACTATGGATCATAACGTTTCGACGCAAACTAAAGATATTAATGCTTGTGGCGATATGGCTCGAATCCAAATGCAGGAGTTAATCAAAAACTGTGAAGAGTTTGGCGTCACCTTATACGATTTAAACCATCCGTATCAAGGTATTGTGCATGTTATGGGACCGGAGCAAGGGATCACTTTACCGGGAACAACTATCGTATGTGGCGATTCTCATACGGCGACGCACGGAGCCTTCGGCGCATTAGCCTTTGGTATCGGAACCTCCGAAGTTGAACATGTAATGGCAACACAAACCTTAAAACAAGCCCGCGCTAAAACCATGAAAATTGAAGTCGTGGGTAAAACGCCAGCAGGGATCACAGCAAAAGATATCGTATTGGCAATCATTGGCACAACGGGTAGCGCTGGTGGTACAGGCTATATTGTTGAATTCTGTGGCGAAGCTATCGAAGCGTTAAGTATGGAAGGTCGAATGACTGTCTGTAATATGGCTATCGAGTTGGGTGCTAAAGCTGGCATCATCGCACCGGATGAAACTACGTTTAACTATATGAAAGGTCGCCAATTTGCCCCTAAAGGTCAAGATTGGGATGACGCTGTTGCTTACTGGAAAACATTGAAAACAGATCCAGATGCGAAATTCGATAAAGTGATTATCATCCAAGCAAACTCAATTGCTCCACAAGTCACTTGGGGAACTAATCCGGGTCAGGTGATCGCCATTAATCAGCCTATCCCTGCCCCAGAATCGTTTTCTGATCCTGTCGAACGCGCCTCTGCAGAAAAAGCATTAGCATATATGGGATTGAAATCAGGTATTAGATTATCCGAAGTGGCGATTGATAAAGTATTTATTGGCTCCTGTACAAATTCACGTATTGAAGATTTACGTGCTGCAGCTGCAATTGCTAAAGGCAAAAAAGTGGCCTCTGGCGTCCAAGCCATTGTAGTTCCAGGATCGGGGCCGGTTAAAGCCCAAGCTGAGCAAGAAGGTTTAGACAAAATCTTTATCGATGCGGGGTTTGAGTGGCGTTTACCGGGTTGTTCAATGTGTTTAGCAATGAATAATGACCGTTTAAATCCGGGTGAGCGCTGCGCTTCTACCAGTAACCGTAACTTTGAAGGTCGCCAAGGTCGTGCGGGTCGAACTCACTTAGTCAGTCCGGCAATGGCTGCCGCTGCGGCAATCAACGGTCATTTCGCTGATGTTCGCGATATTCAAATCTAAAGGAGATAATTATGGATAAGTTTATTAAGCATGTTGGAATTGTGGCTCCTTTAGATGCAGCGAATGTGGATACGGATGCCATCATTCCAAAGCAATTTTTACAGAAAGTCACTCGTACCGGTTTTGGTCAGCATTTATTCAATGATTGGCGTTTTTTAGATGATCAAGGTCAGCAGCCTAACCCTGATTTTGTTCTGAATAAACCCGTTTTTAAAGGTGCCAGCATCTTGTTAGCGCGTGAAAACTTTGGCTGTGGCTCGTCTCGTGAGCATGCACCATGGGCTTTAACTGATTTCGGTATTCAAGTCGTGATTGCACCAAGCTTTGCGGATATTTTTTATGGTAACTCATTCAATAACCAGTTGTTGCCGATTAAATTAAGCGACCAACAAGTGGATGAGATGTTCAATTATGTGAATAGCCACGAAGGCTGCCAATTTACGGTGGATTTAGAAGCTCAAACCGTCACGGCTGGCGATAAGACTTATTCTTTTGAGATTGATAGTTTCCGTCGACACTGCATGATGAATGGTTTAGACAGCATTGGCTTAACATTACAGCACGTCGCTCAAATAGAAGAATACGAGCAAAAGCTCCCCGCCTTTATGAATTAATCCCCAAGCCCACTTCGGTGGGCTTTTTCTTGCCTACTTATCGTCATAAAAGTAGAACTCGATTCCTATAAAAAATAACCTTTAATAAATCCTTCCCCATTAATTCCTAATATGCAATTATTCAATTAATTGCCTCTGTATATTTTTCAAAATAGTTCGCGTTGTGGCAAGGCGGCAAAATGAGGATATCTCAGGGAGCATACTTTATCGAGTGAAGCCAATACAGCCACAGCGTGAAATAAGAAGAAAAAAAGCCAGCTAATGCTGGCTGGTAAAAATACCATTACTCAATAAATGGGGGAGTAAACCTGCAATAAACAGGTCAATAGAGCTACTTACTGACTGCTATTATCTACGGAATAAAATATATTAAAATTGATGCATTTTTTGCCGGAGTTCCTCTTTTATGTCTAGTTCTCGGTTACAAACCCAATTTGTCCGCCTATGGCAACATTTTCAGGGAAAAAATAATGAAACCACCTTGCAGCAGCTTTCTGATATTTTGTTTTGCTCACGCCGACATGTCCGCACGTTACTGAATAACATGCAGTCCCACGGTTGGATCAGTTGGCAAGCAGAAGCGGGTCGAGGAAAACGTTCCAATCTGATATTCCATATCAATGGGTTAGAGCTACAGCAGGCCCAAGCAGAACAATTATTAAAAGAAGAAAGTATTGATAAGTTAGTCGCACTGGTTGGGGACAAAGAAACTATTCGCCAAATGGTGCTCTCCGAACTAGAGCGTAGCTATCGGCAGGGTAAAAACCTATTACGTATTATTTATTATCGCGATTTTCCAAATTTATTACCCGGCACCCCAATGCGCCGCTCAGAAATTCATCTCATGAGCCAAATATTTAATGGGCTAACTCATCTAAATGAGGAAAAAGGGGAAGTCGAAAATGGGATAGCCCATCACTGGCAAGCGATTAGTGATCAACATTGGCGGTTCTACCTACGCCCTGCCATCTTTTTTCATCATGGTCGCGAGATGCAAGTTGATGACATTATTCATTCATTAATGCGTTTAAAACAGCATTGGCCATTATTCTCTCATATCCAATCGGTCACATCCTCTCAACCTTATGTGATTGATATAAAACTTAGTCATCCCGATAAACAGTTTCCTTGGTTATTAGGCAGCCCTCATGCAGCAATCCTGCCTAAAGAATGGGAAACGTTGAATAACTTCAGCCAATGCCCTATTGGAACCGGTCCCTATCAAGTGGAAATTAATACCTCGCAAAAGCTGACAATCCAAGCCTTTGACCGTTATTTTGGGTATCGAGCCTTACTGGATGAAGTGACTATTTGGGTGGTACCAGACCTTTCTGAGCAAATGGTTTGTACTACATTGAAAATGGATGGAGATAAACGCCATAATGATTCCTTAGAGAGCAGAATGGAGGAAGGTTGCTATTTTCTCTTGTTCGACCAGCGTTCCGAGCTATCTCAGCGGGAAGATATTCGTAAATGGTTATGCAGCTTTTTAACGCCCGTTAATCTACTCGCCCATTGTGAATCTTTTTATCAACGCCATTGGGCGCCCGCATATGGATTATTGCTCCATTGGCACCACAGTAAAATGTTATCTCAACGCACCAAACCTAAAGATCTGACTGAATTAACCGTCACGTTTTACCGCCATCACCATGAATTTTTTGCTATCAGCCAGATCATGAAACGGGTTCTACAGACCCAAGGTGTCGAACTGAAAATCAATATTGTGGACTATGATGATTGGTTTAATGGAAATGCGCACAGTGATATTTGGTTATCCACCGCCAATTTTTATAAGCCTCTAGAGTTTTCTATCTTTGCCACACTCTATGAAATGCCATTATTGCGCCAGTGTCTCAATCAAAACTTAGAGAATGAATTGCAGCAATGGCGGCAGCAAGCCTTGGATGTCGAGTCTTGGTGTGAAAGCCTGATTGATTCTCAAGTTTTCCACCCTATTTTTCATCATTGGTTGGAGTTACAAGGTCAAAAAACAATGCGTGGTGTACGCATGAATACATTTGGTTGGTTTGACTTTAAGTCCGCTTGGTTTAAACCTTCTGAAGATAATACACAGAATTGATGATAGTTATAAACAGCTAGAGTGAGTGAGATGAATTTTATTCACTTTTTCTGTGGATATCCATGTTAACAACCAGATAGTAATCAGGGCATATCCTAAATGTTATTTTTTAATAAAAAAAGAAAGAATTTAATAAATACAATAAAATCATTAAATTAAACAGGTTTAATGACAATTATCCACTGTGGATTTTTGACCTGTTATTGTTTAGGAGTCTAACTGAACAAAGATCAAGCAACGTCTGATTTATCCACAAGGAATGTACTTAAGTTAGTCTATTTCTGTGATCAGGTTCAACAAATTACGATAGTCAAGGCTGTAAATTCACACAGTAATCCTAATTTCTCACAGTTATCCAGAAATCCTGTGGATAACCTAGTGCAAGATCCTGTGATTATCTTGGGATGAATTTGGATAACCCTAAAAATATTTCATTCCACAGACCATGATTAGTGAATATTAATAAGTATATCAGTTAGTTAAACAAGTCTAATAATCAGTGTTATAATTCACTTACTCAGCGGTTATTTTATTGTCTATTTTTTAAACAAAAATTAAACTTTCTATGTCTTTTACACCACCTTTGCCACCTGAAAATGAAACGGCTCTGCTAGAAAGAGCTCAAGCGCTAGCAGGATACACTCTCGGCGAACTCGCGAATATCGCAGGCATTGCTATACCTCCTAACCTCAAACGGGATAAAGGATGGGTTGGCACACTGCTGGAGTATTTTTTAGGTGCTACCGCAGGAAGCAAGGCTGAACAAGATTTTGCTGATATCGGAATTGAACTGAAAACGATTCCGATAGACCGTCATGGTAATCCCCTAGAAACCACATTTGTCTCCGTCGCTCCACTGACTGGAAATAGTGGGCTTACATGGGAAAACAGCCATGTGCGGCGTAAACTGTCTCGAATATTGTGGTTTCCGATAGAAGGAGAGCGTCAAATTCCTCTCGCCGAGCGGCGAGTTGCTAATCCATTAATCTGGAGCCCTTCTCCCCTTGAAGAGCAATTACTGCGCCAAGATTGGGAGGAATTGATGGATCTCATCGTGCTCGGTAAAGTTGAAACCATCACCGCTCGCCATGGGCAAGTATTACAAATTAGACCCAAAGCGGCGAATAATAGAGCCTTAACTGAAGGTGTTGGTGAATTTGGGCAACCCATTATGACGTTACCCAGAGGTTTTTATTTAAAAAAAGATTTTACAGGTCCATTATTAGCGCGACATTTTAATCTCGGTTAATTCGTCAAGGCATCGCCTGAATCGTAGCAGACGATTATTTACTCAATTTTGAAGGCATAAAGATGTTTGAGTGGTTTTTAGATCCCAATGCTTGGATGGCATTAGCAACCTTAACAATCTTGGAAGTGGTGTTAGGGATCGATAATATTATTTTCTTAAGTATCGTGGTCAGCAAGCTCCCGGCTCATCAGCAAAATAGTGCAAGGCGTATCGGGCTCATCGCCGCAATGGGAATGCGCTTAGCGCTATTAGCGTCCATCGCGTGGTTAGCTCGTTTAACGACACCATTATTTACCTTTGCAGAGCATGCAATCTCCGCTAGAGATTTAATTTTATTTGCTGGGGGACTTTTCTTGATTTGGAAGTCCAGTCAGGAAATTTTTGATACGATTGAAGGCGAAGATGATGAGAACTTGCTACAGAAAAAAGTGAGTTCATTTTGGGGTGCGATCGTCCAAATTGCCATACTTGATATTATCTTTAGCCTTGACTCAGTGATTACTGCGGTTGGCTTATCTGATCACCTCGTTATCATGATGGCCGCAGTGATCATCGCGGTACTGATTATGATGTTTGCAGCCAAACCAATTGGTGAATTTGTAGATAGATACCCATCGGTAAAAATCCTTGCGCTGTCTTTCCTCATTTTAGTGGGCTTTACCTTGATACTCGAAAGTGTACAAATTCACGTGTCTAAAGGTTATATCTACTTTGCCATGTTCTTCTCCATGTCAGTGCAGATGCTCAATATTTTGCGCAGTAAAAAATGGAAAATGAAACAAAAACAGAAACAGCAATAATGTCATCCTAAAGTAAGGCGCTTTTTGCTGCGGCAATCGCGCCTTCAACTGCCTTTTTCGCTTGAGGGCTATTTTTCCAACAACTAGATCCTGTTAATGCCGCTCCGGAAATCAATATTTCCTCATAAGAAGCATCACTGAGTTGTTGTAAAGATGAGAATCCCATTTGCTCAAGTCGACCAATCACTATCGGTCCAACACCTTTAACTGACAATAAAAGCTGTTTTTCTTCTTCGGAAAATGACATATAACTCCCTTTTGTCTGTAAAATCACGGTAATTGAGCGTATATTTTGCAATTAACCTATTTATTAATTTAAAATCCTATTATAGGTCTTATACTTCCTCAAATTGTGCTCCCTACGTGCTCATTATTCGCAATTTGAAATTAGATAATCATAAAAGTCATTGATGACTTTGCGATAAATACCGAAATGTCGCACTAGAAAATACTATCTTGCAGGTATTCATAATGTATAGCAATAAAATCACCAACACGCGCCATATGTCGATGAAATTGTCCGATGGACGCATACTGTGTTGGTATGAAGCAGGTCCTGAGCAGGGCTTTCCTGTAGTATTCTGTACAGGGGCAGGAATGAGCGGCATTCTTGGTTTTGGTATTGACCGTCTTGATGAACTCAATATTCGCTTAATTACCCCAGAGCGCGCGGGCTTGGGTCAATCGACACAAGATGAATTTAAATCCTTATCCCGTTTTGCCCAAGATATTCAGCAGCTGCTCACCGCTCAAAATATTCAAGATTTTTCTGTCATCGGTTTTTCTCAGGGCGCCGTATTTGCAATGGCATTAGCCTACTATTGTTCTCCCATTTCTTTATCATTAGTTTCAGGACAAGATCAGTTTGATTTTCCAGCCATAAAAAAACAACTCAAAAAAGATGTGATTAATATGCAGGAACAAGCAATTAAGACTCCTGATTCATTATCTGATTGGCTAATGCGAAATGTGACGTCCCAATGGCTACTGGCATTTATCCTCAATTGCAGCGCTGAAATCGATCAACAAATTTACAGTGAAGAACATTTTTTAGAAGCTTATAGCGAGTGTATGGAGCGGGCTTTTGTGCAAGGGAATCTTGGCTATGTTCAAGATTTGCTCATCGCCTTACAACCATGGCAATTTACGCCTGAAGTCATCCGCTGCCCAGTAGCCTTATGGTATGGCGAATTAGATGTCAGCGCGGTTCACTCCCCTGATTTTGGTAAAACATTGGCTCAACGCTTCCCAGATAGTGAGCATTTCCTGTTTTCCAATGAAGGAGGTGCAGTGCTGTGGACTCAAGCTTACCCTATCTTGGCACACCTAAAACAACACAGTATTAGAGCATAAAAAAAACGGCGCCTAATCATTAGATTGCGGCGCCATTTTTAATATCGATTTAACGATTATTTTTTAGAAGCTTGGATATACAACAATTCCAATGCAATCGTCGCCGCAGCGAGCGCAGTGATTTCAGACTGGTCATAAGCCGGTGCAACTTCCACCACATCCATCCCTACGATATTCAGGGATTTAATGCCACGCAGTAGCTTCAATGCTTTATCAGACGTTAAACCACCAATCACTGGCGTACCTGTTCCAGGTGCAAATGCAGGATCCAGACAGTCAATATCAAATGTCAGATAAACAGGCATATCTCCAACGATCTGTTTGATTTGAGCAACCATGTCATCAACACCACGATCGTTCGCTTGAGCCGCATCTAATACGGTGAAACCGTTGTCAGTATCGTGCTCCGTACGGATACCAATTTGTACTGAATGATTTGGGTCAATCAAACCTTCTTTAGGTGCATGATAGAACATAGTTCCATGGTCATACAGGCTGCCATTACCGTAAGTATCGGTATGAGCATCAAAGTGGACAAGCGCCATTTTACCGAAATGTTTAGCGTGAGCGCGCAGCAACGGCAACGTAACAAAGTGATCGCCCCCAAAGGTTAAGCAGCGCTTGCCGGATTCCAGTAGTTTTTCCGTGTGGGCTTGTAGCTTATCGCACATATCTTGCGCATCACCGAAAGCAAAAACTACATCACCGCAATCAACCACATTTAACTTATTTTTGAGTTTGAAATCCCACGGCCAGCGATGGCTTTCCCATGCCAGATTTGTAGAAACTTGGCGAATTGCCGCAGGTCCATGACGGCTACCAGCACGACCTGAAGTCGCCATATCAAATGGAACACCCGTGATCACCCAATCAGCATCAGAGCTGTATGGTTGAAAATTCAATGGAAAACGTAAAAATCCAAATGCGTTTGAAACCAGTGAGTTATCAACCTGATTTCCTAATGTGCTATTAATCATCACTGTTCCTTAATCATTCATCTTCTAAGTAAGTGTAGCCGTACAACCCATTTTCGAACTCAGTTACAAAATCTTTTTGTAATTCTTCACTCAGTCCAGTGCCTTTGACTTGTTCGATAAAGCTCTCTAACAGAACCTCAGGGACCAATTTCACGTATTGCAACATATCTGCAACCGAATCGCCCTCTTCACTCTGTAAGTAACGGGCATTACCTTGGCTATCTATCCATACATCAACCGCGGCAGTATCACCAAATAAGTTATGCATGTTGCCTAAAATTTCTTGGTATGCCCCAATCATAAAGAAGCCAATCATCGGAGGATTTTCTGGATCATATGCAGGCATTGGCATGGTAGTTTCCACGCCATCACCATCAACATAATGATCAATAATACCATCTGAGTCACAGGTAATATCGAGAAGTACCGCACGTCTATCCAGTGGCTTATCTAAGCCCTCAATTGGCAGTACGGGGAAGACTTGGTCAATCCCCCATGCATCAGGTAAAGACTGGAATAATGAGAAATTCACATAGAATTTATCCGCCATGCGCTCTTGCAGTTCATCAATAATTGGACGATGAGCACGGTTGCTAGGGTCTAAGTCTTGCTGAATACGACGACAGATATTTAAGTATAGCTCTTCTGCCCATGCACGCTGAGTCAAGTCAAGAACACCATGAGCGTACTGAGTATGCGCTTCTTGCAAGTCAAACTGGCTATCATGCAGCCATTCACGCAGTGAACGACTGTTGCCTTGATGTTGCATTGATTCCCATGTTTCCCATAAAGAAATCAATGAACGCGGTGCATCTTCACTTGGTGGCGAAGTTTTGGTGAATTCATTACGTTCAACCCCGATAACATTCGAGACTAACACTGTATGATGAGCCGTTAATGCACGACCAGACTCGGTGATCACCGTTGGGTGTGGTAATCCAAATTCTTCACACGCATCACCAATTGCCCAAATCACATTGTTTGCATACTCATTCAACCCATAATTGACGGAGCAATCTGACTGAGAGCGAGTACCTTCATAGTCCACACCTAAACCGCCACCCACGTCAAAGCATTCAATATTCACACCAAGTTGATGTAACTCGACATAAAAACGCGCGGCTTCACGAACACCTGTAGCGATATCACGGATATTCGCCATCTGGGAACCTAAATGGAAATGCAGTAACTGCAAACTGTCTAGACGATTTGCATTACGTAAAATTTCCACTAATTGCAGAACTTGGGTTGCAGCCAATCCAAACTTAGATTTTTCACCGCCACTTGCCTGCCATTTACCTGAGCCTTGAGACGCTAAACGAGCACGAACCCCTAAGCGAGGGGTCACATTCAAACGTTCAGCTTCTTTTAGTACCATCTCAATTTCGGACATTTTTTCGATAACAAGATAAACCTTGTGACCCAATTTTTCGCCGATAAGTGCTAAACGAATATATTCGCGGTCTTTATAGCCATTACAAACAATCACGGTTCGTGTACGACCCGCATTGGCTAAAACCGCCATTAATTCCGCTTTAGAGCCAGCCTCAAGTCCCAGTGGTTCACCGGAATTCACTAAAGATTCAATAACCCGACGCTGCTGGTTAACCTTAATAGGATAAACGAGGAAATAATCCCCTTTATAACCGTATGACTCACGTGCACGTTTAAATGCCGCGTTAATTGACCGCAAACGATGTTGCAAAATTTGAGGAAAACAAAACAATGCCGGCAAGCGCAAATGCTCTTGCTCTTCTTTAACTTGATAGACCAATTCGGCAAGATCGACGACGGTATCTGGATTTTCAGGATTCGGGCAAACACAGACATTTCCGCGCTCATTCACCTGATAGTAACCACCTCCCCAATACGCGATATTGTAAGTTTGGCGTACTTTGCGGGCGATATTATCATTCATAATAAACTCCTAATATGGAGGGGTGAGTGATGCGTTTTCCTTCCAGACAGGCACCAACCAAAGGCATGATGCAACTGGGCAGTAATGTCAGGGAAACAGCGATACTCAGATTGTAAATTAAAAGTGCTTAGATCTTCTAAACGGTGACAATATAAATCCTTCGACTTAGCAGATTACTGACTAAGTATTAAAGATCTATTATAGAGATGACGGTAACTTCGCGATGAAGTAAACAATGACAGGAAAGTAAATGCCAATGTCACGCGGCGATCCGCATATGACGGTTGGGTACTGTTATTCAGCAGATTATGGATCATTGCCCATTAACCCCCAATATAACTGTTTTCCCCTTAAAATTTTAATCGTGTATTAAAATTCAATCGGTTAAAACATTCCTGATAGATAGCAGATGCTTGTTTGACCTGCTGGTATATAACGGGAAACAACGACCATCCGTTACGGTCGCAGTTTATACCCCGAATAGCCCCAAAATGCAAAAGCAAATTATCCAAAATGCTATTTTTATAATAAAACGAACTGAATTAAAGGATTATACCCTTATCATTTTAAGCTTAAAAATTGGTAGAAATTCTCTAATGAAAAGTCTAGAATAGCCGTCTAGATGTTAAAACATCCAATTATAAATGTTCTTCGAATTCTTAAGGTATTAATCTCATGTCTACACACCTCTTTACTTCTGAGTCCGTATCAGAAGGGCATCCTGATAAAATTGCAGACCAAATCTCTGATGCGGTTCTTGATGCTATTCTTGAGCAAGACCCAAAAGCACGCGTAGCCTGCGAAACGTATGTTAAAACAGGCATGGTGATGGTTGGCGGCGAAATAACGACCAGTGCATGGGTCGATATTGAAGAAATCACACGTAAAACCGTGCGTGAAATCGGCTATACCAGTTCAGACATGGGCTTTGATGCCAACTCTTGTGCCGTATTGAGCGCAATTGGTAAACAATCCCCTGACATTAACCAAGGCGTTGACCGTGCAGATCCTTATGAGCAAGGTGCTGGCGACCAAGGCCTGATGTTCGGTTATGCAACTAACGAAACTGACGTATTAATGCCAGCACCGGTGACTTATGCTCACCGTTTAGTGCAACGTCAGGCTGAAGTCCGTAAAAATGGCATGCTGCCATGGCTACGCCCAGATGCAAAAAGCCAAGTGACTTTCCAGTATGATGACAACAAAATCGTGGGTATCGATGCCGTTGTCCTGTCAACTCAACATTCTGAAGATATTCATCAGAAAGAGTTACACGAAGCTGTTATGGAAGAGATCATCAAGCCGGTTCTGCCTGTTGAGTGGTTATCCCCAGCAACTAAATACTTTATCAACCCAACGGGTCGTTTTGTAATCGGTGGACCAATGGGTGACTGTGGTTTAACAGGTCGTAAAATTATCGTTGATACCTACGGCGGCATGGCTCGTCATGGTGGTGGGGCATTCTCTGGTAAAGATCCATCAAAAGTTGACCGTTCAGCAGCTTATGCGGCACGTTATGTAGCAAAAAATATTGTTGCTGCGGGTCTGGCTGACCGTTGTGAAATCCAAGTTTCTTATGCTATCGGTGTTGCGGAGCCAACCTCTATCATGGTTGAAACTTTTGGCACAGGTAAAGTTTCTGAAGACTTATTAGTGAAATTAGTCCGCGAATTCTTTGATTTACGCCCTTATGGCCTGATTCAAATGCTGGATTTATTACACCCAATTTATCAGCAAACTGCATCTTACGGTCACTTTGGTCGTCCACAATTCCCTTGGGAAAAAACTGACAAAGCGGCACAACTGCGCGAAGCTGCAGGTCTGTAATACTCAATGACGTGATCTCGCTTCATCGAATAAAAACCCATCTTACCGATGGGTTTTTTTATGTCTTGAGTTTATCCCATCCCCAATGAATTAATTAATGGTTACATTCGCCTCATTTTTTGGGTAGAATAGATTGAATATTCACTTCATCGGAGTGCGCAATGTGGATCTGGGAACAACCTGACTGGCCTAATTTTACTTATGACTCATCACAATTACAGCCGTTATTGCGAAATGTTGTCTTCCTGCAAGGTAAACTTAATGGGCGATGTGATACGTTTGACATACGCCAACAGGTGTTGGATAAAATTCTCGCGAATATCATTTATTCCAGTGATATTGAAGGCGAAAAACTTGATGCTCGTTCCGTACGCTCTTCACTTGCCAACCATTTAGGTATCTCTGATGAAATGCCCTTTCCAACAGATCAAAAAACAGAGGGATTAGTTGAGTCGGCATTAGATGCCATTAATAACCTCGATGAACCGTTAACTGCTGAACGACTTTGCAAATGGCATAATTTACTATTCCCATCAAATGACAGTCTGTTCCATAAAATTACGGTAGGGTGCTTTAGACATAGCGCTATACAGGTTGTTTCCGGTCGACTAGACAAACCTATTATTCACTTTGAAGCACCTCCAGCAGCCCAAGTTCCACAAGATATTGAGCAATTTTTATCTTGGTTTAATCACAGCAAACATGATTCTTTATTAGATCCCATTATACGTGCAGGAATTGCTCATTTATGGTTTCTAACCATACATCCATTTGACGATGGTAATGGTCGAATTGGGCGTTTGATTATGGATTTAGCTTTAGCCCAAGCGGAAAGAAGCACAGTACGACTGTATGCCATATCTCAAAGTATTAATGAGCGTAAAAAAGAATATTATCAAATACTAGAGCAATCTCAACGCGGGGATACCGACCTAACTCAATGGTTAGTATGGTTTATCAATACGTTACATCAAGCAATCAATGATACGTTACAGCAAATTCAATTAACCATTGAAAAAACTAAATATTGGAATCGCTTTGACCAACGGATATTACGCCCTGAACAGTTAAAAGTACTCAATAGAATGCTTGATGGTGACTTCGCCGAAGGGATCAATAATCGACAATATATGGCGGTCGGAAAAGTGAGCCGCTCCAGTGCCACTCGCCATTTAACTGAGCTTGTTCAGCAAGGTTTTCTAGAGGAAGGCATAGGTGGAGGACGTAGTACCCGCTACCGATTAAGCCAAGAACCTCTATTTACTGGTTCATGGTGTTAGATATAATGAGTCAATTGCCTTCTTATTCGCCTCATATTTTGGGTAGAATAAGTTTATTAATTGACTCATCGAAAGTGATTACTTTTCAGAACGGGGTAATAACTGGAAAATTGCCATCCCTGCTATCATCGCCAAGGTAAACAGGATTCCTTGAGTTAAACCCATTCCTGTCAATAAAATTGCAGGCCCTGGACAAATACCCGCTAATCCCCAACCAAGACCAAACAGCACACTGCCAATCACTAATTTATTGGTGATGACTTTGCTGGTTGGGATCTGTAATGGGCAGTTTAGTAAGCTCGCTGGGCGCTTCTTAACACACTGGTAAGCAATACCGCTAATCACCATCGCCACAGCCATGGTTACCAATAAGGATGGATCCCAGTTACCGGTTACATCTAAAAAGGCGAGAATTTTCGCCGGATTTCCCATACCTGCAAGGAGCAAACCAAATCCAAATAAGAGACCCGATAACAACGCAATAATAATAGGCATCGTGGTTATCCCCTTAAACCAAAATGATTGATCACTGCTACAGTGGCAAATGCTACCAGCATAAAAATCACCACTGCGACAATAGAACGACGGGAAAATCGTGCCATTCCACAGATCCCATGACCACTGGTACATCCCCCTCCCAATCGAGTACCAAAACCAACGAGTAATCCCGCCACAATCAGTAACGGCGTTCCTGTTGTAATAACCACTTCAGGGATATAAACGAACAAAGTGAACAATAGTGGAGATACCATAATTCCGAGGATAAATGCCACCTTCCATGCCGTATCCCCTTTTGCCGGTTTCAGAATACCCGCCAATATTCCACTAATTCCGGCAATGCGACCATTGAAAATAAGCAATATTGCTGCTGCTAATCCAATCAATACACCGCCAATTGCCGCTGACCATGGCGTGAAATTCGCCCAATCAATTGTCATCTGACTTCCCCTTTATAGGACAATAGAGCTGATACAACGTATTGAGCAAAATGAATAATTTCTCATCAGCGATAGAATAGTAAATTCGTTTACCTTCTCGACGAGTGACGACTAGCCCTTCATTACGCAATACTGTTAATTGTTGTGATAACGTTGGCTGCTGGATGCCAAGTGAAATTTCTAAATCACTCACACAGGCTTCTCCTTGAGTCAACTGGCACAGTAATAACAACCGATCTGGATTCCCCAATGTTTTTAATAATGACGCCGTCTGCGTTGCCGCTTGGGTCATTGCTAAAAGCAGTTGTTCTGAAGTTGGTTCCTTCATCATATTCACTTCTAGTATTATTATATTTAAAAACAATATATATTTTGATATATTATATGTCAATTATTGCTTGTTTGAATTACCTGTCATCGCGTATTCTTTAGCTTATGAAAACCATTCGCGTCCCTATTTTGCTACAGCAACGGGTGATGAAAACCCTTAGAGAAAAGCTGGCTTTAGCAGAACAAAAACTGGAACAATCATTTCCAGAGCCAACCATCAACTATAAACAACGGGGAACTACCGCGGGTAGCGCCTACCTAAAAGATTGGGAAATTCGCGTTAATCCCACATTGTTAATTGAGAATCCCGATGATTTTGTGGATGAAGTGATCCCTCATGAACTTGCTCATTTGCTGGTTTATCAGGTTTTTGGCCGCAAAGGGATTGCGCCCCATGGCAACGAATGGAAATGGATGATGCAGCATGTGCTGGAGGTGCCAGCCAAACGTACCCATAACTTTGCAGTGGCGAGTGTAAAAAGCCAAACATTCACTTATTTATGTGGCTGTAATGTCACTCATGAGTTGACTATAAGGCGCCACAATAAAGTACAAAGAGGGGAAAATCAGTATTTATGTCGTCGGTGTGGGGAAATTTTAAGGCGGGAAATTACGTCAACGGCAGAGAGTTAATTCCCTGCCGTATCAGAAGATGGGGCTGAACTTAAGCGAACTCCGTCATCACTAATTTAGCGATTTCAAAGTAAATAATCAGTCCAGTACCATCAATGAAAGTGGCAATAAAAGGTGCAGAAACCACCGCAGGATCCACTTTTAATTTTTGTAATACCATCGGAATAATTGAAGAAACAATCGCACTCCACACGGTAATCGCCACAATCGTCAAGCTCACGACAATGGTAACTTCATAGCCAACGCCCAAGATCCAAGCTCGGATCAAGGCCGCACCACCAATGGTGATAGCCACTAAAAATGATGTAGACACTTCTTTTTTCAGTACCGCACCGATATTACGTAAGCTCACTTCCCCCAGCGCCATTGCTCTCACAAGAGTTGAGGTAATCTGAGTTCCGCTGTTTCCGCCGGTTCCGATGAGTAATGGAATGAAGAATGCCAGAGCAATCGCCGCTTCCAATTGTTCTTCAAATGCTTTTAAAACTGTTCCCGTATACGCTTCTGCGACAAACAACATCAATAACCATACCACGCGCTTGCGCCATAAAGTTACTGGGCTGGTCTCTAAATACGGTTCTTCAAGTGGTGTTGTTGCCCCTTGCAGTTGAGCATCGAGGGTATTTTCATCTTCAATCAGTTCAGCAATATCTTGTGGGCGTAAAACACCCATTAATTTGCCAAATTGCACCACAGGGATCATATCCAAGCCGCTATGATTAATTAAATCATAAACATCATGGCGAGATTGCTCTGGGGAAACAGAAAAATAATTGTGTCGCATAATATCCGACACTAATAAATCTTCAGCTGCTGAAAGTAATGATTTAACGGACAGAATTCCATTTAAATAATTGTCGCTATCAACCACAAATAAATACGTTGGAATTTGTTCACCATCGAGATGTTCAATAAGACTTTTCTTCACACATGCCACAGAATCCGCAACTGAAACCGGCAAATATGATTGACTCATATAAGCTTGAACAGTTGAATCATCAATTTTAGTCGGTTGTGTTTGAGGTGATTTTTGACGTGCGTTTTTCATTGCGGACTGAGCAATAGCTACAGTACCCGCTTTGTTCTGGGTAGATAATGTCATTTTTTTGGTCCCTAGTTACTGTTGGTTACTCAAACAGTACTCACATAGGGGCGAAACCAGATGAGAGAATGCGTTCGCTATCTCTTCGTCTCGGTTTTAGCACTATACAACGTATCCTGAATAAAGCAGGAAGTTACATGGGGATATACCTTCGGTCGATATATCCTGTCCTGATCTTGGGCGTCTCTAGACGTCGTCAGATCAGTAACCTATGTTTGTATAGGAGCCTCGCCTAACGAGTTACTGCACTTTGGATGCGGCGCGAATTATACCCACTGGATGATTAATTGCCACCCTCTAAATACTTTGTTTTTTTAATAGCCTCCAGCTCGTTTAGGCTTTGTTTAAGTTAATGTATATTAAAAATTCTCCGTGTAACCAATTGTAACTTTAATAGAAAGTTATATTAATCATGATGCTTGAAATATTAGTCACCTAAGTAACTAATTAAATAAAAATAAATATTTAAAAAAAACAATTTATTTTTTATGAAAAAAAAAGCTGCCTTATTTATTTAAAAATAAGGCAGCTTTAAAAATAATTAGTTATTACGCGATTTCAGTATCGCCTTGTAACTGGCAACTGCATGCCAATACATATCCTGAAGCAATTTCTTCAGCCGTTAGTGTCATGGTGCTAGACGTCGTGTAGTTCCCAGAAAGTACTTTGGTTTTACAACTCCCACAGACTCCTGCACGGCAAGCAGCAATAACGGGCTGCTTGTTTTGCTCTAATGCGGACAATAACGAGGTTCCTACTGGGACACTAAAATTCACCAAACGATGACGAATTTTCAGGGTGAGAACATCTTCACTCACCGCCTCATCCCCGCCGACAGAGAAACGCTCCATAAAGAAATGATCTGAAGGTACACCCAGCTCAGTTGCAAACTGTTGAACATTCTTCATGTACGGTATCGGACCACAGGTCATAACAACCCGAGAAGCCACATCTGGAACTAATTCTTGCAATTTTTCTTTGCTAAGACGCCCTTGAGCCACTCCGCCATTATCTGGCGTTTCAGCCATAATGCACAGTTGTAGACGTTGCGGATAACGTTGAGCTAGCTGCTGCCACTCTTCAGCAAAAATCACTTGCTTGTCATCACGAACATTAAACAACACTTTGACATGGGTTTCGGGGCGGTTTGCCATCAACCAGCGAGTCATCGACATAATCGGTGTCACTCCGCAACCTGCGGCAAGCATCAGATACTGGCTACTTTTTACATTGGCACAGGTGAACTCCCCTTGCGCCTCAGACAGCCACAAATAGTCCCCCGGTTTAACCTCTTGGGTTAACCAACTTGAACCCGTTCCATCTTCCAACCGTCTCACGGTAATAGAAATAAAACGGCTTTGTCCTGGTGAAGAAGACAAGGTATAGGCTCGCATCACTTCATCACTATTTTTAATACTCACCAATGCATACTGCCCCGGAGAATAAGAATAAAAATCGTGGTTGATGAGGTTGATTGTCCAAACATCCGAGGTTTCTTGTACGATAGAATGGATTTGCATTCTGTTTGGGCACAAGCTCGTTGGCATCGTCATGGCTTTACTCCTTTCTAGGGGGAAAGTACTCCCCCTGTCCTTATCATTAAGCAGGTAAGATTTCTGCCAAATCTTGTTCAACAGTCGTGATACTGCGCATACCAAACTTCTCATTCAGAACATTTAATAAGTTCTCAGTTAAGAAACCAGGCGCAGTTGGTCCGGTGTAAATATTTTTGACACCCAAAGCCAACAACGTTAGCAAGATCACAATCGCTTTTTGTTCGAACCAAGAAAGGATCAAACTCAATGGTAAATCATTAATGCCACAGCCTAATTTCTCAGATAAGTTCACGGCTAACATAATGGCAGAGTAAGCATCGTTACACTGGCCTACATCCAATAAGCGTGGTAAACCTTCTAAAGTACCGAAGTCCAATTTATTGAAACGGTATTTACCGCAAGCTAAAGTCAGGATCAGGCAATCTTCTGGCACGCTACGCGCGAAATCAGTGTAGTAACTGCGTTCGCCACGGCTACCATCACAACCCCCGACTAAGAAAACATGGCGCAATTTTTTCTGTGCCACTAAATCAATCACGGCATCCGCTGCACCTAATAAAGTTTGGCGACCAAAACCAACCGTGATTTTGTGTTCAATTTCAGTGTATGGGAAACCGGACATTTCCTGTGCTTGAGCAATCATCTCAGAGAAATCATCTTCTTCTAAGTGTTTAACCCCCGGCCAGCCAACAATGCTACGAGTCCAAATTCTAGCTTTATACTCGCCAACATCTGGGTCAATGATGCAGTTAGAGGTCATTAAAACAGGCCCAGGGAATTTAGCGAATTCTACTTGCTGGTTTTGCCAGCCACTACCGTAGTTACCCACTAAATGTGCATATTTTTTCAATTCTGGGTAACCATGTGCTGGCAGCATTTCACCATGGGTATAGATATTGATGCCTGTACCTTCGGTCTGCTCTAACAACATTTTTAAATCTTGTAAATCATGACCTGAAATTAGGATACATTTGCCCGCAACTGGGCGAACGTTCACTTCAGTAGGGACGGGATGACCAAACTCGCCTGTTTCACCCGCATCAAGGATTTCCATGATCTTAAAATTCATTAAGCCAATGGCCATCGCATTGTCGAGCAGCTCATTCATATCAGCGGGTAATGTACCTAGCCACGCCATGATTTCATGGTATTGGCCATAAACATCATTGTCATACTGACCAAGAACATGGGCATGTTCCATATAGGCCGCTGCACCTTTTAAGCCATACAGGCACAGCATGCGTAAGCCGTGAATATCTTCGCCAATTTCAGCTTTATCAATATTTAACGCAAATTTTTCTGCTTGTTTTTGCAGCGTAGGGATATCTTTCCCTTCTAGCTGAAGATTGATCAGTGGGTGATTAAATGCCACTGCACTATTCACAGATAGGCAATGTTTAACTAATTTATCACGCAGGTAAATGGCTTCACGGGCATAACCAATAATGCGTTCTGAATCGAAGTTAACGTTAGTTAATGTAGAGAAGAAAGCGCGCGGGGCAAAACTATCAACATCATGGTCAATAATACCTAATTCACGAGCAACTACGGCACTTGCTGATAAGCTTTGTAGCACCGCAACTAATAAATCTTGTAAGTCTGATGTTTCCGCTGTTTTACCGCACATACCTTGCGCGTATGCGCAGCCATTAGCCGCTGGAGTTTTTATTGTTTGTTCACATTGCACACAATACATGGGAAAACCTCTTTAAGTTGCATTTCATATACAACATTAAGATTACCCCTTTTATAGGAATAGAAAAGCATCTTAAATCGCTATCTGATGGTTTGTTGATCTACATTAACTTTCACTATAAATAAGAATTATTCAATATTGTAAAATAGCTATATCTACCTACTCAGCACAAATTTTAACTAGGGTTTCAATGCAGTATTGATATACTGTCTAGATAAGTTATTGTTATAAAATCACTTAAAGAGAATCGAAAAGCGATGACCCAAGATAATTCCAATCATCAATCCAATAATCACCGTCTCTTCCAGCTTCTTCGTAAGCTGAAAGAGTCTGATAAAACCCCTGTTAAAGTTCTTTTCTTAGCGGCCATTATCGGAGCTGTCGTCGGGTTGATTGGCTCGTTGTTTATGCTTGGTACCGAATGGGTGAGCAGTCTGCGGATCTCTTCCGTTAACCAGTATGTCACCAATAAATGGTTAATTATTGCCGCCATGTTTGTGGTTTCTGCACTGTTAGCCATGATGGGGTATTACTTAGTAAAACGCTTTTCCCCTGAAGCGGGAGGTTCTGGGATACCCGAAATTGAAGGTGCTTTACAGGATTTACGCCCTGTACGCTGGTGGCGAGTGATCCCGGTGAAATTTATTGGCGGATTAGGCACATTAGGCTCTGGAATGGTGCTTGGGCGCGAAGGTCCAACCGTACAGCTGGGGGCAAATATTAGCCAAATGTTTTACGATCTCTTTCGCCTTAAAGATAATGAATCTCGCCATACCTTACTGGCGACAGGTGCAGCTGCGGGTCTCTCGACAGCCTTTAACGCCCCTCTCGCCGGAATTTTATTTATCATCGAAGAGATGCGCCCCCAATTTAAATACAGCTTAATTTCTATCAAAGCGGTATTTATTGGCGCCGTTACTGCCACCATTGTATTTCGCTTAATCAATGGGGAAGGCGTAGTATTAAATATTGGGCAGTTTTCATCTGCCCCAATGGATACACTTTGGCTCTATTTAATTTTAGGGATGCTATTTGGTGTGGTCGGGATCGGCTTTAACCGTTTTTTACTTTACCTACAAAGCTTATTTCTCGCGTTCTATCAAAACAAAGTTTCTCGCTTTGTTCTGATGGGAGGGTTGATTGGTGGTAGTTGTGGAGCCATTGGTGTATTCGCGCCAGAAATTGTCGGTGGCGGTTATTCCGTTATTCATCAGATGATGGCGAATAGCTTCACAATCACCATGTTAATGGTATTTTTTGCCCTGCGTTTTTTAACCACCACCATCAGTTTTAGTTCTGGCGCACCGGGGGGGATCTTCTCGCCATTACTGGCATTAGGCACGCTATTTGGTGGAATTTATGGTTATGGGGTTCTTGAGCTATTTCCACAATACCAAATTGAAATTGGAACCTTTGCGATTGCAGGAATGGGAGCGTTATTTGCCGCTACCGTTCGTGCACCACTGACCGGGATCGTTCTAGTCCTTGAGATGACGGATAATTACCAATTAATCCTACCGATGATTATAACCTGTATTGGCGCGACAATAGTGGCACAGCTCTTAGGGGGAAGACCGCTGTATTCCGTATTATTAGAAAAGTCCCTAGAGCGCAGCCAGAAGCAGGCTGAAAACACAAGTCAATAGCAAAAAAATGGGTTGCTTTTGCAACCCATTAATCAAAACTTATCTATTTCTTCTTAGCAATCAATGTCGCAAAGTTGAGTTTGATTCGATTACCTTGGGCGTCCGTTCTATGTAAATGTCCCGGATTTTCATTGTATTTAAGAATTTCCCAATCATGGTAATACTGCTTCAACTCGTCTGGCTTCAAGAAGCACTTGAATGGCACCATATCTAACGGAGCATCTGGTGTTTCTACCGCACAAACCACAACATTAATCCCACCGCTTAACGTATGTGCTTGCATATCAGTGATGATATCGCTAATTTTTTCTCGCTGTAAGAACATCAATACAACGGTAGAAATGATCAAATCATAGTCACCTTGAATCTGGTGGCTGTTGATGTCATAGAGCGCAGTATGAATATTTTCAATACCTGAATCTTTTTTCACTGTCTCAATGGCTTGAATATGATTCTGATTAATATCCACCGCAGTAACGTCATAACCTTGCTGAGCAAGATAAAAACTATTGCGACCACGACCAGAACCTAGATCTAATGTTTTACAGGGTTTTGCGAGATTATTTTCACAGAGGTAACGCACTTCAGAGTGCGGCATACTGAGGTCATATTTTTTATAGAATGCCAGTTCTGGACGGCATAAAAATGACAACTGACAGCGCATGTCATCGCTGCAACCTGCAATACGATGCCAAACTTGAGGTTCAATCACCGGTGGTTGATTTTCAGTATCAAAAGTAAACTTTTGTTCGCTACCATCATCGCCAAAAATAATAAAATCTAACGAACCTTCAAGTACATTCAATTGTGCAAAAGTATCTTCTTTGGTGTTGTGGCGGTCTTGGAACATCAATGGAACAGAAGCTTTGTCCCATACTGGCATTGTTTTATAGCACACTAATTCAGTCATACAGTCACCATTAAGTTGCATTTTAAATACATCTTATAACTTACTTACTCAGAGTGCAAAGCTTTCATGAATTGGTTACAGAGTGATTGATATTAATCAACCTCCCGGTTAACGGGAGGCCAAATACGAAAGATTAATAACCGAGTTGTTTGGCGCTAAGCCCTAAAAACTCAAAAGGTTTTGAATCAACATACTGGGCTGTTGCATCCCCAGAATAGATGTGGCTTTGCTCTTCACCTAAATCAAGTTTTTTCACTTTGCCGGTTTCACTAGAAAAATCTATTTTCTTTAAATCTGTCCAGAAAACATTTGGTGTTAGTGCTGATTCAAAGAAATAGAGCTGACGTTTATGGTCAACTAATGTACGCCAACGGGTAGAGGAAATTTCAGGAGATTCTTCAGATGTCAGACCATAAGGGACAGAGACATTACGGATTACACCAAAAACACTGGCGACCGCTTTATTCGGTGTCGTACTTTGGGGAATGGCATTCACATAAAATTGTGCCCGCGCAAATCGATCTGCTGAGCGGTTAGTCCCCGGTAACATGACCGTGCCACCAATTCCTTGCCAATATTCTTGCATTGCTAACTGCTTTTCATAGGCTGGCGAATTGGTCATCACTTGATATTTACGGCTGTGGTGGATAACTTGTTTGCCATCAATATATTCAACTATTGCGCTATCACCACTCGGGTCAGAAAGGGATAAATGCAATGCCGCTAAACGGTTTTGGCCGGGTACATTATCTGTCGCGACAATAAATGGATGTTGTTCTAATGCAGTCACAGCCTCAGCAACACTGGCATAATTATCCAGCATATATTGCGCCCATAATGAGAGCGAAATAGCAGGCTGCTTATCATCCAGCTCTGGGTATTTGGATTCAGCAAGCCATAATAAATTCGCCACTAAACCTTTTTCATTGATACCATCAGTCGTTGAAATATCGTAGCCAGATGCAATCACACTACCATATTTAGATTTCCATTTGAGGGAGTTAGCGCCAGCTACACCGTCTCTATCCATCCCGCGAGGGAAGATCCATAAGTTAGTGCCAATATCATATTTCCAATCCATCGTTCTGCCGGTCATAATTTGATTATTTTCACCGAGATAAACAACACGGGTACAAGCCTGAGAAACCATGGTAGGAACATAAATAGCAGCGATAGTTAACAGTGTGACAATGCTTTTCTTCACAAATCGCATCTTGCCTCCAAAAGGTGTGGAATTGATAGCGTAGCTAAACGACATGAATGAACAACCGAACCTTATATTCAGTATAAGATGTTCGGTTTGTTATGTGTGTGTAGACCATGAAATAAAACGCAATGAGGATTAACAAAACCGGCTAATCCTCTCAATTCGCATAATACGGCAATTAATCGCTAATTATTTGCAGAAGAGAACCAAGTGCGCAATAAGGCAGCTTTTTTAGCGTTATCAGGTATCCCAAGCGCTTCATCATATAGACTAATCGATATCTGGCATACCGTGGCAGGTGATTTTTTACCCGCTTCTAAGTTTGTCAATATGCTAACGTCATTACCATATTTTGTCACTAACTGCGTTCTTAAGTCGGAGAGTATCTGTTGATATTCAGCCTTAGAGAGTACTGGCTGCTTAACACCTGCTTCTCCTGAAATTAACAGTGCATTAATAGCACTGATTTGTTTTAGTAGTACATTTTGACTTTTTTGTGGCGGAATAATATCAGCGGAATCCCTTAATTGAGGGAACAACGCGTTAAAACAGACTTTTCCTGTTGGATCTTCGGCTAACAAGGCTTTCAAGTTGTCATTTACTTTTGCCGTAAAATTAACCACAGTCTCATCAGAAGCATAAGGCATGCGCTCAACCACTAACTTCATCGATTGGCTAATAATCAAATCTAATAACTGACGACGTAATTCTTCATTAGCGGGGTCATATTGTGACATTAAGCTTTCAAAATTTTGATAGGTCACTGGGCTTATTTTCTTAATCGTCACAAGGATCGGCAGTTCCTTCTCAACTTGAGCAATCGCTTCTGAATGAATCGCACTATTGCTTTCCGTTGATAGCACATTGTTGTCTTTGCTTAACCAATAGAAACCAAGGGCAAAGCCAATAAAAATGATGCTAATCACCAATGCGGTTTTACGTGGACTGTTTGTATTCAAAATGACCCTGCCTTTTAACGATAAAACAAATACTGAAACTCAGGTATAAATAATCTTAGTCTATTTTGCCTGCTTGAGGGAATGGCATAATATAAACAATGCGTTCTGCACAATTATTCTATCGTCGAGTGGGGTTCTAGCGCTATAGGAATAAGGTTAAAATGGCGAGAATTTAGTGAAATAAATTGAACAAAAAAACCTCAATACCTGAATCAGCATTGAGGTTCTAGTAAAATAAAGATTACTTAGCTTGTACACCTTCAACAGATAGCATTAATTCAACTTCTTGGGATTTAGGACCTAAATCAGATTTAATATTAAACTCTTTCAGCTTAATATTTCCTTTAGCTTCGAAACCAGCACGGTAGCCGCCCCAAGGATCCTTACCTTCGCCTGTTAATTTTGCATCTAAAGTAATTGGTTTTGTTACACCGTTTAACGTAAAATCACCTGTGATTAGGTATTTATCACCTTCTTTCTTAACTGCGGTAGAAACAAATTTTGCTTCTGGGAATTTTGCTGCATTTAAGAAATCTGGGCTACGTAAGTGTTTATCACGTTCTGCATGGTTAGTATCGATACTGCCTGTTTTAATGGTGACTTCAACCTTATCTTTAGCAGGGTCTTTTGCATCATAGGTAAAATTACCATCAAAATCTTTAAAACTACCGTATAACCAGCTATAACCTAGATGTTGAATACGAAATTCAATAAACGCATGTTGGCCTTGTTTATCGAATGTATAATTTTCTGCAAAAGCAGAGCCAGCAGTTAATAATAAAGCACCAGATGCAAGACCTAAAATAGATTTCTTTAACATAACTTTCTCCACGTTATTTATCGGGGTTAAAACCCAGCATTCTTTTTAAAGTAATATCGCCATCATAAAAATGGTGTTTTAGTGCAGCAAATGCATGTAAAACGGATAACAAAACAACAGCCCAAGCTAAATAAAGATGAATTTCACCCGCACTGTCAGCTTGAGTTGCGGCACCAGTAAATAAGGCTGGAACATTAAACCAACCAAATACACTAATTGGTTGTCCATCTGCAGTTGAAATCAAATAACCACTAATTAAAATACTGAACAAAATAATGTAAATCAGAATTTGTGCAGAGATAGAAGCTACTTTGGTTAATTTGCTATAACTTGGTAATGGTTTTGGTGGTGGTGAAATAAATCGCCAAACCACGCGAAAAAGCATAATAAAAAACAATAACATTCCTATGCTTTTATGTATTTCTGGGGCCTGATGATACCAGACATCATAGTAGCCTAAGCTTACCATCCAAAGGCCTAATGCGAACATTCCATAAACGACAATTGCAACTAACCAATGAATGAGCAATGATATATGCCCGTAACGTGTGGTACTATTTTTCCATTGCATATTAAAAGCCATATAGTTTTAAATTAATAACCTAGATAACCAGGCTGTAATAATCATAAGGTGAAATTACTTTTATTCCTACCCTAAAGTTAAACAAATATTTTGTTGAAGACATTCAAATAGTATCATCATAAATACAAATATATCCCTTATATACTTAAACAATAAGAAAAGGTTTAATTTTAATCGAATTATATAAAGATATTTATTTTTATGTAAATAAATTAAAATAAATAAGAATTTAAAATAAGTAAATTAACTTAAATTCAATGCTTATTCTAATTTTTCATATGGTATACGGAATATTTATAAACATAGTTTATTTATCTTAAAAAGGCTAGCCACTATTTTATAAAATAAATTCCTCAAAAATCTTTCATATCAGATTTTAATTGATAATCTAGCTCTTGCCACTCCTCCACCTACTTAAAGGTTAATGTATGTATACACTCTGGATAGCCAACAAAAATTATTCGTCATGGTCTCTTCGCCCTTGGATTTTATTGAAAACATTGCAAATCCCTTTTGAAGAAAATCTCTGTTACTTTGAAAATGGAAAAAGTAGCCACGAAAAATTTCAGCGTTTCTCCCCTAGTGGTCAAGTACCTTGCTTAATTGATGGCAATCTAACGATATGGGATTCATTAGCCATCTGTGAATATGTCGCAGAGGATTTTCCTCAAGCATGGCCAAAAGAAAAACAAGCAAGGGCGTGGGCACGTTGTGCTAGCGCAGAAATGCATTCTGGATTTACTGCATTACGCCAACAATGCCCGATGAATATCACAAGATGTGAAGCGTTACCTGAAATTTCCCATGAGTTACAAGCCAACCTCAATCGACTCCAACAATTATGGCAAGAAGGATTTGATAGATTTGGTGGTCCATGGCTGGCTGGCAAAGAATTTACGACCGTAGACGCATTTTTCGTCCCCGTAGCTTCCCGAATTCATAGCTATCAACTTCCAGTTAATACTCAAGCTAAACAGTGGGTTGACAATATTCTCGCTTTACCCGCAATGCAAGAATGGCAAAAGTCAGCCTCCCAAGAACCTCAGATTGAGCACTAAATCAGAGTAAATAGGGTTAGGGCTAGAGCTAACCCTATTTAATGTCTATTTTGATTACTAAAAAAACATCTGTACGAGCATCAAAATTACGTTTTAATCAATTTGGTTTCAAAATGTGCTATGAGCGCCTATTTTGAAACCGTACCGCTATAAGTTTTCATCCCATGGGTCTGCTGTCAGTACATTCCCTGTTGGCGTGTGCAATGTCACAAGATCATTTTTAAACCACTCCGCCAATGAAAAACCACCTTTTGGCGTTTCTACATAGATGTCAATTGGGCAATAGGGTGTATTAGCTTTAATGGCAAACTGTGCAAAGTCTTCTTTTTGTTGGCGAGTTGGACAGCGGATCACCACATCGAGATCGCCATCAGCCAACATACTTTGAATATCGGTAGCAAGTGTATATGCACAACTCCCTGTTACGCCCCATTTCCATGGCCAATTATGTTGCGAAATCAGTAATAGAACTTGAATCGGAGGAAGTGCAATAAACATTGACCGCTGTAGTTCAATCGAATTCGTCACCAATGATTCCACATTCATAATATGAGTTATTGCAGATTTATTAATCTGGGTCGTTACGCGTTGGTGAGGTTTGATCCCACGAATGGCAACCGTCAATTTATTGTCTTCGGCTTTGTCGCGGTATACGGTCAGAGGAAGCTTATGATTCCACTGGGATCGAACCCACTCAGGCAGTGATTCCACAGGCACATCATTATTGCTACCCACCCAAACAAAATCATGGGGATTAATTATTTGCATTTATTCTTCCTTTCACATGACAACATATTGCTTTTACGCTGGGGGTATTATGCATTTTTTATCTCAGATAAATACAGCGCCAATCTCAAGCCATAGTTATTCTGCCTTGTATTTCACTCTATCAATAACTAAAATCGGCGCTAAATGTATATTTATACTGTCATATGATATCATTCAAAACTCTTAGTAATGAATGAGTTAGATTACATTTTATGAGCGTCATATTATGAAGAAAATCCCCGCTATTCATGACGGCATTATATTCAGTAGTTGCCTAATTCTCAGTGCCTTGGCCGCATTGGCCCTCATTGATGTTCAAGCCGCCATGTGGGCAGCCTTTTCGACGCTATACTCATTCAACCTATTCAGTGCAGCGAAAGAATATAAAAATTACTTCTATACTGCCTGCTGTCTCGCCATGATCTTAGTCGCTATTTTGATTGGAGATACTTTACGCTTAGGCACTGAATTTTATATTTACTTAGCCGTTTTTTCATTTATCTATTATCAGTTATACGGGACAGATCCGATGATGGATTTAACCATGAAATTCATGATTATCATGTCCACCATTGGTACAATACTTCCCGCAATTTCGAAAAGCCTGACTCTTGGATTTTTAATTGGTAGTGGTGTCACCCTACTGGTCTATTCAGCACTTAGCCAAAAAATGACGCGCCATTCAATTATTACGCCGTTACTTGTTGAAAAGAATTTAGTCACGCTTCGAAAGAATATTATTCCTCGCTCAATGACATATGCGATTGGCTTACTACTCACGTTGGCAATCCCAAGAATGATCGATCTCGGGCACTTTTATTGGACATTGCTGACTTTTGTCTTCGTACTCCACCCTAAATCACAGAGCATTGTGAAGATAACCTTACAAAGAGTTGCGGGTAGTTTAATTTCTGTGTTATTCCTCTTTTTACTGTTCAATACCCCATTGATGCCTTATATCGGGCTAGCTGCTATCCTTGTTTTTGCTTTTTTACTGCCAATGAGCTTCCACCATGGCTATACCTTTATGACATTCGTTGTCACTAGCTTGATATTATCGGTTCTAGAGCAAGTTGTTTATTGGCGACATCCCGCCTACACCCTATTGTTTGATCGAGTATTAGAAACCGCGCTGGGTGGAGCTATCGCAATTATTACCAGTATTGTGTTGAAATTATTTCGAGAAAAGGCAAAACAAAATTAGCACTACCATTCGCGCCATAGGGCTAATTTTATTTTTATTATCCATTGATTACCACGGTAAAGGGGCTTTTTCTCCATTCGCATGTTCACCATAATACAATGAAGGAAGAAAGCGTGATAAATAGGTAAATTCATTATAGCAATGGCGCATTAACTCTAAACCAATCTCGTCAGATAACTCAGTACGTGGGTCACTAAGAGACGCACCTAGAACAAATCGACTACGAAGTACACATCCAAAATCAGTATCTCTGGTTAAATGCACCATTTTCCCATCTATAGGATATCCCTGCTCATCCATTAGCACATGGTCACCAAAGCCGATTGAAGCACAGACTGCACCTGAAATAGTTTTATTCTCAATCGCTTGAGCGAATGATTGTTTATCGAAAAAGTCTGAAGCTTCTCTAAACTTGAGCTTAGCTGCAACAGGAGGAATCGAACCTAAAGACTCAACCGCATGAATTGAAGCACCGATAAAACGCTCCCTTTTTTCCAATGCTCATCCCAACCATGGTGAGCGACATGATCATGAGGATGCCACCAACGAATATGCTGAGTCGTTTCAAAAAAAGTAAACCACCACTCCAACATTCGCCCTTTGCAACCATGCAAATCCGTTCGTACTGCGACGGTTAATAATCCATTTTCATCACGTTCAATTCCCATCTCCATACGTAGAGGCTTTGAAAGCAATAGCTCATTGACATCATCAACGGCCCAAATTTTATGTGTTGTCATAGTCATCATCCTGAATAATATTAATTAGGAAACTAAATTTGTTTCCCAATTAATTTCAGGGTAAAATCCTTTTATGTCAAGATAACAACATTAAGGATCGCCATTTATGTCAAAGCGTGAAGACATCAAGCCCGCTAGAGGACGCCCTAGTATTTCTGAGGATATTCTAAAAATGAAAATGATTCAGGCAACTAGCGAATCACTCATTAAGGATGGCTACCAACTAACGACCATTGATAATGTTGCAAAGCGAGCTGGTGTCGCGAAAAAAACAATCTATCGTTTTGTCGATAACCGTGACGACCTGATTGAGCAGGTTGTACTCAGCTGGACAGATAGCTTTGTACCTTTATTTGACTCAAAAGCTCACTCTACTGATACTTTTTTCGAATTATTGCAGGTCAATTTAGAAACGGTCGCTAACACGGTACTTTCTGAAGAGGCAGTTGGCTTATATCGATTACTCCAGACTGATTTTAAACAAAAAAAGATCCTGCTCGATAAATATCAAAAAAGTGGAATTGAAAGAAGTCGTCGATTATTAGCAGATTGGCTAACTTTCCATTGGGAGCAAAAAATAATAAAGCAAAATGACTATGTCGTTATGAGTGACTTAATTTTATCTATGGCAATTGCAGAACCATTGAGGCAAATTTCTCTCGGATTGGCACCCGCAGGGATATCTACCGAACTAAAAAATAGGATCCAACAGATTATTATTCTCTGCCGTTCAGTGATGTAGATAAAATCACCTAATAGACTTTCGTGCTCTATACTCTAAATACTTAAAGATGTCGTTAAGTGGTCCATGAGAATGCTACTGGAAATCTACATAAATTAATGATTAGCACCATATTAGTATCAATAACACAGCAATGTGAAGCATGACGAAGATATATTTTAGAAAGAATGGAAAACTTAAATAGACCATCGAAAGTTAACTGGAGCTAAGAATGAAAATATCTATTATTGGTGCAACGGGCTTTGTTGGTAAGGCACTCGTCTCAGAAGCATTAATGCGTCACCACCAAGTCACCGCAATTTCTCGACACAGTAACCAACTACCTCAGCATGCCCATTTGATCACTGAGTCTGGTGATATTATGGATACTTCTTGGCTAACATCACGACTAAAAGGTCAGGATGTGGTGATCAGTGCTTTTAATGGTGGCTGGGATAATCCTAATTTGTATCAAGACACTATAGCTGGCAACCAAGCAATTTTACATGCTGTACAAAAATCCCTTGTACAACGATTTATCGTAGTAGGAGGTGCTGGTAGTCTTGAAATTTCACCCGGCGTATTACTATTAGATTCTCCTGAATTTCCAGATAAGATTCGTCCAGGCGCTCAAGCTGTGAAAGAATTTAAATTAGTTCTACAATCAATTAACTCTCTCGATTGGACATTTGTTTCTCCCGCAGCAATTCTTGAGCCAGGAGAAAGAACTGAAACTTTTCGGCTCGGTAACAATCAATTACTTATGAATGGAAATACACCTGCAAAGATATCTGTACAGGATTTATCTGTCGCCATTTTAGATGAAGTCGAGCACCCTCAATTTATTCGTCAGCAATTTACTGCGGCCTACTAGTGCCGCTTTATTTTTATGACAATCCCAAAGAGAGTGATTTTTACTTATATGATTATTAATTTAATCATATAAAATTAAAGTCATCTAAAAATAATAAGAACATTTACTTAAAAATAATCCCTAAATGACTATATTTACCACTAACTCTTTCCATTAATTATCTTTTATCAATATAAAGTTAATTTTTTTAAATATCCGGATTAGTCTTATATCGATTAATAATGAGACTCTCATGTTATTAATTAGCGTTTTAAATACACACTAAATTAGTACCTCATATAACATAAAAATACTTTTTCATCTAAAAAGGCATTATCCACGGAGAAGTGAATCTATAATTACTTAATTAGATTACCTTTGCAGTTAAGTATTTTTATTTATAGCATTTCATTTATACAGATGATTTCATACGAAACAGTTTCATTATTGATTTATTAATACATTGATTTTAAAGGTTATATCATCTAGGTGGAATCATTATCTTATAATACTTTTAGTGTAATGTACTACGAGCTCCACTATTAACATTCACTACACCATACAAAAATGAGGCAGGTTCTAGATTAAACAAATAGGCGAATTGAAACAAGGAATCCACATCGATACAGCTCTCGCCATTTTCAAAGCGATTCATCTCATCCACTGAAACTCCAATTAATTTAGCTGCTTGCTGAAGACTCATTTTATGACTCTCCCTTTGCAGTCGGATCTTAACCCCTAGCTTTTTAGCAATTTCATTTTTATTCATAAATACTCCTTTTACTCTTTAGCTGAATATTAATTATGAGGCGGCTAAATTATCACCGCGCTTAGATCAATTAATTGATTTAAGTTAAAAAAACATGACATACATCACATTTTTAGTAGTACTCATATAAAGATAATTTTCAACGAAAAATTCAGTTGATTGATTCAATTCACTTTTTCAATCAAAATTCCATGTAATATAAAAATAAAAACGTGATATTAATCACAATGATAAACAACATATCAAAGGTGTATATCTTAATCCCCTTCATATCATATGAAGGAATACTACTAAGAACTATCATTTATTGACGATCTATTCTCCGCTTTCTATATTACAAAATCACGAAAACATTGATCAAGGATTATCTGAAAATTTTACAATAAATGATAGATTACGTTCATATACTTAAATTTATTCTTATATTCTAAATTATCAATTAATGACATATTCACTTAAACAATTCTAGGTATATTAATAATAACTGACTCCCCCCTCTATCACTATCAGAATCGTTTTTTATCATTTATAAAAAACATTTCAATAGTAACAATTTATAATGACAAATTTGAATATTCATGATTGATAATTGAATTACAGCAAATTAGATCCCCTCGAGTAACTCACTGAATGTTTGTCTAAATTTCATTCGATAGGTAAAGTTTTCTATTCTATTTGTATGAATATTCTTTTGTTTGCACAACAACTTAATGCACAAAAAGTGCTTTTATTTCAATCGAAAATTCAGCCTATTCTTACTCAAAACCGCAGTTGAAAAGGCTAGGGCTCAATATATTTGAACGCAAAAATACGAATGAAACTTACTTAACTTCACATTGCTTTAAAAAAAATTGCCCGTAGACATGTTATCCTATGATCAACTAGGATTAGTTCCTATGTATCTTATTTTAATACTCAGATTTGGGGTCTTAATTTTCGTCTAATGCGAAAGTGACTGGAAACGTAACCATGCTACAAGAAAGTGTTATCAGAGAAATTATTCTCTGGATCGAACAAAATTTAGAGTCGCGACTCTCTCTCGATACTGTCGCAGATAAATCTGGGTATACTAAATGGCACTTCCAACGCCTTTTTAAAAACCAAACAGGTTTAGCTCTAGGCTCTTACATTCGAGCTCGACGCTTGTCTTGTTCTGCCGTAGCACTACGTTTAACTAACGACAGTATTATGGATATCTCCCTACGCTACCGATTTGATTCGCAACAAACTTTTTGTCGTGCATTTAAAAAACAATTTGGCGTCACACCATCAGAGTATAGAAAACGTACAGGTTGGCATATTGAAGGTTTCTGCTTACCATTACGTGAAAGCAAAGAACTACAAGCTCAAGTTCAACTCGTCGAATTACCTGAAATTAATTTACTGGGAATGACCCACCGCTATACCCAAGGAATTAATGAGTGGAATTTAAAGACAGAAGAACTCAGAAAACAGTATTGGAGAACCTTTTTAGATAAAAATAAATTGGTCGCCCAGAATCTTTACGCCATCCATGGTGTAGATACCGCCTCCGAGGAAGAAGGTCGTTTTCTCTATTCAACCGCATTCAATGAACAAGACATGGCGACTGTTCCCCCCTTTTCTAAATCACTAAAAGTTCCGGCGGGTAATTATCTAGAAATTAAATTTCTCGGAAATTTACAAGGTACTGACTACAACGATATTATTTATACCGCATACGGCAAAGTTTTAGCAGAAATGGATATTGTTCGCAGCACTGGCTGTGATATTGAACACTATGTTTTGAAATCAACCCCGTCTTATGAGGAATTCGTCAATTATCCTCATGAGTATATTCAAGAACTCAATTATTATATTCCAGTACTTACAGGATAATTGCTAACAACCAGCCAGAAAACTGGTTGTTAGGTTGCGATAATAGCGACTTAGAATGTTAGGTTTAACTTAGCCCAGAAATTTCTTCCCGGTTCGTTAACAGGGCTATTTGATGAATATCCAAATCCACTATTTCCAGCTAAATTTAAGTGCTCGCTATAGGTTTTATCAAACAAGTTATCAACACCTGCACTTAATTTAATGCTTTCATTAATTCGATACGCGGTATTGAGTGAAAAAATGGTGAATCCAGCACTTTCACTGAAATCTTTACCGACAACGTTACCTTCATTAATTGCCACACGATCTTGACGGCTAACCATACGAACCAGTCCTGTTGCCGTCCAGTCCCCTTTTTCCCATGTCAAACCTAAACGGCTTTCCAACGGAGGCATCTGTGGTAACGCTTGACCATCAGTCCTATTTTTTCCCCATGAATATGCGAGGCTAGCATCCGCTTTCCATGCATCACTAAGTTGGTAGCCTACCCCCATCTCCCCTCCCATAATCATGGCATTCACATTCTCCACTTGGCTCATTTTGGCGTTGGTGGCACTGTAGCGGAATAGAATAAAGTCATCGACACGTCCAATGTATGCAGATACCCAAGCATTGGTTTTCTCATCACTGTATTTTGCGCCAATATCTAGTTGGGTGGTTTTCTCTGTTTTCAAATTATCAAAGACGTTTTTACTGCCATCCGGCCCCATTTTAGGTGAAAAAAGTTCCCAATAATCAGGGAATCGCTCGGTATACCCTACCCCCGCATATAACATAACGGGCATCTTAGGTAATGCATGCTCATAACGTACAAAACCAGCTGGCATCACCGTATTGCGCCCAGAAGATCCCACTCCAGTATAGTTATCTACAATAACCCGATCCACACGCCCGCCACCAATCACTTTTCCTTGGTCATTCGTTGCCCACGTTAACTCACTGAACACGCCATAATCCTGAAATTCTGCATCTTTTTTCCAGATATTATTACTATTTTTGCGATGTTTATTGGTTTGCATATCCGCACCGGAGCGCAATTCATAATCATTCCATAGCCAAGTACCCATCACTCGCCCACCAATTGTTTCACGGTCAACTCGCATTTTCATTGGCATATTCATCATGCCATGGCTTCCATGGCCGCCACTCATATGCCCACCGGATCCCATGTTGCTGGTTGGGCTACGTAATGAATAGTTATCCATGATATGGTCGGCATAGTTGTAATACACATTGCCTTCTAGTTTGTCGAATACCTCACCAATATTGCTCTTTTCAAAGCGCAAACCTAAGCTTTCGCGTTTAAATTGAGAGCCATCCATGCCACGACCAGCATAACGAGCCTCTCCATCCCCTTTACCGGCACTTAATTCCACTAATGTATATTCATCCGGAGTCCAGCCGACCGCCACGTCCGCATTCCATTTATCCCATTTCGATGGCACTTTATCCCCGTTACCATCTTTATAGTCGTTAGAACGTGATTTATTCCCAATAATACGAATGTAGCCTTTTTCATTCCCAGCACTGACATCTGCATTAGCATCCCAACGTTGATTTGACGCTGTTAACGCACTGGCATTTCCTTGAATTCCGGCTTCGGTAAAAATCGGTTTCTCACGCTCAAAACGTACCGTTCCTGCTGAGTTTCCCGGCCCCCATAAAACAGTCTGAGGGCCTTTAACCATGGTAAGCAAATCAAAGTTTTCCGGTGATATATAAGAAGTCGGCGCATCCATACGCGAGGGACATGCACCTAGCATTTCGCTGTCATTAGTCATGATCCGCAGGCGCGAACCAAACATACCGCGAAACACAGGATCGCCATTTGTTCCTCCATTACGAATTTGAGAAAAACCAGGAATAGTTTTTAAATAATCAGAGCCGTCACTGGCAGGCACTGGCTGCCTTGGTGTTTTCGGTGACGTTGAAATTGTTAGTGGAGAATCCACCGGCGCAGTCACAATCATGACTGAGTTATTAGTGATTGGCGTTTGGTTTTTCTCATTGTCTGCCACCGCTGAAATGGAGGTGATTGCAGTGATAACAAGCGCTGCGATAGGCGCAAAATTAAAGGTATTTGAGTTCATTTTTAACCTGTATTTATCTATTTATTGTCGCTGCCTTCTCAATGAAGCTTGGTTTACAATCCACATAAAGATGCCTATAACAGAGCCTCCTGAACATAAAACGGATATTCAAGATAAGTGGAATTGTTTTGCGCATTGAGAGCAAAAGCAGAATATTATTTTGTTTAATAATCGATTAGATAAAACAGGAAATCGGAGGCGCTCGCGCTAAACGCAGCGACCAAGGACGAAATACCCACAATTGGATACAGCGTTCATAAGGAATAAACAGGGTTAGTGTCGCCAGTTGTCGAATAATTGCGGCAACAAATAAAATCAGGAATGGGAAATTAACCAACAATTGGCAATAGCCACACGCGATATCTTCCATTGGGGATTGCCCAACACTGACCATCAGCATGTGGTTCATAGCACCGCCTTGCTCACAATGCTCAGACAATGGCATATCATGATGCTGAGACATCGAATGCTCTGCCATTGCGCCATGGCTCTCTGCACAGCTGTTCATCTGTTCCATTGATTTAGAAATCAATGGCGCGATAAACAGCATCGCAACAGCCAGCAATGCAAGATAAGCAGCAGATTGTCTGATTAAGGGGCGTAAGTGCAACGTTTTCCCGTGATTTCACGACGAATAGATAGGGGCGGATTGTATCTTAATTGGATGTTTGTTGTTATTGTTTTTTGCCAAAAACGTTAACTGTTATGCACTTAAACCTAGTGAGTCATATTTATGCTGATTGCACTTAACCATAAGAGGTTAGCTACAACGGATAACGGGAGCCTAAGCTCCCGTTATGGTCAACAATCATCGTTAATGTAGAAATATTATTTCTCTGCCGCGACACCTTTTTTCTCATGCAGCATCATTAAAGCTTGCTCGACACTGCGCTCGATTATAGCTCGGCGCTGGTCATTCTCAGGAAGCAATTTTAACATCATCTGCCATGCCGAAATGGCTTCAGGGTAACGTTCTTGTTCAAAAGCATTGAACGCAAATAAACTCAGTGCTTTAACATTCGTCCGGTTTTTAGCGATCAATTTTTTGAGTAACTCATTACCCTCCTGATTGTCACTGGGATCTGATGAACGCGTTAATACCTCAGCATACCCCAATGCGACAGCATCATCTTCTGGAGATAAGCGATACGCTCGACCATAGGCATCGGTTGCCATTGTCGCATTACCGAGAACCATACCGATGCGCCCTAACATCACCCATCCATCAATATTCTGCGGATCTTCCTGTAAGCGTGTTCTCAGCCCTAACGCCAAGTTCTCCATCTCTTCATTATTCAGAGGAAGTTCATTGGCATTTAACGCTCTATCCAATAATTCAGGGGCTTGCTGATAAGCCACATTCCAGTCAGCCACTTTTTTATAGTTACCGACTTGATAATAGGCTGCACCCGTAATACCCAGCGCAATAACGATCCCGGGAACATACACCCAAAAACTTGCTCGTGTCGCTTCCGGCAATGTTTCGGTATCATCTTGCTGACTATTTTTACTCACTCTTACGCGTTTTTTCGAGCGCGCAAAAATAATCCAGCCGCCAATGGCGATAGCGATAAATGGCATTCCCCATAAGGCTACAGTCAGCGGGGTTAATGGCGGGTTATACGTGACGAAATAACCGTAACGCGCCACCATATAATCGACAATTTCATCTCGATTTTTCCCTTCCTGCATCAATTCATACACTTTCTGGCGCAAGTCTAAGGCGATCATCGAGTTAGAATCAGCGATACTGTTATTTTGGCATTTTGGGCAACGTAACTCTTCTGTTAATTTACGGAATTGCTGCTCTTTCTGCTCATTGTCGAAGGTAAATACCTCCGTCGCTGCAAAACTCATCCCCGCACTCAATCCCCACATCAGCAAGGCAATTACATATCTCATTGCGTACTCTCCTTGCTGTATTTATCCCACAGAGGCTTAAGTTCATTTTGCCAAACACGTTCATCAACAGCACCGGCATGGCGATAACGAATAATCCCTTGCCCATCGATTAAAAACGTTTCAGGCGCGCCATACACCCCAAGATCTAATCCAAGCATCCCTTGCCCATCAAATAGGCTCAACGCATAGGGATTCCCCAGTTCACGCAGCCAAACAATCGCTTTTTGGCGATCATCTTTATAATTAAGGCCGACAACACGGATACCTTGAGCGGCTAATTGGTTCAAATATTGATGTTCTGCACGGCAGGTTGGGCACCACGTTGCCCAAACATTTAACAGTATAGGCTGACCTTGAATAAGCACCTTGGAGTCATATTCTTGCCCCGGATTTTCTAAGGATTCCAAACGGAAAACGGGTACCGGTTTACCAATCAATGCCGACTCTAATAAACGAGGATCATCCCCTTCGGCATTACGGACTAACTGCCACAGCAGGACAGCTGCAATGACCGCAAAAATAGCCAAAGGAATTAAAAAGATTTTGCGATTCATACTGTTTCCCCCTGTGATTTACGACGACGATAGCGCGGATCAAACAAACAAAAGAGCGCACCAATCGACATCAACACACCACCTGACCAAATCCAGCGAACAAACGGTTTGTAATATAAGCGTAACGTCCAAACATTGGGTGATATTTCCTCACCTAATGCGGCATACAGGTCTCGGGCAAAACCACCATCGATTGCGGCTTCAGTCATCACCGCACGGCTGGTACTGTAAAATCGTTTTTCTGGGTGTAATGTTGCAATAACCTTGTCATTCTCTTTCACGGTCAGTGTTCCAATTACCCCTTGGTAATTTGGACCATCGGCTTCATGCACCCCATTAAATACAAAAGTATAAGCGCGGATAGTCACACTATCATCGGCCTTCATTTTGACATCTCGCTCAATACTGTAATTCTGGCTAAAAGCAATCCCGACAATAGTCACCGCCAAACCAAGGTGAGCACAAACCATTCCCCAGTAGCTTGGTGTGAGTTTTATTTTTTTGCTAATGCGAACTTTCATTTCAGCAAAGGCCAAAATGACAATCCAGCACGCCATCATCAATCCCAGCACCGTCAACGCTTCTACGCGATCTTGCATTAACCAAGGCAGCACAAAAGAGAGGATCAATGTCAGCACGAGCGCCATGATTAACAACTTTTTAATCGCAGCTGGGCGATCTCTTCCCCAGCGAACCAGCGGTCCAATTCCTAAGAGCAGGGCAAATGGCACCATCAAGGCGATAAACATGGTATTGAAAAATGGCTCGCCAATCGAAATGGTTCCCAAACCAATTTGTTTGTGAATCAAGGGTAATAATGTGCCTAGCAGCACCACCAGCATCGCGGCGGTAAGGATCACGTTGTTCCCCAATAGCAGAGATTCACGCGACCAAAGTGCATTATTAACTTTGGAACGAACCTTATGCCCACGGACAGCAAAGACCAACAGTGAGCCGCCAATCACCAGTATCATAAAGGCTAAGATAAATAGCCCACGAGCTGGGTCAGAAGCAAAGGCATGCACAGAAACCAAGACACCGGAACGCACCAAGAACGTTCCTAATAAACACAATGAGAAAGCAAAAATAGACAATAACAGCGACCATGCTTTGAACGTAGCGCGCTGCTCAGTCACGGATAATGAGTGGATCAGTGCCGTCCCCACCAACCATGGCATAAAGGAAGCATTTTCTACCGGATCCCAGAACCACCAGCCTCCCCAACCTAATTCATAATACGCCCACGCGGAACCTAGCATGATCCCGAGGGTTAAAAAGAACCAAGCGGCTAATGTCCAAGGACGAGCAAAGCGAGTAAAGGAGCTATCTAATCGTCCACTTAACAGTGCAGCGATAGCAAACGCGAATGCTACAGAGAAGCCCACATATCCCATATACAATAATGGTGGATGGAAAATTAGTCCGGGATCTTGCAGCAGAGGGTTTAAGTCTCGCCCTTCAATCGGGAATGACGGTAACGTCCGCGAAAATGGATTTGAGGTGAAAATAATAAACAGTAAAAACCCAACACTCACCATTCCCATAATCGCTAATACGCGAGCCACAATATCTAATGGCATGCGATGGCTACAGAGGGCAACAGCAAATGTCCAGCCGCTCATCAATAAAACCCATAAAAGTAATGAGCCTTCATGAGCACCCCATGTTGCTGCAACACGGTACCAGATAGGGAGTTGAGTATTTGAGTTATTCGCCACATAAGTGACAGAGAAATCATTCACCACAAAGGCATTGATGAGAACTAAAAAGGCCCCGGTGACACAAAGAAACAGTAGCCATGCAAGCACTCGGGACGATCCCATCAAGCGAGCATCATTACGGGCAACCCCCCATAACGGATAAAAAGAGAGTAATACGGCGATCCCAAGTGCTAAACACAGCAGGATATTACCAATCTCTGGGATCATGATGCATTGTCCTTATACACTGCCTCTGGTCGTTTATGATTCTCTTGCATCGCGTGTTCGACTTCTGGAGGTGTATAATTTTCATCATGTTTGGCTAACACTTCTTTTGCTAATACATGATTATTCGGTTCTAACTCCCCTTGAACCACGACCCCTTGCCCTTCTTTAAATAAGTCTGGCAATGTGCCGCTATAGGTCACATCAATTTCAGCCTCAGCATCATAAACGGTAAACGTCACTTTCAATGAATCGGGATCACGGACAACAGAACCCGGCATCACCATGCCACCGACACGCAACCGCTGACCAACTTCAGGGACTTTTTGAGTTTCCCGTTTACCGTAAATAATTTCGCCAGGAGTATAAAATAGGTCAATGTTCGAACTTAAGGCGTACAGCACCAAAGAGAAGGTTAGCCCTACACCAAGAACTATCGATGAAATAAGCCACAATCGATTACGACGACGAATATTCATAGAGACTCCCTACGCACTCTTGCAGCTTTTTGTCTCGCTTCCCGCGTTTGCTGCTGAATGATTGAGTTGATAATCATTTTTCGTTGGATAAAGGTATGAAAACACAAGCCTAAAATAGGCAATATGGTCAAAACCACTGCAAGCCAGACATAAAATCCGTATCCCCCCATGGCAAAAAAATCGGACCAAGAGGCAAAGGCGCTATTCATTATTTTTTTCCTCTCTTATTCACGATATCTAGAACCCATGGACGATTACGCTCCAGCAATAAAAGTTGATTACGCAAACGAATGAGTGTTAAGGAGATAAACAAAAAGAGATATCCCAAAATCGCGAAACGCAATGGCGTACGCATCGCAGGATTAATACTTTCTTGCATACGGGTTGATGGCTGATGCAAAGTTTGCCACCATTCAACAGAATAGTGAATGATCGGTAAGTTAATCACACCAATAAGCACTAAAATGGCGGCGGCTTTCCCTGCGGTCCGGCGGTCATCAAAAGCATGCCATAAGGCAATAACCCCAACATACAGGAAAAAGAGAATTAATTCAGAGGTTAATCGTGCATCCCATACCCACCAAGCACCCCACATCGGTTTACCCCATGTTGCGCCAGTGACTAACGCAATAAACGTAAACACTGCGCCAACAGGTGCCATTGCTGCTATAGCGACTTCGGATACCTTCATTTGCCAGACTAAGCCAACAAAAGCGGTAATTGCCATCGTGGCATAAATCCCCATCGACCACATAGCGGCAGGGACGTGAATATATATGATCCGGTAACTATCACTTTGTGTTTTATCCGTGGGCGCAAAACCAAAACCCCAGATCCAACCTACCGCAAGAAAGACCACACTTAACACAATAAACCACGGCGCTAATTGCCCGCATAATCGATACAGGTTCATTGGAATGGCAAGTTGGTGAAGCTTTTTCCACATAGTTTAATAGCCCCGATTTATCCCGCTATAACGCGGTTTGCTTATGCTACCTACAATACACAAAACTAGCGTAACTTTATTGATTTAACACAAATATAACTTAGGCTAGCTGCCCCTTTCAAGCCAACTAGCCTACTCAATTAAAAGCCCGGTTCAACTTCTCGCATATCAGGTAGCTTATGTGCGATACCTTTATGACAATCAATACAGGTTTTACCGTCTTTGAGTGCTTGGTCATGCATTTTGGCTGCCACACTTTTTTGCGCGGTGAAATCCATATACTCAAAGTTATGGCAATTACGACATTCTTGAGAATTATTATCCTTCATACGCCGCCACTCATTTTGAGCCATTTCAAGTCGATGAGCTTCGAATTTTTGCGGTGTATCAATGACCCCAAAAATCTTTCCATAAAGCTCTTTACTCGCTTTGATTTTTCTCACCATCTTCGGCACAAACTCATGAGGGACGTGGCAATCTGGGCAAGTCGCTCTCACACCGCTACGGTTAGTATAGTGGATAGTATCCATATACTCTTCATAGACATTTTCACGCATCTCATGGCAGCTAATACAGAATTCTTCCGTATTGGCCTTTTCCATTCCGGTATTAAATCCACCCCAGAAAATCACACCACCCACGAAACCAATCAATAGCAAGGTTCCTAGAGCTAGATGACTAGGACGTCGCCACCACTGCCAGACGCGGCGAATGATACCCGGCTTATCACTTTTATTCGTCATATCTGCCCCTTATTTCCCAAAGCCTTTGGATGGGGTGAATGTATTATCCACAATCGGCGCAGTATCAGATTGTGGTACGTGACACTGTAAACAGAAATAACGATTTGGCGACACTTCACCTAAGACTTTACCCGTCGCATCCATAAAGTGAGTTGGACTGATTCTTGGTGCGCCAGTAGTTCGGTAGTTTTCAACACCGTGGCACTGTAAACAGCGGTTGGTATTGGTAGTAATTTGATAGCCTTCCACGCTATGAGGGATCATTGGTGGTTGGTTAACATAATTCAGCGCCATTTTTTCCTGTTCTTTAGGAATATGAATGCCGCCCTCTGGAGTGCCAGACACTTCGGGTGATTGGGTCAGATCGACACCATTAGCCGCCCAAGCAAAACTGCTCACAACAACGGCCATACCCGCTATCCAACGGCTTAACGTTTTTTTCAGGACAGGGTTTTTCATGATTTAGCTCCCGAACTCCATTTTAGTGTTATTTTAAAAACGTCCTCAGCACAGACATCGACGCAACGACCGCAAGTGGTGCAATCTTTTGCGAGGATCTGTGCAGGGGCTTGTTTATCAAGAACCGGCGTCCGCAAAACTTGCGGTTCCGGACAAACGTGGAAACAGTCCATACAGCGGTTACACTGCTCTTTTTTATGTGCTGTCACTACCAGTGCGCCTTTACATCCCGCCACACCATACAGTGCGCCGAGCGGGCAAAGATGACCGCACCAACCATGTTCCACAACCAGTAAATCAAATAAAAAAAGTGCAATTAAAACTAAAGCGCCGCTACCAAAACCAAAAATTAGGCTACGCCCCATCAGTGAAACTGGGTTAATCCACTCCCACAATAATGTACCGCTAATCGCTGAACCGACTAAAATAATGACCAGCAAAACGTAACGGATATAACGCGGGATCGTCGCAGATTGATTAAATTCGAATTTTCGACGCAACCAAGCTGCCGCATCCGTGATCGGATTCACTGGGCATACCCAACTACAGAAAATACGCTTTCCTAACAGGGCATATACCCCGAAGACAATCCCAGCACCGATTAACGCAGAGATTCCCGGTAAGTAACCACTTGCTAAGCTTTCTAACGTAATCAGTGGATCAGTTAATGGCACAGTATCAAGCAATAAGCTGCTGCTGTAGTTTCCATGTAAGATCCACACACCAAACCATGGACCACTTAGAAACATAGCGAGCACAAGCAACTGACTGGTGCGCCTTAATACCAACCATTTATGGCTTCTCCACCACCCTTTTTTTGCCAGAGCCTCACGTCCGGCATCGTGTTTACGATTTGCCATTGTTTCCCTCCAGCCAACCAAAGCGGTAATGATGCCCTAACTCACCTTTCGCTAACGATCTTGGCAAGACTTTGATTGCCGATTCTTCTAACACACAGGCCTGTTCGCATTTACCGCAGCCTGTGCAGTATTCGCTGTTCACCGTGGGTAAGAAACGCGCGTGTTTACCGGTTCGATGGTTTTGCTCAAGTTCCAATGTGATCGCTTCATCAATCAATGGGCAAACGCGGTAACATACATCACATCTTAGCCCTTGAAAATTTAAGCAATTTTCATGATCGAGTAACACTGCCAATCCCATTCGTGCATCATTGATAGAAGCAATTTCTTTATCCAGAGCACCACTTGGGCACACTTTGGCACAAGGAATGTCTTCACACATTTCGCAAGGGTTTTCACGGGCGATAAAATACGGAGTACCGGCTGCCATACCTGATGCTAAGGTCGCCAACTTCAGCATGTCATACGGACACGCCTGTACACATTGGCCACAGCGGACACAAGCATTAGCAAATGCACGCTCATCTAAGGCTCCCGGCGGGCGAAGATGCACTCCGCTCGCTCGGGAAGTTTGTTGCTGTAGCCCCAGTACCACACCAACAGCCGCCAATCCACCCGCTGCGCGAGCAACATCACGCAAAAAACGGCGGCGACTATTCTGGGAACCCGGTTTCTGGGACATACGCAATTACACCTTTTCCAGTTTAACGGCACATTTTTTGTAATCCGTTTCTTTAGATAGCGGATCCGTTGCATCTAGCGTGAGGTTATTCACTAGCTGAGAAGCATCGAAGAATGCCATATAAATCAAACCTTTCGGTGGTCTATTTCGTCCACGTGTTTCGACGGTGGACAGCACTTCACCACGACGAGAAAGCACTTTCACTTTGTCACCACGACGCAAATCTTTCGCTTTTGCATCCAGTGGATTCATGAAAACAACAGACTCAGGGAATGCACGGTGTAGTTCAGGCACACGGCGAGTCATACTACCGGTATGCCAATGCTCAAGAACACGCCCAGTGGATAACCATAAGTCATATTCGTCATCAGGTACTTCAGCCGCAGGCTCAAACGGTAATGCAAAAATAACCGCTTTTCCGTCTGGCTTACCGTAGAACTGATAACCTTGCCCCGCTTTCACATATGGGTCATTACCTTCGCTGTAACGCCACTGAGTCTCTTTACCATCCACCACTGGCCAGCGAATACCGCGAGCTTTATGATAAGCATCGAAATCAGCTAGATCGTGACCATGCCCACGACCAAAACTTGCGTACTCTTCAAACAAACCTTTTTGCAGATAGAAGCCCAGTTCGCGAGATTCATCATTCAGTTGGTCTGGAGCCAATTCAGTAATTGGGAATTTAGTTACAGATTCATTAGCAAACAGAATGTCGTACAAGGTTTTGCCTCGATATTCTGGTTTTTTCGCTAATAACTCTTCAGGCCAAACCTCTTCCGCTTTAAAACGGCGAGAGAATAACACCATCTGCATTAAGTCAGATTTTGCTTCACCCGGTGCCGGTACTTGTTGACGCCAGAATTGAGTGCGGCGTTCTGCGTTACCATAAGCCCCCTCTTTTTCTACCCACATTGCGGTTGGTAAAATCAAGTCGGCAGCTAATGCACTGACCGTTGGATAGGGATCAGAGACCACAATAAAGTTACGAGGGTCACGCCAGCCAGGCATCCGTTCTTCATTAATGTTCGGGCCTGCTTGCATATTGTTGTTACACATCACCCAATAGAAATTGAGTTTGCCATCTTTCAATGCACGGTCTTGGGCAACAGCATGTAAGCCGACTTTTTCAGGAATAGTTCCAGCAGGCAGTTTCCACACATTTTCGACTTTTTCACGGTGTTTTTCGTTAGTCACTACCATGTCTGCCGGTAAACGGTGTGAGAAAGTTCCCACTTCACGGGCAGTACCACACGCAGATGGCTGACCCGTCAATGAGAATGGACCACAACCCGGCTGAGAGATTTTTCCGGTCAAAAGATGCAAGTTATACGCTAGGTTATTTGCCCAAACCCCACGTGTATGCTGGTTAAAGCCCATGGTCCAGTAAGAAACTACTTTCACATTCGGGTCAGCATATAACTTCGCTAAATCTTCTAATTGATCTTTTGGTACGCCAGTCATTTCGGCGGTTTTGTCGAGAGTATATTCTGCGACAAACGCTTTATATTCATCCCACGTCATCGGTTCAGACGCATCAGAACCTGGGTTTTTAGCTTTCTGTTCTAAAGGATGTGTTGGGCGTAAGCCATAACCAATATCCGTTGCACCGCGACGTAAATTAACGTGCTTATCAAGGAATTCCTGATTCACTGCATTATTTTGAATAATGTAGTTTGCAATATAGTTAAGGATCACTAAGTCTGATTGTGGCGTAAAGACAATACCGTTATCTGCTAATTCAAAACTACGATGCTTATAAGTAGAAAGAACAGCAACCCGCACATCAGGGTTAGATAAACGGCGGTTAGTAATACGCGACCATAAGATTGGGTGCATTTCTGCCATGTTTGAACCCCACAGCACAAAAGCGTCTGCGTGTTCAATATCATCATAACAACCCATCGGTTCATCCATACCAAAAGTACGCATAAAACCAACCACTGCGGAAGCCATACAATGGCGAGCGTTCGGATCGAGGTTATTCGAGCGGAAGCCCCCTTTGAATAACTTAGAAGCCGCATAACCTTCCCATACAGTCCATTGACCTGAGCCAAACATCCCGATACCTTCAGGACCTTTCTCTTTTAGGGTGGTTTTTACTTTTTCTTCCATGATATCAAAGGCTTTATCCCAAGTAATTGGGGTAAATTCACCATTTTTATCATATTCGCCATCTTTCATACGCAGCAGCGGCTGAGTTAAACGGTCTTTTCCATACATAATTTTTGGCAGGAAATACCCTTTAATACAGTTGAGACCACGGTTTACTGGCGCTTCAGGGTCACCTTGGCTCGCTACGATGCGTCCATTTTGTGTTCCCACTAAAACGCCACAACCGGTTCCACAGAAACGGCAAGGTGCTTTATCCCATTTGATACTTTCTTGTTGACCAACCACTGCTTTCGCAATACTTGGTACACCAATGCCTGCCGCCGCAGCAGCGGCCGCTATCGCATTGGCTTTCATAAAGCTACGACGACTGAGTTTCATACTTTTTCCTCACATTGCTCATCCTGCTGGTGATAAACCAGTGAAACATCCAATACACCATCGATATTACGTGCTAAATCAATGGTATCTAATAACGTTTTGCTATCTTCCCCTTCCACGACCACAATTAATTTGCCATTTTCTGGAGAGGAAATAGCGACTTCGCAGTTAGGAAATTGATTTAATTCTTTAGTTACAGCGGGGATTCGTTCACTTTTTACTTGAACAATCAAGCTGCAAACTTGCCAATTATTGTGCATCTTCATGCTCCACGGTAATGGCTGATACGGGGCATCCTGCTACACAGGCGCCACAACCTGTACAGCCCTGCATTTCGATTTTTGGCTGATAAATACCTGACAGCGACGGCGGGAAAGAGATCACTTGCGGCTCGCAACTGTCTTCACAACGCCGACACTCTATGTATTTATAGGCAAGACAATTTTGCCCGATAGAAACCGTAATGTTCCAAGGCTGGGTATTTTGAGGAAGGAAAATAGGCTCAGGACAAGCGTCTGCACAGGCATAACAGAATGTGCATTCACCACGCTGAAAATCAACCATGGGATAGCCACCAGGGCCCGGTTGTAAAATAGACGTTTCACAACTTTTGATACACTGGTTACAACGAGTACACAGTTCAATAAAACGTGCCTCACTACCACTCCATGGCGGTCGAATTACTGGGGCTGCACTACGCCAAGCGCCAGTCAATACTCCTCGACGGGTGATATCAACCATGTTTATTTCCTTTACATTGCCCAACCAAAAACTGCTAAAAGAGACTAATAAACCGTAATTTTTATATGTATATTCAGCGTGAATATTAAATAGCTAATTATCAAAAATACATACTACCAAGTAGGTAATGAATTTGATGGCGTTATTATTAGGAAAAAAGGGATGTCCCCCACTTTATTGATGAATAAATTCTAAAAATATTCTTAAACAACAAATTAAGGTCGTTTGATAATCATTCATTAACATTTAGCAAATATGTTTTTTGCATTTAACCTTGAATTTTAAGATTACTATTTTTAATTCATCTGATTTAATACTACTAAAGTAGTATATGAAGAGCATTTTTGTGAAAATTTATATTTACTTTTTTTGATATTACGCATGTTTTGAGTCAAAAATTAACCAATGAAAATTACACCACTAAGTAATTAAGATTAAATACAATGTAATATCAATCCATTACGACATAAAAAACCGTTAAAGAAAATAATAACCATTCTTATCTAGTTATTTAATATAAAAATTAACAATCAAAAATAGATAATTTTTTAAATAACTAATCTTACTTATTTTTAATTAATTTTTGACACGAAAAAATAAACTCAAATTAACTATTGATCAAAAACAATATTTTTAGTGTGGTTTTTTGTTAATTATATAAGTTGGCTATTGTCTGATAGCAATAGTGCGATTGTTATCAAATATAAAAATAAATACAGCTAATGGGATGGCTGGCTTACTTCACTCGAGGCCCTTATGGCAAAGATAAGAAATAATGCACTGTACTTACTTAGTTTGCTTGCAGGAATATTTCTATTTACTTCTGTTCAGGCACAAACTCCGACTAAGGATACTACATCAACAATTAACGCTCGAAATGAAACCTTCGAGGCTTCTCATCCAGATCAATATCATTCATGGAGAGCGACTTCTGAACAATCGCAACGGGAAGATGCACTTGCTGAAGATCCTCGCCTAGTCGTGTTATGGGCAGGGTATCCATTCTCCCGCGACTACAGTAAACCTCGAGGTCACGCTTACGCGATTATTGACGTACGAGAAACATTACGAACAGGCGCACCAAAGACTGCTGAAGATGGGCCTCTTCCTATGGCATGTTGGAGCTGTAAAAGCCCTGATGTCGCAAGACTCATTCAGGAACATGGCGAAGATGGCTACTTTAAAGGTAAATGGGCAAAAGGTGGTCCAGAAGTTGTTAACGTATTAGGTTGTGCTGACTGCCATAAAACAGACTCTCCGGAGTTTGCGAAAGGCAAACCCGAATTAACCCTGTCACGTCCTTACGCTGAACGCGCTATGGAAACCATCGGAAAACCTTTCGATAAAGCCAGTCGATTTGACCAACAATCGATGGTTTGCGGTCAATGCCACGTTGAATACTATTTTTCTGGTGAAAATAAATCCGTAAAATTCCCTTGGGATAACGGTACGAAAGTCGAAGATATGGAAGTGTACTACGACAATATCGCCTTTTCTGATTGGACTAACACCCTATCAAAAGCACCAATGATAAAAGCCCAGCATCCAGAATATGAAACATGGAGTGCAGGGATCCACGGTAAAAATAATGTCACTTGTATTGACTGCCACATGCCTAAGTTACAAAACGAAAAAGGCGAGCTATACACCAGCCATAAAATTGGTAATCCATTCGATAACTTTGAGCAAACTTGCAGTAGCTGCCATACCCAAAGTAAAGAACAACTACAAGGGGTCGTTGCTGAACGTAAAAAAGCTATCCAAGAGATGAAGCTTAAAGTGGAAGATCAGTTAGTGCGCGCTCACTTTGAAGCCAAAGCCGCTTGGGATGCTGGCGCTACGGATGCTGAGATGAAAGATATTTTAACCGATATCCGCCACGCTCAATGGCGTTGGGATCTCGCTATCGCTTCGCACGGTATCCATATGCATGCTCCTGATGAAGGCTTACGAATGTTAGGTGGTGCGATGGATAAAGCCGCTGATGCCCGTACCAAACTAGCGCGCTTACTGGGTTCTAAAGGAATTACCCATGAAATTGCAATTCCAGATATCTCCACGAAAGAAAAAGCTCAACAAGCTATCGGCCTAGATATGCAAAAAATCAATGCCGAAAAACAAGAGTTTTTGAAAACCGTGGTTCCACAGTGGGATGCACAGGCACGTAAAAACGACCTGTTAGCCAAATAACCGACATCACCCCAGTTATTCTGGGGTGAGATAACCAATGGAGTGAATATGAGCGTACTACGTTCGTTATTAACTGCTGGGGTGCTGGCATCAGGCTTGTTATGGGCAATGGCTACATCTGCGACACCGAAAATGGCGGAAGATGCTGCCAAAGATGGACGTTGGTTGGTGACGCAGCAGCGTAGCCCTGATGCAGCTTGCCTTGATTGCCATAAACCCGATAAAGAAGGCATGCACGGTACGCATGCTGAGGTCATTAACCCGAATAACAATTTACCCGTGACCTGCACTAACTGTCATGGTAAACCGGGGCCTGATCACCGCGAAGGTGTCAAGGATGTGATGCGGTTTAATAATCCAATGTACACGGTAGAGCAACAAAATAGCGTCTGCTTATCCTGTCACTTACCGGAACAACTGCAAAAAGCATTCTGGCCACACGACGTCCACGTCACGAAAGTGGCTTGTGCCAGCTGTCATGACCTTCATCCGCAGCAAGACACAATGAAAGTGTTGACGGATAAAGGTCGGGTAAAAATTTGTGTTGATTGCCACTCTGACCAACGGGATAACCCGAATTTTAATCCTGCTGCGGTCAATGTGCTTAAGGAGCAGCCATGAGTTGTTCTCGTCGTCAATTCATTATTTATTCCGGAGCACTGGCGGCGGTAGGCGGTATTGCGGGGCAATCCCTCGCCAATACCATGAAGATTGATGGGGTACGCTACGGCATGATCCACGATGAAAATCTGTGTATTGGCTGTACCGCATGTATGGATGCATGTCGTGAAGTTAATCAAGTGCCTGAAGGGGTGTCGAGGCTCACCATTATTCGTAGTGAGCCGATTGGTCAATTTCCTGATATCAAATATCGTTTCTTCCGCCATTCTTGCCAGCATTGTGAACATGCCCCGTGTGTCGATGTGTGCCCTACTGGCGCGTCATTCATCGATAAAGCAACGGGGATCGTCGATGTTAACCCTGACTTGTGTGTAGGCTGCCAATACTGTATTGCGGCTTGCCCTTACCGTGTCAGATTTATCCATCCTATAAACAAAACTGCAGATAAGTGCGACTTTTGCCGTAAAACCAATCTTAAAAAAGGTAAGCAACCCGCTTGTGTTGAAGCTTGCCCAACTAAGGCATTGGTTTTTGGTAATTTAGACGACCCAAACAGTGCCGTCTCCTTGATGCTAAGCCAAAAACCGACTTATCGATTCAAAATCGCTCTTGGTACAAAACCTAAAATGTACCGAGTTCCCTTTAAATATGGAGAGGTTAGCCAATGACAACTGCTTCAGCTTTCCATTTTGAATCCTTAGTTTGGGACTGGCCAATTGCGGTATATCTATTTTTGATCGGTATCTCCGCAGGCTTAGTCGTACTCGCAGTTCTAATGCGCCGTTATTATCCTAACGCCGCTGGCAGTGACAGCACTATTATGCGAGTCACTTTAGTTTTAGCACCAAGCACCATTATTCTCGGTCTATTGATCCTGATCCTCCATTTGACCCGTCCATGGACATTCTGGAAGTTAATGTTCCACTATAGTCCAACCTCCGTGATGTCGATGGGGGTTATGCTATTTCAGGTATATATGGCTGTTTTAGTGGTCTGGCTGGCTAAAATTTATGAAAAAGAGGTGATAGCGCTACAACAAAAATGGTTACCTAAACTCACCCTGATCCCTCGTCTACTCGCCATGTTAAATCGAGCAATTCGTACGCTAGATATCGCAATGCTGGTACTTGGGGTATTACTTGGCGCCTACACTGGATTTTTATTATCCGCGTTAAAGTCCTATCCTTTCTTAAACAACCCAATACTGCCCGCTTTATTCTTATTCTCTGGAATTTCATCGGGGTTAGCGGTCTGTTTAATGACTATCGCCCTACGCTATCGTAAAAATATTCATAACCAAGAAACCACTTTTTTACATAAAGTTGAAGGTTTCGTCGTCTGGTTAGAACTGTTTTTACTGGCCGCATTTTTTATTGGCCTAGCGCTAGGGGATGATGGAAAACTACGTTCATTAGTTGCAGCTCTTGGTGGCGGCTTCTGGACTTGGTGGTTCTGGATTGGCGTTATAGGTGTTGGCTTCGTGATCCCACTGGCATTGAAAAAATGGCAACAAAACAGTAGCCAAGCTTTTCGAGTGTTAATCGTCAGTGGTGCTAGCTTAATCGGGGTGTTTTTCCTGCGCTTCTTTGTGTTATATGCAGGTCAATTAACCGTTGCCTAACCCGTTAATAAGTAAAGGTGATATTTGGAAATTTTTCTTCCAGAAATAGGTTTTATCAGCCTACTACTGGCACTGTGTATCACCAGTTTCCACGCCTTCTGTGGGATTGTGGGAGCATTCAAACACGCTCAGAGTCAAATGTCTCGGGGCGTGCTTTGCACGTCTCTACAATTTATTTTTCTTCTCATTGCCTTTATTTGCCTAACACTTAGTTTTATTAACAGTGATTTCTCGGTAGTTTATGTAGCACAACATAGCCATCGCTTATCTCCTTTAGTGATTAAAATTGCCGCTGTTTGGGGTGGTCATGAAGGCTCTTTACTTCTGTGGGTACTCTTTTTTTCCGGTTGGAGTACGTTATTCGCTTGGCGTTATCGCCAGCAAAATAGTTCATTTTTCCCACTAACACTCGCCATATTAGCCGCCATGAGCGTGGCATTATTGCTGTTTATCGTCTTTTATTCCGACCCCTTTGAACGGATCTTTCCACCTGCGATTGAGGGACGAGATCTCAATCCGATGTTGCAACATTGGGGATTAATCCTGCATCCCCCTTTACTGTATCTCGGCTACAGTGGCTTAATGTTAGTCGCGGCATTAGTATTAGCTTGGTTACTCGCTTACCCTTCAATTTTATCCGATGATGCTAGCCCCGCGATTGGACGCCTATGTTGGCGCTTTGCAGTTCCAAGTTGGTGCATACTCACTTGCGGTATTATCCTGGGTTCTTGGTGGGCATACAGTGAATTAGGCTGGGGAGGATGGTGGTTTTGGGATCCCGTCGAAAATGCATCGTTGCTCCCATGGCTCTCGGCGACCGCACTATTACATAGCTTAGCCATCACCCGCAGAGTCGGATTATACCGCCACTGGTCAATGTTATTAGCGCTATTGACCCTCATTCTAGCCTTGCTCGGTACGTTGATTGTTCGCTCAGGGATCTTGGTTTCGGTTCACGCGTTTGCTTTAGATAATGTCAGAGCGGTTCCACTGTTTTTATTATTCAGTGTATTAAGCCTTGGCACACTCTTTATTTATGGCTGGAAAGCCAAATTTCCCCCCTCTCATTTAGAAAGAAAAGCACCCCGAGAAATTTATTTATTACTCGCCTTAATTCTATTTTCTATTGTTCTATTGATTGTGCTGATTGGTACACTCTACCCAATGATTTATGGGCTATTCGGGTTAGGAAAAATATCGGTAGGCGCGCCCTATTTCAATCAAGCCTTATTGCCGTTTGGTTTGATTATGTTGCTGGTTATTCTCGCAAGCACTATTCATTATCGAACGATTAATACCAACAGCAAGGCATCACTCTATCGCCAATTTGGCACCATCCTAAAGGCTAAACTTCCTGCTTTAGTGGCTCACTCAGGGGTTTTGCTCTTCGCTGTAGGTATTTTACTTTCAACCACAAATCGACATGAAGTTAGCCTGAATATTTCCGTTGGACAATCTATCTCGTTAGCGGGTTATCAATTTAAATTTGAGCAGCTGCAACTTGCCGCAGAATCGAATTACACCACAGAAAAAGCGCTAATTCAGGTTAAACAAAATCATCAATCTCTGTTTAATATCATTACAGAGCGCCGTTTATATTCAGCCCGACAACAACTCATGATTGAGCCAGGGATCCATTGGGGTTGGCTGCGTAACTGGTATGTGGTTTTAGGGGAAAAAACAGGTTCTGATCGTTACGCTATGCGTTTTTATGTTCAAGATGGGATCCAATGGATTTGGCTAGGTGGCTTCGTTATGTGTTTTGGGGCATTGATTAGCTGGGGTAGAGGACGCAAAAATGGTTAAGTTCATTGTTAGCCTTTTATTGTTAATCTGTACTTTTAGTGTCCATGCTCAAATTGTCGATACATGGCAATTTAGCTCTTCTGAAGAACAAGAAATCTCATTACAGATTGCTTCTCAGCTACGTTGCCCACAATGCCAAAACCAAAATTTATTGGAATCAAACGCCCCTACCGCTGTCAGTATGCGCCATCAAGTTTTTAAAATGGTTGCTGAGGGGAAAACAGAATCACAGATTATCGCTTATATGACCGAACGCTATGGGAATTTTGTATTATACAATCCCCCCTTTTCTCTCGGTACATCATTATTATGGCTACTACCGTTACTCTCTATTATTACTATAATATTTATTTTATGGCGATTCGGATTATTTAAGAAAAAAAATAATCAGTCCGAAACTTCATTAATATTGATTGATAATCCTGATTATAGTGAAAGTCAGTTATTACCTTTAGATATTAAAAATACTGAACTAAGTAAATCTGTATGGTTTAAATATCATTATATTTTTATGAGCTTTATTTTAGTCGTTGTCATGGTAGGCTATTTTGCATTACCTCGTTTTCAATTAGTACTTGAGTCCTACCAAGTGATGACCGATCCCATGCAATCTTTTACGCCTCTTCAACAAGAGACCCGTGACTTACAACGCTTGCAAGACGATATTCGCCAGACGCCTGACAATAGCGAGCTATGGGCTACGCTAGGTGAATATTATTTATATCAAAATAGCTATCAAAATTCCTTAATAGCCTACCGTTATGCCTTACAATATTCAGGCGAAAATGCACAGTTATATTCAGCTATTGCTGCCGTATTATATTATCAAGCTGGACAGCAGCTTACGGATGATGTGCAAAAAATGATAGACAAAGCACTGAGTCTAGATGAAAATGAAGTCACCGCTCTCATGTTATTAGCGTCAGATGCATTTATGAATGCAAACTACGCTACCGCGATTAATATCTGGCAAACATTACTCGACAACAATAGTAGCCGAATTAATCGAGCACAAATTATTGAAGCAATTCAAATGGCAAAATTAATGGAAAATAATGCCAAATAATAAAATTTCTTTCTCTTTTATTTTCTTCTCAATAACTCACATTGATAAAAAATAATAATAAATTTAATTGTTAAATATTCTAATTTAGAACAATCAATATTATGAAAAATAAGATGTTTTCACTCTTAGTCTATACGCTTATTGCGGGTAGCGCTTTTTTAGCGGGGGTGATGGTTAACTACACACCGGACTTAGATATTGTCAAAAAATCACAGGCTGCTGTTGAGGATCTTTTAGATTATCCCAAAACTGTGGAATTTAAAGACGTTAAATACCATGAAATAAGAGAAACTCTCGATCATGGTATCTTGGGGTATGTCTGCGGTCAGGTTCTCGTTTTTGACGCTAGAAACACCTATAATTACCACCGCTTTATCGTAAAAACCTATCAACACCAAGATGGCCGAAATATTGTCTCTATTCCATTATTAGAGAGAGAGGGAATAGAATTTCCTCTTGATGAATTTAATTCTATCTGGAATAAAAATTGTCAGAAATAAAAATTAATACTTAACAGAATATGATTAGTTCCCCCAGTAAGTGATTACTGGGTTGATTAGCTAATCTTGCCATTATTCATGCCCTCATTCTTTCTAGTTTGCTTAATCTCAAAAATAAACATGCGGTTCAGATAGCAATTCAGCTGTGCTTGATATACAGTTTTCCACTTTTTTCTTGGCACCCTAAATTTTGGAGGCGAAATGTTTATTGGTTTTGACTACGGCACATCTAACTGTTCTGTCGCAATGATGAAAGAGGGAAATCCTCAACTATTACCGTTAGAAGGAAATCACTTTTACATCCCATCAACCCTTTGTGCGCCGACAAGAGAGTCTGTCTCTGAACATTTATTTCGTCATCTGAATATCTCTCCAAGTGACCAAATTGGTCAGCAAATTTTACGCCGCTCTATCGCCTTTAACCAAGAGGAAGGCATTGAGTTAGTTCCTGAAGATATCGTCTTTGGCCAGGCAGCATTGGAACTTTACCTACGCGACCCTCGGGATGTTTATTACGTTAAATCCCCAAAATCATTCCTTGGTGCCTCTGGTCTTCATGAAACACAAGTCAGTTTCTTTGAAGACCTCGTTTGTGCCATGATGGCGAATATTAAGCGCACCGCAGAAGCGACAACCCAGCAAGAGATCCTCGATACGGTTATCGGTCGCCCAATTAACTTTCATGGTCGCGGTGGAGAGCTAGCTAACCAGCAGGCAGAAGCCATTCTAATGAAGGCAGCTAAGCGGGCTGGATTTAAAAATATCGAATTTCAATTTGAACCCGTAGCAGCCGGATTGGAATATGAAGCAACATTATCACAAGACCAAGTCATTCTGGTGGTCGATATTGGTGGCGGTACTACCGACTGCTCATTGATTCAGATGGGACCAAGCTATCGTGGTAGCCACGACCGCACTCAATCATTATTAGCCCACAGTGGTCAACGTGTGGGTGGTAATGACCTCGATATCTTTATTGCACTAAAACAACTCATGCAGCTGTTTGGTATGGAAAGCCAATACCAATCTGGAATTAAAATGCCGCTGCTACAATTTTGGAATCCTATTGCAATTAATAATGTCGAAGCCCAAAAAGAGTTTTATTCTCGACCAAACCTGACAGCTTTAACCCGTTTACAGCAAGATGCCGCAGAGCCAGCACTTATCGCTCGATTACTTGAGGTTTACCACCAAACCTTGGGATATCGCATTGTACGTAAAGCAGAAGAAGCTAAAATTGCCTTATCCGATGATCTCAACTATTTAGCCCAAATCCCTTTAGCCAAAGAGCTGCTGGAGACGAATATCAGTCGAGAAAAAATGGTGGAGTCCATTGAATCACCAAAAAGCAAAATGATTGAATTAGTCAAAGAAGCGGTAATTCAGGGGGGTGTACAGCCAGATGCGATTTTTGTCACTGGGGGAAGCGCGCGATCACCAATCCTACATCAGGCAATCCAACAGCAGTTGCCAAATATTCCGATTGTTCGTGGGGATGATTTCGGTTCTGTGACCGCCGGTTTAGCACGCTGGGCACAAACTTGTTTTAACTAATTGAACAATAACTATGCCGCGTTGAGCGGCATGGTTATTTTACGATTCAGATATCAATCGTCCGTCTTTCAGATAACTGATTTTACTTGCCATCAATTGCGCTTCATCTTCACTGTGGGTCACTAACAACGCAGTTTGTCCCGCTTCACGTAAAATATCTCTGACTTCTTGCCCTAAACGTTTTCGGCTATCTGGGTCTAAACTCGATAATGGTTCATCAAGAAGCAAGACTGCAGGTTGAGGCGCTAAGGCACGTGCTAAAGCAATACGTTGCTGCTGTCCACCAGACATTTCATGAGGATAACGACCCGCCAGCTCTTTCAACTCCACTAAATCTAGTAATTCATGTACCCGAGCATGTTGATATTCTTTCGGCTGTTTTCTCAAACCAAAAGCAATATTCTGCGCCGCGGTTAAATGAGGAAATAGCGCATAATCCTGAAACACCATGCCCACATTACGTTGTTCTGGGGGAAGATGAATTCCATCCCCTGCCACACAGCGTCCGCCCACATAAATCGTGCCCTGCTCTACATGTTCAAAGCCAGCAATAGCACGTAATGCCGTCGTTTTACCACATCCAGAAGAACCAAGTAAACAGCCAATTTCCCCTGCCCCTATGTGCAAAGAAAAGCCATTCAAGACATGATTACGTTGATGTTTACTCCCATAAGAGACATGCACATTATCAAGAACTAACATTGTGTCTGACACCTTGAGACTTCCTTATAGTTATTGTTGTTTTGACTTGGATGAAGATAATTGACTACGCGCCAGTAATATCACGGGAAGCGTTCCTGCCAATACAATCAATAATGCAGCAATAGCTCCTTCTTCGTAGGTGCCTCGTGCTGCTTCGGCATACAATGAGGTTGCCAATGTTTCAAAGTTAACAGGACGGAGTAGCAATGTGGTTGGCAGCTCTTTCATCGCATCAGCAAACACCAATAAAGCACTGGTCACTAATGCTGGGCGCAGCAAGGGCAAATGTACGCGGAAAAAGGTTCTGGATTCACTTTCTCCGAGTAATCTTGACGCTTGTTCCATGCTCGGTGGAATTCGGGTTAATCCCGCATCAATCGCCCCTATCGAAATCGCCATAAAGCGGATAGAACAGCAGATAACTAACAAAATTCCCGACGAAAGCAACGGTAAGCCCCGATAATTGAATAATTCAGCCAACACATTATCCAATGCCATCCCCGGCGTTAATAATCCAATAGCCAGCACCGTTCCCGGAACGGCATACCCCAGTGAAGCCACTTTCATTAATGTACGTCGAGTTTCTGGAGAGCCTCCAGAAATTGCACTTGATCTCGCATACCATGCCACAATCAAACTCACCAACGTCACCACGACGGTCACGCCCATCGCTAATAATAATGAATTTTGTAATGATTGTAGGAGGCTGGTAGAGATTTCCATGCTATCGCTGAGTCGCTTGATACTTTCCCAGCCTAAAAATAGCGCCGGCGCAACAAAGCCTAATAATACGGGCAGTAAAGTACATAAGGTCGCCAACCACGCGTGAACGCCCGTTAACCGAGTCGGTAAAATTCCTCGCATTTGCCGACCGGTACTATAACGTTGATTCTTGCGTCCATAATATTCCAAGGCCAGCAGCAAAATAATCACTGTTAACATCGAACACGCAATTTGCGCTGCTGCCGCTAGGTCTGAACGAGTTACCCAAGTGGTATACACCGTGACTGTCAGGGTGTTGATACCTAGGAATTCTGAAGCACCGATATCATTGAGGGTTTCGAGTAGCGCTAAGCTCGTTCCAACCACCAGCGCAGGACGAGCCATGGGTAGAGCAACACGGAAAAATGTTCCTGTCGAGCTCAATCCGAGAGTACGAGCGGCCTCCAATAAATGCGCTGGCTGGCTCATAAACATGGCTCGCATGGTGAGGTAAACGTAGGGATATAGCACCAGCCCCAATAATAAAATAGCCCCCGTCATGGAGCGCAAGTCAGGAAGCCTAAACTCTCGAGGGCCGCTATAGCCTAATAAATTGCGAATAACTTCTTGAATCGGGCCGATGGGATGCAGTAAATCAAGCCACGCAAATGCCACAATATAGGTAGGCATGGCAAGGGGAAGCAATAATGCCCAACTGAATAGCCGTTTTCCCGGGAAATCAAATGCCGTGACTAACCAAGCGCAGCCTGCCCCGATAACCATGACCAACACGCCAACACCAAGTAATAACATCAGGGTATTGAATGTCGCGTCCGGTAATACGTACTTCAGCAAGTGTTCCCAATGACTGACACCCGAACTTGCGGCAAGCCATAATAGAAATAATAAAGGGGTCATCACGCCAAGCGTAATGACCACAACACAAATACTTAACGGCGAAAAACCAAAACGTGGCAACCCGAAGGCGCCACGCTGATTGGATAAGCCTGTTTTATTGATCGAATCCAACTTTATCTACCAACTGGCTAGCTTGTTTACGGTATTTAACGATCTCAGTCAGTGGGATGTTATCAACTTTGATTTCACCAATCGCACTATTAATCGTGGCATCCAAAGGAACCCCTTTACGGATTGGATATTCATAGTTTGCTTGTGCATACAGCTGTTGAGCCGGAACTGAAACCAGATATTCCATCAATTTCACAGCTTGCTCTTTATGTGGTGCATTACGAGCAACCGCTGCGCCAGTGATATTGACGTGAGTGCCACCATTGGTGAAGGTTGGCTGAACCACTTTAATTGCATCACCCCATTGACGGGCATCAGTGCCCTCTTTGGCATTTTTCATGTGACCAACATAATAGGAGTTCGCTAAACCCACATCACAGATACCACCCAGAATGTCGCGAGCAACATCACGGTCACCACCAGCTGCTTTACGAGCTAAATTATTTTTCACGTCGCGTAACCAAGCTTCAGTTTTCGCTTCACCATCATGGGCGATCATCGCTGCAACTAACGCTGTGTTGTATGGATGTTGACCTGCACGAATACAGATTTTACCTTTCCATTGTGGGTCGGCTAAGTTTTCATAAGTAATGCTGCTTAATGGCATGGATTTTTCTGCATACAAGACGCGGGCACGCATCGATAAGCCAAACCATTGGTTATCTTTATCACGTAAGGAAGCAGGGATCACTTCAGTTAATACTTCAGATTGAACCGGTTGCGTCACACCCGCATCAACTAAATCAATTAAGTTCCCAGCATCAACTGTCATTAATAAGTCCGCTGGAGAATTTTTACCTTCCGCTTTAACACGCTCTAACATGCCATCTTTAATGTAGACAGTATTCACGTCAATGGCGGTTTCTTTCGTAAAAGCATCCAGAAGCGGCTGGATTAATCCAGGTTCGCGAGTGGTGTACAAAGTCAGGGAATCTTTTGCCATCGCTGGCAATGCGCAGGTAACAATAAGCGATGAGGCCAATGTAATTAAACGAGTCTTATTACGTAAAAAATACATTTTTTTCAACATATTGCGATCTTCTCCAAGGTGAAGTGATGCTTAAATTTATTTATTGAGTATTTTTGGTAAGTCGAAAAAAGTATATATGATAACGAATCTCGTTTGCAAATTATTTCCATTCGTAAATAATCAAGATTAATAATAATTAAAATTAATTAATGCAGAATAATTGATTTTATTATTTGAATAAGGTTAAAAATTAAAAAAGGACACCCTGAGATGTCCTTTAAAATCAATAAAATTAGATATTTTTATACATCTAGCTCGGTATCGGATAATCCCAGTAGCCTTAATGCCCCTTCCATTAGAATGGCTTTTCCATGGAATGAAAATAGCGCTAACTGGCGCTGGTCTCTCTGCGGGTAAATTCGGCTACTCATCGTCGTGTCTCCCTCATTCACAAAGACTTCAATAGAAGAATAGTCGATAAATATTCTTAACTTGAGAAGCTCAGTTTTTGGCAAAGGAATACTACGATAACCATCCAAACCATATTCAGGATAATGACGCCACAGAACCAACCGTTCAGCTTGGTTATCAACATATAATTCAAGCCCATTTCCTAAGCACATTCCATAGCGCTCAGCCTGACTATCTTGGATATTCCACGTGATTTCTAGCTCAACACTACGGGCATCTTTAAATAAAACCTCCGTTCCAGTGATTGATTGAGCAACAATAGGCGTACTTTGTTGGCGCAATAATTCAATCTCACGCACCGGACGCTGGCAAAGTTTGCCATCACGTTCGAATAATTCACGGGGTAATGTTAAACAACCCGCCCATTTTTCTTGCTTAGAAGGCATAGGCGATTCCCACATATCCATCCACGCCATAATCACTCGACGACCATCTTCCGTTGTAAAAGATTGTGGTGCATAGAAATCATGCCCATGATCCAACTCATGGAATGTCGATGTCAGTGCAAATGCGCTATTTGGCTGCCAGTGACCTTGCAACACACCGCATTGAAAACGATTACGATATTGATAACCTTCACTTTTTTTACCCTGCGGAGAAAACATTAAATAATGATGGTCTCCGCAAGGGAAGAAATCAGGGCATTCCCACATGTAGCTATCGCCAAATTCGGAGTGAGCAAGTACTCGCTCAAGTTGCCAATCACGTAGGGATGTACCACGGTACAATAAAACTTGCCCTACATCGGCAGCATCTCGAGCACCAATAACCATCCACCAATATCCATCTTGTTGCCACACTTTAGGGTCACGAAAATGCATGATGCCCTCTGGCGGTGTCAGAACAACACCTTGCTTTTCAAAATGGATTCCATCTTCACTGGTTGCAAGGCACTGAACTTCACGAATACCACTATCATCTCCGGGCTCTTTCAACCAAACATGTCCGGTGTACAACAGGGAAAGCACGCCATTATCATCAACTGCGCTGCCAGAAAAACAGCCATCGCGATCATATTCATCACCGGGAGCTAAAGCGATGGGTTGATGCTGCCAATGCACCATATCGGAACTTGTTGCATGCCCCCAATGCATCGGACCCCAATCTTCACTCATAGGATGGTGTTGATAAAAAGCATGATAGTGCCCAGCAAACCAAGTTAAGCCATTGGGATCGTTCATCCACCCTGCCGGTGGCGCTAAATGAAAAGAGGGATAAAATTCATCGCCGCGATGAGCTTGGAGTTGTTCGAGCGCTAATTGCGCAGTTTGAAGTTTCTGTTTCATAGTTCTACCGTTTTTTTCTGAATACTGACATTGTGAACTTTTGAGCTGTTTTCAGATTTCAGCAGCACACAAGAAATAATGGTTAACGTAAAGACAATACCCGCCAAAATCATATAGGTATCCGCAAAGCCAATCCGGTCATAACTGATCCCAGCTAATGGGGATAGCACCGTGGCGCACAGTGAGGCAATAAACTGGAAGCCCACGAGATAAATCGTGGCAGATAAACGCTTATCGAAAACTGTAGTGATATATTTAAATAAAGATATCAGTAGGATAGGAAGTTCAACGGCATGAAGTAATTTCATGAAAGAAATCGTAATGGTGTCATCTGCCAAACCCGAACCTAAGATACGTAGCGCCATTACAAATCCACTGAGGAGTAATCCATTCTTGGCGCCAATTCGGTTGACTAAGAATGGGGCTAAAAACATGCCGCCTGCTTCTAGAAAAACTTGCAGTGAATTCAGGTAACCAAACATTTCATTACCATGACTTTGTTCACTAAATAGTGAGGCAAAATAGATTGGGAATTGTTGGTCATATACGTTATAAACGCTGACGCCACACACAAAAACGACCAGAGACCAAAATGAACGCATTTTGAGTAACCCCAAGGCATCTGACAGTTTTAGTGCATTACTTTTACCAAATTCCAGCTCATTCATCGCTTGAGGACGAACATCACTTAATCTCCATAATAAAATGATGAAAATTAATGCGGATACCGATCCCATCGCGAAATTATAATTTGGATTAATATTGAATAAGATACCGGCGAAGAATGTCGCTCCAGCCCATCCCAATGATCCCCACATGCGCGCTCGACCATATTCGAATCCCGCAATTCGACTTACACGCTCAGTGTAAGATTCTAAAGCCCCTATCCCAGCGAAAAACGTTGCCCCGACATACACGCCTAAACTGATTGATCCGAGGAAAATATTCCAACGTAACAATGGAGTACAAACAAAAATAAACCATGGACCACTGATCACCAGCATCACACCAATGTACCAAAGTAAGTTTTTGCGTAATCCAAGCTTATCTTGGATAAATCCATAAAGTGGCTGGGCACAGAATGCGGTTAAACTGATCACCGAGAAGATAATTCCCGTATCCGTCCCCTTTAAGCCCACCTTCTGACTGAGCCAAAGAGAGACCAGCGAAAACGCAGATGACCATGTCCAAAAAAAGGTGAATAGCAAGCCGCTAAGGATAAAATAAGCGTGCCGAGTTGCTCCTATTATCTTTCCCATACCTAAATTCTCATTGATGAAATTGCACTCATTGTTAGGCGTAATGGCAGTAGATTGAAAGTGTTACTGACCCAATTATGCGATGTTAATCACAATTGTTAACGTTAACATAATGGGTTTGTGATGATTATCACGTAAGCCTTAGGTTCCGAATCCCTTCACTGATAATTGGTTGTTATACTCGCAAGTAACACACGTTGGCACCATGCCATAAAAACTGATTTAGGAAAAATACACATGACAGCAAAAGTATGGGTTCTTGGGGATGCCGTTATTGATTTAATACCTGAAAAACCCGGTGTTCTATTACAATTACCGGGTGGTGCTCCTGCAAATGTGGCCGTAGGAATTTCTCGTCTAGAAGGTCGTAGTGGCTTTATTGGACGAGTCGGCGATGACCCCTTCGGTAAATTTATGCAACGTACACTACAGCAAGAGAACGTTGATACTACCTATATGAAACGGGATCCCAAGCACCGAACTTCAACCGTGGTTGTCGAATTGGATGAGGACGGTGAACGCACCTTTACATTTATGGTTCGTCCGAGCGCAGATTTATTTATCGAACCAACCGATTTACCCGTGTTTAAAGCCAATGAATGGCTACATGTTTGTTCGATTGCTCTGAGTGCAGAACCAAGCCGCAGTACAACATTTTTAGCCATGGAACAAATCCACAATGCTGGCGGCATGGTAAGTTTTGACCCTAATATCCGTACGGATTTATGGCAAGATAGTAATTTACTTCGAGAATGTTTACATCGCGCCTTAGAACTCGCTTCCGTCGCTAAATTATCAGAAGAAGAATTATTGTTTATTAGTGGTGAACTCGACCTACATCAAGGTATTGAAATACTAGCTAATCGCTATAATTTAAAACTTTTACTGGTCACTTTAGGTAAAGATGGCGTCATGGTGTATTGGAACGGTAAAGTTCGTCATTTTTCAGCAAGACCTGTTATGGTCGTTGATACCACAGGCGCAGGAGATGCTTTTGTCGCAGGTTTACTCGCAGGATTAGCCGTTCATGGATTACCGAGTGATGAACAAACTCTTGGCGTGATCATTAAGCAAGCTCAAGCTTGTGGCGCATTAGCGACAACCGCCAAAGGTGCCATGACTGCACTGCCATATCGCAAAGATTTAGAGCGCAGTTTATAAACTGAGCACTGATGATCTGTGTGGCGTTTTCACATCCGGATCATCAGGACTTCTGCTGGAAAACCAATGTATTCACTTAATTTATTATCCAGCTTTTCTGGGAATTCTGCGGCCATTTTATTCCATGTGTCTTTTCCCCAAAAGTCCGCATTATAAATAGAATAGGCTATTGTTTTAGTGAAATTAAGGTTATCCAGTGAAATGAATGTTTGGCAGCATGGCGCCTCTCGAAGCGAAGAGAGGTCATTGAGATGAAATTCCATGTCATTCTCATCATAAATTTCACTCAAAATATCGCATATCCATTCGAGTGTTATTGGTTTTTGGCAATGAGGACAAGCAACGACATCGAGACCACAAGGATTCGCATGGCATTGAATGCCATGACTCACCTCATGGTCAATATGCCCTGCTTCAACGCCGTAACCAGCTAAAAAATCAACAATTTTATTTTGTTGTTCTGTCGTGGGAATATAATCAATTTCTTTAGGGATAACCTTCAAAATATAGATGCCCATTTTATTTCCTTGGGTTTATTATCAGTCTGTTTACTTCCTCGGCAAAAAGAATAATTCGAATCCATAAATATGGTCGTTTCATTTTTTCAATCACAATCCTAATCGATAGTGAACACTGTAAAAAATTATTTTCATCATCTTATCTAAGTATTTGATGATACAATCCCGCAGTTAAATCGTATAGGTTTATATCATGGAAAAAACTAAGCCGTTACACCTTAAACAAACAAGATTATGCAACGAGAAAATATCTTCAAAAAATTGATAATATTGCTATGACGATATTTTTTCATACCTATCCCATTTGCAATTATTGGTGGTAAACCTTTAGCTAGGTATGCTATTGCACTTTGGCCTATTTATATGATTCGCTATATTTTTATTTTCGTAAAAAAGCCAAATATATCAACGACCCAATACTTAGAAAGTTAACACTTATTTTAATGAAGGGTAACCCGTACACGTTTTATCAATTGAGTTTATTTGCACTTACACTATCTATTGGTATATTCATACGTTCTTTTGGAATTTCCGAAACACTTCTAGCATATCCAGTGGCTTAATTTCCGTAATACTAACTTTACCGATATAAGGAAAGATATCTTTCTGGAAGGCTTCCAATAAATCATCAGCATAGCCTTCTGACCAATTAGGCTTTTTATAGTCATGCCATTCAAGCGTGATTTTCTCAAAGCTATTATTAATCTGAGACTCTTTTTCTCGCTTTTCGGCTTTCTTTACCAAAGATGGATCATCACCTAACGCCAATATGCGCTTGGCCTCTTCTCTTTTAGCCCTAGCTTGTGCGAGTGATATTGATGGATACACACCTAAAGCTAGCCTTTTCTCTTTGCCAGCATATCTGTATTTCATGCGCCAATACTTGGAGCCATTCGGAGCAACTTCTAAATACATGCCACCACCGTCAAAAAGTTTATAAGCTTTATCTTTTGGCTTGGAAGCCCTACTTGTCTGGCTGTTAGCTTTATTTGAGGGGGCATCAATTCTCATTGAACGGGATAATGCCCCCAATTATGCCCCCACATATATGTAGGTTTCAATAGACGTGGCTAGACCTTGAAATGCTATAGATTCTTGTGAGTGCTGGTTTTATAAGGATTTTATAGACTATTGTAGACTTTGGAATACTTGAGAATGGTACGCCCTACAGGATTCGAACCTGTGACCTACGGCTTAGAAGGCCGTTGCTCTATCCAACTGAGCTAAGGGCGCATTGTACATGCGGGCAGCCTATCTGGCTGATGGCGTTGAATTATACGGTTGCTGAGCGCTGAGTCAATGGCTTTTCGCTACTAAAATAGCTATGTGGTCATTTTATATAACAGTTTGAACTGACAAGGGGTGCAAGTTCTGACAAAATAGGGGCATCCCCCGTGTCTCATATATGGATTAAGTTACAGATGTTAGCAAAAATTATTGATGGGAAAACGATTGCGCAAGCAATTAGACAGGAAGTTGCTCAAAAAGTACAAACTCGCGTTGCCAACGGCAAACGTGCTCCTGGACTCGCCGTGATTTTAGTGGGTGCAAACCCAGCCTCTCAAATCTATGTGGGCAGCAAACGCCGCGCATGTGAAGAAGTCGGTTTCTTATCTCGTTCTTATGATTTGCCAGACACGACAACAGAAGCTGAGCTTCTGAAACTTATCGATGACCTCAATCAAGATCCAGAAATTGATGGCATTTTAGTTCAATTGCCGTTACCAGCTGGCATTGATAATGTCAAAGTGATTGAAAGAATTCATCCAGATAAAGACGTTGATGGTTTCCATCCTTACAACGTGGGTCGCTTATGCCAACGTGCTCCTCGCTTACGCCCATGTACTCCTAGAGGGATTGTTACCCTACTAGAACGTTATGATATTAATACTTACGGCTTAAATGCTGTGATCATTGGCGCATCAAATATTGTTGGTCGTCCAATGAGCCTTGAATTATTATTAGCAGGCTGCACAACGACCGTCACTCATCGCTTTACCAAAGATCTCGAACAACATGTTCGCAGCGCTGATTTATTAGTTGTCGCGGTTGGTAAACCGAATTTTATTCCGGGCGAATGGATTAAACCAGGCGCTATTGTTATTGATGTCGGTATTAACCGTTTAGAAAATGGCAAAGTAACTGGCGATGTCGATTTTGATGAAGCGTCAAAACGTGCCTCTTGGATCACACCAGTGCCCGGTGGTGTTGGACCAATGACAGTGGCTACTCTTATTCAAAATACGCTACAAGCGTGCGAAGAGTACCACGATATTTAATGTAATTTGGAGTAACAATGGAAATTTTTCGTCTTGATGGACATCCTCATATTGAGCTATGCGACCTACTAAAAACTGAAGGTTGGGCTGAAAGTGGTGCGATGGCAAAAGCAATGATTGCTGATGGACTTGTGCAAGTCGATGGTGTTGTAGAGACCCGCAAACGCTGCAAGATTGTAGCTGGAAAAGTCGTTTCTATGGGAAGCGAGCAAATTCAGGTTCAAGAATAGTCAATCGAGGTAAGCTGAGGAGTATCAGCTTACCTGCTTTATTTTTAAGAAGACATTTTCCGCGCGGCTTGAATAAATTGCTGTAACTCGAGCAATGTATTGTATTGAGCCTCCGTCTGTACCATATTTGCATTCCCTGATGTACGTAACGCCGTCACAACATCATCCACTGTGAGTGTATTATCTTTCTTAGTTAATTGCATTGCCGCAGCTAAAACTCCCGTTCGTCCTATGCCCGCTTTACAATGGATAACTGGTAACGGTTTATTTTTTCCATCAATTTCCACATTATGATATTTTTTTAGTTTAATCAGACTCCCATGGGTCAACACATTCACCATACGACTTAATTTTTTTAATTCCCCTGTAGATATCGTATTTCCATCCCCCCAATTAGTAATGTGAATCACTGGCAAATGATGCTTTCTTCCCCGGTCATTTATCTCTAAATTATATTGATTAAATTTTAACGGAGGCTGACTTTTTGAATGATGATTTCTATCAACCTGATAATCTGCTCTTATTCTTAAGGATTTAACTTTAATCTCACCATATTTTTTTGAGCTAATAAAATAGCTAGGCAAACTTTTTTCTCTACCAAAAAAAGGCTTAATTTCATTATTTGATGATAATACCACCAGCAATGGCACTCGATTATCAACCAACATAGTTAAATGATTTTCAATCGCTTGCGTATTATTCCTTGGATACTGGCAGCGAATAGCAAGCCCCATATCATTAACTGCTAATCGATTCGCTGACAATAAGACCCTTTCCCAATTTTTATTCAGAATAGAGACTTGCGTCTGTTTCGCAGCACCGATCTCAGGATAGAGTTGCCCTCGTTTTTGAGTATCATATTCAATGCCTTTTTCATTGATAATTTTTGTCGTTTGTACCTGTAATTTATCAAATGCGGATTGCTGTGCAAGTACAGCAAAATTAAGTTTTAGCCCCAACCTTTTTTTCAATGTTGGTTTTACTTTTGCAGACACATTTTCCGTTTGAGATATGTTTTTGATGCATTGGAGACTCTCAGATAAATTAGAGTGCTCCGAGCTAGCTACTGCGGGAGTGACAATTGCTTGAGATACAGATGGGCGAGTTAGATTTATTGGAAACATATTCATCCTTATTTATGTTAGTCAGTGAATTAAAACTCGATTCACTTAACAGTATTCATTTCCGTCATAACCTCGCTTGCATTTTTAGCCAAAAAACCAATAAAAAAGCCCACCAAAAATAGTTATTTTTTAGTGGGTCTTATTATTTGTTAGTTTACATAAACTTAAATATCAATCACTAAAAATAGAACATTTCTAGTAGATTTTATTTACGCGTTTATATCCGCTTAAATTCTCTAAATTATTCGAATTGTAGCAAGGTGCCAAAGGAGCTAATCCCTAGAAGCATACACAAGTATGTGACTAGGGTTAGCGAGTGTAGGCAACACAGCTACAGTTCGAAGAATGGAGAGAAATAAGTACGTGACCCGAGTAGCCGAGTAACGCCAACAACGCCACAGCGCGAAATATGACAAAGAGCAATATTCTAAATAGTTTGTGCGGTGGCTAGGCGGCTAGCAAGGATATCTCGGGGAGCATACATAAGTATGTGACCCGAGTAGCCGAGCGACGCCAACAACGCCACAGCGCGAAATATAACGAATATTACTTGCGACGCCACGTCGTGCCAGCAGAAGAGTCCTCCAACACAACCCCCATCGCCGTCAATGCATCACGCGCCTGATCCGCCAATGCCCAATCTTTACTTTGACGCGCATCATTACGTTGTTTAATCAGCGCTTCAATTTTCGCCACTTCGGCATCATCTTCGCCTTGTGCTCCACCTTGCAGGAAAGCTTCTGGCTCTTGTTCTAACAGTCCCAGAACTTTTGCCAGTTCACGCAGCTGTGCAGCCATACCATTTGCCGCCGCCATATCTTCTGTTTTCAGACGGTTAATTTCACGCGCAATATCAAACAGTACGGAATAAGCTTCTGGCGTATTAAAATCATCATTCATGGCTTCACAGAAACGGGCTTTGAAAGCTTCGCCACCCGCTGGCGCCACTGATTTATCAGTGCCACGTAATGATGTATACAGACGCTCTAATGCAGTACGTGCCTGCTTTAAATTTTCTTCGGTATAGTTCAGTTGGCTACGATAGTGACCTGACAACAGGAAGTAGCGTACGGTTTCTGCATCGTAATATTGCAAAACATCACGGATAGTGAAGAAGTTATTGAGAGATTTAGACATTTTCTCTCTATCAACCATGACCATCCCCGAGTGCATCCAATAGTTAACGTAAGGTCCTTCATGAGCACAAGTTGATTGCGCAATTTCGTTTTCATGATGTGGGAACATCAAATCGGAACCCCCACCGTGAATATCAAAATGGCTTCCCAGCGTTTTACTATTCATCGCCGAACATTCAATATGCCAGCCGGGACGGCCTAAGCCCCATGGAGATTCCCAACTTGGTTCACCTTCTTTTGACATTTTCCATAACACAAAATCCATTGGGTTACGTTTAACATCCGCGACTTCAACGCGAGCTCCCGCTTGCAGTTGGTCTAAATCTTGACGAGACAGTAAACCGTAATTAGGGTCAGTTTTAACCTCAAACATGACGTCGCCATTATCTGCAACATACGCATGCCCACGTTCAATTAAGCTTTCAGTTAGTTCAATAATTTCATGAATATGGCGAGTCGCGCGAGGCTCACTGTCTGGGCGTAAAATATTTAACGCATCAAAATCTTTGTGCATTTCAGCCAGCATACGCGTCGTTAATTCTTCCACGCTTTCATTGTTTTCAGCCGCACGTTTGATGATTTTGTCATCAATGTCGGTCACGTTACGCACATAATTAAGATCATATCCCAAATAACGTAAGTAACGGCTAATGGCGTCGAAAGCCACAAAGGTACGACCGTGACCAATATGACACAAATCGTAAATGGTGATGCCACACACGTACATCCCAATTTTTCCAGCATGGATGGGTTTAAATTCTTCTTTTTGGCGAGTCAGTGTATTGAAAATTTGTAGCATCTATTTATTTCCATTTTATTAGTACGTGTATACCTATCATACATCAGATTATCGTATGATTGCGGATATAATATCCAGAAAAAACTGACGAAAATAGCCTAATATTGAATCGCGAACTGCACTAGAAAGCAAGGTAAACTCCCCACTTTGGCATTCAGTTTGTTATATCTCTGTTATGCTATAAATATTTACAAAATGCGCTGTTACTTCAAGTTGAGTTTTATCTATGATATAAACTTGCTGATCTCAACGCTTTCGCAAGTGAGCGCATAAAAAACAATTATTCAGGATAGCTATTATGGTTACATTTCATACCAATCACGGTGACATCGTTATTAAAACTTTCGCTGATAAAGCACCAATTACTGTCGAAAACTTTTTAACCTACTGCCGTGAAGGTTTCTACAATAATACCATTTTCCATCGTGTTATTAATGGCTTCATGATCCAAGGCGGCGGTTTTGAGCCTGGCATGGTCCAAAAAGACACTAAAGCGACTATCAAAAACGAAGCTAATAACGGTCTGAAAAATAGCCGCGGTACATTAGCAATGGCTCGTACTAACGATCCACACTCAGCAACAGCACAATTCTTCATCAACGTCGCTGATAATGACTTCTTAAACTTCCGTTCAGAGCGCCCAGATGGTTGGGGTTACTGCGTATTTGCTGAAGTGGTTGAAGGCATGGACGTCGTTGACAAAATCAAAGGCGTTTCTACTGGTCGCAGTGGACACCACCAAGACGTACCTCGCGAAGATGTTGTGATTGAAAAAGTGACAGTCAGCGAGTAATCCCTGATTTATGTCCACTTATATCATTGCAGATTTGCATTTAAGTGAAGATGAACCGGCAATTACTGCCGGTTTTCTACATTTTATTGAACAACAAGCTATCCATGCGGACAGCCTGTATATTCTTGGCGATTTTTTTAACTACTGGATCGGGGATGATGACAATAACCCGCTGCACCAGCAAGTTGCCAACGCACTGAAACAACTTAGCGAACGCGGTATTCCCTGCTATTTTATTCATGGAAACCGTGATTTCTTAATTGGTAAACGCTATGCCAAACAGTGTGGAATGACCATCTTACCCCAAGAAACTCTACTTGAACTTTATGGCAAACGTATTTTGATTATGCATGGTGATACATTATGTAGCGACGATGCGGCCTATCAAAATTACCGTAAAAAAGTTCATACCCCTTGGATACAGCGTCTATTTCTGGCTTTACCGCTGTTTATTCGCCGCCGTATCGCACAAAAAATGCGTCGTAATAGTCAATATGCCAGCAGCATGAAATCGGAATCGATTATGGACGTCAATCCCGATGCCGTGATTAATGCGTTGAAAAGGCACCAAGCTCAGTGGATGATCCACGGGCATACTCACCGACCGGCTATTCATGAAATCAACATCGCTGGTCAGCTGCATTTTCGTGGCGTTTTAGGTGCATGGCACCATGAAGGCTCTGCATTTGTCATCAGTGAACAAGGAATTGAATTAATTTTCTTTCCTTTTTAATGAATCAATTGTGAATTATCAAGATTAAAACCCTCTCGTTTGCCTATTTTATAAACACGCAAACGTTTTCCTTACCCTAGTACCATGATATGATCAGGGCAATTCATCTTCCCGCCTTCGGGTGACATTATATCAATACAGGGATCACACCAAATGACTGCCCAAGTTCCTTCTCAATCTGCGGCAAAAATCGCCATTGTTATGGGTTCTAAAAGTGATTGGACAACGATGCAGCATGCTGCTGATGTGTTGACTGAACTTCAACTGCCTTTTCATGTAGAAATTGTTTCTGCGCACCGCACTCCGGACAAACTATTTTCGTTTGCTGAAAATGCAAAATCAAATGGGATTGAAGTGATCATTGCTGGCGCTGGCGGCGCGGCACATTTACCGGGTATGTTAGCGGCTAAAACGTTAGTTCCTGTACTGGGCGTTCCAGTTCAAAGTGCTGCATTAAGTGGCGTAGATAGCCTGTATTCCATCGTACAAATGCCAAAAGGAATCCCTGTGGGTACGCTAGCAATTGGTAAAGCAGGTTCCGCAAACGCCGCATTACTCGCGGCTCAAATTTTAGCAACTCATGATGCTGAACTGTTTAATCGCCTATCGGCATGGCGTGAAGCGCAAACTAATGACGTATTAAGTAATCCAGATCCGAGGGAAGCGTAATGAAACCGGTTTGTGTCCTCGGTAATGGTCAATTAGGTCGAATGCTCCGCCAAGCTGGTGAGCCTCTCGGTATTTCTGTTTTCCCCGTCGGTTTAGATGCAGAACCAGAAGCCGTTCCCTATCAACAAAGTGTGATCACCGCAGAAATAGAACGCTGGCCGGAAACTCCGTTAACTAAAGAGTTAGCACGTCACAATGCATTTATTAACCGAGATATTTTTCCTCGATTAGCCGATAGATTTCCACAAAAAAGCCTATTTGATTCGTTAAATTTATCAACCGCCCCATGGGCATTATTAGACTCCCCTGACCAATGGCCCGAACTGTTCGCTACGCTTGGGGATTTTCTAATCGTTAAACGTAGAACTGGCGGTTACGATGGGCGCGGTCAATGGCGTGTGCGTCCCGGTGACGAAAAAGACTTACCCACTGAGATTTATGGCGAATGTATTGTTGAACAAGGTATTCCCTTTGACTCAGAAGTCTCAGTGATTGGCGCCAGAAGCCAATCCGGTGAATCCGTTTTCTACCCGATCACTCATAACCTACATCAAGATGGTATTCTACGAACCAGTGTAGCTTTCCCTGATGCTAACCCTGTTCAACAGCAACAAGCCCAATCCATGCTAAGCGCAGTGATGAATGAATTAGGTTATGTCGGCGTGATGGCAATGGAGTGTTTCGTAGTCGGTGACAAGCTGCTGATCAACGAAATCGCTCCTCGCGTGCATAATAGTGGTCACTGGACGCAAAACGGTGCCTCAATCAGCCAATTTGAATTGCACTTACGTGCCATTTTGAATTTACCAATGCCAGCTCCTGAAGTCTTTAGCCCCGCAGTGATGGTCAATTTGATTGGTACCGAGGTTAATAATGACTGGCTAAATTTACCGTTAGTGCATCTCCATTGGTATGACAAAGAAGTCCGCCCTGTCCGTAAAGTGGGTCACTTAAATCTTACCCATACTGATTGCCTAAAATTGAAAGATAGCCTTGATAGCCTGATCCCAATGCTGCCAAATGAGTATAAAAGTGGCATTGAGTGGGCAAAAACAAAATTAGACTGGTACTCTCGCCAATAAATAGGGAAAATAGCGCCATTCGTGCCCGAAAGTCATTTTTCGGGCATTGTGCTATTTTTACCCTGCAATTTACTCCCCAATTTTATCATTGAAAATGCAGGGATTTACTGGAGTCAACATGCCAGAAACACAATCCCCATCCTTTAGCCCATTGTATCAATGGTCAATTCTTATTCTTCTGGGAATGGTCTATTTTCTTGCAACGGCAACCACCTTTACCTCTTTAGGTGTGGTATTACCGGGTATGATCAATGAACTAAAATGGAATTGGACTGAAGCAGGTTTCGGCTTTACCTTACTCGGATTAACTTGTGGTCTAGCAAGTTTTCTCCCCTCCGTATTAATTCGTAAAATTGGTGTTCGTTTAACCTTATTACTGGGAATGCTGGTCTTTGTTTCAGGGTTTTATAACCTATATGCGACACAAACGATTAGCACCTATTTCCTAGGTACTGCATTAATTGGAGTCGGCTTTACCTTACTGGCTACCGTACCGGGCACCTATGTCATTTCACGTTTATTTGAGAAACAGTCTATCGCCTTTGGGGTTTACTTCACCATAGGAGGATTAGGCGGGGTTGCAGGTCCTTGGATCTATTTCTACGCCTCTAACCAGCTCGGTTCTTGGCGTATGCACTGGGTACTCTGTGCGGTTTACCTGAGTATTGTTACGCTAATCACTATTCTGGCACTACGTGAAGGTAAAAAAGAGCAGTCCCACGCTAAGAGCGTGACCCAAAAGTACGTTAGTGATCCCAACAAACCCATTTACCGTACTGCTGAAGTTTGGACTGTTAGAGGCGCGCTCAGAACATGGCAATTCTATTTAATTTCGGCAACCTATACCTCATTCCTATGGTGCGGCATTACCGTAAACAGCTTTGCAGTCGCGCATATTGAAGAACGTGGTTTTGGCATGACTGTCGCGGTTTCTTTACTCAGCACCATGGCCTTTGTGAATGCTTTCTCTCGCTTCTTGGGCGGTGCCGCAGGGGAATGGCTCGAACCGAAGCGATTACTGATTGGTAGCCTGATTATTATGGTTCTCGGGGTTGTTGCGTTAAGTATTTCAACTTCTTGGTTCTGGCTAATTATGTTCGTGATTTGTGTGGGGGTCGGCTATGGAATGACCTTCTTAGCATCCAGTGTTTTATTGTCTAACTATTTTGGTCGCGGCCCTTATTTAGAACTATTCTCTGTGGTAAATCTGATTTCTACCATTGCATGCTTAGCACCATTTATTGCTGGAGCCATCAAAGATCTTACGGGAAGTTTTACTCCCGCACTTTTGACTATCGCCGCACCGGTTGTGGTCATCTTATTTTTTACCTTGATGATGAAACCGCCTGTTCTCGCGGTTAAAAAACGCTAATCCAACACCAATAAAAAAGCTCGGGAAAATACCCGAGCAAATTATCAAACCAAGGGAAAAACAAGGATCCAGCTATCATCGTACGTCTATTACTTTATCGATTTACGGCTTCAGTAATTCAGGTACTTTCAGTAAAATAAATTCATTATCATCCGCTTTGTTCGGGTCGCGGCTGGAGGAGAATGGATAGTTATTATCATTGCCAACAATAATGTGCTCGCTATCCACCACATCCACGTTTTCAATTGTAAAAAACGGAAAGGTAAACACGCCATTATTCAACGGTTTTTTCGCTAAATTGTCAGGATCTTGGATATTCATCAGATCAACATAGGCTTGTTTATCCACGGCACCACCCTCGTTATTATCAGAGAATGCAATCCGATAAACACGTTTAAACTTCGCCAAATTGCTGAAGCAGTTTTCTTTGTTTGTCGCCCCTTCAACACAGGCTTTATCCACCGTACCTTCCCCATTATCACGTTCGATAATCAAACCATGGGAATCATCAATCAGGTTAAAATCACCAATGGCATTCTGGTTATCTTCAAATACATATAGCCAACTACGCCCTGTCCAATCCTGTTTCTTCACATCAAACTCAAGAATACGCGCCGCTTTTTTGCCGTTTACATTCTCATAATCTTGCTTATCTTCTAGCCACAAAGCACCCTCAAGCATTGGATAAAGTTTTGAACCATCTGGCGATGATGCCATGCCTTCAAAACCTTTCGAGCGATTAACTTGGAAATTCACTTTATCCGCGGGTTTACCCGGTGTAGTGAGTGTGTAATGGTCTGGTGACACCACCTTTTTGCCATTCACTTGGGTTTCAAATAGTGCAAGTACCTTGCCGTTTAAATCCATTTTTATCAGGTAAGGTCCAAATTCATCACCAACCCATAAAGCCCCATCGGCAAATTGAAAACTTTCAGGGTCAAAATCACTCCCCGTTAGATAACGTTGCTGGCTACTTTCATTAATAATATGGAAGGGGATAATTTTGTCTGGGTCATGGAAGAAGACTGTTTTCAATGGCGTCGTATTGCCACTTTTAAAATCAATATCATACTGGGTCAAATAGAGCATCGAGTCTGGAGAGTTCATTTTATTACCGAAACCATTATCGGTAAGTACCCAATAGGTTCCATCTGTCATCCGTTTAATACCTGAATGCCCCTGCCGTGGTTGACCTTTAATTGGTACATATTTACCCGTTGGACGACCGTCTGATTTTCCTTCGATTTTACCTAGCGAATCAACACGACTTCCGGTTGTATATTTACCACTATGCTGCATATCCGTAGGCGCATCTGAAGGTGTAGAGACTGTTGCATCAACAGATAATATTGAATGCCCAGCTAATGTCGCAGGCACAGCTTGTTGAGCAAATCCGCTGGAGCTAAATGAAAGCAAACCAATCACTAAAGAGAATGAGCTAAGCTTAAAGTGTGTAGTATTGAGGTAAGCCATTGTTATATTCCTATTTAGGGCTATCAATAATTGATAGCTGAATAATAACCATGGCAAATGACAATTTTATGAAAGATTGAAGATCTGTTCGTTTAATGAAGATGAAATAAATTGATGATTGCAATTAATTTTTTAATTTAACGATAAATTCACTCCGAAAAATAGTCCTAAATATAAGCATGGAGAAATATCATGATAAAATTTCCACCCCATAAAAATTGAGTAAAATAAATGTTTCTGAAATTAGCTTTAGAAAATAAATTACGATTAATTTATATGATAGTAAGCTTTTTATTAATATGGATATCAATTATTAATATAGATATGATAATTAGAAGTAATGATAATTTCATACTATTTTCATATTATGCATCCATTGCTACCATTATTGCCTTACTTATTACCATTATGGAAATCATTCATAACATCAACATATCTAAGAGCATAAAAGAAAAATCACTTTTTTCATTGAATAAATTTAAAGGCTCGACAGGATTAAGCCTATCTCATGAGTGTATTTTCTATTACAATCAATCATTAGATAATCTATCGAGTAAAAATTACGCACTATTAGTAACAAATTTCACTATCGCATTTAAATTACATTTAAATATTGCCAATAATTTCATGACACTTATAGATAAAAAAACCTTTGATAATGAAATTGAAAATCTCAATGAATTAGAAAAAAAGATCAATTCTACAAGAAACATAACATCGAAATCTCCTCTGGGTAACTTGTAGTTTCAGGATATTTTAGAGTCGTTATTATATGCAAAGCAACTTATTGAATCCAAATATACCTATAGAAAAATTGAGGAATAATTATGTTACCTGCTGCAATCACTCATTTTGTTGAACAGCTTATTAATGAAACAAGAACTAAAATAATTAACTGGAAATATATTTCAGATAGTGATGAAGTCAATTTAAATTATAAAGAAATGAAAGTTAATGTGGGTTATGAGTTTGATTTTAATCAAGAGGTCGGCGTCTATAAAATACAGATAGCTCAGTCTGATGGGCGTGTTTTTTACTTTGCTGTTTCTGAGTTTGATGCCGGATACATCAATTTGAAAAATTTATACAGTGAAGCCCAAGCTTCCGATTTTCATTTTTGACCTTGATAGCCATCATAATAGCTATCAAGGTCCATCATATTTTTAACTATTTGGCAATCTACGATGTTGGTTTCCGGTGCCAAGTAACCTTAGCCCCAACCAACTACCGCAAATAGAAAGTAATAGCGCAGCACATAATGGCAATAATACCCAAATACGCCATTCCGGTTGCCATGGGAAATCAAACACTTGAGTTTGTAATAACCACAATGCGACCTCTGCGCCAAATGCTGCTGCTAATCCTGCCATCAAACCGAGAAGTGCAAACTCACTCCATAGTGTGCGGCGCATCAATTTTTTGCTCGCCCCCAACGTTCGGTAAACAACTAATTCACGCTCACGTTGACTCATACCCACTTGAATTTGCGCCAGTAACAGTAACAAACCACAGAAAATCACTAACACCACCATGACCTCTAAAGCTTGACTAACCTGCTGTAAAATCTGTTGAATTTGGGTAATTATCGCTCCTGTATCCAAAACATTAATCGTTGGATATTGATGGCTCAATTGGGTTAACAGTTGACCATCTCCTTCATAATGGAAGCTACTCAACCACGTTGCAGGCATTGGAGATAACGTTTCTTCAGCAAAGATAAAGTAAAAATTAGGTCGTAAACTCTCCCAATCGACCTTACGAATGCTGCTCACCTTTGCTGTAAATAGTTGCGATCCTGCATTAAATGTCAGCTTATCGCCAATTTTTAACCCTAACTCTTTCACCACGGTTTGCTCAATGGAAACCTCCCCCGCTTTTGGTGGCCAGCTTCCTTGCTCCAATTCATTGGCTGGAGGAAGCACCGATTGCCACGTTAAGCTCAGTTCGCGTCTTACCGTATTATTATTAGGATCCCGTGCGTCGGCCCATTCTATTGCGGATTGATCATTGATCTCCGATAAACGCGCTAAAACGACTGGATTAAATTCTGTCGGCGTCACCTGATACTGCTTCAATAACTGCGTCACAGGCACTAGCTGCGACTCAGTCATATTGATCAGAAAATAGTTGGGACTATCCGCAGGTAACTGCTGCTGCCAGCGATCCAATAAATCACCACGAACCAAAATCAACAACGCCAATAGCATAAATGAAAGTGAAAAAGCGCTCATTTGAGTGATTGTTTGCAAAGGCTGACGTAGTAATCGGCTCACCGATAAACGTAAGCTGAGCTGGCGAAAACGTATTTTGCGTAATAGCCATAAGCCTATCCAGCCAATCAGGGCGAGCAAAACTGCCACAACGACAATCCCTAGCAAAATTGACCACAGCAGCGGATTTACTCCAGCAAACAGGAATAATCCCCCCACCACAATTAACGTAACTATCGGGAGATAATAATACAGCGGCCAAATCGGTGACTGAGCATCTTCACGTAATACCCGAGATGGTTGCGTTCCCATCATCTGATAGTAAGGTCGGATCCCGACGATAATGGCGATAATAAACAACGTTGCCACAGACCAAACCCACGGCCATAAACTCGCACTGGGTAATGCTTTAGGTAGCATCGCACTCAATATCTGCATCAAGATCCCTTCAAATGCGAGTCCTAGCAATGATCCCAATAATGCCGCGGCGACTAAGATCACCAGCCATTGACCAATGATCCATTTACGTAGCGCGCTCCGCCCTGCTCCCAACGTTTTCATCACTGCAATAAGTTGATGGCGGCTACGACAATAATGGTTCATCGATACCACCACCGCAGCGATCGCCAGTAGCAAGGTTAGTAATACAGAAAGTAATAAAAATTGTTGTGCACGCTTAAACGTCTTACCGACTGCACCACTATCATCATCTAAGGTATACCATCGTTGGTCGCTTCTTAACTGTGAATCGTATTGCTGCTTAAAAGTATCGATTATTTGTCGATCTCCAGCGAACATATCCCGATACGTTAAACGGCTACCAAGTTGGATAGCCCCCGTTTGAGCGGCATCTTCAATAGAAATCAATGCACGAGGGGCAATTTGGAATGGATTAAACCCGCTATCAGGTTCCTGAATTAATGCACCAGAAACCGTTAATGTGGCATCTCCAATGTCAATTTGCTCGCCAATTTTTAAATTCAGTAATTCCAATAGGCGTGGCGCAACTAAAATTTGTCCTTTGGTCGGTTTTAAGCCTGCGGGCTCAGTCACTAACCCACCGTATAAAGGGTAGCTAGCATCCGCAGCTTTCACTAACACCAATTGAGGTCGACCATTTTCATCCTCTGTCGAATACGCCATTGTGGAAAAGGAAATTTGCTGGCTGTGATTTAAACCTGCTTGTTGAGCCGTATTTAACCATTGAGGGTCAGAGGGATGAGAGGAGCGCAGCACTAAATCCCCTGCGAGGAGTTCTTGGCTCTGGTAACTCATACTATTTTCGATGCGATCGCTAATACGCCCCAATGCGAGCACACACGCCACCGCCAAGGTTAATGCTAACCAAACAATTAATAATGATGGCGTTTTCCATTCACGCCAAAACCAGCGCCAAATCATGACTCTTCCCTCAATAACCCGTCCACCAAGCGCAACCGGCGTTGGCAACGTGAGGCTAGTTCATTATCATGAGTTACCAGAATCAGCGTCGTTCCGTGCTCTTTATTCATGGCAAACAGTAAATCAGCAATTTTATCCCCAGTTTGACGATCGAGGTTTCCTGTCGGCTCATCGGCAAATAAGATTTTTGGCTGACCATTGAATGCTCTCGCCAATGCCACACGCTGCTGTTCACCACCGGAAAGTTGTGCTGGCATATGCTTCAATCGATTACCTAACCCTAAATCCGTCAGTAAATTAACGGCTTGTTGATGACTTTTAGCCTCTGATTCCCCTCTTAATAAGGAGGGAAGTTGAACATTTTCAAGGGCATTCAAGGTTGGAATTAACATAAAAGATTGAAAAACAAATCCCACACTCTCCGCACGTAAGCGCGCACGTTGCTCTTCATCCATATTAGTGAGGTCTTGCCCTAACAAATGCACGCTGCCGCTCGAACCATCATCTAACCCGGCAATAATACCCAGTAACGTTGATTTTCCAGAACCCGACTCGCCAATTAGGGCAATTGTCTGACCGGACTCGACAATTAGCTCCACTCCTTGCAATATAGTCAGTTCATGTTCACCTTGACCAACACGTTTAATGAGATGATGAACTTCAAGAATATTTTGCGCCGACATATATTGGTTTTTCTCCTGTTATTGACCGCCAGCGGACAAACTCTAGCAGCCACAAAACTATTAATTCTGGGGGATAGCTTAAGTGCAGGCTATCGTTTACCGGCAGAGCAGGCTTGGGCCACTTTGCTTGCCGAACGCTGGCAGAAACATTCTCCGCCAATTCTTGTAGTTAATGGCAGCATTAGCGGGAATACCGCTACTCAAGGCTTAGAACGCCTACCCGCCTTACTGGCACAACACAAACCTAATTGGGTATTAATTGAATTAGGTGCTAATGATGGTTTACAAGGATTATCTGTAGAGCAATTAGAGATTACATTACAACAGATTATCGACCAAATAGAGCAAAATGGTGCTAAACCGCTCTTAATGCAAATTCGTATCCCTCCCAACTATGGCAGGCGCTATACTTCCAGCTTTGAAAAAGTTTACCCAACATTAGCTGAAAAAAATCAAATTCCTTTGCTACCCTTTTTTATGGAGAGCGTCATTACCAAACCAGAATGGATCCAACCTGATGGCATTCATCCAACCGCAGAGGCTCAGCCATCTATTGCTGATTTCATGGAAAAACAGCTCACACCGTACTTACTTAATAAATAAAAGTCCGGTTAACCAATAAAAGTCCAATAGATCGAGAGACTTTATTGCTCAACCAGTATGATAGCGAAAATTAAGCCTACAGTAGGTAAAGTTATGCAAAAAACAGTATTAGTGACGGGGGCTTCCAGCGGAATAGGCTTATGTGCAGCGCAAACACTACGTCAACGAGGTTATCACGTCATCACCACCTGCCGAAAACAGACGGATATCCAACGTTTACAAGAGCTTGGATTTGATACTGTCGCGCTTGATTTAGATGACTCAGACAGTGTTGAAACTGCGGCCCAGCAAATTTTAGCACTTTGCCAAGGACGACTTTTCGGATTATTTAACAATGCGGGATTTGGGGTCTATGGGCCACTAAATACCGTTAGCCGTCAGCAGTTAGAATCTCAATTCTCTACGAATTTTTTCGGAGTCCACCAATTGACCTTCTTACTCCTCCCCGCCATGCTACCCCACCATGAAGGCAGGATAGTGCAAACCAGTTCAGTAATGGGAATTATTTCTACACCAGGTCGCGGTGCTTACGCTGCCAGCAAATATGCGTTAGAAGCTTGGTCCGACGCATTGCGTTTAGAATTAAAGGGCTCTGGAATCCATGTTAGTTTGATTGAACCCGGCCCTATTCACAGTGCATTTACCCAGAATGTGGCACAAACACAACAAGATAAGCCAATAAAAAATCCGGGAATTGCAGCGCGGTTTACGTTAAATCCAGAGCATGTGGTTGAAAAGCTGATTCTAGCATTAGAAAGCCCACGCCCTCGTGTCCGTTACTCCGTCACATTATTAACCGTTTTTGTGCGTATACTAAAACGCATATTGCCAGACAAATTAATGGATAAAATACTGGCAAATCCGGGCAAAAAAGATTGAAAAACCAGAAAAAGCCCCCATTTAAACGACATTAATAACGAATTTAAAAGAGATATTTTATGTTTGATAACGCACAAATTATTGATATTAACGAAACCAATCTACATCAAATCATCGAACAGTCCATGAACATCCCAGTGATGTTCTATTTTTGGTCACCTCGTAGCCCACAAAGCTTAGAATTTACTGGGATGCTCGAGCGTATTGCCAATGATTATGCTGGGTTGTTTATCCTCGCTAAAGTTAACTGTGATGAAGAACAGATGGTTGCGAGCCAGTTTGGTCTTAAAGGTGTCCCCACAGTGTATGTCCTGAAAGACGGCCGCCCTGTTGATGGATTTGAAGGTCCACAACCCGAAGATGCCGTATTGCAAATTCTATCTCGTGTACTGCCAAGCCCTGAAGAGTTAAAAGCGGCGCAAGCAGCTGAGTTTATTGCAGAAGGCAAACTTCAAGAAGCCCTGCCATTACTTAAAGAAGCAAACCAGCTGGCTCCTAAAAATAGCGATATCACCTTTTTATTAGCCGAAACACAAATTGCACTTAATTTAGTGGATGATGCAGAAACACTGCTAGCCACCGTACCAATGCAAGATAAAGATAGCCGTTACCAAGGTTTGGTTGCACAAATCGAACTCATGAAAAAAGCGGCAGACACTCCTGAAATTCAGCAATTGCAGCAAGAATTTAACCAAAATCCTGAAAACACCACTTTGGCCGTTCAACTGGCATTAAAACTTCATGAAGTTAACCGCAATGAAGAAGCCTTAGAAATGTTACTGGCCTTTTTACGTAAAGACCTTAACGCCGGAGAAGGTGCAGTCAGAAAAACCATGATGGATATCATGTCAGCAATGGGAACGGGGGATGCACTTGCCAGCAAGTACCGTCGCCACGTTTATTCATTACTTTACTAGTTAAGGATTACCTATGGATTTGTTCGCGTTTGGTGCTATACCGATTATTATCTTCGTCGCCTTGGTTATTGTTTTTACTTGTGTAAAAACCGTACCTCAAGGCTTTCAATGGACTGTTGAACGTTTTGGCCGCTATACCCGTACGTTACAGCCGGGGCTGCATCTTTTAGTGCCTTTTATGGACAGAATTGGTCGTCGTATCAATATGATGGAACAAGTCCTTGATATTCCATCGCAAGAAGTTATCTCACGCGATAACGCCAACGTCACCATTGATGCGGTGTGTTTTATTCAGGTTATTGATCCCGTACGCGCTGCATATGAAGTTAGTAATTTAGAATTATCTATTCTAAACCTGATCATGACGAACATTCGTACCGTTCTTGGTGCCATGGAACTCGATGAAATGTTATCTCAACGTGATTCCATCAATGGTCGTTTATTGCACGTTGTGGATGAAGCAACCAATCCATGGGGCGTAAAAATTACCCGTATTGAAATTCGTGATGTTAGACCACCAAAAGAATTAGTTAGTGCGATGAATGCTCAGATGAAAGCAGAACGAACCAAACGCGCTGACATTCTAGAAGCTGAAGGTATTCGCCAGGCGGCAATCTTAAAAGCCGAAGGTGAAAAACAATCACAAATTTTAAAAGCTGAAGGTGAACGCCAGTCTGCATTCTTACAAGCTGAAGCCCGTGAAAGAGCCGCGGAAGCTGAAGCCAAAGCAACTCAAATGGTTTCTGATGCTATTGCCGCAGGTAATATGCAAGCAATTAACTACTTTGTTGCACAAAAATATACTGATGCACTCACTAGCATTGGCTCTGCATCAAACAGCAAGGTTATCATGATGCCATTAGAAGCCAGCAATCTGATGGGCGCTATCGGCGGGATCACTGAGCTTATTGGCGAAAGCAAAAAAGCCAGCGATATTAAGAAACAGGAAAAAGCATGATAGAACTTATCAGCACTCAACCCGCATGGTTTTGGCTGTGTCTAGGTGGTTTACTGCTGATTGGTGAACTTCTGGGTACTGGAGGCTACTTGCTGTGGTCAGGTATTGCAGCTGTAGCCGTTGGGATCATCGCATGGGCAATGCCATTCCTCGGTTGGGAATGGCAAGGCATCTTGTTTGCGGTATTTACCGTGGTTTCTGCGGTCTTGTGGCGGAAATGGCTAAGTCACCGTAAAGAGAGTAAAGCTGATGATGTCAACCAAATAAGCCACCAGCTGATTGGTATTAAAGCCCGCTTATTAACGGATACCGAAGAGGGATTTAGCCGAGTACGTTTAGCCGATGGTAGCTGGCGTATTTATAGCGAAATTCCCCTGAAAGCAGACACTGAAGTCGAAGTGATTGCGGTGGATGGAATTACGTTAAAAGTTAAGCCTTACTCTGATGACAGCAGCCACGCGCCAAGTGGTCAATAATCGGACAGTCTGCCCCATCATCACCGGGGCAGGCATCCACTAACTCCTGCAACGTATTGCGAATCGACAGTAACTTGGTAATCGTCTGTTGAATCTCATCGATTTTAGCCATGGTGGCACTTTTCACATCAGAACTATGACGGCTAGGGTTACGAAATAATCCAAGCAATTCACCACACTCTTCCAGCGTGAATCCAACATCTTTAGCTTGTTTTAATAGCATCAGCTCATCAAGATGCCTATCTTTATAATATCGATACCCGTTGTCGCCACGCTCAGGGGGCGTAATCAAACTTTTATCTTCATAAAAACGAATCGCTTTTGCTGTCAGACCCGTTTTTTTGGCAATTTCACTGATATTCATAATTCCCCTTGACCTTACCCTTGTGGGAGGGTTTAACCTTAACAACATAGCGGATTATAGACTGATTTTATGTACAAATTATAGCCCCGTTTTATTTAAGGGCTCGGAGAATCAAAAATGAAAACTATACTAGCCCTGCAAGGCTTAAGCTGCATGCACTGTGTTGGCTCCGTGACAAAAGCACTCGAGGCCCGTGGTGATGTCACTAATCTGAAAGTAACCATCGAATACGCAGTCATCGAAAGTGATGCTAAAGCAGAAGATTTAATTGCCACAATTACCGATGCTGGCTATGAAGCCGTTATTGCGACGACGCCTGATGTTGAACTTCAGCTATCAGGATTAAGCTGCATGAAATGCGCAGGAAAAACTCAGCAAGCGTTAGAAGCGGTTGACGGTGTTGCTGTTGCTGATGTCGATACCAAAGTGGCTAAAGTGTATGGTTCTGCGCCAGCCGCAGATTTAATTGCTGCTGTTGAGGCTGCGGGCTATCACGCAACACTTGCCCAAGAAGAGGGTAATTCCCCAAAAACTGAGCCGCTGATGACATCAGTTGAACAACCGGAAACGGATTCAGCGGCAATTTGTGATATTCCGGCTCAAGAATCTGATTTAGGTGAACAACCTGAAATCAATCCTGCTGATGATAGCATTCAATTGTTATTAGATGGCATGACCTGTGCAAGCTGTGTAAATAAAGTTCAAAAAGCATTAAGTAGCGTTCCCGGCGTCGAAAACGCTCGGGTAAACCTCGCAGAACGTAGCGCATTGATTACAGGAACAGCCAATCCTGATGACTTGATTGCTGCGGTGGTCAAAGCTGGCTACGGCGCAGAAATGATCCAAGATGAAGCTAAGCGTCGTGAGCGCCAGCAAGAAGTGGCTCAAGCTAATATGCGTCGCTTCCGTTGGCAATCTGCTCTAGCTCTCGCCCTTGGTGTCCCTGTGATGATTTGGGGCATGATCGGCGATAACATGATGCTCACTGCCGAAAACAACAACATTTGGCTCACTATCGGGGTGTTAACCCTGTTAGTCATGGTATTTGCTGGTGGGCATTTCTACAAGAACGCATGGCAAAGCCTGAAAAATGGTAGTGCCACGATGGATACCTTAGTTGCCTTGGGTACGGGCGCTGCTTGGCTCTATTCCATCGTGGTTAACCTGTGGCCAGATATGTTCCCAGACCAAGCGCGTCACCTCTATTATGAGGCAAGCGCCATGATCATCGGTCTAATTAACTTAGGTCACGCTTTAGAGCAACGGGCACGTCAGCGCTCATCCAAAGCCCTTGAACGATTATTAGACTTAACACCGCCAACCGCCAGAGTTGTCACCGATCAAGGCGAAGTAGACATGCCTCTAGAGCAAGTGAAAAAAGGCATGATCCTGCGCTTAGCAACAGGCGACCGTGTCCCCGTGGATGGTGAAATTATTGAAGGCGAAGTCTGGTTAGATGAAGCTATGCTGACTGGTGAACCGATCCCTCAACAAAAAAGTAAAGGTGATCAAGTCCATGCAGGAACTGTCGTACAAGATGGTACAGTTCTGTTTCGTGCGGCGGCGGTGGGTAGCCAAACAACCTTAGCTCGAATTATTTATCTGGTTCGTCAGGCACAAAGTAGTAAACCACAAATTGGACAATTGGCTGACCGAATTTCAGCTGTATTTGTTCCCGTTGTTGTGGCTATTGCAGTGATTTCAGGGGCTATCTGGTATTTTGTTGGTCCTGCACCGCAAATCACCTATGCACTGGTTATCACGACAACCGTGTTAATCATCGCTTGTCCTTGTGCTCTTGGCCTTGCGACTCCGATGTCAATTATCTCTGGTGTAGGTCGAGCCGCTGAGTTTGGCGTGTTGGTGCGTGATGCCGATGCGTTACAACAAGCTAGCAACCTCGATACCATTGTGTTCGATAAAACCGGTACCCTGACCGAAGGTATGCCTCAAGTCACCGATATTCATCTATTCAACGAATTCAGTGAGCAAGAAGCTTTACAGCTAGCGGCATCGTTAGAAAGCGGTTCAAATCACCCATTAGCTCGTGCCATCCTCAGCCGTGCAAAAGCGTTGGATATCCCAGCCAATGCGCAATTTAGAACGTTAGCGGGGTTAGGCGTCACCGCCCTCGTTGATGGGAAAACGGTGCTACTGGGTAACCAAAAACTGTTAACACAGAGCCAGATTGATACCCGCCCTATTGAAGAGATCTTGCATCAGCAAGCGTCTTTGGGGGTAACTCCTGTATTACTGGCTGTAGATGGAAAAATTGCGGCACTGTTATCGATCCGTGATCCACTACGTGAAGACAGTATTAGCGCCCTAACCCGTTTGCATAAGCAAGGTTTCCGCTTGGTCATGTTAACTGGCGACAACCCAGTTACTGCGAATGCCATCGCTAAGGAAGCCGGAATTGACGAAGTGATTGCAGGCGTCATGCCAGACGGCAAATCCGCCGCAATCGAAGCGCTGCAAGCAAAAGGTCATCGAGTAGCAATGGTCGGTGATGGGATCAACGATGCGCCTGCCCTAGCTCGTGCTGATGTGGGGATTGCGATGGGTGGCGGTAGTGATATCGCAATTGAAACTGCATCCATTACTTTAATGCGTCAAAGTTTACACGGTGTTGCCGATGCAGTGTCGATTTCAAAAGGTACATTGCGCAATATGAAACAGAACCTATTTGGCGCCTTTGTCTACAATTCATTGGGGATCCCGATTGCCGCAGGGATTTTATATCCACTCACCGGAACATTACTTAATCCGGTCGTTGCCGGGGCAGCAATGGCACTCTCCTCAATTACCGTAGTCAGTAATGCCAACCGCTTACTGCGCTTTAAACCTGAAAAATAATCCCGCCAAGTCACCTTGAGTTCATCAGGGTGACTTTTTTCTCTTTGATTCATCTCAATTAATCGCTCGAATACCTCAGTTAATTTAATATAAGTAGTCTATAATTAAGTGAATTTAATTATTTTTACTGTTTGAGGGTTCCATGTTAAATATTAATCGCGAAAAACTATTGAGCTTAGCCAGTGGCGATATGAAAAAACAGCGTAATACGCTGATCGTCCTAGCGGTACTGCTACTACTGGGAGGCATAGTCTGCCTACTCAACCCAATGGCATCGGGAATTGTCGTCAGTGCTATCGTCGGCGTATTATTAATTTTAAGTGGCGTGGGCGCTATTGTTAGTATTTTAAGCTCAGCCATCTATACAGGCTGGTCGCGTTTATTTGGTTTTGTGATCGGTATTATTTACTGCATCGTCGGTTATGCTTTCATTAAAGAGCCTTTACAAGGCTTAATTGCGATGGCGATTATCATTGCTGCCCTGTTTATCTTCGGGGGTATCCTTCGCCTATATTCAGGTTTTCAACAAATTAAATCTGCCGCTGGTTGGGTTCAATTGATTATTGGTATCTTAGATTTCTTCATTGCTTACTTATTAATTGGCAATGGTCCTATTACCTCAATTGCACTTCTAACAACCTTAATCGGTATTGAAATGATTTTTAGTGCCTTCGGTTTATTCTCTTTATTAAGCTTGTTCAAACGCAAAGCTGAATAATCCCTAAGATTGAGATTCACAACGCGCTTTACTGGCTATCAGTACAGCGCGTTTTTTATAGTTTATGTAAAAAGTGTTTTATTTTGTCTAGCCATTCGCAAATCCCCGCAAGATTGTTTAACCTATTATTCTAATTCGTAATCTAGGGATGACTAGAATATGGGAACGTTTTTCAAAAACCTCAAAAACTGGCTGTATACTGGCACTGCCCCTGTTTATCCCTACCCTGCAATTGATGTCCGCCTTTCCAATCAACTAAAACTGCACATTGTGGGTAGCATCCATATGGGAACTGAAACCATGTTCCCTCTCTCCACCATTTTATTGGATAAGCTTAATCACGCAGATGGTTTAATCGTTGAGGCTGATATCACGGATACCCAAACCTCGTTTCCAGCGCCCACTACACCGATTTCACCAATACGCCAACGGCTGACAGACGGTGAATATTCTCTGTTTTTACAGTATTGCCAAGAAATTCGCCAATCCTCAGATCAATTTGACCACTTGCCATCTTGGCAAGTAGCGTTAGTCATGCAGGCAACACAGGCTCAAGGGTTAGGATTACGCGGTCACTACGGTATTGATTATCAATTAATTCGTAATGTTCAATCACAGCAAAAGCCGATTATTGAGCTAGAAGGCACCGCGGCACAGATAGAATTATTACTGCAACTTCCAGATCAAGGTTTGCCGCTATTGCAAGATACCTTAGTGCATTGGCGCACTAATGCACGTTCACTGCAAACGATGATTAGCTGGTGGCTAGATTATCAACCTGAACATTGCGCTACATTACCCAATACCTTCAGTGAAGACGTTTATAATGTGCTGATGACGCGTCGAAATCAGGAATGGGCAGATAAATTGAAAACATTACCTAATGGCAACTATGTCGTGGCAGTGGGTGCCTTACACCTGTTTGGTGAACATAGTCTGATTGATTATTTACGCAACGATAGTTAATAAACACGGTCATTGAAAAATAAAAGGTATAATTATGACGCCAGCAGTCAAGTTACTCGAAAAACAGAAAATTAAATTCACGCTCCATCCTTATGACCATGATCCCAATGAAAATAACTTTGGGGATGAAGCAGTTCAAAAATTGGGGTTAGATGCAAAACAGGTTTTTAAAACCTTATTAGTTGCACTTAATGGGGATCAAAAAACGTTGGCCGTTGCTGTTACACCAGTTTCTGGTCAACTCGATTTGAAACTGGTCGCCAAAGTCTTTAAAGTCAAAAAAGTCGAAATGGCTGACCCGCAAATTGCACAAAAAACCACGGGTTATTTGCTTGGTGGTATTAGCCCATTGGGGCAAAAGAAGCGGCTTCCGACCGTGATTGATAGCCAAGCTCAAGAGTTTGCTACGATGTTTATTTCTGGTGGAAAACGTGGGCTAGATTTAGAGCTTGCACCAAATGATTTAGCGAGCGTCCTAAATGCAACGTTTGCCGAGATTAAAAAAGATTAATTCACCCCATTGAATCAAAAAGCCCCAATCAAGGGGCTTTTGAGTACAGATTATCCATTATTTATTTTTATAAACAATTTCACCTTTCGGTTCATAATCTGCCACTTTTAATGGCGAATGTTTCTCAATATAGCCTTTGAGCACTTCCGCATCGACAAAGCCTGTATTGACATAGTTTGGATGATTATCGATTGGTGGATAGCCATCACCGCCAATCGCATTAAAGTTTAATGTCGCCATACGGTATGTTTTGTTCTTATCAACAGGCTTGCCATCGATTTTCACATCACTAATGCTACCATCGGCATTCAGCGTAAGTGAGACATTATAAAACTGCCCATACGCACCTGAGTCTGGCTTCATATTTGCAACGGCTTGCAAGTAAGGGAGGACTTCCTCGCCTTTAAAGTCGACATATACCAACTCATTTGCAAATGGCTGTACTTTTAATACATCTTTGTAGGTGATATCGCCACTCTCGATAGAGTCACGTACACCGCCACCACTCATGATAGCGAAATCAGCCCCTGCACGCTCTTTTTGTGCCGCCAGCAATAAATGCCCCATATTGGTCTGTTCAAAACGAACTTTATTGCGGTCACCGACTAATTTCCCATCCACGGACCCCACTTTGACGCCTAGTTGCTGGTCACCTTTATCTTGGTATGGTGTCAGTAATTTGGTCATTTCTGGATTATGTGCGATTTCTTGGGTGTAATAGACATATTCCGTTGTGTCATCGTCTTTCTTCACTTTCTTCTTCAAGTTAATCGGGATTAACTGGTAGTGTTTTAATGTGAATTTGCCATTTTTAAATTCAAAATCTGCACGACCGACATATTTACCCCATTCATGGGCTTGAACAATCCAAGTCCCATTTTGGTTATCTGGCGCGCATGCTGTTCCCGGAACATACTCTTCTTGTTTATAGTTTTTGTTCTCTTGGGACATACAAACAGGATCTTGTGAGTGGCCACCCACTATCATGTCTAAATATCCTTCCGGTAAGCTACGAGCCATTTCTACATCACCAGGGGCATTAGAACCATGATTACCATTGTCATAATGTCCCATATGGGTTGCGGCGATAATAATATCTGGCTTCTCTGTCGCACGCAGCTCTTCAACCACTTTCTTGGCTTCTGCTGCTGGAACTCGGAATTCCACATCAGGGAAGTTAGCTGGGTTACCAATCTTGGCCGTATCATCTGTTGTTAAGCCAAGAACTGCGATTTTCACCCCTTGCTTATCAAAAACCTGATAAGGCTTAAATAGGCGTTTGCCAGTACTGGTCTGATAAATATTGGCTGATAAGAATGGGAAGGTTGCCCATTTTTCTTGCTGTTTTAATACCTCTAGAGGGTTATCAAACTCATGGTTACCTAATGCCATAGCATCGTAACCCACTAAGTTCATTCCTTTAAAATCAGGTTCAGCATCTTGTAAATCTGATTCCGGAACACCGGTATTAATATCACCGCCAGAAAGTAATAATACACTGCCACCTTGCTTTGTCACTTCGTCACGAATTTGATCTACAACGGTTTTTTGTGCAGCTAAACCATACTCGCCTTTTTCGTTGTGCCAAAAGTGACCATGATGATCATTGGTGTGTAAGATAGTGATATTGTAAGTTTTATCTTTTTCCCACGCATTTGCCATCATAGCTGGCAATAACGCCAAAGAGACGGTCAATGCACATGCGGAAGCCTTAAATGTCAATTTCATACATTCTCCCTGAGAGAGGAATTTTTCTACGAATGAGGTAGAGGATTGAGTGTCACCGAAAACAGTCTTATAGCACAAAAACCACGATAGGATCTGAGCACTACTGCATAATAAGAAAGCCGTTGCAGAGAAATGAGATCTAAGTCGTATAATTTATTTAATCAATTTTACAAAGTGCCTCATATTGCCATTTCAATAATTTCTAAATTAGTTATATTGGTTACAATTGCGTAACAAACTAAAGTGGTTATTAAAATGAGTGAGCAAACTGCGCCAACGAGTGGAACAAAGCCAACGAATAAGACAGGAAAAACGGTCTTTAGTATCCTGACTGCAATTAGTTTTTCCCATTTACTGAATGACATGATCCAGTCGTTGATTCTGGCGATTTATCCTTTACTACAATCTGATTTCTCCCTCAGTTTTGCTCAAATTGGGATGATTACCCTGACCTACCAAGTTACCGCTTCACTATTACAGCCGGTGATTGGTTACTACACGGATAAACACCCGCAGCCATACTCATTACCCATTGGTATGGGTTTTACTTTAACGGGGTTATTGCTGCTAGCGATGGCGGAAACTTTCCCAATGATATTAATTGCCGCGGCATTAGTGGGAACGGGGTCATCGGTATTTCACCCTGAATCCTCTCGAGTTGCACGTATGGCATCTGGTGGCCGCCATGGCTTAGCTCAGTCCTTTTTCCAAGTTGGGGGAAACCTAGGCGCTTCGTTAGGCCCGCTACTTGCTGCTTTAGTTATTGAACCGTATGGCAAAGGCAATATCGGTTGGTTCTCCTTTGCCGCCTTGCTCGCTATCATTATTCTATTGCAAGTCAGTAGCTGGTATAAACAACAGCATCGTGCAGCGAAAAAAATGCCGATTAATTCTAGTGATATCAAAATATTGCCAAGAAAAGTCGTTATCGGTTCTTTGAGTATTTTGCTTATTTTGATTTTCTCAAAGTATTTCTATCTAGCAAGTATTAGCAGCTACTACACATTCTATTTAATCGATAAATTTGGCGTTTCCGTACAAAACGCCCAAATCCACCTGTTTGTGTTTTTATTTGCTGTTGCTGCTGGAACAATGATTGGAGGTCCTATCGGTGATAAGATTGGACGCAAATATGTTATTTGGTTCTCAATCCTTGGCGTAGCGCCGTTTACCTTACTTTTACCTCACGCTTCATTATTCTGGACTGGGGTGCTCACCGTGATTATCGGTATGATCCTTGCCTCAGCATTCTCCGCAATACTCGTGTATGCTCAAGAGCTTATTCCAGGTAAAACAGGAATGGTTTCAGGTTTGTTTTTTGGCCTAGCCTTTGGTATGGGTGGCGTTGGGGCAGCCGTTCTTGGGTACATTGCCGACCAAACCAGCATTGAGCAAGTTTATCAATACTGTGCATTTTTACCATTACTGGGGATTTTCACTGTATTACTACCAAATATTAGCAATAAATAGAATTATAACCTTATTTTATCTATACTTATGAAAATATAAGTATAGATAATCCAGTATTTATTTCACAAAAGATACCCACAATTATGATAAAAATGAAAATCTTGTAACGATTTAGCACCATCACCTCGATTTTTTTTAGAAAAAATGTATTTTTTTAAAGAAATTTATCTCCAAAACCGTTAAAATACAAAAATCATGCAATTTGTGTTTCAAAATGGTGATAAACACCATCAACATTTTGAAAGTCAAAGGCATGTACCCACCTTTTTATACATAAATAACCCAGAGGAGACTAAATGGAGCATTCAACGCCCTTAATTACAACCATTGTTGGTGGTCTCGCCCTTGCATACTTATTAGGAATGCTTGCTCAGCGCTTAAAAATATCCCCGCTTGTGGGGTATCTCATGGCGGGAGTATTAGCTGGCCCTTTTACCCCCGGATTTGTTGCTGATACTACATTAGCCCCTGAACTCGCAGAGATCGGGGTCATTCTATTGATGTTTGGTGTCGGTTTGCACTTCTCATTGAAAGATTTGTTAGCTGTAAAAGCCATCGCTATCCCCGGTGCAATCGCCCAAATTGCTGTAGCAACCTTATTAGGTCTCGGCTTATCCATGTTATTCGGATGGGGGATATTTACAGGTATCGTCTTTGGCCTATGTCTCTCAACAGCAAGTACCGTTGTATTACTACGCGCCCTTGAAGAGCGGCAATTGATTGAAAGTCAGCGTGGACAAATTGCGATTGGCTGGCTGATCGTAGAAGACTTAGCCATGGTACTGACCTTGGTTCTCCTACCTGCCGCTGCAGGAATTATGGAAAGCAATGAGACCAGTATTGTTGAATTATCCATGAGCCTAGCTTGGACCATTGGTAAAGTTGTCGCCTTTATTCTGATCATGATTGTAGTCGGGCGTAAAGTTATCCCATGGATATTATCCCGTACTGCCTCAACCGGTTCCCGAGAGTTATTTACGCTTGCAGTTTTAGCTCTCGCATTGGGTATTGCCTATGCTGCTGTCGCAATTTTTGATGCTTCATTCGCATTAGGTGCTTTCTTCGCCGGTATGGTACTGAATGAATCCGAGCTTAGCCACCGTGCGGCTCAAGATACATTACCGCTGCGTGATGCTTTTGCAGTACTGTTCTTTGTGTCTGTGGGCATGTTATTCGACCCTATCGTACTCATCGAACAACCGTTGGGAATTCTAGCGGTTCTTGCCATCATCATTATTGGTAAATCTGCGGCGGCGTTGGTACTCGTTCGAATGTTCGGGCACTCACGGCGAACCGCATTAACCATTTCAGTCAGCTTGGCACAGATTGGTGAGTTTGCCTTTATTCTGGCTGGTATGGGGCTGACTCTTGGCGTGATGGATAAAGATGCACAAAACTTAGTCTTAGCCGGTGCAATTGTTTCTATCATGCTCAATCCGATATTGTTCACCTTATTGGATAAGTATCTGGAAAAAACCGAAACTATCGAAGAACAACTGCTTGAAGAAACACTGGAAGAAGAAACGCAAATTCCAGTGAATATTTGTGGCCACGCGGTGATTGTTGGTTATGGTCGAGTTGGCGGTATGCTCGCAGACAAACTACGTCGTCGTGAAATTCCACTCGTGGTGGTTGAAGATACTCGAGCCCGCTTTGAAGAACTTGCTGAAAATGGTTTCTGTGCAATTTTAGGCAACGGAGCCAGTAAAGAAATTCTAAACTTAGCCCGTATCGAATGTGCAAAATCCCTATTGCTTACCATTCCTAATGGCTATGAAGCAGGTGAGATTGTCGCAACCGCTAAAGAACTCAATCCGAATATTACTGTTGTTGTTCGTGCTCATTACGATGATGAAGTTAGCTTTATCAAAGAACGTGGCGCTGACCATATTATTATTGGGGAGCATGAGATTGCGAAATCGATGGCAACCTTAATGTGTAATGATATTGAAGAGTTCGGCTGCACTATTACTGATTTTACAGATAATGATAGTAATAAAGGCGAGAGTAAAAATTTAGATGAATATCTAAAACCGAGCCACTAACCACCTATAATAAAAGCCGTAACCTATTAAAAGTTACGGCTTTTTTATTTGAATTTAAAAATCAATTTACTAACTGTTCAATAAATTCTTCATTTGTCCAAACTGGCAAACCTTTATCTTTAAAGAATTGAATCTCAGCAGCCACACCACCACTTTTCTCCCAGCCTGGTAATGTTAAAACAATCAATCCATCACAACGCTTTAAAAACGCCATATCAATCTCTGACCAAGCTACTTTTTGCCCTTGAGAAGCTAGATATTGGTTAATTGGATGGGTCATCGTAATTTGGCTATACGTTGCAATCCCCTTAACCGCTAGTTCAGCAGCAAATTGAGTGCACGTTTGGAAGCGCATTTCTACGACTTCACTATCTGGGTCTGAATATGGGCAAGCAATAAAGTAGAGTTTCATTTGGTTCCCTTGTGTGTATTTTTGACCATTTTTAGATAAAGTAACCCCATGAAAAATAATTTAATTATTTTCCTTGGGGTGCTAAATTAAATTTTTTAGTACTGTGGTTTGCGATGAACTATTGAATATCAGCAATAATAATTTTCGTATTTGGACGCTTTTTATTTTCTGTAAACTTAAAATCTTTACTGGTTGTCACTAGAAAATCAATATTCTCCCATCCAGCTACGAAGTTAATCGCATGCTTATGCGCTTTAGTGCCATCCGCTAACACCATTAACTTATCGCTATTTTCCATCATTTTTTGCGCTATTGCTGCTTCATCAACATGCTGATCCATAACGCCATGTTGAGGATGGAAAGCTCCCGCGCCAATAACTGCATAGTCGGCAAAAAACTCAGTAATATTCTTCAGAGCAATTGCCCCTAAACAGGCATTTTGTGCCGCATTAAATTGACCACCAATGAGAATGGTTTCAATCGTTGTATTTTCCTGCAACGTATTGGCTAATAAGGGTGAATTGGTAATTACCGTAATATTATCAATCAATTTAATTCGCTGGCTAAATTCAAAAGTGGTCGTTCCAAAATCAATAAATAGCGTGTCACCGGGCTTAATCAACTCAGCGGCTTTTGCTGCAATTGCCCTTTTTTCATCGACAGCTGCTTGCGCTCTTTCTGTAAAATTACGCTCAAATTTAGACTGAATGTTGACCGCACCACCATGAACTTTCTTCAATAATTTTTGAGTTTCTAGTTTGCTAAGATCTCGACGGATAGTTTCCTGCGCCACATTAAAATGTGTTGCAAGCTCCTGTACATACACTTGCCCTTGAGTAGATAGCATCTCAATGATGGTTTGATGTCGTACTTTAGAGGAGCGCCCTTCACACATAGTTTAATCCTTCTTGACCATTTAACATTTCCAGCACTATACAACAGTGACTGTAATTTCAGTAGCACTCGGCTGTATTTTTGTTAAATCGATATTTTTCAGCAAAATACGTCGCGTCGGTAAACAGCGGTGGCGTTTCTCATACAGGAGTGAATTTCCAGCCATAACTCGGATAGTCCCAGTCACCGCTGTGTTGACTTTAATGTTGAAATCAACATTTTTGCCAGAGATACTCGCCATATCAATACAAGCAGGAACCGTAAACCGGATAGGCTCGGCAAACTGTACTGGCAATTTACAAACTGACTGAGATATCTCTCTATGATGATTAGCCAGTAAATCATCTGCAATATATTGGCCAGTCAATAGCCCCTCCTGATAACACTGATCCCCCATATCCGCTGGGTGTAACATATTACCCGCAGCGTAATAACAGGCATCCGAACAGCGTCCCCATTGGTCGGTATTTGGTTTCCCCGTACTGGCTTCATATTCAAGATGACTTTTACGGATCAGTGTATTTTCACCAACAAATCCCCCCGTAAAAATTACAGAGTCACAGACTATTTTGTGAGATTTTCCTGCGGTTTCTACCATCACATACTCAACGCGGTCTAGCCCACCAATTTCAGTGATTTTACTCTTTAAATAAACGGGTGTTCCCATGGCTTTGGCAAATAACGTTGCAGGCTTGAACGAAAGAATTCGTTCACCACTTTCGATCATTGCTTGAGCTTTAACTCCCGCATTTTTTAACGTCCATAGAGCAGAGAAACTAACGAGCTCACTGCCCACAATCACTGGATTTAAACACGGCTTTTTACCCGTGAGATAAACGAATTGTTGGAGTGCCCCCGCCGTCAATATTCCTTGAGGTCTTAATCCTGAAACCAAGCGAGGATGACGAGGCGTTTCACGTACCCCTGTCGCAATTAAAATACGTTTTCCTCGCATTTCAACGACGCCCTCAGGCATGCTGACTGTCAATACACCATTAGGTTGCAATTGAGTCACTGTACTTCGAGTAAAAATCCTCGTATCACCTAAATCCTTGATGATTTTCTCTGCAAATTTATTGCCTTTCATTGGGCGTTTAAAGGCAAGTACGCCAAAGGTAGGATGCTGGCAATGGCGAGGAACACCCCCTGCATGAGCTTCACGCTCCAAAATAGCAATATTATGGATCCCACGACGACGTAGAGTTTGCGCGGCAGCTACTCCAGCAGGACCAGAACCAATAATGATCACATCATAATTAAAACTCATTTCACGGCCTCCACGGCTAATGTGTTGTCAAAGCGACCATTAATTATTTCAGCCACCTGACTGCTGCAATAAAAACCATTGCAACGCCCCATCATGACCCGGGTTCTACGGCGTAGAGCACCTAAACACTCAGGAGGAATATCAGAGTCAAATGCAGCTTCAATTTCTCGCTGAGTCACTAATTCACAGTGACAAACAATGCCGCCATTACTTTTACATTGATAGTCCCGTTTATCGTATTCAGATAACATTGGCATGGTTGGCCAAATTAGCTCTGTTGGTGGTGATAGTTCAAATAATGGCGTGAAATTTTCTTGATAAAGCTTTCCAAGGTGATTAGCAACACCCAGCGCTGCGGTTAAACCCGTCGAACGAATTCCCCCAGCACATATCCACTGTTTATCTGGATAATCATTAATTCGATAATGTTTTTCTTCTGTTGCAGGACGAAGACCCGCATACGTTGCCGTCACACTGTAATTATGTAACGAAGGAAGCATTCGTGAGCCTTGGTCAATTAAATCTTGAAGAACGTCTTCTTTTACTTCGGCTTTCCAACGGTCACTCTGCTCTTCTGCGGTTGGCCCCAGTAATAAGTTGCCAAAGATAGTTTTTGAGAGCAATACGCCTTTAGTGATGGCAGTTGGTACAGGTAAAATGATCGCATTAATATCCGCAGCTGCCGCTTTGTCATACACTAAAAATTGCCCTTTGCGCGGCTTAATTTCAAATGGAGATGGATGGCAGATAGATTCCACAATATCCCCATTAATTCCAGCACAGTTAATCACTAAACGGGCAGAAAATTCACCTTTAGATGTGACTAATTTCCAGATTCCCTCATTTAGCTCACCCGCGGTCACTTCGCAGTGAAACTGATATTCAGCCCCATGTTTTACGGCTTGAGTTAAATAAGCCAGCGGGGTACTCCATGGGTCAATGACCGCTTCTCCAGGAACTTCGACTGCGGCAAGCGCCCCCGATGCTAAATGAGGTTCCCGACGATAAAGTTCGTCTTTATCGATCATCCCCACATCTAGAACATGGTTTGTATGCGCCTGTTCTACAATACCGGGTAATTTGCTCCGCTGCTCGTCGTTCCAAGCAACGACGAGTGCCCCTGTTTTGAGTAATGGTAAATTCATTTTTTCTCTAATATCAATGAATTCCTGATACCCATCTTGCATACATTCAAGTTCTAAAGTCCCTGGTGTGGCATCAAAACCTGTATGTAACAGTGCGCTATTTGCCTTACTGGCTCCAGATAGAATATCGCCGCCACGTTCTAGTAGCAGCGTATTGGCCCCCATCAATGTGAATTTTCGTGTCACCGCACAGCCAATGACACCACCGCCAATGACAATGACATCCCAAATTTTTTTATTATTAATATTCATGGCTGAAATCCTTAATCTCAAACTTGAACACATAAAACCACATAATTCCCACAATCACAATAATTAAAACAACACAACTCACAGGAATAACTCAACAACCTCTCACATTGTTACTTTATTGTGACAGTTCTCACATTCATAGAAGTTATTGTGAGTTTTTTGTGGATTTTATTTCCGATTAAACGATAGTAAGCAAAAAAACAAACCAATTAACAACATTTATAACACTGGGGAATTCACCGATGCTCAATCAACGTTATGCCGCTATCGATCAGGGAACAACGGGAACCCGGGTCGTCGTCTTTGAAGAAGGGGGTCACTACCACTCTCCGATGAGTATTCCTCATAAACAGATCACACTGAACAGTGGTTGGGTGGAACATGATCCTGAAGAGATTCTGGCCAACATTATAAAGTGTCTAAATAGTTGTGAGGTTGTGGATGCGATTGGTATTTGTCACCAAGGGGAAAGTATTGTTGCATGGGATTCTGAAACTAAACATCCCCTGTATAACGCAATTGTTTGGCAAGATCTTCGCACAGAAAAAACGATTCAAAAACTTAAAGATGCGGGATTGGAATCCATTGTACAGGCTAAATCTGGGTTACCGTTAGACCCTTATTTTTCCGCCAGTAAGATGGGTTGGATCATTGATAACGTCGTTGGAGCAAAATCACTTGCAGATAAAAATCGTCTACGAATTGGCACTATGGATGCCTTTTTCCTAGACCGATTATGCGATGTGTTCGTCACTGATTATAACTCTGCATCACGCACCTCACTGCTGAATATCCATACCTTGGAATGGGATCCACAGCTGTGTGAAATTTTTGGTGTTCCTATTCACTGCTTACCACCACTGCGCGATAACATTGGTGATTTTGGTGCCATTAATCTCGATGGGCATCTCACGCCAGTCACCGCCATTATTGTTGATCAGTTTGCCGGAACCTTTGGTCATGGTTGCCGTAATCAAGGGGATGCCAAAATTACCTTTGGAACTGGGGCATTCTTGCAGGCACTAACAGGCAATGATATTCCCCAAACCCATGAATCAGGTTTACTGCCTACCCTATGCTGGAAATTCCCAGGGGAGGCACCAGTTTTTGGCTTGGATGGAGGAGTCTATAACGCAGCCTCAGCCGTCAATTGGGCTAGAAAAATTGGCCTATTTGATGACTTTGATGAATTAACCGATTTTCGTGATGAATCAGCCATTAAACGCGGTTTAGCCTTTGTTCCTGCGCTATCTGGTTTGGGTTGTCCATATTGGGATCGCAGTGCCGCAGGGCTGTGGGCGGGGCTTTCATTAGATACCGATAAGAAAGATATGATGCAATCGATATTAGAAGGGATTGCCGCTCGCTCTGCGGAAGTTATTTTTGCAATGGAGAAGATTTCCCCATTAGGACAATCCATTTCTGTGGATGGGGGGCTATCGTCAAATCAGTACTTTAAGCAGTTTTTAGCCAATTTATTACAAAAAAATATTGAAGCACCAGCAAATCGTGAAGTCACAGCTCTCGGGGCCGCCTTACTTGCTCGTAAAGGTTTAGGGATCACCCATGACATGGCAGTAAGACGCAATACCAGTATCACACGCCCTGATGGCACGAATATGCAGGGCGTAATGGAACAGTATCGCGACATTATTGCCCGTTCTCGCCAGCTCAGAAATTAATTTTCCAACAATAAAAAAGAAAGGAAACCCTACTATGGCCGAATTCGGAAACTACATTATCTACTTAATCATGTGCGGGGCCGTGATCGGTGCCGTTGCATCGATAGTGAGACCTGCCAGCGATCTCGGAAAAGAGTTTGTTAACGGTATTTTCTCTATCGGTCCTGTATTCCTTGCTCAAGCAGGGATCATGGCCGCAGTTCCTCTACTTTCACAGCTGATTTCGTATATTTTAGGTCCCGTTTTTAGCTCAGTGGGATCCGATGTATCTATTGCCGCGCTATCAATTATCGCCGTCGATATGGGCGGATATCAATTAGCTGATGCCTTAACCACCAACAGAGATATGTGGATCACTGCGATGTTGATCGGCTATACCTCTGGTGCCACCATTGTTTACCTGATCCCTGTCGGTTTAACCATGTTAAATCGTAAGGATCACAAATATCTCGCCTTAGGGGCAATGGCAGGATTGATTTCGATCCCGTTTGCGGTGTTAGCCTCTTTGCTGCTGATCACTTTCAACAATATTCCCGTGCGGGAGATTATCTCGACCAATTCCCCAACAACCCACCAGCTGACATTGGACTTCTTGACGATGCTTCAGTACCTAATGCCGCTGTTTGTCTTCTGTTTCTTACTAGCCGCAGGGTTAAAATATCGTCCAATGCTGATGGTAACTGGCTTTCTGATCTTCGGTAAGATCATGGATGCCTTTATTAAACTTGTTTTGGCATTTTCCATCGTTGAGCATTTTACCGGTTTCTTCAGTAAAGTTTTTGGAGCATGGGGCTTCGACCCATTATTTGCAGACCAAAATGAATTATTCCGAGCGATTGAAATTGCAGGTTATATCGGGATCATGCTCGCAGGTACTTTCCCTATCTGTTATCTGTTCCAGCGCTATTGTAAACCACTAGTAAACACGTTAAGTCGTCGCTTAAAGCTGAGTGATACCGGATCTTTAGGTTTTATTATGGTGTTGGCAAACATTATTGCAACGTACCACTTATTCAAAGATATGCGAGCAAGAGATAAAGTGTTATGTGTGGCATTTGGGGTTTGTGCGCAAGCGACTATCGGTGATCACCTAGCCTTTACTGCTAACTTCCAACCAAGTCTCGTCTTGCCTATTTTATTAGGTAAATTAGTCGGTGGGTTCTTAGCGGTGTTTATTGCGATTAAGATTTCAGTGCCGCAAGCGATGCGTTATGAAGAGGAAGATGCTAAGGCCATTGACGCAGTTAAAGCCGAGAACCCAGCAGGTATTACCAAAGAAGCTTAATAACTTCAATGTGAAGTCACTGCAATACAAACAAAAACACCTCAACATTTATTGAGGTGTTTTTACTTTCAAGTTAACGATCCCAGTACGATTCTTCTAAGCTGTCTTCTTTTTCCGGCAACCCACGGGTTAAGCGCGGTGAGTGTTGAGAAAGCACTTGGTAGCTGACTCGGTTGGCATATTTACAAACCTGAGCTAACGAAGAGTAGGTCAAATATTGCCGCTCATGCTTACTGGAATTTGGCACATTCGAACGATGATACGAGTTTGCAGTAATATCATGCAATAAAGCTGATAACGCACCATCTCCAGCACCATTGGTGTTCATAATTTTCTCTGGCCCCCCCATATACGGTTCGATATGAGAGAATATGCGCAATGGTTGCTTGCAATCCTGCAAACGCATTGCTCGGCTAAATTCATAAAGATTGAATTCAGCGATGGCTCCCGGTAACAATGGATGCTGAGTTTTGCGCTTAGAGTCTTCTTCTGTAAATCCGGCCATATACAGCCCTGCTGGACCTGCGGTACAAAGAACAAGGTCAACCCAATCCAGCGCCATATTAGATGCTAATAGAGGATCGCTAAAGCCCGTCAGTTCAAGCGCTTCATCCTCATTCATTGCGACCACAGAAACGTGTTCAGCAAGGAAATCGCGCCAAAATTGAGGGTCTTGTGCAATCACAAACTTAGTACCCAGTGTTAATACCACCGGAACATTATGTTTTTTGGCATAATGGATAGCTTGCATTGTCGCTTCTGGCATCGTTTCACCGGGCTTGCAACGGACTAAGTAAGCAGTTAATACCAGTGCAGACGCACCTGCAATAATCTCTTCAGGAATACTGCTTGGATGTAAACGATTCATATGACCCGGGCTTATTGCAAAAGTCCGCTCACCATTTTCAGTGATTAGCGTAAAACAGCGACCAATGGGACCGTCAACCCCTTGCAAATAATTTAAGTCCATGCGACTTGAAGTATGGCATAGATAACGGTAAGCATAGCTACCAATTTGAATGCTGTTGCACATGGTTCCCAATAATACCGAGCGGTCATCGGCTAATACTGAATAATTGTGTAGCGTATTACCGATGGTTCCCCCCGCAAATTCATGGGTAATAAGTGATTTATCCGTTAGCTCTTTATAGAGTGCTTCTGCAACATCATCTTCAATAACCAGAGAATGGCCTTTGCTTAATTGATAGCGTTCAATAAACTCATCATCAATTTTTGCTTCAATGTCGACTAACGTTTGGTCGATACCAACGATATAGGATTTGCAGTTTTCATCATCTGTCATCATCTCTTTCATGGGTTTCAAGAGAGGATCTCTGAGACTAACAGGGAAATAGTGTTTTGATTTGCGTTGACCGGGGAATTTCATATTGGAAATATCAAAAAAGGAACATTTGCGTATTCTAGCACGATAAAATAAAACCAGCACCCTTCCATGAAAGGTGCTGGTTCATAATCAATAATTTGATAGATTGATTACTTATAGTGTCTATTTTGACCGTTATAGTTGCGGTACAGATCACGCCCTAATACAAAAGCACAACTTAAAATCAAGCCAAGAATAGCCCCTAATGCCACAATTAATGCCGACTTAGGAGAATCTTTTGCTATCGGTAAATCAGGTGTCAGGATAAATCTTACAGGCTGGAAATCTAATTCTTTAGTGGTTAACCCATTGAGGTTATCAATATGCATTTTTGAGTTTTGCAGTTTTTCACTAATTAATGCAAGGTCACGATTTTTCAGTTCGATTGCTAATTTTTCTTCTAACGCCTCAGAACCTAATGCAATTGGGTAATCTGGATCGTCATTGATTGCCACTGCATCTCGCGCTATTGGGCGTGTAATTCCAGCAGCCTTTGCGATGGTAATTGCACGTTTTAAACGTTCAATTTTAACATCGTAAGCAATTTGGATTTTTGCAGTATCATTTTTTAAAGCTTCAACGCTATAAATCAACTGACGTGAAATGGCATTATCAATTTCCGTTTTAAAACGCTTACGTACTTGAGACGCCGTATAGCGAATATAGCCATTTAACAGGTCTTGAGCTTCAATCGCTGTGGGTGCAGTAAAAGAAAGGATAATATCGCTATCATCACTGTCTTTTTCTTTTGCGTTGTACTTCAGTTTAATAGAGTCTGAAATGATACGATTAACCAGTCTCTGCTCTTCCTGAACATCGTTCTTATCACCCAGTTTAGCGAGCAAACTTTGATAATATTCTGTACTTCTCACATAATCTTCTTGATTAACTTTAGAACGATATTGGGTAATAAATTCATTATAAATACGTGCAGAACCGAGGTCGATATTAAAATCTAATGCGCTTAATCGCGCTGCAAATTCACTTATCTCTTTCGTCTCTTCAGACGTAGGTTGGATAATGATTGCCTCACTTGTCCACTTTTGAGGTAACGTTTTAACCACCCCAATACTTAAAGCAGTAATGACAACAGTAAAAATGATAATTAAATATTTATTTTTAAATAAAACAGCGACCAGCGCCATTAAGTCGATTTCATCATTTTTCTGTAGTTGAAAATCTGGATTTTGCTCTAGCTGATTTTTTAATTCAGGAGACAAGTTTGGTTTATCAGTCATATTTATTCCAAACAACAAGTTCTTTTAATTAAACATCAAGCCGTCAATTATAAACAAAAATTGGGCTTTGGATACATTCATTAGGCATCTTTATCAGATTAACTAAGAAATCATCTCGTTATAAGATATCTTTCAGAATTAACCGAATCATATTAATGCTGATATCGCTGTCATTCAGTGCAGGAATATAACGATATTGCTCACCACCATTGTGCAAGAAAAATTCTTTATTTTGCTCGCTAATTTCTTCTAATGTTTCTAAACAGTCCACAGAAAACCCTGGGCAAACCACTTGCACTGACTTAACTCCCTCTGACGGTAGCTTTTTCATCGTCTGATCAGTGTATGGGCTTAACCACGGTTCTCGACCAAATCGAGATTGGTAAGTCATTAACACTCGCTCACTTGGGAATTTCAGGGTCTGCTTTAATAATTCTGTGGTTTGCTCGCACTCTTTATCATAAATATCCCCTGAATCACAATAACGCTGCGGGATACCATGGAAAGAGAGGATCAACCTATCCGGTTCACCGTGTTCAGCAAAACTGGCCTCAATAGATTCCGCTAAGGCTTGAATATACGCAGGATGGGTGGCGTAACTACGGATAAACTGCACTGACGGGATAGTCCGTATAGGTTTAAAAGCACGAGTGATAGCTTCATAAACGGCGGCAGTCGTGGTGCAGGAATATTGAGGATACAAAGGTAAAACGACTAATTCTGTCACATTTTGTGCAATTAAGTTATCGATAGCACTCTTTATTGACGGCGAACCGTAAGTCATTCCCAGCTCAATCGGCGTATTAGGAAAAAATGCAGATAATTTTTCTTTCTGACGCTGAGAATAAACCAATAATGGAGAACCTTCATCCATCCAGATTGAATCATATAATTTTGCCACTTTTGATGCGCGGATCGGCAAAATCGCACCGTATAAAATAGGTTTCCAGATCAGTGGAGAAAGATCGATAACCCGTGGATCTGTCAAAAATTCGGCTAAATAGCGTTTCACTGCTGAGGCTGTTGGGGCATCGGGAGTTCCCAAATTTACCAATAGTATTCCATATTTTTTTTCTAACATCAGAACAGCTCCTAATTGATAATTATTCCCAACAATAACAGGTTTTAATAACTATTTTTGCTAACTTGTGGCACAAAAACAAAGGCAGCGGATAAGCGCTGCCTTGGTATATGAAACTCAAAAAGTTATTAACCTAAAATTTTTGCTAATTCAGCGCTAACTTCAGCAACTTTACGGGTACCATCTAATTTGAAGTATTGAGTGCTGCTGGTATTCGCTTCATTTTGATAATAAGCGATTAATGGTGCAGTCAATGAATGGTATTCAACTAAACGCTTACGAACAGTATCTTCTTGGTCGTCTTTACGGATAGTTAACTCTTCACCAGTCACGTCATCTTTGTTTTCAACTTTAGGTGGGTTGAAAGTAACGTGATAAACACGTCCAGAAGGCGCATGAACACGGCGACCAATGATACGTTCAACAATGATGTCATCTGGAACGTCAAATTCAAGAACATAATCAACGTTGATGCCCGCTTCTTTCATGGCATCAGCTTGAGGGATCGTACGTGGGAACCCATCCAACAAGAAGCCATTGCGGCAGTCATCTTGTTTGATGCGCTCTTTAACTAATGCGATAACTAATTCATCAGTTACTAATTTACCGTTATCCATCAGCTCTTTAGCTTGTATACCTAACTCGCTCCCTGATTTTACAGCGGCACGTAACATGTCACCGGTTGAAATCTGAGGGATCCCAAACTTCTCCATAATAAATTGAGCTTGAGTGCCCTTACCAGCGCCTGGAGCGCCAAGCAGAATGATACGCATTGCGTAAACCCCTTGCTATTTAGTTTTTTATAATTTGAAAAGAAAACGCTCTACCATACCATTAGCATGGCATCTTACTCAAGAAGACACGTAAACGTTTTCCCATTTATCTTTTTTCGCAAAAGAAAAAAACCACGCAAAAAAATGATATTTCGCGTGGTTTACGCTCGAAAACGAAAGTGAATCAGCGAATTATTTCAAAAGCAATTCGTTAACCTTTTTGATGAATAAGTTTGGATCTTCCAATGTGCCGCGCTCAGCGAATAAAGCTTGGTCTAATAACACATCAATCCAATCTGCAAACAACGCTTCCTGCTCCACTTCAGCGGCTTTTTTCACCAGTGGATGGTTTGGATTCAGCTCAAAGTTATATTTAACTTCAGGCGCTGCTTGCCCCGCAGCTGCGAATAATTTCGCCATCTGGGTGCTCATTTCATCGGCATCCGTGGTTACGATCGCAGGTGTATCCGTTAAACGATGTGTTAATTTTACATCCTTAACTCGCTCACCTAAGAACGTTTTCACACGCTCAACAAATGGCTCTAACTGCTTCTCAGCTTCTTCTTGCTCCGCTTTGTTCTCATCCGCTAATTTGTCTAAAGACTCATCCGCTTTGCTGACAGATTGGAACGGCTTACCATCAAATTCAGATAAGTAGTTCATCATCCACTCGTCAATGCGGTCGGATAATAGCAGAACTTCAATGCCTTTTTTGCGGAACAGCTCTAAGTGAGGGCTACTTTTCGCCGCCGCATAGCTGTCTGCAGTAATGTAGTAAATTTTATCCTGACCTTCGACCATGCGGCTCACATACTCTTCCAGTGATACATTTTGTACACTGCTGTCGTTATGAGTCGACGCAAAGCGTAGAAGTTTAGCAATGGCTTCACCATTACTCATATCTTCCGCTGGGCCTTCTTTCATGACTAAACCGAATTGCTGCCAGAAAGTTTGGTATTTTTCAGCGTCATTTTTCGCTAATTTTTCAAGCGTTTGCAGAACACGTTTAGTTAATGCACTGCGCAGATTACGCGTCAACGCGCTATCTTGTAAAATTTCGCGTGAAACGTTCAGTGGCAAATCATTAGAATCCAAGACACCACGAACGAAACGCAGATAGTTCGGCATAAATTGTTCAGCATCATCCATAATAAAGACGCGTTGAACGTACAGTTTTAAGCCGTGACGTTGGTCGCGGTTCCACAGATCAAATGGGGCTTTAGATGGAATATACAGCAAGCTAGTATACTCTTGTTTCCCCTCAACACGGTTATGTGCCCAAGTTAATGGATCTGCATAGTCGTGGGAAACATGTTTATAAAACTCTGCATATTCTTCATCTGAGATTTCAGATTTGCTACGCGTCCACAGTGCTTTGGCTTGGTTAATTTTCTCCCAAGTCACCGTACCGTCTTCTTCATTTTTCTCTTCGATTTCGACAGGCAGAGCAATGTGGTCAGAATATTTGCTGATGACTGAACGTAAACGCCAGTTATCTAAAAACTCTTTTTCATCATCGCGTAGATGCAGTGTGATTTCAGTACCTCGGTCGGCTTTTTCGATGTCAGCGATGGTGTATTCGCCTTCACCTTCAGACTCCCAAAATACCCCTTCACTTGCTGGGGCACCGGCAGCACGGCTACGCACAGTGACTTTATCAGCCACAATAAATGCAGAGTAAAAACCAACCCCAAATTGACCGATCATTTGGCTGTCTTTAACTTGATCACTGCCCAATGATTCTAAAAATGCTTTCGTACCCGATTTAGCGATAGTCCCTAAATTATCAATGACTTCATCACGGCTCATACCAATACCGTTATCACTGATGGTCAGAGTTCCTTTATCTTTATCTGCACTGATACGTACGCGTAATTCGCCATCATTTTCATACAATTCAGGCTTAGATAATGCACGGAAACGCAGTTTATCTGCCGCATCGGATGCGTTGGAGATCAACTCACGCAGAAAGATTTCTTTGTTTGAGTAAAGAGAGTGGATCATCAACTGTAGCAGTTGTTTGACTTCTGATTGAAACCCACGAGTTTCTTGTCCTTTCATACTCATTAATCGCCTCTATTTCATCAATCTAATAGTTAGTTTTGACTTATCGATGGAAACTAATCTGGGGACAAAAAAATAGAATTCAACCACTAACCACAAATTAGCCGCCAAATTAATATGAATGAAAGGAAATTACAGAAGACTACGATGTTTTTGTTTTTTTGCTTTTACCTTTAAAAGACCACTCCCACTATCATCCTCTAAATAATTTGTGCCGTAGCTAGGCGTCGAATGCATTAATCCCTGGGAGCATACAAAAGTATGTGACTAGGGTTGATGCATGAAGACAACAACGCTACGGCGCAAAGTATGACGAGGACTTTAGAGCCGTTGGCGCCCCGCCAACGAGTGAGAAAGTGTAGTTCCGTCAACCATCTCCAACTCCCCGCCGACAGGCACCCCATGGGCAATCCTACTCGCCACAACCCCATACTGCGCACACATCTGCCCAATATAGTTTGCGGTCGCTTCCCCTTCGACTGTCGGGTTAGTCGCCAAAATGACTTCCGTAATGGTTTCAGATGACAATCTTTCTTCCAGCCTATCCAACCCAATATCCATTGGACCAATACCATCTAATGGCGATAAATGCCCCATGAGAACAAAATATCGACCTGAAAATTGACCAGTTTGTTCTATTGCATAGATATCGGCAGGGCTTTCTACGACACAGATCAGCCCATTTTGCTGGCGACGAGGGTTATCGCAGATATTGCAAATATCTTGTTCTGTGAATGTCCGACAATCGCTGCAATGCCCGATTTCGGACATTGCACGAGTCAGCGACTGAGCCAAACGCATTCCGCCACTGCGGTCGCGTTGTAAAAGATGAAAAGCCATTCGCTGCGCTGACTTGGGTCCCACACCGGGGAGGCAGCGCAGAGCTTCCATTAATGATTCAAGAAGCGGACTCGTTTGCATTAGAATGGCATCTTAAAGCCTGGTGGTAACTGCATACCGCTTGATACGCTAGCCATTTTTTCTTTTTGAGTCTCTTCAATGCGACGTGCTGCATCGTTGAATGCCGCAGCAATCAAGTCTTCCAGCATATCTTTATCATCTTCTAACAGGCTAGGGTCGATTTCAACACGACGGCAGTTATGTGAACCATTAATAGTCACTTTCACTAAACCTGCTCCAGATTCACCTGTAGCTTCGAGTTGAGCGATTTCTTCCTGAACTTTTTGCATTTTATCTTGCATTTGCTGGGCCTGTTTCATCAGGTTACCCAATCCACCTTTACCAAACATATTTTTCTCTCACAACTGAGGCTACAGCTTAATTAGCTAGACTGTAGCGTTAAACGGGGCGAATACTCTCTTCATCCAACTGCGCATCAAACATTGACTGCAATTTTTGAATCGTTTTATCCGCAATAATAGACTGACGAGCTTGCGCCAGTTTTTCTTCATAAATCGCCTGACGCCATTCCAGCGGTGTTTTTACCGCAGTATTATCATCTTGAACGACATTCAGTTCAACAGGGCGACCATAATGTTGACTCAATGCATCTTGCAATACTTGGTGCGCATTGGGTTTATCAAGATGGCGCTGAGATGAGCGTAAGTGTAAAACGATTTGCGACTCACTTAACTCTTCTTTATATGAATTCAAAGCCAATTGTTCAACTAGCTTTGGAATATTTAATTGTGCTATTTCACCGGACCAACTATCTCTAACACGACCTTCTTCAACAATTTTTGCTGCTAATTCAGGGGTTTTTTCGTATTCCAGCGCCTCTTTAATTTCAGCTGGCGTGGTAACGGCATCTTTTACGTCTAGCACCTCTCCGTTCTGAGGTCGCCATTGATACGGTTTTGGTTTAGTTGGCTTAGTGCTTTGTGTTGCCTTATTCAGCATATTTTGCTGATGCTTGCTGGTCACCGCGGCCAGCCTTTCCAATGCTGATGCCGCCGGCTTAGCCCTTTCGGACGTCACCGGATTAGTCTTTTTTGGACTCGGATCCTCACTTTGTGGTGCTTGTAGCGCCTGCCTCGCTTTTAATAACTGCAAGGTCGGGCTATTTTCTGGCAAATTTTCAGCGCTCACTGGCGGTGGAACTTGACGTTTTACCGTTACGGGAACTGATTCTGACTGAAATGAAGGTACTGAATCACTTGCAACTAATTTCGGCGGCAGCTCAATTTCTTCAATAATATTTTTGGGGTGGAAGGCTAAGGCACGTAATAATGCCATCTCCACGCCCATACGCCTTTCCGGTGCAAATGCCAGCTCTTTTCGTCCTACCAACAATGTTTGGTAAAACAGTTGCAGATCTGCAGGAGAAATAATTCTTGCGACTTGCCTCAATCGACCTTGCGTTGATGACGGGTCGGTCTCTTTTTCTGGAGGAAGTAGCTGGATCATAGCGATACGGTGAAGCTGGGCTAAAATTTCAACCAAGAGGTTTTCCCAATCAGCCCCACGAGAAGCTGCCTGTTCAACCTGAGCCATTACAGCTAAGCCATCCGCACGAACTAATGCTTCAATAATCGCCAACGGCTGCTCATCATCTAAGGTGCCCAGCATCTGGCTCACGATTTCTGCAGTAACCGTTCCCTGCCCCATTGCAATCGCTTGGTCCGTTAAACTTAACGCATCACGTAAGCTGCCATCGGCAGCACGGGCAATGAGTTGGCGGCCACGAGTATCATGCTCAATATTTTCTGCATTCAGAATCAATTCCAGCTGTTCACTGATTTGATCAACATCTAATGCTTTTAAATGGAATTGTAGGCAACGAGATAAAATCGTAACAGGAAGTTTTTGCGGATCCGTTGTAGCAAGTAAAAATTTCACATGTTCTGGTGGCTCTTCAAGAGTTTTCAACAGCGCATTGAAGCTATGTCGAGATAACATGTGTACTTCGTCAATCAAGTAAACTTTGAAACGTCCGCGAGCAGGTGCGTACTGGACGTTATCCAGTAGATCGCGAGTATCTTCAACTTTGGTTCGTGAGGCGGCGTCAATCTCAATCAGGTCAACAAAACGACCTTGTTCAATTTCCAAGCAATTGGCACACTTTCCGCAAGGCGTCGCTGTAATGCCGTTTTCGCAATTTAAGCCTTTCGCAAATAAGCGGGCGATCGTCGTTTTTCCAACACCGCGAGTGCCAGAAAATAGATAAGCGTGATGAAGCCGTTGGTGCTCAAGCCCATTGGCAAGTGCAGTCAGAACATGCTGCTGACCAACAACGTCCGAAAATTTTTGGGGGCGCCACTTACGGGCAAGTACCTGATAGCTCATGGATTCCACTGTAATTAAACATGGTACATTGATAGATCTAATAATAGTACCATGCTACCACAGCCTCAACCTTTACGGCGAGACTGTAGTAAAAATAGTAAAGAGAGTGTGAGTGCAAATCAGATTAGTGGCCGGGAAACTCAACTAAACAGTAGGAAGTGACGCCTTGTTTTTCTAAGCGCTCAACGCCACCTAAATCAGGTAGGCCGATAACAAATGCAGCATCAACAACTTTGGCGCCTAACTGTTTGATCATTTTCACCGTTGCTTCAACAGTGCCACCTGTCGCCAGTAAATCATCAACCACAAGTACATTGTCTTTTGGCGCAATACTGTCTTTGTGAATTTCCAGTGTGTCAGTGCCGTATTCCAAATCGTAGGTCATACTTAACACTTCACGCGGTAATTTACCTTTTTTACGCACTGGAACAAAGCCAATACCGAGGCGTAAAGCAACAGGAGCGCCAAATAGGAAACCGCGGGCTTCAGTACCGACAATTTTCGTCACACCTTTGTCTTTGTAATGTTCAACCAGCATATCAATCGTCGCTTGATAAGCGGCAGGTTCATTTAGCAGTGTGGTAATATCGCGAAATAAAACACCTTCCTTCGGATAGTCAGGGATAGATGCGATACTCTCTTTAATCAATTGCAGTTGTTGCTCTTTAGCGGTCATAATAAAAACCAATAATGTAGTAAGTAAATACGAAAGGGTAGAATCTATGCAAACTACCATAAAAATGCAATAAGAAGCCGCCTTTTTGCGCTAAGTTTTATTGCTGGATATCAATATTCCGCCACTTTTCACATTTATTGAGAATAAAAAATGAAAACACAGGCTCTCTTAGAGGCTTTAAAAAAGCAGATCGATGAATTAGAGGCGCGAGTGACTCCGATAAAGGATCAGGAGTTTTCACACTCTCGGTTTGATATGCAACTATTCAGCCATAAGTCGACTCGACTCGGTGATTGCCAAAAAGAGCTTAATAACCTTTATCAGCAACTGTGCCATAGTGTCACTCTCAAACACACTCAGCAAGTTAACTTTCTAACTGAAAAAATTGTTCATCAGATGCAAGCAATCTCTCGGGAGCTATCTACCCAATCCTTACGCGAAAAAGAATCTTCATTCCGTGCAAAAAAGGAACAGGTTGATTTATATGAACGTTTATCACAACATCAAGATTACGAGCGACGCTTACAATCAATGGTAAGTGAAAAAGAGCTCTATTTAAGTGGTTTAACTGACCACCATTTACAGCATCAGTGTCAAAAGGAATTAGCGGTTTTAGCGGGTCGTTTATATCGTTGCCGACAAGCACTTTTGCGCATTGAAAAAGCCATTGAACATCAAGAAAATCAATTTTTAGAATAAAGATAGGAGCCCCCATGGGAACACTGGAAAATGCCCCGATAGAGATCCAACTCGCTGTCGACCTTATTTATCTGCTGGAGTCATCAGACGTCGAAACGGATGTGGTATTAAAAGCCTTAGATATCGTTAAGCACGATTATTTAAATAAGCAAGCTGCCGAAGCAGCCTGCCACAGTGAAGATTGATGTCTTTTAACCCTCAGTTTTATCTTGGCCATCTTTTGCTATGCGTTTAACTTCCTGCACTTCATCCCCTTGACTATTGTGCAGATGAACTTCAAGCTGATTAAATGCAATATTGATATCGTTTTCGCGGCAAAGTCTATCAATCTCACGATTCACTTCATCACTAGTCACTGCACGATCACCAATTTGACGAACATAGAAACGCAGCTCGTGATCTAACGTACTCGCACCAAAACTTAAGAAATACACACCGGGTGCAGGTTCTGCCATCACTTTACTGTTTGATGTCGCTGCTTGCAGCAACACCCGCTTGACCTTATCCAGATCGGATCCGTATGCCACCCCGATAGATACCGTAATACGAGTCACGGTGTCGGATAGAGACCAGTTGATCAACCTTTCAGTCACAAATGCCTTGTTCGGGATGATCACCTCTTTGCGATCGAAGTCCACAATGGTAGTTGCACGAATGCGGATTTTACTAATCGTTCCTGAATACGTCCCAATTGTGACCGTATCACCGATTCGAATCGGTCTTTCAAACAGTAAAATGATCCCCGAAACGAAGTTAGCGAAAATTTCCTGTAAACCAAAACCCAGACCAACGGTTAGGGCTGCGGCTAACCATTGCAATTGATTCCATGTCACGCCAATCATTCCAAGAGAGGATATCGCACCAATACTCACAATAATATAAGTCAGTATCGTGGTGATGGCATAGGTCGACCCTTGGCGCAGTTTCAAGCGTGATAGCACTAAAACTTCCAATAACCCGGGTAAGTTTCGCGTCATGATCCAAGCCACTACAATAATCACCACTGCTAAGATAAGGTTGGCTAAAGTCACAAACCGGACAACATTGGTGCCTTCCGCAGAGGTTGTTCCGTAGCTCCACAGTTCTACACTGTCTAAAAATGAAAAGATTGTGATAAAATCTGACCAAATCGCGTAGAAACCAAGGGCGAAAATAATAAATAGCACCATCGTCGTTAAGCGCAATGACTGCTGACTAATCAGCTCAATCGTCATTGGCGGCTCTTTGATTGGTTCATTTTCCGTCTCTTCTTGCTTCAACATAGCTCGACGTTCAAGCGCTCGCTTATACGCCAATTTCCTTGCCCCAAGGCTCAATCCACGCAAGCATGCGTTATACGTGATATACCATAGCACTAATAAATACAGGCTATCTAACCATCGGTTAGCTAATCGTAACGTGGTGTAATAATACCCTGCAATCATTAATCCAATGAGAATCAGTGGTGAGAATGTCAGTAATGTAATCAAAATAGAGCGTGTTAAATGACTACCACTTTCTTGCCAGACTTGCTTACAAAATGGGATCGTGAAAATGCACAATAACAATAAACTAATCGACACCACCAATTGACCAATAACATCCTCTGACACTTTCATTGGATTACTCATCCCATAAGTCGAGAAGAAGATTAATGGCAGCAATGGGATTGATAATCGAATCATTCTACGACGCATTTTTTGCGCATAAGAATGTTCAATATTGAAGTGTTTTTCTGCAATTCCATCGGGCTTCAGAACCCGGAACGTTAGCTCAAATAGCGCCCAGAAAATAGCGAGTTGTAAGCAATAAGCCCAAACAAACTCCCCTTGTAAGTTACCAGTTTTTAAGAACCAGTAACCAATAGCTATCACGACTAAAGAGATTGGTATAGTTTGCAATAACGTCAAGAGCAGCGCTAATGGCGTATTTAAAACACTGTCGTGCCTTAAACTTGATAAACTTTGATTGATCGCTTGCAAACGTAAACTGATTTTTCGGTTAAACCAGATGAAAATCAGTGCAGCAAGTAACAGTGGGATAGTAACAGGTAACGAATTTATAAAGCCTTTTTTCAGACTAGAGAGTGAAAAATCAAAATCCACATGTGTCAGCTGATTGGCAGCGGCTTCGGGGAACGCTTTTAGCCACTCAATATCCATGGGTTTGTTACTGTTTACCCAAAATATTTGCTGTGCCAACGTATGCTCTAAAGACCCCACTACACTCAGTAACTGATTTTGATCGAGCTGTAAATTAATTGCTTGGGATATTTGTCCACCAAGCTGCAAATTGAGCTCATCCAGCAGCTCACGACGCACATCCAAAATTTTGACTAATGCGCTCTTATCATCGGAGGTGAATAAAACAGCACTGTCTTGCTCTCCAACTTTTACTGCTTGCTGGTGCTCTAGATTATTAATGTAATCGTTGGTTTGATATAACGCATCACGCTGCTGATTGATATCAAATTGTTCCAAACGCAAGTCAGCAATAATGACCGGTAAGTTTTTCGTTAAGATATCAGGAGGTAAATCGATTTGTTGTTGAAATAAAATTCGAGATAACAATAAGCTACCTCGTAATACATTAATTTGCTCTTTTAAGTTGCGCTCAGACTGGGTGGCTCGCTCTAACCAGGTTTTTACACGGATACCATTTTGCACCATCCGATTGCCATCTTGTGTTACTTCAATCAGGCGATTACTGAGCTGATTGTTAATTTCAATCTCTTTTTGAAGAATAGGATTCTGCTGTACAGCAACATCATTAGTCGAGGAATTTTGAGCTTCTCGGACAGTGGATTGTGAATCTTTTAGGCGCTCCTTACTAATAGCCCCCTGAATACGCTGAATATGATTATCTAATTGCTCAATATAAGCAGCGGTATAGTCTCGCTGTTTTTGCAGTACATCTTGTAACTGGGTATTCGCCTGTAATACTCGTTTTTGATATTCATTTTGTTGCTGCAATAAATATTGCTCTATTTGCAGCATATTCACTTGAGAGGGCCGTAATTTGCTCGCGCCCGTTATGGTTGTATTGAGCTCATTACGGATCTCTTGTAACCGATTCGCGTTATCTAGCATCATCGCCTGAGCGCGTTCGGGCTGAGTCTGTAAACCAATCAGTTGGCTATTATAGGTCGCTAAATCATTTTGTTCGGATTGTAGATTTTCAAGGTAAGTTGCCAGCATAGCTTCTAATTGCTGCAAACTGCTATTTTCAATTTGATGGTCAAAGTTAATGTCAGGATTTTCACTTTGATTTTTTATCTGCGATAAGCCTTGAATTGCCTTTCTTGATTCTTCATCAGCATGGCTAAGTTTTTTTTGCAGTTCATCTGAACGCTGCTCAATTTTATCTAGCTCATCATAAAAATTTAATGATTTCTCTAGATCTGCAATCGCTAATTTATCTTCCTGCCCCGCACTACTTTTTTTATTTAATGAATTGAGTTCAGTTTTGAGCTCATTTTTAGTTGGGAGGTTATTTGTTGGTGCGGCAATGACATGGAAAGAAAAAAGGGTAATAAAAAACACCAGAAATAGTCTGACAGTATATGACCGCATTTTTCTAAATTGCATCAGTAAGCTCATGAGATATATTTAAAATCCTACATTTATACAACACTAAGCTGCAATTCAAAAAGAACCGCAGCTTAATCTTCGACTTAGAATGTTAATACTTTATCTGCTTCTAACGTCCAAGCTGCTAAGTCGACAAGAGTACCAATCTCAACACCATCAATTAATGGTAATTCACTGATACCGCGAGCATCGGTGCAAGTTTTGCACAATTTAACGGGGACATTTTGAGCGGTTAAAATCTCAAGCATCTGCTGAAGATTATAACCTTCTTTTGGTTTTTGAGCTGTTAATCCCGCAGTGACTGAATCGGACATTAAGAAGATTTTTAATGAGGTTTGGGGATGTTGCTCTTTTAACGTGATGGCTAGGCGTAGGGAGTTAAATAACATTTCACTCCCATAAGGGGCACCGTTCGCAATGATCAGGATGGATGACATGGCTTTCTCCGATTAATCGTTATGCGTTGATAACACTCTTAATGACGTACTATTTTTGAGTGTCTCTAATAGAGTATCAACTAACGTCGTTGTATGTGTCCCTATCATAAAACTCTCTGGCTGTAATAACCAGTTTTCGAGTAAGCCAGACATCAATGCACGGATCATTATCGCACTGCATTCTACATCTAAGTTCTCAGGGAGTTGCCCAGCGGCCACACAATCGTGAAGATTTTTGACAATGCGCTGCTGGATTGCCATATAGTTTTCACGTTTAAAATCCACGACAGATGCCATTTCCCCTACTAATTCACATTTTAAGAAAAAGATTTCCATCAATGCGCGGTTTTTGGGGATACTAATGAAATCAGTGAGAATATAAATTAACAATTCTCTTAGTATTAAAAGTGGATCATTGGTATATTTCGAACGATAATAATCTTCAGCCTGAGTAATTTGATTGTCGCTAAACTCACAGGCTTGATGGAAGAGATCCACTTTATTTTTAAAATGCCAGTATATAGCCCCTCGGGTCACTCCCGCGGCTTTTGCTATATCGGCTAATGATGTGGCTGAAACACCTCTCTCAGAAAACGTTTTGATAGCGGCATCTAATATTTCCTGACGGGTTTCTTCAGCCTGTTGTTTAGTTTTTCGTGCCATTGTGACCCGTTTTTATCGAAAGCTGATTTACATACATTAGTGTATGTTTGTACTATAGCATAGTGATAATTCATATTTTTTGCTATTTTTCCTATTTTTGTTTTGAACTCATATCGATTAATTGAGGTTAACTTATGCGAATAAACAGAGGGGTGTTACCTCTGGCTCTGTTGGTTCTGTCAGGCGGCTTAGCGTTATCTGGTTGTAACGAAGAACAGAAAGGTGGCGGTGAACGCCCGGCGCCTGATGTAGGAATTGTTACGCTTAAAGCTGAACCTCTGACTATAAAGACCGAACTACCAGGTCGTACATCTGCATTCCGTATTGCGGAAGTTCGCCCACAAGTAAGTGGTATCATCCTTAAACGTAACTATAAAGAAGGTACTGATGTTGAGGCCGGTGTATCCTTATACCAAATCGACCCGGCTCCATTCCAAGCTACCTATAACAGTGCTAAAGCAGAATTAGCAAAAGCGCAAGCAAATGCTAATCTCGCCGCATTAACGGTTAAACGTTATAAACCACTACTTGGTACTAACTACATTAGCCAACAAGAATACGACCAAGCGAATTCAACCTACGCACAATCACTTGCAGCAGTAAAAGCGGCAGAAGCAGCTGTTGAAAGCGCTCGTATCAACCTTGACTACACTAAAGTGACTTCACCAATTAGTGGTCGCACAAGTAAGTCAAATGTGACTGAGGGTGCGCTAGTTTCTGCAGGTCAAGCCACTGAACTGATGCGAGTTCAGCAGTTAGATCCTATCTACGTAGATGTCACTCAGTCGAGTGAAGATTTCTTACGTTTAAAAGCTGAAATTGAAAATGGTGCTCTGCAAAAAGAGCCTGGCAAAGCTCCTGTTAGCTTAGTGATTAACAATGGTCAAGAGTACGCTCAGTCGGGTCAATTAGAATTCTCTGACGTCACTGTTGATGAAACCACTGGTTCTATCACTATGCGTGCAGTGTTCCCTAACCCTAACAAAGAATTGATGCCGGGTATGTTTGTGCGCGCTATCTTAGAAGATGGTGTTAAACAAGATGCAATTCTGGTTCCTCAACAAGGCTTAGCGCGTACACCTCAAGGTGATGCACAAGTTATGGTTGTGGGTGCAGAAAACAAAGTTGAAGTTCGAAAAGTTAAAGCTGGACAAGCAATTGGCAATAAATGGTTAGTGACTGAAGGCTTAAAAGATGGCGATCGCGTCATTGTACTTGGCTTACAGAAAATCAAACCAGGAATGGTTGTTGTTCCGAAGCAAGCAAACTTAGAAACCCAATCCATTGTAGACACTCAGGCTAAACCTGAACAACAGTCTAAATAAGGGAGCTATTGATTAATGCCTAGGTTTTTTATAGATAGACCAATTTTTGCATGGGTAATTGCGATTATCACCATGCTTGCAGGTCTGCTGGCAATTATCAAGTTACCTGTAGCTCAGTACCCGACGATTGCACCGCCGGCTGTTTCTATTTCAGCTAACTACCCAGGTGCGGATGCATCGACGGTACAAAATACGGTGACCCAAGTTATCGAACAGAATATGAACGGTATCGATAATTTGGTGTATATGTCATCAACCAGTGATTCATCAGGTTCAGCAAGCATTACGCTAACCTTTGAAGCGGGTACTGATGGCGATATCGCCCAAGTACAGGTACAGAATAAGCTGCAATTGGCTATGCCACTTTTACCTCAAGAAGTACAGCAACAAGGTATCAGTGTCGATAAGTCAAGTAGCTCATTCCTAATGGTTGCAGGCTTCATATCCAAAGACGGCTCAATGGGTCAATACGACATTGCCGACTATGTAGGTTCGAATATTAAGGATCCTCTTAGCCGTGTAAATGGTGTCGGTGAGACTCAGCTGTTTGGTACCCAATATGCAATGCGTATTTGGTTAAAACCAGAGCAACTGGTTAAGTACAATATGGCAACTTCGGATGTCATTAATGCTATTCGTGTACAAAACAACCAAGTTGCTGCCGGTCAATTAGGGGGAACTCCTCCGGTTGGCGGTCAGCGTTTGAACGTGTCAATCATTGCTCAAACCCGTTTAAGTAATGTAGAAGAGTTTTCCAACATCTTACTGCGAGTGAACCAAGATGGTTCTCAAGTTCGCCTGAAAGATGTCGCTACCGTTCAGTTAGGTGCTGAAAACTACAGTACGATTGCACGTTTTAATGGTATGCCAGCGGCGGGTATCGGTATTAAACTCGCAACAGGTGCTAACGCACTGGATACAGCAAATAACGTTCGTGCTGCATTAGCTGATATGGAACCCTTCTTCCCTGATGGGTTAGAAGTCGTTTATCCATACGATACGACACCATTCGTTAAAATTTCGATTAACGAGGTAGTTAAAACGCTGGTTGAAGCAATCATGTTGGTTGTTGTAGTTATGTATCTGTTCTTACAGAACATTCGTGCCACACTGATCCCAACCATTGCCGTTCCAGTTGTCCTATTAGGGACATTTGCTATCTTGTCAGCGTTTGGTTATTCGATTAACACCTTGACCATGTTCGCCATGGTCCTCGCCATCGGTCTATTGGTGGATGACGCCATCGTTGTTGTCGAAAACGTTGAACGTGTGATGCAAGAAGAAGGCTTACCACCAAAAGAAGCAACTAAGAAATCTATGGAACAAATCCAAGGTGCTCTGGTTGGTATTGCGATGGTATTGTCCGCGGTATTTATCCCTATGGCCTTCTTCGGTGGTTCAACAGGGGCGATTTACCGTCAGTTCTCAATTACGATTGTTTCATCAATGCTGTTATCGGTATTGGTGGCGATGATCCTGACCCCTGCACTCTGTGCGACGATCCTGAAGCCAATTGAAAAAGGCAGTCATGGCTCGACAAAAGGGTTCTTTGGATGGTTTAACCGTACATTTGAGAAACAAGCTCACCATTATACAGACAGCGTAAGCCGTATGTTGAATGGGACAGGTCGCTACTTGGTCATTTACCTCCTGCTGGTTGCCGGCATGGCGTTTATGTTCGTGAAGCTACCATCCTCATTCTTACCTGCGGAAGACCAAGGTGTATTCCTGTCAATGGTTCAGTTACCACCAGGATCAACACAAGAACAAACCCAAGTCATCTTGGATGAAGTGAGTGATTACTTCAGAAAAGATGAAGGTAAAAACGTTGAGTCAGTGTTTACAGTTGGTGGCTTTAGCTTTGCTGGTGCAGGCCAAAACATGGGTCTAGCGTTCGTCGTTCTGAAAAACTGGGATGAGCGTAAAGGTGATGAAAACCATGTTGATGCTATCGTTGCTCGCGCAAACGCAGCATTATCGAAAAAGCAAGGTGCCTTCATTTATGCCTTCAACTTACCAGCCATTGTAGAATTAGGTACATCAAACGGATTCGACTTCGAATTGGTTGATAAAGGCGGCTTAGGTCATGAAAAACTGATGGAAGCACGTAATCAGTTACTTGGACTGGCAGCTAAACACCCTGAAATTCTGCAAGGTGTACGCCCTAACGGTCAAGATGATACTTCACAATATCGTATCTATATTGACCAGCAAAAAGCACAGGCTCAAGGTGTCGCAATTAGTGATATCAACGCAACCCTGAGCTCGGTGTTTGGTGGAACCTATGTAAACGACTTTATCGACCGTGGTCGTGTGAAGAAAGTTTACGTACAAGGTGACGCGGAAAGCCGTATGTTACCGTCAGATATTAGCAGCCTGTATGTTCGTAATAACCAAGGTAAAATGGTCCCGTTCTCTGCATTCTTAGACGAGTCCAAAGATCCATGGAAATTCGGTTCACCACGTTTAGAACGTTATAACGGTGTTCCAGCAATGAACATTCAAGGTCAAGCTACTGAAGGTCAAAGTACCGGTGCAGCGATGCTGATGATGGAAAAACTGACCACAGAAAACCTGCCGGAAGGTATTGGTTATGAGTGGACAGGAATGTCATACCAAGAGCGTCTGTCTGGAAACCAGGCCCCTGCTCTATATGCTATCTCACTGATTGTTGTATTCCTGTGTCTGGCAGCTCTATATGAAAGCTGGTCGGTACCATTCTCAGTTATGTTAGTGGTTCCTCTTGGTGTCATCGGTGCGTTACTCTTTACCTCTGTTCGAGGCTTAGATAACGACGTTTACTTCAAGGTGGGTCTATTAACAACCATTGGTTTGTCGGCGAAGAACGCAATATTGATTGTTGAATTCGCCAAAGACTTGATGGAAAAAGAAGGAAAAGGATTGATTGAAGCTACTCTGGATGCAGTAAAAATGCGTCTCAGACCAATCCTGATGACATCATTAGCCTTCATGCTGGGTGTTATCCCTCTGGTATTCAGTAATGGTGCTGGTTCTGCAGCGCAGAACTCAGTAGGTACTGGTGTACTTGGTGGTATGTTCGCAGCAACATCCCTGGCTATCTTCTTCGTTCCGGTATTCTTTGTGGTGATCCGTCGCCGCTTTGATAAGAAAATTGATAACGCAGAACACAGTCAGCCACCCGCAGCTCACTAAATTTACTTAGTACTCAATTAAAGGTCACTTCAAATGAAGTGACCTTTTTTTTGCATGAATGGTGAAGAAAGTCATCTACAGGTCACTATCATAAAACAATGTTAGTACGGATAAAAAGGAGCATCATTATTGGCATTAATTACGGTGGTTTCTTGGTTGATAGGGAGGCTCGGATTTAGCACTATTGTCTTGATGATGTTATTGGCACTGTGGTTATCTTCCGTTTCAAATTATCGTTGGTTAAAAATCGGATTTTTTGCCTTATCCTTACTATTAATATCGCCTTATGTTTTCTTCAGTGCTTACATTGTTTTTATGTTTTTACTGGCCACTGGAATTGACCTTTCTTAATACCTTAATCCTTATCATTCCCAAACATTATGTTTTAATGTCAGCAGACAGCACCATACTCAGCGCATAAAAAAACGGCCCCATTCTTTGGGGCCGTTATCATACTTTTAGAATCTATCGATTCAATTAAATCCAGAAGAACCAAGCAAACAGAGAAATGACAATGATACAAGCAACGTTCAGTACTGCACCAACTCGTACCATCTCAATTTGTCGAATATAACCAGAGCCAAATACAATAGCGTTTGGCGGTGTTGCAACTGGCAGCATGAAGGCACAAGAAGCACCGATACCAATAATCATGGTTAATGCCATAACTGGCATACCTAATGCTTCAGCCACGGTAGCGAAGATTGGAACTAACAGCGCCGCACTTGCCGTGTTACTTGTGAACTCGGTCAGAATAATAATAAAGGTTGTCACTGCAAGAATAATCACAAACCAATGGCTTTGACCAAATGTCATTTGCATCCAGTCAGCCATGATTTTACTTGCCCCTGACGTGCTTAAAATTGCACTCAAGGTTAAACCTCCACCAAACAGCATTAAGACGCCCCACTCAGTGTTTTTCTGAATTTGAGACCAACTAGCAACACCTGTGATAGCAATCAACACGGCGGCGCTAAGAGCAATAATGGTATCTAAGTCTTTCACTCCACCTAGTGCACTACTGATAAATGTACTCGTGATCCAGCAAATAACAGCTAATAAGAAGATAACCATGGCAGTAATACGTTTACCATTCCATTTAACTTCTTCTAGCTCAATGTCAAAACGATGCTTTAAATTTGGACGCAACATCATATACATCAGTACAAACATCATTGGCAGCAATACCACCATGATAGGAATACCGTATTTCATCCAAGATAAAAAGTCTAAACCAAGAGCAGATGCCGCTATCGCATTTGGTGGGCTACCCACAATAGTACCCAATCCGCCAATGCTCGCACTGTATGCCACACCTAATAAGACGAATACAAAAGTATTTCGTTCATGACGAACATCTAAGTTAGATAAAATCCCTAATACTAACGGTAACATCATAGCAGCTGTTGCTGTGTTACTGATCCACATGGATAACCCTGCAGTTACCCCAAACAGTAATAATACAGCAACAGAAAGGCGCCCACGTGCAGCCATTAACAAGCGATTAGCAATCAGCCTATCCAGACCTTGAATATGCAAAGCTGTTGCTAACGCAAAGCCACCAAAAAATAAAAAGATAATTGGGTTAGCAAATGCTTTTAATGCATCACCCGTTCCCATCAATCCAAGACCCACGGCGAGTAAAGGAATACAAAGTGCAGTAATCGTTACGTGGATCGCCTCAGTCAGCCAAAGAACACCAACAAAGACCATTAAAGCCAGCCCTGCATTTGCTTTGTCATCAAAAGGCAAAAATTTCAACAGTAAAATAAGCAGTACAATATCAACAGCTAAGATTATCCAACCACGCTTGTTCGGTGGGGTTGGCGAAACTGCTGGTGTCAAAGATTCGGAAGCATCCATGTTAACTCCATAGCTCGGAAGCAAAAATAAATATTTGAGTTGTTTTTTGTTAATGGTTTTTTACAAGGAGTAAAATATAGAGTTAATTTAATGGGATGAAAATGTGGATAGTCCAAAATTGCGATCTGTGCCCCGCAATTTACCTGTTTTATAGTGAAATAATCAAAAATCTATCTATAGATTCACAAAATAGGTTATTTAATCACTTAATTCATAAGTTAATAAAATCACAGCCCGTTTATTTTCTCTATAAATCATTCCCACTAAAAATATATAACAACTTGATAGTTATCATAAATAGTACAATTTTGATTTTGTGACCTACAATCCAGCTTGACCATGAAACTCAAGCTGGATTACATTTTTATGAATTACCTTGTGAAATTTTGGAATTACCTTGTGAAATTTTGGTTTGATGCGTTGTTGCCTAACATCATATTTGGTACAAGATGGGTATCCATTCTTGGCATAGTTAATGAATCTCGGCTATCAAGCGCAGCCATGTGCTCCGATATTAATCGCATATGACTATCACTCTCGATATTTTGATGATTATAAATGTATTGCGTAGGCTTTATCTCGCTAACTGAAGTATAGCGATCAATAAATTGCTCAATCGAAATGCTATTTGGATGATTGATAAAATGCAGCTTTAAGTGCCGATGGGATTGTTTTTCTACACCAAAAACTTGGCGTAAAATAAGCACCGTATTTTGTTCATTATCGATTACCAATAGGTCATCATCATATCGAGTAACCACCAACGAATCTAAATTTTCAATCGGTAGCATCAAGGTATCAACTAATAAGTCATTAGCATTATTATCAATAATGATGGCTTGATAATGTTGCCAAGTATCTTGTGAAATCGAATACGTATCTTGGCCATCACCAGCATTTAACACGATTTGTTTAACATTTTTGATTATCGATGGAACCAAAGTATCATTCTCTTTGCCACCTCGAATGATCAACGAAGAACCAATATGAGAACGATTTTCTCCATTCTCCTTTTCAAGCATATCGACATATAAAATTTCACCACTTTCAGCAGATAGCAACAGACCGTGCCCTATGTTCTTAACGTTCTTAAATTGTAGATTTGGATAAAGATCTACAGCCTCCGGTAGCGCAGTCGAGGAAAGAAGCAACCGATCTTGACCAAAAGCTGAGTTTAATTCTATTTCACTTATGGCTGATTGCCGATACAGTTTTTTATTCACTGTATCAAAGATCAATCCCCCCATATTTTCAGCATCTACCCCTAAGAATTGCAGATTATTTTCAGTGGATAAACTAGACGCAACAATGATTTTTCCATTGTCATACCAGGCGGGTATGAGTTGCTGACCTGAAGAGTCCCTAATTCCCAATAAAGCGATCGTTTTACAGCAATAATAATCCTGCAATTTGCTCCACCAAATAGGATTTTCTGTAAACCACTTTTCATTCAATCCCACCGGATGAAATTCACCTTGGGCATTAATTTGGCCTATAACACCATCGACATTAACGACAAATAAACTACCTTTCCAGAAAATTACATTCTCTATAAATGGCATATTCATATACCATGCTGTGGGTTTCGTTGCATCCAAGACATTCTGACCAGGACCAACCTGCCGATAGAGTTCTTTATTTTTTGCACTATAGAAATAGAAAACTTCGTTTCCAGTAGAGTCAAATATATTTCCAATCAGAGCTAGGTCATGAGGGATAGACCAGTGACTCTGTACCATTTTAGGATTTAGCGATATTTCCCCATGACCCAGTGAAGGTGACAGGTTGGGCTTTATTAACAGATTGTCTAAGCGTCTTAGCCAATAACGATGTTCGACTTGATTATGATCTACACCATAGAGAGTCAACAGCTCCGATGCTCTGGAATCAATTTGATTAGTATGGTTATTTTCCTTTTTCACGCCACTGATCATGTAGCCATGTAAAATGTCTCGTACAGTGCTTTGAGTCAGTTTGGGATCTGTTTTAGCCAATTCTATTAATCGCTGATGTTCCGCATTTAAGCTCAATATCTCAATATTATCTTGACCCAGTCGGAAATGAGCGACCTCATTTGAGTCATTATAGCGGCATGAAAAATAGAGATCCTCACCCCCTCCCCATATCTGCATAATTTCAAAAGCACGATCAATGTCATGATTTAATTGGTATTCTGTGACAAGAGATCCACTCGCAATATCCACTTTCCAGATGGATTTTTGCGTAGGGAGATAAAAGTAGGCTTCGCTTTTTGAAATAAACCCTAGAATAGCATGTTGTTTATTTTCATCTAAAGTATCAATGAAAATATAGCGTTTATTGGTAACATCATAGAATGCTTTTCCTACATTTTTACCATTATACTGATGATTATCAATAACAATATATTGCCCATGCAATTGATGCTTATCTGCATAATGTTGTAGATGAGAATCCAAGGACTCTGTTGAATCTTTCCACTGATTTTCATTTTCGCTAACAATATTTATCTGAGCTGAAGAAATATCAATTTCATTTATTTCACTTTTCTTATTAATCACCCATATCTTCTCTTGCTTACAGGTAATATCGATCTCTATTTTTACACCACCGATAATTAAATTATTATTTTTAATTTCAATAGTATCATCAGCTAATAGGCTGGAATTAATAATCCATTTTGATGGTTTATCCGCTTGAATATCATCCATGAGAACAACTTTTATACCCTGATTAAGATTAAGCTTATATTCCCCACCATTTCCCTTAAGTTTATACTCAATTTTTCCATACCATTCTTTGGCTAATTGAGGAACAACTAGTTCCCTATTTTCCTCATCCAAAATAATATCAATTGGCGTATTTACATACTCATGAAAAATTTGGGTGATTGTATTTTCACTTGGGAAAATATAAAAATCATAATCAAAATTATCCGCTTGCTCTAAACGTCGAATAACATTAAAGCCACTATCATTACGGGAAGTACAGCCTGGCCATAAATTGTAGCTATACTTGATATATGACTTAGGGATTACGGGTAACATAACTGCTTTAGCATTTTGAAAATCGACTTGATGAACCGCATCCTGATAGCCAATTCCTCGACGAATATTTATTGCCTGCTGCTTATCTTTTACCATCGTTGGGAAATTGCCCGCCCAAAAGATATAATTTTTACGACCACCACCGGCTGAATGAGGAGTTGTACGATAGATATATTGGCTATCAAATTGAATCTGATTATTTTTAATGTCAATCGTATTAAATACAGCCCCAAATTTTGGAATAAATGTTTCTTTATCAGCAAGGTAATCATAACCATTGCCTTTATATGCTTGGTCTAAAGCATAAAAATAACTTCCGACGGCTTTAGCATCTTCCCCTATAATCGCGAAATTACGGGCTAGACCAACAAAACCAATCCCTAGCCCGGCAACTATCACACTTGCACTACCTAAAGCGGCAGCGGCTGTCGCACTGCCCATTGCACCAAGCCCAATACCTGTAACGCCCGATGTGAGTCCCGCCGAGTCAAATGCAAGTTGAGTACCAAAAATAATACGTTGGGGGTCATTTTCTGCATGACTTAATTCATATATATCAAAACCAACTAACGCGCCACTAAATATGACAGTTAACCCTTCATTTGCAGTTTTAGCAAAAGAGGAAAAAAAGCAGCTAATTTCTTTTACAGAGATATTACTTTCATTATTAAGCCCTAGCTTTATTATCTGATTTATTTTTATCATATCATTCATAGCACCATGAGCCATCATGGTATAGTTGACATAGCTATGAATTTTTAATGCTAGAAATAAATTTGGCGCATTTCTTCTTACAGATGATTTATCGAGATTTTTTTCCTCAATCCATTGAATAAGTGATTGAATAGCAATACCTGCATTTAGTCCATCTACAGAGATTGAATTTGCCTCATGGTTTCTTAAGCGTATTTTATTTTCTTCAAATTGATAATACTTTCCAAATATACCCATTTGCTCCATTGAATAGCGATGGAATCGCATAAATGTGTGATCAGATGTTTCAACCCATCGAGTTATTTCCGTATCTTTTATATTAATAAATTTTATTTTATAACGATCATTTTCAATTACTTCGACTGAAGAAAATAAAGGGATCCAGTTTTCATTAAGGGAGTACTCTGAAGATAGATTTATCGATGCAACATTAATTCTCTCTCCCCATAACTCGGCATCAAGTATAGCCAGTGTGGTTTTTAATTTTGTGTCATGAATAATTTCATCTTGCTGATAAATAATTGCATCAATTTCTTTCTCTTTAATTGATTTTATGGATAGTGGCTCTAATAGACTTAAATCCTTGACGGTTAAATGGTCACCTACAGAAACGCTTTCCATATCATCTGTATTAATGAAAACTAATTCAAAGGCTGGCTTATTATTTCGCTCAAATGAAGAGTAGTAATCTGCCATTTTTTTATCAACAAAGAATGTTTTTAGTGCGGAAAATAAACGTTTACTATTCTTAAAAGAAAATAACCCAAAATTAGGATCATAAAAATAATAACTACTTTTACCATCAACAATAATCTTTCCAATTAGCATTGCATGTTTTTTACTATTCAGAGCAAATAGTTTTGTTTCCTCTTTCATTTCTAACAATGTTTGTATCTGCTTTAGCTCCATCACACCATGGGAAAAAGAAGATTCAACTGCATTGATATTGGAATGAAGATTTTTTAGTGACGATTGCAATAACAGAGCATCTCGGCTTTCAGGATCAGCAGCTGCAATATACAATTTATCAATGAGAATATCTGCCCCTGCTTGCCCATTACGAGCCAAAGCAACAGACATTGCTCGAACTAGGGGATAGCAACGTCCACTCGAATCTCCCTTCATCAAGGATAAATAAAAGTCTTGTGGTATCAATCGATTCGTCTTGCTGCCTAACGAAGAAAATAACTCACTGAATTTACCCGTTTGAGTGAGAACCTTTGATATGTATTCTGAATGGCCAACTTCTTGAATAAGCCGATATAATGCACCTCTTTCTTTAGCATTATACTCACTTGTTATATACAATTTTTTTAATTGTTGGGATGACATCGTTTCATCAACACCTGGAACAGTGACCTCCAAATATTGCTTAGCCCCAAGATTAAACTCACTTTTAAAGCGTAAATTACGTGTGACTTTATGCAAATAGATGAGATTATCGTAGCGTTCATTGACTGTTAGATGATAATCATAATTTGCATTAACACTGATATTCGTATCATAGTCATTAATTTTAATGACAGCATTCATTCCTTTTTTAGCTTTCACACTCTGCCATAACCATCCATATTCTACTTCACGCAAATCATGAAATAGTTCACTATATTGTTTTTTATTTAATGAAATAATAGTTTTATTCATCTCAATCATATTTTTTAATATTGTTCTTTTTTCACTATCTATTGTTTGAGAGAATTCAATTTCTAACTTTTCACGAGATTGATTAAGAGCTGTAATTTGATGATCCAGTTTTCGTTTAATTTCATCTCCGATATCTAACCACGTTTTTACTGAGGTATTTTGCTCTGATGGAGTTTCAAATAAATCTTCATCATTTGGAATATCACTAAATGTAATATTGAATTTTTTAGCTGCAACTTTTAAGTCTTGATGAATTTTATTCCGATAAATATCAAATCGTTGCTGTTTGAGTGGAAGTAAGTAATCACCCGGTAGTTGTACTTGTACAACATTACTTTCAGTAATCGCAAAATACTTTCCTTTTTGAGGTTGTAAAATTAAATTCCATTTTTCATTTTCATAATGCATAAATAAACTAGCTTTTGTTGTATTATTTTCCCTATTATTATAGTCTCGCTCATCTACCGCCATAACAACATTATCGTATAGCAATGACGCGTCAGGCCTATTATCACGATAAACACGATATGTTTCAGAATTAAGTTCCGTTACAACAACAGAATCGCCAAGTAATAATCCTGTAAATAAAAATTTTTTATCTGGGTACTTAATTAGAATATCAATATACTCGACTTGCTTACTTTCTTTATTTCTAATTTTTGACTCTAAAAAATAGCTTTCAATAGAAGATGGTTGATCCTCTCCATAACTGTCATCAATAAATTCCACTACATAGTTATTACTATTTCCTTTTGTGAATATAACCTTTCCTTCATTTGGAGCCTGTAAAATTGCATTGAGCTCTTTCGTATTAATAATATATTGCTGGGAGAAGCTAACAGGATCTTGCTTAAATATTTCTATGTTTTTACTCGGTAAACGTTCAGATGGATGCCCACCGCCAGCTAAACTAGTATCAATGTAAGCCTCTCGAACAGATTGAGCGAGCAATGCAGGATGCTCAACATCATAACCATAAATTCTAAGCTGAGCCTCAAGGCATTTATCGACTGGTTTTTCTGTTAATAATGATTCAGTCACAGCCTTAGCAATTATCTCCGCACGAGCCTCTCCGTGGCTACTAGACTGCCCTTTCAGGGTTTCTGAATAAGAAATACCTTTATCTACCCGGTACATTCCTATTGGCACATGCTCAAGAAAAGCATCTTCTGGCATTAATTCTCTCAGTTGTTGGCTAACTTCAATCGCATCTTGTAAATTTGCATTAGAAAAATAAATAACCGCTTGATCAGTTAATTTTCCTAAGTTTTTAGGGCCCATAATTTTTGACTGCATAACCCGCTTATTTGGATCATGTTCATACAATTTCATTAATGCTTGTGATAAAGAAATAAAATTTTCTTTTTTAACATTTATTGTTAAGCGAGACATGAGCATTGAATGATTATTATATCGTTCTTTATAATCTTTAGGTAAAAATCGATAGGAAGTACCATCTAATAAATCATGGTCAGCTAAGCTAGAAAAATAATCATCATTTTTACCTTGGACTCTAACTTCAACACTTGGTTTATCGGTAAGTAATTTTTTAAACTCACTTAAAAATATTTTCTGTTCATCAATGGTTAAACCTACAATACCATCAGGTCGATTACCGCTGTAGTGAAAATAGGCAATACTTGTAATTTTACTTTCTAATGCTTTTTTCTTATTAATTATTGATTCACTCCATCCTCCATTATTTTTATATTCTGTTTTTATTTCTGTTACCAATCTATTTAATGTTGTACTTCCTTTCGCTCGCTGCTCTATTATTTTCGTTGTTGAAAATAATGAATCATGACTGTCCTTTCCCATAATAATATCCTTATTTAATATTCATATTAATTATCAACGACATTAAATTTTTAAATGTCATTAATATTAGTAACATAAAAAATAAAAATATTTAAATATACTTAATCTGGATTTTTTATACTTATTAAATAATTCGAAAAGCATTTTAGATGCAAAAAAAAACGGGAAGATTTCTCTTCCCGTTTATTAGACTAAAGCAAATTAAAAATTATGCTTGGCCTTTCACTTCTTTCAGACCATTGAATGGCGCATTTTTACCTAACGCTTCTTCAATGCGGATCAATTGGTTGTACTTAGCAACACGGTCAGAACGGCTCATAGAACCTGTTTTGATTTGACCTGCTGCAGTACCAACTGCTAAATCAGCAATTGTTGCATCTTCAGTTTCACCTGAACGGTGAGAGATTACCGCTGTATAGCCAGCATCTTTCGCCATTTTAATCGCAGCTAACGTTTCAGTCAGAGAACCAATTTGGTTGAATTTGATCAGAATTGAGTTAGCGATGCCTTTATCAATACCTTCTTTTAAGATCTTAGTGTTGGTTACAAACAGGTCGTCACCAACCAGTTGGATTTTGTCACCAAGAACTTTAGTTTGGTATGCGAAGCCATCCCAGTCAGATTCATTTAAACCATCTTCAATAGAAACGATTGGGTACTGTTTAGTCAGCTCTTCTAGGTAATGAGTGAACTCTTGTGAAGTGAAGGTTTTGCCTTCGCCTTTCAGTTCATAGTTACCTGTTTCGTTGTTGTAGAACTCAGATGCTGCACAGTCCATAGCAAGAGTAACGTCTTTACCTAAAACATAACCTGCTTGTTCAACAGCTTCTTTGATAGCAGCCAGTGCAGCAGCGTTAGATTCTAAGTTTGGAGCATAACCACCTTCATCACCAACGGCAGTGTTCATGCCTTTAGATTTCAGCACTTTTGCTAAATGATGGAAGATTTCAGAACCCATACGAACCGCTTCTTTCAGAGTCGATGCGCCAACAGGTTGAATCATGAATTCTTGGATATCAACGTTGTTATCTGCGTGCTCACCACCATTGATGATGTTCATCATTGGCAGAGGCATAGAATATTGACCGTGAGTACCGTTCAGATCAGAAATATGCTCATACAGAGGCATACCTTTTGCCGCAGCTGCCGCTTTTGCGTTTGCTAAAGAAACAGCCAGAATTGCGTTTGCACCAAATTTAGATTTGTTTTCTGTACCATCCAGGTCAATCATGATTTTATCGATATTTGCTTGATCTTTAGCATCTTTACCGATAAGTGCTTGAGCGATTGGACCGTTTACAGCTGCAACAGCTTTCAGAACACCTTTACCCAGAAAACGTGATTTATCACCATCACGCAGTTCCAGTGCTTCACGAGAACCTGTAGATGCACCTGATGGAGCTGCAGCTAAACCAACAAAACCACCTTCTAAATGTACTTCAGCTTCAACAGTTGGGTTACCACGAGAGTCAATGATTTCACGACCGATCACTTTAACAATTTTGGACATTAGGTTTTCCTCAGTACAAGTTAAATTTCGGGAAGTTAGCTAAAAATGCCGACTTCCCCGTATCTTATTTCAACTCACCTTTCTGGTACTTACCAGCGGCTTTAACAAAACCTGCAAACAACGGATGACCATCTCTTGGGGTAGATGTGAATTCAGGGTGGAACTGGCAAGCCACAAACCATGGATGGTTTGGATTTTCGATAATCTCAACCAGTTTATTGTCCACAGAGCGGCCTGCAATATTCAGACCAGCATCTTCGATGCGTTTCAGCATCATATTATTCACTTCATAACGGTGACGATGGCGTTCGATAATAGTATCTACGCCATACATACCATGAACAAGGCTGCCCTCTGTCAAATGACATGGTTGACCGCCAACACGCATGGTTCCACCAAGATCGCTCTCTTCAGAACGAACTTCAAGATTGCCATCTTCATCACGCCATTCTGTAATTAGCGCAACGACTGGATATTTACAATCTGCTTTGAATTCAGTGGAGTTAGCATCTTCCATATGCGCAACATTACGCGCAAACTCAATCAGAGCAACTTGCATGCCTAGGCAAATACCTAAGTATGGGATTTTGTTCTCACGTGCATATTGTGCAGTTAGAATTTTCCCTTCAATACCGCGAGAACCGAAACCACCCGGAACTAAAATAGCATCCAGACCTTTCAGTAAGTCCACCCCACGGGTTTCAACATCTTGAGAATCAATCAATTTAATATTGACGGTTAAGCGATTTTTCAAGCCCGCATGTTTCAGCGCTTCAATTACCGATTTATAAGCATCTGGTAATTCAACATATTTACCGACCATACCGATGGTGACTTCACCCGCTGGATTGGCTTCTTCGTAAATAACTTGTTCCCACTCAGACAAATCAGCTTCTTTGCATTCTAAACGGAAGCGGCTACAGATATATTCATCCAAACCTTGTGCTTTCAGCATGCCTGGAATTTTATAAATAGAATCTGCATCTTTCAGAGAAATAACTGCTTTTTCTGGGACATTACAGAACAGTGCAATTTTCGCACGTTCGTTCGCTGGAATAACGCGGTCTGAACGGCAAATTAATACATCTGGCTGAATGCCAATTGACAGTAATTCTTTGACTGAGTGCTGTGTAGGCTTGGTTTTGACTTCCCCTGCTGCCGCTAAATACGGCACTAAGGTTAAGTGCATATACAATGTATGCTCACGACCTACTTCTGCCGCCATTTGACGAATTGCTTCAAGGAATGGCAGAGATTCGATATCACCAACAGTACCGCCGATTTCAACTAATACGACGTCATGACCTTCACCACCACGGATGATGCGATCTTTAATTTCGTTAGTAATATGAGGGATAACTTGGATAGTCGCGCCTAAGTAGTCGCCACGGCGCTCTTTGCGTAAGACTTCAGAATAAACACGCCCCGTCGTAAAGTTATTGCGACGTGTCATTTTAGTACGGATGAAACGCTCATAATGACCTAAATCCAAGTCAGTTTCAGCGCCGTCTTCTGTAACGAAAACTTCCCCGTGTTGGGTTGGGCTCATAGTACCTGGATCTACGTTAATGTAGGGATCCAATTTCATAATGGTTACATTGAGTCCACGGGCTTCGAGTATAGCCGCCAATGAGGCTGCGGCAATGCCTTTACCCAGAGAGGATACGACCCCGCCGGTCACAAAAATATAGTTAGTTTTCATGCTGAACCTGAACGTTTAGGTTTAAAAGATGATGGATATAACAGGACGGGAAAACAGTATACCCGAACCTTAAATTCCCTACAAATGTTCTAAGCGTAATAAGGTTAGTTTTCATCAATACCTTAATAATATCAGCAAGTTAAAAATAAAAATATTTATCGTTTGATAAATAGTCACTTTTTACCGCACTATTCACCTGTTTTGCAAGATTAACACATTATAGAGTAAAAGCTAAATCCTTTCAGCTTCATGTATAGCTTTAAAAATGCTATTTTGCATTAAGTTTGATTTTGAATAACTATTTCAATCCGCGATTGTATCTACCTACAAACACTATTCATCTGATTTGATAGAAACCCACAAGGCTTCCATCTCATCAAGTGTAGCAGTTTCTGTCGTTTTGCCACTTTCTGCTAATCGCCTTTCGATTTCACGAAAACGTCGCTCAAATTTATTGCATGCTTTTTGTAAGGCAATTTCTGGCTTATGGCCTAAATGGCGAGATAAATTCACCGTCGCAAACAGTAAATCACCAATTTCTTCTTCGAGGTGCTGCTCATCAACGACGACTTGTGTAGCCTCCTCCATCACTTCGGCCAGTTCTTCGGTAACTTTATCTGCCACCGGACCTAAGGTGTCCCAATCAAAGCCCACAGAAGCACAACGTTTTTGAATTTTGTAGGCTTTCATTAAGGCTGGTAAAGTGTTTGGAATATCATCCAATACGGAATATTGCTCTTTTTCTGCACGTTCTTTTGCTTTACGCAGTTCCCAACCCGCAATAACTTCGCTGCTACTCAGTTGGTTGTTAGCATCAAAGATATGAGGATGGCGGCGTTCTAGTTTATCGCTCACTGCTTGGCAAATTTCATCGAAATCAAACAAGTTTTGCTCTTTTGCCATTTGGGCATAAAAAACCACTTGAAACAGCAAATCCCCCAACTCACCTTTTAAATCAGTAAAGTCTTCACGCTCAATGGCATCGAGCACTTCATAGGTTTCTTCAAGGGTATAAGGGGCAATGGTCTTAAACGTCTGTTGCGTATCCCACGGACAGCCATTTTGCGGGTCACGCAAACGCGCCATAATAGTGAGTAACCGTTCAATTTGTTTATTGCCCTGCTGCATATTTAACCCTTATCAATAAATTAGTTAGTTATGATTTAATGAGGGTTATACCTTAACGAAATTAAATTGAATACGCTAAATCTTCAGATTTTTATTAAAATAACTATTAAAAATTATTTTCAAAATAGTTTGGATGCACAGCTAGGCGAGCGCGCGCAGCCAACAACGCTGCGCGCCAAAATATGAAGGAAATGCATTTTCAAAATAGTTCGAGTTGTAGGTAGGCGGCAATTGAACTAATCCCTAGGAGCATACATAAGTATGTGACTAGGATTAGTGAATGCAGCCAACACCCCTACAGCTCGAAATATGAAGAAAATTAGGAAGAATGGCGTTTCGCCTCGATAACATCCGGCAACTGATTTAACTTCGTCAGAACTCGTCCCAGTACTTCGATGTTATACAACTCGATGGTCATATCGATGGTGGCGAGCTGCTGCTTCACATCGCTGCGGCTACTCACCCCTAATACATTGACTTTTTCATTCGCTAAAATCGTCGTGATATCGCGCAGTAAGCCACTACGGTCATTGGCTATCACTCTGACAACTAACGAGTAGCCACTGGAGTAATTTTCCCCCCAAACAGCATCGATAACGCGCTCTGGCGCGTGGCTTTGCAATTCAGCAAGTTGTTCACAATCGGCACTATGAATAGAGATACCGCGACCTTTTGTGATAAACCCGACGATTTCATCCCCCGGAATTGGCTGGCAACAACGTGCTATATGGTGCATTAAGTTACCCACACCTTCGACGACCACACGCCCACTACCATGGGAAGGCGCTCTTGGTAACGCTGACTTACTCTCCAGCGTTTTCATTGCTGCGCGGTCTTCTTCTTCCGCCGTGACTTTATTAAACTTAGCTTGTAAGAAATTAACTAGCTGGTTGATACGGATATCACCACCGCCAATGCCCGCCAAGACTTCATCCAATGAATGCACATTGTAGCGAGCAATCAACAATTTTTCGGCTTCTCTCAAGCTGATATCCAGATGGGATAATTCACTATCCAGAATCTGACGTCCAGCCAGAATATTTTTATCGCGATCTTGTTTGCGGAACCAGTTTTGAATTTTTGCGCGGCCGCGGCTGGTTGTCACATAACCCAAGTTTGGATTTAACCAGTCGCGACTCGGGTTTGGATGCTTTTGAGTGATAATTTCAATTTGATCGCCCATCTGCAATTGATAGCTAAACGGTACAATCCGTCCACCAATTTTCGCCCCGATACAACGATGCCCCACATCACTATGAATGTGGTAAGCAAAATCGAGTGGCGTGGAACCCGTTGGTAAGTCGACAACGTCCCCTTTTGGCGTAAAGACGTAAACTCGGTCATCAAATACTTGGCTACGAACTTCATCCAGTATTTCGCCAGAATCTGCCATCTCTTCTTGCCATGAGATTAACTTACGTAGCCACGCAATACGGTTTTCATAGCTACTACCTTTACCAACGCCAGTTGAGCCTTCTTTATATTTCCAGTGCGCCGCCACACCTAATTCTGCATCTTCATGCATTTGGCGAGTACGAATTTGGATTTCTAACGTTTTACCATTTGGCCCCAGTACTACGGTATGAATTGATTGATAGCCATTCGGTTTAGGGTTCGCCACATAGTCATCAAACTCATCCGGTAAATGACGGTAATGAGTATGTACAATCCCTAACGCAGCATAACAATCTTGTAGTCGCTCAACCACGATACGCACAGCTCGCACATCATACAGCTCACCAAATGCTAATGATTTTTTCTGCATTTTGCGCCAGATGCTATAGATGTGTTTTGGTCGACCATACACTTCCGCTTGAATTTGCTCTTTGAGCATATACTTACGTAATGTGGTCACAAAATTATCAATGTATTCTTCGCGATCAATTCGGCGCTCATGGAGTAATTTTGCGATTTTTTTGTATTCATCGGGATGCAGATAACGGAAACAGAAATCTTCCAATTCCCATTTTAATTGTCCGATTCCTAAGCGGTTGGCTAATGGCGCATAAATATTGGAGCACTCTTTAGCTGCCAATACTCGCTCATCTTCACTGGCATCTTTAACTTCACGTAAATGCGCGATACGCTCTGCCAGCTTAATAACAACGCAGCGAAAATCTTCCACCATCGACAAAAGCATGCGACGGATATTATCCACCTGTACTGAGCTGGTTTCATTCGATTGAGTGGCTTTGAGTTCGCGAATGGCATCCATCTCAATCACACCTTTAACTAGTGCATGAATGGATTGACCAAATTCATCGATGACAGATTGGTCGTCGAGTTTTCCCTCTTCAACCAGAGAGAAGAGTAATGCGGCTTGTAGGCTTTCTATATCCATACTGAGTGTGGATAAGATTTCCGTCATTTCAATGCCGCGCCATAGCAGCAGAGGACCGATTTCTTGCCCCAATAATTTATCGTGACAATACTGCCAGGTATGGATGAGTTTTTCTTCTGATTGTTTATTATTCAAACCCAAGCCAGTGACCCATTTTTCGGGGTCAAATTCACCTGCTGGGGTTAAATGCGCACTTCTTACTGCAACCATATATTCTCCCTACCTGTTAACCCTCTGGGCTACGAATGAATAGCGCCATTGATTCCAGATGACTTGTATGCGGAAACATATCCAACATCCGCAACTGATGTAACTGATACCCGCCTTCAAGTAATACTTTACTGTCTCTTGCTAATGTTGTTGGATTACAAGAAACATAGACAATTTTTTCTGGCATCAGTTTAGTTAAATGTTCCATTACTCCTGCAGCGCCTGCTCTAGCAGGGTCTAGCAATACTTTATTGAAACCTTGCTGCGCCCATGGTTGAGTATGGATTTGTTCTTCCAAATTAGCATTATAGAATGATGCATTATTAATTGAGTTGAGCTGTGCATTACTTCTGGCCTGACTGACTAAATTTTCAACACCCTCAACACCAACGACAGATTTTGCTATCCGCGCAATAGGTAACGTAAAATTACCCATACCACAGAAAAGATCCAATACTCTATCTTCAGGGCTTATATCCAACCATGCTATGGCTTGCGCCACCATTTGCTGATTAATTTCCCCATTCACCTGAATAAAATTCAAGGGATTAAACTGCAATGATTCATCAGCAACTTGATATTCTGGCAACCGTGTTGATGGCTCAAGAGGCTGTAATTCGCCTTCATCCCCCGCCAACCAAATGTTTACTTGATGTTTCTGAGCAAATTCTAGCAAACGGTTTCTATCTGAAACGTTAACGGGGACTAAGTGGCGTAGCAGTATAACGTTACCGTTATCTGCATGAATAAGCTCAACGTGCCCTAATTTGGCGGCTATCGATAATGAATTTAAACACTCAGAAAGCGGTGCAAGTAGCGCATCTAGTTCAGTGTATAGCACCGGGCAACTTTTAATATCGACCAGTGTATTAGATTGAATTTGACGAAACCCCATCACCAAATGCCGTGATTTATTTTGGTATTGCAGACCTAAACGCGCGCGACGGCGATAGCCATATTCCTCACCACTGATCACGGGAGTGGCTGGCTTCGTAACACCCGTTTCTCGCCTCATTAGATGTTGAAGAGACTGGGCTTTGCTTTCTCTTTGCAAGGCAATGTCAATATGTTGCTGCTGACAGCCGCCACATTGGTTGAAATAACGGCAACTAGGTTTGACTCTTTGAGGGCTACTACTTAGGCGTTTAATTACTTTCGCTTTTGCAAAATGGCGTTTATCTTCAGTAATCTCGATTTGAGCCTCTTCACCAGGCAACAGCCCTGCAATAAAGACCGCCTTTCCATCTAGGCGAGCAACACCTTGCCCAGCGGCATCTAAGCTATCAACGACAACCGTCATCTGACGGCGTTGGGTAGTACGGCGATTTGGCGAGTAAAATTGGGCCATAAGTAGTCACTAAGTGGTGTTAAATTAATTCTATCTGAACCCGTAATCACAGTTAAAAATGGCGCTGTAAGCAACGCACGATTTCAGATAATTTGTTCCAAAATTGGCGAGCTATAATAGCATTTTTTTATCAAATGCGGTGGTCACTTAGCTTTTTTGTCTGCCTATTAATACTCTTTTTGAGCAAATTTCTAATTAGTTACCATGAATTTTCTATATTCTTCATAGGCATAGTGATCTGTCATTCCGCTAATGTAATCCTGAATTAATCTCGCGCGGTAATAGAATTCTAAAATCGATCTATCCGCATCATTTGTAGCAGAAATTTTTTCTAATGCCTCGTTGTAAGACAAGCGATGCTTATTTGACAATTTATGAAACAGTCTCGTTTCAATAAAAAAATGTTTGTGGTAATTCTGCTCTACTAAAGAGGCAAAATCATCGCGATCCATCATCAATAATGGGCTATACACATCCAATAAACCGCTAATAATTCGATATCCCTGAAGCTCTAATTCTTCAACTTCATGATGGTTAAACACATGTTTAAATGCCACCATTTTCAATACTTTGAGTAACCGATGTTCTTGGCTTTTATCCTCTAACAAAGCGCTATTAAAGCTACCGTGATAAATTTCTGGCAGATTTTGGATAAAACGCTGAGCGCTGTAATGCGCTAATTTTCCTGTGATATTCACGCGCAGATACATAAAAAACTGATCTTGCTGGATACGCCTTGTGTGGTTATCGCTGATATTGTTAAACGCCCGCATAATGGTTTGGTCGAACAAGTCACCCGGCTTAACCTCCCCCCACTCGACGTTTAAATAATCGATCAATTGCTCAACCGTAAAAATACCTTTTTCTGCGGCATCATCGAGATCAGCAATGCAGTAGGAAATATCATCGGCGGCTTCCATGATGTAGGTGAGAGGAAAACGGCAATAAGGATCCATATCGAGTTTTTTACTCAACTCACTCACAAAATCGGCTTCAGACCAGTAATAACCCGGTTTTTTCATTAAATAGTCAAATTCTGCAGGAATAGGGTCTAGGTCGTAAGCCCCGCGGGTATATTTTAAAATCGAACCGATTTGCGCATAAGTCAGATTGAGTTTGAGCAAACGATGCGCCATTCGTAACCCTTGAGCATTCCCTTCGAATGAGCATAAGTCACGCTTGAGTTGACGACGAAACAAGTCTTGTTTTTCATTACCGGTCAGTTGTAATGCTTTGATGCGGCAAGGATCTGGAGCCTCTGGGGAGAAAATATAGTCTGGCGCAAGTAATTTGCTAAACCAACGCTGAATGGCTGCCTCGCCAAAGTGCCCAAATGGAGGATTACCAATATCGTGCATTAAGCACGACATTTCGACAAGGCTTTCAAATGCATCACAACGATCCGTTAGCCCATATTCATCAAGCAATTTTTTCTTTTTTAATTCGCCAAGTACCGTTTTGCTAATATAACGCCCTACTTGTTGAACTTCGAGGGAGTGAGTTAATCTGCTACGAACTGCGGAGTTTTGTTCTAGAGGAAAAACTTGCGTTTTTTGTTGCAAACGACGGATAGCAGCAGAGTTAATAATTCGTCCACGGTCGCTTTCAAATAAACGATTTACCGCGTCTTCATCCAGCGGAGAGACTTTCTGACCTTTAGCACTAATGTAGTTACGTTGAAAACTCAGTTTTTTTAGAAAATTAATCTCTCTCACGCAAATCCCTTCCCTATATAGACTTACTGCTAAGTATAGAAGCAAAACTCAGGAAAAATACCCCACAAAGCCCCTTTCAATGGTACACTTCGCGCATCTTTTTAAACGTTGTTTATAGCACGATGGCGCATATTTACCCTAAATAATTCGTGTTATAGCTAGGTAGCAAACGAGGAACTGAAGAATGATTAAAGTGGGTATTATTGGCGCGATGGAACAAGAAGTTGCACTTTTGCGCGCCCAAATCGAAGGCTGCCAAACATTCAGCCGTGCAGGTTGCGAAATCTATACGGGTAAAATTAATGGGGTTGATGTTGCGCTTCTGAAATCCGGCATTGGTAAAGTGGCTGCTGCAATCGGCACAACCTTGCTATTAGAACATTGCAAACCTGATGTGGTTTTCAACACAGGTTCTGCCGGTGGTTTAGATCCTCGCCTAAATGTCGGTGATATCGTCGTTTCTACCGAAGTTCGTTACCATGATGCCGATGTGACGGCATTTGGTTATGAGCCGGGTCAAATGGCGCAGTGCCCTGCGGCTTTTATTGCTGACCCTAAGCTGATTGAAGTGACAGAAAAATGCGTCAATACGCTGGGTATGAACGCTGTTCGCGGTCTGGTTTGTAGCGGCGATGCCTTTATCAACGGCGCGGAGCCTTTAGCTCGCATTAAAGCAAACTTCCCACAAGTCGCAGCCGTAGAGATGGAAGCCGCAGCTGTAGGCCATGTTTGCTACCAATTTGGCGTACCTTTCGTAGTCGTGCGCGCAATTTCAGATGTAGCCGATAAAGAGTCCCATACCAGTTTTGATGAGTTTTTACCGGTTGCCGCTCGTCAATCATCATTGATGATCGCTGCCATTTTAGCTGAACTCGCTTAAGGTATATTCGCCTTATTTATCAGGCATAAGTATGTTTCACTTATGCCTTATTTCTGCGCTCTACTCAGTGAATTTATGATGATAACCCTTTCAATCAAACACCTCATTCAGTCACTCTTTAGCTTATTGCTGCTCGCTTGCATTGCCATCCCAGCAGTTGCGGCACAAAAATCACGGGTAATTTCGCTTTCTCCTGCGAATACTGAACTGGCTTACGCTGCGGGGCTAGGTGAGAACTTAATTGCTGTCAGCGCTTATTCCGACTACCCCAACGCAGCAAAAAAGCTAGAACAAGTTTCTAATTGGCAGGGTTTAAATGTTGAACGAATTATCGCCCTAAAACCAGATTTGATTCTGGCATGGCGAGGTGGAAATCCTCAGCGCCCGTTGGATCAATTGGCAGCTCTCGGTATTCCCATTGTCTATTTTGACCCACAAACTGTTGATGGCGTTATTTCTGCTTTAGCAGAATTATCGCAATACAGCCCTCACCCTGAGATCGCGGAAAGAAATATTGCTCAGATGCAAGCAACATTACAAGCGCAAAAAGATAAATTAGCTAATAATAAGAAACCTAGGCAACTATTTATTCAATTAGGTACACAGCCTTTATTCAGCGCTGGAAATCATACGTTGCAAAATGATGTGCTCAAGGTCTGCGGCGCCCAGAATATTTTTGAAGATAGCGCAGTGCCGTGGCCCCAAGTAAGCCGTGAGCAAGTACTCACCCGCAAACCCGATGCTATCGTCATGACAGGTTCTGAAGAGCAAGAAAAAGCTGTAAAAGCATTCTGGCACTCTCAGCTAAACGTCCCTATCATCCTCTTAAATGAGGATTGGTTTCACCGCGCCGGCCCGCGCATCATCAATGCCACCGAGCAACTGTGCAACCAACTAAATGCGCTACCGAATTGAAAATAAAGATTTAGAATCAAGCTTCACAGAAAAGAATTTTTTGAACTGAGTTAAGACGGTAGGACAACAAGGGAATTCAACTCACTTTTTTCGATTGAAATATGACGAAAAAAAGTTTTCTAAATAGTTTGTGCTGTGGCTAGGCGGCAATTGAGGATATATCGGGGAGCATACATAAGTATGTGACCCGAGTAGCCGAATGAAGCCAACACAGTCACAACTTGAAATATGACGAAAAAAAGTTTTCTAAATAGTTTGTGCTGTGGCTAGGCGGCAATTGAGGATATCTCGGGGAGCATACATAAGTATGTGACCCGAGTAGCCGAATGAAGCCAACAACGCCACAGCGCAAAATATGACGAAAATCACACGCTGAAAGAAGACCCGCATCCACACGTAGACTTAGCATTCGGATTCGTCACAATAAACCGCGACCCTTCCAGCCCTTCAGTATAATCCACACTACCACCCACTAAATATTGCAGGCTCATTGGATCAACAACCAGCGCCACACCTTGTTTCTCAATCGTCATATCCCCTTCGTTGATTTGATCATCAAAGGTGAAACCATATTGGAAACCACTGCAACCACCGCCTGTAATATAGACACGCAGACGCAGGTTTGGGTTGTTTTCATCTGCAACCAGATCTTTAACTTTTATTGCTGCCGCATCAGTAAACTGTAGAGGCAGAGCTGCATCATCACTCATTTTTTACTCCAGACCGGTGACCGGTAAATTCATAGGTAAGCTAAAGCCCACTTAGATCAATTTTCCAATTATCCGTCACCTGAGTCATTGGTTCAAGTGTTGTTATGCAATTGAGCACAGAGTTGCTATTCATCATTGTGATTGATGGCATTGGTTTAATTGCCTCTGTGCTTTAGAATGGTGCCAACTTTTTATTTATCCTCTTTCAGGAGCCCTGCGATGCACCATTCCGAAGAATTATATAATGAAGCTCAACAGCTGATCCCAGGCGGTGTTAACTCGCCTGTTCGCGCATTTAATGGTGTTGGCGGCACCCCGTTATTTATCGAACGCGCTGACGGTGCTTATATTTTTGACGTTGATGGTAAAGCTTACATTGATTACGTTGGCTCATGGGGTCCAATGGTACTCGGTCACAATCACCCCGCTATCCGTGATGCAGTTATCAAAGCTGTCAATAAAGGCTTAAGCTTTGGTGCACCAACTGCTGCTGAAGTTGAAATGGCAAAACTGGTGTGTGAGCTTGTCCCATCTATCGATATGATACGCATGGTTAACTCCGGTACTGAAGCAACCATGAGTGCTATCCGCCTTGCTCGTGGCTACACCGGTCGCGATAAAATTATCAAATTTGAAGGTTGCTATCATGGCCATGCCGACTGCTTATTAGTCAAAGCGGGTTCTGGCGCACTTACCATGGGCGAACCAAACTCTCCGGGCGTACCTGAAGATTTTGTTAAACACACATTAACTTGCACTTATAACGATTTAGCGTCTGTTCGCCAAGCATTCGAAAACTATCCTGAAGAAGTCGCTTGTGTGATTGTTGAACCGGTTGCTGGCAATATGAACTGCGTGCCACCAACTGCTGAATTTTTGCCGGGCCTACGCACACTGTGTGACGAATTTAATGCCCTTCTGATCATCGATGAAGTGATGACAGGCTTTCGTGTTGCATTAGGTGGCGCACAAGATTATTACGATGTGCAACCTGACTTGACTTGCTTAGGTAAGATTATCGGTGGCGGTATGCCAGTCGGTGCATTTGGTGGTCGCTACGAAGTGATGGAAAAATTAGCCCCCATTGGTCCTGTTTACCAAGCGGGGACTTTATCCGGTAACCCAGTCGCCATGGCTGCTGGTTTAGCCTGTCTAAATGAAGTTTCTCAACCGGGCGTTCATTCTCGCTTAACCGAACTCACTGATAAACTGGCTCGTGGTTTAGTGCGGGTGTCTAAAGACCAAGGCGTTCCAATGGTTATCAACCATGTTGGCGGTATGTTTGGTCTATTCTTCACTGATGCCAAAGAAGTCACTTGCTACCAAGACGTGATGAAGTGCGATGTCGAACGCTTCAAAAAATTCTTCCATTATATGTTAGAGCAAGGTGTTTACTTGGCACCATCTGCATTTGAAGCGGGCTTTATGTCAATCGCTCATAGCGATGAAGATATTCAACGCACCATTGATGCCGCAGAAATTGCACTGGCAAAAATCAAAGCCGAATAATTCCTCGCAATAAACAACACCCATAAAAATAGGCGCCATCTACAAAAGACGGCGCCTATTTTTTATCTATTTTTGGGTCTGGTTTTCTTTTTCAATCAGACTCAATATTCTCCAAAATCCCGTGCGTTGTAGCTAGGCGGCAAGTGAGGAGTTATCGGGATAACATTCCCCAGCAATGACACTAAGTCAACGCAGACACAACATGAACAATGCAATTCTCTAAATAGTTCATGTTGTGGCAAGGCGGTGAACAAAGACATCTTGGGGAGCATACATAAGTATGTGACTCAAGTGGCTGCGTGAAACCAACACAGCCACAGCGTGAAATATGACGAGAATTAAGGGGATGACGGAGAATCCCCGAACATATCCTTCACCCAGTCAGGAGCTGCACCATCCTCTTGCGGAGCCTCACTATTCCCATTTAAATTCCACGCAGGATCTTGTGATGTTGAACCTTGGCATAGGCTTTGCGGGTCATCAGTCCACACTGGTAACATTCTGCCACCACCAAAGTCTGAACAGCTAAATTGGCCGTCCATCATCACACGCATATCCGTGATGCCTTCCGGTGCACGGTTGAGCAGGGTCAGTGGTGCTTGGTTATCTAAATAACGTTGATAAACTCTTAATGCCCCTGTTGATCCGGTTAATTGTGTTGGACCGTTGTTATCGCGTCCAACCCAAACAATGGCAACTTCTTTACCATCGATTCCCGCATACCAGCTATCACGCAGATCGTTGGTGGTCCCAGTTTTACCCGCCAGATTGTATTTCCCATATTTATTCAGTAATACACGCCCAGTGCCTTGCTGAACCACTTGCTGCATACCGTATAAAGTTAGGTAAGCGGCTTGTGCAGGAACGGCACGTTCAGCGGATGGGTAGCTTTGATAAAGTTCAGTACCTTCACCATCGATCACAGAACGCAGCGCGGACAGTTTAGCTCGGTTACCTTCCCCACCTATGGTTTGATAAACCTGAGCCACTTCTGCTGGCGTTAAGTTTACTGCACCCAATAGCATCGCTGGGACTTTCTCCATCGCCCCCGCTGGTGCTCCTAAGCGAATAAAGGTATTCATCACTTGATCGAGACCAATCGCCATCCCTAAGTTAACGGTTGGGATATTTTGTGATTTTGCTAGTGCATCCACCAGCATCATTCGACCGTTAAAGTTACGGCTATAGTTCCTTGGACTCCACGTTTGATTTCCCACTTTTAATGTCAGCGGTTCATCAGATAACCATGTATTTAAACGGAAACGATCGGGCTCACTAAGTGCCGCAAGGTAAACCGGCGGTTTTGCCAGTGAGCCAATACTACGGCGAGCATTCAGTGCACGGTTAAAACCTGAGAATTGAGGATCTGAACCGCCAACCATGGCGCGGATCTCACCATTGATACGGTCAACCACCACCATCGCCCCTTCGATATCATCTAATTTACGTGACTTACGCAAATCAGCGACCCCAGATTCCACCGCATTTTCTGCCGCAGTTTGTGCCACAGGGTCGAGAGTGGTGAAAATTTTAGCTCCCGATAATTCGTTAACTTTATCGCCCAATTTCTCGTTCAGTTCTAATCTGACCATCTGCATAAAAGCAGGCTGGGAAGCGACTAAACCTTCTTTGTTTTTTACACCAAGCGGTCTAGCACTCAGAACTTGATACATTTCGTTGTCGATAACACCGCGAGTTTCGAGGATTTTCAGCACAATATTACGACGTTTAATCGCATTTTGTGGCTTAGTCCATGGATTGTACGTCGATGCCCCTTGAACCATGCCCACTAACAGTGCTTGCTGGTCAAAACTTAATTCATTAATCGGACGTCCAAAATAGTACAGGCTCGCCAACGGGAAGCCGCGGATCTCATCATTACCATTTTGACCTAAATAAACTTCGTTAAGGTACAGCTCCAGAATGCGTTCTTTACTGTAGTTATAATCCAGTATCAGCGCCATATAGGCTTCAGTCGCTTTCCGTTTCAGTGTCCGTTCGTTAGTTAAAAATAAGTTTTTCACTAACTGCTGGGTTAAAGTACTTCCCCCTTGCACTGAACGCCCTGCGGTGACGTTAGCAACCACTGCACGACCGATAGAATATAAGCTAACGCCATCATGCTCATAAAAGTTTCTATCTTCGGTTTCTAGCAGTATTTTCACCAGAGACTCTGGGAAATCTGCCAGTGGCAAGACTAAACGTTGCTCATTATTGGCTGATTGCATCATCGTGATCAGCTTGGGATCTAAGCGGAAGAATCCAAATGAGCGACCACTTTCAATGTTTTCAATCTTACTCAGCATGCCATTGTCAAAGACTAAACGAGCAAGCACTTGCCCCTCTTTTTGGTCTGGGAAATTAAATGGGCGACGTAAAATTTCAATGGTATTGCCTTTCACCACAAACTCACCTGACGTGGTGATTTTGCTGACTTTACGGTATTGCATTCCTTCGAGCAGGTTACTCATTTCCCCTTGGCTATAATCCATACCGGGTTCAAGATTGACCATACGCCCATAAACTGCCGCTGGGAGATCCCACACCTTACCGTCAAGGCGTTCTTTAATTTGTTGATTTAAATAAAAACCGTAAGCCGCAAGGATCACAGCAAGCACCAGCATTAGTTTGATAAGTAGCCAGAACCAGCGCCATTTACTCTTACGTTTTTTATTCTTTTTTGAGCTTTTCGTCGTCATTTGCTCTTCTTCATCTTCGTCATCGAGATATTCGTCATCGATATCTTCATCATCATATAAATCATCGTCATAATCATCGCGGTTTCTACGGCGGCGTGATGACGATGAGTTTTTCTCAGCAGATCGTTTTTTACGTCTACCAATCGGTTCTAAATCTTTACCGGACATGGTCGCTCCATATCACCTATACCTAAATAGGCATTAAAATCTAACTAAACATATGTAGATATCTACTACAAGGCTAATTTTGGCTCATATTTCAAAGAATTTCACTGTAGAAAGCGCTTAATTACACTTCCTTACTTCGCCTTTATTTACCCATTGCCTATTTTGCAGCCCGTTATTAGAGCACAAAATTAGGTTATTTCGCACTCATCATCGCTTTTTTTGTTTGTCTTGTTGGCTCTGCGTTTATCGGGTCATCTGGCCAAGGATGTTTGGGATAACGCCCTTTCATCTCTTTTTGAACCTCTTTATAACTTCCTTGCCAAAATGCGCCAAGATCTTGAGTAATTTGAATTGGCCGCCTTGCCGGTGAGAGCAAAGATAGGGTTAATGTCACTTTTCCATTGGCAATGGTTGGATTGCCCTTTTCGCCAAACATTTCCTGTAAACGAATTTCAACTACAGGGGGCTTATCCAGTGCATAGTGAATACTTACCTCACTACCAGATGGAGCATGATATGTGACAGGAAACTGACTTTCTAACCACTGCCTCTGCTGCCAATCAAATCGGTTTAGTAATAGAGTCATTAAATCAATTTCGAGTAATTTTTTCTTATTAGTGACTTTATCAAGGTAAGGTGCCAGCCACTCATCTAATGTTTCGAGTAAAGTATCATCATCCATCGCAGGCAACGTGATATCAGGAAAATAGCGCTTAGCTAACTGACAACGAATGCGTAATTGAAGTGCATTTTCTTGCCAATTTAGCTGTTGTAGACCATTTTGCTGTAACCAGTGAACCAACGCATTTTTAATTTCCTGTTGGTCAGGATTGGTTAATCTCTGGGATTTCACAACCAATTGCCCACACTGCAAGCGACGCCATGCCAATAAACTGCCTCGCTGCTCATCCCATTCAACGGTTTCTTGGGTACTAAATAGTTGGGGGCAATCCTGCTGTAATTTGTCAATCTCAATGGGATAGGCTAATGAAATCCGTGCATCTGCCGAGGATTCAGACTGCCAAAGCGCGGCAACCATCAACCATGAGTTCCCCATCAGGCGGTCATTTTCATTTAACGATGCGCCTAACCCACTCGCTAATTGGTAGCGAGTTTGGTTATCTCGAGTCTTTGCAATCAAGTCCGGAAAGCCAGCAGCTAATAATGTTGGTAACCACTCACTAATCATTGCAGAGGTTTTAACTGTAGCGCTGGTGACTTTATCCCCACTCAGAATTGAAGCTCGCTTACACCAGCTTTCTGTAGGATGCTCGAGATGATAGTGAAGATCGGTTTCGCCACCACGTGGTGGCTCTTCAATAATCGCCACTAATAAAGACGCTAACTGAATAACTTGCTTATTATTGGTTTGCTGAGCGTGATATAGCATAGCGGCGGTACGTACAGAACTGCCCGTTCCCACCATCTTAACGCCCATAGGCGTTAATTTACCGTGTAAATCGGTCACACCCAGTTTAAATAGTAAACTTTTAGCTGCGGACAGAGAGGCTTCTGGCGGTATATCTAACCACTGTAATTGAGAAACCTCATGGCATCCCCATTGCAGTAATGCCAGCCATAACCCACTTAAATCACTATTATTGATTTCTGCATCACTGAATTGAGCCGCACGCTCCGCTTGTTCTGAACTAAATAAGTGCCAACAAACACCGGCTTCTAAGCGTCCAGCACGTCCGGCACGCTGAGTCATGGAAGCTTGGCTTATCCGCTTTTTTACTAGTTTAGTTAGCCCCGAACGTGGGTTAAATTGGCCTACACGCTCAAAACCACTGTCCACGACCAAGCGTATACCTTCGATAGTTAAACTGGTTTCCGCAATATTAGTCGCGAGTACAATTTTACGTTTCCCCTCCGGCGCAGGTAAGATAGCTTGCTGTTGAGCTTGAATAGATAAAGCGCCGTATAGCGGACATAAAAGTATGTCCTCACTCACTAACCTTGCCAGCTCCGTACGCGTCCTTTCTATTTCCCCTACTCCAGGCAAAAAGAGTAATAGCGAGCCACTTTGCTGCTGCATTAATTGCCAAACTGCGCTAGCAACTTCCTGATGAAACGGCTTATTCGGGCTGATTGGCTTATATTCACGTTGTACCGGAAAAGCTCGACCCTCAGAGCGGATGACCGGGGCATCAGGAAATAATCGATTAAGTCCGTGGTTATCCAACGTTGCTGACATTAACAAAATTTTTATGTCGTCCCTCAATGCCTGCTGAGCGTCGAGCAATAGTGCGAGCCCCAAATCTGCTTGCAGATTACGCTCATGAAACTCATCCAAAATAACCAGACCAATCCCTTCAAGCATGGGGTCATTTTGAAGCAAACGCGTTAGCACCCCCTCAGTCACGACTTCTAAGCGTGTCTGTTTGCTCACTTTGCTTTCTGAACGCATACGCAGACCAATCGTTTCGCCAACTTGCTCCCCTAACTGCTGAGCCAAACGAGTCGCAACAGTACGTGCCGCAATACGTCTGGGTTCGAGCATAATAATACGCCCTTGGATTATTCCGCTGTTTAGAATCTCCAGAGGTAATACCGTTGATTTACCTGCACCAGTTGGCGCATGCAGTAAAACTTGGGGGGCTTCAGCTAACGCTGAAAGTAAGTCATCACTTACTTCTAAGATTGGTAGCACTAAAGGGATCACTCCGTGGATATTTAACTTTTAAAGTTAACCATTGTAGCATTAACAAATAATGCGTATTAATACTGTACTCACTATAAAAACAAGAATGGACTATAAAAACAATTTATCGGAGAGAACATGGAATTTATCCCCCCATTACAATCAGCGATTCTAATTAAGCGCTATAAGCGCTTTTTAGCGGACGTCGTCACATCTGAAGGAAAAGAAATGACGATACACTGTGCTAATACGGGGGCGATGACGGGCTGTGCGACCCCCGGTGATACGATATGGTATTCAACATCTGACAATCCCAAGCGAAAATACCCTCATAGCTGGGAATTAACACAGACTAAAAATAACCATCTGATTTGTATCAATACGTTGCGAGCAAACCAATTAATAGCAGAAGCATTGGTAAAAAAACATATTCCAGAATTATCTGACTACAATAATGTGACTCCTGAAGTCAAATACGGGGCGGAAAATAGTCGAATAGATTTTTTTCTGACTCAAAATGGATTGGTTGATTGTTTTATGGAGGTAAAATCCGTTACTTTGCTGGAAGGCAATCACGGGTATTTCCCTGATACTGAAACAAAAAGAGGGCAAAAGCATCTTAGAGAGCTAACTCAGATTGCTAAAGAAGGAAAACGAGCCATACTTATGTTTGTCATTTTACATAGTGGCATTCACGTAGTTTCAGCAGCACGGCATATTGATCCCAAATATGCAGCACTATTAGATGAAGCAGTTAAGAGTGGCGTTGAAGTTTTTTGTTATCAAGTGGATATATCTGAACAAAAAATGCAAATAGGGAAATCAATAAGCTTTACCTAGACTGAATAATTTCTATTTAGTCGATATTTAAACGAGGTCACCGAGTTATGGGCGCTAAAAAGGGAATAAACACGCTTGCCCTCACAGCATTACAAAACTCATTGCATGAACGATTGCCAAGACGGCAGTCTTCTGCTATTTATAGCGACCTTAAATTTTCCCCCTTGGGGTTTTTGTAAAATTTGCGTGTGTAGGAGAAGCATTATGCAAGAAGGGCAAAAACGTAAGACATCGTCCTTAAGCATTCTAGCCATTGCCGGGGTTGAACCCTATCATGAGAAGGCTGGCGAAGAGTACATGAACGACGCCCAATTGGCGCATTTTAAGCTCATTCTCGAAGCATGGCGCAATCAACTAAGAGATGAAGTGGACCGGACTGTTACTCATATGCAAGATGAGGCAGCTAACTTTCCAGACCCAGTTGATAGAGCGGCTCAGGAAGAAGAATTCAGCCTCGAATTACGTAACCGCGACCGCGAACGTAAACTGATTAAGAAAATCGAAAAGACGCTGAAAAAAGTTGAAGATGAAGATTTTGGCTATTGCGAATCATGTGGCGTGGAAATTGGCATCCGTCGTTTGGAAGCTCGCCCAACCGCTGATTTATGCATCGACTGTAAGACACTAGCAGAAATCCGCGAAAAGCAGATGGCCGGCTAAGTGTTATTTTTGGAGTCCCTAACGGCGCATTAACCCTGCGCCGTTGTAGGAATTCACCCCAAAAAACCCTTAAATTCCTTCGTGTAACAAACCGCATATTCGTAATATTCCAGCTTACCTCGTCGGATTAATCCCCTAGCCAAAGCCTCTGCATACATAATATTTGCAAGTTTTATTAATATAAAAAATAATTAGGCGTGACTTTTATTCGTTTAACCATTCTCAAAGAAACTTCAGTGAGCTATGATTAGCCGCTTATTTTGTTTAATGAATATATGTAATGACATCGAGGTGTACTATTTTTAACCGAGTAGCAAATTTCTGCCGCAATATTTTATCGCGCAATGAACAAGCATCGACCTCAGAGCAGGATTCGGCGCCAAAACGTGTTACGCGAGATTCTCAGGCAGCCGGTAAAAGGCAAGTCACTCATTCTGCTGCGGCTGAAAACGGCAGGCATAACACTAAGCAAATGAAAAATACGGTTCGTCATCCTAAGCGTGCCGATGCTCAAACACAGAAGCGATCGCCAATGACGACAAAAGAACATATCACCGTTATCCCCCGCTCAGAACATCCGATTTCACGCGATGACATCAGTGATAATGCACTGAAAGTTCTCTATCGCCTGAATAAAAACGGTTATGAAGCCTATTTAGTGGGTGGTGGTGTCCGTGACTTACTGCTAGGTCTGAAGCCAAAAGATTTTGATATCACGACCAATGCAACCCCTGAGCAGATCCGCAAATTATTCCGCAACTGCCGATTGGTGGGGCGTAGATTCCGCCTTGCGCACATCATGTTTGGCCCTGAAATAATTGAAGTAGCGACCTTCCGCGGTCATCATGACCAAGAAGTTGACGATAAAAACCTGTCGTCTCAAGCCCAAAACGGCATGCTGCTCAGAGATAATATTTTCGGATCTATCGAAGATGATGCGATTCGTCGCGATTTCACAGTCAATAGCCTGTATTACAATATTGATGATTTTTCCGTACGTGATTATGTCAATGGGTTACAAGATTTAAAAGATGGCGTGATCCGTTTAATTGGTGATCCGGAAACGCGTTATCGCGAAGATCCCGTTCGAATGATCCGAGCAGTACGTTTTGCCTGTAAACTCAATATGCGTATTGAGCCAAATACCGCAGAGCCAATCCCTCGTTTAGCACCATTGCTAGGTGAAATTCCTTCTGCCCGCTTATTTGAAGAGTCATTGAAACTGCTTCAATCAGGCTATGGTTATTCCACCTATAAAATGCTGAGACAGTACCATTTGTTTGAGCAACTATTCCCAGTGATTGCCGACCGCTTCACGGAGAATAATGACTCGCCAATGGAAAAAATCATTGAGCAAGTACTAAAAAACACTGACTTTAGACTCAAAAATGATAAGCGAGTTAACCCTGCATTTTTATTTGCGGCCATGTTATGGTATCCCGTCACTGAGCATGCTGAGAAGTTAACCCAAGAAGGTGGACTTGCTTATTATGATGCCTTTGCACTGGCCATGAATGACGTACTGGATGAACAGTGCCGTTCCATTGCAATACCAAAACGTATTACCACCACCATGCGTGATATTTGGATGTTGCAATTGCGCTTACCACGTCGCCAAGGTCGTCGAGCCAATAAATTAATGGAGCACCCGAAATTCCGTGCTGCTTTTGATTTATTAGAGCTAAGAGCGAATGTTGAACATCGTAATGAGTTAGAGGAACTCTCCCTCTGGTGGGCCGATTTCCAACAAGCTAATGCGCAAAAACAGCGTGAAATGATCTCGGAATTAGGCTCGGCTCCAACCCGTCGTCGCCATCGTCCAAATCGTTCAGCGCCGTCAGGTAATAAAAAGCCAAATAAGTCATCGTAGAGAGAGTGATAAATGGAGCAAGTATATATTGCGATTGGTAGCAACCTAGGTGAGCCACTAAAACAAGCTCAGCAAGCTATTGCAGCCTTAGATGCCATCCCGCAAAGTCGAATTGCGGCGACGTCCTCCATCTATCGTACAAAACCTTTAGGACCACAGGATCAGCCAGATTATCTTAATATGGCTGTCCTGCTTGAAACCGACCTTGAACCTGAAGAGCTACTGAATCATACTCAAAAAATTGAGTTAGAATTAGGTCGAGTCCGTAAAGACGAACGTTGGGGACCGAGAACCTTAGATCTCGATATTATGTTATTTGGCAATCGAGTGATCAGCACTGAACGCTTAACGGTCCCACATTATGGATTAAAAGAGCGGGAATTTATGCTATACCCGCTCAGTGATATTACCCCTTCCCTGATTTTTCCTGACGGTGAATTACTTTCAGACAGGCTCAATCATGTCCCTCGCAATGGCCTAACATTTTGGGAATAAATACCTAAAATGAATAATCTCATTCAAGGTATGGTCATAAGCGAAATCATTTCCGGAGGTTATTCTAATGAAACCCATTACTCTCGCTGATTTACGCCAATACAAACAAGATAAATACAAATTTGCGACCATGACTGCCTATGATGCCAGTTTTGCTCAGCTTTTTGCAGAGCAAGGTATTCAAGTTATGTTAGTCGGTGATTCCCTCGGCATGACCATTCAAGGGGAGTCCAGCACCCTTCCTGTCACCGTTGAACAAATTGCTTACCATACTCGTTGTGTTCGCAAAGGCGCACCAGATGCATTTGTTATCGCCGATATGCCATTTATGAGTTACGCCACCCCAGAGCAAGCTTGCACAAATGCCGCTATATTAATGCAAGCTGGGGCTAATATGGTCAAGATTGAAGGTGGAAGTTGGCTGTGTGATACCGTCAAAATGTTGTGTGAGCGCTCTGTTCCTGTTTGCGGCCATCTCGGATTAACCCCACAAGCCGTTAACGTGCTCGGCGGCTATAAAGTCCAAGGTCGTGATGAAGTCTCTGCCAACCAATTAGTAAAAGACGCTATCGCCCTTGAAAATGCAGGGATCCAGCTATTGGTTCTCGAATGTGTTCCGACCTCATTAGCCAATCAAGTTACTGAAGAATTACTATTACCCGTTATTGGTATTGGTGCGGGTAATGGCACTGATGGACAAATTTTAGTCATGCATGATGCGCTGGGCATTACCGCTAAGCCACCCAAATTTGCTAAAAACTTCCTCTCAGAAGCTGGCAATATTCATGATGCAATTCGCCTATATATTCAAGAAGTTGAGCAAGGCATTTATCCGAATGAGTCCCACTCATTTTCTTAATTCGCTATAAAAATAATGATAAGGATGAAAAGTATGCTAATCGTTGAAACCTCGCCGATCCTGCGCCGCGAAATTCGCCGCTGGAAGCAAGAAGGTAAGCGCATTGCTCTTGTTCCTACCATGGGTAATTTACATGATGGGCACCTGACTCTGATTGACCAAGCTAAACAGCAAGCGGATATCGTGATCGCCTCTATTTTTGTGAATCCAATGCAATTTGATCGACCATCAGATTTGGCTAACTACCCGCGTACATTACAAGAAGATTGTGAAAAACTAAAAAGCCGTCATGTGGATTTAATTTTTGCCCCTTCTGCCACTGAATTTTATCCTGCTGGCATGGAAAACCAAACCTTCGTTGAAGTGCCAGAGCTCTCCACCATGCTAGAAGGTGCAAGCCGTCCGGGACATTTCCGTGGTGTCGCAACAGTTCTCACGAAGCTTTTTAATTTAGTTCAGCCTGATATTGCGTTATTCGGTGAAAAAGATTTCCAACAACTCAAGGTTATTCGAAAGTTAGTCGCCGATCTTTCTTTTGATATTCAAATTATTGGCGTACCGATTGTACGAGCCAAAAATGGTTTAGCACTTAGCTCTCGTAACAATAACCTGTCTGCTGAAGAATTAAAAATCGCGCCTCAGCTATTCAATATTATGCAAAAAGCCGGTGAAAAACTCGCGGAGTCACCTGCATCAGCAACCGGGTTAGTTGACGAAATGGAAGAGTCTTTACGTCAAGCAGGGTTTACTCCTGATGCGCTATTTATTCGAGATGCAGATAACCTTGGTGAATTAACAGTTTCCAGCCGTCGCGCTGTCATTTTAATGGCGGCATGGTTAGGTCAAACCCGTTTAATCGACAATCTGCAAGTCGAGTTACCGCTCGATATCGCTTAATGACAAAACACTTTCGCCTAGATTTAAGTTTGAATCATCTAAAATTTATTCAAACTCATTTATGTCACAGCTAGGCGGCAAGTAAACACGACCCTAGGAGCATACATAAGTATGTGACTACGCAGCTAACAACGCTGTGGCTTGAATGAGGAAGAATAAATGCAAAGAAAAATGTTACTAGGAAAACTCCACCGTGCAACTGTCACCCAAGCTGACCTTCACTACGAAGGCTCTTGCGCTATCGACCAAGATTTCTTAGATGCTGTTGGCATTTTAGAATATGAAGCTATCGATATTTATAATGTGGATAATGGCGAACGTTTTTCGACCTATGCAATTGCAGGGGAACGCGGTTCTAAAATTATATCCGTTAATGGTGCTGCAGCACGTCGTGCGGCGGTGGGAGATAAACTGATTATCTGCACTTATGGGCATTTAACCGAAGAAGAAGCTCGTCAGCATAAGCCTAAAGTTGCTTACTTTGATGCCAATAATACCATGAGCCGAATTGCCAAAGCGGTTCCTGTTCAGGTGGCTTAATTGAATATTACGGAATGCCTCAGTGAATTAGCTGGGGTATTTTTTGATTTATATTAGTAATACATGATATCCAAATCTAAAACAGCATTAGCTGAGCCAGGGGTAACTTTATCCTCTGTTTGTATGTAATACGAATCAAAATTAACCACTTTGATACCTTGTGTTCCCCCAGAAAATAGCGGTGATGTAACATAAAATCTAACAGGGATACTATGGTAATTACTCATCCAAAATACGGTTTCTATTCCAATGCCTTTAGCCGAATCATTGCCACTTAGCCCTAATACCGATCCTCCAAGCGATCCACTTCCGCCAGCCATCGCATCAATACCTACACCTTGCGCGCAATCGAACTCTAATGACCATCTTACAGCGCGAGTCTTTGAGCCTTTAGACATTCCAAAACTTGAGTTTATAGAGTGATCGCCCAATCTAACATTTTGATTTTTACTTGATTTTATTGAACACGTTCCTGCTTGAACTCGCCCAGAAACATTAAAAACAGCATCATAACTCATTGAGTTTGATGAAAAAAATAACATAAAAATAGAAATTAAATAGGTATAGACAGCTTTGTTTGATCTCATTTCTATTCCTTAGTTATTTTCTACGACAAACGTTATTGTGGCATTGGCATTTCCTGCCGTGACGCTATCACTTAATATTTTGTAGTTAGCTCTAAATTTAACTTTGTTCGATCCATTGGTTGTTGCCGTTGAATTCAATAATACGGTGACATCATTATTTTTTTTCAATTCCCAGCGATTATTGGAATAGGCTTCGATTTGAATTGCCATTCCTGTCGCGGCACCATTACCCGAATCAATGGCAAACGAGCGCCCATCACTCGCGGTTACACCTTGTAATTTGCCGACAACTTGGCTGCCCGAAGTACAATTAAACTCTAAATCAAATTCTTCCCACTCAGTGGTGCTGTTTTTAGGTTTACCATAGGTAAGCCAAACCCCTAAATCAACATTGAGGTTATTAGTGACAATTTTGCAAGATGTGCCTCTAATGGAACCGGAAAAATTAACTTTAACCGTGCCTATGTTGACAGAGGCAAAGCTGCACAATGATAAACTGGGCAACACAAAAAATATCAACAACACAAATAAACGATTCATTATTTATACGCCCGCTTTATTTGTATACTAAGGTGACTGTCACCTGTGCATTTCCCTCAGTCGCTTTTACATCGTTTGAGGTTTTTATATATTTAAAATCAAAGGTCTTAGTAATAATTTGCGTTGACCTCGCAGTATTCACCAATGAATATAAATGGCTGGTTGATAGGCTTCTATCACCACCTAGCCTTAATGCTGTGGAGTTTCCCGATTCAAATATTTGTACCGCGAATCCAGGATCTTCCTTATTATTCTCTAAATAAATAATATTTGAGTCGATATTTGCCAGATGTAAATTATCAGCAATACCATAAAAAACAGATAATTGGCTAGGGCAATCAATCGTAATTGACTGCTGGGCATACCCGAATGTTTGCCCGACTTGTAACGCTCGTATATCCGCTAAATTATGAACACCTAAATTAACATTTTGATTCGCATTTTTTATTTCGCAGGTACGTTGAGCCCATTTCACTAATGTTGGTATCGGTTGTATTTCCCCAACCACATTATGCCAATCTAGATTTCCCATGCACTGGACTACCACCGGCTGAAATTGAATAGATTCATTTTCTTTATGTTCAATACTGCCCGCCGACGTTTTCACATATAGCATACGAGCTTCAAGCCGTAATCCCGAAGACGCTTCTTTGCCATTAATTGGGCTATTATTCCCTGTTACCGGATACCAGCGACTCGTTCCTTGCTGCCGAATTCCCATAACATAGCCAATACCTTCGATATTGGTTTTAAAGATTGGATATTCCCCTGAACTGTCTTTGAATGATATCCCCGATGTTTGGGCGCTCGTTTGCGGTAAAAATGTAAAATCACCGGCATGACTAGCCGTGCATAATTCATTATTCGAGCTGGGATCAAATGTCTTCCAGCCATTTCCGAGGATCGCTGTTTGAGGCAATTTATGCGCAGCGTTATCGACTTTTAACTCCCCTAAGTTAACGCGAAATGTTTCAGCGCTTAGTGCGTCAATAGAACACAGCATAAGACTTATAGTGGTCATTATTTTCTTTATATTCATCTATATAGCCTTATTGATAATTAACGACAGTCCACGGATAAAATAGGCAAATGTTGGTTTAAATGCTCTGGCATGAGCTGATAATCAGCAATACATTGGTCTTGTTCTGATTTCCCCCACTTCACTTGAATACGCCCACGTTCTGGCATTCCGCTCAAGTAAATGTCACCATTTTCATTCGCTATTGCAGTACTCAATGCCTTATCGTTACTGCCTATTAGTTGTGCCATTGCACCAAATGGAACGGGCTTGCCATTATGAGTCACACTGAACAATAAACGATATCCCACATGGGTTTCATAGTTAGCAAGAATTGCCGCACCTCTGGTAGGAACCACGGTTTTGGAGTTGGTTTTTAATTCCACATTGTCTGGCAATGTATCAATATCTAGAGCAATTTCATTTTTCGAATAAGCATTTAAATATGGAACAATGGCATAACCACGGGAATCAGTTAAAACACCAGTACGATTCGCGACTTTAACGCCATCAGCACCCGGCGCACGGATAATAGCGAATGAGTCATAGATTGGTTGAGCTAATGTCACACCATAGGGATGAGCAACAATGGCTCCCGTTAAACCGTAATTAACCCGTTGATTATCTTTATCATAGCCGTAACCCACATTCGCGATACCAAAGCTACCTCGGTAAGATGCTGATGCATTCCCACTCGCTTTAGCGCCTTTATTCCCATATGACTGCTGAACCGTATAGTTCAAATTATTATCTTCAAGTAGGCTACCGCTAGCGCCAATCATCGCATCCGTATACCCGCTATTATCGGTAGTCATGCTGGTATTCAGTGATACGGAGTTCTTTTTATCACCTAATGGAATCGAGAGTGAAATAGAGAATTGGTTATCTGCCTTTTGGTTATACGGACTCATTGAATAGTTATAATTGATGCTATATGTCATACCCGCCAAGTTATTATTATAACCCGTGCTCATGGTACGTTCGGAGCCAGAACGGTTCCAATAATCTTGCTGATATACTGAAAAATAAAGGCTTCCCAACTCTTTCAATGACTGACTCAGGGTTATTTGAAAACGATTTTTTTTATTATCACGATATAGCTGATTAATATCACTATTCGCTTCCGTAAACGTGTAATAGCCTTCGGTTGAATAGCGATAGTTTGCCAGTGTGACGGAGGTTCCCGTTGCCATCATATTTTTTGTATATTGAAAACGATATGATTCCCCTGTACTCGAATCATATTTGCCTCTTAAATTTTTAGTGCTTGCTTGAGTTACATCCGTGGATAATGCGCCTAAAGCCCCTAAATTAATTCCCACACCGAGCGCATAAGATTGATAATTTTCAGATAGGATTGTGCCCACATATCCCGTAATACCTTTAGGTAAGCCATAAATAAAGGTACTTTGGATAAAATTAGGTTCATGCCCTTTATCTGTAGATTTAAATTTCCCGCCCGTTAATGAATATTTAAATTGCCCTTCTCGCTGCATAATGGCAACCGATGAAAACGGCACAATATAGGAGCGCTCAGAACCATCAGCTTCTTTAATGGTAACGGTTAAGTCACCGCCACTGCCTATCGAGTTAAGATTATCAATTTCAAAAGCACCGGGAGAGACATAAGACTGATAAATCACATAATCATTTTGTTTAACTGTTACCTCTGCATTACTTTGAGCAATACCTCGAACAACTGGCGCAAAGCCTTTCATTGAGTTAGGTAACATCGATTCATCACTTTGTAATTGAATACCGCGAAATTGGATACCATCAAAAATTTCGCTCGGGGTTGATGTATCCCCCAATATTAATTGTGATTTTAGGCTATTTATTCCACGCTCTAAGCTAGTTTCAATACTTTGCCAGCTTTGTTGATCTGAGTTACTTGTATAGGTTGAATAGTTTTTTAATCGCCATGGGCCAACATTTAAACCGCTGCGTAAATTTACATATTGAGAATTAGTATCGGTCCCACCATTTTGGCTCCAATTATTTGAACCACTGTAATAGTAATTCATCACCAATGCTGGAACACCGTTTTCCCATTGGCTCATTGGAATTGCATCTGATGCCACTTGATTCATCGCAATTTGAGGAATGGAAATAATCAGTTGCTGCTGGGGCAGATCCAATGTTGACTTGGCATCAGGAATATATTGACTAAGTGCACCAATTTCTTGCGTGGATGATAACGAACGCAAGGCAGGAATATCATCGGCTTTGACGCCCCAATCCGCTAACTCTTGTTTCGTTAAAACAGGAATTAATTGGTTATTTTCCTTATCCTCAATAAACTTAATTTCTTTTGTTTCAATAGAGTTACCATTGAGAATAACATCGACCCTATAATCCCCAGCAATCTGCCCACCCGGTTTAGAAAATTGTTCTAAATCTTGCAGTTGAGCAATATTTTGCCCTTCAACAATACTTAATGAGTTTGGATTAAAATAATCGGCAGCAATCGCCGGATTAAGGCTAATACCTGTCACTAAAATGGTGGCTACAGCGTTGACTATCTTTTTCAGTTGGAAGTTAAGCACCCCATTATACGCACCCACTTCGACTCTATGAGTGGGTTGATATAATTTTAGTTTTTTCTTAATGGGACGCATAATGGGTCATCTTCCATTGATTATTTTAATGGCTGAGTTTTTGATTTAGTCATCGAGCCATAGTCATTCACTGAGTTCCAAGTCACTTTACCCGCTTGCATACCGGATATATTCCATGAGGCTTCCCCCATCGGAGGTACCATTCCCGGATTATCAAACTCCTTGCTATCGACAACTAATTTGCCGAAAGAAACATAATATGGTGTCGGATTTTTGGCTTTTAAAAGTGAACCTTGTTTTTCAAAACTCAGTTTTTCATAAGCATCCGTTGCTTCCGATGACGGTAATGCACTCGGACGATAAATAAGTTTTATTTTGTTATTAATTGAGATAGTTAAGCTGTTGGTTGCATTAGGATCGGATGGCGGAATTGATTTTACATTCAACCAATATACGGATTCTCTATCCGCAGGCAGCCGAGGATCGGTAAGTACAATTCGTATTGCATTCGCAGATTCTGGTTCAATTCTAAATAGGGGGGGTGTAACGGTAAAAGGGGGCTTGCTTTGATTGCTACCATCAAAGTTATCAACCCAAGATTGCACTAAAAAAGCACTGGTTTCATCATTTCTAACAGTGATGGATGCTTCCTTTTTATCCCCTTCATAAATTACCCTTGTTCCTCCTAGCACAACACTGGCATTCGCGTTGATTGCGATGAAATAAAAAAGAGAGAAAATAATCAGCGTTTTATTCACAATATTTCTCATAGAACCCAAATTTCCCATAAAAATAGAAACAGAGGGGATGTCTATTTCCCCTCACTTTATCGTTATTGGTTATATTCAATCGTTACCGTAACGTCTGCATTTGCAGCCCCTGGCGTTACAGTATCTGCGGTGGTCACATATCGTGCGTAATAAGTTTGTGAACCTGAGTCGCCCGTTAAATCAATACTTTTCGCTTCTGTACCTGGCGTATAGTAATTACCCTTAGCGGTCTCACCAGAAATACCGATACCAACCCCTTTTGCTACATCAACTTTATAGAGAGCCGGTGTCGCATCAGCAGTACCGTTAAAATAAACGCGAGCCTTATTAATAATTGAAGGGCACTTGCTTAAGCCAATGGTAAATGGAACTGCATCGGTAGTTTCACCAGCCGCAGTAAATGTTCCTGTGATCCAAGTTCCTAATTGAACAGTACCTTCACTTTTATTTTCATTATTAGTATCAACAGTACAGGTAGTATCAATAAATTGACCTTTAAAATGGATTGTACCTGTTGTGTTACCAGAACCCGTAGCCGCAATTGCTGCACTAGCAAAAGATGCTGCAAAAATAGAAGCAACTAATAAAGTTTTCTTTAAAGTCATAACAGACCCCTTTAATGGATTTTTAAAATTTAAATACCTACACAGTGAATAATATAAAGAATGGTGAATTAAATGTGCGATATGTATTCAATATGCATTCAGTATATAAACCTTTTTGTTGTTTATCCATATTACCCATTATAATTGTATATTCGGATTAAATTGGTTTTATATATAGATAAAAACCAATAACTCGCAATTAGAGTAGAATAAAAAACCAAAAATAGAGAAAATAATAACTTGTTAACGATAACATTATTTGTAAACTTAAATTTTATATTATATTTTGATGTGTAACGACTTATTGCAATAAATCAATTTATTTTTATTTATCAATGGATTGATATAATAAAAGTCGATCTTTAAAATGAGTATATATACTTATATAAAATAATAACAATAGAAATAATAAAATCATTGTCATTTATTTACCAATAAAAAAACCACTCTTTAATAAGTTTAAAATCAACTTTTAAGAGTGGTCTTATTTATTTTCAGTATAGTTACTTAAATTAATTTGAACGTAATTCTACTAACTTCTTAATCCTCGCCCTTGTTCTATTAAATACCAAGTTAATAAATAAAAGGCGATTAAAAACACCATCAATACACTAAGGGTTATTACGATAGAAACATCAGCAATACCTAAAAATCCATATCTAAAGCCACTGATCATATAGACGATTGGATTAAGCTTAGAAACCGCCTGCCAGAATGGTGGTAATAAAGATAACGAATAGAATACCCCACCCAAATAAGTTAGCGGCGTTAATACGAAAGTCGGAACGATACTAATATCATCAAACGTCTTAGCAAAGATAGCGTTCAGTAACCCTGCAAGGGAAAATACAATTGCAGTTAACAGCAAAGTAATCACGACCATTGACCATGAATGCACTTGTAGTGGAATAAAGAACAATGAGACAACCGTGACTAAAAAGCCAACTAAAATACCACGGGCAACCCCACCGCCCACAAACCCTGCAATAATCACATGGGTCGGTACTGGTGCGACTAACAACTCCTCAATATTCTTTTGGAATTTAGAACCAAAGAATGACGAGCAAACGTTAGAATAAGAGTTAGTGATCACCGCCATCATGATTAGGCCAGGAACAATAAACTGCATATAGTCTACGCCACCCATCTCACCAATTCGCGAACCAATTAAATTCCCGAAAATCACAAAATAAAGTGACATGGTAATCACGGGTGGTAATAGTGTTTGTACCCAGATACGCCCAAAACGGGTTACTTCTTTAATCCAGATAGTTTTTAATGCAACCCAATACAGTGAAAACATTATTCGCCCCTCACTTGAGCTTCTTGGCTCTCTTTTTTCACCAAGCTCACAAATAACTCTTCAAGGCGATTAGCTTTATTGCGCATACTCAAAATTTGGATCCCTTGGTCACTCAATTGACTAAATACCCCATTAAGCCCCTGCTCTCGTTTCACATCCACTTCGAGGGTCGAGGTATCAACAAGCCGAGATGCATAGCCCACTAAATTTGGGAGCGGGCTTTTGGGCATAAGGTCAAAGATAAAGGTCTCTGACTCTAATTGGCTTAATAAATGCTTCATACTGGTATTTTCCACCAGTTCACCATGCTGGATAATACCGATATTACGGCACAGCATTTCTGCCTCTTCCAAATAGTGAGTGGTTAAAATAATCGTTGTGCCTTGGGCATTTAGTTTCTGTAAGAACGTCCACATCGAACGACGTAATTCAATATCCACCCCTGCGGTAGGTTCATCAAGGATCAACAATTTTGGCTGGTGCATCAGCGCCCGAGCAATCATTAAGCGGCGTTTCATGCCGCCAGAAAGATTACGAGCACGCTCATCGCGTTTTTCCCATAAATCTAACTGCGTGAGATATTGCTCAGCACGTTGGTTAGCAATATTTCTCGGCACACCGTAATAACCAGCTTGGTTTAAAACAATCTGCAATACCGTTTCAAACGGGTTAAAGTTAAATTCTTGTGGTACCAATCCCAGTTGTGTTTTAGCTTGTACCACTTGTTTATCTAGGTCATAGCCAAAGACTTTCACTGAGCCACTGGTTTTATTCACTAACGAGCTAATAATACCGATTGTGGTTGATTTGCCTGCGCCATTTGGACCCAGTAAGGCATAAAAATCACCATCTTCAACGCTTAAATCAATTCCTCGCAAAGCTTTCACGCCACCCGCATAGGTTTTGGTCAGCTGCGATAACTCGAGTGCGTATGTCATATATTAAAAATACCTTTATTCTTGGGGCTGTTTGGGAGCAATATAGCCTAATGATGCCACTTTTTCCTGTCCGATGTTATGCAGAAAAGTGATAATAATTTAATGTGAGATTATTTAACATCCTCTGAATTGAGGGTTGTCATGTTCAAATGAGTGGTTCATCATAGAAATGAAATTAGTATAACTAATTATTATTTAATCAATAAATACTGTATAAGATTTTATCGCAAAGTCACACAATTAGGCTACAAGTCATGATGAGAAAAATTGAAGAGCTGTTTGCTAATAACGAAGCATGGTCAGCGTCTGTAAAAGAAAAAGATCCTGAATTCTTTAAAGAATTATCAAAAGCTCAAAAACCAAGATTTCTATGGATAGGCTGCTCAGACAGTCGAGTGCCTGCTGAAAAACTGATCAACGCGGCGCCAGGTGATCTTTTCGTTCACCGTAACGTAGCAAACTTAGTCATTCACACTGACTTAAACTGTTTATCTGTTATTCAATATGCGGTTGACGTGCTGGAAGTTGAACACATTATCATCTGCGGTCACTATGGATGTGGCGGTATTGAAGCGGCAGTGGATAACACTGAATTAGGCTTAATCAATAACTGGTTATTACATATCCGTGATATTTGGTATCGACACAGCTCAATGCTGGGTGAACTCAAACCTTGTGAACGTTTAGATCGCTTGTGTGAACTGAACGTAGTTGAACAAGTTTACAACTTGGGTCACTCAACCATTATGCAATCTGCATGGAAACGTGGTCAAAATATCATGATCCACGGCTGGGTATACGGAATTAACAATGGCCGTTTACATGACCTGCATATCACCGCAGATAGCCGTGAAAAATTAGAACTGTGTTACCGTGAATCTATCGCTAAATTAACCCAGAAAAAATAATATTTTCTCTGTCGTTAGATAGCAAAAGAGCAGCCTTGGCTGCTCTTTTTTATGGTTCAACAATGCCTATTACTCTTCCAGCAAGGTCACATGTCCAATATATGGCAGGTGGCGATACTGTTGGGCGTAGTCGATACCGTAACCGACAACAAACTTATCTTCGATGGAATAACCAATCCACTCAACGGGAACATCGACTTCACGACGAGAAGGTTTATCCAAAAGAGTACAAATTGCGACAGAGGCTGGACCGCGCAATTCAAAAATTTCACGAACTTTATTTAACGTGTTACCAGAGTCGATAATATCTTCCACGATCAGAACGTGTTTACCGCGAATATCTTCGTCTAAATCTTTAACGATTTTCACATCACGGCTGGACGTCATAGCATTGCCGTAGCTGGATACCGTCATAAAATCGACTTCATGAGGAACGGTGATTTTACGGCATAAATCCGCCATAAAAATAAAGGAGCCTTTTAACAGACCAACTAGCACTAACTCACCGTTAACATTCTGGTAGTGAGCACTAATGCTGTCCGCTAATTCACTAATTCGTTGAGCAATCTCTTCTTCAGAGATCATTACATCAAGAGTATGTTTCATCTTCAATTACGCATGTATGGGAATGGAAAGCGCGTAATTTTAACATAAGCCACACCAAGACGCGATGACAAAACAAGTTGCAGTGACATTGCAGCCACTGCAACCATCACGATTAACTCACAGTAAAGCCCATCATCATGCCAGTATCTTCGTGTTCCAACAGATGGCAGTGCGCCATATAAGGATGTTGAGGCGTTGCTTTATGCTTAAACTCCACCAGCACTTCGCTCACCTGCCCTTCAACTCTAACAATATCTTTCCAGCCTTGGCGATGTGGCTCTACAGGACGCCCATTCTCTTTCAGAATTCTAAAGCGCGTACCGTGCACATGGAATGGGTGCAGCATCATGTCTCCACGACCCGAAATAACCCAAACCTCTTGCTGATTTAACGGCGTATCAAAGGCAGGATGCGTCATCGAGAAAACTTGCCCGTTGATAGTATTTGCATTGTGGATATCTAAATCACCAGTGCCGGTACCGCAATGCCCCCCATTACCTTGCATTCCGCCCATCTTACCTTGGCTCATATTGCCGTGGTTCATGTTACCTTGGCTCATGTTTCCATTTCCCATATTGCTATGATCCATACCGCCCATCATGCCACCATGGCCGCCCATGCCCCCCATAGCTTGAGCACCGTATTTTTCACGCAACATCATCATACCTTGCATATCCAAACGCATATCCATCATCAAATGGAATTTACGACGGTTAAGCCCGGTCAATGAAGGGATAGCAGCAAGTGCAGCTAATTCTGTCGGTAATTTCCCATCACCTGCACTTAACGTCGTTTCGACACGCAATACAGGAAGTGGCTGGTCAAATGGCGCAATTGTCATGCCCATTTGCTTAACGGGTAGAGTCACAAGATCAAAAGCGCGACCATCAGATACGTCAATGAGGACTTCAAAACGCTCGCCCATTAAGATTGGTAACTCGGTTAATGCAATAGGCTCTGCAAGTAAACCACCATCGCTTGCGACGACATACATTTTGCGCCCATCACTGGTGGACACATTTAAACTACGGGCGTTACAACCATTGAGAAGTCTTAGGCGGATCCAACCTTTTGGTGCTACATGCTTAGGGTACACCGCACCATTGGTGAGCATCATATCCCCAAACCAACCCACAGCCGCACTCATTACATCCAGTTGATAATCGATTTGTCCATCATCTTTCAGGCGCTTATCTTGCAAAATAACCGGAATATCATCCACGCCCCATGTACTTGGCAACCCATATTTTGAGCTATTTTCATCTTTGATTACCACTAATCCCGCCAGCCCCATCGCCACTTGGTGGCCAGTTTTTCCGTGAGTATGAGGGTGGAACCAGCAAGTAGCTTCAGGCTGATCAACAGTAAAATTGACTTTTCGGCTAGCCCCAGGAGCAATAATCGCTTGAGGTCCACCATCCTGTTCACCCGAAATTTCTAGCCCATGCCAATGCACAGTAGTTTCTTCCGGTAGCTGATTAGTGATGTTGATATTAACAGATTGACCATTTTTCAGGCTTAATGCAGGTCCAAGTAAATCGCCGTTATATCCCCACGTTGTTGTTTTCTTACCGGGGACAAATTGTGAAATGCCCTGCTTGATAGCAATTTGGATATTACCCTGCGCATCTGGCTCAACTAATGGTGGAATAGCGAGAGTTGGATAATTCCCTGCGGCGACAGCAACGCGGCTCCAAACAGGTAATGCGCTAGCAGCATATGCTATTGCACTCAGCTTGAGAAAATCACGACGTAACATAGATAACCTTCCTTTTCTTTACCAGAATCAACAATCAGTGAGCACAGGATGACAAGGCAGAAATTGCCCTTTCCAAGCAAAACGTGTTTTAATGCTGATAATGATAAAGCTTCCCCCTACAGGAAGGTCAATAAATCCACGATATTAATATGGGTTTATTACATAGCTTTAAGAAAGTTAGAATTGCCTAACAGTTCTATACATTAAATAATTAGACTTACATAATTACCTTAAAAAAATAGGGTAACTTGATGTATCGTGGCTATGTTCTTATGCTAATGTAACTTGATATAAAAAACAGATAGAATAGCGAATGCAAAAATTTATATTAATATCCTACTTCATGATGCTGCTTGGTGTGACTCACTCAGCGAAAGCCCTTGCGCCGAACGAAGCCGAAGATCTCGCCGACCTCACCGCGGTTTTTATTTATTTAAAATATGATTGCGGGTATACCCAAATCCCTGATCGTGAAATTGAACGGGCGATTGTTTACTTTGCCAAAAGCAATAAATGGGACTTGAGCAACTATAACTCCAACAAAATGAGCAAATTGAACAAAGAAAGTTATGATGATCTGAAAGGGATCCCATTAGCTCAAGACTTCAAATGCCAATCTTTAGCGCGTGACTCTTTAGGGCTATTTGCTTACGTGAAGTAAGTTAAACGTTAAAGCTTCGGAAACATGTGACCTTACCCAACGTGTTTCCCTTTATTCTTTCCGCTTATTTTTTCTCTCCTGCAAAAATAACACTACCGATGGGATTGTTTGAATAATCACCATACGAATAATGTGATTCGACATCACAAATCCAGCATCTAAATTCATGGTAATTGCGGCAAACGTCATGGCCTCCATACTGCCCGGCGCCCAAGCCAGCAATAACACCGCAATATCGTACCCCGTCAGCCATGAGGCAAAGACCGTGATAAAAAACGTCAAGATGATATTAATAACTACCACTTGGGCAGAGGAATAAATATTTTTTATTAGGGCTGATAACGGAAAAACAATAAAGTGGTTACCGATATTCATTCCAATCAGTACCATACTGAGTTCCGTTAGCATCAGCGGAAAACTAAGCTGAATATCAATCCAACCTTGAATGAATGTGGCTGCTGCCAATGATGTCAGCATAAAAGGGGCTGGAACTCTTAAACGCTGTAAAACTAATCCAGCAATGAAGCCTGAAACCACTATGACCAATAGCCAGAAAGTTGACTCTAGCGTTAATGATGGTAACTCAAATAGAGGTTGAGAATCTCCCTCACTTCCCACCACAATTCCCGCCAGTAAAATAAGAATAATTAATCTAATCGTATGGGAAATAACAATTTTTTGAGGTGGCGTGTGGGTATGGTCAGTTAAAGCAAGGATCGCCGCCATTGCTCCTGGTACCGAACCGAGCATGGCTTCTTGCTTTGTCCAGCCAACTTTGCGATAAAACCAAAAGTAGCTAAATGAAAACTGCACCGCCAAACAGATAACCAAGGTCATCAAAAGCAGTAATAAATTATCTGCCTCTTTGAGAGAAACTTGATTAAACATCAAACCGACGGAGCTGCCCAACGTAACTTGAACAAAAGTGATGGTATGTTTGGGGATCGGAAATGAAAAACCCAAGCGATTAAAAATGATGATGGCGATGATCGGACCAAACATTAATGCTAATGGAATGCCAATATAGGTCAATACACCACCCACAACGGCACAGATAGCAATGCCCACTATCATTTTTATCAGCTTGATCATCGCGCATTAACCATTGAGATTATGAGTAATTAAAATAATTTATATCACAATAATGCAAAAGGTTGAGGCTGAGTGTGCTGAATTACTTATCATAGGGATTATTGGCTGGGGTTTGACCTATTCTCAGATTTTGTACTTAAAATCGCCCTCAAATATAGACGAATATTTAAGTCTGTATTGGTCGTTCCCCACCCTTTATTTTTCGATTTGCTGCTTATCGGCAACGGCTTGGTTAATAATTGCTTTTGCCATCCATTGCGCTAATTCCGTCACTTGTTCATTATCTAACTTCCAAATATCTTTCAATACCAGAAAAATTTCAGAACCATAAATAACAGAAAATGCCTTGATCACTTTATCGATCACTTCTTCGGGATATTCCGATTTCATCGGTGAAGTGACCATGGCCAAAATGTCTTTACGATTTCCACGTTCAAGACGTTTATCTCTTGGAGCCGGTGTGGGTGATGAACGACCTAGCGCCCACTGCTGTAAAGAAGTCTGTAACGCAGCTCTCAATACGCCTTCGTGTTCAAACATTCGAGGAAAAGCATAACGCAGTAACTCATCAATGCGCTCTTCCGTTTTTTCACTTTCAGGTTTCCACGTCAAAATAGGACCTAAGCTGACATTCACTGTCGCGGCGATTAAATCACTTTGAGTTGGGAAATAGCGATAGGCGGTAGCACGAGAAACACCCGCTTCAATGGCAAGTTCAGAAACTGATGGCATCGCCCCTTTTTCAAACAATTCGACCGCCGTCGACACTAAAAGGTTATAAGTGCGTTTGCGTGTTCCTTTATAATCAGGCACAAGATGACTTTGTGGCATATCTTTATCCTTAAAATCCGCCGTTCAAATGAGTTTAGACAATATCTTTAACAATACCTATTCGTCGATAAGCATTTTTACTCATTAATTACTTATTCAGCTGTGTTAGTTTATAAAATTAAGCTATAAATACAATGCAATAAATTATTATATTAAAATATAAACTGATGAAAAACATTATTATAATTTATGTTTAATGCTTTTTTATATAATAATTATTATGTTTAATCAATAAGATACAGTTCACGCACCGATTATCCAAGTAAGAAAATAGCATAATGAGACTACAGTCTCATTTTTAATTAATAAAAAATGATACTTTAGTCTCAATGAGATGAAAAATTCAACTAAACACCCTACACAAAAGGATTTTTCTATGCCAAAACACCAGGGCTTTATTTATGTTGCAACCACCCTCGATACCAAAAGCGCTGAGCTATTTTATGTCAGTGAATTAATAAAAAAAGCAGGGCTTGCAGTACGTACTGTTGACTTAACGACCCAACCGACACAATTAGAAAAACAGGCTGATGTGACTTCAACCGAAATCGCGAGTTTCCATCCTCAAGGGACTGATGCGGTATTTTGTGGTGATAGAGGTAGAGCTATTGAAGCAATGGCTCAGGCATTTAGCCTGTACCTTGCCGCTCAAACCGATGTTGCCGCCATTATCGGATTGGGAGGTTCAGGTGGAACTGCATTAATTACTCCAGCCATGCAAATATTATCCGTTGGCATCCCTAAGCTGATGGTTTCCACGATGGCATCAGGGGATATTTCAGGTTATATCGGCGCAAGTGATATCTCGATGATGTACTCCGTTACCGATGTCTCTGGCCTGAATGTCATTTCTCGAAAAGTCCTGAAAAATGCAGCTAATCAAATTGCAGGAGCCGTATGGTTTGATGATGGCGAAGACAGTGCCGTCGAGTCTAAACCTGCGATTGCCTTAACCATGTTCGGGGTTACAACCCCATGCGTCCAACAATTAACGGCAAAATTAGAGCACGACTATGATTGTTTAGTTTTCCATGCAACGGGCAGCGGTGGGAAAGCGATGGAAAAACTGATTGATAGTCGTTTATTGGATTCAGTTTTAGATATCACCACCACTGAAGTTTGTGACCATTTATTTGGCGGCGTTTTGGCTTGTGATGAAGACCGTTTTGGTGCCATTGCTCGAACACAAACACCGTGTGTGCTGTCATGTGGCGCATTGGACATGGTGAACTTTGGTCGCCCATCTTCCGTGCCAGAACAATATAAAAATAGGCAGTTTTATCACCACAATTCGCAAGTCACACTGATGCGAACCACGGTAGAAGAAAACCGCCAGATGGGGTATTGGATTGCAGAGAAACTGAATGCATGTGAGGGACAAATTCGTTTTATTATCCCTACGGCTGGCTTCTCTGCTTTAGATATTGATGGGGCTCCATTCTGGGATCCCAAAGCTGATAGCGCATTTATCGACGCATTAACTGAAAACCTAATAACAACAGAAAAACGTCAATTAATATTAAGTCCATATCACATTAATTCTGCTGAATTTTGTGAACAGGTCATTGAATTACACCAGGAAATTTGTCAATAAGTAGAGGTTGATACATGAAACATAATCGCGAAGATTTACTGAATAAATTCAGAGCGATGGTAGCCCGTGGCGAGCCAATTATTGGCGGCGGTGCTGGAACGGGGCTTTCAGCTAAATGTGAAGAAGCTGGAGGCATTGACCTTATCGTTATCTATAACTCAGGTCGTTATCGCATGGCAGGACGCGGTTCTTTAGCAGGTCTGCTGGCCTATGGTAATGCCAACGAAATCGTCATGGATATGGCAAAAGAGGTGCTACCTGTCGTAAAACACACGCCTGTCCTTGCTGGCGTAAACGGTACCGATCCATTCTGCCAGTTTGATAAATTCCTCGATGACATCAAAGCGACTGGCTTTGCGGGCGTCCAGAACTTTCCAACTGTCGGTCTAATCGATGGCAACTTCCGAGCTAACCTCGAAGAAACGGGAATGGGTTATGGCTTAGAAGTGGATATGATCCGCATGGCTCATCAAAAAGGGTTATTAACTACCCCCTATATCTTTAGCCGTGAAGATGCCATTGCCATGACAGAAGCGGGGGCCGATATCATCGTGCCACATATGGGACTGACAACCGGTGGCAACATTGGTGCAGAAACCGCAGTTACACTGCAAGACTGTGTGGCGCTAATAAATGATTGGGCGACAGCAGCAAAATCTGTACGCGATGATGTCATCGTGCTGTGCCATGGTGGCCCTATTGCGACTCCTGAAGATGCTGAGTTTATTTTAGCAAATTGCCCAGACTGCCACGGCTTTTATGGCGCGAGTTCTATGGAACGTTTACCAACTGAAGTTGCATTAACAGAAACTACTCAAAAATTTAAATCAATTACTCGCTAGTTTTTTATTCTTTTTTATTTTTTGCCAACACCAGGGCGCCTACTTCGGTAGGCGCTTTTCTTTGTCTGGATTCACGACTTTAATTTTCCAGTTCAACATCCAAATGTTTTCGCTTATTCCGCCAATTTATCCAGCCAAACAGCGCAGGCAACACAACCGGTAAAGAGAAATAAAGGACACCAAAGGCAAAAGCAACATGCGGTTTTTCAGGAAATTCCCCACCCGAACCAATTGAGTTTAAATAATGGATAGATTCAAGATATTCAGGAGTAAGCCCACCATAAGGCACCAACCATGATAAAAACATCGTGAAAAAAATACTAAACATAAAATTCACGGCCATTAAGGCAGAATACAGCAAATTTTCTTGGCGCTCACTGTCGGTCCGGCTGGTTATCCCAAATAGCATGCGATTGATAACCGTCGCACTGTATAAATAAAGGATCACCGGAGAGTCCCCCAGCACAGCGGCATTAATCGCCAGAGCAAAGACACCGTAAAATAATGCAAAGCCTAAAAGCACTTTGATATTTTGGAACACTGACATAAATACGCCAGAATGCACCAAAATAAATTCGAAGATGAGGATCAAAGTGAGGTTATAAATAATTTCGACACTGTAGTTTTCAGGAAAAAACCAAACTGAAATAATAAAGCCCACATAAAATAGAGAAAAACCATAATTCATCAGTTTAGAAAAGGCACGCAATAAACTAAATGAGTGGCGACTTTCTTGTCCTTTTTTTACCGCTTTATTCTTAGGGAAAAAACTCGCTGTCGCAGATTTATCACCTTTTTTCTTTTTTACTTTCGGTATATTTTTCTTTGGCGTCTCCATCCATTCTTCTCCATTAATTAATACATTGTTCCCATCCTAAATCATGGCGTTATTCTGGGTTGTCATAATTAAAAAAGTGGGAAAAGAAAATGGTACGAAATTTTACTTTCCGTACCATTAAGAAAGAACTTAAAATTAGACTAATTTTGCGATCAGTGAATCTAAATCACCTTGCAAGAAGTTCACGGGTGGAATTTCAATCACTGTATAAGCTCCCGCGGGCTGCTTTTTCGCGACAGTATCAAGGCGATGTTTTCTTTTAGTGCCATTTGCCTATCCGACCTTTCTACTTAAAAGGAACTTTTTTACATCGGAAGCTAAATTTTTAAAATGCATTCGGTTTATAACGTAATGAATTGACAATTCGATCCCAAACTTCAACCAATTGCCACTGGCTATATTGGGTGTTTTTGTCTGCATTGTTTAACCCAATATATAGCAACGGTTTTTGTGAATCGGCGATCATTTCATTTGAATACAGAATAAATTCAAACATATTCGTATCTTCTTGCTTATTCTGTTTACCTATCATTAGCCATTCTAGAGATGGAATTCCGTTTGGTGAGAGTTTTTCTTTTTTAATGGTACTTTTCTTAGCTAATGACATAGCTTCATTGATTTGTGGGCTTCGATTAAACAACGTGTCATCAGAACCAACAGCCGTATTATCGGATCTAAACCCTAAAATAAAATCATCATTCTCATAAGTAAATGAGATAATTTCTTTATGTTGATTTCCATCATCGGCAATAAATCCATTGGGAATGCAAACGCCTTTATCAACGGGAATATCTTCATTTTTTCGTCCCGATAATCGAGATATAAGTGATTGCATCGCAGCTAATTTAGTCGGTTTTTCATTAGTCTGAATTTCACTTAACCCTCTAGCCAAAAAATCAATTTTCTTCTTTTCATATTTTTTATCAGAAAAGTCTCTAATATTTGTTGTAATAACAAATGCAATCATTTCAGTGTACACATGGGCCTCTAGTGTTCGATAAGAGTCATCAGAACCTGATTTATTCCTGTCGAAAATAACACCTTTGCCATCCGGTAATTGGATAATTTCTTTTAATACAGGCGCATTTTTTTCACTGGTTTTTCCATTGCGAAGTTCTTGCTCTCGCAATTCAATTCGTTGCTTAAATGCAGGAGGATAAATAAATTTACTTTCAATATGAAAATCATCGATAAACACTTGATTATCTTTCATATTGTTAAATGGAATGGGAATATCAATAGCAAATCGCCCAACACATTGAGGTTTTACGTTTTCAAAGAATGCATCTATCAAAATATAATCCTTTTCAGTTAAACGGCTTTCTTTGTCATAAACAACCAAGCCTAAAAAAATGAACGAAAAAAAAACCAAACCAATCAGTAAGCCTAGATACTTATTAATCATTTAATGGCACATCCATAACCATTTTAATAATCGCTCTCAATGTAAATTGAATTGCCGGTCTGCTTTTTATATCGACTATATCATCGACCTTGTAAGCATCTTGATGATCAACATTTGTTGCTAAAATACTTTTGATTGACCGATGAGCGTAAATAGCCGAAAACGACTCGATAGGTACAGTGCCATCACCAGCCGTTTTTGATGAATTTAATTTAAGCTCTTTCGCTAGTTGACCTTTTTCTCGTTTTTGTCTATTTGTTGGCGGTAAATGAGGTTCGCCTTGGGAGAATACATATGGACTTACAGTTAACTTCGTTGGTACCCAATCAAGATAGCCATCCGATTCAACTTGATTACCATAAAAAACATAAGTATTTGGGTGGTATAGTTTTTTTTCTTGGTGATACATAAATTGACGAACCGTATCATCCATAATGTCTTGATAAGCAAGCCAATTATTATCTATTACCACAGAATCCTTATCTAGAATATCCGGCCTATAAAGCTTCCACCAAACATCATTTCTAAGATAGATATCTTTGAACGGATCAGGTTTTCCCGTTTCAGGATCGATTGTTTGAGGATAACTACCTTCTTCTGGGATAAATAACCACGGTGACTTATAGGAAGGGTAAGGAAGCAATTGCAAAGGCGCTGGAGATTGCGCTAGGACTGGCATTAATTCTTTAGCAGACCACCCCAGAATGTGTCCCGCAGTATGACCTTCCTCACTCGCCCCCGTCCCCATTCGTCTATAGGCAGCAGGAGATCCTAAGTCAGGGATCACTCCATGAACAACGCCTAATACTTTATTCTGGCACCCATCAAACGTTGACTCAGGGGTAGGATTCATTGCATATCGAGCCACCAACCCTCCCATGGAATGAGTCACTAAAATAACTTTCTCCACTGCTAAACCATATCCATGACAACGATATAATTTAATAACGTTATCTATATACTCCACAAGCTTAGATGCTGATTCAGCATTATCAGCAAGCCAATTATAGCCAAAAACATGTAATGGAAATAAAAAGCGATTAAAATGGTCAAGCTCTTTTTGGGTTAACGTTTGTTCATTTTCTTTTTCTTCCGTTCCAAGTGGTTTCTCGACAAATTCATTTAGAATACTCACATATGGTAATTTAATATCACCCTTACTTAGACGTTCGAAATTAAGAACATTACTCTGCCAGTCATTAATTAATGCCGCCTGAAAAACACTCAAGAAACGACCATAACTATAATTAAGTGCTTCTCCCCACCCTCTATCATGACGTTTGGGAAATAGATATCCATCATCAGAAAAGGGCGTATAGACTTCTTTATCAACTAAGCCTCTGTTATCAACGGTTGTTGTTTTAGGGTTTAATATGTTTTTTCTTTCATGGCCGGTTCTTTCTGCCCATTGTAAAAAAATTTCATACCCTGCATCCCCTCGCCACATTTCTTTTTTATCATCTCCTTTTGACATTAAATTCGTTCCCATGATCCCAGGAAGAAAAATAACAGGAATAACTTTTCTCGGAGGTAAAATACACTTCGCTTCGGCATTGAAGGATTTGGGTTGAAGTTGAACATCATTCCAATGGCATGTTCCGTCTTCTTTCCATTTAGGGATATGATAAGAAACAAATTGGCATTCGCCGACTTCTGGAATATTTCTATTTGACATGACGAGGTTCCTTTCGTGTTTTCCTTAAGAAAAACAGAATAGCGTAATTTAGCTTAAAGTTCCTCTTGAAAGATCCAACTATCTGTCACTCCAGTTTAGAAAAGGCACGCAATAAACTAAATGAGTGGCGACTTTCTTGTCCTTTTTTTACCGCTTTATTCTTAGGGAAAAAACTCGCTGTCGCAGATTTATCACCTTTTTTCTTTTTTACTTTCGGTATATTTTTCTTTGGCGTCTCCATCCATTCTTCTCCATTAATTAATACATTGTTCCCATCCTAAATCATGGCGTTATTCTGGGTTGTCATAATTAAAAAAGTGGGAAAAGAAAATGGTACGAAATTTTACTTTCCGTACCATTAAGAAAGAACTTAAAATTAGACTAATTTTGCGATCAGTGAATCTAAATCACCTTGCAAGAAGTTCACGGGCGGGATTTCAATCACTGTATAAGCACCTGCGGGCTGCTTCATGGTGGCTCTTGCCGCGGAGACCATAAATTGTGACGTTAATGCGGGGTTATTAATGCGCATTGAGTATTCAAATAATTGATTATGTGTCGCACCAGAAACCCCTTTATGGGTCATCTGCACGCCATGTCCCACATCTTTTAACCCATCAATACTGTCAACTTGGCGAATATGGGTTTCATCAGACGAGAAATAACTATCTTGTTTAATACTACGCACCACATCATCAAAGTTCGCGCCAGCGTCTAATTCTACATACACCATACGACGATGAATGCCCGTTCCCAGAGGAATGGTCACTGACAGCGCATCTTTTACGCCTTCAACGGCTTTAGCCGCAACACTGTGCCCCATACTCATACCGGGACCAAAGTTGGTGTAGGTGACGCCTTTAGGTGCCATCGCTAACATTAAGGTACGCATTATAGAATCAGAACCCGGATCCCAACCTGCCGAAACGATAGACACACTATTATATTTTTTCGCGACGCTATCGAGTCGGTGTTTCAACGCGACAATATCAGAATGCACATCAAAACTATCAACGGTATTAATACCCAGACTGAGGATTTTCTCTGCTAAATCGCCGATAGCTCGAGTTGGAGAACACAGTAATGCCACATCCACTTTGCCTAATTTTTCAATATCATCAACCACAATATAATGAGATAACTCTGCCGGAATATCTTGGGTATTACGACGGACTATTCCGACTAATTCAAAATCATCAGCGGCTTGAACAGCTTCTAGTGCGTAACGGCCTATATTTCCGTATCCCACTATTACTGTTTTAATTTTTGACATTATTACTCCTCGGTCATTCTGATGTCATATTTTCAATACAAGATACATATCAATAACAAATTTAGATAAATTAAACAAAGCCTAATTATCTAAAAATATCCGGCTTTTATAACTAGGTTCACCCAGCAATTAGAGGTAGAATTCAGCCAATTAGTCTTTTTCCTCTATTTAACGCGTATAAAGGTTCTTAATGCATCAGTCCGATGTCACTGAGAGGTCTCTCTATTCCCTCAGTTGGCCAATTTTTATTGATATTTTTCTTCATTTGGCCACCTTATTGATTAATACCTACATGGTTAGCCATGTATCCACAGCCTACCTCGCTGCAATGGGGGTGGGGAATCAGGTATTTGACCTATTTATTACTATTTTTAACTTTATTAGTGTCGGTTGTAGTGTTGTTATCGCTCAATATTTAGGAGCCGGACGCCGTGATAAAGCGAGCCAAGCGATTCATATTTCTATCGCCTTTAACTTTATATTAGGTTTTTCCAGCGCCTTAATTGCCCTATTTTTTGGCTATAAAATTCTCGCGATTATGAATACCCCATCCCACCTGATGGATGATGGTTATACTTATCTGCATATTTTAGGTATCTGTTTAATTCCCGAAGCGATTACGATTATTCTCGCAGCGTGTTTACGTGTGTATGGTAAAGCACAACCTGCGATGTGGGTGACATTGATTGCCAACGTCATTACTGTCATTGGTAATATGATCGTGTTATACGGCTTCTTTGGTTTACCAAAATATGGGTTGGAAGGCGTCGCATGGTCAACGGTTGTTGGGCGTATTGTCGCAGTAATTTTACTGTTCGGTCTGCTGTTCTATGGGTTAAGAATTAAATTTGTTCCAATGATGCTCATACGCTGGTCCCGTAAAATGCTGAACAAAATTCTGCATATCGGACTACCCGCCGCAGGTGAAAACTTAGTGTGGATCCTACACTTTATGACCGCCTCTGCATTTATTGGTTTAATGGGAGAAACCGCCCTCGCCGCACAAACCCTTTATTTCCAGTTATCACTGTTCATTATGCTGTTTGGGATTTCAATCAGTATTGGGAACGAAATTATGGTTGGGCACCTTGTAGGTGCAAAACGCTTTGAAGATGCCTATCGACGAGCTTTCAAAAGCCTAAAATGGGGCTTCTATGTCACCATCGGTGTAGTTTTCGTCTTCTGGTTATTCCGTTCACCGATTTTAGACAGCCTCACAGATGACCAAGGCATTATTCAATTATTGCTGCCAATTTTCTTACTCTCTGTCTTTTTAGAACCGGGACGTACCATTAATATTGTAATGGTTAACGCCTTGCGTGCTTCGGGAGATGCCAAATTTCCGCTACTTACTGCCATTCTATTTATGTGGGGGATCGCTATTCCATTAGGCTATTTCCTCGGCATAAAAATGGAGATGGGGCTACTGGGTATTTGGATCGGTTTCTTTGCTGACGAGTGGGTTCGCGGGTTAACCAATGCTTGGCGTTGGCGCTCTCGTAAATGGCAAAGTAAACGCCTCGATCTGGAAAACTAATTCATCATTTAATACACAGATCCCACCTAGGGTTATAGGTGGGATTTTTGTGACGAGCATCATATTGAGAATTTTTTTACTCCATCATTAAATTTTAGAGATTAATTTTCTCCACCTCCACAATATCTCGTCAAACATTGTGAAGTTTTTCTCCCATCTCTTCTTTAAAATAATCCCATCACCACATTACATTTAGGGACTTCAATCATGGCGACTGAAACTCAATCATTACTTTGGCAATATTTTATTAATGCAGTTAAACAGGACGTTAAGCCTGCATTAGGCTGTACTGAACCAATTTCTCTCGCTTATGCTGCTGCAAAAGCCGCATCTTACCTACAAAACCCAATCACAAAAGTGGTCGCGTTTGTCTCTCCTAACCTAATGAAAAATGGGATGGGTGTAACTGTTCCAGGTACTGGCATGGTGGGATTACCGATTGCAGCTGCTCTGGGCGCTATTGGTGGTGATGGTGAGGCTGGATTGGAAGTGCTAAAAGCGGCTTCCCCTGAAGCAATTGCCCGCAGTAAAGGAATGCTCGCAGAAGGTTTGGTCACCGTGGATATTAAATCCCCTTGTGATGATGTTATTTATTCTGAAGCCACAGTTTATAGCGAAAATGACTCTGCAACCGTGGTGATTGCAGGTTCACATACCCATATTGTAAAAATAATCCATGGTGACGACGTTCTTTTTGATATCACAGTTAGCGAGAGCCAACCCAGTGATCCCGTGGATTGTGGAACTGAAGTCAGCTTACCCAAAGTCACTGCTAAAGCGGTTTATCAATTTGCAACTGAAGCACCATTAGACGATATTCGTTTTATTCTAGAAGCTGCGCACTTGAACGATGCATTGTCCCAAGAAGGCTTACGCAATAGCTATGGTTTGCATATTGGTAAAACGTTACAAACTCAACGTGACCGCGGGTTATTATCCAAAGACTTGTTATCTGACATCATGATCCGTACCTCTGCGGCATCAGATGCACGTATGGGCGGAGCTGTATTACCAGCAATGAGCAACTCAGGTTCAGGTAACCAAGGTATTGCAGCCACAATGCCTGTACTCGTGACCGCTGACTATCTACAGTCAACAGAAGAACAGCTGGCGCGTGCACTGATGCTATCTCATTTAATGGCAATTTATATTCATAACCAGCTGCCCGCATTATCCGCACTGTGTGCCGCAACGACCGCAGCAATGGGTGCGGCTGCTGGGATTGCGTGGTTACTCGAAGCGCGATATGAAGTCGTTGCGATGGCAATCTCTAGCATGATTGGCGATGTTAGCGGCATGATCTGCGATGGCGCATCTAACAGTTGTGCAATGAAAGTATCGACAGGTGCGAGTGCTGCTTACAAAGCGGTATTGATGGCGCTTGATAACAGCTGTGTTAGAGGTTCCGATGGGATTGTGTCTGATGATGTGGATCAGTCGATAGCGAATTTGTGTTCGTTGGCGACCGGGTCAATGCGTTATACGGATATTCAAATCATCGAGATCATGTCCTCTAAAACTCTTCGTTCTTAACGCTGCTGGTGCGTTGACTTCTCTTAGCTACCCTAGTCACATACTCTTGTATGCTCCTAGGGATAGCTGGCGTTTGTCGCCTTCCTTCAGCGCTAATAACTTTGAGTTTAATTTTGATTTCTGATTTTTAATTTTAGGCTTCTAACGCGGCGAATTTTTCGCGAATTTCAGCTTCGGGAAGATCGATGCCGATGAAAACGAGCACGCTGCTGCGCTTTTCGTCTTCCTCCCAATCTCTGTCCCAGTCTGCACTATATAGGCGCTGGACACCTTGGAATAACAGGCGTTTTGGTTCGTCGATGATGGACAAAATACCTTTATAACGTAATAAATTATCCGCAAAACCGAGCAGTAAGTCTTCCATCACTTGGGACACCGCCATCAGCTCTACAGGGTAATCAAACTCCAACACAATAGAACCCACTTCATTTTGCTGCTTAGGTGCAAAACGGAACGTTGGCTGTTTAACATTTAATCTTGAATCCAGCAAAAAGCCTTCAATATCTAACAACAGATCCAGATTAATATCCCCGTGGATCACAGGATAAATCGGCGCTCGAGCATTAATTCGTTGTAAGCGTTCAAGCAACGCATCGTTATTTGGCTCGATATCCGTTTTGGTCAGTAAAATACGATCAGCATAACCAATCTGTGCTTGAGCGATAGCAAAATCATCCAACTGTTTATCAGCATGAACCGCATCGACTAACGTAATGATGCCATCCAATAAATAACGTTCGCACAGCACTTCGTGGGAAAAAAATGTTTGGGTAATCGGCCCTGGATCCGCCATTCCCGTACACTCAATCACAAGGCGCTCAAAATCTAATTTTCCACTGTCCAGCCCATCTAATAAATCCAACAGTGCATTTTCTAATTCATTGGAACGACTGCAACAAATACAGCCATTACTTAATGTGGTGATTTGCGTGGCACGATCGCCAATCAACGCGTTATCGATAGGAACTTCACCGAATTCATTTTCAATCACTGCAATTTTATGCCCATGATCTGCATGCAGAATATGGCTTAATAGTGTCGTTTTCCCTGCCCCTAAAAAACCCGTTAAAATCGTTACATTGATTGGTTTCATTATTGCCCTCGTCACTTCATCAGTTAACAGCAGCGAAATCCGCCTTTACCACTACCGCCGTAGCGAGCATCTTGTCTCTCACGAAAGAATTCTTTATAAGTCATCATCGGCTTATCGGGGTGGTTGTCCTTCATATGCTGTACATAGGTATCATAGTCAGGGATCCCCACCAACATCCGAGCGGCCTGCCCGAGATATTTACCCGTCTTTCCCAGATTTCCAAACATAGCCTTCTCCAAAGGTAAAATGCCCTACATTGTATTGCTACACAATGCAGGGCTTCCCTTATTGTTTCGAGTAATACAAACCTCGAATCATTTTTGATTCCTTAGTGTGAAGATGACACTTTCACACCCTCTTTTGGAACCGGAACATAAGGGGTTTCTTTATCAGTACGATTTGGGTCTTTACTGGCTTTCATCGCAACACGGATACCAAAGAAGATAATACCGTAAACCACGACTAAGAACAGAATACTCAGACCCGCATTGGTGTAGTTATTAATAATAATGTGATTCATATTAGTAATTTCTTGTGCTGTTAAATCTGCACCACCTGCGGCGATTTTCTCTTTGTAAGATTTCGCTAAGTACAGGAAACCTTCCAGTTGTGGATTATCGCTGAATAATTTCAGACCCAGAGCCCATGTAGTACAGATTAATAACCATACCGCAGGTAATACCGTTACAAGGATATATTTGCTGCGTTTCATTTTAATCAATACGACTGTACTCAGAACTAACGCCACTGCTGCCAGCATCTGGTTCGAGATACCGAACAGAGGCCACAAGCTCTTAACGCCGCCCAGTGGGTCAACAACACCTTGATACAGTAAGTAACCCCATAGACCCACGCAACCCGCAGTACCAATCATACCGGCAAACAGTGAGTCAGTTTTTTTCAGGAACGGAACAAAGTTACCCAATAAATCTTGCAGCATAAAGCGGCCAGAACGCGTTCCCGCATCCAGCGCTGTTAAGATAAACAGTGCTTCAAACAGAATACCGAAGTGATACCAGAAGCCCATATTGGCAGCAGGCATAATTTCGTGGAAAACAAAGGCAATACCTACCGCCAGTGTTGGTGCACCACCCGCACGGTTAAGAATCGAAGGCTCACCGATATCTTTTGCGGTTTGCATGATTTGCTCAGGAGAAATAACGAAGCCCCATGAACTCACCGTTGCAGCCGCGTGGATAGAAACATCTTTCAATTGAGCCATGATAGCTGCGCCATCAGGTCCACCAAGTTCATGCAGATTAGGCATGGTGATACCTAAAGCCGCAGGCGGTGTATTCATCGCAAAATACAGACCTGGCTCGATGATAGAAGCTGCAACCAATGCCATGATAGCAACGAAAGATTCCATTAACATCGCACCATAACCGATGTAACGAGCATCTTTTTCGTTAGCTAACAGTTTTGGTGTTGTACCCGAAGCAATTAATGCGTGGAAACCTGACACCGCACCACAAGCAATCGTGATGAACAAGAATGGGAATAGTGTCCCTTTCCAAACTGGACCAGTACCATCAACAAACTGAGTGACCGCAGGCATTTTCAGTTCTGGGTTAAGGATCACAATTCCTACAGCCAGACCGACAATAACACCGATTTTCAAGAAGGTAGCTAAGTAGTCACGAGGCGCAAGAATCAACCATACAGGCAGCAATGCCGAAACAAACGCATATCCCACCAGCGCATAGGTGATAGTTGTATCTTTGAATGTCAGTGCTGGACCCCAGTATGGGTCTTGAGAAATAACACCACCGAACCAAATAGAAGCAACTAATAATGCAATACCGATAACCGCGATTTCACCGACACGACCTGGTCGGATATATCGCATATAAACCCCCATAAATAGGGCAATCGGAACGGTTGAGCAAACGGTGAATACCCCCCATGGGCTTTCAGCGAGTGCTTTAACTACGATCAATGCCAGTACCGCAAGGATGATGATCATAATCAGGAAGCAACCAAATAATGCCAGCGTACCCGGAATCGGTCCTAACTCTTCTTTTATGATTTCACCTAATGAGGCGCCATTACGACGAGAAGAGATAAACAGTACCATAAAGTCCTGAACTGCCCCTGCAAGGACAACCCCTGCCAGCAACCATAATGTTCCCGGTAAGTAACCAACTTGGGCCGCAAGTACCGGACCAACTAATGGACCCGCACCCGCAATTGCCGCAAAGTGGTGACCAAACAGAACATTTTTGTTGGTTGGAACATAGTTCAAGCCGTCATTATTAATGACCGCTGGTGTTGCCCGTGTTTCATCCAACTTCATCACTTTTTTCGCGATATATAAGCTGTAGTAACGATAGGCAATAAGATAAACCGCCACAGAGGCGACCACTATCCATAGAGCACTGATATGCTCTCCACGTCTAAGCGCCACAACGCCCAAACAGACAGCACCGATGATCCCAAGGATCATCCAAGGAACGTGCTTTAAAATACCATTCTTGTTCATAGAACACCTTTCTGAGGTAAAAACGAACATGCCATTAATACTTAGTTACCATTTATTAAAAATTGAAAGCCCTGTCTTTGGTTGCTTTCGATAGACAATAAATGACTTTTTAATAGGCAGTGGTTGAGTTGTTTTGTTAGTCAATAATTGAGATCTGCCATAGTGGCTATGGTAAGAAATTACGCTCAATAAAAGGAAAAGTTCTCTTAAGCGGTGACATACAGAATTAAGCGGTTACTTTTTTACGGTGAATGGTTTTGATGGGGTGATAAAGTCTCTAAAAGTGTGCTTAGCATCACAAATAAAAGCCATTTCAATAAGTTAAGTAAATATTAAATTAAAACAAAAGATGTAATTATTGTTAAATAATACAAAAATACACACAACAAATTACCAACTTTAGCGATTAAAGCTAACGTCACTAATCTTTAGATCCATCACTCCCTTTAAAAAGACTTAATAAAAATAACATTAATTTATTAACAAAAATAAAGAGATAAATTAAATTCATAGTTACTTAATATTTCTCCTTAATAAACAATAACAATTAAATTATAAAAATAGTTTCTCTGGAAATTATTTTTGATTCAAATCACACTAATAAAATATTATTCATACATTAACAAACCAAAGGCGCTATTGTTAATAAAATGACTATTTATTGTTACTTTATTGAGTGAGAAAAGCGCTATATGAATGCTGAAAAATATGACTACATTATAGTCGGTGCAGGCTCCGCAGGGTGTGTTCTTGCCGCTCGCCTAATTAAAGAAACCCAATCTCGTGTTTTACTCCTCGAAGCGGGGGGAAGTGATAATCATCTATTTATCCGTATGCCTGCGGGTGTCGCTAAAATTATTGCGCAAAAAAGTTGGCCTTATGAAACTGACCCAGAACCTCACGCCAATAACCGTAAAATGCAAATTGCACAAGGTAAAGTTCTTGGAGGAAGTAGCTCAGTAAATGGCATGATTTATATTCGTGGTCAAAAGCAGGATTACGACAATTGGGCTCAAAATTATGGTTGTGAAGGCTGGAGCTATAAAGATGTGCTGCCATGGTTTAAAAAAGCTGAACGAAATGAAAGTCTAACAGGTGAATACCATGGAACTGAAGGACCCCTTCCCGTTAGCGAGAACCGTTACCGACACCCATTATCCATGGCATTTATTCGTGCGGCTCAAGAACATGGGCTTCCTTATATCAACGACCTCAATGGTGAAAGCCAGCAAGGTACCAGTTTTTACCAGACTACGACACTTAATGGCGAAAGAGCCAGCACCTCAAAAACTTATCTCAAATCCGTACGAAATAGCGACAAACTCACATTAAAACTGAATACCCAAGTTAATCGCATTATTATCCAAGATGGGCGCGCGGTGGGTATCGCTTATCAAGGGAAAAATGGTCACGAAGTTGAAGCATTTGCTACAGATGAAGTCCTTATCTGTTCTGGTGCAATGGGCTCCGCAAAATTACTCATGCTCTCAGGTATTGGTCCTGAGGAGCACCTTTCAACCCTCGGTATTAATACGCTCGCTAACTTGCCTGTCGGTAAAAATTTCCACGACCACTTGCATATGTCAATTAACGTGACAACCAAACAACCAGTGAGTTTATTTGGTGCAGATCAAGGATTGGCAGCCATAAAGCACGGGGTGGAATGGATGGTATTCCGTAGCGGATTATTGGCCTATAACGTTCTGGAAGGTGCGGCATTTAAAGATAGTTGCGGTCAAGGCCGCCCTGATGTCCAGATTCATTTTCTACCCATATTAGATAGCTGGGATGATGTTCCCGGGGAACCACTTCCTGCCACCCATGGTTTTTCACTAAAGGTAGGCTATCTTCAACCAAAATCTCGAGGGGAAATATTACTACGTAGCAAAGATCCCCTTGCACCGTTAAAAATCCATGCTAATTACTTAGCTTCACCCGAAGATATGGAAGGCTGCAAACGTGCCGTAAAATTTGGGTTGGATGTGTTAAATTCCCCATCTTTACAAGCTGTCAGCCAAGACGTTTTAATGCCCCCAGAGCCAGTTCGATATGATGATACTGAGTTAGAAGAGTTTGTGCGTAATTTCTGTAAAACAGTTTATCACCCCGTGGGAACCTGCCGTATGGGAACTGACCCCAAAAATTCAGTCACCGATTTACGCTTACGAGTACATGGTATTGATAATTTACGTGTGGTGGATTGTTCAGTCATGCCTGAAATCCCAAGCGGCAATACTAATGCGCCAACAATCATGATTGCGGAACGCGCTGCCGCAATGATTATTGAAGATAGAACATAACTATTTTTACTCTAAATAAATTCCCTGCAAAATAGCCAACTCCTGCAGGGAATTTACTGAGGATGCATTTAGCCTTTAACTTGTACGCGAGCAGCGGCTGTTTTTGCCATCGCTAACGCATGTTCAATATTATTCCCAATCGCCAAAGCCACACCTAAACGGCGGGTACCCGCAATTTCCGGTTTACCAAATAAGCGCAGTTGGATATCTGAACTTAACGCCTCATTGAGCCCAGAAAAAACCACATTGTGGCTATGTAATTCTGGCAAAATTACCGCTGACGCACTCGCGCCATACTGGCGAATCGACCCAATCGGTAATCCTAAGAAAGCTCGAACATGTAGCGCAAATTCAGATAAATTTTGAGAAATTAAAGTAACCATTCCGGTGTCATGGGGGCGAGGAGAAACTTCATTAAAAATGATGTCGTCACCACACACAAATAATTCCACCCCAAATAATCCATATCCCCCAAGTGCGGTCACTATTTTAGCCGCAACGTCTTGTGCCTTTTTCAGTGCGCTTTCGCTCATCACTTGAGGCTGCCAAGATTCACGATAATCGCCTTTTTCTTGACGATGTCCTACAGGAGCGCAGAAATGAATACCATCAACCGCACTCACCGTTAGCAAAGTGATCTCAAAATCAAAGTTCACCATTTTCTCGACAATCACACGTCCTTGCCCTGCTCGCCCACCTTCTTGCGAATAACTCCATGCGGCTTGCAGCTGTTCATCCGAACGGATCACACTTTGCCCTTTGCCGGATGAGCTCATCACCGGTTTCACGATACATGGGAAACCAATTTCAGTTGCCGCAGCAATAAAATCATCCTGTGTTTCAACAAAGCGATATTCTGACGTCGGTAACTGTAGCTCCTCTGCCGCTAATCGACGAATACCCTCACGATTCATTGTTAGGTATACCGCATTTGCCGAAGGTACCACTTTTTGCCCTTGCAGCTCTAATTCCACCAATGTTTTCGTTGCAATGGCTTCAATTTCAGGAACAATAAAATCCGGTTTTTCTTGTTCAACTAATTGGCGGATAGCCTCACCATCCAGCATATTAATGGTGTAACTTCGATGAGCAACATGCATGGCTGGCGCATTGTCATAGCGGTCAACGGCAATCACTTCAATTCCTAAACGCTGGCACTCAATGGCCACTTCTTTTCCTAGCTCGCCAGATCCGAGAAGCATTACTTTTGTCGCTGAAGCACAAAGTGCCGTACCTAATTGGCTCATGATAGTGACCTTATATCCCAAGAGGTGAATTTTGGTGTCGTGAAAATCTGGCTGAGATTATATACGCAATCGTTTGCCCTGACCATAATAGAAACATAAAATATGTCCCCTAGACTTTATAAATTAAGGCTAATACATTTAAATTATTGACTAAATTTTAGGAGGGTTATCTCGTCCAGTCACATAAGGTTGTCGCTCATGCCCTTTGGCATAACGCTTATGAATTAACGCTAAGATGCAGAATAATAAACCTATCCAAATCAGTGAAAAACTGACACCTTTCACCCAATCGAACAATTCATTAAATAGGAATACTGCCAGCAAAAATTGGATGGTCGGCTCGATATATTGGGCTAATCCAATGACAGTTAACGTTGTACGCTTAATAGCAGCCGTAAAAAATAAGAGTGGAATAATAGTGACTGGCGCAGCCAACATATACAGAATTTTAGTTTGCCAATCACCATTCATAACTGCGCTCATATTATTCGCCGATAGCCACCACGTAATCCCGATCGCCAATGGCAATAACCACAGCGCCTCGATAAATAATGACGTAATAACATCAAAACGGATAAATTTACGGATCAATCCATAAACCGCAAATGCACTGCCCATCACTAACGCTAGCGCAGGTAATTCGCCGTATTGAAAAATTTGATACATCACCCCGGCAAAAATAAACAGCACTGCCATTTTTTCTGAAAAAACTAAGCGCTCCCGTAAAAAAATCACGCCGAGTAAAATAGAAAAAAGTGGATTAATAAAATAACCAAGGCTAGCAGCCAGCACTTGACCGTGAGTCAATGCATAGGTAAATGCGGTCCAAGAGATCGCCATAATCGAGGAGCTAAATAAACATAATAGAATTGAACGTTTGTCAGCCCAAACCTGCTTCCATAGGGATTTATTTTTGATCGCTAATCGAATGATAAATAAGAAGGGAATAGACCAAATAAGCCGCTGAGCCAACAGCTCCATTGCTTGTGCATCAGGTAACAAACGATAAAATAGCGGGGTGATCCCCCATAATATGTAAGAAAAGATAGCTAAAGCTACCCCTGAACGCAGCAACATAATTTATCCGTACAAAAGTATGATTAAACTCGTATCTATCATACCCCAATAAATGAAATATCCTAGGCTATCGTGCAAACTATACAGAATCACGCTCCAGTAGATTACATGGAATATAATGGCATTCTACATCTTGTTTTTCTTCAATAATATGTAAGGCGGCCTGCTCCCCCAATTGATAATGAGGCAAATCGACCGTCGTTAATGGTGGATAGAATAAATCTCTCACCCCAATCATATTGTCATACCCCAACACGGCGATATCCTCGGGGATCCGTAACCCCCTCCCTAATAAGACTTGATAAGCAAGAAAAGCAATTCGGTCATTACCGCAAATTACCACATCAAAATCAGCACGTTCAGGGGAAAAATGTTGATTAATCAGCGCGACTACATCCCGATAATGTTCATCACCCCATTCAAGGTGATATTGCGTTAATGACTCTAGTGGTAATCCCGCTTGTTTCCATGCTTCTTCCACCGCTTCTCGACGTACTTTTCCCGCAATCGTTTGTTGAGGTAAATACAAGCATAAAGGGCGTCGGTATCCTTTCTCTATCAATCTAGAAACTGCGTGATATTGCCCATTAAAATCGTCAGGAATATATGTCGGAAATTTCCCGTCTTTCGCTACGCAGTTAGCAAGTACCACAGAATGGCTAAATAACGCGCTCGGAATATCCACTTCCCTTAATCCCATGGTGGTATAAATTATTCCATCAGGACGCTGTGATAATAATTGACGAACAGCTCGGTCATGATCAAGATTAGACGTCATGTTCACCACAAAACTGCTCCACCCATATTTTCTGGCGGTATCTTCAATTGACAGGATCATTTCAACTGAAAATGGTGTGGTGGCTGTATCCAGCGCTAAAACCCCTAAGGTAGAAACACGAGAATTTTTTCCGCGAATTTTTCGCGCAGAAAAATCGGGAATATAATTAAGAGCTTCAATTGCCTGCTGAACCTGTTTCAATGTTTCAGGTTTTAGCAGCTCGGGATTGTTAATCGCTCTTGAGACCGTCATCAATGAAACATTAGCAAGTTGTGCTACATCTTTTAAAGAAGCCATTAAGTATATTCACTCACTATTAAGTATAAAATGGAATTTTACCATGATATTAATAAATTTCACGTCTCATAAGCTGCAAACCAATCTAAATTTTTAATTAGGAAATATCATAAAATTACCAATATGGGCTTTTTATGATTACTCTTTTACGATATTATTACTTATCAAAATAACATTTATTTTTATGTTATCGATACACATAATAATAGTGCAACAAGTTTAAATCTCTATCTTGTTACAAAACATTAATCAAATGTTACGTTTTGACACAAACTTTAACCTTTGTTTCTTTTTTATATTAAAATCATGTCTAGGCAAATTTTAATATACTTTACGTTCAGCAATAAATTATAAAGAAGAAAGAACAATTGGAAATATGATTGCCATTTTGCTTGGTAATTATTTTCTAATCTTATTTCATTACGTTAATTTGCATGTCAAATCAGTTAACAGGAGTTTGGTGATGAACAGCACCATTCACGTAATTATAGAAAATGATAATGTCTTTAAGAATAAACTGAAATTAAAGATGGAATCTTTTGATTTTATATTTAAATTTTATAATAACGAAGAGGTATTTATTAGTACTTATACCTATCCGTTAGAAGAAAATGCAACGGACTGTGTTTTGTTATTTTTAAATAATGATATTGCTCGTATTCATAAATTAAAAAATATTACTCATCTTCTAGGAGTTATACCTATTATTGCTATCTCAGAAGAGTCCTCTACGGTACTATGCAGAGACTGTTTTAAAGCAGGTGCATTCGATTTTCACGTGGTCCCATTTAATGACCATGAATTATTGAGTGCAATACAAAGTGCTCATATCTACTTCTCTGAAGCACATGAAAATCATAAAAAATATGTATTCCTTTCAGATAAATTCGACCGTTTATCGGCTAGAGAACGTGAAATCATGGACATGATTTTAGACGGTAATACCAGCAGAGAAACCGCGGAGAAATTATCTTTATCACCGAGAACGGTAGAAGTACATCGCTCAAATATTTATACCAAACTAGGAATAAAATCATTACCGCAATTAATCCAAGAGTATGAATATATCAATACCTATTCAGCTAACGCTTAATACTTATTATCCCCTATCTCCACTTATCGGATGGTTTAATTTTAAACCATCCGATTGTCATCTTAAATAAAATAGCCAAATAAACACATCAGTACAAAATATAGACTCCAATCTCATATTCAATATTAGCTTAAATATTCAACCTGAGCCAACCCTCATAATTTAGGTTATAGAACTCACATCTTAATTTCAAATCGAAAGTGGCAAGATAAATAATCCGTACTATGATTTTATAGGATGAAAATATTTTATACACGAAAACAACTAAACAAATCACTTATTAGAAATGAATAAATTAATAAATTTACTTTAATTAAAAATATAAAACTATATAGATTCATAATTCGTGCTACTACTGCTGCGAGTAAAGGGCATTTCTAAAATAAAAATCTATAATAAAAATTAATAAGAAATTCTAAAAAATGAAGACCAAGATCAACATACTTATCTCTCTAAATAGACGATAATCCTATCTCTTTTCATTTTTTCTCTTTCGTATAATTCGCCAATAGGCGTGACAAAGCCTTCCTCATTTATCTGAGGAGATAAGCTTAGTCCTTACCGCAAAGGTAGTGTGAATTGCTCGCTTCGAACTTTTTTACTTTTTACCAAAAAATAGTAGAAGCGATTTTTTTATCTAAGGGGTCTATAGTTTGTAATCTCGAATATCGATTTGATACTGCTTCAACTTTCGCCATAATGTCGTTCGCCCCATGTTGAGGGCTTGGTGCATTTCCTGTATTTTTCCGCCAAACGCTAATGCGGCTTCAATGATCAGGGCCTTCTCTACATCATGAATATTCAAGTTATTGAACAACGTGTGTTCTTCAGATTTATCTGATAATTTCTGCCAATAAAAGTAACTCTTGAGCTTCTCACTAATTTCCCGTCCCAAAGAACAGGTAAGTGCCAACAATAAATTGCTCTTGATCTGACTTGCCGTAATCATCACAACGGCTAACAAGCGACTTTCATCATAAATAAGCGCCGAATAGTAAAACTCTCCCTGTAGCTCTATTGGTTGCAAAGATTGAGTACCTTGCCCCATTTTTGCTAAAAATAACTCTGAGGCCTTTTCGAGCATTCCTTGCTGATTATTGGACCATAAAACACACCCATAACTATTCAGTAATAACGCCCCAGCATTAAGATCACTGATCGGCTTTAAACCATCAATGATAGTGGTGCTTGCAAGTTGAGTTAATAGATCGAGACTAATAGTGCATGAGGATTTTTCGGTAAGCGGTGCAAGCTTAGGGATAGTGAAGTCAATCGTCATAACCAGCCTTATTCATCGATAAGTATTACCCCTGATTATGTCTATTTGATATTTAATTTTCATATTCTAGATCAAGTTATGATTTGATAGATATTCGCGGGATGATGTAGATCAAATTACCGAAATATAAAGAAATCAAAATATGATATTCCCATTTTTTAGCCTGCTAAAAAATAACGTTAGCAGGCTAAAAATCACCTTAAAATGACTCAGGAACAAGGCTTCCCCATAAGTCATATTCATCAGCATGCTCGATAAGCACGTTGACAATATCCCCGGCTTTAACGTCAAATTCCCCGTTAAGGTACACCATACCATCGATTTCAGGAGCATCAGCCATACTGCGCCCTACCGCCCCCTCATCATCAACTTCATCAATGATGACCCATAATTTGCGCCCTACTTTTTCTTGTAATCTTTGCGTTGAGATTTCTTGCTGCAGCTGCATGAAGCGATGGTAACGCTCCTCTTTAATTTCTTCAGAGACTTGATCAGCTAATTCATTCGCTTTTGCGCCTTCGACCGGGCTATATTTGAAACAACCCACCCGATCAAGTCTGGCTTCCTGTAAAAAATCGAGCAACATTTGGAAATCTTCTTCCGTTTCCCCCGGGAAACCGACAATAAATGTAGAACGTAAAGTCAGCTCAGGGCAAATCTCACGCCAACGTTTAATCCGCTCTAATGTTCTTTCTACTGCACCAGGACGCTTCATTAGCTTCAGAATTTTCGGGCTGGCATGTTGAAGTGGAATATCTAAATAGGGAAGGACTTTCCCTTCAGCCATCAACGGGATCACCTCATCCACATGCGGATAAGGGTACACATAATGCAAGCGAACCCATACCCCCATAGAGGCGAGTTGTTCACATAACCCCACCATACTCGTTTTGACCGGTTTCCCCTCCCAAAAGCCCGTACGATGCTTAACATCCACACCATAAGCAGAAGTATCTTGAGAAATAACCAATAACTCTTTCACGCCTGATTCGACTAAACGTTTAGCCTCATTGAGTACATCCCCAATTGGGCGGCTATCTAAATCACCCCGCATGGATGGAATAATACAAAATGTGCAACGGTGATTACAGCCTTCAGATATTTTCAAATAGGCATAATGTTTTGGCGTCAACTTCACACCTTGTTCGGGGACTAAACTCAAGAACGGGTCATGTTCAGGTTTTGGTACATAGTGATGAACATGGTTCAGAACTTGTTCGTAACTATGTGGTCCGGTGATCTCTAACACTTTAGGATGAACTTCACGGATTTGGTTTTCTTTCGCTCCCAAGCATCCTGTCACAATCACTTTACCATTTTCGTTCAGAGCTTCACCGATGGCTTCTAACGATTCCTGTACTGCGCTATCAATAAAACCGCAGGTGTTCACAATCACCAAATCGGCATCATCGTAGCTTGGAACGACTTGATAACCATCAGTACGCAACTCGGTTAAGATGCGCTCTGAGTCAACGAGATTTTTGGGACAGCCGAGTGAAACGAAGCCAATTTTAGGCACCGAATTAGTATTTTGCGACATAACTCACTTCTTTTATTTTTTTAGAAAAATGGGCGAAATTTTACCTGAAGTATAATGGGAATTGTATAAATTTTTAGCGGTGTAAATAACATTTCGAGCGAGATCCTAAACATAATAATAACAGGACCTCGCCCAGATAAATTGCAGAGATTATCGGTTAATTGAACGCGCGATGCGGGCGTAAGTGTGCCGCACTCCACGGATCACAATCCCGTAATTCAAAATATTCTCGGGGAGTGCTATGCCGTTGTAGCCTGAATCACCGATATGATGTAAATCAGTACCTGCCATTTTACACATTAACGCAATTTGACGAATCGTTTGAGTATCCGCCCCCTCTTGAGACGTCCCTATGGCAGTCATCGTCATCACTCTTTGAGAGTGACAATAACTCACCATTCTCTGCACAAATTCTAATGTAATTCCCGGTACGGTTCCCGGTGCAGGCAATAAAATAATGTCCGCGCCACTGCTAATAAAAGAACGAATATCGTCTTCGGTAATCAATTGCTCAGCAGAAGCATTTAACACGCCCGCTGCGTGCATTTTTCCCGTGATTAAAACCATCTCCTCACCCACCACGGCTTTGAGTTCCTTTAAGCTTTGGTTGATCTCTTGGTTTGTGACACCATTACCGGGATTACCGGTTAGGACGATAATATCGACCCCCATCTGTTTTAATTTCAGGGCATTTTTTACCGTCGCCAATCGACCTTCGGATATTTTCCATTGCTTATCTTGGTGCGGATTATTAAATCCAGCGGGAACGGGTTCTAAATTGACGCCAATGGCTCTACCCGTTAAATGCTTTAGCGTCCGAATAATCTCTTCTGGTAACGTCCCCTCCGGTAGCCCTTGTACCACTGGATTGTTCACATCAAAGACATTCAACAACAGGATATCGGCTCCCTGACTTGCCGCCAGTTCAGCATTGGTTACAGTCATTAATACTGGTTGAAGCGTTCCGATAGTTTCACTGACCAATAAGCGCCCTTCACTCGCCTTAATCGCTTCCAATAACCCTTTCTTATTTAATTGGGCGATTTCGGATGCAGAGCAATCCAGATAACGTTTTTGCATTGGCAACCCCTTTACCTACAGTTAGAGAAAGACCGTCGATTTGTTATTTCAATATACCAGATAAATTTAAATGCTATCCCAGAGCAAAATCACCTTTCTTTAACTTATTTTTCAACTCTAAAAAAGAACCAATTAACATATTGATTAATATTAAATTTAAATGATTCATTCTTTAACATTAATGAAGAAGGTAAAATATTCCCCTTGTCATTTATGAATAGTAATGATTATCATTATGCTTCTAACTTTATCAGGTAAGGATGTCACAATGAAATTTGCGTATCAGGCTGCCGTTTCAGGTTTAGCTCTGTTCTCTATTTCCGCTTTTGCTCAAGAGTATCCTCTCGGTCACCCAGTCATTAAAAATGGGATGGAAATCCAAGGTGTTTATTTACAACCTATCACCATGGACACAGAAGAAGGTCACCATGCAATGGCGCACCTGGCTGCGGATAAAGCAGATATTCACTTAGAAGCCGATATTCATGCAGTAGAAGAAAACCCAAATGGATTCGCTGAAGGCGATTGGATGCCTTACTTGACCGTTGAGTATTCCGTTACCAAATTAGGCGATAAGCCACAAACTCAAACGGGTACATTCATGCCAATGGTGGCAAGTGATGGTCCACACTATGGCGAAAATATTAAATTAGACGGTAATGGTAAATACCGTGTAACGTATAAAATCTATCCGCCTTCCCATAATAAACAAGCCTCTTTTGGACGCCATATTGATAAAGAAACTGGCGTTGCTCCATGGTTTGAGCCGTTTGAAGTCTCTTGGGACTTTGACTATGCAGGCATAGGTCGCAAAGGCAGTTACTAATTTACATCCTATGCATTAAGGGCTTTCGTGGGGTTAAACTTCTACGTAAGCCCTTTTTCGCTCATAGGTCTTTACCAATTCTTTAAGATTTGAGCTAAAAATGAAAACATTACTGAGCGCTTTACTGGTTTTTGTTTGTGCATTGCTCCCTCAATCGGCGCTTAGTGCTGAAAAATACACCGTAGAGTTAGAAATGAAAAATGGGGATTTAATTCCTCGCGTTCTCGAAGTCCCTGCCAAAACCATTATTCGAATCAAAATAACCAATACCGGCACTGAACCTGCAGAATTCGAAAGCATTCAATTAAGAAAAGAAAAAGTTTTAGCTCCGGGAGCTAGCTCGGTAGTGGTGATTGCACCATTAAAACCAGGAACATATAGCTTTTTTGACGACTTCCACCTCTCTCACCCAAAAGGCGAGATCATTGCTAAATAGTAGGATTTAATATGGGGCAGGTTCTGTTTGTTGTTTGGCGTGAAAGCTTTGAAGCGCTATTAGTTATCGGCATCATCTATGCGTGGATAAAACGCCACCCCGATGCTAAAAATGGGATGAAATATCTGTGGGGCGGTGTCGCTCTCGGTATCGTTACCTCTATTTTATTAGCACTGTTAATCTACGGTGTATTCAACGTCCTTGATGATACAGGGCAATCCATTTTCATGATCTTTATGGAGATCCTCGCCTGTATATTGATCGTCCAAATGGTGTATTGGATGAACAAAAACGGTCGATCCATGAAAACGGAAATTGAATCGGGAATTAACCGTAACGCTCAGCACCATAGTTGGTGGGGAGCAACATTGATTATTGCGATTGCCATTGCTCGCGAAGGCAGCGAAATTGTGGTTTTCCTTTCAAGTTTCATCATGTCCCTGACCGCAGAAAATTCGAATGAATTTATCTTTGAAGTCGCGACGGGAATTGTGATTGCAGCTATGACCCTGTATGCATTTCTTCTCACAAACCGTATTATTTCATGGAATATCTTCTTCAAAGTTACTGGCGTGATTTTACTGTTCCTCGCACTCTCTTTGTTACTCAAAGGTGTTGAAGAAATTTCAAACTTGATGATCGAGTTTGATTACCCCATTCCTGAATTCTTAATTTATCCCGCTTGGGATACGACCGCATTTCTTGATGATTCTGGCGTAGCAGGCAATTTTATCTCGTCATTCTTTGCCTACCGCTCACAACCTATCTGGCTCAGCGTCATTACTTTTGTTGTCTATTGGGTTGTGGTTATCACGCTCTTTGCTTGGGGTAAACATCATGCAACTAAACAGCGTTTACAAAATGCGTAATATGACCAAAATAACACTGAGTTTGTTTTTAGCGACATTCATCATATCCACCGCTCATGGCAAAGCCTTAAGATCCCCTGTGCAAACAGGGGATGATATTGTCATTGCGAAAGGGGATATTCCTACCCCTGAAAAATACCAGCCCGCAATCCAAAATTATTTAGCCTTTGTCACGAATGAGCTGGGCGAAATGGTAGAGCAACTCGATATTCTCAATCAGTGTTTGAAAAAAGGTCACTTAGCGCAAGCTAAATCAGCGTATATTCAAGCCCACCAACACTATGAAACCGTTCGCCCTATCATTATGTTATTTGGGAATACCGATAGAACCATTAATCCTCGCGCTGACTATTTTCTGGATAAAGAAAAAGATTATCGCTTTACCGGATTCCATTTGGTCGAATACCAATTATTTTCCCAACAAGATATTAAAGCCGCACTTCCTGCCGCTGATGAACTGTTATTGAAAGGGCGTGACCTGCATAAGCGAGTCTTGACTGAAACCATCGAAATACCCAAGTTGGTGCAAGCATCCGCTGATTTTATGGAAATGATCCTTGAGACAAAATTGTCGGGACAAGAGAATATTTATAGCCAATCAGACCTCACTGATATCGCCGCCAACGCGAAAGGTTCACAAGCGATTGTTGAAGTAATCAGCCCATTTGTTGAGATAAAAACCCTCGACCAAATAAAAGAAAATGACCAGAAAATTAATAAAATAGTGCAGTCATATCAATTAGCTAAAGGTCAATATGCGCCTTATAGCCAATTAAAACGACAAGATAAAATGACGCTCTATTCACTGTTAACTCAACAAGCGGAGCTATTGGCCACTTTACGCGCCCAACTCGATGTTGATGTTTACTACAAATATTAAGGCATGTTTTTATGCAAAATAAACCAATAAGCGACGTACAACAGGTGAATTTATCTCGACGTAGTGCATTGAAAACTCTCGCGATGGGCGGAGCAATTTTAGCTGCCCCAGCCCTCAGTGCTCAGGCATCTATCGCCGATTGTCAGCTAAATTATGATAAAGCTATCAACTATTTAGGCGAGCATCAACCTGGGGTACTCACGCCAGAACAGAAAAATGCCTCATTTATTGCTTTTCATATCACCACACAATCCATCGACGAGCTACAAACGCTATTTACCATTCTCACCCAGCGCATTGCTCATCTAACCCAAGTACAGAAAACCACACCTAATCAGAATGATAAAATGCCCCCTGCGGAATCTGGGATTTTAGGATCACTGGCACAACCGGATTCACTCAGTGTAACCGTGTCTCTTGGTGATACCTTATTCGATTCACGCTTCGGCTTAGAAAAACTGAAACCACGTTATCTTGTAGAGATGACCAGCTTCCCAAATGACCGTTTAGAAGATAAATGGTGTGGGGGTGATGTGGTATTACAAATCTGTGCCAACAGCCAAGAAAGTGTAATCTATGCGCTTCGAGATATCCTACGCCATACTTCACCATTTTGGTTTCCTCTGTGGAAAATCGACGGCTTCTTACCGTCACGGGATATTGATCGCCGCTCTACACCAATCAATCTGTTTGGGTTTAAAGATGGGTCAGGTAATGCGCCAACGGATGATAGCAAACTGATGAATGAGCTGATTTGGGTCACATCTGAAGCCAAAGAACCGGAGTGGTGTATTGGTGGAACATACCAAGCGGTACGCCTAATTCGCTTTAATCTAGAATTTTGGGATAGAACCCCATTGGAAGATCAAGAGAATGATTTTGGTCGCCATAAAGAAACCGGTGCTCCGATGGGAATGAAACATGAAATGGATGACCCCGCGTTTGAAAAAGATCCCCACGGAGATCGCGTGCTATTTGATTCCCACATGCGCCGTGCTGAACCAAGAAACCCAAGCCGCTATACGGCTAAACTCAGACGCCGTAGCTACAGTTACTCATTAGGATTAACCGATAATGGGGCACTTGATATGGGATTGATTTTCGTCTCCTATCAAAAAAACTTGAAAACGGGGTTTATTGATACCCAAAAACGCCTTAATGGTGAACCTCTTGAGCGTTATATCAAGCCATTTGGCGGTGGTTATTATTTTGTGCTACCCGGCATTCAATCTGAAAAAGACCAACTAGCGAAAGGGTTATTTGAGTCGTTAAAATCACAGAAATAATGCTTATAAAAAAGCCCCAATATCACTATTGGGGCTTCGATTACCGACCTTTATTGACTTGTTAAGTTAATAAAATATTCCTAGGTTTACATCTTATTATTTTTTGCGATCCTTCGCGTCTTGCTCAACTTCCTGTTTCCATTCCTCTGATATTGGTGCGGCATTCTGTTTTGCTTCTACGGCTTTATTCACCGCTTTATAGGCTTTACCGTAACCGGTATCATCCTGAACATATCCGGTGGCGTTAGAACTTTTAATTCCGATATTATTCGCTTCTGAAATCGCATCAATATTGGCGCCAAGGAAAATAAAGTCCCAATTGTCTTCCGTTTCGGCAGACTTAATCATCGATTTAATTTTTTCTTGGCTATATTCACGGCTGCTATTTTCCTCGCCATCAGTAATAATCACGAATAACACATTATTGTTCTTCGTGATTTTGCGATTCTCGCGCATTTTTACAATGCTATTCCCGATCGCATCTAATAACGCTGTATTTCCACCGACTTGATAATCATCAAGCGTAATATTTTTAACTTTATCAATAGGTTCTCTATTATGTAGCAAGCTAGTTTTGTTATTGAATAAAATGGTGGTGATAAATGTTTTGTTTGATTTATTTCTGTTTTCGGTTAATACGCTATTGTATCCACCAATGGTGTCTGATTCGAAGCCGGACATTGATCCACTTTTATCCAAGATGAACACTAAATCTAAAACCTCAGAATCTTTCTTAGGTTCAACTATGGATTTACTGCTTGATACACTAGAAAAGAGTAATAAAAAAGCGGTCGATATCACTGTCCAAAATGACGTCTTAGATAAACTCATCAGCTAGCCCCTTATGATAATATCTCGATGAAATTATCCTCTATCTTCCTTGTTTATGCGGGATATCAAATAAGATTACTCTGTTTGTTTTATAAGCAAATTCTTAAATTTATTCATACTGAAGGGGATTACATCAATAGACCTACTTCACCCAAACACCATAGTTACGAAGTTGATTTATCTCTTGAATAAACTCATTTAGCTTGATGTATTCAGTCGGTACGTTACTGGATGGACTTTCCGAATAGCTTTCCACTAAACTCACAATCAGCTGGTGATATTGTTTATTTAAATCCTGATGAATATCGACTTTATTTGACTGTTTCAATTGCTGAGTTAAATCAATAATATTTTGAGCAATAGACTGAACTTGCGGATCTTCAAATTTCACATCAGGAATTTGGTAACTTAAATTAATATTTAGCGAATTATTGTTTTCATTAAACTCTGTTTTTGGAACTAAATTTTTATCGTATACATTTGCAAAATATTCAATTAATTCTGCCTGATCAAAACATTTAGATTTAATATCTTCTTGTTTATTTGGATTATTTTTAGGCTCAGGGTATGGCTTTCCAATGGGATAAGTACATCTTAATATGTTGCCATCAATCACCGTGGCATTCGTGCTTTTAATGGGCAAATTTAACTCATGACCATAGATGGTTACATCGCGGCTAGCAGGTTGATAACCTTTATTTTTTTCATCATTAGAATAGACTTCTGATAAGGCATAATAGACCCCATGATGAGGGTTTAAAATCCCACCAGAATTATGTTCATATACCATAAATTGGGTGACATTACCGGATTCGTCTTCCAATCGATGTTCGCCACTCGTTAACGTTATAGTCCCAAACTGGCGTGGCTCCACCTGATAATCTTTGCCATCTACTTTAAATGAAAAAGCCTGCTCTGTTGGATTACTATAATAAAATTTCCCTTTATTCCCGACAATATCGAAGCCATCACACGCGGTTAGCAACATCATTGCCGCCGTGAAGAAACTTATTTTCAATATAGTTTTCATTAATCCCCCCAACATCCCATTAATTTTTTCAATAAAATAGATACAATAAGTCAAGGGCAATAATCTTATTCATTTTAATAAAATTATTTTTACTATAAGTGCTTTCAACTCTTTATCATTGTAAAACTAAATAATAATAGATAAATATGAAAACTAACTAATAAACTAGCTTAATTTAAGGCTTATCCGTGTGATTACTGCGTAACACTTTTAATAATAACTGAAACACAGATTCCATCATGGGTGTCAGTATCTGACTATTGCGCATTAATGATATTGATCGCGTTAATGCAGGCTGCTGCAACTGTAAAACGTTAAGGTCTGGATCCCGCAAATGTACCGTATATAACTGAGGTAAAATTCCGATAGCCAGTTTTGATCTCACTAATCCATACAAGGTTTCAATATAGTCGACTTGATAGCGAATGCGAGTATTAAGCCGATTACTTTCAATGGTTGCCGTCACCAAACGGTTAATATTGCCTTTGGAAAATATCGCAATATCTCGATGATTTAAATGCTTCCAAGGTAGATGAAACTCATTCTCCGTCAGAATTTCATCTCGATGAGCGACCACAACAAATGGGTCATCTTGCAATGGATATAACGTTAACTCCGCAGGTACCGAACTATCCATAACGCCAATACCAAAATCGATTTCATTGTTAACTAACTTATTGATCAACGAGTCATTGGTTTGATCATAGAATTCCACATTGAGTCGAGGAAAATGCTGGCTAAGTTGCTGCGGAATTAACGGAAACAGCAGAGAACTCACGGAAGGAACTAGCCCAATACGTAATGTTCCATCTCCCCCCTCTTCGATAATTTTTTGGATATCACTAAACCCACGCTGAGACACACTTAAAATTCGCTCTGCGTGAGGCAAAATAGCCGCACCTAACTCAGTGAGCGTAACCGATGCGGCGGTTCGATTAATCAGCCTACCTCCAATGATGGTTTCAACTTGTCGCAATGCGCTACTTAGAGCCGGCTGACTGACCGCAAGACGGTTAGCTGTTTCCGTAAAATGACGCAAGTGAGCTAACGTCACAAAGTATTGGAGCTGCTTTAACGTAAGTGCAGGAAGACGCTGCCAAGGCTGACTCATACTGATATCCCCATTGAATCTGTTTGTTTTTATTATGATGATGGAGCTTATTATAACCTCTCTTTATGATGTGATAAATTTTATCATCTTGGCAAACGTTTGCGCACCCCATAAAGTAACCAACATTAATCCGCAGTGATGGTATTTTATGAAGCTAACAACGCAAACTCGACGTCGTGCTATACAGGCAGCTAAAGGCGAAATTCCTTTTGACCTGTTACTCACTAAAGCCAATATTATTGACATGGTGACTGGGGAAATTCGTCCTGCTGATGTCGGTATTACCGATGGCCTTATTGCCAGTGTTCACCCTACAGGTAGCCGCGATGATAGCCATGAAACCCATGATTTATCCGGCTTATATCTCTCGCCTGGCTTTATTGATACCCATGTTCACTTAGAAAGTTCTCATCTGCCCCCAGCTCGCTATGCCGAAATCGTGCTCACTCAAGGAACCACCGCCGTATTCTGGGATCCCCATGAATTGGCGAATGTGCTGGGCTTAGAGGGCGTTCGTTATGCCATTGATTCCAGTCGTAATCTCCCGTTAGACGTGATGGTTGCAGCTCCCTCTTCTGTTCCTTCAACTCCCGGATTAGAAATGTCGGGGGCAGACTTTGCCGGACAAGAGATGACCACCATGCTGAGTTGGCCGGAAGTTCGTGGGGTTGCAGAAGTCATGGACATGTTCGGTGTACTCAATGGTAGTGAACGCATGGAAGAGATCCTCGATGCTGGCTTAAGTTCCGGAAAAATCATTGAAGGTCATGCTAGGGGATTAAAAGGCGCAGATTTACAAGCTTATCTAGCTGCAGGCGTCACCTCCGATCACGAATTAACTTCGGCGGAAGATGCGCTTGAAAAACTCCGAGCTGGACTCACATTAGAGATCCGCGGTTCACACCCTTATTTACTGCCAGATATTGTCGCCGCATTACAAACACTGCCTCATTTATCGTCGCAGATTACTGTCTGCACCGATGATGTTCCTCCTGATATTCTGATCGAGAAAGGAGGGATCATTGCACTGTTAAACTTGCTGATTGAGCATGGAATGAAAGCCACAGATGTTTTACGTTTTGCAACTCTAAATGGCGCTATTCGCTTACAACGCAACGATCTTGGGTTAATTGCAGCAGGACGCCGTGCCAACTTAGTGGTACTCGATTCACTCAATACCTTAGAAGCTCACCGAGTCTATGTAGCCGGAAAAATGATCGCTCAAAAAGGGCAATTAATCGATCCTCTCGCCGTCCCTAGCGATGTCTTACCGCCACGAGATACTATGCATCTATCTCCAATTCGCACCCAAGATTGCCAATTACGGCTCACTGATATTAACAATGGTACCGCACGCCTACGCCATATTAGTGGCGCTCGATTTACTCAATGGGGAGAAGTTGACGTTCAAATTGAGAATGGCATCGTACAACTTCCTGATGAGTTCAGTTTAATTCGCGTTCAGCATCGTCATGGTCGCCATCAATCTGAGCCTCAAATGGCCTTACTCAAAGGTTGGGGAGAATTACGTGGTGCGATTGCCACCAGCTATTCTCATGATTCTCATAACCTTGTTGTACTAGGACGCGATCCCGAAGATATGGCAATCGCAGCCAACTTGCTTATCGAAAGTGGTGGCGGTATGGCTTTAGTGCAAAATGGCAAAATTCTAGCACATGTGGCTATGCCCATTGCAGGTATGCTATCCGATTTACCTGCCCCAGAATTAGCGGCTCAATTTCGCCGGTTACGGGAATTAAGCCATCAAATTGCCGATTGGGAGCCACCTTATCGAGTCTTTAAAGCGATTGAAGGCACTTGCCTTGCTTGTAATGCAGGTCCTCATTTAACCGATTTAGGACTAACATGCGGCACGACACGTCAAATTGTTGATGCCGTTTTACAACGTCACGAACAAACCCAAAATACCAATAATAATGATAGGAGCGCCAATTAATGGCTAATCATTCTCATCAGCCAACATCAGGGAGTTGGTTGGAAAAACGTTTTGCTTTACGTGAGCGTGGAAGTTCCGTGAAAACAGAATGTTTAGCAGGCATAACCGGCTTTCTTGCTGCCGCTTATTTGCTAGTCGTCATTCCGGGTTTACTGGCAGTTGGTGGCATGGATAAAGGTGCGGCTACCACGGGAACCATCATTGTATTTGTTCTCGCTAGCCTACTCATGGCGTTCTATGCAAACTTACCTTTTATTGTCGGCCCCGGAATCGGCGGCTCCGTTTTGGTCGGGATCACCCTTGCGGGTAGCGAAGGAATTGATTGGCAAATTGGTTTAGGAATAGCATGTTGGTCAGGAATTCTATTTTTCTTGCTCACCAAATTTGGGCTGCGTGAGGTTGTCACTCGCTCTGTACCACAATCGATTAAACTTGGATTAACTGCATCGATTGGCTTATTTGTTGCCATTCTCGGTTTTCGTAATGCGGGTTTAGTATTAGCCAATCCGAAAACTAACGCATTAATGCTGGGAGATTTTATGTCTCCGGGAGCATTAGTCGCACTGTCTGGATTCTTTGTCGCCATCGCCTTACAAGCTCGTCGTATTCCGGGTAGCATTCTCTGGGCGATATTATTTGCCACTATTTTAGGTATCCCATTTGGCGTCACTAAATTACCCGAGAGCTTTATCGGGATCCCACATTCTGTGGCTCCGGTACTGGGGCAAGTCGATTTAATTGGCGCCTTAAATATTGCATTCCTACCGTTTTTATTTGTATTCTTTGCTGCGGAATTTTTCTCCACGATGGGTACGACATTAGCCGTTGGTGGTGAAGCCGGTCTATTAGATAAAGAAGGCAATATGCCAAATATCAACCGCCCGTTTATTGTTGATTCTATCGCAGCGGCACTGGGACCATTAGTGGGGATTCCTGCAGCAACTGCATTAATTGAATCTTCAGCTGCGGCTGAAGCTGGCGGTAAAACAGGCATGACCGCCTTAGCGGCAGCGTTTATGTTCCTGTTAATGTTATTATTTACCCCAGTGGCATTAATGATCCCAGCACAAGCAACTGCACCGGCCTTAATTCTTATCGGCTTAAATATGTTTAGCGGATTACGTAAAGTGGATTTAGGGAATTTCACTGACGGCTTGCCCGTTCTGATGATGGTGATGATTACGCTTATTGCCAATAGCTTTGGTACAGGGATCGCCGGCGGGTTACTGTTCTATATCTTAATTAAAGCCGTTGCAGGAAAATGGCGCGAAATCCCAATTAGCTTGTGGATCCTCGCCATCCCACTCGTGTATTACTTCTCGACGCTAGTGAAGCACTAGGCTTCCATTCAAAATAAGAAAACCCCTACGTAAGCTATTAACTAACCTAGGGGTTTTATAAAAAAGACTCAAAAGAAAGTCTACAAAGAAATAATCAGCTAGTTGCTAATATTTTAAATAAAGCTGGATTGTTTTTTATTGCAATTAAGACTTTAGCCGCCAGCCCTGTTGGATTTCGTCTTTTTAGTTCCCAACTTTTAATCGTATCAATACTGGTTCCTAATGCATTCGCTAATTCACTTTGTGAAACATTAAGCTGTTCTCTAATCGCTTTAACATCAGCAACTTCATAATAGGTAATTTTTGATGCTGCTTTCTCACCATTTTTAATCTCAACGGCTTCTTCCAAAGATGTTTTTAGTTCATTAAAGAAACTCATGTTACACCTCACCTTTTAGTATTTTTGTTACCTTTTTCAATGCGATTTTTTCTTCATCCGTTAAACTATCTTTCATATTCTTTGGATAAGCCATTATCAGGTAGATAATTTCCTTGGTAGCTAAAAAGTAAATAACCCTAGCGCTGCCGCTTTTACCTTGGCTACCTATTGCCATCCTCATTTTTCTTATTCCACCAGTCCCTTGTATTATATCGCCTTTTTCAGGTCTACCTATGAGTTCATTTTGTAATATCCTTAATTCCTCATCGGTAGCTATCTGCTTAATTTGTCGCGTAAAAATAGATGTTTCGATAAATTTTATTCCATGGCTCACGATGTTCCCTCTGTGATGACCCGTACACAAAAAGTGTACACTGTACACCATCAGGCGTCAATGTGAGGCAAATACCATACCAGTCCTCCGGTAATTAGATAATTACCGGGGGACTTTAGAATTTAGAGTCATGAATCAAATCAATGGTGGAATTTGGGGTAAGATAGGCACTTCAATGACCGTAGGTCCTTGGCGCTTATAAGCCTCTTTGCAAGCTTGCTGAACTTCCTCAACCGTCGTGGCTTTCACTGCGGTACAGCCATAACCTTTACCCAGCGCGACAATATCTAAGTTAGGAATATCCAAACCCGGTACACCTGGCGTTTCTTCTAAAACAGCGAAAGATTTTAAAATCGCGTACTCGCTATTTCGCGGGATCACAAACACAATGGGTAAATTATGTTGTGCTGCGCTCCATAAACCCTGAATGGAATATTGCATCGAACCATCGCCGATAATCGATAATACAGGGCGATTTCTACCGCTATCCCTTTCTGCTAATGCAATACCCACACTTGCAGGTAAATTCCAGCCTAATGAACCGCTGGCAAAGGTATAGAAAGAATCAGGATGTTCAATAGGCCATTCACGATGTAGCTCCCCTAAGTTGGATGGTGATTCCTCAACTAAAACCGTTTCTTTCGGAGAAACTTCTCGCAATGCACGGAATAATTGAGCCGCACTCAAGGTGGTTGCGTTATTTACGGTCTCTGGCGCGGCTGGATATGGCGCCATACCATGTGGCTGTTTCACCACCTTAGCTTGAGAAGCCGCTCTCGCTGACACCAACTGAGTTAACCCTTCAACAGCTAATACTGCGTCACTTAGCATGCTGTCCCCAACAGGCGCTCTTCCTACCTCTATTGGATCATCCGTAATATGCAACAGGCGCAGCCCGTCCGGTAAATATTCACCCGCGACATAAGGGTAATAACGGAAAACAGGCGCGCCAATAATGAGCGCTAAATCATGTCCTTTTAACTTATCTGCTAAAGGTTGGATCGCAAAAGGTAAGCCACCAGCATAGAGCGGATGTGTTTCTGGGAATGGAGGGCGCTCTGATGCGGGTGCCGCCCAAACAGGGATATTCAATTTTTCTGCCAGAGCAATACCGGCATCCCACCCCTGCCCCCTAGCAATAGCAGAACCGTAGATTAATACCGGATTCTTAGCCTGTGATAAGACATCAGCAAAGGATTTTAAACGGATAGGATCATACCCTATACGCTCAGAAACGGTACGAACAACAGCAGCGTCCTTCTCGGCAGGTTTATCCCAATCATCAAGAGGAATTGAAAGAAATACAGGCCCCGCAGGTGGCTGTAATGCCATCGCATAAGCACGCATAAATGCGGCAGGGACATCTTCAGCTCGTGCTGGTTGATAACTCCATTTGACCCATGGCTTGGGTAAATTTTCTGGCTCTATGTTGGTTAACCAAGGTTCCATAAGTAACATTTCACGGGTTTGGTTTCCTGCCGTAATAATTAAAGGCGTACGGTTCATATATGCCGTTAAAATATTACTCATCCCATTACTTAATCCCGCCGAGGTGTGCAAATTGACCATTGCGACTTTGCGCATGCCTTGGGCGTAACCATCCGCAGCAGCTACCGCTGAGGCTTCGTGTAATGTCTGAATATAACGAAAATCACTCGGAAAATCTTTTAAAAATGTCTCTTCCGTCGAGCCCGGGTTACCAAAAATTGTCGTGATATCTAGCTCACGTAATAGGTCAAAGGTTACTTGGCGAATGGTTTTCTTCATATAAAAATACCCTAATCAAGATAGGTGGATAATGCCCTCATCATAACCAATCCCCTAAATGAAAAACATTTCGCCAACAATAGTGAAAAGCTCACCGAATAAATAATTATTCTTATTATTTATATATAAAACAAATCATTAGAAATTCATCATGTTTCGATGATAGAAATAAAATGGGAAAAAACACCATGGATTAAGATTTAATCCATATAAATAGGCTGAGTTATCTCATAATATTGGCATTTATGTTATTACCCTTCGTTATTAACGTAAAAAATAACAATATTGGCTATCTCCCCCAACCACATTTGTTAATAGAATATTTTATGAATTAGTTACTCATCACATTTCTCGCAATTGACGCGACTCGATTTCCCAACGTGTTTATCTCGCTCAGAGATAATTTCTTATAAGCAATTCTCTTTTCGTGATTTAAAAGTAAAAACATAAAAATCAAATAATTAAAACACCCCCTCCTAATACTTTGTTTAAATAACATTCAAAATCAAATTTAAATCTATCGATAAAACGTATTTTTCTAAACCATTTAGTTAACTAAAAGTTATAGCACCCCAAACAAAACTCATTGTTAAACAAAAGTTAAGCAAAGTAATTTAATTTAAAACTAATGTTAAATCGCAAAAATGCACATTCTGGTAAACTAATGTGAGGTAAAATAATGATTCTAGATGCCAGTTATACGCTATTATTTGCATGCTTAGCGCTGCTTATTGGGATGATTTTTGTTAAATTCACCCCCTTTTTACAGAAAAATCATATTCCCGATGCAGTAGTCGGCGGTTTTATTGTTGCCATCGTATTGTTGATTGTTGATAAAACCGCGGGTTACAGTTTCTCATTTGATACCTCTCTACAGAGCACATTGATGATTGCATTCTTTTCATCAATTGGCTTGAGCTCAGATTTTGCTCGGCTGATAAAAGGCGGAAAACCGCTAGTTATTTTAACGTTAGCCGTCACTATTTTAATTGTTATTCAAAATGCCGTCGGTATGGGCATGGCTGTGATGCTCAATGAAAGTCCGTTTATTGGTCTGATTGCCGGCTCAATTACCTTAACTGGTGGTCATGGTAACGCTGGAGCATGGGGACCAATCTTGGCAGACAAATATGGCGTAACTGGCGCTGTTGAACTTGCCATGGCATGTGCAACCATGGGGCTGGTATTAGGTGGTCTTGTCGGGGGACCAGTCGCCAGACACTTACTGAAAAAAGTCGCCATTCCAAAAGCGACAGAACAAGAAAAAGAGACAATTTTAGAAGCCTTTGAGCAGCCGAGCGTCAAGAGAAAGATCAATGCCAATAACATCATTGAAACGATCTCTATGCTGATTATCTGTATCGTGGCAGGTAGCTATATCAGCGAATTAGTGAAAGACACACCACTTCACTTGCCGACTTTCGTTTGGTGTCTGTTTGTCGGTATTATTATCCGCAACGTACTGACACATATCTTTAAACACGAAGTTTTTGAACCAACCGTCGATGTCTTAGGCAGTGTGGCTTTATCACTGTTCCTCGCTATCGCACTGATGTCTTTGAAATTTGGTCAATTAGCCAGTATGGCAGGCCCTGTTCTCATCATCATCGCGGTTCAGACTGTCGTCATGGTATTGTTCGCTTGCTTTGTCACCTTTAAGATGATGGGGAGTGATTATGATGCCGTGGTCATCAGTGCGGGGCACTGTGGTTTTGGGATGGGGGCAACACCAACCGCTATCGCTAACATGCAAACCATTACCCGAGCATTCAGCCCATCACATAAAGCATTCTTAGTCGTACCAATGGTTGGCGCATTCCTCGTCGATATTACTAACAGTATCGTCATTAAATTATTTATCGAGCTGGGCGTCAGTATCGGATAAACCTCACTTACAAGATACTGGCTCATAACCAAAAGTATATGAGCCAGTGTTTTTATTTTTGATATTTTTTCCTCATTATTTCCCCTTTAATCCCTATTTTCCTTATCTATAAGTGACCCCAATATCGGATTGATGACTTTTTTTCCGGTAAAATAGGAATAAATGCAAAGTACTGTTTAGGTTACTGATAATGAAGTTAAGGCACCTTGATATTTTTTATGCCGTTATGACCTGTGGCTCACTCACTCGTGCTGCAGAGGTTTTACATATCTCCCAACCCGCAGCCAGCAAAGCATTAAAACATGCAGAACAACAACTCGGTTTAGTATTATTTCAGCGGATCCGAGGGAAATTAATCCCTACTGACGAAGCTAATTTATTATTTGAAGAGGCAAAAGAGGTTTATCAAAATCTAGATAGGCTCAGAATTTTGGCGCAAAATTTATCGCGTAATCCACAAGGTAAACTCGCGATTGGTTGTCTTCCTAGCCTAGGGTTAAACTTAGTCCCTGAAGTCACTGCGCTATTTATAAAAAAACATCCGAATATCAAACTGACCATTGGAACTCATCACACCACGGATATTCTGCAATTATTAACCCAACAAGATTTGGATATTGGAATTGCTTTCAATCTCGCGATTGAAGGCGGTATTACGGTGCTACCCGTTGCAGATATTCCGTTAGTGTATGTCGATAGCCAGCCCCCTACCCACTCCCCAGTTTCATTAATGGATATAGATCAAGACCGTTGGATCCACCCCGGTTCAGACTCTCTATCTCAGCTATTACAGCAAGTTCATGAATTTGCAGAATCCAATATTAGTGTGCATACCTACCACATGGCAGCAGAATTTGTCCGAGCTGGCCTTGGATGCAGCATTACTGATATTTTTTCTGCCGAACATACGCTGCCAGAATCGATGATTTACCCACTCAAAGAAAATTTGCATCTGGCAGTATCAGTCTTTCATCGAGCAGACAGACCATTAACCAAAGCGGCACAAAATTATGTAAACACTTTGTCGTTAATACTAGAAAAACGCAACGCAGTAGTTAACCAAAAGTTATACTCTAGTAATGAAAACTCAATTGTTTAGTCTGACTATTCGCCGTTAAATGATAACTCCTTAGTTATTATTGGTTGCGGAATATTATGGCTAAACATGTGGTGGTTATTGGTGCCGGTGTTATTGGATTAAGTACCGCCTATGCTTTAATAAAAGCGGGTCAGACAGTCACATTAATTGAATCTGATTCAGATGTTGGCATGCAAACAAGTTTTGCCAATGGTGGACAGCTGAGCTATCGCTATGTTTCGCCTCTTGCCGATGCAGGTGTGCCATTACAGGGTTTGCGTTGGATGGGGAAAAATGACTCTCCATTAAATTTGAGGATCAATTTTTCCCTTGAGCAACTGACTTGGCTGGCTCAATTTACCTTAGCTTGTACTCGCGCAACCAATAAAATCAATGGTGATCATTTATTGAGATTGTCCTTATTAAGCCAAAATATCATGAATACTTGGCGTACAAGTGGAGATATTGCTGATTTTGCTTGGGAGAAATCAGGAAAATTAATTATCCACCGCGAGCGGTCTAGCTTTAAAAAAGCCAGTGAAACCATTGATAAAGAATTCCAAAAAATACTCACAACCCAAGAGATTATTGAATTAGAACCTGCTCTGGCAAATATCCAATCACAATTGGTTGGCGCAATCTATGCCCCAAGTGATGAAACCGCAGACTGTTATTTATTCTGCAAAAATATTTTGGCATATTTATCTACCCAACCCACCTTTAAGTTATGTTTAGAACACTCCGTGAAATCTTTTATTCAAGTGAATAACCAAATTACGGCGGTTGAAACGACTCAAGGAACAATTCAAGCCGATGATGTGATTGTCTGTGCTGGAAATGGGAGCCGTGAATTACTGAAACCACTGGGTATCGATGTACCAATTTTAGGGTTAAAAGGGTATAGCTTAAGCGTGGAATACCCTCAGGCTGAGCATATCGTTCCGAAAGTGAGTGTTACCGATTACGGTAACAAAATCGTATATGCCAAGCTCAATGACCAATTACGGATTGCCGCAATGGTCGATATTGGCTACGACAAATTAGGGTTACGGGAAAATAGAGTATCTGCCTTAAAAAATATTATTAGAAAAACATTCCCGAACTTACCAAAAATTGATGAAGCAGAAGCATGGTGCGGTTTACGTCCGTCAACACCAAAGGGACCGCCAATATTAGGCAAAACAACATACCGCAATTTATGGTTAAACGTGGGTCATGGCAGTTTAGGTTTTACATTAGCTGCAGGGAGCGCTGAAATATTAAGCCAATTAATTACCCAGCAACAATCACCCATTTCTTTAGAAGGATTAACGAGGTAATTTATGTCCATTAAACGTAACAACCCAAAACCGCGCTTAGCTGATAGCGTTGAATATGCTGGATTAGTTTATTTATCAGGGCAAGTGCCGACTAATTTATCGGGTGATATTACCGCTCAAACTCAAGAAGTCTTAGATAAAATTGATGCTTTATTAGCCGCAAGTCATAGCGATAAAACACGTATTTTATCGGCACAAGTCTGGATTAAAGATATGTCTCGTGACTTCGCACCATTTAATCACGTTTGGGAAGCTTGGATGCCTGCTGAATTCAGCCCCGCCCGTGCAGCAGTAGAAGCCAATATGGCAAGAGATCAGGTTCTTGTCGAAATTATGGTGATCGCTGCTCAGCGTTAATATTCACTTTCTCTTAATGGCATTTGTATATTTTAAATTAATGTTCCAATGCCATTTTTATTTAGCCATTTCTTTTTTCATTCCCCGATTAATAAATTTAATTCTCCCCTTATCGTATATTTAACCTACTATTAATTCTATAAATATTAAAATAATAAACTAAAAAAACAAATTAAATCCGAATATACGTTGGTGAACATTGGTTTATGAACGGAGAGTAAATATGACTAAAACCGTCATTGAACATATTTTAACGCGATTACAAGACATAGGAATTACGGATATATTTGGTGTTGCGGGTGATTATGCCTTCCCCATCAATGATGCTATTTGTAAAAATAATACTCTGCGCTGGGTAGGAAACTGCAATGAGCTCAATGCCGCTTATGCTGCAGATGGCTACGCACGCATAAAAGACGTCGCTGCATTAGCCACGACATTTGCTGTTGGTGAGCTTAGCGCACTTAATGGGATTGCAGGGGCTTATGCTGAACAACTACCTATTTTTCATTTAGTTGGCATGCCTGCGAGTCATATTCAGCATGGTAAATATCTCGTTCATCATACGCTAGGTAATGGTGATTTTGAGGTTTTTTACCGAATCGCTCAATCCCTATCCTGTGCCCATACCATTATTACCCCCGAAAATTGCATTGATGAAATAGAAAGATTAATCACCCATGCGTTATCTGAGCGTCGCCCAGTTTATATAGGGCTACCCGCAGATTACGCCAAGCAAACCATCGTTCCACAAAAAAAAGTCCCCATATCGCTTCCAGAAAGTTGCCCAAATACTCTGAGAAAAGTCATTAATTTAATCGCCAATAGGCTGACATGCAGTGAGTGTTCTTGCGCACTTATTGGTTCAATGGTTTCCCGCTTTGAATTAGTCAAAGATGTAGAAACTATTATCAAAGTTACCAATCTTCCTTATGCGACTATGTTTATGGATAAAGGTGTTTTGAATGAAACCAATAGCCAATATATCGGTGTTTATAATGGAAGATTGATGAACCTTGAGGTCGCTAATTTTGTTGAAAGCTGTGAGTGCGTTTTAAATATCGGTGCTTTAATGAGTGATGTTAATACGGGTTGCTTTACCGCAAATCTTTCTCCTGAAAATCACATTCAGATATTGGCAGATCACGTTATTATTGACTCAGTTATTTACCCACATATTTATATTTATGAATTGCTTTCGGAACTCAAAGATATTCTGACATTTATTCCGAATAATGCTTTAAAAGCCTACGGGTTGGGTGTTCCTCAAGCGGATGAAACAGGGAAAATTACCCGTTCCTATTTGTACCCTAGACTCGAAAAATTCTTCAAGCAAAACGACATTATTATTGCTGAAACAGGTACATTTTCCATGGGATTAGGCTTTGCGCTGTTACCTAAAGAAGTTTCTTTTCAAACTCAATCACTGTGGGGTTCCATTGGCTGGGCAACTCCCGCAGCTTTAGGTGCTGCAATTGCCGCTCCACATCGCAGGGTAATTTTAGCGACTGGTGACGGAGCACATCAGCTTACGGTGCAAGAAATCAGCCAGTTTGTGCGCTGGGGTTTAAAACCGATTATTTTTGTTCTCAATAATGATGGCTATTTAATCGAGCGTCTATTTTGTAAAAATCCTGAGTATATTTATAACGATATCCCTCACTGGAATTATGCTCAACTTCCTGCTGCTTTTGGATGCCACGATTGGCTTTGTAAAAAAATCACGCTTTGTGAAGAACTTGAAATGGTACTAGAGGAAATAGAATCCAAAGATTGTGCTGCCTATATTGAAATCATAACTCATCGCTATGAATCATCAGAACTTCTGCAAAAAATGGGTGAAATTATTCGAGCAGAGCAATAAAAACAGACCTAAGCCACCACGGATAATGGTGGCTAATCCAACATTTAATATTCGACTTAGCGACGCCATTTTTTGCGGATCAGAATGGCTAATCCCACAATAACAAGTCCAATGACCAGCCAAGATAAATGAGGGTGAAATGGTAAAGCAAAGACTATCGAGCTGATAAAATAGCCTATTGAAACAATACTACATCCCCAAATAATCCCGCCGATCACATTGAGGATAAAAAATTTAATTGGATTGACTTTGCTGGCACCAATAATGATAGGCCCTATCGTCCTCATCCCATAAGCAAAGCGAATGCCGATTATAATCCAATTTTCATGGCTCTGGATCAACTGTTGTACCCGCTCTATTTTTGCTTGATGCTTTTGAAATCGCGGTAAAATTCGAGCGCCCGCGAAACGCCCAACAAAGAATAAAACGTTGTCACTGACAACCCCACCTAATGCTGCAAATAACATAGTAAGAGGATATGAGAGCCATTGTTTATGGGCTGCAATTCCCGATAAAAACGCAGCGGTTTCCCCTTCAATCATTGAGCCCAAAAATACCGCCCAGTAACCATACTCTATTAGCCAGCGGGTAAGTTCATCAGCCATAAATAAAATTTGCCTTCCACAATTTTAATTACCAATATCTTTCATTAAAATTTTAACATAGCTAAACACTATTTTTTGAAATGGTTTGGGATTTTATCAAAATAAGATGGGAGTCATGGGATGAAAAGTAAAAAAAACTGCACTTAGACCGGTCTTAAGTGCAGTGGATCACAACGCATAAAATATAAATATAGACTATTTATTGTATAAGCTAGCGGTTATTGCAATATCATTACCTTCACCTTCAGAAGTTACTGAAGTGATAATGAAATATTTCGCACCTGCCTCATCGGCTTTTTGAGATACCGCATTCGCATAATCCGTGGTTGTAGCTGCATTCATTACCACATTGATATTACTAACTAATTTCATATCCATGGATTGAACATAATTAATTTCTGTTGCACTCATCGCAAATGGACTTAAAAAAAACAAGGAAACCAATGCTATTTTTAATTTATTCATCAAACTCACCTTTTATTAAAATAACGCATCTCATTTAAATACATTCTTTTTTAGAGAATGAAATTATGAGCATCATTAAATGAATATTACTTACCTGCTAATATAAGATTATATTTACCTATTAAAATAAAGAATGTAGCGATGAATATCAAATTTAATATCGTGCTAAACTTAGCAGAAATTGCTTTTATTGATGAGATTTCTAACGTTTTAAATCAACACTAAAAATAGGGCTCAGCATCATGTTAAAACGAATACAACGATGCCACAGACTTACCTACTTTTTGTGCCAGATCTGAAGCAGCGTATCTATCCATGACTATCTCAATATAGGCTGCTGAATCTGTTACTTCAGCGTGTTTAATCGCAGCGTCTAACTCATCGCAAGTGGTGACTTTTTGGCAATACCAATCAGTACAACCTAATGCCGCTGGCAATTGTGCATAATTCCACTGTGGTAAATCGTTATAATAAGCTTCAGGCTCTTTACATAATAATCGCTCAATTAAGTAACCATCATTATTAAGCACAAAAACAATCGGTTTTAATCCAAAACGCGCAAACTGACTAATTTCTTGCGCCGTTAATTGATGTGAACCTTCCCCCGTCACTAAGATCACGCGCTTATTGGGTGCTGCAATTGCTGCGCCAAATGCCGCTGGCGTTGCCCAACCAATGGAACCCCACAGTGATTGAGTTTGAAAAGAAACCTCTTTAGGTAGTAAAGCAAAAACCAATCCCATTGATGCTGTCCCTGTTTCAGCAATCACAATATCGTGATCCATGAACATTTCTTCTAAGCGCGGATACAGATATTGTGCAGTAATTTGGCCATTATCTCCTTGTCGAGGTTCTCCCAATCCTTGAGCTGCAATACCTTGATGTTTTAAAGAAGGTGCTAATATTTGCAGTTTGTCCAATACCTCTTTCATCATCACATTTGGGTAAACCGCAGAACCCACTTTCACATAATCTGCTAAAATATTAATGCCTTGCTCAGGGGAGATAGATGCCGTAAAACTGCCTGAGTTAAAATCAGTTAATACCGCACCAATACCTAAAATACAGTCGCAACTTTCAACAAACTCTTCTACTTGGGCATTCATTAATTTGCCATTATAAATTCCCATATACGTCGAGTTAGATTCACTCACGATGCTTTTATCCATAAACATCGTGGCATACGGTAGCCCTGTCTTATCAATAATTGCCTGCACATCATCCGAATACCCTAGCCGCGCAGCCAAGATCCCCGGAATAATACAGGCTTTTTGGCTGGCATTAAGTTTATCTAAAATGGCATTCACTGCGGCATTGAGTGACTGTGGATCACTTTTCTGTTGTGCAACTTTTTTATGTTTCTCATTAGCAATGATGGGCATCACCGCGTAATCAGAGGGGAACCCCATATAGACAGGGCGACGCTCTTTTAGGGCGGCTGCAATTAATCGCTCAGTTTCATCAATGCAATTTTCTGGGGTCAATATTGTATGGGCACAGCTCAAATGCTGGCTCATTTGATAAAACACATCAAAATCACCGTTACCTAAAGTATGGTGAACAAGACGATGGTTTTCCTGGACACCACTCGCTGGCATTCCCACCAAATGGAAGATAGGTAAATGCTCAGCATAAGAACCCGCAAGACCATTTAACGCACTGAGTTCACCCACACCAAATGTTGTCGAAAGTGCGGCAACACCTTTGATTCTTGCATAACCATCCGCGGCATAAGCAGCATTTAACTCATTACAATTACCGATCCAACGCAATGTTTCACTTTCACAGACTGCATCTTCAATAGGGAAAGCGTAGTCCCCCGCAACCCCAAAAACTTCGTTGATACCCAGTGTTTGTAAACGCTCAAGAACATATTCGATAACTGTTTTCATAATGTAGCTCCAAATAATAATTTCGACTGATTATTCAGCCCGTTATTATTATTATCCCTAATGTTACATTAACAGAAATCATTTATAATCATCGCAGCTATAACAAAATGTAATAGAGGTCACGATGGATATTCGAGGATTACGCTACTTTGTCGAAGTAGTACAACAAAATAACTTTAGCCGAGCGGCGGATAAATTATGCGTCACCCAACCAGCAATCAGCCGCAGCATTCAAAAATTAGAACAAGAGCTTGAAGCGACTTTACTGATCCGAGAAACCGATGGAGTGAAACTTACCGATGATGGTGATATTTTATTTCACCATGCTCAGCAAATTTTGGCACAATTCGACAATCTTAATAACGCACTAAAAGACAAATCAGGTCCACTCACTGGGGTCTTGAAGGTCGGTTTACCGCCGGTTATCGCTTCGACCTATTTTGCTGATATCATCATGATATTTAGTCAGAAATATCCACAAGTCGAACTACAGATCATTGAATTAAGTTCAAACCATATGATGAATGCCATGCTCAAAGGAGATGTAGAAACGGCAGCGGTAATGTCTCCATTTGATGAACAACGATTTCATTTATACCAATTTGCTACCGACCGATTGATGCTATTAGTGAATGATCAACATCCATTAGCCACCCAAAATAGCGTTAAGTTTGCAGAACTTCTGAATGAGCCATTTATCTTCTTTCAAGATAGTTTCCGAATTAATGAATTAATTGTTAATGCTTGCGGGATTCATGGTAAAAAACCGATTATCGCAGGACGTAGTGGGCATATAGATCTTGTGATGGCAATGGTACGCGCTGGAGTTGGTGTGACATTACTCCCTGAAGGTATGTGGAAAAAGAACCATATTGGGGGGCTTTCCATTATTCCAATCACAGAGCCTATTCTGTCCTATGAGCTGGCACTGGCAACATTAAAAGGGTCCCATCCAAGCCGCCGAGCTACAGCGTGGATCGAGTTAGCGTTAGAAATGCTGAATATGCCCTCATCATTATGAACCATTATAATGAGTTACAACTGAATAGCCGCCGACTTGATAGGCACCTTTAAGTTAGACAAGCTTGTTTTAGGAAGACATATTGAGAATAATGCAACATGCAGAAATTGAAAGGGAAATGCGAAGTTTTATCGGTGCCAGTTAAATAACCGGCACCGGGGAAATTAACGCCAGCGTTCTGCCGCCCAGGCGACCTGCTGTTGTGCGTCGTGGAAAGTCCAGGCCACAAAGCGACTGATTTTTTGCCCCTGCGCCATTTCAATGGTACGGACTTCGGCCGCCCCTACCAGCTTCAACGCGTGATAAATCGAAGGCAGGGTCGTATTTTTAGAAATTAACGAGGTGAACCACAGGCAGTTTTGCGCCAGGCTAACGCTCTCCTCTACCATTTTACGCACAAAGGCTTCTTCACCGCCTTCACACCATAGCTCTTTACTTTTGCCACCAAAGTTCTGTACCGGCGTGTCGGCTACCTCGCCTTTACCCAGCTTGTGCAGTTTGCGGCGAGTGCTGGCTTGCGCTTCCTGTTCAGAGCTGTGGAACGGTGGATTACACAGTGTGGCATCAAATTTCTCCGCCACGCCGATGATGCCGTTCAAAATAAATTCGGGTTGTTTTTGCAAACGCAGACGCACGCTGTTTCTCAGTGTTGGATTCATCTCCACGATCATTTTGGCCGTATTGATCGACACCGGATCAATCTCCGAACCAGTAAAACGCCAGCCGTATTCATTCAAGCCAATAATCGGATAAATACAGTTGGCGCCAACGCCCACATCAAGGATAGCCACGCTTTTACCACGAGGGATCTCACCGCCGTTACTGGTCGCCAGCAGGTCAGCTAGATGGTGTAAATAGTCGGCACGCCCGGGGATCGGCGGGCACAGATAACCGGCGGGAATGTCCCAGTGTTCGATGCCATAAAAATGTTGCAGCAACGCACGGTTGAGCATTTTAACCGCCGCAGGATCGGCAAAATCTACCGAGATGTCGCCCCAGGCGTTCGGTTTGACGAACGGCTCCAGTGCAGGGCAACTGGCGATCAGCGCCGGGAAATCATAGCGCGAGCGATGACGGTTACGCGGGTGCAAGCCGCTTTTCTGCTGCGGGAAGGTTTTCTTTTTTTCCACCGTGAAGGGCTCTCTTAAAGGTATTTCTGACGCGTACGATACCATATACCCTGCTTTTTATATTGCTTTTCTTCTTTTAGCTCAGTGACCGGGCATCGACTTAATTGGCATAACGGTTTCAACTCATGTAACTCAACTCACCACGCAATAACATTGCGAGGTAAATTCCCCGTTATTAGCAGTACAAGTTTACCCTTAACTGGGCTACTATTAGGGTCGCTAATGCCCTTTCAACTTTCCGCGAATTCACCCTAACAACAAGATAAAATAACGTTTACGCCGAAAGTCAAAAGCCCATAAATACATCAAATATTCAACAAGTTAAAAAAATGACAGAAAAACAAAATTTCGAATCCCACACACCAATGATGCAACAGTATTTAAAACTTAAAGCTCAACATCCGGATATTTTGCTGTTTTATCGTATGGGGGATTTCTACGAATTATTCTTTGATGATGCCAAAAAAGCCTCTCAATTATTGGATATTTCCCTCACTAAACGCGGTCAATCTGCTGGGCAACCCATTCCAATGGCGGGGGTTCCTCACCATGCGGCAGAAAACTATTTAGCGCGATTAGTGCAGATGGGCGAATCCGTCGCTATTTGTGAGCAAATTGGCGATCCTGCCACCAGCAAAGGTCCCGTTGAACGTCAAGTTGTGCGAATTGTAACTCCGGGTACGATTACTGATGAAGCGTTATTAAATGAGCGCCAAGACAACCTATTAGCCGCTGTTTGGCAAGATGCTCAGGGCTACGGTTTTGCGACCTTAGATATCACTTCCGGGCGATTTATTATCAGTGAAATCGACGATGAAGAGTCATTAAAAGCAGAGCTTCAACGTACTCGACCTGCGGAATTACTCTATCCCGAAGATTTTGCCAGCATGCCATTAATTGAACACAGTAAAGGCTTACGTCGTCGCCCACTCTGGGAGTTTGAATTAGACACAGCGAAACAGCAATTAGGCTTGCAATTTGGTACCAAAGATCTGATTGGCTTTGGTGTTGAAAATGCCCATAAAGCCCTAAGAGCCGCAGGTTGTTTACTGCAATACGTTAAAGATACCCAACGTACTTCGCTCCCCCACATTCGTAGCATTATCATGGAAAAACAGAATGATAATGTTATTTTAGATGCGGCAACACGTCGCAACTTAGAGCTAACTCAAAACCTCGCAGGCGGAACAGAGAACACGCTAGCGGCAATCCTAGACCTGTGTGTGACCCCTATGGGTAGCCGAATGCTGAAACGCTGGTTACACACTCCACTACGCAATATTGATGTGCTTACTCATCGCCAACAAGCCATCGGGGCATTGCAAGAGTGTGGATTAGAATTGCAGCCATTTCTACGCCAAATTGGCGACCTTGAACGCGTTCTTGCACGTTTAGCATTACGCTCAGCTCGCCCCCGTGATCTCACTCACATGCGTCATGCATTCCAGCAATATCATGATATTCACCAAATCCTTGAACAGTCTGACTGTGGTTATTTACAAACACTACAAACACGCATTGGGCAATTTGATGAACTGCAAAGTCTGTTAGAGAAAGCGATTGTCGAAGCGCCGCCAGTGTTAGTTAGGGATGGTGGTGTGATTGCCCCTGGCTATCATAGCGAACTCGACGAATGGCGCGCATTAGCCGATGGAGCAACCGACTATCTTGACCGCTTAGAAATTCGTGAGCGAGAAAAACTGGGAATCGATACATTAAAAGTCGGCTATAACGCGGTACATGGCTACTATATCCAAGTGAGTCGCGGTCAGAGCCATTTAACACCGATCCACTATGTTCGTCGCCAAACGCTGAAAAATGCCGAGCGCTACATTATTCCTGAACTGAAAGAATATGAAGACAAAGTTCTGACGTCAAAAGGAAAAGCTCTCGCCATCGAAAAAGCGCTCTATGATGAGTTGTTCGATATGCTGCTGCCACATTTGGCGGCACTGCAAACTAGCGCAGAAGCGCTTGCTGAATTAGATGTACTGGCTAACCTAGCCGAGCGAGCCGAAACATTAGGTTATGCATGCCCTCAACTCACGGACAAACCGGGAATTCAGATCACAGAAGGTCGTCATCCCGTTGTAGAGCGCGTTCTGAGTGAACCGTTTATCTCTAACCCATTATCCCTTTCTCCACAGCGCCGTTTGTTGATTATTACGGGGCCCAATATGGGTGGTAAAAGTACCTATATGCGCCAAACTGCGCTGATTACATTGCTCGCCTATATTGGGAGTTTTGTCCCTGCCAGCAAAGCCGTAATTGGTCCCGTTGACCGTATTTTTACTCGTGTTGGCGCATCTGATGACCTCGCTTCTGGGCGCTCAACCTTTATGGTGGAGATGACGGAAACTGCTAATATTTTGCATAACGCAACGGAACACAGTTTAGTCTTGATGGATGAAATTGGCCGCGGAACCTCAACCTATGATGGTTTATCACTCGCTTGGGCTTGTGCGGAGAACTTAGTTAATCGCATCAAAGCGATGACCCTATTTGCCACTCACTATTTTGAGCTCACTACATTGCCTGAAAAGCTTGAAGGGGCTGTAAATATTCATCTCGATGCCATTGAACATGGTGATACCATCGCCTTTATGCACAATGTTCAAGAAGGAGCAGCGAGTAAAAGTTATGGTCTTGCGGTAGCTTCCCTCGCTGGTGTGCCTAAAGAGGTGATCAAGCGCGCAAAACAGAAGCTTAAAGAGCTTGAGGTTATTTCAAATAATGCGAATACCAGCCATGTGGATAGCGCTCAATTAAACTTCCTTGACATTGTCGAAGAGGAACCGTCCCCCGTATTAGTGGCGTTAAATGAAATCGACCCTGATAAGTTAACTCCACGCCAAGCCCTTGAATGGTTATATCGCTTGAAGGAAATGGATAAATAATATGGATGAGTACGCAGAACTTTTGGCACCGATTAAGCAATTTTTGCATTGTGAAACCCCGAATGCGTGGATCCACAAAGCAAGTCAGCCTGAAAATCTGCCCATTATCTTAAAAGACCATCTACTGTGCGAATTAAAAGCTGCGCAAAGTGCCATGTTTTTGATCCGTAAATATGCCGTAGATAAAGAAAGTGCCGCCATTCTTTTAGAATGGTTTAAGCCTTATGAGTCTTTTGCTTATGATCGAATTGGTGATGTTCACACGCTAAAAAATAAAAATCAGGTTTCCAAACATATTTTGGCGAAGAAAAATTCCCCCTATAGCCAAGATTTAATTGATAAAATGGTGCTATTGATTAAAGAAGAATTGCACCATTTCTACCAAGTATTGGAAATTATGCATGAACGAAATATTCCTTACGATGGGATCAGCGCAGGTCGCTATGCTAAGGGGCTATTCAGCCATTTAGATCCTCGTGACCCTAAAACTCTCGTCGATAAGCTGATTATTGGTGCCTATATTGAGGCGCGTTCGTGTGAACGTTTTGCAAAATTAGCGCCTCATTTAGATGAACAGTTAGCGAGTTTTTATACCTCTCTATTACGTTCTGAAGCCCGTCATTATCAAGATTATCTTCAGCTAGCTCAATTAGTTAGCAAAACAGATATCTCAGAACGAGTCAAATTCTACGGAGAAATCGAAGCGCAATTAATCTTAGCCCCTGATGATGATTTCAAGTTTCACAGTGGTGTACCCGTTTAATTGATTCACACATTATAATAGAAAAACCCCTGTTATCGATGATAACAGGGGTTTTAGATTCAAACACAGCAGTTCTACATATTGAATAACGCTTCCAGCGTTAATTCCTCACCTTGTAAAATATCTTTAAGACGTCTTAAACCTTCGACCTGAATTTGACGAACTCTTTCACGTGTGAGCCCAATTTCGCGCCCAACTTCTTCCAGAGTCTCCGCTTCATAGCCTAATAATCCAAACCGACGCGCTAAAACTTCCCGCTGTTTCGGATTTAATTCATATAACCACTTAACAATATTTTCTTTTAAGTCGTTATCTTGGATCGTGTTCTCAGGTCCTGAATCATTATCATCAGATAATACTTCAAGCAATGACTTCTCTGAATCCCCTGCAATCGGCGTATCAACGGAAGTAATACGCTCATTTAGGCGCAACATTCGGCTGACATCTTCAACAGGTTTATCTAATTGCTCAGCTATCTCTTCTGGGCTTGGTTCATGATCCAGCTTTTGGGCTAATTCACGTGCCGTACGAAGGTAGATATTGAGTTCTTTAACGATATGAATCGGAAGGCGAATAGTACGGGTTTGGTTCATTATGGCGCGTTCAATAGTTTGACGGATCCACCATGTTGCGTAAGTTGAAAAACGGAATCCCTTCTCGGGATCAAATTTTTCTACTGCACGAATCAAACCTAGATTTCCTTCCTCTATCAGATCGAGTAAGGCTAGTCCTCGATTATTATAACGACGAGAAATTTTTACGACTAAACGAAGGTTGCTTTCTATCATACGCTGACGCGATGCGATATCACCACGAAGCGCTCGACGAGCATAGAAAACTTCTTCCTCTGCTGTGAGGAGCGGAGAGAATCCAATTTCACTGAGATAAATTTGGGTTGCGTCCAAAACACGTTGACTCGTGCTTTGGAGTAAGTCCGTTTCTTCATCCTGCTCGGAAACTAGATCCTCTTCTTTAAATTGACTCTCATCAAATGCGTCATCCATCGCATTTTCATCGAGGTCATTATACAACTCGTTAACTTTCAGCGAACTTTGGCTCATCAGTCACTCCGACCCAAGATAATGAGGACGGAATGTGAAAGCACTCCGCCCAGTTTATCGCTGCGGTAAGTAGCGCAACGGGTTTACTGATTTTCCCTTGTAACGAATTTCAAAATGTAAGCGAACCGAACTTGTACCGGTGCTACCCATCGTGGCTATTTTTTGACCTTCAGCAACATCCTGTTGGTCGCGCACAAGCAATGTATCATTGTGTGCATAAGCACTTAAGTAGTCATCGTTATGTTTTATTATTATAAGATTTCCATATCCACGCAGTGCGTTGCCTGCGTATACAACTTTACCTGGAGCAGACGCTATGACCGACTGGCCACGAGTACCTGCGATATCAACACCTTTGTTCCCGCCTTGTGAATCAGAGAAGCCTTCAATCATCTTCCCATCAGCAGGCCAACGCCATTTTATCGACGAGTTATTGGTGCTACTTCCAGTTGCTGCGGTTGTTGTAGTCGTAGTTGGGCTAGTTGTTGTCGTAGAAACCGTTGATACTGGTTTCTTATTATTTGGCAACATCTTACCTGAACTTTGCCCACTACTATTTTCAGGATACCCACTAGTTGGTTGAAGATCAACCGCTCTCTGCTGACTATTTGATGCCAATTGCGTGTTCGAGTTCACATTTGTGTTACCAATATTTATCACCTGACCAACATTTAAGCTATAAGGCTCCGAAATATTGTTTTTCGATGCTAACTCACGGAAATCATTACCCGTTAGATAGGCGATATAAAATAATGTGTCTCCACGCTGAACGGTATAGGTATTCCCGTTATAGCTACCTTTCGGAATACTTCCATAATCACGATTATAAACAATACGACCTTCACCGTTAGTCGACACAGTGCGGGAAGCTGAATTCCCCATCGAGCCATTAGAGGACAAATTAGGTCTGTCTGAAGGCATCGCCGTACTCATTCCGTTATTAGACGGAGAATTAGGTACAGTTCTTGATGCTGATTGTTGGCTAGAACCACCATCATTCACACTCGAAATCGGTGCTGCTGGATGATATGGCGTAGAACATCCCGCTAATAAAGCACCGCTAAATGAAAAGATAACCGCCCATCGAATTTTACTTATAGGGCTAACAATTTTCATATTTCTTCTCCCGTGAAGAAAAGTCTGACCTGAAGCTAAAGGACTAAATGCAAATAATGCCTAATAGATATAGGTATCTTAAAATATTTCGCTTATTAAAGCAGAAATATAAAATAATGGACAAGTTAAATGTATCAAAAATATAACAAATTGAGATTATCACTTAACCATGTGAGCGAAATCATCCCATTTAAATAGGTAAAATATCATATTAAGAGTAATTCAAATATCATTAGGCTAGATAAACTCATCAATAAACGGCTATTGGTGACGTTTATTTTCAAGGTGACTCTAGCCTGTTAGACATCAGATTTGAATTAATGATTTATCAGCTTAGATCGCCGGCAATCAGGGGAACAAAACGGACTTTTTCGATGACATTAGTGTGATAATCGTTACCGCGACGAGTAATCAATTTCAGCGCCTGATCTTTATCACCTACAGGTAATACTAACCGCCCACCGTCTTTCAATTGGCTCAACAGTAATGAAGGAATTTCGCTAGGTGCGGCTGTCACAATGATGCCATCAAAAGGACCTTTTGACAGCCAGCCTTCCCAGCCATCACCGTGACGAGTTGAAATGTTGTGTAAATCGAGCAACTTAAAGCGACGCTTAGCTGTCCACTGTAAGCTTTTCACCCTTTCGACTGAATAAACATGCTCTGCAAGGTGAGCAAGCACCGCCGTTTGGTATCCCGACCCTGTCCCGATTTCCAGAATATGATCTGTTGGTTTAACTGAGAGTAAGGCGGTCATTTTGGCAACAATATAAGGTTGTGAAATGGTTTGCCCATGACCAATCGGTAATGGGATATTATCATAGGCTTTATGAGATAGCGCTTCATCAACGAATCGTTCACGTGGAACGAGCGCGAGAGCGTCTAATAGGCGCTCATCGTGAATTCCCTGTTGGCGAAGTTGTACCAGCAGTTCTTTCATGAGCCCAATTTTCATTTTACCTTCACTCCTGACTTATCTAACCACTCTTCCACTACAGACTGAGCCTTATAGGATGTCAGGTCTACCTGCAATGGGGTAATTGATACATAACCATTTTGTACCGCTTCAAAGTCTGTTCCCGGTCCCGCGTCACGAATTTCACCTACAGGTCCCAACCAATACAGCATGTTTCCACGAGGATCTTCGAGATTATAAACCTCTGATGCGGCATGACGGCTACCACAGCGGGTCACTCTGATGCCTTTAATTTCATCATAAGGAATATCCGGTACATTGATATTCAAGATATTTCCTGCTCGTAGTGGATTTTTTTGCAGCATTTTCAGAACATCGCTAGTGACCTTAGCTGCCGTTTCATAATGCACATCACCATCTAAAGAAACCGCAATCGAAGGCAAGCCTAAATGACGTCCTTCTGTGGCTGCCGCTACCGTACCGGAATAAATAACATCGTCCCCTAAATTCGGGCCACAGTTGATACCGGAAACCACAATATCAGGGCGTGGACGCACGACTTTATTCACGCCGATATAAACACAGTCTGTCGGTGTTCCCTCTTGAACTGCCAAATCACCATTCTCTAATGTTTGAATTTTCAGAGGTTTATCTAATGTTAATGCATTTGAGGCACCACTACGATTGCGGTCAGGCGCAATCACTTGCACATCATAAGATTTGCGCAATTCAGCAGCCAATGTTTGAATTCCCGGTGCAGTAACACCATCGTCATTACTCAATAATATTTTCAGCATCAACACAATCCTGATTGATAATTTCTCGCACTACGCTGGTCGCAAAGCTACCGGAATTAAGAAAAAATTGTAATTTCACGGTAGACGCATCCAGCCACTGCCATTGTAAATTTTGAGGCTTGATAAGCACCGCTCTTCTTGCTGGCGAAACGCGTTCACTTTTCATTAATGCCATAAACGGCTGATAACTTTCCAAGCATTGAGTTTCAAAAGCAAGCGCATCGTCTTGAGTTCCTAGCTCACCATCACCCGGTAGTGGCGCAGTCACACTGAGCTCCGAGGATTCAACTCTTCCCTGTAATGCCGCTAACTCTTCTGCGGTTGCGACAAACCAACTTCCACGCCCAGTCAATTGAAGTGCATCCCCCAACATGACATTCTGAGCGCTGTTGCTTTCGATTCTTGCACTGGCAACTTCATTAAACATAGCACTACGCGCGGCAGACAGGTAAAAACTGCGCTTATTTCTTTCTCGCACATTAATTTCTTGGTTTGCCCAACGACGTGCTTGCACCAAGTTTTGTCCACCACGGCCAAAACGTTGCTCCCCAAAATAGTTGGGTACGCCAAACTCAGCCACTTTTTGTAGCCTGAGTTCCACATCATCTGAATTCGAAATATCTCGCAACGTGATTTCGAATTGATTCCCTTTCAGGGCGCCAATACGCAATTTACGTTTCTGTCTCGTCACCGCTAATACGCGACAACCTTCCAATTGCCACAGAGCAAAATTGGGCGTTTCTTTCCCCGGCATTTGCAAACAAAACCACTGTTCGGTAACGGCATGCCGATCTTTCAATCCCGCATAACTGACCGCCCTTGCAGAAATTTTAGCAAACTTTGCCAATTGTTCCGCAACGAATAGTGTATTACATCCAATTTTTTCAACGCGAACCATCACATGTTCGCCGTCACCATCTAACTCAAAACCGAGTTCTTCTTTAACCACGAAATCTTCAGGAATACTTTTTAAAACCCCTGAAGAGAGAGGTTTACCATGCAGGTACTGAACATTCATAACTTTCATTACTATTATCTTTGATGAGTAGAACGACCGCTGCGCAAGCAATCCCTTCTTTACGACCGACAAAACCTAGCTGTTCTGTGGTGGTGGCTTTGACATTGACGTCATCCATATGGCATTCAAGGTCTTCTGCAATATTGACGCGCATTTGCGGGATATGAGGTAACATTTTTGGCGCTTGTGCCATAATCGTCACATCGATATTACCGATCAAATAGCCTTTTTTGCGCACTTGGCAAAAGGCTTCTCTCAATAAAATACGGCTATCGGCACCTTTGTACGCAGGATCGGTATCTGGGAACAATTTACCGATATCGCCTAATGCTGCTGCGCCTAAAATTGCGTCAGTAATGGCGTGCAATACTACGTCACCATCCGAATGAGCGATAAGCCCTTGTTCGTAAGGAACTCTTACACCACCGATCACTATCGGGCCTTCACCACCAAATTTATGTACATCAAAACCGTGTCCGATTCTCATTTTTTTTCCTTATGATTTCATTCTTGAAAGATAAAACTCCGCAAGAGCCAAATCTTCAGGTCTGGTGACCTTTAAGTTATCGGCTCGTCCTGCGATTAACATAGGTTGATAACCACAATGTTCAAGCGCAGAAGCTTCATCGGTGATCACGGCATTCTCTTTCAAGGCTTTATCTAGACAGTCACGTAATAACAATAATGGGAAAAATTGTGGCGTTAATGCATGCCAAAGCGCATCTCGTTCAACGGTATGAGAAATATTTTTCTCTCCGCTTACCCCGCGTTTCATCGTGTCGCGGACAGGTACCGCTAATATTCCACCACAACAATCACGTTGGGTTGCTAGCTGGATAATCGTGTTTAAGTCATCTTGGTGAAGACATGGGCGAGCGGCATCATGCACTAATACCCAAGCATTCATACAATCGGCTTGCTTAGCAAGGTAGTTCAACCCCGCTAAAACAGAATTGGCTCGCTCTTTTCCTCCAATAACGGTAATTACTCGAGGATCTTTAGCGATTTCAAGGTGCTGAAAATAATCGTCTTCCGCACTCAATGCAACCACAATACGCTGCACGTGGGGATTACGTAGCAAGGTATCAATGGTGTGTTCAATAATGGTTTTCCCTGCCACAGTGAGATATTGCTTTGGGCAGTCCGCATTCATGCGGCTTCCCACGCCAGCAGCGGGAATGAGTGCCACAATGGAAGTGGCGCTTGAACTTATTGGATTTGTCATTATTCGAATCTTACATCAGAAATTATCAGGCTCATGGGTATCGCCCATCCAACATGATGATTATTGGGATGAGGGTGGGTTGGCGCGCTCTTTGACCATTCGATAGAATGATTCCCCAGGTTTTACCATGCCTAATTCGCTACGTGCGCGTTCTTCAATAGCATCCTGACCATCATTCAAATCATTGATTTCAGCAAATAGCTGCTCATTACGCTGTTTTAAGCGCGAATTGACAATCTCCTGTGCGGCAACGTCATCCTTAACTTTGACATAATCATGAATGCCATTTTTACCTAACCATAAGGAATATTGTAACCATGCTAATATCGCAATTAATAGTAGCGTTAATTTACCCATTCTGCCCCCTGAAATGATTTGCTAATCATCCCATAACTGAGCGCGTGACGCTACTGCGATGCATATATTGTCTTAAAAAGTCAGAATTGTTCGCGCTAGAAGAGATTAAATATCATCCAAATCTCCTTTAAATGTAGAAAAGGATGATATTTAAGTAAAATCAATTTAACTCTGGAATGATATTTTTCTGTTGAAGTAGACTCAAAACCTGCATCAGTAACGTGTCAATCGGTTGCTGACCATCGAGATGCAATTCCGGATTTTCTGGTGCTTGGTACGGGGAATCGATTCCTGTGAATTGTTGAATTTTCCCTGCTCGCGCTTGTTGATACAGGCCTTTAGGATCCCGTTGCTCGCAAATCGCAATTGGCGTATCCACATACAGTTCAAAAAATTGTTCTGGCTGGAACAATTCACGCACCTTTTGACGGTCAGATTGATAAGGGGAAATAAATGCCGTCGCAACAATTAAACCGGCATCAACCATTAATTTAGCAACCTCACCAATTCGGCGAATATTTTCTTGTCGATCCGCGTCACTAAACCCCAAATCACGACACAATCCATGGCGAATATTATCGCCATCCAATAAATACGTTTTAGCTCCCAGATTGGCTAGCTGACTTTCAACCGCTCCCGCTAGTGTTGATTTTCCTGAGCCTGATAGCCCCGTAAACCATAAAACAGCCCCTTGATGTCCATTGTGTTTTTCCCTTAATTCACGGGTTACAACATGTGGATGCCAAACTATTTGGTTAATCGAGTTCATGGCTTTATTTCCCACCTAGCACATCTCTAGCGCCCCAATGTGGGAAATGTCGACGAATCAACTGATTCAGTTCAATTTCAAACTGACTAAATTCGCTAGGGTAAACTTGATCAGAAGATTGAGGCTCACGAACTAACCCTGCCCCCACCGTGACATTTGTCAGTCGATCAATCAGGATCATTCCACCAGTATCCCCATTACTTTGGTAGTTTTCTAACAATAAAGGCTCATCAAAAGAAAACTCCACTAAGCCAATACCGTTCAACGGCAGCTCGGTTGCGACTTTTTGCGTCAAATTATTGACGTCCACTTGGTATTGAATATTTTCGACTTTACCGCGACTGCGTTTACCTGCAATTTTAATATCCAATTGTTGGCCTTGCACTAAAGGCTGCTCTGACATCCAAACCACATCAACCAACCCATGCTGGCTGGTTTGTAGAGTTTCATCTTCGGCGACAATCAAATCGCCACGGCTGATATCAATTTCATCGTTAAGTACTACCGTGATAGCTTCCCCGGGCACTGCACTAGCAAGATCCCCGGAGAAAGTGACTATCTGTTTCACCGTTGAAACCACACCCGATGGCAACACTTTCACTTTTTGTCCGACGCGGATAATTCCCGAGGAAAGGGTTCCACTGTACCCACGGAAGTCTAAATTTGGGCGATTAACATATTGAACAGGGAAACGTAATGGCTGCTCTGCGGCTGTTTGAGTGACTTGTACACTTTCCAGTAACGAAAGTAGCGTTTCCCCTTGATACCAAGGTAAATGACGACTTGGGTTAACAATATTATCCCCATCCAGTGCAGAGATCGGGACAAACCAGACGTTTAAATCGACGGGAAGTTGCTGGGCAAAATGTTGATAATCTTGTTGGATTTTATCGAATACCTGCTGGCTATAATCCACCAGATCCATTTTATTTACCGCCACGATCAAATGACGAATACCGAGCAACGTACTAATAAAACTGTGGCGTCGAGTTTGTTCTTGTACCCCTTTTCGAGCATCGATCAACAAAATAGACAGCGAGCACGTTGAGGCTCCGGTTGCCATATTGCGGGTATATTGTTCATGCCCCGGCGTATCGGCAATAATAAATTTGCGTTTTTCCGTGGAGAAATAGCGGTAAGCCACATCGATGGTGATCCCCTGCTCTCGCTCAGCCGCTAAACCATCCACTAGCAAAGCCAGATCGAGCTTCTCGCCCTGTGTTCCAATTCGTTTACTGTCACTTTGTAAAACCGAGAGTTGATCTTGATAAATCTGTTGTGTGTCATGGAGTAAACGCCCGATGAGTGTACTTTTCCCATCATCCACATTGCCACAGGTTAAAAAGCGTAAAAGCCCTTTATGCTGTTGAGCCAGTAAATATGCTTCAACCCCACCTTGCTGCTGTATCTGCTGGGCGATAGTGTCGTTATAAGCCAGTTCAGCCATGATATTGCTCCTTAACCCTGTGATTAAAAATAGCCTTGGCGCTTTTTTTGCTCCATGGAGGCGGATTGGTCGCTATCAATTAAACGCCCTTGGCGCTCACTGGTTGTGGACAGCAACATCTCTTCAATAATTTCTGGGAGTGTTTGTGCATTCGAACGCACCGCCCCCGTTAGCGGCCAACAGCCCAGGGTTCTAAAGCGCACATTCTTCTTAGCGATCACTTCTCCCGGCTTTAGTTCAATACGCGCATCATCGACCATGATTAATGTGCCATCGCGTTCCAGCACAGGGCGTTCTTTTGCAAAATAGAGCGGAACAATATCGATATTTTCTAAATAGATATATTGCCAAATATCGAGTTCCGTCCAGTTAGAGAGAGGGAAAACGCGAATACTTTCCCCTTTATTAATTTGGCCGTTGTAGTTGTGCCACAGTTCAGGGCGCTGATTTTTAGGATCCCAACGGTGGGCGCGATCACGGAAAGAGTAAATTCGCTCTTTGGCTCGTGACTTTTCTTCATCGCGCCTTGCACCACCAAAAGCTGCATCAAAACCGTATTTATCCAACGCTTGTTTTAATCCTTCTGTTTTCATGATGTCTGTGTGCTTGGCGCTACCATGAACAAATGGATTTATACCGAGGCGTTCCCCTTCCGGATTTCGATGAATTAACAGTTCAAAACCGTATTTTTCTGCCGTTGCATCACGAAATTGGTACATTTCACGAAATTTCCATCCGGTATCCACATGCAATAATGGGAATGGAATTTTCCCCGGATAGAATGCTTTGCGTGCAAGATGCAGCATGACCGAAGAGTCTTTTCCAATTGAATACAGCATCACAGGGTTAGTAAATTCGGCAGCAACCTCCCGAATAATATGAATACTTTCCGCTTCTAATTGCTGTAGGTGGGTTAATGTTTTTTCGTTCACAATATACTCCTCGATTAAGCCAATTCCAGCACGGCTGAGCGCCATTGGATGGTTTCTGATTGCGGACCAAACCACGCAAGCTGTTGATGTAATGCAGCGACTTCACCAATGACGATGAGAGCGGGAGCCGGTGCTTGTAACGTTAAGGACTCCAATTCGTGCAATTGTCCGGTGACCACCTTTTGCTCTTGGCGGGTACCACAACCAATAACCGCAACGGGGGTTTCTCGATGGCGTCCATACTGAATAAGTTGTTGGCGAATATTGGCCGCGGTGACCGTTCCCATATAGATCGCCAACGTTTGATTACTGCGCGCCAATGCTTGCCAGTCCAATTCAGCGCCTTCGCTGCGGCAATGCCCTGTAATAAAGGTAATACTTTGCGCATGCTCACGATGAGTCAGCGGAATTCCTGCATAAGCCGCGGCACCAATCGCTGCGGTTATTCCGGGAACGACTTGGAATGGGATCCCCGCTTGCGCTGCTACTTGTAACTCTTCACCACCCCGCCCAAAAATAAAGGGATCGCCACCTTTTAAGCGCACCACTTTTTTGCCCTGCTGCGCATATTTCACAATCAATTGGTTGGTTTCTTCTTGGGAAACACTGTGATTTCCAGCTCGTTTTCCCACACAAATTTTATCGGCATCACGGCGAACCAAATCGAGAATGTCGGCACTGACTAAATGGTCATACAGCACCACATCGGCACTTTGTAATACCCTCAAGCCTTTCAATGTCAATAATCCCGCATCTCCAGGCCCTGCGCCCACTAACACTAACTCTCCTTGGCTATCTGCCTCAGAAAGCTGTTTCTCAAGTTGCAGCTCGGCTTCACTCAGTTGCCCACTTTCCACAAGGGAGGCAAACCGCCCACTAAAACTGTGCTCCCAGAAACGCTTGCGCTCTCTTAACCCTGTTAAGCTTTGTTTGACTCGCTGACGCCAACGCCCAGCAATTTCTGCCATTTTGCCTAATGATGGCGGTAACATGGCTTCCAGTTTTTCTCGAATTAATTTGGCTAAAACAGGGGCTGTGCCACCGGATGAAATAGCAATGACCACTGGCGAACGATCAATAATTGATGGCACGATAAATGAACACAGCGGCTGATCATCCACAACATTGACAAAAATTCGTCGTTGCTGCGCATCATGAAAAACTTTCTCATTCAAAGCCTGATCATCCGTTGCGGCAATCACCAAATAAGCCTCATCAAGATGCTCTGGTTGATATGAAGCTTGTAACCATTCCAGCTGCTGTTGCTGATAAGCGGTTTGCAATGACTCACATAACTCAATGGAAACCACCACCAGCGATGCATGCGCTTTGAGTAGAAGCTCAGCTTTGCGTTCAGCCACATGCCCACCACCGATTAGCACGACTTTGCGATCACGTAAATTCACAAATAAGGGTAAGTAATCCATATATCACTTCCATCTGACTTTTTAATTATAAGCGTATTGAAATTGACTATATGGCTTGAATGAGCGCCTTTGAAATGACAAAAAGGCATGAATAGGAACGGAAAGGCATAAGCTAAATAAAATCGATAAAATCACGTAAATCAGGCTTATTTTCAGTAAAACAAACATGATTTGATAATAAAAAACCAATAATTAATAATAAAAAACAGTAAAGGGATACTTTTGTTTTAAATAAAAGTATCCCTTTGTTATTACACAAATAAATTTGATTTCTATTTATTAGTAAAGCAAGTAACTAATTATTTTAATGAAATACTCAAAATTTCATTAACAGATTTTAATTCTCATGAAGCCCGCATTCGCGCTTTAAGCCAAAGAATCTCGTTTCTTCCTCACTCATTCCGGGTTCCCACGGTCGACTGGTATGTGTATCACCGACAGATAAATACCCTTTTTCCCATAATGGGTGATAAGGCAAATTATGCTGGGTGAAATACTGATAAACATCCTTATTGTTCCAATCAATCACGGGTAAAATTTTGAAAATGCCGCGCCCTATATTGAGCACAGGTAACGATGAGCGGCTCGTAGATTGCTCCCGTCTCAATCCCGAAAACCAGCTTTGGGCATGCAACTCTCTTAATGCTCGTTCCATTGGCTCCACTTTATTGAGTTGGTTGTAGCGTTCAATACCTTCAACACCCTGAGTCCATAATTGCCCATTGACCGCTTCTTGCCATGCGGGCGTGAGTGGAGCGCGATACACTTTAAGGTTTAAATTTAACCGCCCAGTCAGTTGCTCAATAAATTGGTAAGTTTCAGGGAATAGATAGCCAGTATCCGTTAAAATCACCGGAATATTGGGTATCACTTGGGTCACTATATGTAAGGTGAGCGCCCCCTGAATCCCAAAACTGGAAGATAAAACAAATTCTTCCGGTAAATGATCTACCGCCCATTCGATCCTCTGGGTGGCATTCATTAATTCCAGCTGTTGATTGAAATTAGCTAAATACGCAGTTTGCTCTGCTGGTGCTAACGCTTGAATTTGCGCTAATTGAAGTCGGCTCATACCGCCTCCTTAACCTCATAGAAATCCACCGCAGAATTCATCACCGGCTTGATCACGTCTACGCGGATTAAAAAATCCCCGAAGCCTTCCCCAGACTGGCGCTCTACAGCCCAGCGTCCAATTAAGGTGTCCAAAATTGAGAGAATTTCTGCACTCGTAATATTTTCTTTGTACATCCGTGGAATACGGGTTCCAATACGGTTACCGCCAAGATGTAAGTTATATCGGTCATTGGCTTTACCCACCAGCCCGACTTCCGCTAGCATGGCGCGCCCACAGCCATTCGGGCATCCCGTAATCCGCAAGACGATATGCTCATCTGCCACCTGATGCGCCGCCATAATAGTGTCAATTTGCGTCGTAAATTCAGGTAAAAAGCGTTCAGCTTCTGCCATGGCTAATGGGCACGTTGGGAAAGAAACACATGCCATTGAATTTTCCCGCTGGCGAGTCACTGACGGGCTCATTAATCCATGGGCTTGGGCTATCTGCTCAATCACTACTTTATCTTCTTCGGCGATACCTGCCACAATTAAGTTTTGATTGGCGGTTAAGCGAAAATCACCTTTGTGGATCTTAGCAATCTCAGCAACCCCCGTTTTTAACGGTTTATCCGCCAGATCAACCAAACGACCATTTTCCACAAATAAGGTTAAATGCCAGCGGTTATCAATGCCTTTTAACCAGCCAATTTGATCCCCTCGATGGGTAAATTGATAGGGGCGAATCGGTTCAAATGTTACCCCTGAACGTCGCTCAACTTCCTGCTTAAATACGTCGACACCAACACGTTCAAGGGTGTATTTGGTTTTGGCATTTTTCCGTTCGGTACGGTTTCCCCAATCTCGCTGGGTCGTCACAATGGCTTCGGCTATCGCTAAGGTTTTCTCCAGTGGGATAAAACCAAATTCACTGGCTAAACGTGGATAAGTATTGGTATCCCCATGCGTCATGGCTAAACCGCCACCCACCAGCACATTAAATCCAACCAATTGCCCCTGATCCGCAATAGCAACAAAATTCATATCATTGGCGTGAAGATCCACATCATTAAGCGGTGGGATCACAACCGTGGTTTTGAATTTTCTTGGCAGATACGTTTCCCCGAGAATGGGCTCTTCATCTGTGGTGACGATTTTTTCTTTATCTAGCCAAATTTCAGCATAAGCGGTGGTTCGCGGTAATAAATGCTCTGAGATTTTTTTTGCCCATTCATAGGCTTGCTGATGTAACTCCGACTGCACCGGATTTGAGGTACATAGAACGTTACGGTTCACATCATTTGCCGTTGCTAACGCATCCAATCCAACCTGACTGAGCATTTGATGAGCCGGTTTCACATCCCCTTTCAAGATGCCATGAAATTGGAATGTCTGCCGGTTAGTAATGCGAATGCTGCCATACAGAGTTTGTTCAGTGGCAAATTTATCAATATCGAGCCACTGTTTGGGGCTAATAATTCCCCCCGGTAAGCGGCAGCGCAGCATCATGGCATGGCGAGGTTCTAATTTTTGTTCCGCACGTTCGGCACGAATATCGCGATCATCTTGCTGATACATGCCATGAAAGCGAATGAGTAAAAAGTTGTCACCCTCAAAGCCACCCGTTAAACCATTTTTCAGGTCCTCTTTGATGGTGCCTCGCAAATAGTTACTTTGCTGTTTCATGCGCTCGCTGTCTGCGAGTTTTCCCTCAACCACTAACGGTGGGTTGGACGCATCTGTTTTATATTGATTGCTCATTAATAAACATCCCTCTGATAACGGCGCATTACACGCAGCTCACTTAAAAAATCATCCGCCAGCTCTTCATCCATGTGACCGTGTTCGCTGATGATATCCAATAACGCTTGTTCGACATCTTTTGCCATGCGATTGGCATCGCCACACACATAAATATGCGCACCCTCTTGTAGCCAATCCCATACCTCGCGACCTTGTTCACGTAGCTTATCTTGGACATATACTTTGTGTGTTTGATCCCGAGACCACGCCAACGAAATCTGCGTCAGTAAACCGTCTTTAACGTAGCGCTGCCATTCCACTTGATATAAAAAATCATCCACAAAATGAGGGTTACCAAAGAACAGCCAATTTTTGCCTTCACCGCCGTCATTATCTCGCTGCTGTAAGAATGCACGGAATGGTGCGATTCCAGTTCCTGGGCCAATCATGATAACGGGCGTATTAGGGTCGGTTGGTAAACGGAAATTATCATTGTGTTCGATAAACACGCGCAGTTCGTGACCTTCATTTAGGCGATCAGCTAAGAATCCTGATGCTCCCCCGGTTCTTGGACGACCATCAATCTCATAACGAACAACCCCCACCGTGGCATGTACTTCATCAGGCACTTCCGCTTGCGAAGAGGAAATTGAATATAGACGAGGGGTTAATGGGCGCAGAATATCGATAAATTCTTGAGCCTTTGGCTGAGCGGCTGCTTGTCGAAGCATATCGGCGATCGGTGTAGTTTGCGCATATTGCATCATCGCGGATTTATCGCTAATTAATGCCAGTAAGCTGTCATCTTTAGATAGTTGTGCATATTTTTCCACAATCAAGTGGGTGTTTTGAGTTAGCTCTAACTGGTACGTTAACGCATCACGCAAGGAATGACGTTGCTGACCAATAAAAACCTCTTCATTTCCTTTCAACCATAGCAACTCAATCACTTCATCGACTAAGGCTGGGTCATTATCGAACCAAACGCCCAGCGCATCTCCGGGCTGATAGCGTAACCCTGAATCCCCTAAATCAATTTCAATATGGCGAACATCTTTATCCGAACCACGCCCGGTAATTTTTTGGTTGTTTAATAAGGTCGCCGTCAGTGGCGCCGTTTTTGTATAAGGGGAGGAATCTAGCTGATTGATACTGCCAGACTGTGCGCTCACTAACTGACTTTCAGATTGAGCGGGCACTCTGGCTTTGAGAATGTGGGTCAGTTCATCAAGCCATGAATTTGCTACCGCTTGATATTCTACATCTGCGTCAACTCGAGCCAATAATGGACTAGCACCCAATTGCGCTAATTGCGTATCGAAGTCTTTACCTGCTTGGCAAAAATGTTCGTAAGAAGAATCACCGAGTGAAAATACGGCATACTGGGTAGTTCCTAGATTCGGGGCTTTTTTCGAAAATAGGTATTTATGTAACGCAACAGCCTCTTCCGCAGGATCCCCTTCACCTTGGGTTGAAGCCACCACAATCAAGACTTTTTCTTGGTTAATCTGCTTGAATTTATAATCCCCAGCATTTACCAGATTGGCATTGATTTTTTCATTGATTAGTCGCTCTCTGAGCTGTTCAGCTAAACGGCGAGCATTCCCCGTTTGGGATGCCGAGATAATTGTCACGGTCTCTTGAGGGGGAATAATAGCTTGAGCTTGTTCACTAACGCCATTATTTGGATTTACCATTCCCCATAAATAACCCGATAACCACGCAAGTTGATGAGTAGAGAAATCCCCCACGACAGTTTGTAAACGTCCCAATTGTTCAGTAGAAATCGGTAATGCCGATAATGGAGGTTGCTTGTTTTGCATTTATTTTGTCACTCCAACGTGATCCGTCATTGAATAGCCTAAAAGTAAAATCAAAACCTTTATCTATTCCATATATTGATAAAGGTTATAACAGCTATTGACAGGAATATAAGAAACTCTAGCCATAACTAATAGCTAAAAATCCTAAAGAAAATATTCGATGATGAATATCTATTAAAAAGGTTAATAAGAAATCGATAAATAACGACATATTGAATGAAAATAACAGTAGAATACGCTACTAAATATGAGTAAGGAGAAACTTATGAGCACAACTATCTATAAAGATTTTCAATTCGAAGCCGCCCACAAACTTCCACATGTTCCTGCGGGTCATAAATGTGGCCGCCTACATGGTCATTCTTTCATGGTGCGCTTAGAAATTACCGGAGACGTTGATGCTCATACGGGATGGATTATCGACTTCGCTGATGTGAAAAGTGCCTTTAAACCTATCTATGAGCGACTAGATCATCATTATCTGAATGACATTGAAGGGTTAGAAAATCCAACCAGTGAAGTATTATCTCGCTGGATTTGGCAACAAGTTAAACCGCTGCTGCCATTATTAAGCGCAGTAACCGTTCAAGAAACCTGTAATGCCGGCTGCGTTTATCGTGGTGAATAATTTATTGTGATAAATAATATGCAATAAGTTTATCTAGCTGTGGGGGAAACCGACAGCTAGATAATGCAGTTCGGCTATTGAATATTTAAATATTTGTGCGTTTGAATGGATAAACGCCAATTACGTTGAATACAGGTATCAATACATAATTTTGTCGCCGATACTTTTTGGCTAATGGGCTGTAATGCTACGATGAGAGGCGCATTATTTGTTCGTCTTGCTAATAATTGGTCAAGAGCTTCAATGTCTTTTTCTCTGGCAACTGGATGCTTTATTTCATTAGCACGATCTACCGCTTGGTTCAGTACTTTCAATCCCCCTTTCATCCCTACTTTTGGCGATACCGTGACCCACGTTTTTTCCGTACAGAGAATAGGATAAGTTCCGCTGGTTTCAATTTGGCATTGAAAACCATTGGTTTCTAGTGTCTCTGTTAATGGGTTTAAATCGTAAATACAAGGTTCTCCCCCCGTAATCACAATATGCTTCGCCGTATAACCACTTTGCTGCATTAACTGAATTAAAGCTTCAGCATCTGCCATCGCCCATAAATCATTATCTTGTGTCTTTAACGCAATATCACCCAATGTGGATTCCTTTGCGGGTTCCTTATCCCAAGTCTGTTTGGTATCACACCAGCTACATCCGACTGGGCAGCCCTGCAAGCGGATAAATACCGCAGGAACACCGGTAAAAACGCCTTCTCCCTGTAACGTTTGAAAGATTTCATTAATTGGGTATTTCATATCGCTCCTAAAATGATCCATTAGGCGTACATTATATTGCAGATATCTATCTCACGGGCAATGCACTTTGTGATAATCTAGTCGACTTGCACTCAAGAAAGTTCGTCAATTAAATCAACGAAACCGAAACAATATTCGGTACCATATTTAGTGATAACGACAAAGACAGGAAAAGACATGCAAAGTAGTGAACAAAATCAACTCAGAAAGGGACTGAGTGTTCGGCACATTCGCTTTATGGCTTTAGGGTCAGCGATTGGTACCGGTCTATTCTATGGTTCTGCTTCCGCGATCCAAGCGGCAGGCCCCGCTGTATTAATCGCCTATATGCTCGGCGGCGCAGCCGTGTTTATGGTCATGCGCGCACTTGGTGAAATGGCAGTCCATCATCCTGTTCCTGGATCTTTCTCTCACTATGCGAGCCATTATATGGGGCCGCTTGCTGGTTTCTTAACCGGCTGGAACTATGTGTTTGAAATGCTGGTCGTCTGTTTAGCGGATATTACCGCCTTTGGGATGTATATGGGATTTTGGTTTCCCCATGTCGACCAATGGATTTGGGTACTAAGTATCGTGCTATTTATTGGCGCTCTCAATTTATGCCACGTTAAAATCTTTGGTGAGATGGAGTTCTGGCTTTCGATTATTAAAGTCAGTGCGATTATTGCCATGATTATCGGTGGTGCTTTCTTAATGTTCTATGGCTTTGGGCAAGAGACTGACCATGCGGTAGGCATTCAAAATCTGTGGGAACATGGCGGTTTCATGCCAAATGGCATTGAAGGAGTGATAGCTTCATTAGCTATTGTCATGTTCGCATTTGGTGGTATTGAAGTCATCGGTATCACCGCGAGTGAAGCGCAAGATCCTGAAAAAACCATTCCTAAAGCCATCAACGCAGTACCTATTCGAATTTTATTATTCTATGGGCTAACACTGTTTATCCTGATGTCTATCTACCCATGGAATCAAATTGGACAAAATGGTAGTCCATTCGTCCAAATCTTCGATAGCCTTGGGATTCAATCTGCGGCAAATATCTTAAATGTCGTGGTGATCACGGCGGCCGTCTCTGCTATCAACAGCGATATTTTTGGTGCAGGTCGTATGATGTATGGTATGGCTCAAGATGGGCAAGCGCCAAAAGTCTTCACTAAATTGACCAAAAATGGTGTGCCTTGGGTCACCGTTGTTGTGATGTCAGTAATTATGCTGTTAGGTGTTTACCTCAACTATCTGCTACCAGAAAAAATCTTTGTGATCATTGCGTCGATTGCAACTTTCGCAACAGTTTGGGTATGGTTGATGATCCTGCTTTCTCACGTCGCTATGCGTTTAAAGATGAGCAAGGAAGAAGTGAAAAATATCAAGTTTCCGATGCCTTTCTGGCCTATCGGACCAGCGATTACCATCGCGTTCATGGTATTTGTTATCGCACTATTAGGCTTCTTTGAAAATACGCAAGTCGCATTGATTGTGGGAGTTGTCTGGGTGGCTCTGCTCAGTATTGCTTTCTATGCCATGCGTTATTACCAAAAACGTTAAATAGAAACTGGCAATACAATAAAATGCCCTATACCTGATGGATATAGGGCATTTTTTATGGCTATGTTTCTAATGCTTGTTGGATATCTTCGATCAGTTCATTAGCATCTTCTAAGCCTATAGAAAGCCGAATAAGCCCATCACTAATACCATATCGTTGTCTTTCTTCTGGAGAATAAGTTGAATGTGTCATACTTGCAGGATGCTGGGCTAATGATTCACAATCCCCCAAGCTGACTGCTCTAGAAAATAAGTTGAGACGATTTAAAAAATATTTTCCCGCATTCAACCCACCTTTTAACTCACATGCAATCATTCCCCCTGCTAATTTCATCTGCTTTTGAGCTAATGCAAATTGCTTAAAACTCGGTAAGCCGGGATACATCACGGATTCTACAAGGGGATGAGATTCTAAATATTTCGCAATTTTATGGGTACTTTGGACTACTCTCTCCATCCGCACTGATAACGTTTTCATTCCCCTTAAAATTAAGCTGGCATCATGAGGAGACAAGCAAGCCCCTGTCATATCTTTCAACCCAACCAACCTAATTTGCTTAGCACATTCAGTCGTTGCAATAACAGCCCCTCCCATAGCATCACCATGACCATTCATGTATTTAGTTAAAGAGTGCAATACAATATCAGCCCCTAGTACTAACGGCTGCTGAATATAAGGTGTGCAATAGGTATTATCTACGGCAACAAGTACATTGTGCCGATGTGCAATTTCACTGACGGAAGCAATATCAACTAAGCGCATATTGGGATTTGCCGGAGACTCAAAAAAAATCATCCTCGTTTTATCTGTAATTGACTGCTCCACTATTTGTGGATCGCTCATGTCGATATGACGAACCGTGACACCAAATCGCGCTAAACCATGATGGAAAAAAGAGTATGTACAGCCATAAACAGTGAGATCCACTAATAACTCATCACCAGGGTTTAATAATGCCCATAATGTCGATGTAATAGCCCCCATACCAGAGGCGAAAACAATTGCAGCCTCTCCTTCCTCAAGCGAGGCAATTCTATTTTCTAATAAATTTAACGTTGGATTGTTAATACGTGTATAAATATAGCCCTCTTTTTCACCGCTAAAACAATCCGCTCCCTCTTCCACATCTTTAAACACATAAGTTGATGTTTGATATATAGGTGAAGCTAACGATCCTAAATGTTCACTTGCATTATAGTGACTGTGTATTGCGCGTGTTTCAAAAGAACGTTTCTGATTTAAACTCATACCACCTCCGAAAAATTACTCTCCCTGAGATTGGGATAATCGTGAACCCACAATTTGTAATGTTCGCAAAACGGTGCTAATTCCACGTAATGTATTTGGGTCTTTTAATAAGCTATAAACAGAGCGGAAATTGGGATTTTTACTGTCATTTAGCGCTTCCATTTTCGCCATGTTATACGCCGTACCAAGTTCCCACACAGGAACTAAGGTATCTTCAAAGGAATTGGATAATCTTTCTACTGTGCTGTTATCGAGAATATCGACTAAGTCGGAAACTAATGAGAGCAAATCCACGATATTATCGAGTCGATTTAGCTGTAATAACGGCGCTAATTTCTCAGCAAAATGATTACCTGATTCAGAAGCGAGTAGTTCAACAAGTTTACTTTGAGTTTCATTATTAGACATTCTGTACTCCTTATTAAACTAAACCGCGAATGGCAGCCCAATAAATACCTCTATTGAAGCCATTTCTGAGTAATCCGCCAAGCTTCGTTGGTGGTGTTGGGATCACATCATGTTTATAGTCATATTGCAGAGGCATTCCCGCGGTTAATCCCATTTGTGCAACTGCTTGTACGCGACCATCATAAATCGCTGCTGGGTAGCCATAAATGAGTTCACCACAAATATTATCTGCAATAATAGCCGCTTGATTATGGCAACTTCCTCCGGCTTTACTGATAGGCAGATCTACCGTATCACCAATAACATAAACGCCATCAACACCATAGACTTGCATGGTTTCATGGTCAGTTGGTAGCCATCCTTCCCCATTATTGTGTTCGCTCAATCCCGTATTAATCACCGCTTCCACTGCTGTTATCGGCGGAGTACTAATCAATAAATCAAAAGGCTGTTCATCACCTTCTTTTGAGTAAGCCACTTTTTTATCAGGGTCAACTTTACTGAGCGTAAATCCACGCTGAGCTTTAATATCTTTAATTTTAAAGACTTCAGGAATGACTTCACAAACTGGCTGCTGCATGAAAAGGCAATTACGTAATAATTGGGAGACAGTTGGGTAGGTATACACGATTTCAATATTATCGCGAACTCGACGTTTTCGTAAAAACTCATCGATCATTAACGTCGTTTCCATCGGTGCAATGCCACATTGATGAGGAACATTTGGTGTTTCAGGGAACGATACTGTAATAAATATTCGACCTTTTTCTATTTTGGCTAATTGATCTGCCAATTTTCGCGAAGCATCGTAGGCATAAAAATGATTTCCCATTTCCTTTAAACCTTCAATACGTTCAGGTCTAGGAATGCAGCCTGTAGCAACAACTAAATAATCATAATGATATTTTTGGTTATTCTTTGAATATAACTCTTTATTTTTAAAATCAAATGAGTCAATTTTATCAATCACTAACTCAATTTCTGGCCTTAATAATTCTCGCTCGTTACGGCTTAGTTCTTCTTTTAAAAACATATTAAATGCAACATACATAAAGGCTGGTTTGTAATAATGAATAGGATTGTCTGTTATTAACGTTATTTTAATTTTTTTTGAAAAAATATCTTTATTTAATTTCCTAGCTAAAATATTTGCCAACATAGTTCCACCAGTACCGCCACCAACAATAACTATATTTTTCATAACATTAAGTCCTTAAGAAACAAATCGATAAATAAAATTTGCATCGCAATACGTTTCACTTAATAAATATAGTTCAATCAGAATTATTACTAATACAATAAATTGCATGTAATTTAAAAAACAATAAAAAAAACTAATCACCCTAATATATTAACTAAAAAAATGTACGTTATTAATTCATTTTAGTAATATTTCATTTATTTATATTATAGAAAAACCTTAACTAATTTATTGAAAAACATATATTAATAGGAATAATGACCCACAATCTTCCATTTAAATAAAACATCTTCAGGGACCTGCCCATAACCAATATTATGCATGACTAAGTAGGATTGACTATCTGAGGATTTGATCGAGGTCACAATTCCAATATGAGGGCGACCATTATCTAAACGCCATGAAACAATATCTCCAGGAAGATAATCAGCACTATTTTTAGTTATTGGCTTAACTATCCCCTTTCGAGAGAAAAAAGTTTCAAGGTTAGGAACTCTTCGGTGATCAATATTTGTATCAGGCTTACGTAATCCCCACATTTTCTGGCTAGGATACTGACTGAAATTCTGTTTGATATCTTCGTGGAGCAATTTTTGTAGATCGATACCAACTTTTCGATAGCTACGAATAACCACATCTGAACATACACCATAATGGCTAGGTACATCCCCATTAGGGTAATCTATCCGCTGATAAGAAGCGTCATAAGCCACTAAACGAGGAAGTTGCTCAGCATGTTTTGCTAATGTGAGATTATTTACTCCCATACTATAGGGAGTAAATAATAAGAATAAAACTGGAAGTAATTGTTTCAAGAGGGCTATCTCCATATATGTTGATGATGAAATCTACAATAATTGCGGAGATAAATAAGGTGATATTGTCTTAAAAATTTTTTATTTCGTCAGAGAGAATTGAGTAATTATTGGATTATGATCGGAAGCATCTGTCTGTAATACATGACTATTTTTTATTTTTAAGCCTCGATAAAACATAAAATCAAGTGGTCGTCCAAACGCTTTTGTTCTTAAATCAACATCATAAGATACTTCTTTTAAACCGACCGCGCGTATAAAACGCTTCAATGCGTTAACTCGCTGCCGACTCCATGCATTAAAATCGCCAGCTAAAATCACCGGCCCAACATGCTTACTAATATGGGAACCTAATTTATTTAGCTGTTTAGTATATACATCAACACCAAAACTGAAATTAATTGCATGTACGTTTGCCACCATTAAGTGACGTCCATTAGGCAATGGATAAACCGTGATCAGGGCCGATTTAGCTAAACGTAATAGCGGCTCTTTTTCTCTCAATGGACAGCAATAGATAGGATGGGAAGTAGCCAGTGTCATCACACCTGAAGGATGTGGCGAAAAAGGTAAGGCAGGAACTTGATCTGCAATTAATTGGTGGGATGCTGCAAAGGAAATTAATTCAGGAGACATTTGTGCTTCTTGCAGCAATAACAGCTTTTTCCCCTGCACTAATTCGGCTAAGGTCGCTTTCCAATTAGGTCGCTGCTGTTTATAGATATTCCATGTCACAACATCCAATGTTTCACCCGCAGGGAACAGGGGTAAACCGATAGGAAGTGAATCGCCTAGCATATGTATTGGCATAGGCTGGATACGCATTGCCGGCTCACCTGCAATGTATCGAACGGAATAAGTTCTTTTTGCCACGTACCGGATCCCTACATAGTTGCTAAGTACAATTGTATTCTAGCATTGGTTTAATTAATTCAAGAGTAGTATATCAAACATAGCGAGAGTAATTTTAGGAAGTAGAGTGACTTATTAATAATAACCTGTATTTATACAAATCTATGTTTCAATTTTCACCAAGTACCCAACGCAAAAAAGCCACCCAATGGGTGGCTTCTCGGCTAATTTAATGTCTGGCAGTTCCCTACTCTCACATGGGGAGACCCCACACTACCATCGGCGCTACGGCGTTTCACTTCTGAGTTCGGCATGGGGTCAGGTGGGACCACCGCGCTATTGCCGCCAGACAAATTCTGTTTGTTCCCGTTTAAGTCTTTTATCCTTAAACCAGAACATCAATCCTGAACAAGCTGCTGTGTCCTTCACCTTTCGGCTTCTCACTCGCTATTGAAAATCAACTTTATCTCTCTAAAACACCTTCGGTGTTGTCAGGTTAAGCCTCACGGTTCATTAGTATTGGTTAGCTCAACGTATCGCTACGCTTACACACCCAACCTATCAACGTCTTAGTCTTAAACGTTCCTTTAGGACCCTTAAAGAGTCG
>NZ_GG703819.1:623496-623959 GCF_000156395.1 Providencia rustigianii DSM 4541
CGCAAAAAAGCCACCCAATGGGTGGCTTCTCGGCTAATTTAATGTCTGGCAGTTCCCTACTCTCACATGGGGAGACCCCACACTACCATCGGCGCTACGGCGTTTCACTTCTGAGTTCGGCATGGGGTCAGGTGGGACCACCGCGCTATTGCCGCCAGACAAATTCTGTTTATTCCCGTTTAAGTCTTTTCTTAAACCAGAACATCAATCCTGAACAAGCTGCTGTGTCCTTCACCTTTCGGCTTCTCACTCGCTATTGAAAATCAACTTTATCTCTCTAAAACACCTTCGGTGTTGTCAGGTTAAGCCTCACGGTTCATTAGTATTGGTTAGCTCAACGTATCGCTACGCTTACACACCCAACCTATCAACGTCTTAGTCTTAAACGTTCCTTTAGGACCCTTAAAGAGTCAGGGAAGACTCATCTCAAGGCAAGTTTCCCGCTTAGATGCTTTCAGCGGTT
>NZ_GG703819.1:624059-624276 GCF_000156395.1 Providencia rustigianii DSM 4541
TTGCCTAGGCATCCACCGTGTACGCTTAGTCGCTTAACCTCACAACCCGAAGGTGTCTTCTTATCAGACGACACGAAACGTCATGGCTGTGCGTGGTGAACTTCTTCGTTGGGCAGGGTTCGCAATGCTCACGTACTTATGTACGCTGCGCTTGCTGCACGCTGTCCGCCTTGAATTTCACACTGCTCGCTCATGCCACTCGCTTGTGTGTTTGAAC
>NZ_GG703819.1:624376-624793 GCF_000156395.1 Providencia rustigianii DSM 4541
TCCCAAACTTGCCAATCGCAATAAAGGCGAGCGCCGCGCCCCTGAAAAGAATTTATTTAGCGAAGAACAGCTTGAAAAACTGGAAGAAATCTTTCGTGAAAATATGTTTGAGTATCAGAAAGTTTGGTACGGCGCAGGACATAAACACCGTATTCGCAATATCCTAAAATCACGCCAAATTGGGGCGACTTACTTCTTTGCCCGTGAAGCCTTTATGGATGCCCTCACCACAGGGCGAAATCAAATATTTTTATCTGCAAGTAAAGCTCAAGCGCATGTATTCAAAGGTTATATAATTGATATGGCGCGTGAAGTTGATGTTGACTTAAAAGGCGACCCCATTGTTTTGCCTAATGGCGCAACCTTGTATTTTCTCGGCACTAACGCCCGTACCGCACAAAGCTACCACGGCAACTT
>NZ_GG703819.1:624893-626219 GCF_000156395.1 Providencia rustigianii DSM 4541
CGTAAAAAGATGAGCCTATGTTTTCAGGGATGGGGGATAAGAAACAATGATTTGCCATTGTGTGGGAAATGGCACAATGCGGAGGCAAGGCGATAATTCGTGTGAGTCATTAATCTGGCGGCATGAATACATTACACGATTTTGACCCACGAAAAAGAGCCATGCACCTGTACTTCAAAGGGTACAGGATTGCGCGTATTGCCGAAGCGCTCAACGAAAAATCCGCCACAATTCACAGTTGGAAGCGACGTGATAAATGGGATGAGATCACCCCCGTTGAACGCGTAGAAATGACGCTTGAAATGCGACTTTGTACTCTACTCAGCAAAGAAAATAAAGAGGGTAAAGATTTTAAAGAAATCGACTTGCTTTATCGTCAAGTTGAGCGTCACGCCAAAATTCATAAATACCAAAATGGCGGTAATGAAGTTGATTTAAACCCCAAACTTGCCAATCGCAATAAAGGCGAACGCCGCGCCCCTGAAAAGAATTTATTTAGCGAGGAACAGCTTGAAAAACTGGAAGAAATCTTTCGTGAAAATATGTTTGAGTATCAGAAAGTTTGGTACGGCGCAGGACATAAACACCGTATTCGCAATATCCTAAAATCACGCCAAATTGGGGCGACTTACTTCTTTGCCCGTGAAGCCTTTATGGATGCCCTCACGACAGGGCGAAATCAAATATTTTTATCGGCAAGTAAAGCTCAGGCGCATGTATTCAAAGGTTATATCATTGATATGGCGCGTGAAGTTGATGTGGACTTAAAAGGCGACCCCATTGTTTTGCCTAATGGCGCAACCTTGTATTTTCTCGGCACTAACGCCCGTACCGCACAAAGCTACCACGGCAACTTGTACCTTGACGAATACTTTTGGATACCGAAATTTCAAGAGTTGCGCAAAGTCGCATCCGGTATGGCAATGCATAAGAAGTGGCGTCAAACCTACTTTTCAACCCCATCCGCATTAACGCATAGCGCTTATCCGTTCTGGTCAGGAAAACTATTTAACCGTGGTCGTCGTAAAGCGGACCATGTTGAGATTGATATCAATCATCAAGCGCTCGTGAATGGCATGATGTGCGGGGATGGTCAGTGGCGGCAGATCGTCACCATTGAAGATGCCATGCGCGGCGGCTGTAACTTATTCGATATTGACCAGCTGCATTTAGAGTACAGCCCCGATGAATTCGAAAACTTGCTGATGTGTGAGTTTGTTGATGATATCGCGTCCATTTTCAACTTGCAGCTAATGCAAAAATGCATGGTGGACAGTTGGGAAATTTGGGACGACGTGCAGCCATTGATGATACGCCCTTATGCTT
>NZ_GG703819.1:626319-626703 GCF_000156395.1 Providencia rustigianii DSM 4541
TATGAGTTTGAAACCGGCAAAGTGCATCACTTAATTGAGCCTGATATTAACCAAGAAATTTACGGGCTGCCTGAATACTTAGCCGCTATTCCATCTGTGTTACTCAATGAAGCATCAACGCTGTTTCGCCGTAAGTATTACCTGAATGGTTCACACGCAGGATATATCTTGTATATCAGTGATGCTGCACAGAAAACCGATGATGTTGATAAAATTCGTGAAGCACTCAAAAGCAGTAAAGGACCAGGGAATTTCCGTAATTTATTTTTGTATGCACCAGGGGGAAAGAAAGACGGTATTCAAACTATCCCTTTGTCGGAGGCGGCAGCAAAAGATGAGTTTCTGAATATCAAGAATGTGAGTCGTGATGATATGTTAGCGGCG
>NZ_GG703819.1:626803-627258 GCF_000156395.1 Providencia rustigianii DSM 4541
CTGCCCCTCACCATAGTAGTGCCATCTATGTAAAACGTAATATTCTCACAAGCACATTCATTCCTAATAAATACCTCAGCCGCCAAACCTTTGATAGCTGGGGATTGGATTTTTTACTTTTTGGCAATGGCTATTTAGAGTTACGAGAAAACCGACTCGGGCAAGCGTTAACATTTAAACACTCCCCCGCTAAGTTCACACGCCGAGGCGCAGACTTAGAAACTTACTGGTTTGTACAGCATGGGTATGATACTAAGCCTTATGAGTTTGAAACCGGCAAAGTGCATCACTTAATTGAGCCTGATATTAACCAAGAAATTTACGGGCTGCCTGAATACTTAGCCGCTATTCCATCCGTGTTACTCAATGAAGCATCAACGCTGTTTCGCCGTAAGTATTACCTGAATGGTTCACACGCAGGATATATCTTGTATATCAGTGATGCTGCACAGAAA
>NZ_GG703819.1:627358-627712 GCF_000156395.1 Providencia rustigianii DSM 4541
CTGATAATCACATCCGCAGCTAAAGCCTCTGTATTGGCTTGGTCACGGTTGACGATTGGGAAATATTTATCCGCTAATAATGAGCGACCACAGATAACCACTAAATCAGTATCATCGGCATACACTTCGGAAATGGCGTGGTCGACGGCTTGCATAACCAGCGCATCAAGGTTCTCATAATCTTCACCAATACCCACTTTGATTGGCTCAGGCGTAATTTTGTTGGTGTCTTTATCCGTGGATGAACCTAAAACATGATCAGGGGCTTCAAGGCGGATTTTATGTAACCAACCGACATTAACGTCCTGTAGTAACTTGTTAACTTTACGGTCTGACGTTGCCGCGCGGCTCGTA
>NZ_GG703819.1:627812-714375 GCF_000156395.1 Providencia rustigianii DSM 4541
CACCGCGAGTGGCAACCGCCCTACGTATGAAGCAGATCGCAGTGAAGAAGCCAGCCATGCCGATTTAGCGTGGGCAACTATGCATGCTCTGTATAACGAACCGATCACCGGTGAAAACAGCAACCATCACAATATTGTCGAGGTATTTTAATGAGCCGTAAAAATAAAAAACGTCATTCACAGAATATGGCGCATACAACCAATGACGCATCAATGGAAGCGTTCACGTTTGGCGACCCAATACCAGTGTTAGACAAGCGCGAGATTTTTGATTATTTGGAATGTGTGCAGATTGATAATTATTATGAGCCACCGATTAGCTTTCATGGGCTGGCTCGGACGTTCCGTGCTGCCCCTCACCATAGTAGTGCCATCTATGTAAAACGTAATATTCTCACAAGCACATTCATTCCTAATAAATACCTCAGCCGCCAAACCTTTGATAGCTGGGGATTGGATTTTTTACTTTTTGGCAATGGCTATTTAGAGTTACGAGAAAACCGACTCGGGCAAGCGTTAACATTTAAACACTCCCCCGCTAAGTTCACACGCCGAGGCGCAGACTTAGAAACCTACTGGTTTGTACAGCAGGGGTATGATACTAAGCCTTATGAGTTTGAAACCGGTAAAGTGCATCACCTAATTGAGCCTGATATTAACCAAGAAATCTACGGGCTTCCTGAATACTTAGCCGCTATTCCATCCGTGTTACTCAATGAAGCATCAACGCTGTTTCGCCGTAAGTATTACCTGAATGGTTCACACGCAGGATATATCTTGTATATCAGTGATGCAGCACAGAAAACCGATGATGTTGATAAAATTCGTGAAGCCCTAAAAAGCAGTAAAGGACCAGGGAATTTCCGTAATTTATTTTTGTATGCACCGGGGGGAAAGAAAGACGGTATTCAAACTATCCCTTTGTCGGAGGCGGCAGCAAAAGATGAGTTTCTGAATATCAAGAATGTGAGTCGTGATGATATGTTAGCGGCGCACCGTGTCCCCCCTCAAATCATGGGGATCATTCCTGAAAACGTAGGTGGCTTTGGTGATGTGGAGAAAGCCGCGAAGGTGTTTGTTCGTAATGAACTTATCCCACTACAAAGTAAGATGATGCAGCTTAATGATTGGTTTGGTGCTGAGATTGTTAAGTTTGATAAATACTCATTGGATTTAGATAACAACGACTAGAACAAACGCAAGTAATCTAATCGTGATACCGCCCTCAGTGGCGGTATTTTTTCGCTCACAGGTAGGTGATCTCGATGGTTTAAATAATAATATAACCCCACTCTATTATATCAAAACCACAACACCAAGACTAATCCCCTGAATTTAACCCCCACCAAATCGACGCTTATCCGCCCTGTAATCCATTCTGAGGCGACCTAAAATAATTGCTATCCAGTTATAGAAATTTGAATTTAACGCCGCTATGGCTCGGAGAATTTGCGGGCGGATTATCAACAATAAACATGTCGCCGCGCAATCGTAGCCCCGCCACGCCTGCCCACTAAATAGGTCGGTTTTCATGCAGGTGCATACACAAGTAAAGTCACGATAACTCTATTTGGTCTCAGCAAAAATGAGCTTCAAATAATCATGCAAATTAATGCAGATGAGTGCAGTATGCAGCATACATGTAATAGGCAAAAAAATTAAAAATAATCAGTTCTCTGACTCCGGAAGGCACTATCGAAGCCAAGTATACAATTTATGCATCTACATCAGAAAGAAAACGTAATTAAAATAATAGAATAATATTATAGCTATAAATTATTTGTAATTTATAGCTCATATCTCTATTAATATTCACTTATCACCGTAGGCATCCTGATGGTAAAGATTCATTGCTCCTGCGGATTTCAACTCATCTTTAAAAGATTTACTAAGAGTGAAGCCTTGAAGTAGGGAATACTTTTCAATATAACCTTTAGATTTAAAACCTTTAGTTGACAATCCATTTAACATTAGAGCACCAGACTCTATTGATGATAGCTGTGCTCTAACCAATTTAGCATATTTAATTCGTTCTTTTTCACAAAGAAAACTAGCTTCATCTATATGTTTAAATATATGATACAAATTTCTAAAATAATGCCCTGTATTTGAGAAAAAATTTTCTTCTTCATATACAAGATCAATTGAAGACCTCATTCTTTCCTTAATCAGAGCCTCATCATTTGATAAATTCAGAAAATTAAACTTGACCTCTGTTATATACCACTCAAGCGCATCCACGCCTTTATATGACGTATTATCATAGAAGGTTTTAATATTAGATAAGTGTTCTTTGTGGTATCTTAGAAGTTCAAAGAGTACCGACTCAAATGATTGAGTCATAGATTGTTTAGATGTCGTGTAAAGGGTGAAACAAACCAAAATTATAGATAAAAAACTTAAACCAGGATTAAGTACTCCCCCGATATAATCACCGAACTGCCCCCATTTCTCTACAGATTGACTTATAGGCAAGGTTCCAAAATTCGTCCAATACTTATATAAGGCAAATAAGATAAATAAACAGGTCACCAGTACAAAAATAAATATAATAAAAGGTACTCTTTTCATATAGTCTATTATTTTCCGCATAACTCTAACCTTATACTAACTCAATATCATTTAAATCAAGTTGATATATTCCCTTCATAGCTTTGCATCTAATTGGTTTCGTTAACCTTCTTATATTTTCAATCTTCCATGTAAAATAACCTTCTTTCCAAGTTCTTCCTAAACGAATTGAAGGATCGCTATCGTTATAATCATTTTTTGTCCATATTTTAAACTCTGTAAAATCGACGATAGCCAAAGCTATCCCATCATCTATATCTTCATCGCTAGAAAGATATTTTTGATTTTGAACAATTACAACATTTTTCATCGGGATTTCTGGTGGCAACCATGATCTTATCTCAATATTTTTTTTACCATCTAAAATGAGATCTACTGCAGGTTTGAGGATAGATAATGCTTGATATTTCATGGTATGACCCTTATGGTTTATACCATGATATTTTAACATAAATCGTAAACATGAGGTATATTATGTTGATTTTTATTGCGGGAGTCCACGGTGTTGGTAAAGGTTACTTATGTAAAAAGTATGTCGAAAATAATAAAGCTATACATAAAAGTGCGAGCCAATTAATTCGAGAATATGGGCAAATAGAGTTACCTACCAGCAAGCTAACAGAAAACATTGACAGAAATCAACTTATACTATTAGCTGCTATTGATAATCTCACTCAAAATGGATGTATGTTATTACTTGATGGACATTTTGCATTAGTATCTAAAGATGGAATAATAACTGAAATAGAAATTGATGTGTTTGAAAGATTGAATCCTGATGGTGTTATTTTATTACAAAATGATATCGGTTTAATAACACAACGAATCACAGAAAGAGATAGTAATGCAATACAATATGATATTAATTCTTTAATTGAACACGAAACAAATAATGCAAAAAAAATATGTACTGATTTAGATATTCCCTTAAAAGAATTATATTCGGCTTCTATTAAAGATTTTAGTGATGCGATTGAAGAGATTAAGTACGAGTGTATTACTCGCACTTAAGGTAGATATTTAAACATATCGGAAAGATTGAGGTGCTTTTGCCCCCGGAGATATATCATCTAAATCCAATGGAGAACTGTACCGTATGGGGCTTTTTACTGAAATAGCAAATGCTGTATCGCGACGATGGAAATAGTCAGTAAAGAATTTATGGCTTATTCCAGCATGATTTTTAGTTAAACTCCACAGCTTCGGAGGTGTGTTTACTAAAATATCACCTACCTTAAACTCTCCGATTACTTTACCTACAGGCATAGTCGCATAGATAATGACGGTATCAACATCCTTGTTTTTGAATATTTTTCTTCTAAACTCGAATTTTTTTTCGCCAGATAAAATCTGCTCTGCATATTCCGGTTTAATTGATAATATAACCTTCATCTACGCCCCCATCAGTAATAATTTTTTTAAAGCAAGCATCACTCAAAGGGAGGAACCCCCAATAATTTGCATCATTATATCCAGTAATAGTCATAATATCATCCCTAATTATTCTTTTCGTTAACGGGAAGTTATAGGTAAAACGGATGATATATGGATAATTTTTCTTTGCATATAAAAGCTTAAGCTCATCTTCATCAAAAACACTGAATGGTGCACAATAATCCCTAAAATCTTTATAAGTAGAGAACTCATGAATATTCTTGACACTCAAAACCACACATACCGAAGTTGCTACTGAGCGATAACGTGCCGGTCCCTGACCATCTGAAGTTCTATAGATTAGAAGATTGTCACCGAACTGGAGATCTTGCGTACCATCCATTTTAGTGAGATATACCTTTTCAATGCTATTTGTATGAGAAACATCCTGAATCAAACTTCCATCTTCGTTATTCAGTTTAGATTCAGGAAACAACCTAGTATGCCATGATGGGTATATACTTAGCAGGAAGTTTCTATTTTTTAATTTAATTAACGGATAATTGGGGTAACTCATTTATTCTCTCCACTCCAAATTTTTGAAATAAACGCCTTCTCGACCATTGCTTGTTTCTAGATTTTTTTTTGCTCGCAACTCGAAACCATAACGCGATAATAAACTAATTAGTCCTGCATGCTTATCAAAAATTGTCACATATATTTCTTTGAGATTATTTTTCATAGCAAACTGAAAAACTAATCGTACGAATCTTTCACCTAATTTTGTTCCGTGTGCATCTATTTTGAAAGTACCTAGCTTAACCCTAGTCTTTCTCTCAAATGTAGGGGTCGTGTCTGTAATTGCCTCGTCCTCTACTTTTAAATAAAGGAACCCATCCATCTCGCCATTATCGTTGTAAGAAACAAAAGCTTTGTTCCCTGATTTAGAGATAAACCAATTGTCAAAACCGTCATAGTCCGCTTTTAATGAATTGAAAAAACGGTCATTTAAGTCAATCTCACGGAAGAATTTTTCTTGTATAGGCATCCGATTTTCCTTGTTCAATCACCATTTTGCAATCAATAGGTCGATGCAATCGAAAAGAAACACTTTAAAAGTCTTAATTTTTTCATAGTCTCACAGTAAGTTTATCAATAGTTCTAGATAATGTCTTCACCATTGTAATCTTAAATCGCCACGTATAGCCTAGGAACTTCCTAGCTGTTGATAATATTTATTTTTACATTCAGTTAGTGGCATATAACTGCTCTCGTTTAACAGCCTGTGGTCCTCCACTCACTATTTTTACTTCTTCGCTCAGTTCCAACCACAATTGCCCATCAAGAAATAATAATTTCTGGTCGCTGCAATCAGTGGTTCCCTAAATAAACATCATTACTTGGCGCTGACTTGTTTATTTCGTACCCCATTTTCGCCGCAAATTGCAGGATTTCTGGTACGAGTATATTTTCTTAGTTCGTCAGATGGATTCTGGAATCAACCTTTCTGACAATTTGTGTCGGTTGTACTCTCTCTGCCGCTTTTCCAGCATCTTTATCGCTCAAGAATGGTCTAATCGATTAGCCTAGTCAACACATCCATACACCTTTGCCTATGCTTCTCACTAATTGCCTTTCTCTGCGCCTCCAACTCCCGCCTTTGCTGCTTTTTGCCGTCCTCGTTTAAACTCAATCTCAACCTATCTCCGTCAACTTTTATAAAATGCAGTTCATCACTCACGCCTAAACCATTTATGAACATGGTTTCAATCTGTGGAATATCGAAATGAATACCAACTTCATTGGCAAAAGTGACTATTTCCGACTGAATTTTTTCATCACTTTCACTTAATTCTATTTTTGAAACCCTTCTCTGCTGCTTACCTTGTGATATTTCGCTTCCTGCTGCGTTCTCAGCATCCGTTTCTATAAACGCAAAACCGTATTCCTTGATGTTGCATACTTCACCAGAGCCGTGCTCTGGCTCGTAAAATTGCACATCTGATAGATTAGAGTTAATAGGCGATCTACAGTTATTGACAGGACTCCGAGGCGCTCCGCTGTCGCTTCTTAAAAGATTAAGGTCAAGGTCAACGGCGCTTTTCTTGACGATTTGATACTTTCTTTCGCGAGTTTTAATGACTGGTGCACCAGATTTTAATTGGTTGTAGATACCAACTACTTTCTGAACCTCTTCCCCGTAGACGTTAACGTCATTAGTCTCACGAGCTACGCGGATCGTTTCTAATTTGCGTGGAATACATGGACCACCTTGTGACATGACATACTCAAAAAAGTCACCCTCATCAGCCGCCGCGCGAACACGCTCCGCGATATCACCAAGGCTGTCAGCAATGGAAACGCCGCGCAATCGACGACACTCGCGATATGCCCCTTTTGATGGGAGTTTGTAGAATTTGAATTGAGGGATGCGCCACGTTGAAGCCCACGCGGTTACCGCCGCCGCCATGCTTTTTAAGTCTTTGCCGGTTTCGTGATCAATTTCACCATCAAGGGCGTAACCGTCGATATTTTTAGCGATATACTTCGCGATATACCCGACGGCACCACCACGGTTCATATGCTTACATTCGAAACGGAATTTCTGTGCGCCGGCTTCGTTTCCATCTTCTTTCAAAGCCCGTTTACGCATAATATCAATTGCTTCCGCGCGTTTTGCTTTATCAACAAATAGCAACATATGCCAATGCGGCGTGCCATCATGGTGCGGCTCAACAACTCGAACACCATAAATATTGATATTTTTATCATTGAAAGCCGAGCGAATACGCGACCAAATTTTAACTAAATAGCGCTGCCCATCTTTTGGCGTAAAAGCCTCATCCTTCCACTTGTGATTAAGCACCGCGTAAAAATCATCTTTACCCGTTTCCTTGTTTTTTTCTTTTCGTTGCTTTGTCGGGTGATACTTTGACGGGCAAGTTAATGTAATAAACATGCCGATATCACCCCGTTCTTTCGCTACGCGTTCAATACCTGCCATTTGCGCCATCAGTTCCATCCTGCGTATTTCAGGGTTAGAAATACTCGCCATGACTTTCTCAAACAGATCAAACCGCTCACCCGTTTCAACGTCTTGAATATCCATACCTTGCAGATATTGCATATTAGATAAACGCTGAGCTTGCACCTCACGAATAGCCTGCTTACTGGCATAAGGCTGGCGATTTACACACACGTCCATATTGGCAATCATGATTGCCTCAATCCATTGGGTACGATGGGCTTTTAGCTTGCGATGCCAAAAATCTGCGTCAACTAAACGTTGTACAGCTGCAATCACTTGGCGCGTGGTTAAGTTTTGCTTTCCTTTTCTGCGCTTTCTATTTTTCAAAACTTTCAAATAGCTTTGATAGTGAAGAGGACACACATGTAAACCATTGGAAAGCTCAGCTAAACGCCCATAAATCAACGTTTGCGATGCATCTTCATAGATAACCTCACGATCACCGTCATTTTGCTCGGTCAACTTATCGCAATAGATTTCATAGAGACTGAAAAAACCACTTGAAATATGTTCCGCCAATTTTTTAATTGGCTTGTCATACAGATCAAATAGCCTGTTAAACTGGCTAATTTCAGAAGTAAAACGAGTGGATAGCGTCAATAGCGCTTTTGTATCTAACTCATAGCGTGAATTAACAGCCATAATACGTGGGTAGATTTTCTTGTAGAAGTCAGAACGTAAATACTCATACGCTTTATACTGCCCTGACTCTTTAATGATGTTCTCATAGTGCTTTTGAATACGGTAACGCAAGATGCGCGGTAAAGTCTCTACTTCACCTAAAATCGCTTGCGCATGAATTAATTGTTCATGCGATAGAGATTTTCCTAAAGCATCTATATCAGCTTTGTAATAATTATTTTCTTTGGGCTTATTCCACGAATACGGAAAATCCATATCTGCGGAATAAGTTAATCCCTGTTGCGTGAAATCCAATACCTTAGACATTAAGCGCCCCGCCTAATGTTTCTGGTCTTAATAAATTAATGGCAGTTTCACAACGACGAGAAATGACATCAACAGTCTGGCGGTAAACATCCAGCGTCTTGATGCCTTTTCCCTTCACTCTCATGACGTGATACGAGGTCAGCTCAATCGCAATAAACCACGGATCAGAGCTACAACAAACTAACTCATAACAACGAGTTTTATTATTGATTTGCAGTAAGCGCCACTGAACATTTTTAGAATCATCTACATGGCGCTGAATCGCAAAGCGAGTACCGCTAATGTAAACGCCATCTTTAGGGTCAAACATCATGACTCAACCCCTGCCAAAACTGCGATAATTTCAGTTGCCGATTTACGATTTCCGTTCGCTGAAATTTTTCTCGGTGCTTCTATCTCATGGACAGTAAAGCCAAGATCAAGATACAGCTCTTTTGCTGCAAGAGAATTAGATACGGTAATAGGATTACCTTGAATATCATTAATATCTTTCAAGGCAATTGCTAGTTCTTGCTGGTCAGTATTAGAAAAGCCAGCAGTATGATAACGAGTGAAACTATCCCCCATATAAGGCGGATCGCAATAAACACCATCACCAAAATCAACGAGTGATAATGTATCTTGCCATTCAAGATTCAAAATTCTAGTTTTGGTGAGATAGGCTTTATTACAGAAACTATCAATTTCAGTTTTAGGGAAATAAGGCGCTTTGTAGTTACCAAAAGAAACATTGAATTTGCCTTGTTGGTTATAACGACACAGCCCATTAAAACAATGCCTATTTAGGTATAAAAATAAACTTGCTTGCCTTAATCGTGACAATTCCTGCTTGTCACCGTTAAACTCTACTCTAGCGAGATAAAAATCTTCACTATTATTTTTTTCACTAAAAAGCTGCAATGCCTCTATAGCAACACTTTCAGGCAGTGTCGTTATAGCTTCATATAAGTTAATCAAATCAGGATTAGCATCCGCGATTAAATACTGCTCATAATCAGTATTCATCATCACAGCACAAGATCCAGCGAATGGCTCAACCAAACGGTTTGCTTTAGGCAAATGAAGGCGTAGCTGCTCCATAATACCAACTTTAGAGCCTGCCCACTTGAGGATAGTTCTATTAGGTTTAGCCACGAAAATTATCCTCAATTCGAATAATTGAAAAAGAAATCATCACAAATTCAGGTAATGGCTTTAGTTCTGGATAAACATCATTAATCTTTGTGATGTCAGTGATTAAGCATGAAATAGCGTTACCTGTGTAACTGGCATATGGTTTATTAGTTGAATTGAATTCACGTAAAAACAGCTCGTCACCCACCTTAAAATCTCTATCGGCACGGCGAAATTCTGCTGTTTTCAAACCATCTTGAACCAATTGAAAGTAACGAGGGGCAAGCTTGAGCTCATATCTTCTTTTCACCGTCACACGCTCCGATAATGTTTGCTTTTCAGCTCAAAAATCGTTTGGCAATCAATACAACGAGTACAGCCCATTGAGGCAATTCGACGCTGTTCTGGAATTGGTTTATCGCAGTCTTCACACTCAAAAGCCGAAGTACTGACTGCTCGGTTTGTAACTGCTTTTATTTGCTGCTCTCGCATCAACATTTCGTGCTCGCTAGCGCGGTCAATTTCTTTAGACATGATCTAACTCCGCAGCCAAATTGGATAAATGAACAGACTCACCCGCAAGCAATTCAAGGATTTGCTCACGAGTCAGTTTTTCACGAGTTGCTTTACAAACGATGGAATCAAGACGAGTTGAAAACTTATCAAGCTGAACTTTGCGTTCATCTTCACGAATGGCTTTAATGCTGATAGCGATAGCCGAGTAATCACGTTCTCTCGTAGCAATATCAACACCAATTAAAATCGGTTTTATCTCTTTATTTCGCATAACTAATACCTCAAATTTAGAATGTAAGAACCCCTGACGCGCTAACGTCATTTATTTCTTTATTTAATTTAAATAGGCATGGCGATGTGTTTCGGTAACAATGCCGCTAATACTTTTACTTGATTAATTGCAGATATAATAGATTGCTTATCCTCTTTACTAAAATCCTCTAACATCAATTGATGCTTATCACTATTAATGCCAGCCAAATAAAAAATCATATTTAGCATTCTCACATCACTTAATCTTAAATACTCAATAAATCCGGAAAGCTCCTTATTATCTGGACATTCTTTATTTGAATGAAAAACTGTCGTTCTTAATTGAGCAGCTTTATTCAACTCACTCACACGATATTCAATGCTTTTTCCGTGATTCTCGTAGTACCTAGTTGTTGCTCGCTTTGCTGGTGTAACATCAGTTTTCACATTACCGGCTGATTCAATCAACTGTTTAGCTTTAACTAACTCAATTGTTGAACTATTCATTTCGTTTATCTAAATGCAGAAATAAAAATAAATGATAAGAACAAAAAACCAACAAGCATAAATAGTTTATCAACACTAGATAACTTGCATTTCTTCCTATCGCTTTTAAATTCATTAACAGATGAACCTGTTAATTTATGTTTATGCTGTTGCACATGTAATTGTGTCATTTATAGCCACTCCTCATGTTATTTATGCGACAAGATCTTGTAACCTGCTTGATTTAAAACTTGAGCAAGTACATCTGATAAAACTGAAACCTCAATATCTGATAATGCAGAGCGCCATGCTTTTTTGGCTCGAACTCCATCCATACTAAGTGATAATTGCATTTCAATTATGGAATGGTATGTTCTATAGAGTTCATCATATTTTTCTTTCTTATCTGAAAGGGTATCCATAGTGTCTACTCCAACTAACTAATTTAATTAAAATTTAACTATCGATGAAAAGGAACTTCATCAATATATGGACAAGGGTTACCCCTAACGAATAATTTATCGATATATTTTGTCGCCTCAGTCATCGAATCAAATAACCCAAACGAATTATCATCACGTTGAACGTGAAAGCGGGTTACGGGATTCATGGCTTTAGCCGGTAACTTAATAATTTGAAAGTTACGATACTTAAAGCTATGCGTTGAAATCTGCTCAATACCAGCAGTCATTTCGTCACCTACCCTTTCAAAGCTTCTTCGACAGATTTCAGCTCATCAGGAACAGCACCTAAATCGCTAATAAGTTTATTTACGCGCTTAAACCAACTCGCTTTCCATCCCATCCGTTCAGTTGATGGAATTTGACCAGTAGCCTCATAAACCATTTCAAGCCACTCATTCCACATGATCATTAAGCGCATATCGCTAAAACTTTCACCATGCAATTGACGTTCGGTGCGGATAGGTAAACGACGGCGATCAGTGAGTTTTCGAACACTACTTTCTGACTTACCTGTACGGCGGGAAAACTCCGAAACAGTGATCGGATCAGGAATCTTGAACAGCAAATGTAACAATTTCTCATTCATGTGATAATCTCTCCGTTTGGGGTATTTCTGCAATGAATTACCCCAATGTGTTTAATTTAAATCAATTCTGCCCTAAATAGTTGAGAACTGCAATATGAAAATCAGTATTGGAGAGAGACTGCTTTTGATACGCGAAAGCGAAAGACTCTCAAGTCGACCGGAAGTTGCTGAAATGCTTGGTATTCCTACTAACGCATTATGGCGTTATGAAAATGGTAAAACTATGCCAGATGTGGATGTTGTCACAAAAATTTTAAATCACCCACGCTTTGAAAAGTATGCACTGTGGTTTATTACGGGGAAAACCGCCCCTGAATCAGGTCAAATAGCTCCAGCACTTTACGACCCTAAAAACTATGAAGTTGATGAGGACAAACAAGCATGACATTAAATGAAAAACTTAAAGAAGCATTATCCGTTGAACACTTAGATATACCGATTGCTAATAACATCAATTGGCTATGCTTTGAGAATATTTTAAAACATCGGCGGCTTAGTAAATATTCTCTATGGCTAACAACCGGTAAAATTATTCCATCTGCCGGTCAAATTTCACCGGCTATCGCACACAATGGGCTTATGAAAATAATCTAGCTGCTTTTAATAACAAAAGCTGGCTAAATATTTATCAACAGTATGTTTTTACTAACAATTTAGAATCACCTCGTTTAACCGGAGGGCGCAACAATGACTATTAAGGCGCTTGAAGGTGGACGTTACAAAGTGGATATCAGACCGCAGGGGCGAGAAGGAAAACGAGTCCAGCGGGTATTTAAAAAGAAAGCAGATGCCTTAGCATTCGAAAGAAGTGTAATGCTTACTGCAAATAGCGATGAGTGGAATAGTGAGTCACGAGACTACCGATCTCTGTCTGAGATTTTTCAGATATGGTGGATATATAAAGGGCGTAACAATAAATATTCGACTAATCGCAAAAGAACAGTAACAAAGATAATCAATGATATGGGTAACCCTTCCGTATATCAGATAACGCCTAAGCTTTTAGGTCAATATCGGTCAGATAGGCTGCAAAGTGGAGTGAAAGCTTCAACAGTCAATAGAGAGCTGAATTTGTTAATGGGCATTTTCACATCGTTGGCAGAGATTGGTGAATGTTCTAAAACCAACCCAATCAAAGGGCTTAGTAAGCTAAAAGAAGAAAAGCCCGAAATGTCTTATTTGACGAAAAGTGATATTGAAAAATTACTGAATGCTGTTGAAGGTGATTATTGGCGCATTACAGTTTTATGTTTAAGTACCGGTGCCAGATGGGGTGAAGCAACCCAATTAAGAGCCGAGAATTTATTACATGGGCGAGTTACTTTTATGAAGACGAAGAACGGCAGGCATCGCACCGTTCCAATATCTGATGAAGTAATGAAGGCAGTAAAAATTAAAGAGTCTGGTTTACTGTTCAACGCTGACTATGAAACTTATAGAGCGATACTAAAAAACGTAAAACCTGATTTACCACATGGTCAAGCTGTACATGCTTTACGTCATACTTTCGCGGCTCATTTTATGATGAACGGAGGGAATATCTTAACACTCCAAAAAATCATGGGTCATGCAACAATTCAGCAAACAATGACGTATGCACACTTTGCGCCAGATTACTTAAATGAGGCTATATCATGTAATCCACTACGCGAAAGCATCCACATTCCATCCACATAAACGGGCTATTGTGGTGCTTTATAGTATGACAGTCATGTGATATCTCATTGATTTATATAGCCAGACCTGTATTGACAAGGCTGGCTATGCCTTATGAAGGGGGCTTTTTTTTGCCTAAAATTCTATTCTTAGCTTGATACCCACAGATTAAAAAAGGGAAACACACTGTATTTCCCTTTCGTTGTATCTCAATTTTTATTAGCGCGGTGACTATTTCAGGTATTGACCTGAACGTAGTGCTTCAATACGTTTGTCTAATGGTGGGTGCGATAAAAATAATTCACTAAATGCTTTACCTCGGCCATTAATGCAAAATGCCATCAGACGCCCTTCTTCCTGTGGCTCATAACTGGTTTTTAAGCGCTGTAAGGCAGCAATCATTTTCTCTTTACCCACTAATTTCGCAGAACCAGCATCCGCATGGAACTCACGATGACGAGAGAACCACATGGTAATAATGCTCGCTAAGATACCAAATACAATCTCCAGCACCATGGATACGGCAAAGTAAACCATTGGATTACCATTGCTACTTTCACTTTCGTTGTCATTATTATTCGACATAAAACCAGCAGCGACTTGAGCCAGAATACGCGAAATAAAGATAACAAAGGTATTTACCACGCCTTGTAATAAGGTCATAGTCACCATGTCACCATTTGCGATATGGCTAACTTCATGAGCAATAACCGCCTCAGCTTCATCACGGCTCATGTTTTCCAATAATCCAGTGCTTACCGCAACCAAAGAAGCATCACGACGCGCACCCGTTGCAAATGCGTTAATATCTGGGGCATGGTAAATAGCAACTTGAGGCATCTGAATACCTACCTGTTGAGCTTGGCGGCTAACGGTATTCACCAACCACCGTTCCATCTCATTACGTGGTTGTTCGATAACTTCACCACCCACTGACTTTAATGCCATCCATTTAGACATCAGCAATGAGATAAATGCCCCACCGAAGCCAAATAATGCAGCCATAATCAGTAGACCTTGTGCGCTACTTCCACGTATCCCGGTTAAACTTAAAATAATCCCGAACACAAACATAACAGCTAAGTTTGTGAGCAAGAATAAAGCAATTCTCATCATTTTTTATAGTTCCCTTAGTAAAAACCAATACCACGACAAATTTACTTTATAAATAAGGTTTTTTCACACTATTTCAAGCCCATTAACAGGAAAAAACCATAAAACAACATATCTTTACACACACAAATAAAAAATGCCGTCTTAATAGACGGCATCTAGGTGATATACAACATTTTGCTCATACAACTCCCAGCAAAAATATCAAGTTAGTTTAGCTCGTTTTAGTCTTCGCTTTACCGGCTTTGTCTTTAGAGACTTTAGCTGTAGTTTTTGCTGAAGATTTAGCTTTGTCCGCTTTGGCTTTATCGGCTTTGGCTTTATCAGCTTTAGCTTTGTCTGCTTTAGCTTTGTCTGCTTTAGCTTTGTCTGCTTTAGCTTTGTCTGCTTTAGCTTTGTCTGCTTTGGCTTTATCGGCTTTGGCTTTGTCGGCTTTCGCTTTATCCGCCTTATCCTTCACAGCTTTAGAGGTTTCTTTCTCTTTAGCCTTGGCTTTATCTGCTTTATCCTTAGTTACTTTGGAGGCTTCCTTCTCTTTAGCTTTAGCCTTATCAGCCGAGCCTTTTACTGCTTTAGAGGTTTCCTTCTCCGTATCTTTTGCTTTACTACTTGCCTTTGATGCCTTTTCTTTTGCAGTTTTACTCATGTTATCACCCGTCTCTTTGATAGAATCTACCGCAGATGGTTTGCTCGCCTGCTTTGCTACACCCGCCCCAATACCTGTACTAATGCCTGCACTTTTGTTAATTGAGTTTTTCAATTCAGTTGTACAAACTTGTTCTGAACGGCTAGTACTGCCGTCCTTACAAATAAATTGCCCATTATCACAATGGCTAATTCCACCTTTGGCTCCAGAGCAAGGATAATTTCTTGCACTTGCGGTACCAATAGATGAAATCAAACAAGCCACTACAGCGAATAAGCCAACCAGCGTTTTACTCATTGTTTTGCCTCATTAATAAGGAACATTCAACTGAAGTGTAGGATATATTTAAAAAAGAGAAAGAAAACCAACCACTTTTTTTGCATAAAAGCCAAGGTATCATCATTGGAAGAATATCTAATAAAAGCAATGCGTTATATATCAATAAATTAAAAAATAAGGCCAGCATATGCTGGCCTTATTTATTTCGAACTTATTTTTATTATTTTGTACCTGAAAGCATCTTAGTGTTTTGATTAGAAAGGTCTATTGCCATTTTAACTGTTTCATCTAAGTATGGATCTGGCCCTTCATAGTCTTTAGGTAAATCATCAATAGATTTTAATAACGGCTTACCTTGCTTCACATTACGTTCATTAATGCGCTTTAACTTGGTGGCTTCTATTTCATTATCTTCTTTCAAACGCTGAGCATAATTAAGAGAAATCAAGTTTTTAGTTTCTTTCAACGTTTTATAACGAGCAATGTCTTCATCAATATACTTAAATTCAGGGTCAACGTTAATACGCGCTAAATGTTTAGTTTTGATGGCTGACAAATCTGGCGCTATATCTCCAGCTTTCGTGTAATTTGCTGGAGGAATGCTATCCCAAGGTAATGCATTGTCTTCAAAGCTTTCCCCTGTTTCAGCAGGGTCTTGTCCTGTAGGCATCACAACATCAGGAGTAACACCTTCTCGCTGAGTACTACCACCATTAACACGATAGAATTTTTGGATGGTATATTGCACTGAACCTAAAGATGGCCATTCTGGCTTCAACATTTGGTCATAGACACGACTTATGCTTCTATGTTGTTGAACGGTTCCTTTACCAAAGGTTGGCTCTCCCACAATTAATGCTCGACCGTAATCCTGCATGGCCGCAGCAAAAATTTCAGAAGCTGAAGCACTAAAGCGATCAACTAAAACGACTAATGGCCCTTTGTAGTAAATAACATCATCATCATCCGCATCTTGACGCACTTGACCATTGTTATCACGAACTTGAACAATAGGACCTTTATTAATAAATAAACCAGATAATGCCACTGCTTCCGTTAATGCTCCGCCACCATTGCCCCGCAAGTCAATAATTAGAGCCGAGACATTTTCTTTCGCCATTTTTTGGAGTTCAGCTTTTACATCATTCGTTAAACCGACGTAGAAACCTGGAATATCTAATACACCAACTTTCTCTTTGCCTTGCTGCTTGATTGTCAGTTTTACGGCTCTATCTTCGAGTCGAATCTGCTCCCTCACTATGGTGACTATGCGTGGCTTCGCCCCCTTAGTATCAGAAACAACCTCCAGACGAACTTGGCTACCTTTCGGTCCCTTAATTAATGCAACAACATCATCCAAACGCCAACCGACAACATCCACAATCGGTTTACCGACTTGACCAACACCAATAATTTTATCCCCTACTTTCAACTCTTTACTCTTAGCTGCTGGACCTCCTGCCACTAAGGAATTGATCGTAGTGTTATCATCATCCTGTTGTAAAACCGCACCAATACCCTCAAGAGATAAACTCATTTCTGAATTGAATTGTTCAGTACTGCGCGGAGATAAATAGCTTGTATGCGGGTCAATTTCTCTGGCAAACGCATTGATAATTAACTGGAATACATCTTCACTTTGCGCTTGTGTCAATCGTTTTAAAGCAAATTTATAGCGCTTAGTTAATTTTTCTTTAATTTCCTTGTCATCTTTACCTGACAACTTCAAGCTTAACCAGTCATAACGGACCTTTTGATCCCACAAACGGTCTAGCTCTTGCTTATCTTTAGGCCAAGGCGACTTAGAGCGATCAACTTCAATAGAATCGTGCGCATTTAGATCCATCGGTTGGTCTAAACGCGCAAGCGCATATTGAAAACGTTCAAATCGACGTTGCTGAGAAAGGTTATACAGGTCATAAAACTTATCTAACTTGCCATCTTCAAGCCATTCACCCACTTGCGCTTTATCTTTCGCATATTGGTCGATGTCAGATTGAAGTAAAACATTATGCCCGAAATCTAACATGTTCAGATAACGGTCAAATATTTTCCCAGAAAACTCCTTGTCTAAGTCGAATTGACGATAATGTGAGCGAGTGAAACGTGATGTTACCCTTTCGCTAACAGTACCATGCTGTGTATTCTGCTTTAAAACAGGCAACTGGGCAGCAGTGACCGGAGCCACTGCTTGAGTATTAGCTATTGCAGTGCCGAAAGTTGCGAGACTAACGACAAAAGCAATTTTAAGTAATTTGTTCATGACCTGAGTGACCTCCGTATCAGAACTTTAAATGTTCCGCGCGCACAATCATTGCCAAACCAGACGGCAATTGAACCCTAACACCATCTTTGGCAATTTCCAGTACAGAGGCATCCATCATGCTGGAACCAACTTTAACTTTTAGCGCCTGACCGACGTTAAGTGTGTTGATATCAGTCACTGACTTCAAATTCTGTTCAGCTTCATTGCTACGAGATTTTGTCGGAGCTGTATTTTGTGGGCGTTCTTTTTTGTCTGATGGACGGCGACGAGAAGAGTTCTCTTTATTCGCATCAGTATTGCGTGCAGCTTTATCACTCGGTTTTTTTGCAGCTGGACGCTTTTGCGTTTTTTGCTGCTCCGCGCGCTGAGCTTGAACTCTTGCTTTGGCTTCAGCTAACTGTTGACGAGCATGGGCAATGTGTTCTGCATCTAATTCACCGCAGTCATCTCCATTTAAGTCAACACGCTTTGCTCCCTCTTTAACACCGTAGAGATAACGCCAGCTAGATGTGTACATCCGTAACGCAGAACGTAATTGCGTTTTGCTAATACCATCTTCTTCGGTCAAACTTCCTACGATATCTTGAAAAATTCCGACTTTAAGCGGACGTGCTTCGCCTTCAGCGATAAAACAGCGTGGAAAACGCTCTGCCAAAAATGCGATAACTTCTTTACTACTATTCAACTTAGGTTGATTTTCCATGAAATTTCCTGATAACAACGATTTTGCCAACCTCACGGGCATGAACAAGCCGACATTATAATCGTGTTGCTGACAATTGCCACGTTCCTATTAATTTTACATACTAATATTTAGTAATATTTTGGCATAGAACACATAGCCAAGTGTTGGCACAACTGGTCTGTAAGGTATTGAAGCCCTTCTTCATCTTCTTGATTGAATTGACCAATATTTGGGCTATCTATATCTAAAACCCCTATAATTTGGTCATTTACCCTTAGAGGAAAAACGATTTCAGCGTTACTTGCTGCATCACACGCGATATGACCGGGGAATGCATGCACATCTTCCACTCGTTGAGTTTGGTTGTGGGTAAATGCCAATCCACAAACTCCCTTATCGAATGGAATGCGTACGCAGGCAACTTTTCCTTGGAATGGACCAAGAACCAATTCTTGTCCATTATTCAAGTAAAAGCCAACCCAGTTAACACCTGATAGGCGTTCAAATAATAATGCACTGGTATTTGCTAAACTGGCAATTAAATCATACTCTCCAGCAAGTAGTGCAGACAAACTATCTGAAAGTTCGAGATAATACTTCTTTTTATCCATATATTTTTTGTAATACGTAAATAAGTAAAAACATTAGTAAGCGTAGACCCAAGGTTAGCAAGTTGTCACTTTTGCGTAAATTTTTTTACACTAGATTACATGCAAGTTAATTAATACAATGAGCACATATGAACCACATTAATCATACTGCCATGATTTTGCAACGATGTTGCTATTGCAACCAAAAAATAATGACTCCCCCCTTTCAATCAAGACAAGTCATTGTTTGTCCTAAATGTTCTAGTCAATTAAACGATGGCCGTTCTTGGTCACTACGTCGACTATCACTATTATCTATTACTTTATTGATGCTCGCGCCTATTGCTTTTTGGCAACCGCTCATCTCAATTCATCTTTTTGGTACACAAATAAATGCCAATGTATTGGAAGGAATTAGGTTAATTAGCCAGCAAGGTGACCCTTTTACCGCCAGCATAGTCGCTTTTTGTGCTATCGCCGCCCCGCTATTATTGCCCATTTCTATCTTATACTTAGTATTAGCTCGCTACTTAGGCATGAATATGCGGCCTGTTTTATTAGTGATGAAACATTTAAAAGAGTGGGTGATGCTAGATGTATATCTCGTTGGATTAGGAATTGCTGCAATCAAAATGCAGGATTATGCCACTGTGGATATTGGCCATGGCCTTATAGCCTTCACTACAATGACCATATTGAGTTTACTTATCTTGATTCACATTAATCTTGATGAATTGTGGCGGCGACTTTATCCGATGAAAGAGCAGGCTAATGCGCCTCATGCATTAGTCTGTACCGCTTGTCACTTTACCGGATCTCCTAATAAAAAAGGGAAATGTCAGCGATGCCATCGACCACTTCACTATCGTGAACCATTAAGTTTACAAAAAACCTGGGCAGCGTTGATCGCCGCCATGGTGCTATTGTTTCCTGCTAATCTTCTGCCAATTTCAATTTTTTATTTGAATGGGCAACGGATGGAAGACACCATTTATTCTGGGGTTGTTTCGTTGATTGACTCTGGAAATTGGCCGATTGCAATGATTGTGTTTATTGCCAGTATTTTGGTGCCATTTGTAAAAATAATCATCATGATACTGTTACTATTTTCGATTCAATTAAACAGTCATACTGACCCTGTTTTACGCATGAAATTACTTAAATTTGTTTCATGGATTGGGCGTTGGTCAATGTTAGATTTATTTGTTATTGCACTCATGATGACACTCGTCAACCGCGATCTATTGATGTCATTTACAATGGGACCTGCGGCCTTATATTTTGGTACCGCTGTTATTTTAACTATCCTTGCCGTTGAGTGGTTAGACAGTCGATTAATTTGGGATTCTTATGGAAAATCAAAAGCAAAAAAGTGAACCTAATGAAGAGGTTCCAGAAGCTATCACGCGTAAAAGAGTGAGAATATCACCCTTTTGGCTTCTACCGATTATTGCCATTCTGATCGCGGGCTGGCTACTATTCCAACAATGGGTCGAACGTGGTACCGAAATCACCATTCAATTTTCATCGGCATCGGGAGTCGTTGCTGGCCGAACCCCTATTCGTTACCAGGGTGTTGAAGTCGGCATGGTGCAAACCGTGACTATCAGTGATGATATGAAAAGCATCATAGTCACTGCCAGAATTAATAAAGATATGCGTTCAGCACTGACAACTGGCACTCGCTTCTGGCTCATAACGCCAAAAGCATCGCTAGCTGGCGTATCTGGCTTAGATGCATTAGTTGGAGGCAACTATATTGGGATGCAGCCTGGCACAGGCTCCCCCAAAGAACGGTTTGTTGCTTTAGATGCTCAGCCCCAGCGCAATATTAATGAAGGTGAATTACTCATTTACCTGACCGCAAGTGACCTCGGCTCTATCAATGAAAATTCTGCAATTTATTATCGTAAGGTTCCTGTAGGCTATATTTCTGATTATTCACTTCTACCGGATAATGGAGGCGTATCAATCGCCGCTATTATCAAAAAACGCTATGTCAATTTGGTTCGCCAAGATAGCCAGTTTTGGAATGCCTCTGGTATTGAAGGTGGCTTTAATCTCAATTCTGGCGCTAATATTAAAATGGAAAGTCTCTCCGCGGTAATTAATGGCGCAATCTCTTTTGACTCTCCCGCAAATAGTCTTCCGGCTCAAGAGGGGCAGCATTATGTTTTGCAAAACAGTAAAGATGCCATTATTCCCTTAGACCAAAAGGGAAAAGAAGACTTGCAGCTTAAGCTTACCGCGTTAGATACATTTGGGGTTGATGTTGGACAACCCGTCATTTATCGTGGCATTAAAGTCGGCCAAGTGTTACAGCGTCACTTATCCAATGACAATGTCGAATTCCAAATTACCGTTTTTGATGAATTTAAGCACCTAGTTAAACATGATAGTAAATTTGTTGCGAATAGCCGAGTGGATGTACAGCTTGGTATGACTGGTGTGCAATTCCAAGGAGCTACCCCCCAGGAATGGCTTGATGGAGGGCTACATATCATCCCAGGTAAAGGTAAAGATGACCTACCCGTAGCCTTTCCTCTATACCGTACAGATGACAATGCTAAAGCGGGAATTTTAGGTGCAGCACCCCCTACTACTATTACTTTAAATACTTCAACATTACCCGATATTCAACAAGGTTCAGTTGTCCTTTATCGCCAATTTGAAGTTGGTAAAATTGTTTCGATTAAACCTAATAATGATGGGTTTGCCGTCAACATCTATATATCTGGTCAATATCGTCATTTACTCACGCCGCAGAGTGTATTTTGGGCTGAGGGTGGTGCAAAAGTACAATTAAATGCAAATGGGTTAACGGTACAAGCCTCACCATTGAGCCGAGCATTTAGTGGTGCAATTAGTTTTGATAATATCCAAGTCGGCACACCTGACTCTTCTCGTCAGCATACTCTTTATCCTTCAGAAACAGCTGCGAAAGCGATTGGTAGCGCAGTGATACTCACCACTTTCGATGCATCTAAATTATCTGAAGGAATGCCAATTCGTTACTTGGGTATCAATATTGGGCAAATCGAATCATTAAAACTGTCTGCCGATAATCGCGAAGTCCGAGCTAAGGCTATTTTATATCCTGAATATGTCGCAAACTTCACAAAAATAGGTACACGTTTCGCGATTGTGACGCCTGAGTTGTCACCATCAGGCTTCAATAACCTCGACACACTACTCCAACCTTATATCAGTGCCGAGCCAGGACGGAGTAATAAGAGTCGTTTCCAATTTGAGCTGCAAACTGCAAATATCACTGATTCTCGTTATTTAGATGGCTTAACTATCTTCCTTGATGCCTCTGAGGCGGGATCAATCCAAGTTGGGACACCAATTTTATTCAGAGGCTTAGAAATTGGTACAGTCACAGGGTTATATTTGGGAGAGCTTTCCGATCGTGTTTATGTTGCAACGCGTATTGGCAAAGAATACCAATACCTAATCCGTGATAATACTCAATTCTGGTTATCTTCTGGCTATAATCTCGCATTTGGCTTGACAGGCGGCGTGGTAAAAAGTGGTACCTTTAAACAGTTTGTCCGTGGTGGCATTTCATTGGCAACACCACCAACAGTACCTTTAGCGCCTCGCGCCAAAGCAGATCAGCATTTCATTCTGAAATTAGAACCTCCTGCTGATTGGTTAGACTGGGGAACCCCTATTCCTAAAAAATAATCGCTATCTGGCGTAATGTTTTCAGCATTACGCCATTCCCGCCCCAGCCCTCATAAAAAAATATTTTGGAAATAGATTCCATTTATACTATGCTTAATTCCGTTGGGCAGGTTTTTTATTGTAAAAATAACAAGTAAAGAGGAATTATTATGTGCATAGTTAAATTGAAAATATCTTCCTATGAAATCAATGATGCGGTTATGCCTGAAAAATATCATGATACCCTCAGTATCCCTTGCGATTCTGATTCCGAGTTTTGTATGCAATTAGATGGCTGGGATGAACATACCAGTATCCCTGCAACAATTGATGAAAAACCGGTACTCCTTTATCGTCAACGTTACGATAAAGAAAATCATCATTGGGTGATGAGAGTTGCCTAATGAAGCTGATGTTTGCTCGTGTAATGCAGATGGTAAGCAACGTTGCTCTTGAAGAGATGATTCGATGGGAAATGATATGCAAAAAAAGAGGCCTGGTAGATTCCGATTACCGGGCCTTGGGAAATGGCTCTGGCAGAGCCGTGCGCTAAAATTGCCATTGAGACGTAACAAAGTACAATCTAATACTAGCTTCCAAAGCACGTTCTTACCACTTTAATTATCAATTTATTTACATATTTTTAACACAAATTATTGTTTGATTCTCTAAAGTTTAGCTCTTTGCATGATAAGTTAAACCGATCCGAACAATCACTAAAATTGTTCAAAAATCATTCCCTTGATATCACTGACGAAATGCTAGTAGCTTGAAATTATTTAAGTTACAGATTAATACCATCGATTAATCTAATTACAGATTAAAATTAAAAATATCAGATAAGTATTAAACTATTGTTTACTCACATAATTTTTGTGCTGCTTGTTTTAATGGTAAGATACGCTCTTCAGTGGTTTTTTTCGAATCTGATGGTGCAAGTAATACATCAATGGGTTGAGCTTGGATCTGTTTTTTTTCCATTAAGTCCTGTGCGATATCGTTCAAAGGGTACTGCATCAATGTTGATGGATTGATAACTATTAGTGCACCATTACTCCGACACTCCAGCATCACCTCCTCACGCTTTAATGGCCAGTCTGCACCAAACTGTTTTTTACTTACAGACGTTAATGGCGCAGCAAAAGCTGAACTAACTGTACAGCCGAGTAATAACGAACAAACGATTAATGTGTGTTTCATCAAAATAACCTTTGAATACAAGAAGAAATAGATATTAGCCTAGACTATATAGGCTGATAAGAGGCAAAAATAGCTACCGCTAAAATAGCCATAGTTCCTAGTAATAATTCGGCCCAACTATTCATAATTAAATAGTTTAAGCGGCCTTTACGTTGTAAGTTTGGTACAACTACATAGCGATTAATAAGTGCCAAAAGAACCATTAAGCCAACCAAACTGATTTTAAACCATAACCAAGTTTGATATTCCGATGTCATCTGCGTTAATGGCCAGTCAGGTACCAAAAGTACACTATTGACAATACCGGTCACTAAGACGCAAATAACAGCAAAATGCCCAACTTGTGAATATCGCTTCATCGTCACCGTAATTTGCTGCTCTAATCCTGATTTTAAGTGTTTTTTACTACGGATAAATTGGATACAAATCAAAAATGGCCATAATCCACCAAACCAATAAGCGCCACTGATAAGGTGTATAAACTGATTAACTCGATGGAAAACACCAACACTTCCCTCATACATAGCTGCATGCCCAATAAATGCATGAAGCCCTAATATGATAATAGAAAGGAAGAGGATTAAATGAAGTTTTACTTTAATTGAACGAATAAACAACACGCCGAATAAACCAACAGCACAGATCAATTCCCAACGCCATATATGACCAAAATTAGTCTCAAAAACGTCCTGCCAAATTTCGATATTTAACGCATCATCCCAGCCATCTCCCATCAAACCTGCTTGGGAAACCATCCAACAAAAAGTACTAATCGTGGTAATAATGGCACTAAATACAATGCCTTTTTTCAAATAGCCACGAAGTAGATCGCCAAATTGCCCACGGCTGAGCATCACCGCGAATATTGACATGCCACACATCAACATCGCAGCAATAAAATGGACAAAGCGGGTTAAGGTATAAAAGGCTTCCAGTGACATGTTACTTCACAGTAAAGCTATAGTTTCCTTTGGTTTTATGACCATCAACAGAAACAACACTCCATTGCACATCATACTTACCCGTGCTTAACTTAGTTTCTACTGGGATGATCACGCGCGTATTATTGCTTGGATCTAACGATGCTTTGCCTGTCTTAACCGCTTGGTTATTTGGGCCTATTACATTCACTTTAGTGAAGTTAACTTCAATGCCTTCAGAGAAATTTAAAGTGATCGATTCTGGTGCCTGTTCTATTGCCGCACCTTCTGCCGGAAGCTGATCTTTTAGATGGGCATGAGCAAAAGCTTGCTGAAGTGACATTCCTAAAAACAGAACCGCGACAGCGCTCAGTTTACGCCAAGAAGACTTTATATGTTTGATAGGCATAGTAACCCCTTAATTTTCAGGTGAATTTACTTTAAAGACCAATCATTATACGGAAAAATTTCTATTTATCCGCTGAAAAAAACGTTTAATTTCCTAGCTTGTGAGTTTTCACACAAAATGCGAATAAAACTCACTCTCAAAAAATAAAGCTCCATTCATTACTGATATGGAGCTTTATATTTAAAATCATCATTAAATTAAATATGAGAAGCTGTCGCCATTCCTTTCAGCTCTTTATCTAACAAGAATAAAGATTTACCTGATTCGCCGACCATTCCCAATTTATCCAGAACAGATTTAAACAGTTTTTCTTCTTCATGCTGTTCTGAAACATACCATTGCAGGAAGTTGAATGTTGAATAGTCTTGAGTCGTCATCGCTAAATGAGCAAGTTTGTTAATTTCAGAAGTAATTAATTGTTCATGTTCATAAGTTTGGCTAAAAACATCAGCAATAGATTTAAAATCTTCCGGTGGTGCAGAAATCTGGCCTAAACGAGGTAATGCACCAGTATCGCTAAGATAATTAAATAAACGCTGCATGTGTTCCATTTCTTCTTGTGAGTGTGCTTTCAAAAATGCTGCCGCACCTTCATAGCCTTTATCACTACACCATGCACTCATCTGTAAATATAAATTCGCAGAGAAAAACTCAAGATTCAATTGTTTATTTAACGCGTCAATCATGTCAGCTTTTAACATATTTTTACCTTATTAATGATTTATTCATGAGGTTATTTAAGCACAGTAACATAATAAATGACTTAGGAAAACATACCTGAAACAAAAATTAATTTATTGATAATCAATAATATTTTGTAAAAATAACGCGAATCACTCTTATTTATCTTTGATATAAAGATTCAAGATCAATTAAAGCCAATTAATCCCATTTCAGATTTTTTGATAAGAATATTTAAAGGTTAAATCCATCAAGATTTTTTTAGTCGCAGTTGCTACAATTCAACTTATTGATATTAACCGTTAGGATTTGAAATGAGTTACAATCTTGCCTCGCTACCTAAAGACGAGATGGACAAAATCAACATCGATTTGCTTGCTTCCGGCGTCGCATTCAAAGAACGTTATAATATTCCTATTATTCCAGAAGTGGTTGAACGGGAGCAACCTGAACATCTCAGGGAGTATTTTAGAGAACGATTAGTACACTATCGTAAACTATCTATGAACTTCGCTCGACTACCTTATGAGCCAAAAAGTCGCTAGCTAACTAATAGATTGATAACCTTATTTTATATTGATAGACGAAAAAGGAGAATTATCTTCTCCTTTTAAAATGCTATAAAACTTAAATGTTACTATTATTTACTGGTGTTATAAGTCACTGTATTATTTTTACAATTTACTGCAACACGGTAATGGAGATCAGATTTTGAACCTCTGACAACCAGGGGGACAATATAGCCATCATCCGTTTTGGTCACTTCACTATCATTGACCCAAGCTACTGCTTTTTTACCGACCGCAGCCTTCTCTTCTGTCCAACGCGGTAAACGGTTATTCATAAAATCACTTTTTACTTGCGCGGCAACTTGCGGCTCAGTTAAATTTCCACAGCTAACAAATGGAGCCGCTTTACCTTCGTCCGTGTTAACACTGAATGCAAAAGAACTAAATACTAAAGCGCAACTTCCTAAAACTACTGCCATCTTTTTATTAACACTCATACCATCCTCCGGTGCCTATTCGATGTAGGCTAAATTTAGATCCGTTTTAGTTGCCATAACTGAAATATATCGATTAATACTGCAACTTTGAGTTTAGTTACAAAATAATACTTATCAGCAAAATGACTTAACTAATACTAAATTTATCAGAATTACATTTGAATGTTAATAGTATGTTTATGTTTTATTAATTTTCGTCATCGAAACGCGCAATAATTTGCTCTTTACCTTGATGTTTTTCTCTAATTTCTTGTGCTACCAATGCGATTGCTTGTCCACTGCTCATACCTTCAGACATTAGCTGATGAATTTTCTCAACCGCTTCTTGTTGTTCTTCATGGGAAAGTGCTGGCATACCAGAAAACATAATTAACCTCTTTTAGTCATTGACTCATTTTTATACATTAAGATTTTTCGGTAAATTTTAACAGCTCTTACCTTAATAAGGTAAGATTATATGGTAATCTGGCATTATTCACTTGAAGAACTCTATTTTTACTTATTGATATGATTATTAATAAAATACAATTACCTTACTGCCCTGATGCAGCCTTAAACTATTTTGCCCCTCTTGCACACCAGCCATGGGCAATGTTGCTTCATTCTGGCAACGCTGAACATTCACATAACCGATACGATATAATTGTTGCAGACCCTATTGCAACGCTGTTAACTCGTGATCTAAACACTGTGATTCAAGAATTAGGCCAACAAGAGCAAGTATCGCAGCAAGATCCTTTTGCTTTACTACAACAACTTATAGATAAATACAAAACTACCGAATTAACCGATAATTCTCTGCCTTTTAATGGTGGGGCTATGGGAATTTGGAGTTATGATTTAGGTCGTCGAATTGAAAAACTTCCTGCGATAGCAACATCTGAACTGCAATTTCCTGATATGGCCGTTGGTATATATTTATGGGCATTAATTGTCGACCACCAAGCCCAAACCGTGACATTATTCAGCTATGATGATGTTGAACAACGTCTAGCGTGGCTACAATCACAAAAAATACCGCGGAAAAATCAATTTGAGCTAACGTCTTCGTGGAATTCCAACATGACTGAAGCCCTATATCATGAAAATATCGCCCATATTCATCAATATCTCCGTGATGGCGATTGTTATCAAATCAATCTAGCACAGCGGTTTAAAGCTAAATATAAAGGAAATGAGTGGAATGCCTTTTTAACGCTTAATCAAAGCAACCGTGCACCATTTTCCTCTTTTATTCGCTTACCCGAAAATACCATCATCAGTGTTTCTCCTGAACGCTTTATTTTATTGGATAAAGGTGAAATTCAGACTCGCCCAATTAAAGGGACCTTGCCACGTTTGGACGATCCTGAAGAAGATAAAATTCAAGCAGAAAAACTGGCCAATTCGCCTAAAGATCGTGCCGAAAACTTGATGATTGTCGACTTATTACGTAACGATATTGGGCGCGTTGCAAAACCTGGCACAGTGAAAGTTCCTGAGCTATTTAAAGTTGAGCAATTCCCTGCTGTACATCATTTAGTCAGTACCATTACAGCAACATTAGCTGAACAATACTGTGCAACCGATTTGCTTCGTGCCTGTTTCCCAGGAGGCTCAATCACAGGAGCACCAAAAATACGCGCGATGCAAATCATTGAAGAGCTGGAGCCTCATCGCCGACATGGATATTGTGGTGCAATAGGCTATATTAGTTTCAATGGGAATATGGATACCAATATCACAATCCGCACCCTACTGACTTATAAAAAGCAGATTTATTGCTGGGCAGGCGGTGGAATTGTTGCAGATAGTCAAGCAGATAAAGAGTATCAAGAGACGTTTGATAAATTACGCCTGATTTTACCAAAACTAGGAAAAATGGATAACGATGACCGAACTGAATAGCTTTATTAGTCGTTTTCAGTTTACATTACCTCAGTCCCGTCAACCCGCTACTAAGGCGGGTAAAGCGGCGGCAGTCCTATTGCCAATAATTGATAAACCCAATCCAACCTTATTACTCACACAGCGTTCTCCGCTTTTACGTTCCCATGCAGGCCAAGTAGCATTTCCGGGAGGTTCTCGCGATCCAGAAGATAAAACATTAATTGCAACAGCATTGCGGGAAGCATACGAAGAAGTCGCCATTCCACCTGAAAAAGTGCAAGTATTAGGTCAACTCACGCCATTAAGCAGTATTGGGGGTTATCAAGTCACGCCAATTATTGGTTTAGTCCCCGATAATATTCATTACCATGCGAACCCCAGTGAGGTTTCATCAATTTTCGAGATCCCGCTATTTGATGCACTTGCTCTTCATAAACATAAATATGTTGATATCAAACGTACTGGTCGAGAAAATCGCGTTTTTTTCTATTGGTATAACAATTACTTAGTCTGGGGACTGACTGCATCTATTCTTCATCAACTAGCATTACAATTGGACTAATTTATGAAGATCCCCCATCGATAGTGTAATATTTTTAAAATACGTAATATTCAGTAGAATAAGCCAAGCAATTTTCCAATTATCGATTATCTTCAACAGAGAATAGTTCTTTTCTTAAATCACTTTGTGAGACTCTGAAATACAATTAGTGCTATTTCTGAGCAATACACCTTATGTAACTACCTTATTTTAAAAAATACTTTAAACTTACTGGTTAACACTACGAAATAACAGTAAAGTAGCGCCCTTTAAAATAAATCACTATATCTACATCTTTTCTTTAAGGAGTCCTGCGTGATAAGCGTTTTCGACATGTTTAAAGTGGGCATTGGCCCTTCAAGCTCTCATACAGTCGGACCAATGAAGGCTGGGAAAGAATTTGTCGATGATTTGGTCAATAAACAATTATTACCAACCGTCACTCGTGTTGCCGTTGACGTTTATGGCTCTTTATCCTTAACAGGTAAAGGTCACCATACCGATATCGCCATTATTATGGGGCTTGCGGGTAACCTGCCAGCCACTGTTGACATCGAATCTATTCCATCCTTTATCAAGAATGTGGAAGAAACCGAGAAGCTACCATTAGCAAATGGTACGCATATTGTTGACTTCCCTAAAGAGGGTGGCATGAATTTCCGTCAGGATAACCTACCGTTACATGAAAATGGTATGACTATCCATGCCTTCGCAGGTGACAAGGAAATTTATACCAAAACTTACTACTCTATCGGCGGTGGTTTTATCGTTGATGAAGAGCATTTTGGTCAAACTGCAACAGATAGCAAACCAGTTTCTTATCCATTTAACTCTGCTGAAGAGTTATTACTAAAATGCAAAGAATCCGGCTTATCAATCTCAAGCCTCATGATGAAAAATGAGCTAGATCTGCACACTCGTGACGAAGTCTATGCTTACTTTGCTGACGTATGGCACACCATGCAAGCTTGTATTGAACGCGGTTTAAATACTGAAGGCGTGTTACCCGGTCCACTACGTGTACCTCGCCGTGCCCCAGCACTTAATCGCTTAGTCACATCATCCAGCAAACTCTCCAACGACCCAATGAACGTGATTGACTTGATCAATATGTATGCATTAGCGGTCAATGAAGAGAATGCCGCAGGTGGACGAGTTGTAACAGCACCAACAAACGGAGCTTGTGGTATCGTTCCTGCCGTATTGGCGTACTACAACCATTGTGTTGAACCTGTAACCCCTGAACTTTACCTGCGCTATTTCTTAGCATCTGGTGCAATTGGCATTTTATATAAAATGAATGCCTCGATTTCAGGTGCTGAAGTAGGTTGCCAAGGTGAAGTTGGTGTAGCTTGTTCAATGGCTGCGGCAGGTTTGACTGAGTTATTTGGTGGAAGCCCTGAGCAAGTCTGTATTGCCGCTGAAATCGGCATGGAACATAACTTAGGTCTTACCTGTGACCCTGTAGCTGGACAAGTCCAAGTTCCTTGTATTGAACGTAATGCTATTGCTTCTGTGAAAGCCATCAATGCGGCACGTATGGCGCTTCGTCGAACCAGTGAACCTCGTGTATCTCTTGATAAAGTTATTGAGACCATGTATGAGACAGGCAAAGACATGAATGCTAAATACCGTGAAACTTCTCGCGGTGGCTTAGCAATTAAAGTCCAATGTGATTAATTAGTTCTGAATATCTAGCCGTTCCCTTAGAGCCCTTTCACTTACCAATATGCGGTGTGAAAGGGTTTTATTTTTTTATCATAATGTTCTCTTTTCCCTCATACTTATTAAATTATTTAAAATAAGTTATTTATTGGCATATACGCTCTATTTTCGATGATTTACATTTAACAGCTTTGCTCGTTTCAGCTTTCGATTTTTATCGTTTATGGTCGTTTTATCAACGCTATCTTTATTGATTTTTCATATCTTTTTATTCTCTTTCTCTCACTATTTATTGCTATAAATTCTATTCCCTCCATCAAAAATCGCTTATTTTTCATCCCACACACTAATTTGAATATAAAACGCCCACCTTTTCTGTTACCGATAACAGAGCTTATATCCATTATTTTATTATTTTTTAGATTATAATTTTAATAATATCGCAAAGAAAAAAATTAAAGATTTATTTATCGGTAATATTTGGATCTATTTTTATTTTTCTGACGCGAAACAAGTTTTTTAGATTAATCCTAATGTTATGATCACTCAGTCAATCCGCTAATAATTGTACTTATTAAATTATTAGCTAACCACTTAGTTTGAATTTATTCAGCTACTATTATGGTGCAGGGAAACTAATACAGAGGAATCCAAGTTTTAAGCTTCAATACAATCCGCAAATTACGTTTCGATTTATCTGTTAAGAGGGAAAAATAGTGAGTATAGCTATTATGATTGGAACCCACGGAGTCGCTGCTGAACAGCTTCTCCGAACCACCGAGATGTTAATAGGCGAGCAAGAAAATGTTTCGTTTATTGATTTTGTCCCTGGTGAAAATGCTGACACCCTATTTGATAAATACACCCAAAAATTGACTGAGCTTGATACCTCAGCAGGTGTGTTGTTCCTAGTTGATACTTGGGGTGGTAGCCCATTCAATGCCGCTACACGCATTGCGAACGAGCATGACAACTATGAAATCATTACTGGCGTCAATGTTCCTATGCTTGTAGAGACCTTCATGTGCCGCGATGATAACCCATCTATGGATGAGTTAATTACAGTAGCACTAGAAACTGGTCGTGGCGGTATCCGTCCATTCAAATTTAAAGAGTCCGTTACAGAAACCCCAGCACCAGTAGTCAAGAATGAACCCGCTCCTCAAGCAGTTATTGCCGGTCCGGGTGAGCACATGGTTATTGCACTAGCTCGTATCGACGACCGTCTAATTCATGGGCAAGTTGCGACTCGCTGGACCAAAGAAATGCGTGTTAAGCGTATTATCGTGGTAAGTGATGAAGTAGCAAAAGATCATGTTCGTTCTACTCTACTAAAACAAGTGGCGCCACCTGGTGTAACTGCCCATGTTATTGACGTAGACAAATGTGTTCGAGTTTATAACAACCCGAAATATGCAGGTGAGCGTGTCATGCTACTGTTCACCAATCCAACTGATGTTCAGCGAATTGTTGAGCAAGGTGTTGAGATTGACTCAATCAACATTGGCGGCATGGCATATACCGAAGGTAAAACGATGGTAACCAATGCGGTTTCTATCAACCAAAAAGATATTGATGCATTTAATTATCTGAACGACAAAAAGATTGAGCTAGAAGTTCGTAAAGTCGCTTCAGACAGTAAAGTCCGCATGATGGATTTGATTAATAAACTTAAAAAATAATTATTTTAGAAATTCGTTCATATTGAACCGTTACTCAAAAACAGTCTTAGACACTTGTTGGTTACAGGAGATTAAACAATGGAACTTACCGTTGTTCAAATAGTAATGGTATTCATCGTGGCTTGTATCGCCGGTATGGGATCGATCCTTGATGAATTCCAATTCCACCGCCCTCTCGTTGCCTGTACGCTTATTGGTATCGTTCTGGGTGATATGAAAACCGGTATTATCATCGGTGGTACACTTGAGATGATAGCCTTAGGCTGGATGAACATTGGTGCGGCAGTTGCCCCTGATGCAGCATTGGCATCTATCATTTCAACCATCTTGGTTATCGCCGGTGGACAAAGCATCGGTGCTGGTATTGCGATTGCAATTCCGCTAGCCGCTGCAGGTCAAGTTCTGACTATTATTGTTCGTACCATTACCGTTGCATTCCAACATGCAGCAGACCGGGCCGCGCTTAAGGGTAACTTATCCGCCATTAGCTTGATTCACATTTCGGCTCTGCTACTTCAAGCTATGCGTATCGCAATTCCTGCTCTCGTTGTCGCTGTTTCGGTGGGTACATCAGAAGTCCAACAAATGCTTGATTCTATACCTCAAGTCGTGACTGATGGTCTGAATATTGCGGGTGGTATGATTGTTGTTGTTGGTTACGCAATGGTGATCAATATGATGCGTGCTGGCTACCTGATGCCGTTCTTCTATTTAGGTTTTGTCACTGCCGCATTTACCGACTTTAACCTTGTTGCACTTGGTGTCATTGGTACTGTGATGGCTATCCTATACATCCAGCTCAGTCCTAAATACAACAAATCACAAACTGTTGTAGTACAAAGCAGCAATAACAATCTCGACAACGAGCTAGACTAGGAGGAGCGTAATCATGGTAGACACAACAAAACCAACAGCGAAAAAGCTAACTCAAAGCGATATTCGCGGCGTATTTTTACGCTCTAACTTGTTGCAAGGCTCTTGGAACTTCGAGCGTATGCAAGCATTGGGTTTCTGCTACTCAATGGTTCCTGTGATTCGTCGTCTTTATCCAGACAATAATGACGACCGTAAACAAGCCATTAAGCGCCACCTTGAGTTCTTCAACACCCATCCATATGTCGCAGCACCAATTTTGGGTGTTACCATGGCGATGGAAGAGGAGCGCGCTAATGGTGCAGCCATTGATGATGGTGCGATTAACGGTATTAAAGTCGGTTTGATGGGACCGTTGGCTGGTGTAGGTGACCCAATATTCTGGGGTACTGTACGCCCTGTATTTGCCGCTCTCGGTGCGGGTATAGCGATGACCGGCAGCCTGCTTGGTCCATTGCTGTTCTTCGTTCTCTTTAACTTAGTTCGTTTACTCACTCTGTACTATGGTGTTTCCTACGGCTATAAAAAAGGGATTGATATCGTTCAAGATATTGGCGGCGGATTCCTTCAAAAGCTGACAGAAGGTGCGTCAATTTTAGGTCTATTTGTCATGGGGGCTTTGGTTAACAAATGGACCCACGTCAATATTCCTCTTGAGGTCTCACGGATTAAGAACCAAACAACAGGGGTAGAAGATATTACCACTGTTCAAATGATCCTTGACCAACTGATGCCGGGCTTAGTTCCTCTTCTGCTGACCTTTGCCTGTATGTGGCTGCTACGTCGTAAAGTTAACGCTTTATGGATCATTATCGGCTTCTTCGGCTTAGGTATTCTGGGTGCGTGGTTAAACTTCTTAGCACCATAGAAATCATTAAATAGTTAACAAGGGAGGTTGCAGCCTCCCTTTTTTAATTTTAAGCTCTACTGCTCGTTCACTTAGTCATGGGTACTCAAATGACCTTAAATGATTCAATCCTTGTCATTATCATTTTGATCATGCTTGTATACGCAATCTATGATGAATTCATTCAGGGGTTACTGAAAGGCAAAACTCTGCTAAAGGTAAATTTAAAACGCAAACACCGAGCAGATGCCATTATATTCATTGTTCTAATTTGTATTGTGATTTATACAAATATTGTTCGACATGGTAATTTATTAACCACTTATTTATTAATGATTACTATTTTCATGGCGATATATTTGGCATTCATTAGAACACCAAAAGTATTTTTTAAACAAAATGGTTTCTATTTCGCCAATGCTTTTATTTTATATAATAGAATTAAAACAATGAATTTATCAGAAAACGGTATTTTAATTGTTGGATTAGAAAAAAGTAAAATTCACATTCAAGTCAAGCATCTTGATGATTTACAAAAGATTTATGATTTTTTTATTAATCATAAATAACCACATTATATATTGGCATAAACATTAAGGTTAATTAACTGATTAATTAACCTTAGTTTTATTAATATTGAAAATGACAATTATTCTCATATGGATATGGCATTATTAATAATTTAAATTTTGCCTTTATTAAAAATTGTGATATCTTTCATCCCACGTCATTGGGGAGTAGCCTGTTCTGGAAATATATTGATTCCAGAAAATCCGTATCAACATACTCGTTTGTTTTTAAACGTGGTGCGGATGCCATTAAGTTGGTTGGCAAGACCATAGACACATAAATACGCCTTTTGGTTGGGGGTAATTTATGTGTATATGGAAATACCCAACCGAGATTGTTTCTATGAGTCTTTACGCTACTATCATCTTAGCCCTCGCACTATCCATGGACGCATTTGCTGTCGCCATTTGCAAAGGTGCTGTTCTTCATAAACCGCGCTTTCGCGAAATCCTCCGCACTGGTTTTATCTTTGGCTTTATTGAAGCCATTACCCCAATTATTGGTTGGGGAATTGGTATTTTAGCTAGCCAATATGTTATTCGTTGGGATCATTGGATCGCTTTTGCCCTACTCTTTATTCTGGGTGGCCGTATGATTTGGCAAAGTGTCACAACCAAAGATGAAGAGTGCTGCTCCAAAGCATCAAGCCACAGCGCAGGGAATCTTGTTCTCGCAGCGATTGCCACCAGCCTTGATGCCATGGCAATCGGTTTAGGCCTAGCATTCCTGCAAGTTGATATAGTTCATACCGCAATGACTATCGGTGTAACTACCATGATTATGGCAACAATTGGTATGATGATTGGTCGCTATGTCGGACCATTATTAGGTAAAAAAGCGGAAATTCTTGGCGGTTTTGTGTTGATTGGAATTGGTTTTAATATCTTATTTGAGCATCTCGAATTATTTATGTACGCCCCATAATAGATTTTTTCCCCCTGAACTATTCAGGGGGAGCCATCACGTTTTATTCGCTATATTGATATACACGAATTAAAAAGTCAGCCGTATATTGCTTATTTTTAGATTGTTGAAGCTCAAGTTTCACCTCTTCTGAAGCCCGCCACGCAAACGGCGTCATTTCTAATAATGCAAAAGCTTCTGTACCCACTAAATCCATAGCGTATTTTAAACGTGTTTCATCCATCAATTTGAAGCCCGGTAATTCTTCATCTTTAGCTGGATGTAATTTCACTTCATCATAAATCAATGCTTTTAATTCTTGCAGATGTTCTGCTGCCGGCGTCACTGTAATTAAGATTCCTCCAGACGTTAATACGCGGCTAAGTTCTTCAGCCTTACAAGGCGCATAAATACGAATGATGGCGGAAATACTCGACTCGGAAAAAGGTAAACGATGGCTTGATGCCACGCAAAAATTCACCAATTTATAACGCTTTGCAGCAAAACGAATCGCCACTTTTGAAACATCCAATCCATACATTTTTATTGCTGAGAATTTAGTGATGAGCGTCTGTAAAAAATAATCGGTGTAATACCCTTCTCCACAGCCAATATCTAACACATTTTTCGAGTCTACTGGCAAATACTGCATCAATTTTTCTGCCACAGCATCGCGCATTGGTTGGTAATGCCCCGCATCCAAAAATTGGCGACGAGAGATCATCATCTCTGCACTATCCCCAGGATCTTTTGAGCGTTTATGTTGAACGGGTAACAAATTAACGTAGCCTTCTTTAGCGCAATCAAACTGATGATTAGCGTCACAACGATAACTGTTATTGGTTAAATTTAGGGGACTAAAACACAGGGGGCATTGATAATTCATATTGATACACTAATTTAAAAATAATGCACAGTATATCATACAACCGAATCAGCAGCGCCATGGAATTATACCCCATGGCACCGTGACGTAATCTAGAGGGGTTTAGCGAATTTACTTACTGGCTTTAGCTGCAACTGGTGCTATTAATTCACTCGTTTTTTTAACCTCACTTTTTTTAATCTCTTTTTTACCATGCTCTGCTTTCGCAACTTCGTGAGTTTTCGCGCCATGGTTGACATGTTCAGTTTTAACAGTGGTATTTGCTAATGCAGCACCAGAAACAGCTAATGACAATATAGTGGTAATTGCTAATAACTTTTTCATACTATGTACCTTAAGATTTATTAAGCAAGAATGTTCTTGCCACGCTAATAAATCACGACTGGAGGTCACCACACAAGAGGAGAATATTAAAGATTCTTAAGTTTTTTATAGGTTATTTTAGGAAGGGAATATTTGAATTTTGTTGATATTTTATTTAATTTTAAAAGTATATTCCCACTATCGAAAGTGAGAAATTCAAAAAAATTTACCTATAAATATCAATGAAATAAAAAATACACGTATTAATGTTAATTTTTTTATTTTAAATACTTACTTCATTCCAATTTATTTGAATTATAAATTTAATTTACTTGGCCTCTAAATTCACTCATCCGTTTAAGGTTCATTTAATTATAATATTGAAAATCATGTTTGACCATCTATTAAATAAAAAAGCCATTCATATTGAATGGCTAATTAACTACATTATGTATTTTTAAAAATCCATAAATTCTGGGATTGGCTTTCGCCCATGGGACTCTAAAAAGTCTAAAACACGACGAGGTGTCGTATTCAAAATTTGTGATTCTGGGAAATCGATAGATTCCAACATCTTAATCACCTCATCAAAACGCCCTAAATAACTGACATGGTGAGAATCTGAACCTAAAGAGACCCAACCGCCAGCTTCCTTAACAGCTTTTGCAATTTCAATACAATTCATCTTACTGCCTGCCCTTGAGTGCAAAAAGGAAGAATTATTCATTTCTAACGCGACATTACACTCTTTGGCAGCTTGAGCAACTGCTTTAATATCAATAGGATATTTTGGATTTCCTGGGTGAGTGATAATCTGAACTTTACCACTACGAATAGTCGCAATCATTGCCTCAGTGTTGTCTTCCAGACTTTGAGGCTCCAGCACTGGCTCATGAAATCCGGCTAGAATAATATCCAAATGACGCGCAATCTTTTCATTACAGTCAGTCTCACCTAACTTATTCTTAATGTTCGCCTCAATTCCATACAGCAAACCAACACCATTAACGATACGTGGCAGTATCGGCATATTACCAAAATGCCATTCATGGGGAGCATCTTGCATCTCTGGACCATGATCAGTAATGGCAAACAGCTTCATTCCCCGAGCAGTTGCTTCTGCAAAATATTCGTCAACGGTACTAAATGCGTGGGTGCTAGCGATGGTATGTGCATGTAAATCAACTTGATACATAAAAGACATCCCTCTAATTCTACTATTTATTGTCTGATATTATTCAGATTGAAAAGATAATCCCAAGCTAACATATTGACACAAAGGATTCGATAACAATTCGGTTAAACAGCACTTATCGGATATCGATATAAATGACAATTTATCTGACGCCATACACAACAAAAAACCCGCTACAAGAGCGGGCTAATATTCAACGTAAAATGGATTAGTCTACTAAAATCCGCTTATTAGTCGCACCCCATAAAATGGACATTTCGGTAAATAGCGCCCCACTGATATCTTCGACCTCTTCAGCAGTTATTTCACCAACACCTTGCTTTCCGAAAAAGACGACTTCATCTCCCGGCTGAACATTTTTAATATCAGTCACATCAATCACTACCGTGTTCATTGATGTTTTTCCTAAGACAGGCACTCGCTGCCCATTAATCAGCACATGCCCTGCATTACTAAATACACGACGATAGCCATCAGCATAACCTACCGGAATATTCGCTAATACAGAGTCTCGTTTTAATGTATAGGTTCTGTCATAACCTACTGTATTACCTTTTGGATAGTGATTAACTGCCGCTATATTTGATTTAAACGTCATTACTCGTTTGTAGTCTTTAGTTGCAACGGTATCTCCGTAAAATATCCCACCGACGCGAACCATATCCAGCCACGACTCAGGTACGGTTAAAGTTGCATAAGTATTCGCCACATGCAGTGTCACATCCTCACGCTTTAATCCCGTGATATCGAGTACTTGCTGAGATTGTTTTTTAAATTTCACCAAATCTTTTCGAATTTGAGCAGCATCTTCTTCAGGGTAGTGGGACATAATCCCAACTATTTTTAAGTTTGGAAGTTCTGAAATTAATTTAGCTTGTTGTAATCCTGTAGACGTTCCAACCTCTAACCCATTACGGGACATTCCCGCTGAATTCAAGGCTAAATGAATCGGTATAATTTTCCCCTGCTTCACAGCAATTGCATTCAAACGCTGCGCCATTTCAAGATTACCAATCAGCTCTTCTACATTAAACTCTGTTGCCTGAGCCATCTCTTTTTCTGTGGCGTTACGCACACGCATTAAACGACCATTGAAACCTAAATCACGAACTTGCTTCAATTCTGAATTACTTGTTAGCCCAATGCACTGAACGTTATTTTCGATCATTACAGGAGTCACTAGCGTCAGATCATGCCCATAAGCATCTCCTTTTAAAACGGCGCACATTCCCGTTTTATCGCCTAATAATGCTTGTACTTTCTTGATATTGTAATCCAATGCACTGTGCGAGATTTCTATCCACGAGTTATTAACTACCGCAGGTTGAATTTGTGCAGATGACGTTTCAATGATGTTGGTTTTAACTGGTTGTTGGCATGCTGTTGCGACCAGCAGAGGCAGAAAAGCAAGATATCTAAGACGAAATGACACGTTTTTATCCTTAGCCGTGGATCAGTGAGTTTCCCCTCACCTTTATTATTATGATTGCGGGGAGTGAACATATACTTTCTATGTATATAGGCTATTGATAATAACAATCTGAATTAATTGAACAAGCAATAATTGGCATTTTTTTGAATAAAAAACCGCATTTATTGAATTTATAACCAACCTTTATTCTAAGATTTCTTTTCTCATATATTATTTACCGCAATACAAGTACCTCTAAACTGTCCCAATAATGTTTTTTACGAGGCTGCTCTCATAATCGTTTTTTCTGCTTTAAATTACCTTGTTCGGGGTATGTTTTTATTTTTTGGAAATTATTATTCTGGGTGCGTTTGTGCTGGAGTGCTTGCGGTTTAATCCCTTTATTTTAGTAACAACGCCTTGTTAGCTATTTAACGATCACTGCTTTTAACAAAAAGTGAGGAAAACTATGAATTGGATAATTCAAAAGATAATGAATCCTCTTACAGGAGGAGTTGGTTCAGCCCTAGCACTCAATGGTGCTATATCGCTTATCGTTCCATCACTGATTTTAACGACCACTAATATTTATATTCTAGCGGCTATACTCAGCGTTATTTTTATCTATATCTCGATAAAATATGATTGAGTTTTTCCATCCACAAACAACACAAGCACTCAGCATATTTTACTTTACACTTATTCTTGCTTATTTAGTGATTCACCTTATTTGGGAGCATTTTGATAAGTTTGCTGAGGATTTTTCGTTAATTCGTTTACCTCAAAAGGTGGCTGTTATCTACACCGCTGCCACCTTCGCGAGTAATTTATTTTTAATCGTTATTATGTTTAACCTAGATAATCCACTAAAAAATGATAGTGTCATGATTTTACCGTTAAGCCTCGCTGGGTTAACAGGACTATGTTATTCATTAGGGGCCATTGTTCCTAGAAAAAAGTTTTCCCATATTTAACGCCCATTAATATAGACTTTAAGCTATTAATCCATGTTTATATCCATCATAGGGGACATAAAGTACCTAACATTATCAGTCACTCCTAAAAACAAAAAGGCACCAGTAATTTACTGATGCCTTTAGGCTTATCGACAACTAAAAACTGTTATCAACAATAACTAGTTTATTCCCACTCAATGGTCGCTGGTGGCTTGCCGCTGATGTCATAGACTACGCGGGAAATACCACTAACTTCATTGATAATACGGTTAGAAACACGACCTAAGAAGTCATATGGCAAATGCGCCCAATGAGCAGTCATAAAGTCGATAGTTTCAACGGCACGTAGGGAAACAACCCAGTCGTATTTACGACCATCGCCCATCACACCGACGGAACGAACTGGTAAGAATACGGTGAACGCTTGGCTCACTTTATTGTATAGGTCGGCTTTATGCAGTTCTTCGATAAAGATAGCATCAGCGCGACGTAACAAGTCACAGTACTCTTTCTTCACTTCACCCAGTACACGAACACCTAAACCTGGACCTGGGAATGGATGGCGATACAGCATGTCGTATGGCAGACCTAATTCCAGACCAATTTTACGGACTTCGTCTTTAAACAGCTCTTTTAATGGTTCAACTAGACCCAGCTTCATATCATCAGGTAAACCACCTACATTATGGTGAGATTTGATGACGTGTGCTTTACCCGTTGCTGAAGCGGCTGATTCGATAATATCTGGGTAGATAGTCCCTTGAGCTAACCACTTAATATTAGGCAGCTTAGATGACTCTTCATCGAAGACTTCGATAAATACATGGCCGATTTTCTTGCGTTTCTCTTCTGGATCACTAATACCCGCTAATGCGTTCATAAAGCGGTCTTGCGCTTTAGCATGGATAATATTCAGGTCAAATTTACCTGCAAACATTTCCATTACTTGCTCTGCTTCATTCAAACGCAGTAAGCCGTTGTCGACAAACACACAAGTCAAACGTTTACCGATAGCACGGTGTAACAACAGAGCCGTTACAGAGGAGTCAACACCACCAGACAGCGCTAATAGAACATGGTCATCACCAATTTGTTCTTTTAAACGTGCAACGGTATCTTCGATAATCGCCGCTGAAGTCCACAAAGCTTCACACTGACAAATATCCAGAACAAAACGTTTTAAGATATTTAAGCCTTGATGGGTATGAGTCACTTCTGGGTGGAACTGAACACCGTAGAAACGTTTTTCTTCATTTGCCATGATGGCATATGGGCAGCTTGGGGTGCTTGCAATGGTTTTGAAGCTAGATGGGATCGCAGTGACTTTATCACCGTGGCTCATCCATACATCTAATACTGGTTTACCTTCAGCATTAATCGCATCTTGAATATCGCGGAACAGTTCGCACTGCTCAGTAATTTCGACATTCGCGTAGCCAAACTCACGCTCACCAGAAACTTCAACCGCACCACCTAATTGCATAGACATGGTTTGCATGCCATAGCAAATACCTAATACAGGAACGCCAGCATTGAATACATAGTCAGGTGCGCGTGGGCTGTCTGATTCAGTGGTACTTTCTGGACCACCAGAAAGGATAATTCCGTTAGGATTAAACTCTTTGATTTGCTCTTCGGTAACGTCCCATGCCCACAGTTCACAGTAAACGCCAATTTCGCGGACGCGACGGGCGATCAGCTGAGTATATTGCGAGCCGAAATCAAGAATAAGAATGCGATGTTTATGAATATTTGTAGTCATTTGAGGAGAATTCCAGAAATTCAAGTCAAAAAATAAAATGCGGTGACCCTATCCGCAGATAGAGCCACCCTGAAATCAGTCTGTTACTGTCCTAAACGGTAGTTAGGAGACTCTTTCGTGATAGTCACATCATGAACGTGACTTTCTTGGATGCCCGCACCACTGATACGCACAAATTCTGCTTTTGTTCTTAACGTATCGATTGTTGCACAGCCAGTCAGACCCATGCATGAACGTAAGCCACCCATTTGTTGGTGAATGATTTCTTTTAAGCGACCTTTGTAAGCAACACGACCTTCGATACCTTCAGGAACCAGCTTGTCTGCGGCATTATCAGATTGGAAATAACGGTCTGAAGACCCTTTGGACATCGCTCCTAAAGAACCCATTCCGCGATATGCTTTATAGGTACGACCTTGGAACAGAATAGTTTCACCCGGTGATTCTTCCGTTCCTGCAAACATGGAGCCGACCATCACACACGCAGCACCTGCAGCAATAGCTTTAGAAATATCCCCAGAGAAACGAATACCACCATCAGCGATAACAGGAATACCAGTACCTTCTAATGCTTCGGCCGCTTCAGCAATCGCTGTAATTTGAGGAACACCGACGCCAGTTACGATACGAGTTGTACAGATTGAACCTGGACCAATGCCGACTTTCACTGCGCTAACGCCAGCATCCGCTAACGCTTTCGCACCTTCAGCAGTAGCTACGTTACCACCAATGATTTGTAAATCAGGATATTTTTGGCGAGTTTCACGAATACGTTGTAATACGCCTTCGGAATGACCATGTGAAGAGTCAATCAGCAGAACATCAACACCCGCGGCAACTAATGCGTCAACACGCTCTTCATTACCAGGACCTGCTCCCACAGCCGCACCCACACGCAGACGACCTTGCTCATCTTTACACGCATTAGGTTTACGCTCTGCTTTTTGGAAATCTTTTACCGTGATCATTCCTAACAGGTGGAAGTTGTCATCGATCACTAAGGCTTTTTCGACACGATGCTCATGCATTTTCTGTAAAACGACTTCACGTGCTTCACCTTCTTTCACAGTAACAAGACGCTCTTTCGGTGTCATAACCGCAGTGACCGGTTGGTCAGGGTCTGTGACGAAACGAACGTCACGTCCAGTGATGATCCCTACTAAAGAATTATCTTTAGTAACCACAGGATAACCAGCAAAACCATTTCGCTGAGCCATCTCTTGAACTTCACGAATGGTCGTATCTGGCGTGACTGTCACAGGGTCAGTGACAACACCACTTTCATGTTTTTTCACACGGCGAACTTCTTCAGCTTGGCGCTCAATAGACATGTTTTTATGGATAAAACCAATACCACCTTCTTGAGCCAGTGCGATGGCCAGATCAGATTCGGTGACAGTGTCCATTGCTGCAGAGAGCATAGGAATATTCAGGCGGATTTTTGCGGTCAGTTGAGTTGACAGATCTGCCGTATTTGGCAGTACAGTTGAATGTGCAGGAACGAGTAAAACATCGTCGAAAGTTAGTGCTTCTTTTTTAATGCGTAACATAGGCAATATCCCACCAGGCAGCGTTATGAAAGGTATAAAATATTGCCGCGGCATTATACACACCGTAATCGGTTGCTTCCAGCATTTTTTTCAAAAAAAACTTGATAAGTCCGTCGGCTACGTTAGTATCAGTCAATTAAGTCATTGTTTTAGAATTTGATCTAGCTCACATGTCGACTCAACAAAATAGCGCAATTTACTCTGTCAGTAAGCTCAACCAAACGGTAAGAGAATTACTCGATACCCAAATGGGACGAATTTGGTTAACCGCCGAAATATCGAATTTTTCGCAACCGAGTTCTGGGCACTGGTACTTAACCCTTAAAGACGATCGAGCACAAGTTCGCGCGGCAATGTTTCGTGGGCAAAATACACGGGTTGCTTTTCGTCCCCAAAATGGGCAACAGGTATTAGTCCGTGCCACAGTCACTCTGTATGAGCCTAGGGGCGATTATCAGTTAATCATTGAGAGTATGCAGCCTGCCGGTGAAGGATTGCTACAGCAGCGTTTTGAGCTACTTAAACAGGCATTGAATGCTCAAGGGTTATTCGACGTCATTCATAAGCAAGCTTTACCCTCTCCGGCAAAATGTGTGGGTGTAATAACGTCAGCAACCGGCGCAGCTCTGCATGATATTTTAAATATCTTACGTCGACGAGATCCTTCACTCCCGGTGATTATTTATCCTACTGCCGTTCAAGGTGAATTAGCCCCTGCACAAATCACTCGCGCCATTGAGCTTGCTAATTTACGTAACGAATGTGATGTACTCATTGTCGGGCGTGGTGGCGGTTCATTAGAAGATTTATGGGCATTTAATGAGGAAATCGTCGCTAGAGCAATTTTTAATAGTCGATTACCAATTATTAGCGCCGTTGGGCATGAAACCGATGTCACTATTGCAGATTATGTCGCGGATGTTCGCGCTCCAACCCCCTCCGCAGCAGCAGAGTTAGTTAGCCGTAATCAGACTGAGATGTTACGCCAGCTCAAATCCAGCCAGCAGCATCTTGAAATGGCGCTGGATTATTACTTAGCGGGGCAGCAACAGCGTTTTGCTCGTTTACAGCATCGGTTACAACAGCAACACCCTCAATTGCGCCTTGCACGGCAACAGAATCAATTAAATGGCTTACAACAAAAATTGAATCTCGCCATAAACCGTCAATTGCAATCTGCCACATGGCGTTTTGAGAAAAATAAACAACGCTTAGTCCAAAATGACTTGCGCCCAAAATTACAGCACCAACAACGTCAATTGCAGCAGACTCAGTATCATTTACAAAATATGTTAACCCGTCTAGTGACTGACTATCGCCAGCGTTTCGCCGTTGCCTGTTCTAAAATGGAAGCAGTTAGCCCCCTAGCTACCTTAGCTCGTGGTTTTAGTATCAGTGAAACCTCACAAGGCGCCGTGTTGAAAAAAACCAGCCAAGTAAAACTGGGGCAACAACTGAAAACACGCCTGAATGATGGCTGGGTTGAAAGCCAAGTAACTAGCATTCAGAAGATTAAAGTAAAAAAAGTCACGAAGTGATTATTTATCTCACTTATCTAGCTGGATTTTGGCTAGATAAGTGAGAATTTATTTATTGATTAAAAACGCACCTGCCCACCAAGCATATAACTGCGCCCTCTTCCTGTCTCATTATTTCGACCACGCTCCTCCATGATGGCACCTGAATTTGCACGATTTAAAACATCCGTATAATTTTCGTTTGTCAGGTTATTAATGGTCATCATTAACTTAAAGTTTTTATTAATTTCATAGTCTGCGTACAGATCGACAATAGTGGGTTGTTTCTCATATTTTTCCGTCATTGCATCCCCATTCATATCTCCATCAGGTATCGGGCTAATGCGCTTAGAAGGCCCCGTCCATGTAATTGCAGAACCTATTGTGAGCTTCTCATCAAATAAACGTACGCCAGTATCTAAAGTGACATAATATTCAGGAAGTTGAGTAAAATCGCCTGCACTAAACACCGAGGTACTATTGATAGAAACTGGTTGCTTTCCTGATTCCTGAGTATAGGAAACCATCGAATAAAATACCCCTGCATCATAGTTAGCTTGCAGCTCATAACCTCGTAAATTAACATCACGAGGATCGTTCACGTACATGTCTGCACGTTGAAAAATATCAGGATTTTCTTTATTCCAAACATCATCATTAATTAAACACCAATCAAATTCTTCCTGTGAAGTTGCACGACACAGCATAAATGATTTGCTGGTAATGTAATCCTTAATATGTGTATGGAACCATAGAGCTTTCAGATTAAATTGATCCCCTTCCACTATGAAATCAGGCTTAAAACTATTAAAACCAATTTGCCAAGTTTTCGATTTTTCCCCTTTTAGGAACGGATTCATACTCTGCCCTCCATTTTGTGAAAAAAAGACTTCTTGGGAATTAGGTGCACGCATCGAATGAGCATAACTCACGAAAGGCTGAAACTCCGGAATAATTTGAGCTGAAATCAATATCCCAGGATTAATACCACTTTCTCGTAGATCTAATGTACTTGCCTCTTGTGGGAAGCATTTTTCCGTTGCATCACAAGCTGGCTTATAACCTTTAACTCTGTAATTAAGGTAATTGAGGTCAAAAGTCGCCGTATAAATATCGTACTTCGCCTCAAATTGGGTATACAGACTCGCAATATCTTGTGTGCCACTAGGTGAAAAAGGGTTATAGATAATCGTATTTGGATCTTCAACTGGTTGTGTAATTTTTTGGTACTTGGTTTTCATGAGTTTCGAACCCAATTGCCATTTAAAATCTGCATCTCCATAAGAAAAATGGCTAGTATTGGAGAGATTAATACTGTCTGATTTATTTTCAGACTCTGCATTCTTTAGCGCTCCACCAATGGGATCACCTTGGAATTTTTGCGTGTTATATCCATGGCTCGCTAACAGCTCTACATCAATAAGTTCGTTTATTGGCGTATATTTGTATTTAAGATAATAATCTTCACTATTAATTTTTCGGCTAGTTAATTTATTCTGTAAAAAACGACCACTAAATTCTAATTCATGGCTGTCATTTGGCTTATATTTTAATTTTGCTAGTTGGGATTGAGGTTTCTGTTTAAATGTTGGATCGGTAGCAAACTCATCCGTATCAAAACCATCACCATTCTTATAGCTTCCAGGAATATTATGCCCACTAACAGCAATTAATCCGCCTAAATAACCATCATCTTCATTTAATAATGTTTTCCCTGCAACGGAAACCATCCCATTATAACCAAGACCATTATCTCCCCAGCTTCCTTTGCTCCGTAACCCCCAAAGATTATTTTTAAAAATAACATCATCAATGCCGATAGTTCTAAAATTTGAACTTCCTGCTAATGCGTTAATACTATTGCTACCATTTAATTGCCCCTTTTCAACTTCAACTTCAACAATAAAGTTAGGGTCAATTAATGATCCAAAATCATTACTTGGCTGCATTCCATGAGTATATTTACTGGGTGATATTCCGTAATAGCTCTGGGTAACGCCATCCACCATCATATTGACGCGCCCAAAACCACTAAGTCCACGAATATTGACGTTAATCGTGCCTTGGCTTGCATCCATTTGGGTATAGGTTCCCGGCATGGAACGAATAATTTTATCCATAGATTGGAGTTTATTTTCGGTTCCAACCGCACTAAACGCCCCCGGTTTTTCCAATGCCTTCACTAATGGAGTCTGTTTTTGTGCGCCAGACACTTTCAATTGACTAAAATTAACCACATCATCTTGCTGCTTATTTTGTGGCTGAGTATTTTCAGCCAAAGCGATACCGTGATAGCTAGTGGAAATAACACCCGCTACCATAATTATTATTTTATTGTTCATAAACCATTCCTGTAAACGTACTGATTAAACAGTCGCTCACACTGCCAACACAGAATAAATAAATTTCTGTGAAAAAGGCCAGCAACAATATGCGATAAATAATGTTACTGACCTTTAATTACCTTATGGGTAAATTATTATTTTAAATTTGGGAAATACTTTGGCTTATCTTCAAGCATAAGAATAAAACTGTACTCTCTTGCAATATCATCCAATGCATTAAAACGACCTGATTTTCCACCATGCCCTGCATTCATATTGGTTTCCAACAACAGTAATGAATTACCCTGTTTGACATCTCTTAATTTAGCTACCCATTTTGCGGGCTCCCAATATTGCACTTGGGAATCATGTAAACCGGTAGTCACTAATATATGAGGATATTGCTGAGCTTTAATATTGTCATACGGACTATAGGCCTTAATTCGCCAATAATCGGCTTCATTTTCAGGATTACCCCACTCATCATATTCCCCCGTGGTTAACGGAATTGATGGGTCTAACATTGTAGTCACCACATCTACAAATGGCACAGCAGAGACAACACCTTCATATAGCTCTGGGGCCATATTAACCACGGCACCCATTAATAAACCACCGGCACTTCCGCCCATCGCATAGACATGGCCTTGCTCACCATAACCTTGAGATAACAATGCCTTGGTTGCATCAATAAAATCAGTGAACGTGTTCATCTTATGAACTGTTTTGCCCTGTATATACCAGTTTTTGCCTAAATCGCCACCACCACGAATATGCGCGATAGCGTAAACAAATCCACGATCCAGTAAAGATAAACGAGAAGAGCTAAATGAGGGATCGATACCATAACCGTAAGCGCCATATCCATAGATTAATAATGGATTTTTACCTGCTTTAAACAAATCTTTACGATAAACCAGTGAAACTGGAACTTTTACTCCATCTTGAGCTTCCACCCAAATGCGTTCACTTTGATAATTGGCTTTATCAAAATTTTTCACTTCTTCTTGCTTTAAGAGAGTACGTTCTTGAGTCAGCATATTAATTTCATACACTGAAGACGGTGTTGTCATGGATGAATAACCATAACGTAATGTGTCAGTATCTGGCTCTGGATTGTTGCTAATCCATGCCATATACGTTGGGTCATCAAAAGTGACTGAGCTTTCTTTGTGGGTTAGCCAGCTAATTTGACGAATATTGACCAACCCATTTTGGCGTTCTTCGACAACTAACCAGTTATTAAATAATGAAAAATCTTCTAAATCCACTTCATCACGCGGGGCAATAAAGCTCACCCATGGTGCCGTTTCGCTATCAGCGATGTATAACCCGAATAATGGATGCTGGTGATTAGAACGAATATAAAACTTGCCATTAAAATGGTCTGGATAATATTCCACACCCACTTGACGTGTTTGTAAAATTTTAGCCTCAAGATTAGGTTTATTGGCATCAATTAAACGATATTCCGACGTTTCCGTACTGGTGATCCCAATCAGAATATAATCTTTTGACGTCGATTTAGCTAAGCTGACGTAAAAAGTATCATCTTTCTCTTCATACACGACAGTATCGTCAGATTGCTTAGTCCCATATTGGTGCTTAACAACTTGATAAGGCAGTAATGTCTGTATGTCTTTATTCACATAAAACAGCGTACGATTATCATTCGCCCAAACAATATTGCCGGAAGTATTCACCAGCACATTTTCTTGCCATTTTGGGTCATCAATCTTACGGAAAGAAACGCCATAATCATTGCGTCCTTGTCGGTCCTCTGCAATGGCTAACGTCGTATTGTCTGGCGAAATAGCCAACGCCCCCATACGATAATATTCCACACCTTCTGCACGCTGGTTACCATCAACCAATACCGTCCATTCTTCTTGGCTGTCAATTGGACGCCGTTCATAAATTGGATAATTTTTACCCGACACCACTCTTGAACGGTAGGTATAACCATTAAAATTATAAGGAACCGATTCATCATCCTGCTTTACTCGAGAAAATAGCTCGTCATAAATTTCTTTTTTTAGTGGTTCACCTAATGCGAGTTGTTGCTCGGTATAGGCATTTTCTTGATTTAGATATTCAATAATCTCAGGGGACTCACGTTTATCATCCCTTAGCCAGTAATAATTATCGACACGAACATCCCCATGGGTTGTGATCGTGTAAGGCTGTTTTTTTGCTATTGGAGCTGGCATTCTATCCTCCGCAGCGCTCATGGCTGCATATAAACCAAAAAATGTAATTACACAAAATTTTGCGATTTTGTTACGCATAGTTTATCCAATCTATTTTTCATTAAGAGTAAAATCAATAGGCATTCTGACCGTCACCCGACCATTTTTTAATATTTCTGACGGTGGAAGTGGTAATGGCGCCGCTCTTGATAAAACTTGCTGTGCTTCCCTATCTAAAGAACGTGTTCCTGAAGATGTCATTAACTCGCTATCGAGTAATATTCCTTGAGGATCAACCGTAAAAATAACCACGGGTTTACCCACTCGACTTCGACGTCCCGCATCTTCTGGGTAGCGCTTATATTTATTCAATTTTCCCAGCACCTGTGCTTCCCACTGTTTCCTTGCATCATCTTCAGATTGAGATTGGCTATTAAATTCCGCAGCAATTTGATGACTCTGTAAAGGCGCTGCTGCATCACTCGTTACAGGTGCATCATGAGCTTTCGAATCTGTCGTTTGTACCTTTTCTTCTGTCGGTTGCTGTTCACGCTTTTGTTTTTTAACCTCAGGTTTTGGTTTTTTATTGACCGCCTGCGTCACCAAAACTTCTGCTTGGTCATTCTTCGGTAATGCTGGGAGATCCACCTCTTCCGCTTGGGCTTGATGGGATTCACTCGCAACGGAAAGCTCCTGAACTTGCCCGATATTCACTTCGGTTAATTTTTCAGCCTGTGCTTCGATAGATAGCTCCATTACCACCGATGGCGCAGGTAATGATTCGTCCCAGCGCGCATTGTGAGTGTTCCAAATAAATAAGCCCACAATGGCAATGTGCAAAGCTATTGCCAATATGAGCCATATTCCCACTCTGGTGGCTCGATTCACATATCCACTTTCAAACGTTATTGTGCTCATGTTTATCTTACGTATATTCACGAAAATGCAAATGATAATTAATAACGAATGCGAATGGAAATTATTTATTAATAATTATGCTAATTACTTCACAAAATTAACCTTTTTAAAATCATTGAATTAATGAGGAACCTCAATTATTTAGGTGTGTACCACACATAATCAGCATGTAAATGGTCAATTTCCTCTCCCTCTTCAGAAATAATCAATACCTTCAAAGGCTCATTAGGCGCTAAATCTTGCACATGCAGAGGGACACCAATAGCCCTTGTGGCATGATATCCACCAGCAAATAAGAGCGCAGGTTCAGGTGCATTTAATAAACTTTGCGCCATGGCTCTATCACGTAATTGCTGGATCACTTTCATTTTATTAGCTTGGTCATCATCGACTTCTCCCCCATGGGAGCGTTTAATGGTGGCAAGGATCAGTTCTTGGACAATTGGCTGAGTTGAATGATTACCACTGAGTGTTGGTGGATTATTGTACGCTGTCTTAATTTCATCTGGGTTGAGGTTTGCCGCTAAGACAGGATAAGGCTGGGTGAGCAAATATTTAACTAACTCTCCGTATTGCTCCCATGGCCAACCACTATTCCAATGTAATACTTCTTGTAATTTTTCATCTCGAATATATGGGTTACCCTGCATCTGCTTTTGTACATTGCTCACTTTTGCTTGTTGATTTGGAGTGAACATCTCTAACAATACCGCACCTTGAGGGCGAACCTTGGGTAACTCTTGAGCAAGCCATTGTTCTATGTGGTGATGGTGAATATTGTCGTGTTTCTCACCAACCACGACCCGAGATGATTCGGCAAGTTGCTGTATCAGTTGCTGAGGTGTTATTGGCTGCCCTGATGCTAAATCAATAATTTTACCCGTCTGAGTCAGTTCCGGAGCCAATTGAAATGCAGATTTTGGTTTAGCCGCTGTACATCCTAGCTGTGTGAAACTGAAAAGAAGTAACATTCCCAAGCCAAGAAATGAAGACTTTTTACTGAATAAATTCAAAGAACTTGCTGATATCATTATCTTTTCCATATTTTTAATTTTGAAGTCATTAAAAATACAGATAATGAGAATCATTTTCAAATAAAAAAGACTCCCATTACGAATAATGGAAGCCTTTATATTATGATTTGATTATTAATCAATCATTAAAGTGGATTTGTTTGCGCCTCAATTGCCGCTAACGCAACCATGTTAACTATACGACGAACAGAAGCGATTGGAGTCAGAATATGAACAGGTTTTGAAACACCCATAAGTACTGGACCAACCGTCACACCATCAGAGCTGGTGACTCGCAATAAGTTATAGCTAATACGTGCAGCTTCCATATTTGGCATGATCAACAAGTTTGCCGAACCTTTCAGTGGGCTATCAGGCATCACATCTTTACGGATTGATTCAATCAATGCCGCATCCGCATGCATTTCACCATCAATTTCTAGATTAGGCTCACGAGCCTTCACTAACGCTAAAGTATCACGCATTTTTTGTGCTGAGCTGCAATCGGAAGAGCCAAAGCTAGAACGAGATAGTAATGCGACTTTTGGTTCGATACCAAAACGACGAACAGTATCAGCAGCCATAATCGTGATTTCAGCTAACTCTTCTGGCGTTGGATCTTCATTCACATACGTATCGGCAATAAATGTATTTCCGGTTGGTAATAACAGCGCATTCATTGCCCCTGCCGCATGTACACCCTCGCGGAAACCGAACAAGTCTTTGACGATATTATAGTGCTCACTATAGCTGCCGACAGAGCCACAGATCATACCATCCGCTTCACCGCGCAGTACCATGATCCCACCGATAATGGTTGGATTACCAATGACGGCACGACGAGCCATTTCTTGAGATACGCCACGGCGCTTCATCACTTGGTAATACTCTTGCCAATACTCTTTGAAACGTGGGTCATTTTCGTTATTGACGACTTCAAAGTCTTTTCCTAACTCAATGTGTAAGCCCAGTTTCTGAATACGCATTTCGATAACGCTTGGACGACCAATCAAAATTGGGAATGCTAAACCGAGAGAAACTAATTCTTGAGTCGCATGCAGTACGCGCTCTTCTTCCCCTTCGGCTAATACAATGCGTTTCACTTCTTTTTTTGCTTGGGAGAAGATTGGCTTCATGAATAAGTTTGTTTTATGAACAAACTGGTTCAGTTTTTCTACATAAGCATCTAAATCTGCGATTGGGCGTGTTGCCACACCTGAATCCATTGCCGCTTTCGCAACAGCAGGGGCAATTTTAACAATTAGGCGAGGGTCAAACGGCTTAGGAATAATATATTCAGGACCAAAGAATAGGTCTTGGTTACCGTAAGCGGAAGCAACTTCTTCACTTTGCTCTGCAAGTGCTAAATCAGCGATCGCGTAGACACACGCTAGCTTCATCTCCTCGTTAATCGTTGTTGCGCCGACATCTAACGCACCGCGGAAAATGAATGGGAAGCACAGCACGTTATTCACTTGGTTTGGATAATCTGAACGACCGGTACAAATTATCGCGTCTGGACGCACTTCTTTTGCTAACGGCGGTAATATTTCTGGTTCTGGGTTCGCTAAAGCTAAAATTAATGGATCTTTCGCCATGGTTTTCACCATTTCTGGCGTTAAAAGGCGAGGTCCCGAGCAACCAAGGAAAATATCAGCATCAGGGATCGCATCCGCTAATGTACGTTGGCCATTATCGTCAATCGCATAAGCCGCTTTTGTCGCATCCATTTTTTCATCGCGACCTTTGTAAATAACCCCTTTGGAGTCACATACCGTGATATTTTCGCGTTTCAGACCTAATGCAACTAATAAATTCATGCAAGCAATTGAAGCTGCGCCTGCGCCTGATACCACTAAGCGCACATCGCCAATATCTTTTTTAACAATACGTAATCCGTTAATGACTGCGGCGGTACAAATAATTGCAGTGCCATGTTGGTCATCATGGAAAACGGGAATATTCATCCGCTCACGCAATTTTTGCTCAATATAAAAACACTCGGGTGCTTTTATATCTTCTAAGTTAATCCCGCCAAACGTTGGCTCAAGTGAAGCAATAATATCAATTAATTTGTCAGGGTCAGTTTCATCAACTTCGATATCGAAAACATCAATGCCAGAGAACTTTTTAAACAATACCCCTTTTCCTTCCATGACCGGCTTACCAGCCAAGGCACCGATATTCCCTAAACCAAGAACAGCCGTTCCATTGGAGATAACCCCTACAAGGTTACCTTTCGCTGTATAACGGTATGCTTTCAGTGGATCTTCCGCTATTTCAAGGCAAGGCACAGCAACACCCGGTGAATAAGCGAGTGCGAGATCGCGCTGAGTGGTTAAAGGTTTAGTGGGGACTACAGTAATTTTCCCAGGATGTGGAAACTCATGAAAATCGAGAGCACTTTGTTTTAACTTATCATCCATCATCAAGTCCTTTCAAAATTGGTAAGGTAACAGCCATCACAGTATAAACACATCTTGTTAGCAAATCATGATCATGCCTATGATTTCCAGAAAAATCTCTCAATTACAATGAACTCTATACACTTTTCTTAAAAAATTTAAAGTGAAAATCCTATACGGATGCTGGAATGTTATTAATATTTATTAATAGCATTCCTAAAAGGCAATTTATTTTTCTACATCTTAGTTATTATTCTTTCGAAATTAATGTATTATTAAAACGCTCTAAACATCCATTAATCATTAAAAATACTTGAACTTATAAAATCCATTCATTTATTTATGATAATACAAAAATAATTAACATCTGAATTAAGACTTTAGAAACTCATAGAATTTAAATTAATTGAATTTAAACCAGATTAACAATTGTTAATCTAAAAAATATCAAGACATAAAAAAGGAACCCTCTATGTCTAATCACACCGTTATGATCATTGATGAACACCCTATAATTAGGTTTGGACTATCCCAACTGATAAATACTGCAACTGATTTTCACGTCACTGATGAAGTCTGTAATTGTAAAGAAGCCTTAAATATAGCCACTACAAAACAGCCTAAAATGATTCTGATAGATACCATAATCCATGGTAATAAAACCTTTGAAACAATTAGGTTACTACGCAAGCATTGCACTAGCAGTTATCTATTAGTCTTGTCTCTGTCTACCATGAAAACCGATATTTACTCCGCAATAGACGCCGGTGCTCAAGGCTATTTATTAAAAAATAGTGAACTCGACATGCTGATTAATAGTATGAAAAAAGCCATCGAAGGGCATCACGTCTTTAGTGAAAAAGTATATCAACATTTAATTACTCGACATCAATCAAAAGATCCACTCTCAACATTAACTCGAAGAGAATGTGAAATATTACACGAGATGGCTGCTGGATTAAAAAACAGAGAAATCTCTCAGCTACTTTTTATTTCAGAGGAAACAGTCAAAGTCCATATTCGAAATGTTTTAAAAAAATTACGTGTTCGTTCAAGGTTAGAGGCTAGCTTAATATACATGCGATCAAAATAATTATATTAAATAATATATTTTTTAATATAATCGCCATTAATAATATTTAATCATCCATATAGTATTATGAATATTAACGTCTCAATATTAATTATTATATCAATTAGTTTTTTAATTAATCTTTTCTATTCAAAGGGGTAGACCATATTTGTATTTTCCAGCATTATGTATGGCACACATTGTTAGCCATCAGAGGAAAATGACATGTCCAACACCCCTGTTTCTCCTTATGTTATGTACGGGATTAAAAACTGCGATACCATAAAAAAAGCCCGTCGCTATCTAGAAGATAACGGTATTCATTACCAATTTCATGACTATCGTGTTGATGGCATCAGTGATGAACTGCTTTCCACCTTTTTACAGCATATTGACTGGGATATATTAGTCAATAAAAGAGGCACTACGTGGCGTAAACTGAGTGATACTGAAAAAAATGCGGTTGTTGATGCAGCTAGCGCAAAAAAAGTGTTACTGGCAGAACCAGCGATGATCAAACGTCCAATCTTAATATCCGCAGATAACCGCTATTTAGTGGGATTTTCTGTCGATGATTATCAAAAATTCACACAATAGAAGGTGATAGAATGGATTGCCCTGTTATTCAACTTGCCAAAGAATTAATTTCTCGCCCATCTATCAGTCCTGATGATCAAGGTTGCCAAGACTTATTAATAGAACGCTTAAATAACGTCGGGTTTATTGTTGAAAAAATGCCATTTGGCGATACGCTTAATTTTTGGGCTTATCGTGGTCAAGATGGAAAAACATTAGCATTTGCAGGCCACACTGATGTCGTACCTGCCGGAGACCCCAACAAATGGAAGACAGAACCATTTACTCCGGTCATTATCAATCAACATCTTCATGGCCGTGGCGCAGCCGATATGAAAGGTTCAATTGCTGCCATGGTCGTTGCTGCTGAACGTTTTGTTGCAAAACATCCTAATCATACCGGGCGCCTTGCATTTTTAATTACATCAGATGAAGAAGCCAAAGCAACTCACGGTACAGTCAAAGTTGTGGAAGCCTTAATGGCACGTCATGAACCTGTCGATTACTGCTTAGTGGGTGAACCATCAAGTCAATCTGCACTTGGGGATATAGTTAAAAATGGACGCCGTGGTTCCATAACAGCCAATTTAACCATTATTGGAATACAGGGGCACGTTGCCTATCCACATCTTGCCGATAACCCTGTGCATAGAGCAACTCACTTTTTACAAGAATTAGTCACCACAACGTGGGATGAAGGTAACCAATATTTCCCAGCCACGAGCATGCAGATTGCAAATATTCAGGCAGGCACTGGGGCGAATAATGTGATCCCTGGTGAACTTAACGTTCAATTTAATTTTCGTTTCAGTACTGAACTTACAGATACCATCATTAAAGAACGCGTTACCGAAATGCTCGACCGTCATGGGTTGAATTACCATTTAGACTGGGTCTTATCTGGGCAGCCATTCTTAACCGGTGAAAGTAAATTGGTCAGTGCCACTGTACAAGCGATTCAAGAATTGACGGGGCGCACCACATCACTGTCCACCAGTGGTGGAACCTCCGATGGTCGCTTTATTGCCCAGATGGGAACGCACGTTATTGAACTAGGCCCACTAAATGCCACTATCCATAAAGTGGATGAGTGTGTCAGTGTTGATGACCTACAAAAATTAGCACTGATTTATGAACGCATCATGGAGTTACTGATCTTATGATCACAATCGACATGCTCACAGGCCGTTGCACCGACCATTTAGTGACATTAGGTGGTAATCACAAGTTACAATTTAATGCGACTAAAGCCTTTCTAGCCATGCAACAAGCGGCTGCAAGAGCGGGTTTTAAATTACAGTCAGCAAGCGCATTTCGAGATTTCTCCCGTCAACAGTTAATTTGGAATGAGAAATTCACAGGTAAGCGCCCTGTTCTTGATGCCCATAGTCAACCTTTAGATATTTCCACTCTGACTGAAGGTGAGCGCTGTGAAGCTATTTTACATTGGTCAGCTTTACCGGGAGCAAGCCGCCATCATTGGGGAACCGAAATTGATGTTTATGACCCTTTGCGTATTCCAGCAGGGCAAACACTGCAATTAGAGCCTTGGGAATACGAAGCTGGCGGTTATTTAGCAGAACTCAATGAGTGGCTGAGTGAAAATATGGCAACCTTTGATTTTTATCGCCCTTTTACCGCGAAAGATGGCGGAGTGGCTTACGAACCTTGGCATATTAGTTACTGGCCTTTATCGCATCAGGCAGAGCAGTTGTTAACACCTGAAGTAATTAGACAAGTGCTTATCGAAGAGGATATTTATGGAAAAAGCTGGTTATTAGCTAATTTAGACTCTGTTTTTAACCGCTATATAAAAATTCCTGAATAAACCTGTTTTCATTTCACTCAGCGTTATGCTGCTGAGTGAAATTTAATTCCGTCACGGTGCGGTTTTATCCTGATCTGACGAGGGAACATCAACCACTGGTAACCGGTACATAAAGATCAGTAACCAACACATTCCTATAAATAATCCAATCTTTAGCCACCAAAACCCGACGACCCAAATTGAAAATGTAAAAGTTATCGTGATCAATGCCATCGCTTTCGGTTTTACACCTTTAGGTAAAGCGCGATAGGTTTGCCAATGACGTAAATAACCACCAAACCATGAGCGATATAGTAGCCAATTATGAAATCGTGGTGAAGAACGCGAAAAGCACCATGCCGCTAACAATAAAAAACAGGTTGTTGGCATGACGGGTAAAATAACTCCCAAAAAAGCCAAACCGACAGCAAGCCATCCTACGGTAATGAATATGATTTTTTTTATATTCATCCCAGCTCTCCCGTAAAAACACAAAACATGGTTAAATGGCTCCACTAACATTATTGTAAACTCACCTTTCGGCTGTTCTACACAGTATTATGATTAATATAAGAAGGCAAATATGCAATGGCTCGCAGATTACTGGTGGATCATTTTACTTTTACTCGTCGGTATTATCTGGAATTCAGTAAAAGAAATGATGCGACTAGATCCTAAAAAATATTTAGAAGACAAACCTGAAATTCCACCTCACCAAGACAATAACCACTTGTGGGATGATGAGGATGAGGACTGGCCTAAAGACAAAAAGCGTTAACTTTCTGCTTAAGAGCTTGAAGCTGATCAGGTTGATATTCTGCCAGCCACTGCCCAACTTCTGCTCTTGCTTGCTTTAACCATTGCTTTTGCCCTGTCAGTTTTAATGTTTGAACAATCTGTTCAATTGATAAACCTTGTATAAAATGAAGACTCAGAACAGAAGTCGATAGTGCATGTTGCTGCCCCTGAAGCCATTTTAAATATCGCTGTATCGCCGCTGAACTCGCGGAAACAGAACGGTGATAGTCACTAAAACCTATCAATTCTAGCCAATCTTCCTCTATTAAGCGTTGGTCAGCGGATATTTTCAGACTAAATTCATTCAAATCAGTGCGCCAGAAATTATCTCTTTGCAATAAATACTGCCCTTTATTGCAAAGTTCACCAGCAACTGCGGATAAAGGCAGTACCGCCATTGCAGTAAAACAGCCACTACTAGCTTCAATATGGCTACCAATACGCACCAGATGGAAACCCGCAGATTGCCAAAATGCCAGTAATTCTGGCGTTAAACCAAAGCTAACCGACAAGAAATCTACCCCATCAGCATTTGCCTGCTCAATCTGTTGCTGAAGTAATTGGTACCCGATTTTCTTACGACGATATAAAGATGCTACTGCGATACGCATAACCCGCCGAGAAATTAGTTGTGGCGCAGTAGGAAAATAACTATGAGCCGCAAGTGATTGAGCGACTAAGTTACCTCGAGGTCGACGCTGCCCAGCCCAAATTTGCCAACTCAATGACGTATCTAATCCGCCCTCATCCACCATCCACAGTGCGCCTATATGAGCTTGCTGCTGCCCATTTTGCACACTCGCAATGGCAAAGTGTTGCTGTTGAGCATCCAATAAACGCCGTAGATCTAACGGGGATGTTCGGTAATGAGCTCCAGTCAGTAATCCGTAAAACCCTTGAAGCTGATTTAGATTATGAGTGAGTTGCTGTTGATTAATAGAATAGACTCTCACCGGAGCATCAACCCAAGGAATTGGCGTTGGCTCGCAAAGTAACAAACCTTGATTAATCACATTTTCTAGAGGGTCATGGGGTGCAAAGCGGATTGGTTCACTCAATTCTAGTGAGGTAAAATTATCTACGCTATCACAGAATTTCACCATAAAACCCCGCCCCGTACCTTCATAACCATCAACCGTGGTTGTCATTAACACTCGAGGAAAATAAGTAATGAGCTGGCGCAATATATGAGTTGGGATCGTAGCGGCTTCATCAATAATTAGCCAGTCTGCATCAATAGGCTGACCTGATTGGCAATATTTTAATAGTGCGTCAGGCGCCCAAAAATTTAAGGCTTTTTTAGCGAAAGATTCCAATGTGCCTATCGTCACTTTAGCTGGAGCACAGCACCAACACTCGCCTTGCCATTGATTTATCAGCATTCCAGCAACGGTCGATTTTCCTCTTCCTCGGGCAGCAATAATACCCCAAACGCCCTGTTGCGCAGATAATAATTGATGGAGTATTTGCTGTTGTTGAACTGTTGGTTCCCCCGTCGGAGGATGCCATTCTGGGCTATCAGGTAATGAACGATAGGAAAACCCAACATTTTGTTGGTAAAGCAGCACATCAGGGGACGATAATACTGTTCGTTGAAGATGGCGTACAAAATTCGGTGTTGGAATAATGCCTAATTGCTCATTCCAACGCAGGCTATCTGTATCATTTTTCTGAGCCCAATGCTGTTGAGCTGGCGTGCATAGCACCAATAAACTACCTGCTTTCAACGTTCCCGCAAGCATAGCAAGTGCTTCAGAATGTAACCCTGATCGGGCATCAAAAATGGCGTGAGTAAATTCTCGCCCCAACAGTAAATGTGCTTTTTCAGGTAAAATGCTGTCAGGTAAATCCGCAGATACACACAACCAGTCACCACGTAATTGCTGTCTGAATTGTACCAGCTGTGATTCTACCCAATCACTTTCTCCTGACAGCACCAATAAACGGCGGTATCCGCTGCGTTGTAGTTGCTGAACAATTGCGTCTAATGGTATATCCATCGGTAATCTATGACTTACCAATCAAGAGAGAGAGTATCCCTGCTGCGATCAATGGCCCAACAGGAACCCCACGAAATAGTGCAACACCAATAACCGTTCCTACCAATAAACCAGCTACTGTTGAGGGTTGATGTCCCATTAATGCCACACCTCGGCTACCTAGCCAAGAAACCGCTATACCGATGACAATCGCCAATAACGACTTCCAGTTTAAAAAGGAGTTAAAGACATCGTGAGCTGATATTTTGCCACTCGCAATCGGAGCCATGACACCAATAGTTAAGATCAAAATCCCGATCGTTAGACCATATTTTTCAACCCATGGGAAAAAATGATTAAGCGGAGTGATCCGCACAACCAAGAGAAATAGCATTGCGAGTGTCACTGTCATGTTATGGCTGATAATGCCCAGCCCCGCAAGAACCAATAAAATGATCAGTGTTGGGTCAACTTGACTCATGGGTACCCCTGTAAAATTAGTGCTCAGCTTTCACTCAGTACAAATAATGTAGATAGGACAAATTTGCTGTGTATGTTATTGATCTGATTTTAAAGAAGCAAATTTTACCAACTTAAATAGCAATATTTGCAGTTTATCCTAAAACTAACTTATTTTTATGCTTTAAATCACCCTGCACATAGCAACTTAAGTTAAATAATTAGGATATAGAACACTCTAGATTCTATTCATAGTGACCTTAACCATTTTTTTAGTCGATATTTTTCAAGCTATAGCTATTTAAGCTAAAAAGACTCGAAAAAAAATTACTCTCCAGACAGCCTTAATGCAATTCGTATAATAGATTATGGAAACCTATAAACCTATTAGCTAGGATTGCAGCTATGTCACAACCTTTAGCGCACCATTCAAACGCCCGCTTTATTGCGCTTCGTTTGTGTCCCGGAGAGGACGTCGTTCTCACCTTGCGACAAAAAATTAAGCAACATCAACTTTATGCCGCATTTATTGCTGGCTGTGTCGGAAGCTTAACCGATGTCGCATTACGCTTTGCAGGACAAGAAAATACCCACTTCACCTCGGGTAAATATGAAATTGTTTCTTTAATTGGCACCCTAGATGCCGAAGGGGAACATCTTCATCTCGCTGTTTCCGATGAAAATGGACACATGAGTGGCGGTCATATGATGCCCGGCTGTACTGTCAGAACCACGCTTGAATTAGTTATCGGTGAATTAGAGAACGTTCAGTTTACCCGAGAGCATTGCCCACTTTCTGGGTATGAAGAGTTGGTGATTACTGAACGTTAATTTTCATTATTGGGTTTAATTTTTATTTCTAAGGGATCAATCTATCATGGCAAATTCGTCCATTATTTCTAGCCGTACCTTGGCTCTCATCGTATTTTCTATTGCAATCAATATGATTGCTGGGCAATTAAGCTCAATGCTAAAACTGCCTATTTTTCTTGATTCAATTGGTACGCTCATTTGTGCCTTACTTGCGGGCCCTTGGGTCGCTGTATTCAGTGGATTACTCACTAACTTGCTTTGGGGATTAATCAGCAGTCCGATCGCCGCCGCATTCGCACCCGTGGCGATGATGATTGGTCTTAGTGCAGGATTGTTGGCTCGTGCAGGAGGATTTCGAACTTTGCCCCGCGTGATCTTATCGGCAATTATTATTACCTTAGCACTCATGATTGTTGCCGTTCCTATCAGAACTTATCTATTTTCGGGTACCACTGGCAGCGGCGCTGACTTCTTTGTAGCCTATCTGTATGCCATCGGTGATGGTTTACTCGAATCCGTTGCTATTACCGTATTAGGTGCAAATATTGCTGACAAAATTATTTCTGCCATCATCGCGTGGCTGTTAGTGCGCCGCTTACCTGAACGCGTCCAACGCGGCTTCCCCAATATGGCCAAGGTTCGCTAGGGGTTCGTCATGCACCCTTTTACATCATTAACACTCTGGTTCTGGTTTAGTGCCAGCACACTCATGTTGCCCCTAGGCTGGGCACTCATCTTGATTGCTTTCGGTGCATTTGCCGCAGTGATTTTACGCTCAGCCTCGTTCTACCGCTGGAAATTTATTGCCTGGATTATGCTACCGATGGCTGCGGGACTATGGCTGATTCATGGGGGTTGGTTAAGTGAACTATTGACAGGTTCACCGCCGCCAATCACCCAGCAACAAAAAGCGATGGCACTATGGTTTCGTTTGTTAGCTATCATTAGTGCATCCCAATTGTGGCTACAATATGTTCCCACTGAACGCTTTATCCGTGCATTATTTGCCAGTCGACTTCCCGCTAGCTTCGCATACTTATTGGCGGGTCCTCTATTATTAGTGGAGCAATTGCGCCAGCAACTTTCCAGTATTCGTGAAGCTCAGTTAGCCCGTGGCGTTCCTCTAGATGGCAATTTTTGGCAAAGATTAACCTCATTGCCCACCCTTTTATTACCTTTGGCAAGTAATGCCTTATCTGAACTCACTGTTCGTAGTGCGGCTCTAGATATGCGAGCTTTCCGCTACACGAAAAATAGAACCACGTTAAATCCGCCAGTAGACAGCCTTTTTCAAAAAAGGCTTCGTATTGGAATGTTCTTCCTCCTTTTTATTGAAGGAGGTTTGGCGATATGGTTATAAATATTAAACAAATGACCTTTACACCTAAAGGCTCTGAAACACCTTTGCTTGGCCCCTTAGACCTACAATTAGCGCAAGGAGATTGGCTGTGTATTCTGGGTGGTAATGGGAGTGGAAAAAGTACCCTCGCTCAGCTATTAGCAGGCTGGTATCCTGACCAACTAAGCGGACTTTTATCTGGCACGTCGTTAGTACTTTCACAAGAAATTGGCCAAGGGACTCTCGTTAACTTAGCCGCAAACCGACAATGGGTCCAACAATCCCCTCAACTACAGTTGTCGGGTTGCACTTTTTCTGTTGAACAAGAAGTTGCATTTGGACCAGAAAACCTCGGGCTATCACCTGAAGAGATTCAGCAACGGGTCGAACATGCTTTAGAATTAACCTTCTGTGATTGTTTACGTACCCGCCATCCTGCAACGCTTTCTGGCGGTGAGGCTCAACGCGTTGTCTTAGCCTGTGCCATTGCCATGCGTCCTCAACTCCTTCTGTTAGATGAAGCATTTAGTCGCCTAACACCTGCGGCAACCGAGCGCCTGCTATCTCAACTAAAGCAATATTCTCAATTGACTGGCTGTTGTATCGTTCTATTTGAACGCCATTTACTTCCAGCTCTCCACTTTTGCAATAATTTCATGCTATTAGAGCAAGGAAAATCTGTCGCTATAGGCGATATTGAGCAGGTTTTTCTTCCTGCACAACGTACCATTAATATGCCTGATGCATGGCGAGTTATTGGCTATCTCATTCAAAGCGGGGTTTGGGATCAGGGAATTCCTCGTAATGAGCAACAACTATTACAAAGAATGAGAGCGTACTATGCTACAAATTAATGACCTTAGTTTTCGCTGGACGCCGAACGCAGAGGACGCAATCAGCCAATTATCATTGATGGTTAAATCGGGAGAATGGTTGGCTTTAGTTGGCGATAATGGTGCGGGAAAATCAACACTTTTGCGCTTAATCGCGGGATTGTTATCTCCCACAAAGGGAGACGTTAATTTCGAACATCAATCTGTCAGCCACTACCGCGCGGTAGAACGAGCCCAACAGATTGGCATCTTATTTCAAGAGGCCGAAAAACAGATATTTCACAGCAGCGTTAAAGAAGAAATCCGTTTTGGCTTACGCCGGTTAAAACTATCCCATACAGAAAGCCAACGGCGTCTTCAACAGGCCCTCGATATTTGTCATCTTACCGAGGTTTCTGATAAGCACCCTCTAGATTTACATTCAGCGCAGCGTCGTATGGTCGCTGTAGCCTGTTTAACAGCGGTAGCACCAAAGCTTCTACTTCTTGATGAACCCAGTCGCGATTTTGATGCTCATTGGCTAGGCTGTTTTGAAAATTGGCTACAGCTTCAACGTAAACAAGGCACTACAGTCATTGCCATCAGCCATGATTTGGATTTTGTGGCTAGGAATTTTCAGCGCGCAGTGCATTTATCTAAAGGTTGCTTAATTGCTGATGGCGCTGTTGCTGATGTTTTATACCATCCAGAGTTACAACCCGATTCACGACTTCCTGCCCCCACATTGCAGGCACTAAGCCGACACCTACAATTACCTATTGAGAATAATGCCAAGTCATGGAGTGACGCTTTTTTAGCTCGGCATCACATCTCATGACAAAAAAATAGCCTGCATAGCAGGCTATCTTGTCACTGTTTTCGTGAACTTAATCAAGTTTTACGCCAATGCGACGAGCAACTTCTTCATACGCTTCAATCAGCCCACCAAGGCTTTGACGGAAACGGTCTTTATCCATTTTATTTAGCGTTTCTTTGTCCCATAAACGGCTACCATCTGGAGAGAATTCATCGCCTAGAACTACCTCACCGTTGAATAGGCCAAACTCAAGTTTGAAATCGACTAAGATCAGACCTGCATCAGCAAAAATTTTGCTCAATACCTCGTTAGCTTTGTAGCTTAATTCACGCATTTTCGCTAAATTTTCTTTACTTACCCAACCGAAAGTTTCGCAATAAGATTCATTGACCATTGGGTCATGTTTAGCATCATCTTTTAGGAATAAATCAAATAAAGGTGGATTTAATACCATTCCTTCTTCAACGCCAAGACGCTTGACTAAGGAGCCTGCTGCACGGTTACGAATAACGCATTCTACGGGTACCATATCTAATTTTTTAACTAAAGCTTCAGTATCAGATAACAGCGCTTCCATCTGTGTTGGAATGCCTGCTTCTTCTAGCTTAGTCATAATGAAATGGTTAAATTTGTTATTGACCATTCCCTTGCGGTCAAATTGCTCGATACGCTCCCCATCGAGTGCTGATGTATCATTACGGAACTCCAAAATTAATAAATTCGGATCCTCTGTGGTATAGACAGTTTTTGCCTTGCCACGATACAACTCAGCTTTCTTTTGCATCTTACACACTCCAGAGATGTGATTAAACTAAATAGAAACCAACCTGCACAGCAGATTCAGATAAGTAACAGTAGAATTAAACCCGTAAAAAAACGTCTTCATTGTTAATTTTCTGCTCTGATTCAGTCAGTTATCGATAAACTTACACCTTAAGCCTAACTTACTGATATTCAATATTTTATAATTAACTACCAATTATGATAATAAAATTTACGTGTGGACGCAAACGATTACTTAGCCGTGAATACTGATTTTTTGTCCATTGGTTTGTTGTGAGAATTTTTAGGTGATTAAAATGAAATAGTACGAAACTACAGTAATGGATATTTACTAATTACTACCAACTTATGAGTATAAACGTCAATATCCGTGCCCCACAGCTGGTTTACCCATTGAGAGAAAAACTCTGCTTCGTTTTGAATTTGAGTTAATGGTCTGTCTTCAATGGTTCCATCTGAAGCATAAATATAATAGTCTTGATGGAATGCCCATGAAATCATAATTTCCCAAAAACGTTGCCCATCACGAGTATGTTCTTCATCCGTAACCATAATGCTATGACTATCCAACAAATGGATGAAGAATATACGAGGCAAATCTCCAATATTAGTTTGATGTAGATGAGATACCGTACGCCAAACTTTAATTTGGGTACATGTCGTTTCCCCAAATATGATATCTGGGCGGAATCTCAATTCAAGTAAATAAACTGTTTCAGGGATCCCATCAGTTGATAACAATCTATATTGTTCTTTTTTAAGTGATTTAACTAGCCGATACCCTTTCGGAATAACATAACCTGGTAAATCAACATTCACGACACCATCCCGAATAAAACTTTCGGTATGAGCCTGATTATTCTGAGGATCCCTAAGTTTATAATTAAACTCAGCCCCTGATATTTGTCTTGGCATCGAACTATTATCTCTATCTGTCGTTGGTTTTGATGCGTTATTATCCACGACTCTATCCTCTTTGTTCACCCATATTGACTGAAGTATATCCGAAAAATAGCGTTGGATACATTAACCGTTAGAGTGATAATTAAACGATTTTATTACATTTGGCTCACTTTATTTGAGCATTTGAGTAAAAAAAAACGCCACCCAATCGGATAGCGTTTCTTTATGAACCAATAAGCTAAATAAACTTATTTTTTAGTTGGAGCTTTACTAAAAGCGGCTTTCAGAGCAGCAACCATCTCATCATTTTGTTTCTGAGTTAATGGCACACCTTTAGTATTGATAAACTGTAAGCTACTACGGTTATTCAAGTCACCCACTTGGACTTTATAGTCATCTTCTGGCACCGAAGGATCATCAATTCCCAACGCTTGCCATTCAGAGCTACTCAGCCCTTTGTATGTCACCATCACAGAACCCGCTGAGCGGCTACGATCACCCACTTTCATGCCAACACTTTCTAATGCATGTGGTAAACGCTCCCAAACTGCATCGTATGGTGCGCGTACGATAACAACCGGTAATCCCGTGTCATTACTGCCGGTCTGCACATCAATAATGCCATACGCGCTTTGTAGGCTATTTTTACTTGAAGTGTCACGTAAGGCATAAAGAGCATCAGTTAAATCGTTTAATAACAATTTATTATAGCGTTGAACTTCAACTGCATCAGTCACTGACTCATTACCTTGGCGTAGACCTAAATTGGTCACAGTTAAGGCAATCATGCCACCTTCCGGTTGAACAGTCACTTTATGTCGACTTTCTAATGGCACGTTTTCATCCGCACGATCCCACTTAATCCAGTCAGTTTCGATAAAACGAGAACCATCATTTTTACTGGATACTGGAATACCGCGTTGCTCTAAAATCATCGCAACTTGTGACCATAACGCACTATTTTCAGGTGTATTTTCTAGCAACAAACGACTTGCTTCAGCGCTATTCTCAGTACGAGAGCCGGATAATTGTGAAATCGTCAATACAGGAGGACGAATATCAAGTGCCTTACCTACTGCGCCAGTGGATGTAGTCTTAGGAAGATCATATTCACCATTCGCCGCAGGTAATGTAATTCCTTGAGGCACATTCAATGCTTTCAATGGCGCAGCACTAAGATATTCTTCATCACCACTGACCTGACGTTTATAGCGCTGATCGCTGGAACAGGCTGCCAGTAACACGACAAGTGACAGGCCAGCAACCTTCATAACCTTCGATTTTTGCAATAATGTTGCCATTAAAATTCCCTAAATTTTACAGTAAGCCAGCGAGCTTCATGGCATCCTCAACCTTTTGCTGCCCTGATACTGTTAGCGGTGTCATTGGTAACCGTAACGTATCATCAGCGATGAGGTTAAGACGATGGCATGCCCATTTCGCTGGTATTGGATTTGGCTCAACAAATAACTGATGATGAAGCCCCATCAGTCGTTTATTCAATTCACGGGCTTCAGTATATTTGCCCTCAAGCGCTAAGTCACACATTTTTACCATCAGCGCAGCAGCCACATTGGAAGTGACGGAAATTACCCCTTGACCACCAAGTTGCATAAAATCAAGTGCTGTTGCATCGTCACCAGATAGCAGGACAAAATTTTCATCAACCAGCTCTTTGATTTGGTGAACCCTTGCTAAGTTCCCTGTTGCTTCTTTAATTGCAACAATATTCGCCAATTTCGCCAAGCGCCCCACAGTTTCTGGTAATAAATCACAACCAGTACGTGATGGTACATTATAGAGAATTTGTGGCAAGCTGGTGTTTTCTGATATCGCTTTAAAGTGTTGGTATAAACCTTCTTGTGACGGTCTATTATAATAAGGAGTTACCGTCAGGCAAGCAACTACGCCACTGTGTTCAAACTCTTGAGTTAACGAAATTGCTTCTGCTGTTGCGTTGGCGCCAGTGCCCGCAATAATAGGAATGCGCCCATCTGCTAGCTCAAGGGTTGCTTTAACGACATCCACATGTTCTTTATGGTTAAGTGTTGCCGACTCCCCGGTAGTTCCTACAGAAACAATGGCTGTAGTTTTGCTTTCTACATGATAATCCACCAGCTTTTTCAAGCTTGCTCTATCAACGTTTCCAGCTGAGTCCATTGGTGTAATAACGGCAACAATACTTCCCGTTAAAAAATCTTTGTAGTGTGCGTTTTGATTTGCCATCACGATATCCCCTAAATAGATGAGTTCCCATGTTACTTTTTCATTTCAAAGAATAAAACCACCCAAACGCAAGATTTTAATGAATTTTGTTAATGCCAATGACATTAACTTAAATAGAAGTAATAATTCAGCAGTATTTGTCGCAAGAGTGAATCACTTTACTTGGCAGACTCACAATTTTATGGTTTCCTTAGCTTCATCTAGGGTCAACACCATTCTGACCATAATTTAGTCAAATAAGGAACAAACTTTGCCTAAGACTGAACCGCAATTTCTTGTTATTACTGCGCTGGGAACAGATCGTTCGGGCATCGTGAATACGATTACACGTCTTGTCAGCGAGTGTGATTGTAATATTGAGGATAGCCGACTCGCTATGTTTGGCGAGGAATTTACATTTATCATGATGTTATCAGGGAGTTGGAACGCTATCACATTGTTAGAAGCGATCTTACCCACCAAAGGTGCTGAGCTTGATCTGCTGATTGTGATGAAAAGAACGCACAGCGTGAAAAAAACCTACTATCCTTCAACTGTAACGATCAATGTTGTTGTAGATGATGCTCCTCGCATCGTCGAACAGTTCACCAATTTACTCACCACGCAACACTGTAATATTGCTGAACTAGTATCAAAGACACAGCCTGCTAATGAAGATATGCCCGCTCAATTAGAAATCCAAATTACAGCCCATGATCCTCTGGATGATAATGGCATAATTATAAAGAATAAATTTCAACAACTATGTACAATGCTAAGTGCCAAAGGCAACATCAGTATTGTTAACAATCCCAAAATGCAGAGTTAACGGAGATATATGCAATGAACCCATTGAAAGCCGGTGATAAGGCGCCTCAATTTAGCCTTCCTGACCAAGATGGTGAGATCATCAATCTTTCTGATTATCAGGGGCAACGCGTATTAGCTTATTTTTATCCTAAAGCAATGACCCCAGGTTGTACTGTTCAGGCTTGTGGCCTGCGTGATGAGATGGATACACTAAAATCAAAAGGTGTCGAGGTTTTAGGTATTAGTACAGATAAACCAGAAAAATTGGCTCGTTTCGCTGAAAAAGAGTTATTAAACTTCACTCTGTTATCCGATGAAGATCATCAAGTTTGTGAGCAATTCGGTGTTTGGGGTGAAAAACAATTTATGGGGAAAACCTACGATGGGATTCACCGTATTAGTTTTCTTATTGATGCAAACGGCACCATTGAACATGTTTTTGACGATTTTAAAACCAGTAATCACCATGAAATCGTTCTAACGTATATCAACGCTCACGCCTAATTAAACAAAAAGGTTGCCGAATATTTTAGGCAACCTTTTTCTTTTCTGCTTACTTTTGACTTCTATGATAAGTTTTTATCTAGTGTTTCAACATCATTCACATCTTGAGGCCACGCGTTAATGACTGCTTTAATCAATGTCGCTAACGGAATAGCAAAGAACACGCCCCAAAAGCCCCATAATCCACCAAAAATCACCACGGATAAAATGATGACTAATGGATGCAAATTCACAGCTTCTGAATAGAGTAATGGCACCACAATATTACTGTCCAAGCCTTGAATAACCAGATAGACAATCAATAACGACCAAAATTCACTACCCACTCCCCACTGGAATAACGCCACGAGCACGACAGGAATTGTCGCCGCTACAGCACCGATATAAGGAATCAAGACAGAAACCCCAACCAACACAGATAAAAGTACTGAATAGCGCAAATCAAAATAAGCAAACCCAATATAGGTACAGACCCCAACAATAACCATTTCCGTGACTTTACCACGTAAATAATTGGTGATTTGTTGATTCATTTCTAGCCATACTTTGCTGACTAATAAACGATTTCGAGGTAATAGTTTTAGAAAGCTTTTCGAAATTCTTTCTTTATCTTTCAATAAGAAAAATATCATCAATGGAACCAGAACCAAATAAATTGCAAGAGTGAAAATACCAATCAATGAAGCAACTGACGCTTTAACCACTGAGTCCGCAACATTTGACAACCTGCTACGAATATTATCTGCCATCATATCGATGATCCCGGCATCAACGAGAGCGGGATATTGCTCCGGCAGTTTTTGTGCAAATTCACTAAAACGAGTGACCATGTTTGGTAAATCTGCAACCAAATTCATCCCTTGTTGCCATGCTGTAGGTGCAATAATTAGGATCACCATGGCACTAATTCCCGCAAATAAGGTCAAAATGATGCTAACCGATAAAACACGGGAAAGACCGATACGTTGAAGCAAATGAGTTGGCCATTCAAGTAAATACGCAAAGACAATTGCGACTAATAATGGAGCCAGTATACTGCTGAAGAAAAATATGACCAAAAAGCCAATGACTAGCAGACTAAACAATGCAACTGCTTGCGGGTCAGCAAAACGCCGACGGTACCATTGTAAAAACATCTCTAACATTTATTGGCTCCTGGGAAGGTCAAACAAGGACAGTTCCTAAATTGAAGAAAATTATACCGAATAACAGATTTTACGATAGCTTTTGCTATCATATCTCCTAATTAATTCGCGTTTTCTGTAGGTGATAAGTGAAGATATGCACCATGACTAAAAAATTGAAATATCCATTACTGGCTGTATTCATGTCTGCGCTGATCCATGGCGCTATATTACCTGCATATAGTTCCGTCGAAGATACCTTACCAGATATTGGTACCACAGCTGGCGGTACACTGAGCATCAACCAAGAAATCATAATGGGCGATGCAATTACTCGCCAAATTCGAGGCAGTACGCCTTTAATTTATGATCCGCTGCTTACCCAATATATTAACAAGCTTGGGCAACGTTTAGTGACCAATGCGGATTCAGTTAAAACTCCATTTAAGTTCTATTTAGTCAATAACCCAAATATTAACGCCTATGCCTATTTTGGTGGTAACGTCGTATTGCACTCCGCCCTATTCCGCTATAGCCAAAATGAAAGCCAGCTAGCATCTGTTATGGCGCATGAAATATCTCACGTGACTCAGCGCCATTTGGCGCGAATGATGGAAGACCAAAAAGCCACTACGCCACTGGCTATTGCAGGAACCATTGGCTCATTGCTACTCGTAATGGCAAACCCACAAGCTGGTTTTGCCGCCTTAACAGGGACCATGGCAGGTATGCAACAAGGGATGATCAGCTTCACTCAAGCGAATGAGCAAGAAGCCGACCGTATCGGTTTACAGACCTTACGCCGCTCGGGTTTTGACCCACATGCGATGGCTGATTTTATGCAAATAATGTCAGACCAAACGCGCTATATGTCAAAGCCACCTGAAATCCTACTTACTCACCCTTTGCCTGATAGCCGTTTAGCGGATGCACGCAACCGTTCTAACCAATATCCAAAAGTTAGCGCGCCATCCTCTCTCGATTTTATGTTGGCTCGAGTACGTATCTTGTCCATGTATAGCGCCGACCAAAAAATTGCACTAGACCAAATCTTGGATAATTACAGTAAAGGCAATGCCCAAGAACAACTGGCCGCCAAATATGGTCAAGCTTTACAATTATCACAAGATAAAAAATATGCCGAAGCAGGCGCTATCCTGTCAGAATTATTGGCCAAACAACCAGATAACCCATGGTTCATTGACTCAATGACGGATATAGACATTGAACAAAAGCAGGTTGGAAAAGCAGTAACCCGCCTACAAAACGCCCTGAAAAAATCACCGAAAAATACGGTATTTATTGTTAACTTAGCCAATGCGTACGTGAATAGCGGTCAATATCAAGATGCCAGCAAGCTATTAAATAAATATACGTTTGATTACCCAGATGACCCGATAGGATGGGATTTGTTGGCAGAAGCATCGGCTAAACAAGGGGATCGCAATGCGGAACTTGCCGCCTATGCAGAAGGTATGGCACTACGTGGTAACTATGACACTGCCATTAATTATTTGAGTGAAGCTAGCCGTAGAAGCCGTTTAGGTAGCTACGATCAGCTACGATTTGATGCGCGTATTGATGAGCTAACAAGGCTGAAAGAACGTGATAGTAATGCAAAACCGTAAGGACCAATAATCATGACGGATTCAATTAAAATTTATCATAACCCACGCTGCTCAAAGAGCCGTGAAACCTTGGGTTTATTGCAAGACAAAGGTATTACACCGACGGTGGTTGAATATTTAACAACACCGCCCTCAGTTGCAGAAATTGAAAACCTATTGAAAATGCTAGGATTCAGTGATGCACGCCAACTAATGCGCACCAAAGAAGAGTTATATAAAGAGTTGAAATTAGCAGATACAACCTTAACTCAAGCGCAACTCATTAAAGCCATGCATGATAATCCAAAATTAATTGAGCGCCCTATTGTTGTTAAAGGCAAAAAAGCGAAATTAGGTCGCCCACCGGAGCAAGTACTAGAGATTTTATAAGTGAAATATCTGGCAGTCGATTGGCTGCCAAACTTTTATAACTTTAGGATATCTTTTACGAAGGGAATGGTCATCTTACGCTGCGCAACAATAGAAGCATGATCAAGCTTATTCAAAATATCAAATAGCGTCCCCATTTTTCTATCTAGCCGTTTTAAAACAAAACGACAGACATCTTCAGGTAATTCAAACCCACGAATACTAGCACGCAACTGTAATGCATGGATTTTATCTTCATCACTCAGCGGATGAAGTTTATAAATTTGCCCCCAATCTAAACGAGAGGCTAAATCAGGAAGTTTTAAATCAATTTGACGAGGAGGTCTATCCCCTGTAATCAGCAAACAGGTTCGCCCAATCTCTAATATGCGGTTATATAAATTGAAAATGGCCATTTCCCACTCTTCATCACCTGCAATGCACTGGATATTGTCAATGCAGACAAGGGATAAGTGTTCCATACCCTCTAAAACTTCAGGTACGAAATAGGCCCGTTTATCGAGAGGAACATAACCGACGGCAATACCTTGCTCTGAAAGTTCAGCACAAGCCGCATGTAGTAAATGGCTTTTACCGCCTCCTTCTCGAGACCAGTAATAAATATAACTGCCATGAGGTTGGTTAATCGCTGTTTTAAGCGCTGACAGCAACCCTTCATTCTCCCCCGCATAGAAACTTGCAAAGGTTTCATCATCCGGAAGATAGAGTGGTAGTGATAGCTGAGATGGTGTGTTCAGAAGCGCCTCTGATTGTACAATTCAATTAACGCCGATAAGTTTATCATAAATACCAAGGATAGATGAACACTCAGAACGTTAATTGCCGGAGCTTTAGCCACTCCGGCAATTTATTTTGTATTACCGCTTATTTATTTTTCTTTTCTTCCACAACATCCACTTCTGAAGTAATGAACTGTTTTTCTGGGCGTACGAAGGTAATAAAACGGAATAATAATGCCATCAAGATACCCACGATAGTCGCCAGTGCCATACCTTTCAGTTCAGCTTGACCAATATGGATCACTGCACCACTAACGCCGATGATTAGAATCACCGAAGTTAAAATCAGGTTTTGCGGTTTGTTATAATCCACTTTAGAGTCGATCAATACACGAATACCCGATGCACCAATAACCCCATACAGTAACAAGGAGACACCGCCCATGACTGGAACGGGTACTAACTGAATAGCCGCCGCAAGTTTACCGATACAGGACAGTAAGATAGCAATTATCGCCGCACCGCCAATAACCCAAGTGCTATAGACCTTAGTGATCGCCATGACCCCGATGTTTTCACCGTAAGTGGTATTTGGTGTTGAACCAAAGAAACCCGATAATACAGTAGAAATCCCATTAGCAAACATCGAACGGTGTAAACCTGGGTTTTTCATCAAATCACGTTCTACAATATTCGCAGTGACGACTAAATGTCCGACGTGTTCAGCAATAACCACTAATGCCGCAGGTAAAATAGTCAGGATAGCAAACCATTCAAAACGTGGCGTATAGAACGTTGGAATCGCAAACCAAGGTGCTTCAATCACCGGAGTGAAATCGACAATCCCCATAAAATACGACAGTGCATAACCAGAAAGGAAACCAATTAAAATTGGGATAATCGACAGGAAACCACGGAATACCACTGCACATAAAATCGTCACAGACAACGTGGTAAGTGAGATGATTAATGTCGATGAGTCAACGGGTGCGCCTTCTTTTGGTAATAATCCTGCCATTCCCGCTGCCGTTTGAGCCAATTCCAGTCCAATAACTGCAACAATTGCCCCCATTGCCGCAGGAGGGAACATGACGTTGATCCAACCGCGACCGGCCACTTTGACAATGAGTGCCACAAGACAAAACAGCGCCCCACAGATAATAAACCCACCAAGAGCGAGCTCATAACCTAAAGGTAATAAAATTAAAACTGGTGAAATAAAGGCAAAACTAGAGCCCAAATACGCTGGGATTTTTCCTTTACAAATAAACAGGTATAACAGTGTACCAATCCCGTTAAACAGTAAGATAGTTGCAGGGTTAACCCCGAATAAAATAGGTACAATTACCGTCGCCCCAAACATGGCGAACAAATGTTGAAAGCTTAATGGGATGGTTTGTAATAAAGGTGGTCTTTCTTCAACACTTATCGTGCGGCGTGTCATCTCTCTTTATCCTCTTATCATGGTAGTGAGTATTATTTTTTTATCAAAAAAAAGCCGACTATCAAGTCGGCTTAATTATTTATTTAGTACCAAATATCTTATCGCCCGCGTCTCCGAGACCCGGAACGATGTAACCATCTTTATTTAAATATTGATCAATCGAAGCGGTATACAGTTCAACATCAGGGTGAGCAGCTTCTAATGCAGCAATACCTTCCGGAGCAGCAACAAGAACTAATATTTTAATTGAATTACAGCCGGATTTTTTCAATAGGTCGATAGTTGCAATCATCGAACCACCTGTTGCTAACATTGGGTCAACAACCAGAGCCATACGCTCATCGATGTTTGAAACTAATTTTTGGAAATATGGGACAGGTTGCAATGTTTCTTCATCACGGTAAACACCCACTACGCTGATACGTGCACTTGGAACACTTTCCAGAACGCCGTTCATCATGCCAATACCAGCACGTAAAATTGGGACTACCGTAATTTTCTTACCTTTAATTTGTTCAATTTCTACCGGACCACACCAACCATCAATGGTAACTTTTTCAGTTTCTAGGTCTGCGGTTGCTTCATAAGTTAGTAGGCTACCAACCTCTGAGGCCAGTTCACGAAAACGCTTAGTGCTTATATCGTGATCTCGCATCAGGCCGAGTTTATGTTTAACGAGAGGGTGTTTTACCTCAACGATCTTCATGGGTTTCTCCTACCTTTTTAAACGTCACCGGACAAAAAAATCGCCGGATTATACCTCTTTTTTTATTATATGCCACTAGGAACCTATTGATTTAGGTCAAAGTATAATCAAACAAACTTTCTTTGTTCGAATAGTATACACCAAATATTTTTTGTTATAGGTTCTCCATAAATTAGTGGGCGATCTATCACTGGATATCCCTTTATTCTGACAAACATTTCACTCAGAAAGCTATCGCAAACGTTTGCGGAGCCTGATAGAATATCTGCAAATGATGTTATTTTTTCCAAAATGCAATTGCCTTGGGGGCCGTAGTGACTGATAAAACCTCTCTCAGCTATAAAGATGCCGGTGTCGATATTGATGCGGGTAACGCATTGGTTGAACGTATCAAAGGTGTGGTGAAAGAAACTCGCCGTCCAGAAGTTATGGGAGGACTGGGGGGATTTGGCGCATTATGTTCCCTTCCGCAGAAATATCGTGAACCTGTTTTAGTTTCAGGCACTGATGGCGTAGGCACTAAATTGCGTCTTGCTATGGATCTGAAACGCCATGACTCCATCGGTATCGACCTCGTCGCTATGTGTGTGAACGACTTAATCGTACAAGGTGCAGAGCCACTATTTTTCCTCGATTATTATGCTACGGGTAAATTAGATGTGGATACCGCAGCTAGCGTCATTACAGGCATAGCCGAAGGTTGTAAACAATCAGGTTGCGCATTAGTTGGCGGCGAAACCGCTGAAATGCCAGGAATGTACCACGGTGAAGATTATGATGTTGCAGGCTTCTGTGTTGGTGTTGTTGAGCGTTCTGAAATCATCGATGGCTCAAAAGTCAGCGCTGGCGATGCATTAATTGCCTTAGGATCAAGTGGCCCACATTCTAACGGCTATTCATTAGTCCGAAAAATTTTGGAAGTGAGCAAAACCAATCCAGAAACTACCCAATTAGCAGGAAAATCTCTCGCTGATCATCTCCTTGAGCCAACCCGAATTTATGTGAAAAATGTACTGGAACTCATCGCCAAAAATGATATCCATGCCATTGCGCATATTACAGGTGGCGGTTTCTGGGAAAATATTCCTCGCGTATTACCGGATAATACCCAAGCAATTATTGATGGTAACAGTTGGCAGTGGCCTGCTGTATTTGAATGGTTACAACAGGCAGGCGATGTCACCACTCACGAAATGTACCGTACATTCAACTGTGGCGTCGGTATCATCATCGCCCTGCCACAAACTGAAGTTGAATCTGCCCTAAATTTACTGACCTCTTTAGGGGAAAATGCGTGGCAAATCGGTACTATTGGCGCATTGCCAGCCGGTGAAGAGCAGGTTGTTATTCGCTAATGAAAAACATCGTGGTATTGATTTCGGGCAGCGGCAGTAATTTACAATCAATGATTGATGCTTGCCAATGTGGTGAAATCAGCGGGCAAATCGTTGCTGTGATTAGCAACAAAAATGATGCTTACGGTTTACAGCGAGCACAAAAGGCGGGTATTCCCGCCATTTGTGTGGACTCCAAACAATTTGCCGATCGCCAAGCCTACGATACTGCATTGTTAGACACCATTGAACGGTACCAACCTGATTTAGTCATTTTGGCTGGATTTATGCGCATTCTCTCCCCCGAATTTGTTAAACATTTCACTGGGAAAATGCTCAATATCCACCCTTCTTTATTACCAAAATATCCGGGGCTACATACTCATCGAAGGGCCTTAGAAAATGGCGATAAAGAACACGGTACATCCGTGCATTTTGTCACGGAAGAACTCGATGGCGGTCCGATTATTTTGCAAGGTCGCATACCGGTTTATTCAACAGATACCGAGGATGATTTGGTCGAACGAGTCAAACTACAAGAGCACATTATTTATCCTCAAGTGGTCGAGTGGTTTATTGCTAATCGACTAGTCATGGGGGATGGTAAAGCCTTTTTAGATGGTAAAGCGATACCAATCACAGGGTTAATTGCCGAATAGCAGCCTAGAAAGTGCAATATTAAGGGTGGAGAAAAAATCTCCGCCCTTTTTATTTACATATGTTTATCAGAAAGAACTCATTGTTCGATATACAGAAGCGATTACGCTGTAATTAAGTGAACTAATATTCACCAATAAGAATAACACCCTGCTTTCTGTCATTATTTTATTGTAAATAAGTGGTATTCTAAATATAAGGATGGTCAATTGACTTAGTGATTGATGTTTTATCCTTAACGAGTTCTAAAATTAACAATAAACTGAGGTGTTTTATGACGACCGGGCAAGCTCATCTGTTCAGATTGCGCCCACTTGAGCGTGAAGATTTAGCATTTATCCATCAAATCGATAATAACGCCAATATCATGCGTTATTGGTTCGAAGAGCCATATGAAGCATTTGTGGAGTTAAGTGATCTTTACGATAAACATATTCATGACCAATCTGAACGACGCTTTATCGTAGAATGCGATAGTGAAAAAGTCGGTTTAGTCGAATTGGTTGAAATTGATTATGTTCACCGTCGTTCCGAATTTCAAATTATTATCGCACCGCGTTATCAAGGTAAAGGTTATGCGAGCCGAGCAGCAAAACTCGCAATGGACTACGCCTTTTCGGTGCTCAATTTATACAAGCTGTATCTGATAGTCGATAAAGAAAATATCAAAGCTATTCATATCTATAATAAGCTCGGTTTCCATACTGAAGGCGAGCTTATTGATGAGTTCTTTGTGAATGGTCGTTATCATACTGCAATCCGTATGTGCATATTTCAGCATCAATATTTTGCAATGAAGCAGCAAGCTACAAATGAGTAATATGCCACAGTCTTACGGCAAGTAAGTGACAGGTGATAATCAGTCTCTACACGCATTAACCTATATTATCAGTCGAATACGGAGCAACAATGTCCCAAGAACGCCTCTATCATGAAAAAGAGCTCAGCTGGCTCTCTTTTAACGAACGAGTTCTTCAAGAAGCCGCTGACAAGCGTAACCCTTTGATTGAACGAATGCGTTTTTTGGGCATTTATTCCAATAACTTAGACGAATTCTATAAAGTCCGTTTTGCCGACGTAAAACGCCGTATTTTAATTAATGAAGAGCGAGGCTCCGCTAGCGGGGCTCGCCATCTACTCAAGCGCATCCAATCCAAAGTCGCAAAACAAGAGCAAGAGTTCGATATTTTATATAACGACTTGCTACTAGAAATGGCACGTAATCAGATTTTTTTAATCAATGAACGTCAAATTTCTCCACGCCAACAGATTTGGTTGCGTCAATATTTTCGACAAAATCTGCGTCAGCACATTACCCCCATTTTAATTAACCGAGATACCAACTTAGTTGAGTTCTTAAAAGACGACTACACCTATCTTGCGGTTGAAATTATTAATGGTGCCAATGTGCAATATGCACTGCTAGAGATCCCATCGGATAAGGTTCCACGTTTTGTTAATCTGCCACCAGAAATGCCAAAACGTCGCAAATCTATGATTTTGATTGATAATATATTACGTTACACCCTTGATGAGATTTTTAAAGGCTTCTTCGATTATGACAAACTCAATGCCTATTCGATGAAGATGACCCGAGATGCGGAATATGACATTGCCACCGAAATGGAGTCCAGCTTGCTGGAAATAATGTCATCCACATTAAAACAGCGCCTCACCGCGGAGCCCGTACGTTTTGTATATCAACGAGATATGCCGGACGAGATGGTCGCCCTTTTACGAGAAAAATTGGGCTTATCCAGTGATGATTCAGTTATTGCAGGTGGACGCTACCATAACTTTAAAGATTTCATTAACTTCCCAAATGAAGGGAATAAAAATCTACTGAATAAACCTTTGCCGCGTTTACGTCACCGCTGGTTTGACAATTTCCGTAACGGCTTTGATGCCATTCGTGAACGTGATGTGTTGCTGTACTACCCTTATTACACTTTTGAACACACTTTAGAATTACTTCGTCAGGCTTCTTTTGACCCTAATGTTCTGTCGATTAAAATTAATATTTATCGTGTGGCTAAAGATTCCCGCATTATTGATTCCGTGATCCACGCCGCTCATAATGGCAAAAAAGTGACCGTCGTGGTGGAGTTACAAGCTCGTTTCGATGAAGCAGCCAATATCCACTGGGCAAAACGCCTGACTGAAGCCGGTGTTCACGTTATCTTCTCTGCACCGGGACTTAAAATTCACGCCAAGCTGTTTATTATTTCCCGCATGGAAGAGGGGCAAATTGTCCGCTATGCCCATATCGGAACTGGTAACTTTAACGAAAAAACAGCGCGCTTATATACCGACTATTCACTACTGACCTGTGACGAACAAATCACTAATGAAGTTCGCCGCGTCTTTAGCTTTATTGAAAACCCATATCGCCCAGTGACCTTTGATAACTTAATGGTATCGCCACAAAATACACGGACCAAAATTACGGAGCTAATCGACCAAGAAATTGCCAATGCCAATGCTGGGCTGCCTAGTGGTATCACACTGAAAATTAACAACTTAGTTGATAGAGAATTAACCGACAAACTGTATGATGCCTCAAATGCGGGTGTGAAAATTCGCTTATTAGTCCGAGGAATGTGCTCATTAGTTGCAGGGCAACAAGGCTATAGCGAAAATATTCACGTGACGAGTGTGGTCGATCGTTTCCTTGAACACGATCGGGTCTACGTATTCACCAATGCCGGGGATGAAAAAGTCTTTATCTCCTCCGCCGATTGGATGACTCGCAATATTGACTATCGCATTGAGGTGGCCGTTCGTTTGGTTGACCCGCGCTTGAAACAACTCGTTTTAGATATCCTCGAACTCCAATTCAGCGATACTGTCAAAGCACGTTTTGTTGATAAAGAACTGAGTAATAATTATGTCCCTCGCGGCAATAAGCGCAAAATACGCGCTCAATTAGCTGTTTATGAATTTTTAAAAGCGCTTGAAATGCCAGAAACTCGAGTTTGATATTATGCCAATAACCTCTTCATCTACCCCAAGACCGCAAGAAATTGCTGCGATTGACTTGGGTTCAAATAGTTTTCACATGGTCATTGCGCGTATCGTCAATGGGGCATTACAAGTACTTACCCGTTTAAAGAAACGGGTGCACCTTGCTGATGGTCTCAGTGATACCAATGAATTAAGCGAAGAAGCCATGGAGCGAGGGTTATCTTGTCTTGCTCTGTTTGCTGAGCGCTTACAGGGTTTTACCCCTGAAAATGTCTGTATTGTGGGCACCCACTCGTTACGGGTTGCGACAAACGTTGAAGAATTTTTACGTCGTGCTAAAGCCATCATCCCCTACCCAATCGAGATTATTTCAGGTCAAGAAGAAGCCCGTTTAATTTTCATGGGTGTCGAACATACCCAGCCAGAAAAAGGTCGCAAACTGGTTATTGATATTGGTGGTGGATCCACCGAATTAGTGATTGGTGAAAAATTTGAGCCATTGCTGATTGAAAGCCGTCGAATGGGGTGTGTCAGTTTTGCACGCAACTATTTTCCTAACGAAATCATTTCACCTGAAAATTTTAATCGCGCTTATCTTGCAGCTTGTTTAAAATTAGAAAGCACGGCTATTCAATTTAAAAAACAGCCGTGGGATGTGGCAATGGGGGCATCAGGAACCATCAAGGCAGCCCATGCCGTGATCGTTGAAATGGGTGATAGAGACGGCCTCATTACGCGAGAACGTTTGGAAGCAATTAAGCAATTAACGCTAAAATATAAGACCTTTAAATCGTTGGATCTTCCAGGATTATCTGCGGAACGCAAGTATGTATTTGCACCGGGGTTAGCAATCCTAATCGCCGTTTTTGATTCCTTAGAAATTAAAGAGCTACGGCTTTCTGATGGCGCCTTACGTGAAGGGGTATTATATGAAATGGAAGGCCGTTTCCGTCATCAAGATATTCGCCAACGTACAGCGTTAAGTCTTGCTGAACACTATAATATCGACCGTGAACAAGCCAAGCGGGTTCTAAAAACCATGGAGGAACTCTATTATCAATGGAGCCAACAGAACCCTAAGCAGGCCAATCCACAATTAGAATCTATTTTAATTTGGGCGGTAATGCTTCACGAAGTGGGATTAAGTATTAATCACAGCGGTATGCACCGTCACTCCGCTTATATCCTGCAAAATACTAATTTACCCGGATTTAGCCAAGAGCAACAGTTACTACTGGCTACCTTGGTACGAAATCATCGTCGCGGGATTAAATACGATGAGATACCTAAGTTTAACTTGTTTAAACGTAAACAATTTATGCCGTTGATTCAAATTTTGCGCTTATCCGTGCTTTTAAATAACCAGCGCCAATCAACGACAACACCAACGTCATTACGAATTGAAACAGACGAAGGTCATTGGACTCTCTTTTTACCTGCTCAATATCTCGCGCAGAATGCATTAATGCTGCTAGACCTTGAGAAAGAGAGTTCCTATTGGGAAGATGTTCCGGGCTGGAAATTAAGCATTTGCGCGGAAAATATGCAGTAGCATGAAACATGATTATTTGCGGTCAGTATCGCTTTGAGCTTCCTATTCGGAATATGAACAGATTTGATATTTCTGAGGGATCAGCGACAATACTGGGAAGAAGTTTCGTCCGCTCGCAGACGAATTAATTAAAAGCGCCATACGCGCCGAATGCTTTAAGGATTAAAATGTCACAAACTGCTTTTTCAACTGATGCGGCAACTACGGTCAATCCGCACTCACAGAAGTTGGCGTATATCCGCCAGCAAATCCTGACGCTTTTTATGGACGACGAGGAATTCGTCCATGCTCTCGTTGAAAATGATCAACACGTCGGTATTGATGACAAAGCATTTCGTGAAAAAATCAATGCTGTAAAAGAGTTATTAGTCGACCTCCACACCGCCGATATCGCGGATATACTTGAGATGCTCCCCTATGATGAACGTCTCGCATTATGGCGACTGATTGACAATAACGAACGCGGTGAAGTACTCGTTGAAGCATCTGTTTCAGTCTGGGATAGCCTGATTAAAGATATGTCTGACAGAGAATTGCTGCGCGCTGTCGCTGGGCTGCACGTTGATGAACAAGCCTACATCGCTGAGCACTTACCTCGCGATACAATGCGCCGATTACTCACCTATTTAGATCCCAGCTTAAGAAGTCGTATCCGCGAAGTCTTACAGTACGCAAAAGATAGCGTCGGTCAAATGATGGACTTTGAGTTCGTGACTGTGCGTTCTAATGTGACCCTGAAAACCGTTCAACGCTATCTACGCCAACGCGGGAAGATCCCTGAGGCGACAGATAAGATCTTTGTGGTTGATAAATACAACAACCTACAAGGTGAATTACCGCTAACCACCATATTAACCCAAGCTCCCGAAAAAATTGTCGCGGATGTTATGAAAACGGACACCGTCACCTTCTTACCTGATGAAAAAGGTGAAGATGCGGCAAGTGCGTTCGAACGTTATGACTTAATTTCTGCCGCAGTCGTCGATAACAATGGTTTATTGATGGGGCGTTTAACCGTTGAAGATATCGTTGATAATATCAGCGAAGAAAATGATAACAGCATCCGTCGTATGGGGGGGTTAAGCCCTGAAGAAGACGTATTTGCTCCTGTTGGACAGGCAGTGAAAACTCGTTGGACTTGGTTGGCACTTAACCTATGTACCGCATTTGTCGCTTCCCGTGTTATCGGTGTGTTTGAAGATACCATTTCCCAATTAGTCGCCTTAGCGACTCTAATGCCAATTGTTGCAGGTATCGGCGGGAATACCGGTAACCAAACCATTACGATGATTGTGCGCGCTCTTGCCCTGCACCAAATCCAAAATGGAAGCTTCTCCTTCCTCTTATTTAGAGAGCTAGGTGTCGCCTTCATTAACGGCGTCGTCTGGGGGGGGATTATGGGGGTTGTTACCTATTTACTCTATGGGGACATCGCCATGGGTGCCGTAATGACTTTAGCCATGATACTGAACTTGCTGATGGCTGCTATTATGGGTGTTTTAATCCCATTATTAATGATCAAACTGGGTAAAGATCCCGCTATCGGCTCTAGCGTTATGATTACAGCAATCACGGATACTGGTGGTTTCTTTATTTTCCTTGGCTTAGCTACCCTATTCTTAGTTTAATTTCTATCATCTGCATACTTAGCACGCTGTTAAGTATGCAGATTTATAAAACCCCGCTATTTATAAATAAACCTCCGAAACATTCCAAAGCAGATAGCGTAAACAGTTCAAATATACGAGTATTATTTATTTAAATAGCCATATTTACTGTTTATTTTAATTTACCCTTAGAAAATGCCCGTACTATTTTTTATTTTTCATCTATTTAATTATCGTCAAAATTAACTATTTCTTTTGAATTCACACCATATTTAGGCCATCTAAATATAGGATCTTCTGCAAAAGCTTTATTATTAACATCATATCATGGCATTCAACCATCAATCAGCGACTAAATCCAACTAAAGATAACTGATAGGAATATTATGCTTGTTTTAAAGGTGACGGTTTACAGAATATGAAACTTTCTGCTATAAATGAGGCAGCATTAAAGATACAGAGTGTTAACAAGGTTTATTCCTCCCATGTTTTATCTCTCATATTCTTTTCAAATTAATATTAACAACTGCATTATTTAAAGTACCTATTATTAATATTAAAAAAACTATCGCGCTAATAATTAAACGCTGTGTATTTTAGAAGGACAGTATTATGACATCGCAAACAACCAGTCAGCCCGCAGCCAGACCATTGGGTAAAGAAGATTATAAAACTTTGGGCTTATCCTCTTTGGGTGGCACGTTAGAGTTTTATGATTTCGTGATTTTCGTCTTTTACGCGAAAATTATTTCCCAGCTATTCTTCCCAGGAAATAATGAATTTCTCGCATTAATGGCAACGCTAGGTTTGTTTGCTGCGGGTTACCTCGCACGCCCTCTAGGCGGAATTATTATGGCGCACTTTGGGGATAAAATTGGTCGTAAAAAGATGTTTACTTTAAGTATCTTTTTAATGGCATTTCCTACCCTGATCATCGGTTTCTTACCAACTTTTGAAACCATTGGTGCAGCAGCGCCACTGTTATTACTGTTGATGCGGATCATGCAAGGTGCGGCTATTGGTGGTGAAATGCCGGGAGCATGGGTATTTATTGCTGAACATACACCAAAACAACGTTATGGCTTAGGAATTGGCACATTAACTTCCGGTATTACTGGTGGAATTTTATTAGGCTCCATCGTCGCTATCTTAATTGAGCGCTCATATACCACTCAAGAAGTTCACGATTTTGCTTGGCGTATTCCGTTTATTTTAGGCGGGATCTTTGGTTTTATTTCTGTTTATCTGCGTCGCTTCTTACAAGAAACACCTATTTTCAAAGAAATGGCAGCCAAGAAAGCTTTAACCAAAGAATTACCGGTGAAGACCGTTATTAAGTCCCATAAACAAGCCTGTATGATCACTGCGGCTCTGACTTGGTCACTGTCTACCGCCATTGTTGTCACGATTTTGATGACGCCCGATGTAGTATTAAAAGGGATTTATGGCATTGACCGTAATATCGCATTACAAGCTAACTGTGCGGCAACATTAACACTGACTTTAGGTTGTATTTTCTGGGGTTGGTTAGGCGATAAAATGGGGACTCGTGCATCCATGACATTGTCATGGGGCGGATTAGCCGTCACTGCACTTTATTTCTACTCAAGTTTGTCAGCGGATATCTCAGCTAACACTCTGACGTTCAATTATGGGTTAATGGGCTTCTTTGTTGGCGCAATTGCAACCACCCCCATAGTCAGTACCCGAGCATTCCCACCAGAAATTCGCTTTTCAGGTCTATCATTCGCCTATAACTTAGCCTATGCCGTATTCGGTGGCTTAACACCAATATTGACGGGTGCTTGGTTACAACAATCCCATATGGGCCCTGCCTACTATGTGGCTGGGGTCTCTTTATTAGCCGTTGCAGTGGCATTTATCCCGCTGTCTTGGAAAGGTTGGACTGGCACATCTGAGCAAGCCTCAAATAATGCTGCCGTTCTGAAAACCAGCACAATTCAATAGTCATAATCAGCAACACACTGCTTATTTAAAACCTGTGGTCCCAAAATCACAGGTTTTTTATACTAAAATTGACAATACCTGACCTAAACCCAAAGATATCTTGCAATTTTTCATATTTCCTCCATTTTCTTTTGTTCCCCTCCAGCTAAACTATTAAGATACGCAACTGATTAATTTTTAATATATACCTAATTATATTCAGTTAATTTTTTGGTTTAATTTCTAACTGATATTTACTCAACTTTGAGTTAAGCGAATTGTCCACAATGATTAAACAAAAACGCCATAAAACATTGACTCGCTCAGCTATTCTTGTCGCTTTAATCGCAGCCGCAGGAGCAACTTGGTATGTCTACCATAAAAATAATCAAAGCGATGCACCAACCGCTAACGCAACAACCAATAGCTCACAACCGAGAAATTCAAATGGACGCCCACCTCGAACTTTAGCGCCTGTTCAATTTGCAACCGCACAGAAAAAAATCGTCCCTCGCTATCTTTCAGGTTTAGGTACGGTACAAGCCGCCAATGTGGTCACGGTAACAAGCCGAGTTGAAGGGCAATTGATGGGGATTTTCTTTACTGAGGGTCAATATGTCAAAGCAGGTGACTTACTGGCACAAATCGACCCTCGCCCATTTGAGGTTCAGCTTGCCCAAGCAGAAGGTCAACTCGCCAAAGATAAAGCAACTCTCGCTAATGCGCGTTTAGATTTAGCTCGTTACCAGAAATTAGCGGGTACAAAAGTCATTTCACAGCAAGAATTAGACAATCAACGAGCAACCGTTCTACAAGCAGAAGGTAGCATTAAAGTCGACCAAGCGACGGTGGATAATGCCAAACTGCAATTAACCTACAGTAAAATTACCGCCCCAATTTCTGGGCGTGTTGGTCTAAAACAGGTGGATGTTGGTAACTTTATCTCTTCGGGCACCTCAACACCAATTGTCGTGATCACCCAAACTCAACCCGCCGAT
>NZ_GG703819.1:714475-821834 GCF_000156395.1 Providencia rustigianii DSM 4541
CTTATTCGCATTACCTGAAGGAGATATTCCAGCAATTCAACAGGCTCAAGCGTCCGGTAATAACGTACTCATAGAAGCTTGGGATCGCAATAATATCGCCATGATTGCCCAAGGAAAATTACTCAGTACCGATAACCAAATTGACCCAGCAACAGGCACGTTAAAAATTAAAGCGCGTTTTACTAACGAAGACCAAAAACTATTTCCAAACCAATTTGTGAATGTGAAGATGCAAGTGGAAACCCTGCAAGATGCAGTAGTGATCCCAACGGCAGCTCTACAAATGGGTAATGAAGGACATTATGTCTGGGTTCTCAGTGACGATAATCGTGTTTCTAAGCATCTCGTTACCGTCGGAATACAAGATAGTCAGCAGGTTGTTATCGAAAGTGGTCTAAATGCAGACACTAAAGTGATCACCGATGGTGTGGATAAACTGATCGATGGAGCCCAAGTTGAAGTAGTTTCTAACTCTCCAACGACTAAAAATGCACCATCTGACAGCAAAAAAACGCGTAATAGCGCGGAGAAAGCGTAATGCAGTCGGAAAAATTCAAAGGCGGAGGTCCTTCCCGTCTGTTTATTTTACGTCCCGTCGCAACCACGCTATTTATGGTCGCCATTTTATTGGCAGGGATCATCGGCTACCGTTTTTTACCTGTTTCCGCCTTACCTGAAGTTGATTACCCAACCATTCAGGTCGTCACTTTGTACCCGGGAGCAAGTCCTGATGTGATGACCTCGGCTATCACGGCGCCATTAGAAACCCAATTTGGTCAAATGTCTGGGTTAAAACAGATGTCATCGCGCAGTTCTGGCGGTGCATCCGTGATCACGTTAATGTTCCAGCTCACATTGCCATTGGATGTTGCAGAACAAGAGGTGCAGGCAGCAATCAACTCAGCCACCAGCTTACTGCCTTCTGATTTACCTTATCCCCCTATTTATAATAAGGTCAATCCCGCAGATCCGCCGGTTCTCACTTTAGCGGTCACATCGAATGCGATGCCGTTAACCCAAGTACAAGATATTATTGAAACTCGGGTTGCCCAAAAAATTTCCCAAGTGAATGGCGTTGGGTTAGTCACTCTTGCGGGCGGTCAACGGCCTGCTGTGCGTGTAAACCTCAATCCACAAGCGATGGCCGCTAAAGGGTTAGATAGCGAAACAATTCGTAGTGCCATTAATAATGCGAACGTAAATTCCGCAAAAGGTAGCTTTGATGGGCCAACCCGCTCGGTTACGCTCTCAGCCAACGATCAAATGAAATCTCTCGAAGATTACCGGAAACTGATTGTGGCTTTCAAAGACGGAGCTCCTGTTCGCCTAGGGGATATTGCCAACATTGAGCAAGGTGCTGAAAATGCCTATTTAGGCGCATGGGCAAATAGCCAGCAGGCCATTGTCATTAATGTGCAACGTCAACCGGGTGCCAATGTTATCGACACCACCGATACTATTCGTGCCTTACTTCCTGAATTAATTGAAAGCTTACCTGCTTCAGTCGATGTTGAAATTTTGACCGACAGAACGAGCACTATTCGAGCTTCTGTCAATGATGTGCAATTTGAATTAGTGCTAGCCATCGCTCTTGTGGTAATGGTGATTTACCTATTCCTTCGCAACGGCATTGCTACATTAATTCCCGGCATTGCCGTACCGCTATCTTTAGTCGGTACATTTGCTGTTATGTATTTTTGTGGGTTTTCGGTCAATAACCTGACGTTAATGGCACTCACTATTGCCACCGGATTTGTGGTGGATGATGCTATTGTAGTGATTGAAAATATTTCCCGTTATCTCGAACAAGGTGATAAGCCTATGGTCGCTGCGCTCAAAGGCGCTGGCGAAATTGGCTTTACGATTATCTCCCTAACCTTCTCCCTCGTTGCCGTACTAATTCCATTACTATTTATGGGGGATATTGTCGGGCGACTATTTAGGGAATTTGCTATCACTTTAGCGGTGGCTATTTTAATTTCTGCCGTGGTTTCGTTGACTCTCACGCCAATGATGTGCGCTCGTTTATTAAAGCCAGAATCTCAGCATAAACATAACCGCTTTGAAATTGCCTGTGAACGCTTCTTTGAATGGATGATTGCCGGTTATGCCATCTGGTTAAAACGTATTCTGAATCATCAATGGCTCACGTTATGTGTCGCATTGGGTACTTTGGTATTGACCGTTTTACTGTATATGTGGATACCTAAAGGCTTTTTCCCTCTGCAAGACAGTGGCATTATTCAAGGTACTATCGAAAGCCGTCAATCTATCTCGTTCGCAGCAATGTCACAAAAACAGCAGCAAGTGGCGGGAATTATTTTGGCAGATCCTGCGGTAGAAAACGTCACCACGTATGTCGGTATCGATGGCAGTAATGCAACACTGAATAATGCGCGTATCCAGATTACGCTAAAACCTCTTGATGAGCGTGACGACCGAGTTCCAACAATTATTCCTCGCTTACAACAAGCTGCGGATAGCGTTGCAGGCGTAAATCTCTATTTGCAAGCTTCCCAAGATTTAACTATTGATACTCAGGTTTCACGAACGCCATATCAATTCACTTTGCAGGCAACTACGCTCGATGAATTAAGTATTTGGGTACCCAAATTACTGACTGCGTTACAACAACAACCGGAACTCACCGATGTCAGTAGTGACTGGCAAGACAAAGGGCTGGTGGCTTATGTGAATGTCGATAGAGACACCGCGAGCCGCTTTGGTATTACCATGTCGAGCATCAATAACGCCTTATACAATGCTTTTGGGCAACGAATGGTCTCTACAATTTATACCCAAGCCAACCAATATCGCGTGATTTTAGAGCACGATACTCAGACCCGAGAAGGTATCGAGGCGCTGAACGATATTCGCTTACAAGGCACTGATGGGGCGATTGTGCCACTTAGTACTCTAGTGAACATCCAAGAGGGTTACGGGCCTCTGTCTATTAATCATTTAGATCAGTTCCCAGCGGTCACTTTCTCTTTCGATGTCGCGGACAACTCTTCCCTTGAGGCGGCTGTCAATGCTGTTAAACAGGCTGAGAAACAAATTACCATGCCGAAATCCATAACGACCCAATTCCAAGGATCAACACTGGCTTTTGAGTCTGCGCTGAGTAGTACGGTCTGGCTGATTTTTGCTGCGATTGTTGCCATGTATATTGTATTAGGCATTTTGTACGAAAGCTTTATTCATCCTATTACCATTCTCTCAACACTCCCTACTGCGGGTGTCGGTGCGCTACTCGCCTTAATTATGGCAGGTAATGAACTGGATGTGATTGCGATTATTGGGATTATCTTATTGATTGGTATCGTGAAAAAGAACGCTATCATGATGATCGATTTCGCACTCGCCGCAGAGCGTGAGCAAGGTATGTCTCCGTATGACGCTATCTATCAAGCATGCTTATTACGTTTCCGTCCTATTTTAATGACAACTATGGCGGCATTATTGGGCGCACTCCCATTAATGCTCAGTACGGGTGTTGGTGCTGAATTACGCCAACCATTAGGTGTTTGTATGGTGGGTGGCTTGATTATGAGTCAGATCCTCACACTGTTTACGACTCCCGTTATCTATCTGATGTTCGACCGCTTATCCCGTCGTATAAGCCGCCATCATCGAGCTGATAAGATTCAGGAGTCGTAATGAAACGCCTGTTTGCTTTATTTATCAGTCGACCCGTGGCAACCACACTTATTAGTGTGGCGATCACGCTGTGCGGTGCATTAAGCTTTTTGTACCTCCCTGTGGCCCCATTGCCACAGGTTGATTACCCTGTGATAAGAGTGACAGCGTCACTTCCTGGTGCATCGCCGGAAACGATGGCATCTTCTATTGCCACGCCACTGGAGCGCTCACTTGGCAGTATTGCTGGATTAAATGAAATGACCTCCAGCAGCTCGTTGGGGCGTACAACAATCACGCTTGAATTTGACCTCAGTAAAGATATCAATAATGCTGCACGAGAAGTTCAAGCTGCGCTCAATGCAGCACAAAACTTGTTACCCAGCGGTATGCCAAGCCGACCTCGTTACTACAAATCGAACCCATCCGATGCCCCGATCATGATTTTGACATTAACCTCAAAAACCATGAATACCGGAGAAATTTATGACATCGCCTCGACCCGTTTAGCTCAGCGTATTGCTCAAATTGAAGGGGTTAGTGAGGTTTCTGTAGGCGGTGGCTCACTGCCCGCTGTACGGGTAGAACTCAACCCAACCGCCCTATTTAATCAAGGGGTGTCCCTTGACACTGTGCGCTCAGCCATTAGTAGCGCCAACGTTCGTCAACCCCAAGGCTATATTAATGACGATGAAAATCGTTATCAGGTAAAAACCAATGACGAGCTAAAAAAAGCCGCTGATTATCGCCCAATTATTGTTCACTATAATAATGGGAACGCAGTGAAACTCAGCGATGTCGCCGTCGTTAAAGATTCAGTACAGGATGTTCGTGCTGCGGGCATGTCGAGCGGTGAACCCGCTATTTTGATCATTATTCGTCGCGAGGCTGGAGCAAATATCATCGAAACGGTAAAACGTATTCGAGAAGAGCTTCCTGAACTGACAGAGTTAATTCCCGCTGCAATTGATTTACAAGTTGCTCAGGATAGAACTCCCACTATCAAAGCCTCCTTAGTGGAAGTGGAACGTGCGCTATTGATCGCCGTTGCTTTAGTCATTTTGGTGGTTTTACTCTTTTTACGTTCAGGACGAGCCACTCTAATTCCAGCCATTGCGGTTCCGGTATCGCTAATCGGTACTTTTACCGCCATGTATTTGTGTGGATTTAGCCTCAATAACTTATCATTGATGGCGCTTACCGTTGCCACCGGTTTTGTAGTAGATGATGCTATCGTGGTGCTCGAAAATATTTCGCGCCATATTGAAAATGGTAAAAAACCCTTTATTGCTGCCGTCAAAGGAGTCTCTGAAGTCGGTTTCACCGTTGTTTCCATGAGTATCTCTCTCGTGGCAGTATTCATTCCGCTGCTGTTAATGGACGGACTAGTGGGCCGTTTATTCCGAGAATTTGCGATTACCTTAGCCACTGCTATTGGTATTTCCTTAATAATTTCTCTGACCTTAACACCCATGATGTGTGCCCACCTTTTGAAAAAACGCGCCACCGATATTCATGCGAAACATCGTGGTTTCGGTCGACTTTTAATTCGCCTACAGGAAAGTTACGGCGTCACGTTAAATTGGGTGCTTTCCCATCGCCGTAGTGTACTTGCTGTATTGTTCGCCGCTATTGGGCTGAATGTTTACCTGTATATTTCTATCCCAAAAGCCTTCTTCCCTGAACAAGACACGGGGCGTTTATTAGGATTTGTACGTGCAGACCAAAGCATTTCATTCCAGTCCATGAAGCAAAAAATGACCCGCTTTATGCAGGAAGTAAAAGCGGATCCTGCCGTAGAGAGTGTCACTGGGTTTACAGGTGGAAGCCGCGTCAATAGTGGCTCAATGTTTATTTCATTAAAACCCCTCGATGAGCGTCAAGAAAGTGCTAATAGTGTTATTAACCGTCTACGGATAAAACTCGCCAAAGAACCCGGTGCCAACTTATTTATGATGCCGGTGCAAGATATTCGAGTGGGTGGACGCCAATCTGAAGCCAGCTATCAATTCACGCTGCTCGCTGATGAACTTGATGCTTTACGGGCTTGGGAACCGGCTATTCGCCGTGCGCTTGGTGAATTAACTCAAATCACCGATGTGAACTCGGATAAAGAAGATAAAGGGGCTGAAATGGCCCTGACCTATGACCGTGATTTGATGGCTCAGCTGGGTATTGATGTTCGAGATGCCAATAACCTGCTTAATAATGCCTTTGGGCAACGCCAAATTTCCACTATCTATGAAGCAATGAATCAGTACAAAGTCGTAATGGAAGTGGCGCCAGAATATACGCAAGATGTCAGCGCATTGGATAAGATGTTTGTAGTCAACAAGCAAGGCGACGCGATTCCACTCTCTTATTTTGCTCGTTGGCAACCGTCGAATGCACCGCTGAGTGTTAACCATCAAGGTTTATCCGCATCATCAACCATTTCGTTTAACGTTACAGAGGGATATACCCTTAATGATGCAATGGTCGAAATTGAGAAAACCATGACGGCTCTCGGCGTTCCTTCTACCGTACGTGGTACCTTTGCTGGTACGGCACAAGTCTTCCAAGATACTCTAAAATCTCAGCTATTTTTAATTTTAGCCGCGATTGTGACGGTCTATTTGGTTCTGGGGATATTGTATGAAAGTTATATTCATCCACTGACCATTTTGTCTACACTGCCTTCTGCTGGCGTTGGGGCGTTACTTGCTTTAGAGCTTTTCAATACCCCATTTAGCTTGATTGCACTCATTGGTATCATGCTATTAATCGGGATCGTAATGAAAAATGCCATTATTATGGTGGATTTTGCCTTGCAGGCTCAACGTAGCGGTCAGATCTCTGCTCGGGAAGCTATTTTACGTGCTAGTTTACTACGTTTTCGACCTATTTTAATGACGACGCTCGCTGCTATTTTTGGCGCCTTACCCCTGATGTTAGGCAGTGGAGATGGTGCTGAGCTTAGACAGCCTTTGGGGATTGCCATCGTTGGTGGTTTGGTCATGAGCCAATTGCTCACATTATTTACCACCCCAGTGGTGTATCTCAGTTTTGATAGCCTCAGACAGCGCTTTTCTCGTAAGAAAATATCGACGTCCCTGACTCAGGATAATCGCCATGAAACTTAAATTAACGCGTCTTAGTACTCGATTATTTCTAGCGATTTTTGCCACCTGCTTGCTGTTGGTCATCATGATGCATCAAGGTGTGCGTATGGGTTTTCAGCATGGCTTTATCGATTACATTAAAGAAAATGACCAACAACGAGCTGAATTACTCTCCACTGCACTTGCAGAGCAATATGAAGAATTTGGTAATTGGCGATTCTTATTAGATAACGAAAGAATATTTTTTCGCATCTTACGTAATGTCGATATGCAGCAACAAAAACGTCCACCCCATGGGCATAATCGGGGAAGAGGAATTTTCTGGGTCTATGACGCTCAAGATAGACTGATCTTTGGTCGAGATGTGCCATTACCTAATAACATTATTAAAGAGCCCGTTGTCACGGCTAATAATGAAACGGTTGGCTGGGTTATTGCTGCTTATGACGATGGCATTAGTAGCCAACTGGATAAACAGTTTGATAAACAGCAAATGATCACCAGCTTGATGATTGCCGGGTTATCTCTGTTTGTCGCCTTAATTGTGACACTACTGCTAGCTCGCGGCTTTTTAAAACCTATCAAGCGGTTACTTGAAGGTACCAACCAATTAGCCAAAGGAGATTTTGCAACCCGCGTACCAGAAATCGGTCAAGACGAGTTAGGGCAACTCGCAAGGGATTTTAATCATCTCGCATCTACCCTTGAAAAAAATGAACAAATGCGCCGTGATTATATGGCAGACATTTCCCATGAACTACGCACGCCATTATCCGTCTTACGTGGCGAATTAGAAGCAGTGCAGGATGGCGTTCGCCAAGCTACTCCTGAAACCATCAATTCATTACTTAATGAAACCCATACGCTGATTAAATTAGTTAACGACCTTCACCAGCTATCCTTATCTGATCGTGGCTCTTTGGTTTATCGTATGCAATCGGTAGATATTGTCCCTATTATTGAGATGACGCTTGGGCAAGCTAAGCGTCGTCTTGAAGACCGACAATTACACCTAGATACTCAATTTCTCTCCCATAGTTCCGTGTTTGCTGATCCTGACCGTATTGGGCAGTTATTCTATAATCTGATGGAAAATAGCCTACGCTATACTGACCCAAACGGTAAAATTGTGGTCAGAGTAACAGAACAACAGCAACAATTACTGATTCAATGGGAAGACAGCGCTCCCGGGTTAGATGTAGAACATTGCCAACGCCTATTTGAACGTTTTTATCGTGCTGAAGTCTCAAGAAACCGTGCCAGTGGGGGCTCCGGTTTAGGATTAGCAATTTGCTATAATATTGTAGAAGCGCACAATGGAAACATAAGCGCCGCCCCTTCCCCATTAGGTGGTGTACGAATTACAATCCAACTTCCGATATCTCATCAGGAGAATGCATAGTGGTAACCGCAGAATCAACCAGTTCGCATATTCTTATTGTCGAAGATGAGCCTAAATTAGGGCAACTTCTGTTTGATTATCTTCAAGCTGCGGGTTATGTCCCCGCATTGCTAATGCGCGGAGATGAGGTTATCCCTTATGTACAAAAACATTTTCCTGATCTGATTTTATTAGATTTGATGCTACCAGGAATGGATGGAATTTCCGTCTGCCGTGAGCTGCGTAAATTTAGCGATGTTCCAGTAATTATGGTGACCGCTAAAACAGAAGAGATCGACCGTTTATTAGGGTTAGAAATTGGTGCCGATGATTATGTCTGCAAGCCATTTAGTCCTCGTGAAGTGGTCGCTAGAGTAAAAACTATTTTACGTCGTTGTCAGAATACCCACACCCATAGTTTAGAGCAGCAACAGAAACAATTGGTTATCGATGAAAATGCGTTCCAAGTTCGTTATGGCGATAAACTATTGGAACTCACACCCGCCGAATTTCGTCTATTGAAATTCCTATCTGATAATGCCGGCACAGTTTTTTCTCGAGACCAGCTTCTTGATATCCTCTATGACGATCACCGCATCGTGACAGACCGAACCATCGATAGTCACGTCAAAAATTTACGTCGAAAATTGGAATTTTTAGACCCAGAAAAAACGTTTATCCGCTCAATCTATGGCTTAGGCTATCGTTGGGATGAGTGTTAAACATTTAGTCTAAATGCCGTAACAAAATTATAACCATGTTTTTTACAAGGGAAATTTGGCATTCCCGCCATTTAGCGTTAAAATCCCCACCCTCGAATTTTTAAGCTAAGCCATCCGGCTTAGTGCTGACCTGACATCAGACTGAGAACTAACATGTTTACACCAGAATTATTATCCCCAGCAGGTTCCTTGAAGAACATGCGTTATGCGTTTGCTTATGGTGCCGATGCTGTATATGCCGGTCAACCCCGCTATAGCCTGCGCGTGCGTAATAACGAATTCAACCATGAGAATCTCGCTAAAGGGATCCAAGAAGCCCATGAACTAGGCAAGAAATTCTATGTTGTGGTGAATATTGCCCCACACAATGCCAAGTTGAAAACTTTTATTCGCGACTTAACCCCTGTGATTGAAATGGGGCCTGATGCGCTGATCATGTCGGACCCCGGTTTAATTATGATGGTTCGTGAAGCTTTTCCTGAGATGGACATTCATTTATCAGTACAGGCGAATGCGGTTAACTGGGCTTCAGTGAAGTTCTGGAAACAAATGGGATTAACTCGCGTGATTTTATCTCGTGAGCTTTCGCTCGATGAGATTGCAGAGATCCGCCAACAGGTTCCTGATATGGAACTTGAAGTGTTTGTCCATGGTGCATTATGCATGGCATATTCTGGCCGTTGCTTACTTTCTGGCTACATTAATAAACGCGACCCAAACCAAGGGACTTGCACGAATGCATGCCGTTGGGAGTATAAAGTTGAAGAAGGTAAAGAAGATGAGGTCGGGAATATCGTGCATGTTCACGAGCCAATTCCGGTGAAAAATATTGCACCAACATTAGGTGAAGGCGAACCAACCGATAAAGTTTTCATGATTGAAGAAGCCAAACGTCCAGGCGAATATATGACCGCCTTTGAAGATGAGCATGGCACTTATATCATGAACTCTAAGGATTTACGTGCCATTGAACATGTGGAAACCTTGACCAAAATGGGTGTTCACTCTCTAAAAATCGAAGGACGTACAAAATCATTCTATTATTGTGCTCGCACCGCTCAAGTCTATCGCCGTGCTATCGACGATGCCGTTGCAGGTAAACCTTTTGACCCTACTCTGCTATCCACTCTTGAAGGATTAGCACACCGTGGTTATACCGAAGGATTCTTACGCCGCCACACCCACGATGCTTATCAAACCTATGAGTATGGATATTCTGTCTCGGATACCCAACAATTTGTCGGCGAATTTACGGGGAAACGTGTGAATGGCTTGGCTGAAGTCGATGTGAAAAATAAATTCAGTGTTGGTGACAGTTTAGAGTTGATGACGCCATCGGGTAATATCGTCTTCACATTAGAGTCCTTAGCGAACCGCAAAGGCGAAGCCATTGATGTGGCTCCAGGTAATGGGCATATTGTTTATTTACCTGTACCTGAAGATATCGATATCAGCTTTGGCTTGTTGATCCGCAACCTAGCAGGTACAACAACAAGAAACCCTAGCTGAGAATAGTTCTCGTTCTTGACAATGGCTTGAAAAAATGCAGTCAATATCCAAATTTATGCAACAGATCACATCAATTGGTTATTCGATATCGTATAGTCACTGTCGAAAACGAAGAACTAGAAAGTCATAAATTAAGACTAGGAACCACCTCCTTGGCTGGCTCAATCTCCCTTGAGCTAGCCATTTCTTTTATCTGTCCCCTGATAAATTCTTACCACCAACGATGAAAATGATGGACAGGGCCAAATCCTGAGCCTACCTCTAAACTATCCGCTTGTTCTAATGCGCCCTGTAAATAGGCTTTTGCTTCAATAACCGTTTGTTGCCAATCCGTGCAACGAGGTCTGAGTGCGGCTAATGCAGCAGAAAGTGTACAACCCGTGCCATGGGTGTTTTTGGTATTAATACGCAAAGATGTAAAACGCCATTCGCCTTGGGGTGTAATCAACCAATCAGGACTTTCAGCATCACTTAAATGCCCTCCTTTCATCAGAACGCCTTGGCAGCCTAAATCTAATAATCGCCGACCTTGATCAATCATTTGCTCTTCGGTTTTAGCCATTGCTTCATCAAGCAGTACTGCAGCTTCAGGTAAGTTGGGAGTGATAAGAGAAACTATCGGTAGTAATTCACATCTTAGAGAGTCTACCGCATTAGGTAGTAGTAATGGGTCACCACTTTTAGCGACCATCACGGTATCAAGCACAACATAGGGAATAGAATATTGTTTTAGTGCATCAGCAACTACGATGACATTATCTTGGTTCGACAGCATGCCAATTTTGGCACTATCAATACGTACATCACTCAATACCGATTCAAGTTGAGCAGCCACGAATTCTGGCGGCAAGTTATGAACAGATTGCACTCCACGGGTATTTTGAGCCACCAATGCGGTCATCACACTCGCGCCATAAGCTCCAAGTGCTGAAAACGCTTTAAGATCGGCTTGGATACCGGCACCACCCGATGGGTCAGTTCCTGCAATCGTTAATGCATTCACTCTCACTAATCACCTCTCTTTCTGATTAAATATCAATCTAATTTGCACATATTATGGTTAGACTCTATCTTGGCAAACTTGAATATTCATTAAAATAATCAATCAATAATATTATTTTGATTGTCTCATATGCGATATCAATTACCAGTGAAGATATTTTCTAATGTGATGAATATTAATTTTTCATTCTAATTTAGAATGATTTCAGCTTTTTTGGCGATTAAAGATACATTTTATCCTTACTTATCATCGTTAAATAGATAAAACCCAATAAAGATAATATATTGATTACTTACACTATATTACTGAATGATTAAGTCATTATCCTAAATTAACTAATTACTACTATCCTATTCCGCTTATCTTTATTAAAATAATTAAAATTATAACTATTCCAATAGCGATAATGCATTAATTATTATCATGTCAATTATTTGAAATTATCAAAAGATAACCAGAACTGGATCCGCAATGAGAGTAAATAAAAACATACAGTTGGTTGTAGGCGCATCGATCATTATGTCAGCCTCAATCTGCATGTCATCACCTGCCTTAGCTGAAGAAGAATCCGTCGGTTTATGGGATAAATTTACCAACAATGTCAGCGCTACTTGGGATTCTGATAAGTATGAATTATATGTTCCCTTCTTTACGTGGCATAACCGCTTTATGTACGATAAAGAAAAAACGGATACTTATAATGAAGAACCTTGGGGTTTTGGTATTGGTAAGTATCGTTACGATGAAGACAATGATTGGCATGCGTTATATGCGATGGCCTTTATGGATTCTCACAATAAAGTTGAACCGATTGTAGGTTACGGTTTCCAAAAAATGTGGATCCCTGGTGAAATTGATGGTTTCCGAATGGGAGCTGGTTTCACTTTGGGGATTACAGCCCGTGAAGAGTATAGCTATATCCCTATTCCCGTTCCATTACCGTTAGTTTCTATTGAATATGATAAGCTTTCTGTCCAAGCAACCTATATTCCGGGAACCTATAACAATGGTAACGTCTTGTTTGCATGGCTACGTTGGCAGTGGTAATCACCACTTAAAAACTAGTCTCAAAAGAAAAGCCGGTAGATAAAAAATCACCGGCTTTCTTTTTTAGTATTTCTACTCGAAAATATTACGCTATTTTATTTTCTACATTACGCTTTTTAGTTCCAGAGAACTGATAACCAATCCATAGGACTAAAATCCATAGTGGCATAATAAGTACCGAAATACGTAATCCATCCATCATTAAAATGATAACCAAGATCAGCAAAAGAAATGCCAAGCAGAGGTAGTTACCAAATGGGTACCAAATACTTTTGAATTTTGTTTCTATGCCCTGTTTATTCATTGCCGCTCTAAACTTCAGGTTCGAGATACAAATCATAATCCAGTTAAGAACCAACGTTGTCACCACAAGGGACATTAATAACTCAAACGCACGACCTTCCATGATGAAATTGATTAAGATCCCCCCTGACGTCGCGATACCTGAAATAATCAGCGCCATCACAGGTACTCCACCTTTATTGACTTTCGCCATAAATTTGGGTGCATTACCTTGCTGAGCTAAACCATACAACATACGGCTCGTACAATAAGCGCCACTGTTATACACAGATAACGCGGCAATTAGGATGACAACGTTTAATGCGTTAGCAACGAACAAATCACCCAACTCATGGAAAATTAATACAAATGGGCTGGTTTTGCCATCTAACTGCACCCATGGATACAAGGCTAACAGCACCGCTAAAGAACCGATATAGAAAATCAAAATACGGTATACAACTTGGTTAATCGCTTTTGGAATACTTTTATCTGGATCTTCTGCTTCAGCAGCCGTAATCCCAACCAGCTCCAAGCCGCCAAATGAGAACATAATAATTGCCAGTGCCATCAGCAACCCGCTAAAATCTTTCGCGAAAAACCCGCCATATTCCCATAGGTTGCTGACCTTAGCTTGTGGGCCGCCATGTCCACTAAACAGTAAATAACAACCAAATATAATCATTGCAACAACGGCAATGACTTTGATCAGTGCAAACCAGAATTCTGTTTCACCGTAGGAGCGAACATTGATTAAGTTAATTGCATTGACCGCAATAAAGAAAACAAGTGCAGAAACCCATATAGGCAGTTCAGGCCACCAGTGTTGCATATATTTGCCTGCGGCTGTCAATTCTGTCATCCCAACCAGAATAAACATGACCCAGTAGTTCCAGCCAGATAAGAACCCAGCAAAACCGCCCCAATATTTAAATGCAAAATGGCTAAAAGAACCCGCGACCGGTTCTTGAACAATCATTTCCCCAAGCTGGCGCATGATGAGGAAGGCGATAAACCCACAAAGAGCATACCCGAGCAATACTGAAGGCCCTGCCATCTGTATCGTTGTGGCTATTCCTAAAAACAGCCCAGTCCCGACAGCGCCTCCCAAAGCTATTAATTGAATGTGTCTATTTTTTAATCCGCGCTTGAGCGTCTGTTGCTCCATATCTTTACCCTTTCGTCCTCTTACTTTTTTATCTTCGTCCACAGTGGTGATAATCACTCAAGTTTATTTGAATTTTTCAATTAACACTACTGAAAAGCGGACTGTCTGCCTGTCTTGTCATTTTTTTAAAAAACGACGAACTAATATCAAGCATGACGTTGCAAAAAGCAAATTCAAAATGGTAACAAGCTGGTTACGCGGCATATTCCTAAGATAAAGTCATCTCCCCCTTGGTCACACAGGCTATCCATGGCAAGAAGATATAAAAAAACGCAGCTTAATATAATAGTGATAGCTAGCAGTATGTTACGCATGAAATAGGGATTCTCTAAAACGTTAACCTGATTCAATGCTAATTAATTTTTTTATCACTAACTTAGCAAAAATAGGCAATTCGCCCTTTTCAATAAAATAATTGTTTATTTTTACAGCTTATGTGAACTAACTGGCTCTGAGTGTGTGTTTTTTATACAAAAATCTCGTATACCGCACAACCAACCTTTGTCATGGTGAAATGAAGTTGTGTATACTTCAGTTACCGTAAAATAAAAATGAATTAGAGATGGCACAAGATAACCACTTAGCACTTGTAATTGCTTTAAGTAAATGGATTGAAGAGCATCTGGGGCGAGTCATCCACTTGGAAGAGCTGGCTGCTTATTCAGGCTATTCCCTTTGGCACATGCAAAAAATCTTTAAAGAAGTCACAGGGATTTCTTTAGGTAAATATATACGCCAACGTCGATTAGCGGGCGCTGTGAATTTATTGAGAAATAGTAATCAATCTATCTTTGATATTGCGCTTGATTTTGGCTTCGGCTCCCAATCGCATTTTACGTATATGTTCCGTAAAGAATATGGCATTACTCCGTTTGATTTCAGGCAAAATGACCAGATCCAGCTGGATGTAAAGCAACCACTACACTTAACCGAAGACTATGAGTGAATTTGTTTTACGTGCATTATCAATGAGTTCGTTCATTTTAATGCAATAAAACATGGGCATTCATAATCTATATCTTTTTTGATTGATACCCGCATCAGTCAGTTAGATAATTTACATTCTTAATAATCAGAGTAAGGTACTGACATAAAACTCTAATTTAGGAGGCGTTGATGTCTATTAAACTAGTCGCCATTGATTTAGATGGTACGTTACTCAATTCCCAACACCAAATATCCCCTAACGTTAAAAATGCCATCGCTCATGCCCAGCAAAAAGGTATTCGCATTGTATTGGCTTCGGGTCGCCCCTATTCTGGCATTCAACCTTATTTACAAGAGCTTGGGTTAGATACTACAAATAATTATTGTATTAGTAATAATGGTAGCGTTATTCATCAAGCTAACGATGGAAGCCATGTATATGAAGATTTGTTAGATTTTGAGGATTATCAGTACTTCGCCGAGCTGGCTAATAATATTGGGGTTCATATGCATGCCTTAGCAGATAACACAATGTTTACTGCTAACCGACACATCAGTCGCTATACCATCCATGATGCCTATTTTACGAATACCCCTTTAGTTTACTGCCCAGTCAATGAGATGGATACCTCATTAAGTTTCACAAAAATCATGGTCATTGATTACCCTGAAAAATTAGAAATTGGTATCAGCTATATTCCAGAAAATACGTTCGAAAATTATTCTCTAATTCGTACTAGCCCCTACTTTTTAGAAATATCGAACAAAGATGCCAGTAAGGGTTCCGCATTACAGGTTTTATGTGAAAAGCTAGCTATAACCCCCGATAAGGTCATGAGCATCGGAGACCAAAATAATGACATTGCGATGCTAAAATACGCCAGTGTTTCTGTTGCAATGGGGAATGCGGAGCCACATATCCGTGAAATGGTGAAATTTGTGACATCGACCAACGATTGTGATGGTGTTGCCGTCGCAATAAATAAATTTATTGTCTAGATATTTTAGATTTTAAAGTTCAAATTCCTATAAATTTATTTTGCCGCTATTGGATATGCCTATTGTTTGCACATTTGGCATGTCCATCCTCTATCTTAGCTTACCAACTCTTTTATCCTTCCCCTTACTTACCTTACCAAATTTGATACTATCTGCAGCGTTCAAAAAAGTGACCATATGCTAACAAACACAATAAAAAATCAACATCACTAACAGGTAGTAAAATGTTTTCAACAAAAGATATGTTAATTCTTGGAATGATGGTTTTTGCCTTATTTTTAGGTGCAGGAAACATCATTTTTCCTCCAATGGCCGGATATCAATCAGGAACAGACTGGTTCAATACCTCCCTAGGGTTTCTGATTACTGGCGTATTATTGCCCTTTTTAACGCTAGTTACCGTCGCGGTAAAAGGTCGAGGTGAAAAACTCTCAGTCGATTTACCTAAATGGGTTGCCGTTATTTTTTGGGTCGCTCTGTATTTGATCGTCGGTTCAACCTTTGCCATGCCAAGAGTGACAAATACCGCTTTCGAAATGGGCTTTCTGCCATTAGGTCTGGTTGAGAAAAATACTTTCTCGCATCTGACTTTTGCACTCATTTTCAATTTTGGTTCTATGTTCTTCATGTTGAAGCAAGGTACGATGATCAGTGCCATTGGTAAATTTATGACGCCCGCACTGCTAATTCTGTTAGTGGTTGTCGGTATCGCTGTCGTGCTAGATCCACTATCGTCTATCAATCAGCCTGTAAATCAGTATGCAGAGTTTGCCTTCTTGGGGGGCGTAATTGATGGCTATCAAACCATGGATGTGTTATCTGCAATGGCATTCGGGGGGATTGTTGCTCGTGCATTAGCTTCTAAGCAAATTACCGAACCTCGCCAAGTTGCCATCATTACGATCAAAGCCGGCCTAATTTCTGTCAGTTTATTAGCTGCACTGTATATTTGCTTATTCTATTTAGGGGCGACGAGCGAGCAAGTTGCTAATACAGCAACGAATGGCGGACAAATTTTTTCTCGCTATGTGGATGTTTTATTTGGTTCGATTGGTACGTGGATTATGTGTGGGATCGTATTGCTAGCCAGTATGACCACCTTAGTAGGCGTTACCAGCGCATGTGCTGATTATTTCGCAACGTTCCATCATCGTTTAGGCTATCGGTTCTGGGTGGTATTTTTCACCTTATTAACGACCATCGTTTCAACTTTCGGTCTTGATACGTTGCTACGTGTGACAATTCCTGCACTACTGATGATTTATCCGTCCTCGGTAACTATCGTATTCTTGCAATTTGCTCGTCAATATATGGCGGCCCCACGAGTCACTTATGGTATTACCATTGCAGTGGTTGTTTTGATGAGCTTATTTGATACATTGAATAATATGAAATTATTAAGCGGTTCAGTGAAAGAAATACTGATGACACATTTGCCGCTATTTGAACAAGGTATGGGTTGGTTAATTCCGGGACTGATTGCTTTCATTATTTCGATGCTTATCGGTAAATTTACGGCAAAAATGGATCCTATTGTAAAGCGAAATTTGGTCTAATTAATCATATGAAGCCCGCAGTTTGCGGGCTAATACCGTATTTAGCGGCGTCTTGTCGCGATAAAACAAGTTATTGACCCGATGGTGACCATCACAACTCCCTGCCAAAATCCCCATGTTAATGCCGTACTCAATAGCATTGAAGAAAATGCGGTAGAGATCACAGGGGTAAAATAAGAAAGGGTTCCCAAAAATGCGACGTTACCCTTGATAATTGCAACAGTCCAAAGAGCGTTAGCGCCTCCCGTTGCAATTGCCGTGATCAGCAATAAACTCATACTGTTCAGATTAATATTAAATGGCGCTGGCTCAGAAAGTAAAAAGAGTCCCCATAGCCCAATAGATGTCATGATAAAGAATAAGACCATTCCATTGCATCCATTCGCCATACGCTTCGTAATATTGCTGTAAAACGCCCACAATATTGCTCCCACAAAGGACAATCCATAGCTTATCGGGTTACTTTGAATATTCGATAAAATAGCATCTAGCGATAGAGGCTGGTCTCCAGAAATCACCCATAATAGCCCCGCAAATGCCAATATTAGTCCTAATATCAATAACAATGTAAATCGCTGTCGATTAAATAATACAGCGAGCGCGATTGTAAAACTCGGCCAAAGATAATTCACCATTCCCAGCTCAATCGCTTGTTGACGGTTATTGGCTAAACCCAGAGCCAATATGAAACAAATTTCATAACTAACAAATAGAAAAGCACCCCAAAACAGATAGCGCTTAGGAAATAAATGGATTTTAGGTAGCCCCATCACCGCCACTAACACAAGACTACCAATAGAATAGATTAAGGCTGCACCACCTATGGGACCAAAGTTTTCGCTTGTGCTACGAACTAAACCAACCATCGTGCTCCATAATAATATGGAAATTATGCCGTAGAATGTTGCTGCATGTTGCCCTAGTTTCATAGCCTGAATAACATCCTCGTAATCGGTAAAATATCCATGAGTATATTTCAAAAACATTACGCTCCAAGCACGAGAAAGCAAGTCTTTTTTATCAATTTCTATTTATAAAAAAAGCACTTAGACATTTATCTAAGTGCTTAACATTATTTAATACTACAGCATCATTGCTATGAGCGAACTTCCTTACTCACCCACTGCTCTACAGACTCTTTTTCCCAAATTCCATCTTCAATTTGTTTTTTTAACTCTGGATGGTCATTGATATCAAAAGTAGGCACCTTTCCATCACGGCGTTGTTGGTTGTAATCATTGGCTAACTTAAATGCCACTCCAGACAATAGGAGAATCGCAATTAAATTGGTAATCGCCATCAAGCCCATTGATAAATCAGCGAGTTTCCAGATCAATGGCATTTCGGCTAAAGCACCAAACATCACCATCCCTAAAGCAGCTAAGCGGAAAATAAACAAACCTGCGGTATGGTTATTTTCGAGGAAAATCATGTTACTTTCTGCGTAAGCATAATTTGCAATGATTGAAGTAAAAGCAAAAAAGAAAATAGCAATAGCGATGAAAGTTGACCCCCAACTTCCGACAGAAGATGACAATGCGAGCTGAGTAAGTTCGATGCCATTAACTTGTTCAACTGGGCCATCTAACACACCAGATGCCAAGATAATAATTGCCGTAGCGCTACAAATAACGATTGTATCCATGAAGACACCCAACATCTGTACGTACCCTTGGGATGCAGGGTGAGGGGGATAAGGAGATGCAGACGCAGCAGCATTCGGCGCAGAACCCATTCCAGCTTCATTAGAAAATAGTCCCCGCTGAATTCCTTGGGTCATAGCTTGTGCGACACCATAGCCCACAGCTCCCCCTGCAGCCTCTTGTAAGCCAAATGCATTACGAAAGATCAACATAAATACATCGGGTAAGCGTTCAATATGGTGCCCAACAACCCAAAAAGCGAGCAGTAGATATGCAATTGCCATGATAGGCACAACCAGCTCCGCGACTTTAGCAACTGATCTTAATCCACCAAAAATGATCACTCCACTTAAAATAACTAATACGATACCAACATAGAGAGGATTAAAATCAAATGCTACCGCAGTGGCTTGAGCAATAGAATTAGCTTGAACGGCATTAAAAACCAAACCAAAGGCAATGATTAAAAAGATTGAGAATAAAACTCCCATCCAACGTTGTTTTAAGCCTTTTTGCATATAATAAGAAGGCCCACCACGATAGTTACCTTGGTCATCTTTGGTTTTATATAACTGAGCGAGGGTACATTCTATAAATGATGTTGCCATACCCAATAGGGCTACAACCCACATCCAAAATATGGCTCCAGGCCCCCCTGCCGTGATAGCAATAGCCACCCCAGTTAAGTTTCCAGTGCCAACTCGGGCTGCTAAGCTGGTACATAATGCTTGAAATGACGAAATTCCTGATTTGTCTGCCTGAGTGCTGTTTTTAAGTATGCCAAACATATGGCCAAAGTGTCTAAACTGAATAAATTTAGACCGTAATGTAAAATAAAGACCGGCTCCGAGTAATAAATAAATTAGTAATGAGCCCCAAATAAAATTACTGATTGAGTTTATAAATTCTATCAAATTACTCTCCTTTTATTAGAACAACTAAATTAATATTTAGTTGATGATTAATTTCGCTCCATATTAGCCAATAATAGTTAAACACATAAAAACTATGAGCCATAAAGGTTCATAATTTAAATCAACGTAATTCAACACGACGCCTGAATTATATTTTTTTTGCTTTTCATGTAAATTATTTTCTGTTTTTTATACATGATGATGCTTGTTTTTTAACATGCCTTTGTTAAAAAAGCCTTGAGCCTCAATATTATAATACATTAAATATCATCACGATAAGATTGCATTGATTGTTTTTTATTCAAAATTAAACAATCGTTTGAATTTGGTTGTTTTTTAGACTGGTTTAATTGATTTCATTATCTAAATAGTTCATTTTACTTATATAAATAATTTAAATTTTTCGTAGGGATTTAAACTTAAAAAATTACAAATCTAACTTTTGACTATAATTAAATATAGAAAAATTATAATCTAAAAAGATCCATATAATAATAAAATCATATCCAAGCTAATAATAACTTTTGTCCTCGCTCATTAAATCTTTTTTGTATCATCCAAATAAGATTATTGCTTATGTTTTATGATAACAATACACTGATTAAAAATTAGCTTTTTACATCAAAGGGTAACATATGGATATCAATATTAAAGTTTCCGACGACGCAGTGGCAAAACTCTCTGAAAAATCCCATGAAGCATTCGTTGCCGAGCTGCATGCTCGCATATTGGAAGTTTATCCCGGTAGCAATCTGAAGATTACACATGATATGGGGCCAACAACATTTAATACCAGCGGATTTCATGATGACAAAGAAGCTCATATTGTCTTACATGAGCTCGTTGAAGATGTTTTGCATCATGGCCATTGGTTAAAAAACTAACCTAAACCACCTCCTTTACCAGCCTACCTAAGTATTTCAGGCTGGTATTCCTTGTCCTACATTATTTTCCATTCACCTTAAACTCTGATCAAAATCATCTTTGCTTTGAATACCAAATCCGACCCAAACAAAGTCCTTTATTTATTCTCGTTATATGATAATGTATATAACGAATTTTCATTTACATTGCTTTTGCTAATTTATAGCAGCCAGTATTTATACTGGCTCTTTTTTATGAATTGATGCTAAAAAACCCTCTGAGATTATGATTTACGTCCCAGTCTGCTATAGTCTCTACAGACCCACATTCATTACAAATCAGAGGTATGCCTATGAAACGTTTATTATTAGCACTATTTTTAAGCCCTGTTATTGCCTTAGCAGCCAACGAGCCTTTAAATATTAGTGAACTAGCTAAAGACTATTGTGATGCAACAGGGCAAGCACTGCATAACGCATACGGCACTAATAAAAGCAGTAGCGAGCTGACTAGCAATACCATCACAAAGCTCAAAAGTGAAAATGTGGATTTAAAACTATTGCAAACCACTGAAGCAGAATTACGTCAGAATTTAATGGCAGCCATTGATGGGGTACGAAAAAACAAATCTAAATTTGCATCTGATGCAGAATTTAATAAATCACTGAATGATTCAATAGCTGCGTGTAAAATCCAAACTGAGCTATTACTGAATAAATCATAATAACTTATAAATAGAATGTGCCCTGACGGACTATGGGCACATCAACAAAGTTACTCTTTCGACTTTTCACAAATGGTGGTAATTGCGGTACGTAACTCTGGCGTTTCGCTAACAATTAACTGATTATGCTCTGAAAAAACACCTTCCTGAACATTGATACTAGCAACAAATGGCAGCTTTTCATCTTGTTGTTTAACTTGATAAAAACCACAAACTCGATAGCTTTCTCCATCTTTAAATTCGCTTTTCAATACGATATTTACATCAGTAAAGATAATGGAGCTTCCTGTACCTAACTTGCTCTCAACAAGTTTTTCGGCACTTTTTTTAATATCCGAATCCCCAATACTTGTATAAAACTGGTAACCAAATGCGCCAACTGCCAGTAATATAATAATCAATAGCTTACTTTTTATTCGTTTCAAACTGCGATCCTTTTCAGGTTATAAAATCTAACAGATATAGCTATATTAACATTTTTGCTATTGTCTTTATAAGCTTTACCTAATTAGTGCAGCACAAAAAGTACGATCCATCTCCCATAGATAGAACATAATAAAAATTCATTTTTTATTTATTTATAAATAACTAGTTTAATTAACAAGAAATTAGCATTATGAAGAAATAATGAATGACTGTGAGTACAATAAGAATAATCTCTATAATTAAGTAAATTGAATTGCTTAAATATATTTAAATGGCAAATTAAATATAAAGACAAAGGAGATAAAATATGAAACTTTCAAAATCTATTATTATTGCTAGTAGTTTATTGGCCATTAGCTTTTCAACTTTTGCATATCATGGTAATGGTACTGGACATGGTTCTTGGCCTAATCATAACAACCATACTCAAGCTCAATATGAACGCCCATGCAGTAACTATGCAGATGGACGACACTCTGGTCGCCATCAAGCTGCTATGCAATACTCTACAACGATTCAAACAACTCAACCCGAAGAAACACTGAAAAAAATCAGCTCTGATCTACCAAAAGGTGAAAATGGTAAACAATACAGAGTACATGTTGCAGTTATAGATGCGGAGACTAATGCTCCAATTCAAAATCAATAAATATTATTTAAAGTGAGAAGAGATAATCTTCTCACTTTAAATTGTCCTTTCAAAAAGATTATCTTTTTAAAATAAATTTATTCTTAATAGCATCTTTAGTAAATGTTGATTTTCAATGTGGCGTTAACATACTTTCACTTATATTTGATAATTAATCGGTTATCCCCCTCTTAATCCACTTAGTTATTTGTATTTCTCTGAAATAGCCCATTTATCACCTCATCGGTAACTTTCTGAGAAATATTGTTGAAGAGATGAATATTTAACCAGTTAACACAACATGAAGACCATGCATTTCCAGCGATAAAAACAACAAGAGCGAATAAAAAATCACTTTATTAACATATTTATTTACATTGCAATTATTTTAAGTAATCTAGTAACACAACGTAAATATATTGCAGGAACACTTCATGGATCGTCGTTCATTCTTAAAAACAAGCTCACTTATCGCTGGTGGTTTAGCAATAAACTCCGTTTTAAATCAGGCAAATGCAAAGACAATCTCTGTTATCAAACCAAGTGCAGAGCATCCTTTACTGCTTAATTTCAACGAAAACTCTCTCGGTATGTCACCAAAAGCTCAAGCAGCAGTCGTGGAATCTCTACCAGGCTCTTTTCGTTACCCTGATGCTGCCAGATCAGAGTTGATTGAAAATTTAGGTGCTATGCATAACTTATCGGACAAGCATATTTCCATAGGTAATGGCTCATCGGAAACCATTCAAGCAGCGGTAGCCATGCTGGCAAATAAGGCGAGAAAACAAAATTTAAAAATTCAATTAGTTACCCCAGATCCAACGTTTAATTATGCAGAACTCTACTCTCTACCTTTAGATATTGAAATCAAAAAAGTTCCACTGAGTGCCGACCTCTCTTTTAACTTAGAAAAAATGGAAGAGATCGCAAATAATTTTGATGGACTCTCTATTATTTATATCTGCAATCCTAACAATCCAACCGCAATGATCACACCACATAGCCCATTAGATCGTTGGATGAAAAAAGTTACCGATAAGCAATTTTTTATTGTAGATGAGGCATATGCCGAATTCGTTGAAGATCCACAGTTTATTAGCGCTATAGAATTAGTAAAAAAAGGTCAAAATAATCTTATTGTGACCAGAACTTTTTCTAAAATATATGCCTTAGCAGGATTACGTGTGGGTTATGGTATTGCAACTCCAGATATTATCGCTGCAGTTGATGAATTTAATTCAATTGATAATACCAATACAGCTGGAGCCGCAGCAGCTATCGCATCATTAAAAGATAAGCAATTTATTGCGTATAGCTTGAAATCAAATAACCTTTCTCGCAAGATTGTCGAACAGGCATTAAATGACCTTGGATTAGAATATGCGCCATCTCAAGCTAATTTTATTTTCCACAAAGTTAAAGGTGATGTGAAAACGTATAAGCAACGAATGCAAGAAGCTAACATCATGGTAGGAAGAGAATTCCCACCTGTTGTAGGCTGGAATCGCCTCACTCTAGGAACTCCTGAAGAAATGGAACAGTTTGTTCTTGTATTAAAAGAGTTTCGTCAAAAAGGCTGGGTATAAATTGAAAACTCCTTCTACTAGATAGAAGGAGTTTTCCTTCAAAATGGCCCTTTAAAAATAAAGAAAGCACCTGCAAATATCAGTATAAAACCAATAATATGATTGATAGTGATGCTTTCTCCCAGATACAAAACGGAGAAACCTACAAAAACACATAAGGTGATAACCTCTTGCATCGTTTTTAACTCAGCAGCACTATAATATTGATGCCCTAAGCGATTTGCTGGCACGGCAAAACAATATTCAACAAATGCGATAAGCCAGCTAATAAAAATAACAATATAAAGGGGTTTGTTCGTAAACTTCAAATGGCCATACCAAGCAAACATCATGAAAACATTGGAAATAACCAATAAAATAATAGGATAAAATTTAGCTAACATATTAATCAGCTCTAAAAGCTAAAGGTTGCTGACATTATGCAAATAAGCAGCCTTTATTTCAATCATGTCATATTCTTTAAATTTACTTCAACTCATCAAAAATTAGTATTATGTAGTACAATTTAATTTACATTTATTCCATTTCAATTAGAATCCCCTCAATTAATGTATTAAAAGGTACACTTGATGACTAACATTATATCTGCAAACCAAAAAGCATGGGATAAACAAGCTGAATTACAGCAAGCATGGTCAACTCCTGTTGACTCAGCGACAATTGATGAAGCAAAGAAAGGAAATTGGCAAATCCATTTAACCCCAACAGCACTTAATAAACAGTGGTTGGGTGATATTCAAAATAAACATATCTTATGTTTAGCATCTGCTGGAGGCCAACAAGCACCCATACTTGCCGCTGCAGGAGGAATAGTGACAGTGTTTGACCTTTCAGAAAAACAATTAGAGCAAGACAGATTAGTCGCACTACGTGATGACTTATCCTTAAACATAATTCAAGGGGATATGCGTTCCTTACAAATATTCCCAGATAATAGCTTTGATATCATTTTTCATCCTATATCCAATTTATATATTCCAGATGTCAATCCAGTATGGCAAGAGTGCTATCGGGTATTGAAACCTCAAGGTAAGTTATTATCTAGCTTCTTTAATCCTATCGTCTTTGTCGATGACAGAGAAAAATTAACCGATGAGCACAATATTATAAGACCGTGTTATAGAATGCCATTTTCTGAATTAGAAAATTTATCACCAGAACAAATTGAGGTAAAACAAAAAAATCAGGAAGCTTTTGTTTTTGGCCATTCATTAACAGATTTAATTGGTGGGCAGATAAGAGTAGGATTTACCATTACAGGTTTTCAAGAGGATTGGCAACCTAACCCTCGATTTGTTATTGATAATTACTTGCCAACATTCCTAGCAACACTAGCAATAAAAAACTAAACTGGTGAATAACCTCCCACACTGATCCTTACAATTTACGATCCTCACAATAACGTTCCCAAATTGCAGTAAATTGCTCTGGTGGGATAATATCATCTATTTGTTCAATTAAAGGAATTGAAATTGAAGTATTACCTTCAACATTTTGATATACCCTAACAATAAACCGTCTATAGCTATTGGACAGTTCATCTTCAAAACCAAACACTTCCCCACAATAATAGCCTGTTTCATCTCCACGTGAATTTTTCGTAAGCATATGATACTCAAAATTTTTATAGGTCGCCGCTTCGGGATAATCTAAAAAATCTTTGACTACATTTTTTACTTTACTTTCAGTATTAACTTTTGCTGATGATGAAAGGTCAGTCATCAAACCGGCTATATATGCGCAGCCCGCAACTAACAATAATATCAATGATCTTAGCAACATGTTTCACAACGCGATTTATTAAGAAATATTTCGAATTATTATAATTGGTATGAAAATATTTGCGATGACATTATTCTTTAACGATGAACTTCCCTTCAGATCCGATATAAAAATTTGTTATATTGACGAATTTAGCATTAAACCCTAATCATTGTAGCTGAGTCCAAATATAAACTAAACATATCGCAGTAATTACCCAAATCAGTGTCGCTACACTTAAACAAACCCATGGACTCCATCGAGTAGCAAACAAATAGACAGTGAGCAAATACATTGCATAGGGAATTAAAGACCATAAGCCAAACAGCGCTGTTTTTCGTAAGGCTTCACCTCCTTGTTCTTGCACCACAATCACATGCGCAATTAATGCAAAAGTTGGGAATAATGGAACTAAGCCTGCAATATAATAGACCTTACTACGAGAAAAAAGAGCTATAACCAGAACAGCTAATGCGCCAAATAAGCATTTGATTAGAAGTGAAAACATAATGGACTCAAGTGTCATTCTACGATTTGGTTGATTATCTCTTAAAATGTATGGCATTAACGTGTTGTTAGTATCATAACAGCAATAAAGCCTAAGCCTTACTTATCATATGATTAAATAAATCATTGTATTACGAATTATATGTTTATACCTGGTTGAATATCTTTTACAGTTAATCTGATATAACGTTATTAACTAAATTTGAAAAAAAGAGCTAAAAATGACAATAAATATTTCTGTTCTCGTTGATAACAATACCCTAATAGATAGTTACTTTTGTGGTGAGCCTGGTGTTTGCTACTACATCGAGGCTGATGGAAAAAAAATATTATTTGATACTGGTTATTCTGATGTATTCATTGAGAATGCTAATATTCTTAATATCGATTTATCCTATATTACCGATCTAGTCTTATCCCATGGTCACAATGACCATACTTGGGGAATCAACCATTTAATCCAATATCTAGACCGACGTAACCTCGAATCCCAACAAACTAAAAAGCTTATTTGTCATCCTAATGCGTTGTTACCTAAAAACTATAAAACTAAGGTCATTGGCGCGAATACACCCAGAAATGTTCTCACAGCCTATTTTGATTTAGTTGAAACACAAAATACTTACTATATTTCTGATAATGTTATTTTTCTTGGTCAAATCCCGAGAAATAATGCATTTGAAGGAAAAGATCCAATTGGTAAAACCGTAGACCAAGAAAATAATTGTGTTGATGACTATGTACTTGATGATACCGCTCTAGCAATTACAACATCGGAAGGCTTAATTGTGATTACAGGATGTTCACATTCAGGTATTTGTAATATTGTTGAGTATGCAAAGCAAGTGACCAAAGTGGATAAAATTATCACCGTTATAGGTGGTTTTCATCTACAGCACGCCTCTGATAATTTACTAAACCAAACTAGTCATTATTTTAAACAGCAAAATTTATCACAAATCCATCCATGCCATTGCACCGATTTAGCTGCAAAAATACATTTAGCTACATATATTCCGGTTAAAGAAGTGGGGTCTGGGATGCAATTAACCTATCCTGCATAATGATGATATCAATCCATATGTAGTTAATATTTTTAGATTTAGTACTAACTACATATTCTATTTCTTAAAATTTTTATACCCGTGATCCTAAATCACTATCATGTTTTGAACCTGATAACATTCTCGTTAACTCTTCACAACGGATAATTTTTTCATTGCCCAATTGAAAGCTAGCAAATACCTCAAATTCACTGACTGAGCCATCATTTTTAATTGCACGCGCTATATGCTGTGTATGCACACAGTTATCGCCTTCAGCTATCGATTTGATTGTGACCGTGATACTTTTAGTCGCTTCTTTTAATACATTCAAGTGCTCATAAAACTCTTCAAAATCAATCTGTTTTCCATCAACAATTTGTATATAATCTGTGGAAAAATATTTTTTAACAATCGCCAAATTACCTATATCTTTCCCTAACACAGTGGTTAAAGCTTGTTTTACAAGCATCATCTTATTCATCGTATCCTCTTTTTTTATTTTCCCGCTTTGTTTACTTGTATATTCGGGCTTATTTAACGTTTTCAACCCCGCCAAGAAAAACAATAAAATTTATCTGCATAAGAACATCCAATTCATATCATCGAAATAAACTTATTGAATACTAAAAATAAAAGGTTTACAAAGAAGTAACCAGACTTTTATTAAAATCGATTTGGCGATTTTTTGGCATATATCAAAATAAGACGACCCGATTGCTACACTGCTTTATTTTTATACTTGTCATAACTCAAATTATTATCAGCAATTGGATGCAAGTAACAAAGGCAGGACTCATTCCAACAGACGGATACTCGTTCTATTTTACATGGATTCATATTGGGATAGGCTTTTGTCTGCTATTCCTAGCCGCCTTCCTAATACTCGTGTGTTTTTCTAATCGAGGATTTCGTTATTTTTTCCCTTATTTATGGGGAGATTTTACTCAAATAAAAAATGATATTACGTTATTATTTAAATTAAAATTACCAGAAAGTTCTCCAAGAGGTTTAGCCACAACGATACAAGGATTAGGTCTAGGAGCTTTAGCTATCGTCGTTTTATCTGGAGTAATTTGGTTTATTTTATGGCTACAAAATTCAGCATTAGCGCCAGAAGCTCGCAACATACATAAAACGCTCACAGGACTCATTGAAGCCTATATCATTGGTCATGGCTTGATGGGTTTACTGCATTTCATTCTATGGAAAAACAACAGCTCCAAATCTGAAAACCATTAATAATAATGTATAAATAGTCCCAACAAGGGGCTATTTTATCAATAAAAGATTACCTCTGTTGTGCTTCTTTTGTTTAATTTTATGGTTTTACCATTTGGCGTTAATGTAAGTACAAAATTACATTTATAGGATACTCCTCGCTTATCATATTCACATTTAGTATCTGCAATAAGTGCGGATTGATTCATCACTTTAACTTCGAGAAGTACATCATAAGGTTTAGCGGGATCTTTATCATACTCAACCACTGTCTCTGAAAATACTTTATTTTCACTGTAATAAGTGATTGCATACAGCCGATTATCTTTATCATAGTGATATTCATTTAACTTAATATTTGGACTTTTAATCATAGAGCCTTTGATAAAACCATCATCATTATATTCATACAATAACTTACCATTCGAATCTTTTTTAGATAAAACTAGGCAATCCTTGCCTATTTCCATTTCAACTGGTCCATTAATATCTTCTCCGATAAGTTTATCTTTAACTCTTTTTACGAATAACTCATTATGAATACTATTGATATACTCATCTTTTACTTGGCTCAAAGAAAATTCATCAATGCATCCATCACGCCCAATTTTTAAATTGGAAATATAATTTATTGAGTTATCCTCATTATAAATCGTTGATTTTACTTCTTTTACATTACCTTTGACGGGATTGAAATCATACATTTGTGCCATATTAAATACGACAGGGTTATATTTTTGTTCTGACATTGCTGTAGCTTTAAATGGTATCAATATTGCCACAGTATAGGCAACTACCGGTAATATTTCGATTTTCATATATATGAAAGCCCCTAGATTTATTTTTATGCTATCTCTATATTGAGATAGGCAATTTACTTCAAATATTCGCTGACATTTTAATCATACTTCATGGGAAATTACTTTTTATAACATCATTTATTTAAATTTAATTATTTACCATCAACCCGGAAATAAAAATAATTCGTATTTATATCATGTGATTTAGTTATTATCCTGATGTTAAATGGAATATTTTCTCAATAAAAAGTAGCTTCCGTTATACTGCTTTTTAACAAATTGATATTTTTACCATTTGCATTTATTGTCAATACAAAATCACATTTGTGAGCAATATTCTTCTCATTATACTCACATGTAGAAATAACAAATAGAATTGGTTGCCCTAGCGCTTTAATTTCCATGGTAAGATCAAATGGTTTATTAATATCTTTTCCATATGTGATTATGCTTTCAGAAAATACGATATTATCTTTATAGTAAATTATCGAATCCGGAAGTTTAAATTTATTGTAATGATTTTCACTATATTGTGTTCTAGGATTTGCGATCTGTGAACCAATGATAATCCCATCGTCATTGTATTGATAAATTAACTCACCATTCGTGTCCACTCTTGAGAGTATCAAACAATTTTTGCCAACAATCATTTCAACGGGACCATTGGCATCATTACCCACTAATTTATTGTTAATTTTTTTAAGTGAAAGATGGTTATGGACACTATTCAGGTATTCATCTTTTTTTTGGTCATAAGTAAAACTATCTACACAGCCATCTCGTCCAATTTTTAGAAATGATTGATAATTAATAGACTTATCTTCATTATAGACTACTGTTTTTAGCTCCTTGATATTTCCTCTAACCGGATTAAAATCATAGAGTTGAGCCATGTTAAATACTACAGGGTTATACTCTTTTTCTTGAAATGCTATTGCTCGAAAAGAGATAAAAAAGGTCATTAACTGTATAGCTAGTAATAAATATGTGTTATTCATTTTATACCTCTAAGACCACCAGAGCGCTGTGCTAAAAATGTATAATTATTTAATTTATACCACTATTTTTTATAAAATAGTTTCGGTCATTTTAACACCTTTGCAATGAACTTCCATAGAGCGACTCTTTTTATCACACATAACACTAAAAATAAGTATAAATGCCTACACATCGAATTTTATTTAAGTATTTATTAGTACATCTTTTTATAATCAGTCCAATAGTGATTGATTTGTTTAGATACAAAAAAAATAAAAAACCATCCATTTTTAGTGGATGGCTTGCACACAAAATTAGTTAAAGGTCGACTAGTGTTATTTAATGTCCATTTTTTTACTTATTGAGTCATACAGCCTTTCAAAAACTGTCGAAAGATCCAATTTATATTCTGCGGATGTATATACCCCAGGAACGGACGCAATATGCTGTTTCATAATTTCTCCTGAAATTTCTGCCGCTTTAGCTTTTGCTTCTATCACTGTCATTGCCATGCTATCCCCTTATGGATTCATCATTTTATCTTAATAAATATAGAGGAATATTCGATATACCGGTTGGGCTGAAGAGGTACAAAAAAAATCAGACATGTATCGCATAATATTGATAAGAGAGCTTATAGCGCATACTCTCGCTTGGTGCAGAATAAAAACAAACTCATTGACTAAATTTAAAACGGAAAATTCCATAATCAATTTTTTTGGATCTCATAATCCTTCCCATTTGATATAAAATTAGCCATCTCAATTACGATAACTTAACTTTAGATACTATCTAGCATATCCATATAAATTAATCTTACCCGATAAATATTCACCTAGGTAAATTTCACTGATTTTATTAAATCCTTGTTCCGCGACTTTTGCTTCCAACCACTCTCTATCTTTATTAATAATTTCAAGCAAGTCATCATTAGCTAATCCATCCACAATGATGGGATAACGAATATTTTCATCACCATTTTGAATAATCGTCAACTGTCCATTTTGTTCAAGGACTACGCGTTTTAACTGCTCAACTTCATAGATACCATTAGCTCTGAGTTTGAACATTAAGTCATTTGCAGAAACACCATTTCTTAAACATTCTTTAACATCAACGCTGCCATTATGTACTAAGGTAATAGGCTTTCCATCTATGATTTGTTTAATTAATCGATTGTTTTCTTTTGAGAATTTAAGAACAAATACAAGTAAAGTCCAGATAATCAACACTAGGACAAATTGCAGCACCGTAATTGACTCATTATAAATTACACCGCCAATGATCCCACCTAAAACGTAGTTTTGAACCTGATCCATTGCAGAGGATGGGGCAAGGTTCCCTTTTCCCATAAGATTTATCTGCACAATTAAACACAATATTCCCAGACCCAATTTTATAACTATAGGCATATATATAATCATTTACTTCCTCACTTTTTTATAATAATGGTGTCTGGGTTTGTTAATTTAGCTTCTACTAAGCTATATGTATTTTGATCCGGACTCAAACTCACACGATAATAAATATTATTGACTTTTATAATCACACCATCCGAGAGTTGTATTGAGCTTGAAAAAATAGAGTTTACATCTACATCTTTTTCTTTTGATAATAGTTTTACAAAATTAACCATTCGGGATGATTGTGAGTGTATATTTTGACTATTTGTATAATCTGAATACTGAACGCCGGAAATGAACAGCAGAAATAAGAAGGCCATAATAGTTAAATCCCGATATTTTGTCTGTAATCGGTGACGCATATATAGGCTAAAAACAACGATTAAAACAAACAATGTACTGAATATAATAATATATTTAAGATAGTCATTTAAATTAGACTGCTCTTGTAGATAATTTATCCCATAAAATATCATATAGACACCATTCCTGCTTATTTAAGATTTTCTGTTTCTTTAGTTATAATAAATCTATTCTTCGACATTGTTCTAGGCTTATTGTTGCTTTTTTAATTACGGTCGCGATATAGGCATAATTTTGATAAATTATTGCGATCTAGATAGCCTGTTTTTTGAACAGTTTTTTGGGGAAGAGTTTTGGTGGGGTTTTGGGGAAGATTATAATTGAACAAAAAACAAACGGGAACTATTAAGTTCCCGTTATTAATTACACTACGTAATAAATTACATGTGTTTAATGATTGCGTCGCCGAATTCGCTACATTTCAGTAATTTAGCGCCTTCTAATTGACGTTCGAAATCGTAAGTTACAGTCTTAGCCGCGATTGCGCCTTCCATACCTTTAACGATTAAGTCAGCCGCTTCGACCCAACCCATATGGCGCAGCATCATTTCTGCGGACAGAATGATTGAACCTGGGTTTACTTTATCTTGGCCTGCATACTTAGGCGCAGTACCATGAGTTGCTTCAAATAAAGCACACTCGGAACCAATGTTTGCACCCGGAGCAATACCGATACCGCCAACTTGTGCCGCTAATGCATCAGAAATATAATCACCGTTCAGGTTCATACATGCGATAACATCATACTCTGCAGGACGCAGCAGGATCTGTTGTAAGAAGGCATCTGCGATGACGTCTTTTACAATAATATCTTTGCCAGTTTTAGGGTTTTTAATCTTAACCCATGGACCGCCATCAATTAACTCACCGCCAAATTCTTCTTGTGCTAATTGGTAACCCCAATCTTTAAATGCACCTTCAGTGAATTTCATAATGTTGCCTTTATGAACTAAGGTCACTGAATCACGATTATTATCGATTGCGTACTCAATTGCTGCACGAACTAAACGCTTAGTTCCTTCTTCAGAACACGGCTTAATACCGATTCCGCAATCTTGTGGGAAACGGATCTTAGTTACGCCCATTTCGTCTTGCAGAAATTTGATGACTTTATCTGCTTCTTTACTACCTGCTTTCCACTCAATACCAGCATAAATATCTTCAGAGTTTTCACGGAAAATAATCATGTCCGTTAACTCAGGCTGTTTTACTGGGCTTGGTGTGCCTTTGTAGTAACGAACAGGACGTAGGCAGATATAGAGGTCGAGTTGCTGACGAAGTGCAACGTTCAGAGAGCGAATGCCGCCACCTACAGGGGTAGTCAGAGGACCTTTAATTGAAACGCGATAGTCACGGATTAAATCGAGGGTTTCTTGCGGTAACCAAACATCTTTGCCGTACAACTGAGTAGATTTTTCACCGGTGTAAATTTCCATCCACGAAATTTTGCGCTCACCGTTGTAGGCTTTTTTGACTGCAGCATCAACAACTTTTAACATTGCAGGAGTGACATCAACACCAATACCGTCACCTTCAATAAAAGGGATGATTGGGTTGTTCGGAACGTGTAATTTGCCTTTTGAATCAATGGTAATTTTAGCGCCTTCTGCCGGAACTACTACTTTGCTTTCCATTAACCTCTCCTTCACTTGCGTATTTTACTTGTTAATTTTTTGTAAGAGACATGTCAATACTACTTGAATCTACATCGATCGCCAAATAGAGTTTCACATTAACAAAATATTTGACATGAAAAATATATTGCGCTCACACTATTCGAATCAGTTAATTATTTATCCCATTATTTTAAAAGGGAAAATCCGTATAAAACGTTTATATGCTTTTAATGGTTTTAATTAATATCCCGCCCTATCAAGGATAAGAGTTAAAGGGTAACCAAAACTCCGCTACAATAACCAATAATTTATATTCAACCTATTTTATTATTATGTCCAAACCAACGAATCGAATATCATCATCTCCACGTCGAACTGAAAATGCGCCTAAAACCCGCTTAAAGAATAATCATCGACTAAATAAAAATACCACTATTACCGCCTCAAAGCCGTCAACACCTCGTAAGGTTATTATTTTTAATAAACCTTTTGATGTACTCCCTCAATTTACCGATGAACAAGGGCGAGAAACATTAAAAAATTATATTCCAATTAGCGATGTTTATGCAGCTGGGCGTCTCGACCGCGATAGCGAGGGATTATTGGTATTAACCAATGATGGGAAACTGCAAGCACGATTAACCCAGCCTCAGAAGAAAACGGGGAAAATATACTATGCTCAAGTAGAGGGTATTCCCGATGAAATTGCATTAGCTAATTTTCGCCGAGGACTTGTGCTCAATGATGGCCCAACCCTCCCCGCAGAAATCGAATTAGTTGAAGAGCCAGATTGGTTATGGGAAAGAATTCCGCCTATTCGAGAGCGTAAAAACATTCCAACAAGTTGGCTAAAAATCACGCTTTTTGAAGGAAGAAATCGGCAAGTTCGCCGAATGACAGCTAATATTGGTTTTCCGACACTAAGATTGATCCGTTATTCCACGGGTGAATTTAGTTTGGATAACTTATCCCCTGGTGAATGGAAGGAGGTCACTGTTGTTTAAGCCTAATGTTACTGTTGCCACTATAGTTCACGCTCAAGATAAGTTTTTAGTGGTTGAGGAGTGGGTCAATAATAAACCAACATGGAATCAACCCGCTGGGCATTTGGAAGCCAATGAGTCTTTACTACAAGCCGCCCAGCGAGAACTCTTTGAAGAAACGGGTATCCAAGGTACACCACAAAAGCTCATTAAAGTTCATCAGTGGATTGCCCCCGATAGCACCCAGTTTATTCGATTTTTGTTTTCCCTTGAACTAGATGCACCATGCGAAACAAGTCCCCATGACAGTGATATTAGCGCCTGCCACTGGGTTACCGCAGAAGATATTTTATCTAGCCCCTGTCTACGATCTCCATTAGTTGCACAGAGCATCCGCTGTTTTCAAGAAGGAATATCTTATCCTTTAGATATTTTGACCGCATTCGGTCATCATTACGACTAACATAATTCGCCCTAACTCTGGTGCAACAAGGGTGCAACGTGCTAAAGTATGGGGCTTGATTTTTCCGTAGTGAGACTATTTTCATGTCAGATAACAGTACCAAATCAGATAACAGCCAAATTAAGGTCATCGTCGGTATGTCCGGTGGTGTTGATTCATCCGTTTCCGCCTATTTACTCCAGCAGCAAGGGTATCAGGTAGTTGGTCTGTTTATGAAAAACTGGGAAGAGGATGACGATGAAGAGTATTGCTCTGCGGCAACTGACCTTGCTGATGCCCAAGCTGTCTGTGACAAGCTGGGTATTGAGTTACGCACCATCAATTTCGCAGCCGAATATTGGGACAATGTCTTCGAACATTTTTTAGAAGAATACAAAGCGGGACGCACCCCAAACCCAGATATTTTGTGCAACAAAGAAATTAAATTTAAAGCTTTCTTAGAGTTTGCTGCGGAAGATCTCGGAGCAGACTATATCGCGACAGGCCACTATGTTCGCCGCCGTGACGTCAATGGTAAAAGCCAACTATTACGCGGCCTCGACAATAATAAAGACCAAAGTTACTTTCTCTATACCCTCAGCCATGAACAGATTGCCAAAAGCCTGTTCCCTGTGGGTGAACTAGAAAAGCCAGAGGTACGTCGTATTGCCGAAGAGATCGGCTTAGTGACTGCGAAGAAAAAAGATTCTACTGGTATCTGTTTCATTGGTGAGCGCAAATTCCGTGATTTCTTAGGGCGCTACCTCCCTGCTCAACCGGGTCCAATTGTCACTGTAGATGGCGAAACCATCGGCCAACATGAAGGATTGATGTACCATACGTTAGGTCAACGTAAAGGTCTGGGGATCGGTGGTACTAAAGAAGGTTCAGAAGAACCTTGGTACGTAGTAGACAAAGATGTTGAGAAAAATCAATTAATTGTCGCTCAAGGCCATGAACATCCTCGATTAATGTCTGTTGGCCTGATTGCTCAACAATTAGATTGGGTAGATAGACAAGTTCTCACTGAGCCATTACGCTGCGTAGTGAAAACCCGTTATCGTCAAGCGGATATACCTTGTACTATAACGCCATTAAGTGCCGATAAAATTCAAGTTACTTTTGATTACCCAGTTGCTGCTGTTACTCCAGGGCAATCTGCGGTATTTTATATTGATGAAGTCTGCCTCGGTGGCGGCGTTATTGAAGCCCGTATTCAGGAGTAAGTGTGGCGAAAAACTATTACGATATTACGCTAGCATTAGCGGGTATCTGTCAAGCTAGCCTAATGGTACAAAAACTTGCTCATGAAGGGACCTTTAATGAGCAAGATGGCAAAACCATGGTCGACAGTCTGACCAACATGAACCCATCCAGTACGCTGGATGTGTTCGGTAATGATGAAGCTAATTTGAAAACTGGCTTAAGTGCGTTACTTGGTATGCTAACAGGTGGAAATAGCGGAATTTCGGCTGAAATGACCCGTTATATGCTCAGTATCATGGCGCTAGAACGTCGTTTAAGTAAAGATGACAACGCAATGAACCAACTAGGTCAGCGTATTGAGCAATTTGAACGCCAAGCGAGCTATTTTGATCCCATGTCTGAAGGTGTTTTCAATGCCCTTGCCGGTATCTATGTAGATGTAGTGAGCCCAGCAGGTCCCCGCATTCAAGTCACGGGCTCCCCTGATATTCTGAAAAATACCCTTGCTCAGGCAAAAGTTAGATCCATGCTGCTTGCTGGTATTCGTTGTGCCGTGCTATGGCAACAAGTTGGTGGCAGCCGTCTCCAACTGATGTTTTCTCGAAGCCGTCTGTCTAATCAGGCGAAACAAATTTTGTCTCACCTATAAATCTGGAGTTGCTACCAATGGAATTATCCTCACTGACCGCTGTATCCCCGATTGACGGCCGTTACGGTGATAAAGTCAGCGCTTTACGCACTATTTTTAGTGAGTTTGGTTTACTGAAATTTCGTGTCCAAGTTGAAGTTCGCTGGCTACAAAAACTGGCTGCAACTGCACAAATTAAAGAAGTTCCTTCATTTGACGCTGACGCAATCGCTTACTTAGACGAAATTGTCGCTAATTTTAGTGAACAAGATGCGATGCGTATCAAAGAAATTGAGCGTACGACTAACCACGACGTAAAAGCAGTTGAGTATTTCCTGAAAGAAAAAGTGGCTCATATTCCTGCACTTCATGCAGTATCTGAATTTATTCACTTTGCTTGTACTTCTGAAGATATCAATAACCTGTCTCACGCATTAATGCTGAAAACAGCTCGTGAAGAGGTTTTACTGCCACAATGGCGCCAGATTATTGATAAAATTAAAGCCATGGCATACGAATACCGTTCACTGCCATTACTGTCCCGTACCCACGGTCAGCCAGCAACACCTTCTACGGTTGGTAAAGAATTTGCTAACGTCGCTTACCGTTTAGAGCGTCAATTCCGTCAACTGGAACAAGTTGAAATTCTTGGTAAAATTAATGGTGCCGTTGGTAACTATAACGCTCACATTGTTGCTTATCCTGAGGTTAATTGGCACGAATTCAGTGAGACATTCGTATCTTCTCTGGGCATCAAATGGAACCCGTTCACGACACAAATCGAACCACACGATTATATTGCCGAGCTGTTTGATTGTGTTGCACGCTTCAATACTATCGTTCTTGATTTTGATCGTGATGTCTGGGGTTACGTTGCATTAAATCACTTCAAGCAAAAAACCATTGCCGGTGAAATTGGTTCTTCAACCATGCCTCATAAAGTTAACCCAATCGACTTTGAAAACTCAGAAGGTAACTTGGGTCTAGCAAACGCCGTATTAGGTCATTTAGCGAGTAAACTACCGGTGTCTCGTTGGCAGCGTGACCTAACTGACTCTACAGTTCTTCGTAACTTAGGTGTTGGTTTAGGTTATTCACTGATTGCTTATCAATCCACAATGAAAGGATTGAATAAATTAGAAGTCAACGAACAACATTTACTGGAAGAGCTAGACCAAAATTGGGAAGTATTAGCAGAGCCAATTCAAACAGTTATGCGCCGCTATGGCATTGAAAAACCGTATGAAAAGCTGAAAGAGTTGACCCGTGGTAAACGCGTTACGGCGGAAGGAATGCAACAATTCATTGATAGCTTAGCGCTACCAGAAAGTGAAAAAGTGCGTCTGAAAGCGATGACTCCAGCAAATTACATTGGTTATGCTGTAAATTTTATTGATGAAATTAAGTAATTAATATTCTTTGAATAGGTGGCCAGTAGGTCACCTATTTTTCTATCGAATGATTAGGCAATCACTTTTCGGAAAAGACTATTTTTCAGATTTGTTTTACTTATATTTAGTTAAGATCTTGTTCCTTATCCCATCTCTTTCTACCATGTCAATTATACTATAATCATTTGCATGCTTTCTTTCTATGAGGTTCTCAGATGCGCATTCTTATCGTTGAAGATAATGCCCTACTTCGCCACCACTTAACGGTTCAATTAAAAGACCTAAGCCATCAAGTGGATTCCGCTGAAGATGCTAAAGAAGCTGACTATTTTCTCAATGAAAGTCATCCTGACATTGCCGTCGTTGACTTAGGTTTACCTGATGAAGATGGTTTATCTATGATCAAACGCTGGCGCAGCAATCATGTCACTATTCCAATCTTAGTCTTAACTGCGCGTGAAAGTTGGCAAGAAAAAGTTCAAGCGTTAAACAGTGGCGCGGATGACTATGTGACCAAGCCGTTCCAACTTGAAGAGTTAGTAGCGCGGATGCAGGCATTAATGCGTAGAAATAGCGGATTAGCATCCCAAGTTCTTGAATTAGAAAATTTTGTTATTGATTTATCCCGTAAAGAATTCACTGTCAATGGTGAATCAGTAAAACTTACCGCCTTTGAATACACCATTATTGAAACACTGCTACGTAACAACGGTAAAGTCGTCAGCAAGGATTCATTAATGCGCCAACTGTATCCAGATGCTGAACTCAGAGAAAGTCACACTATTGACGTATTAATGGGGCGCCTACGTAAAAAAATCCAGCAATTCCATGAACAAGAAGTGATCGTGACGGTTCGTGGACAAGGCTACCGTTTCGATGTGAATAACTAATATGCGATTGAGTAAATTTAGGTTTAAGCCTCTGTCTCTACAGGCACGTTTCATTTGTGCAACGTCAGCCGTGATCCTTGCCCTCACCTTATCCTATGGCATCGTCGCAGTGGTTGGTTATTTAGTGAGTTTTGACCGAACCACATACACCGTAATGCGTAGCCAGAGCAACCTAATTTACAGCCTTGTTCAATGGCAAGATGGTAAAATTGATATTCGTGTTCCTCCGAATGTCACATTAAATAACCCCTCGTTGATCATCATTTATGATAAAAATGGTCAGGCATTATGGCGCCAACGAGAAGTCCCAGGCGTTGAACGGTTAATCCAACTCGATTGGTTAAAAAAGAATGGGTTATATGAAATTGATACGGATATCGATGAGACACGTCAATTACTGAATAATAATCCCGACTACAGTAATCGACTTAATGATATTGATAATGTCGATGAACCGTTAACTCACTCAGTATCGGTTAACCAATATCTAGCGACGGAAAATCTTCCCCAATTAACCATCGTCGTCGTTGATACGCTTCCTCAAGACTTACAAAATACCGGTGTTGTCTGGGATTGGTTTGGTTATGTGCTACTCGCAAACTTAATTCTGGTATTGCCGCTATTATGGCTTGCCGCTTATTGGAGTGTTCGCCCAATTAAGTCGCTAATTTCGCAAATTAGTAGTCTTGAAAAAGGTGAGCGAGAAACTCTTGATGAAAACCCACCAGCAGAATTGCGCGGATTAGTTCGTAACCTCAATATTTTGCTCAGTAATGAACGCAAACGCTACAGTAAATATCGTACGACCTTATCTGATCTCACCCACAGTTTAAAAACGCCATTGGCGGTATTACAATCCACACTAAGATTGCTACGCTCCGGTAAACAAATGACGGTCGAGCAAGCAGAACCCATTATGTTAGAACAAATTGGCAGAATTTCTCAGCAGGTTGGTTACTATTTACACCGCGCATCCAACCAAGGGGACGACAATCTCATGTTACGTGAAATTGCGTCTGTCCCCTCAATTTTAGACAGTCTTTCTAGCGCGTTACATAAAGTGTATTTGCATAAGGGCGTGTCTATCACTGTGGATATTTCTCCTGAAACCACTTGGCTGGGACAGCCGAATGACTTTATGGAAGTAATGGGAAATATAATGGAAAATGCCTGTAAATATTGCCTTGAGTTTGTCGAAGTCACCGCCATTTCTGGGCATGATAGTCTGACTATTATTGTGGATGATGATGGTCCCGGAGTGCCTGAAAGTAAGCGAAGTTTAATTTTCGTTCGTGGCCAACGAGCTGATACTCTCCGTCCAGGTCAAGGCTTAGGATTATCAATCGCAGTCGATATTATCGATCAGTATGACGGCGAAATTACAATTTCGGATAGTCCATTAGGGGGCGCACGTGTCGCCGTCACGTTTAGACAACAAGTGGTAATTGAAGATAGTTAATCTGTGAAGTGGCGCCCTATAAACCCTGTCTTACAATCCATTTCCGGTATACTATTTAGGAAGATTTGTAATAACTAGGGAACAATAAGATGGATTATAAACTGAATCTTGACTGGCAGAGTTTTCTGGACAGTCATTGGCAGAAACGACCTCTGCTTATCAAACAGGGTTTTACGCGTTTTATTGATCCTATCTCGCCTGATGAACTCGCGGGATTAGCGATGGAAGATGAAGTTGACAGCCGTTTAGTCAGCCATAAAGATGGGAATTGGCAGGTTGCACACGGACCTTTCAAAAGCTATGACCACCTTGGTGACGAAAACTGGTCTATTTTAGTTCAAGCTGTTGACCACTGGCATCATCCAAGTGCACAGCTCATGAAACCTTTTAGAGTCCTTTCTGACTGGCGTATGGATGATTTAATGATCTCCTACTCTGTACCGGGAGGCGGTGTCGGTCCCCACTTAGACCAATACGACGTATTTATCATTCAGGGTGAAGGTCGCCGCCGTTGGCGAGTTGGGGAAAAAATCCCAATGAAGCAACACTGCCCTCATCCTGACTTACTACAAGTTCATCCGTTTGATGCCATTATCGATGAAGAGATGGAACCCGGCGATATCCTGTATATCCCACCTGGATTTCCTCACGAAGGCTATGCTATTGAGCCATCGTTGAACTTCTCTGTTGGCTTCCGAGCACCCAACACACGTGAATTGATCAGTAGCTTTGCTGACCATTTAATTTCTAATGATTTGGGCAGCTACCGTTATAGCGATCCTGATCTCTCTTTCCGCGATAATCCGGCAGAAATTCTGCAAGGTGAGCAAATCAAGCTGCGTGAAATGATGCAGTCATTGATCAATGATCCTGACCTGTTCCGCCAATGGCTAGGCGAGTTTATTTCACAATCCCGTCACGAGCTAGATTTGGCTCCACCAGAGCCTCCTTACGAGCAGGATGAGATTTATAACTTACTGAAAGAGCAACAAGAAACACTGTTCAAATTAAATGGTCTCAGAGCGTTACGTGTCGGTGATCAGTTCTTTGTGAATGGTGAGTCTTTGGATACTCAATGCTATGAAGCTGCGGACAGTTTATGTCGCTTTGACTCAGTCAATCACGAAAATCTAGGCGATGCCCTTGATGATGTAAACTTCATCGCACTGATTACCGCGCTGGTGAATAGTGGTTATTGGTATTTTGAAGATTAATCATTTAGCCAATCCTTAAATAGCAAAATGCCCCATTCAAATTGACTTTAAATGGGGCATTTCACTTCTTACCTACTACTACATTCAATCTATTTCAAGGTATTGCACTTAGCATGAATAGCGGTTAATTCGGCAATACGCATGATGACACTCACCGCCTGCTCCATGCCTTCCTGAGTAATAAACTCATGTTTACTGTGGAAATTATATCCACCTGTAAAAATATTTGGGCAAGGTAAGCCGCGGAATGACAATTGAGCACCATCGGTTCCACCACGAATGGGTTGGATAATTGGCTCAATCTCACAATCAATCATTGCCTGTTTGGCTAATTCCACAACATGAGGATATTTCATCACCTCTTTATGCATGTTGTAATAGCTATCATCCAAAGTGAGTTCGATATAGCAATTTGGATGTAACCCTTCTCCCACTTTCTCTGCAATACGGATAATATTTTTCTTCCGTGCTTCAAAACTAGCAAAATCAAAATCACGGATAATATAATTCATTTCCGCTTTCTCCACGTTACCTTTAATCGAGGTTAAGTGATAAAAGCCTTCATATCCTTCGGTTTTTTCAGGTGTTTCATCCACAGGTAGCATGGAGTGAATTCGGTTTGCTAAACCTAAAGCATTAACCATCACACCTTTTGCCTTACCCGGATGAGTATTGTTTCCGACGATTTTAATTGAAACGTTAGCTGCGTTAAAGTTTTCAAACTCTAATTCCCCAACACCTCCGCCATCAACGGTGTAGGCCCACTTTGCATCAAATTCTTTTAAATCGATATGTTGTGCTCCACGCCCAATTTCTTCATCGGGAGTGAAAGCAATACAAATTTTCCCGTGAGGAACATTTTGACCTTGCAAGCGCACCAATGCCGTAATGATCTCAGCAATACCGGCTTTATCATCCGCACCTAATAAGGTTTTACCATCCGTCATGATCAATGTTTTGCCAATCATTTCATGTAATACAGGAAACATAACGGGTGATAAAACTTCATCACCAATACCGAGAGCTATATCTCCACCACGGTAGTTTTCTAGTACTTGAGGGCAAACATTTTTACCTGAAAAATCAGGAGCGGTATCCAAGTGGGAAATAAAACCGATTGCAGGAACATCCCAATCAACATTGGATGGCAAACACGCTGTTAAACACCCCTGATCCGTTAAAGTCACTTTGTCAAAACCAAGCTGAGTAAGCTCTTTTGCCAACGCACGGGCAAATTTTAGCTGACCAGTGCTACTGGGTACTGTTTTTGCATGTAGTTTTGACTGTGTATCAAAAGCTGTATATTCAAAAAACCGCTCCAAGAGCTTGTCCATACCTCATCCCCCTAAATATCAACAGGCATATTATGGGAAAGATCACAGAATCAATTATTGTTTCAAATCAGCTTTGCAGCTAAATAATGAAAATATCTAATAAAACAGTAGCAATCCGAATATTAACCATAGAATTAATATGGTTTATATTAGATGCTAATAATTGTAACCTGAAATTATTAACATCAAAAATACAGCATAAAAACAATGAATTACAAAAAAACAAAACCCTTTGAACAACTTAATTAAATAGTCGACTTTCGATTAATTAATATATAAGAAAAATAATAAATTAGCTTTACTATTAAGATTGATATGCACATTTTAATAACTGATTACGTTATAAATTATGTTATATATGCACCATCCCTATGATAAAAACAGCTTTAGCGATGGAAATAAATATGGCAAAAACATTTTTAATTTATGGTGTAAGTAAAGGTTTAGGTAAAGCATTAGTCGAAGGATTGCCCAGTACCTCTGACACAATTTATGGTGTTTCTCGTTCAGAGCCACCCTTTAACAACCCTCAATTTCACTGGATAGCCGCAGACCTAAGTGAGAGTCATTCCGCCTCAAAAATTAAGCAGCATATGGGTGGTCAACCTATTGATACATTAATTTATAATGTGGGAATCTGGGAGACACTGGCTTTTACACCTGACTACCATTTTGAATCTACCGATGACACAGAATTGCTGGCGATGATCCAGACAAATATCAGTGCCTGTCTCTTAAATCTGAAAGCCTTATTACCGAATTTACGCTTAGGCACAAACAGCAAAGTGATTTTAATCGGGTCAACATGGGGATTAGATAATCATAAGGGCCAAGAAGTGGTATTTAGTGCCACAAAATATGCACTACGAGGGATTGTTCAATCCCTGAGGGAAACGTTGCGTCACGATAAAATTGGTATCTCTATTTTAAATTTAGGCTATCTTGCTACAGAATATCCGCTATCAATGCCCGTTAATGAAGTGATAGCTCAGAACAATGGGGAATCCATTCCTCTGCAAGATGTTGTTAGCGCTGTTCGCTTTATACTCAGCACCAGTAACGCCACCTGTGTTAAAGAGATAACCATGCCCGCGATGATGGACGAAAATGTCTAAATAGAAACCCGAGTTAGGAAAGATTCAGCGTCCTAACTCTTGCATTATTTTTCGCCATTTAACTCAGCCAATAAATTATCCACATATTCCACCACCACTTCACTTGCGAGTCCATAATGTCTTTCTTCAAATTCACTTTCTACTTGGCTAGGCTCTAAATTCAGTTCCACGGTATGTGCCCCTTGCAATCGTGCTTCATGGACAAATCCAGCGGCAGGATAGACATGCCCTGATGTCCCAATCGAGATAAAAATAGTCGCATCACCTAATGCCTGATAAATACGATCCATCTCAAATGGCATTTCACCAAACCAAACGATATGAGGTCGTAGCGGCTGTGGAAATTGACAGCAATGGCATCGCTCATCCACAGATAAATTCCCTGTCCACTCCAACACTTGGTTAGACCAATTACAACGTACTTTTAATAATTCGCCATGCATGTGAATGACACGCTGACTTCCTGCTCGCTCGTGGAGATTATCAATATTTTGGGTAATTAGTAGGAAATTATCCCCTAAAGCCTGTTCTAATTTTGCCAAGGCATAATGTGCGGCATTTGGCTGGATATTATCTTGCTGCAACTGTTTTCGGCGCTCATTATAAAAACGTTGCACTAATGCTGGGTCACGTGCAAAACCTTCCGGTGTTGCCACATCTTCCACGCGATGCTCTTCCCATAAACCATCCGCTGAGCGAAAAGTTTGAATGCCAGATTCGGCAGAGATACCAGCTCCGGTTAAGACAACCACTTTAATTTTTTGCATAGTTGGCAATCGACTATCAATGTAAAAAGAACGGTTACGAATTCGTTGGCGGCGTTTACATTTGTTTTTGTTGATTTTTTTTAGTCTACGACTGAATCGCAACATCGGAAATATCCTTTATCCTTGCAGTAAGTGAGTATCAATATAAATGCTGTATATTATATTATTTATACATAATTCAGATAGTAACATACTTAAACTCATCATCTGTTGCAAAGCAAAACAAATATATCAATAACCTCGATTCGATAACTTTTTTATCATTAAAAGGACATTTTTTTTACTTTTAAACGACAAAAAACTTTATCCCCGTCACAGCAAACCGTTAGAATACTCCTTATCTGTTAATTTCGATTCTCATAATTTGAAGGGTTTACATGGAAAAGTTTTTTGAAAGAATGATGTATGCATCGCGCTGGCTTCTTGCCCCCGTTTATTTAGGTTTATCACTGGCACTGCTCGCGTTAACAATTAAATTTTTCCAAGAAATGTTTCATATTCTACCTAATATTTTATCTATTCCTGAGGCAGACCTGATTCTAACGCTATTATCATTGATCGATATGGCGCTTGTGGGCGGTCTGTTAGTCATGGTGATGTTTTCTGGATATGAAAATTTTGTCTCGCAACTCAACCTTTCTGATAAACAAGAAAAACTGAATTGGATAGGCACGATGGATGCCACCTCGCTAAAAAATAAAGTCGCTGCGTCTATTGTGGCAATTTCATCGATCCATTTATTGAAGATTTTCATGAACCTCAAAAATATCGAAAATGACAAATTACTGTGGTATGTGATCCTGCATCTGACATTTGTTTTATCTGCTTTTGTGATGGGTTATTTGGATAAAATGACTAAGAAGAATAAATATTAAGTAACAAAAATTACCCAATAAGAATAAGGGAAGCATTCCTAGCCTTCCCTTATTTAATATCAAATTATTGTTTCAAAAATGGCAATAAATAGCTCATTAACTGTTCTGGGCACTCTTCTGTCACAAAGTGACCACATTCACCAAGCATTGCACCTTGTAACTGATTTGCTCTTCCCTGTAGCGTCAGTTGTGGCGCATCCCGTGTTGCGTGGTCAGCGCCAATCGCCAATACTGGCATAGTGAGTTTTTTCTGCGCCCGTAACTTATTTTGCTGTATGGTCTGGGGGATTGCACGGTAATAAGCAAAACCCGCTCTTAATCCACCCGGTGAAGCATAAGCGTCAATATAGGTTTGTGCGGCAACACGATCACGTCGATACGCCCAGTTATCAAAAATAAAATTAAGATATTCACTCTCTTTGCCAGCGGTTAGCATTTCAGGTAAATCTCGTACCTGATTAAACATAAAATGCCACAAGAAAATATTTTCTTCCGGGCTAACAAATAGACTTGGCGCTGGTGCTAATCCTGGAATAACCGCTTCCATTAATGCTATTTTTTTCACTTCTTCTGGGTAATCACTCGCCAAGGCATACCCTACCCACATACCGATATCATGCCCGACAATAGAATACTGGGTATGGCCTAACTGCGTCATCATTTCATGCAATGTTGTCGCAGCAGCTCCCGTATCATAACCACTCTCTGGTTTGTCTGAATACCCTGTACCTAGTGGATCGACAGCAATTGCCATATACCCATTTGCAGCAAGTTCCGTCATGACATAACGCCACGTATACCATGTTTGTGGCCAACCAGGGATCAGTAATACGGGCTCACCTGTTCCAGCAGTAACATAGTGAAGGCGCAGCCCATTCACCATGACATAATGATGTTCAAAATTATCTTCATCCGCCTGAATCGTTGATGCTATGGCAGTTGCGGCTGGTTGCTTAATGTTATTCATCCCGAATGTGACGGTACTGTGTAAAGAAAAAAACATCAGAAAAACCAGTAATAGCTTGTCAAATATTGCGTTCATATCTATTCCATAAAATTGGTTGAGTATCACAAGCCATTTTTCAGGTGTGAGAATCTATTGGGATTATGTAAAAATCAATTCTTTGTCGATCAACAATGAATAGGTTAGATGGCTTTAACATTCTTTGTCAATCGATAAATAATTATTCTTTGTTAATCCACAAAGAAATGCTACGATAAATTCAGTCATCACTAAGAGGAAAATTATTTATGGCAGGAAGACCACGAGAGTTCGATCGGGCAGCAGCGTTAAATAAAGCAAAATTTGTATTCTGGCAACGGGGCTATGAAGGCACATCGATGTCTGATTTAGTGGCGGCACTAGGCATTGCCTCTGCCCGTATTTATGCTGCATTCGGTTCAAAAGAAAATCTTTTCCGTGAAGCTATTTCACTTTATCTTAGCCAAGAAGGTGCTTTTGCTGACGAGGCTCTACAAGAAGCCGATACTCGATTCGCAATTGAAAAGTTATTAACTCAAGCAGTTGAAACTTATACGCAGCAAGATAGGCCCCATGGTTGCATGGTCGTGCTATCACTGACCAACTATGCTCGTGAAAATGAAAGCATTATGTCTTGGCTAGCGAGCTATCGACAAGCACGGACGACATCCATTATTCAACGCATAAAAGAGGGAATGAATGTCGGCGATTTACCCAAAGATACCGATGCTCTGGCGCTTGGTAACTATATAGCAACCCTATTTCATGGCATCTCTATTCAGGCACGCGACGGCGTAAGTAAAGACAATCTACTTAGCATGGTGCATACCGCTATGAACGCGTTTAATACGCTAACCTCACCATCAAATATCCATTAATTTTAGGGAAATATACATCATGCCCGTTTTAGATTCATTTCCCCATAATCCGTGGGTTTGTACATGGCTTGCAACGTCACAACCCACATACGGTGAAGCTTTTCCACTTCCTGTAGGAATTCCCGCAACGCTGTGTAATCAAACCGTGCGTCAAACTTTACGGATTAGTTTAGGCGGGCAAAAGTTGCGTTTTAAGTTTTCTAATCGTTATGGGACACAACCCTTAACTTTGGGAGAAAGTCATTTTGTGTTGAAAGCCCCATCAGGGGAGCAGTGGATTATGCCCATTACATTTGATGGTCAATGCGAAATCGTAATTCCCACAGGAAAAACCATCTATAGTGATGAAGTTATACAATCAGTTCCTGCATTATCCGAAATAGAGCTTCGAACCTATTTACCCGAGCTAGTCCATTTAAAAACATTTCACTGGGATGCGCGCCACTATTCCCAGTTGGAGTCAGGCAATCGAATTCGGGAAGAGGCAGATAAAAACAGTCTGTTGATAAGTTCTCGCCTGCTACTAGAAAGTGTCGACATTCAGCCTAACGTTCCAAGCCAAACAGTGGTCGTCATTGGTGATTCAATGGTGGATGGTAATGGGGTTGAAATGGGGACTTATGCGCGCTGGATTGATTTTCTCGCTGAGCGGCTGATCTCAAAATCGGCAGCGGTAGTTAATGCTGGGCAATCCGGTTCTCGCTTACTAAAAGATGGTATTGGTATTAGCACATTATCTCGCTTTACACAGGATGTCATCGACCAACCCTGTATCTCCACGTGTATTGTACAAGTAGGTTTAAATGATCTAGGACTCGCTGAAACCGCTCTTGCGCCTACGGATATCATTCCATCCGCCAACATGTTGATTAATGGATATCAGCAATTACTTAAGATGGCGCATAAGAAAGGTCTTCATGTTGTCGGTGTGACCCTTGTTCCTCTACGATGTGAAGAGGAATATGGATTGGAAAACTTCTATTCATCTGAAAAGGAAGCTATTCGGCAAACGGTAAACCAATGGATACGATCTAGTGGGGAATTCGATGCGTTAATTGATAGTGACCAACTCGTCTGTGATGCGGAAAATTCTCAGCAACTGAAATCAATCTATAATTCCGGCGACCACCTTCACCTCAATAAAGCCGGGCATCGCCATATCGCGGAGTCGATCTCCCTTGATTCGATTTTAAGATGCTAAAAAATGAGAGCCAGTAAAAACTGACTCTCACCGATATTATTGGCCGCTTAGAATGCGAGCTGGATCTAATTTACTGGCTCGTCTAGCTGGATACCAACTGGCTAACAAGCTTAGGATAATCGTAGTGATTAATACGTAAACCACATCCATCACATGCAACTCTGAAGGTAAAAAATCAATAAAATAGACATCGCCAGATAAGATAGGATGCCCAACCAGTATTTCTAATCCTTTGATCAGCGTCGTAAGGTTCAGAGAGACCAAGACGCCCAATACAACGCCTATCAAAGAGCCGACCAATCCACCCAACAACCCATACCATAAGAAAATGGCGCGGATCTGTTTATCTTTTGCGCCTAATGTCCTGAGCACCGCGATATCGCTACTTTTATCTTTTACCGCCATCACCAATGTCGAGACAATATTAAAACAGGCAACACCAATGACCAAAATCATGGCCAAATACATAATGCTGCGCACCATTTGAATATCGTTGTACATGTAGCCATAATCACCAATCCAGCTTTTGACTACCACGTGATGCATCGTTTTTAGCCCAGCATCGTACACAACTTTGTCAGCTTCAAATGGGTCGGTCGCTTTAATTTCAAAGCCACTGATACCATCCCCATAGCCCAAATATTCTTGTGCATCCGCCAGTGGGATCAATGCCAATTGGTGATCAAGTAAACCACTTAAGCGGAAAATCCCCGTCACCTGCACGCGAATACGTTTAGGTTGTTGGATTTTCATGCTGGCGTCAGTATTGGGGATCATAATCGTTACCCAATCCCCTTCCTTCACATTCAGGGAATTCGCAACGCCTTGCCCTAAAATAATCGATTGTTTACCCGCTTCAAAATGCTGCCATGCATCATTTAAAATAAATTGCGGCAATGCACTGACTTGGGATTCAGTTTCGCGAGAAACGCCCATGATTTGAATTGCTTTGAGGTTAACGCCGCGTTCTAATAACCCAGTAAAATTAACGTAAGGGCTAACCGCTTGAACTCCCGGTGTATTGCGGATAATTTTCTGTGCATATTCCCAATCATTATAAGGCGCTTCAACCGCATAAATTTGCCCATGAGGGACCACTGAAAGCACGCGATTGTTTAGCTCACGCTCAAAACCATTCATGGCACTAAGACCAATAATGAGTACCGCTACCCCAAGAACGATCCCCAGTGTAGATACGATAGAAACCAATGACACCATGCCAGTACGACGGCGTCCTCGGCTAAAACGCAATGCCGCTAATAGCGTCAGGGGCATTTTGATCATTACATCGCCCCCAACGTAATTTCCTGTTGCAAATGACCATCTCGCATTTCTAAGCGACGCGATAAGCGGCTTGCTAGTTTCATATCATGGGTGACCACTAAAAATGCCGTGCGTTGTTTACGATTTAATTCGCCTAACAACTCAAAAATAGCGTCTGCATTACGTAAATCCAAGTTACCCGTTGGTTCATCCGCCAGCACTAATGCAGGGTCATTGACCAACGCTCTAGCAATCGCTACTCTCTGTCGTTCACCACCTGATAATTCCGATGGGCGGTGATTCGCGCGATGATCTAATCCCACTGCTTTTAGCATTTCAGTGGCTTTTTCAAACGCGGGGGCTTTAGCCATACCACCAATTAATAGTGGCATCGCCACATTTTCAAGTGCCGTAAAATCTGGCAGTAAATGGTGAAATTGATAAATAAACCCCAAATCTTTATTACGAATAGCGGCACGTGCATCAGAAGACAACTGATTAATATGCTGACCACGGAAAATAACATTACCTTGAGATGGCGTATCTAAGCCACCGAGTAAATGCAGCAAAGTACTTTTACCTGAACCTGAGCTACCGACGATAGCCATGGTTTCCCCTTCGCTCATCGTAAAGCTGACATTCTTTAACACTTCTGTCGACAATGTCCCTTCTTGGTACACCTTACTTAAATTTTCACAGATCAGAAGTGGTTGATTATTCATATCGTAAAGCCTCAGCAGGTTGAACCGCAGCCGCACGCCAAGAAGGATAAAGCGTCGCTAGCAATGAAATCAGCATTGCGCAAAGCGCAATAATTAAAATACCCGAATAGTCGAGCACAATCGGTAATTCAACACCTTTTGGTAGTAGTCCAATTAGCGGCATCAGGACGTTCAATTGGCTGGAAAGGATCGTTCCTATAATTGTGCCAATTAACGTTCCAACAATTCCAGCCCCCGCTCCTTGGATCATAAAAATAGCCAATATTTTGCTACGTTTGAGTCCTAAGGTTTTCAGGATTGCCACTTCCCCTTGTTTTTCCATCACCAACAAAGATAAGGACGTAATAATGTTAAATGCTGCGACAGCAATAATTAGACTAAGTAATAATCCCATCATATTTTTTTCCATCCTAACGGCTTGGAAAAATTCGCCTTTACGTTCCCGCCAGTCGGTCCAAATTAATCCCTTTGGCAATATCTGTTCACTCAATACATCCACTTTCAGTGGTTCATCAAGATATAAACGCCAGCCTGTAATATTGCCCGCAGGATAACGAAGCATGCGTGCAGCATCAGCTTGAGCAACGATCAATTCGCTAGTATCGGCTTCACCATTAGTTTGGAAAATACCCGCAACCGTAAATAAACGTTGGCTAGGAATACGCCCCATTGGGGTTAATTGGCTAACACCTGGAATGATAAGGCGGATGTCTTCTCCGCGCTTAACGCCTAACGTTTCCGCAAGACGCTTACCGAGAAAGACGTTATAACGCCCGTCAATCAGGTCATTACGGTCTCCACTAATTAATTTATCGAGTAATAGCGATGATTCATCGGAATTGATCCCAGCCATTACCCCAACACCAACATTAGTGCGACTTTGTAATACCACGTCCGATTGCACAATGGGTTCGATTTTCTTCACACCCTGTAAATGCTGTAAATCGGTGATCGGGTATTGTTTTGGGTCGATATTTCCCGCACTTGATGTCAATATAGCCTGTGGCATATAAGCGAGTATGCTATCTTGTAATGAACGTTCAAAACCGTTCATTACAGAAGTTACAGTAATGAGTGCGGCAACCCCTAGAGTGATGCCTATTGCCGACAAGCTTGATACAAAACGACCAAACTTATCGACAGCCCGTCCACGCATATAACGTAGACCTATAAATAGTGAGACAGATTGGTGCATCAAAACGTAATGTCCCTGTTGCCAAAGCGAAGTGTTCAGGGATAATAAAGGGTACGATAGATGAATGGAACCACCCAACCACGCTTTTGTGGTTTTTTTTATTACTGATACAATTTGTTTAGATCACTTTCAGACTATTCAATGAATTCTGTGGGTTGTTTACTTGATTTTTAATTGCCTAACTAATCATTAATTAGCTAGTTAGATATGAGAAGCTGAATATTTCTATGTCGTCAAAATTTCGTTATGAACTCCCAAGCCGTGCTGGTGATATCCGCCATTTAGGTTGTTTAGTTGGTGCCGCAGGTCCCCTCGAATGTGCGGAAATGATTGAACGCCACCAAGGACCGGTTGTTATTGTTACTCGCGATATGCAAAATGCACTACGCGTTCGTGATGAACTCCACCAGTTCACTCAATATCCTATTGAAGCCTTATCAGATTGGGAAACTCTCCCCTACGATAATTTTTCACCACATCAAGAAATTATTTCTCATCGCTTATCGACGTTGTATCGTTTGCCTACTATGCAAAAAGGGGCGCTGATCCTCCCTGTTAATACGCTGATGCAAAAAGTGTGTCCACCCGATTTTCTTACTGGGCATGCATTGGTGATGGCGAAAGGGGATAAACTGTCCCGAGACAATTTACGAGAAGAACTGGATAAGGCGGGCTATCGTCATGTTGAACAGGTTCTTGAACATGGTGAATATGCTATTCGTGGTGCACTCCTCGACCTCTTTCCCATGGGCAGTGACTTACCGTTCCGCATTGATTTTTTTGACGACGAAATCGATAGTTTACGTACCTTTGATGTAGATACCCAACGAACCTTAGAAGAAGTTCCTGACATTAATTTACTGCCGGCTCACGAATTCCCAACAGATAAAGACGCGATTGAGCGTTTTCGCAGTCAATGGCGGGAACGTTTTGAAGTACGCCGTGATCCTGAGCATATTTATCAGCAAGTGAGTAAACAGACTTTACCCAGTGGTATTGAGTATTGGCAGCCACTATTTTTTGCTGAGCCACTGCCTTCTTTGTTTGACTATTTACCTGCAAATACCTTGTTTGTTTCACAAAACCTACAAGAACCTGCCGAGCGTTTTCAGCAAGATGCCAAACAACGCTATGAGAGCCGTGGTGTTGACCCAATGCGCCCGCTACTTCCTCCTGAAGAACTGTGGTTAACCGTCGAACAACTGAATCAACATTTAAAAAACTGGCCACGGATTCAACTTTCCATTGATTCATTACCGAAGAAAGCGGCAAATACCAATTTAGATTACCAACCACTACCGGACATTAGTACCCAAGGTCAGAGTAAAACACCGCTAGAAAAATTACGCCAGTTTACGGAACAGTTCGATGGTACGATTGTTTTTTCTGTAGAAAGTGAAGGTCGCCGAGAAACGGTTAGCGAGCTGCTAGCGCGCTTAAAAATTCGTCCAGAGATTATTCCCCATTACACATCTCCGACAGAAAGCCGCTTTGCCATTACCATCGGGGCTGCTGAGCATGGATTTATTCAAACTGAAAGCCGTCGCGCCCTTATTTGTGAAAGTGATTTGCTGGGTGAACGTGTTGCCCGTCGCCGTAGTGACACCCGTCGAACAATTAACACCGATACTCTGATCCGCAACCTTGCAGAGTTACGCCCTGGCCAACCCGTGGTGCATATTGAGCATGGTGTCGGCCGCTATCAGGGTTTAACAACTCTAGAGGCTGGCGGTATCCAAGCCGAATATTTAATCCTTACCTATGCTGGGAATGACAAGCTGTATGTGCCTGTCTCTTCATTACATTTGATCAGCCGTTACGCAGGTGGCGCTGATGAGAATGCACCCTTGCATAAATTGGGTAGCGATAGCTGGGGACGCGCTCGCCAAAAAGCGGCGGAGCGAGTCCGTGATGTGGCTGCTGAACTATTGGATATTTACGCTCAGCGCGCTGCCAAAGCAGGCTTTGCATTTAAACACGATAAGCAGCAATATCAAGAATTTTGCCACGGGTTCCCGTTTGAAACCACTGCTGACCAAGAGATGGCAATCAATGCCGTCTTGAGTGACATGTGCCAACCTATTGCGATGGATCGTTTAGTGTGTGGTGATGTGGGCTTTGGTAAAACAGAAGTCGCCATGCGCGCAGCATTTTTAGCCATCAGTAATAATAAGCAAGTCGCCGTACTGGTGCCAACGACCCTATTAGCTCAGCAACATTTTGATAATTTCCGTGACCGATTTGCAAATTGGCCCGTACGAATTGAAATGTTATCCCGCTTTAGAACCGCGAAAGAGCAGCAGCAAATTATTAGTGATACCGCAGAAGGTAAAGTGGATATTCTGATTGGTACCCATAAATTATTGCAAAATGATATCCACTGGAAAGACCTTGGGCTACTGGTCGTTGATGAAGAGCATCGATTTGGTGTGCGCCATAAAGAGCGCATTAAAGCCATGCGCGCCGATGTGGATATTTTAACATTGACCGCAACGCCTATCCCTCGAACCTTAAATATGGCCATGAGTGGAATGCGCGATCTCTCGATTATAGCAACTCCACCCGCTCGCCGATTAGCCGTAAAAACCTTTGTTCGCCAATATGATGATTTGATCGTTCGCGAAGCAATCCTGCGGGAAACTTTACGCGGTGGTCAGGTTTATTATCTATATAACGACGTCGAAAATATTGAAAAAGCCAAAGCTCGACTTGAAGCCTTGGTTCCTGAAGCGCGCTTTGTGGTTGGTCACGGTCAGATGCGTGAACGAGAATTAGAACGCGTTATGACCGATTTTCACCATCAGCGTTTTAATGTATTAATTTGCACCACAATTATTGAAACCGGTATCGATATTCCAACGGCCAATACCATCATTATTGAACGTGCTGATCATTTTGGTTTAGCCCAGTTACACCAACTGCGTGGACGCGTAGGTCGTTCTCATCATCAAGCTTATGCGTATTTGTTAACTCCACATCCAAAAGCCATGACGACGGACGCTCAAAAACGATTGGAAGCTATTTCATCCCTTGAGGATTTAGGCGCTGGCTTTGCTCTTGCGACCCATGATCTTGAGATCCGCGGGGCTGGCGAGCTACTCGGTGATGACCAAAGCGGTCAAATGACCACGATTGGTTTTACGCTATATATGGAACTGCTCGAAAGTGCGGTTGATGCCTTGAAAGAAGGTCGAGAGCCTTCTCTTGAAGATCTCACCAGCCAGCAAACTGAAATTGAATTACGTATGCCGGTACTTTTACCGGATGACTATATTCATGATGTTAATATTCGACTTTCTTTCTATAAGCGTATTGCTAGCGCTAAAGACCAACAGGAACTGGATGAACTTCGCATTGAGTTGATTGACCGCTTTGGCATGTTACCTGATGCTGGTAAATTTTTATTAGCCACTGCGGGGATCCGATTACAAGCCCAAAAACTGGGAGTCAAACGTATCGAAGCTCATGAAAAAGGCGGGTTTGTCGAATTTGGTGAGAAAAATAAGGTCGACCCAAGTTTCTTGATTAGCTTACTGCAAAATCAGCCAAAAACCTTCCGGCTAGACGGCCCCGTTAGACTGAAATTTTTCCATGATCTGGCAGATAGAGCTGGGCGCTTAGAATTTATTAAGCAGCTAATCTCTGATTTCGAAGAGCATCAATTACCATCATAAATATCTAAGCCGGTGCGAAAAAGGCTATCACATTAAATTGATAGCCTTTTCTATTCTAGAATTACTGAAAAATCCCAAAAGTATTTTGGCTTTTTTGTACTTCAAGAACATCATTCTGCTGGGTCGATAAAGGTAATTCATCTGGATGTAAGCAGTAAAATGGCATTAAATCTTTGCTTCCACTACGAACACTTTCACACACAGCTCGACTCGCCATACTTAAATCTAAACGCCCATCCTCATTTAATGGAATAAACATATTTGGTTTGTATGGCATTCTCACTTTACCGACTGAATTCCCTATTTGATAAACCACGTCATAACTCACAATAACTTGCTCAATACTATTTGTTATTACGCAGGTTTTTTGCTGGTTTTCCATCCTTAAAGGTAATGTTTTACTCTGTAAAGACTGGATAATTAAAATGGTTCTACATTCTCGTTGCGCTGGATGATAACGAGATAAAGATTCTTGACTAAACGAACCTAGGATCCCTGTCACTGAGCAATTTTCATGCTCAATAAGGCGGCTAGATTTTATCGGCTCTGTCGATAATACAGTGGCAAGTTTGGGGTCATTGGCGTGATAAAAAAAAGAAAAATAAATAAGCGTAGTCAGGCAAACAATAAGAAATGTGGCTAATAACAACTTTATTTTTAGCTTCATAGCTTGCCCTTAACATTTAAATGAACGAATAAAATCATTGTAACCTATCGCTAAGGTTCTACGATATTTACCTATTGAAAATAGTTTTTTTTTAGACTTTTCTTAGTCCTCGGTAAATATATTTTTAAACTCTTACATCGCTTCATATTTAATACCGTAAATAATAACTATTTATTTTTTAATCTATTATAAAAAATATATATTTTACATCAGGTTATATAACACAAAACACTAACCATACTCACTAGTGAGTATATCTATGTATTAGAAATGATTATTTATAGGTAATTTTAAATATTAAAACATACTTAACCAAAATCAATGGCGACAATTAGACTGTTTTATCACCTCTATTTAATTAATCAATGTCACTAATCTATTTAATTCATTGTTATTAATTGGGCCAATAATATGAATAACCCTCTATTATCGAATAAATAATAGAGGGTTTATTTATCATCGATAACGATGAACAATAATCGTTGTGGATTAATGTAGCTTAAGTTTCGGACGAATAATACGGTTAATACTTCCAACCAACATCATCAGCCCTGTTTTCACATAGCCATGTAGAGCTATCTGATGCATTCGGTAGAGTGAAATATAGACAAAACGAGCAATACGTCCTTCCACCATCATATTTCCACGTACTAAGTTCCCCATTAAGCTACCGACAGTACTAAAACGAGAAAGAGAAACTAATGAACCGTGATCTTTATAAATATAATTTTTAAGCGGCTTATCTTTCATTAATGCAATGATATTGTCATAACATAAACTCGCCATTTGATGAGCGGATTGCGCTCTTGGTGGCACAAAACCCCCTTCTGGTTTTGCACAAGAGGCACAGTCACCAATTGCAAAAATCGTGTCATCAAGGCTCGTTTGTAGTGTCGGCTTAACGACTAGTTGGTTGATACGGTTAGTCTCTAGCCCAGCAATATCTTTCATAAAATCAGGTGCTTTAATACCGGCCGCCCATACCATTAGATCCGCATAGATTTTGCCATCGTCCTTGGTATTTAATCCATCAGCATCGGCACTCGTGACCATAGTTTTCGTTAATACTTTAACACCTAACTTATTCAGTTCTTGGTGTGCAGCACCTGAAATTCGTGGCGGTAATGCAGGTAGAATACGCTCCCCGGCTTCCACTAATGTCACGTTAAGTGCGTCTGTATCTAAGCCTTTAAATCCATAACTTGTCAGCTGTTCAACCGCATTATAAAGCTCAGCAGATAATTCAACCCCCGTTGCACCGCCGCCCACAATAGCAATGTTAACCTTCTCTTCCGCGTTATCACGCACAGAATAACGCAGGAATAGATTCAACATTTCATCATGAAAACGGTGTGCTTGTGTTGGGCTATCTAAAAAGATGCAATGTTCTTTAACACCTGGGGTACCAAAATCATTTGACGTACTTCCCAATGCCATCACTAAAATGTCGTAATCAATCTCACGCAGAGGCACTAGCAGTTCGCCATTTTTATCGCGCAACTCCCCCAAAATAACTTTTTTATTTTCTCGGTCTATATTAGTTAGAGAACCTAACTGAAAATTAAATGCGTTATGGCGAGCATGTGCCAAATAACTTATTGCATCGACACCATCATCCAGTGATCCGGTGGCAACTTCGTGGAGTAAGGGTTTCCACAGATGGCTTGGATTGCGGTCAATAAGGGTGATTTCAGCACGTTTTTTACGTCCCAGCTTGCGCCCTAAGCGCGTTGCCAGTTCTAAACCGCCAGCACCACCACCAACAACAACGATTTTAGGTTGAGTTAAGGTCATAAGCCCCTCGAGTCAAAATATATTAATGTTATTTAAGATTTCTAATAACAAAAAACTTAAATAACACTGATTACCAATCATTTATATTAAAACTGGCAGAAGAATATCATGCATGGTCATTTGGTCATACCAAATATTGATGCAAGTCAATTTAGTTGATTATTATGACAACGATCACAATCGTCAAATCATTTTTTGAAAAAAAAGAATCGAGTCAGCCTTATTTGGCTTAAAAACAAAAAAGCCTGAAAATATAACTATTTTCAGGCTTGAAACCGAGCAATATTTTAAAGCAGTTAATTCACTTTCTTGATACGTATATCCGTCGGTAATTTAACGGGAGAGTTATCTTTAAAGTAAGCCATCAATGCTTCATTATCAGGTAAGCTATAGACACGATCTTTTCCTTGTTTAAAGGCAGAAAAACGACTGCCCCCTGTCGCAAGAAACTCATTTGCCGCGACGCGGTAAGCTTTATTCATATCTACCGGCTGACCATTAAATTTCATAGAACCAGGTATAACTTTGTCACCTACTGTACGGCTATCATCCCACTCATAATAAAAGCCTTTGGATACGGGCATAATTTGAGGACGCGCTCTGTCCCACTGTTGTTCTAATGCCTGCTTAATTTGTGCGCCCGTCAAAGTTTGCGTAACAACAACGTTGGAAAATGGTTGAACCGTAAAAATATCACCATAAGTTAGCTCACCCGCTTTTAAATCAGCGCGGATCCCACCACTGTTCATAAACGCGATTTGCGCGCCACCCGCCTCTTTACTTGACGCGACATATAGTTGAGCATCTGCAATAATTTTACCTAATACGGAATCACCCGCATCACTCAATTTTTTATCCGCAGGTGCATTCAATGTTCCCATAACTTGCTCAGCGATAGGTTTTGAAATGCGTTCATAATTTTGAATAAAACTTGTCAGCTTAGGATCTTTCGCATAAACCTTGGTTTCAACTGGGATATTCTTGGCTTTAATGCTCACAATATCTTTAGTCTTCTTATTGACCTCGATATTTAATTGAGAAAGTAATGTCCCGTTAGATTGAGCCGAAATCACAGTTTTACCATTAATGCTGCAATTATAAGCTTGATGAGTGTGCCCACTGACCACAAAATCAACATCTGCATCTAACTGTTTTACAATATCTACAATCGGGCCTTGGATATTGTCACAACGATTAATATCCTTAACTTTCGTGTCGACTTGTTGGGTTGCCCCTTCATGGATTAAAACCCCAATACTATGAATACCTTGTGCTTTTAATAGCTTAACTTGCTGGTTAATAGTTTCAGCTTCATTTTTGAATGCTAAGCCTGCGGTGCCACTTGGTGTCACAATCGCGGGAGTTCCCTCAAGCGTCAACCCAATAAATGCGATTGGAACACCGTCGAATTGCTTCACATAATATGGCGGGAATAATGTTTCACCCGTTTCTTCAACAATCACGTTTGCTGCTAAGTAGTTAAAATCAGCGCCAGAGAATGATTCTTTACCAACACATCCCGCCGTTGGATGGCAACCACCATTTTGCTTTCTCAGTAGCTCGGTTTTACCTTTATCAAACTCATGGTTACCCACAGCACTGGTTTCTAATCCAATAGCACTGAGAGCTTCGATCGTCGGTTCGTCATAAAACATAGAGGAAAGTAACGGGCTAGCCCCCACTAAATCGCCAGCACCGACGACAATTGTGTTGTTATTTTCAGATTTTAATTGCTTAACCAGTGTAGCAATAGACTCAATACCACCTAATTTACCATCTCCTGGCGCTTGTAATGCACCATGGAAATCGTTAATACCGATAACTTGAATACTGACTGTTTCATTTTGCTTTGATGTACAACCTGCTAATAAAGCCCCTGAAACCAACAGCGTAATTAAACTTATATTATGTTTCATTTATCGTTACCCTTGATTACATTTTAAAGCGGTAAGTTGTCGTCATAGAGCCAGACAATGAGTGTGCGCGACGTGATTCACCGTCATACAGTTTTGGTGTTGAGTTATCAGACTCTTGCTGATGGTGCCACCCCATGCCGCCACTTAATGAAACAGATAAATTTTCGGTCGGTTTCCAGTAGCTAAATAAGCCAACCTGACCCTGTCTCAATCTTTCACCAGAATAAGAGAATTCACTGTAATTGCTGTTTGCACCGACTGAGAGCGCTGAATTTACCTTGTATTCTGCTTTTAGCTCCAACATCGTTTCACCATCACGAACGTAGTCGATATCTGCATAAGCAGGGGAATTAAAGCGTCCACGCGTATTGCCGATTGGGTTACGAGCAAATTGCCCAACACCATTCGTTTTATGTGCGGTTGTATGCGTGAGGCCCGTTGTTAGCGTCCACGGTGTTTCAGGAACTTTCCATTGCACTTCACCGGCATAGTGCCATGCACGTTTATCAAAGTTCTGTTTACCTCGTTTAGTGCTGTTTGAAGTACGCTTACCATCACTACCGTATTCATGACCATAAATTTGGGAGGATAATGTAATATCTGAGTTTAGTTTATATTTAACTTCTAAGCCTTGTTGCCGGAAAACATCATCTGCTTGACCAATAAAATAGGCGACTTTTAACGGTTTGGTGTCGTAGTTAATTCCTCCAGTAACAACATGATTAATATCGTGAGTCACTCCATTTCCATCACGGAAATACATTCTATCGATATTTGGGCTATCACGACGCATCACTTTACCGTCGAGATACAGTAAATCTAAATTCCAATCACTCAGTGCGGTATTCGTGTAATAACCGTTATAGGCGTTCAACGATAAACGCTGTGAGTTGGTAAAAATACCCGTATTTTTCAGGGTAAACCAGCCAGCTTTACCCTTCACATTCACAGGTTCAAAATCAAATTTAAATTTGGCATAGCGCTGCCCGATTTTGTTATATCCTTTTGCTTCGCCATCATCGTTATATAAGATTGCGCGGGAAGCAAAGTCTTTACTCGCCGCTAATTTAATTGCGCCATAATAGGAAGCATCAAAACCAATAAAGTCTGCAAAATAGCCAGATTGGTAATCTAACTGAATATTTTGACCCCATGCTTGTGCAACTTGTTTTCTATAACGTTGTTCATTGGCATCGAAACGATTCTCTGACTTTAAGTATTTCCACATATTTCGAGTAGAAAGCTCTAACTCAGAGTCAGCAACGAATGAATTTTCTTTGAAAATATTTTCCCAATTGTTTGCATGAGCACCAAAAGTGAAAAGGCAAGACGGAAGTAATATTAAAGCAATATTTTTTACTTTCATTGAATTAAACCTAACTGTGATTATTAGAATAAAAAACACCCATACCCTGTATTTAATGGGCGATAAAACACCTTGCGATCTTTTTAAGAACAATTGAATTTAGCTTTAATAGAAATACTATTTTTTATTTATTATCTTATTTAATAAAACGCTCTCTATTCGTTATTTCTCATTGAAAAAACACACTAAAACACGAAACCTTATTTAATTCGCACATCAAAATAAATAAACACTCTAAACTAAATGAAAATTAAATCTTGATAGTGGGTTAATTATATTTGAACAATATTTAACCGCACTCCAATAGAGCGTAACTCACTATTTTTGATGATAAAACGCATGCTAACGTAATTTTACGTCAATTAATACGATCAATGTCACAACAAGCCATATCTATTGCAAACTACGATTCATTCAATGTGACATTAATCACCATGAAGGCTTTTATATTAAAGTAAGGAGTGACTCTACTTTAACTACCATTTTGCTATTTTATTCAGTCTAGAAAACTTAATCAGTACAAGATTAAAGTTAAATAAAATCAGCAATTGAATTAATATTGCTAACCCATTAGGTCATTTAATTTCTTTAACTTAAATGTATTTACATATAGATATCCCTAAATTAAATACTGGTCTAATCACCTATGTTTTAATAAATTTTAGCTCTAGCACATGATTTTATATTGCATCTAAAAAGACAATCTAGGAAATATTCCTAGATAAAGGTATTTCATTTAGCATTAGGATAATAAAATCACCAACTATTTAATGAAAAAATTAAGTCTTTTTAATCTAATAGATAAAATAATTGTGGGCCCAAATTTATTTAATCATTCAGTCGTTACCCGTAACTTATTCATCTTAATTTTAGTAAAAAAATAGCCAGTAAGGATAATATCTTACTGGCTATCTATAACGTTGACTTTAACTATCCGTTACGCTGTTGTTGCCATTTTTCATGCAAATTTACTAATTCTTGGTGACTCTGTTTCCAACGATCAACAGATTGTAGCTCTTTCAGACTGTATTGACGTCCACTATGGTATAACTGAGAAGCTCGGCTATCATTCTGTTTCGGTAGATTATCGAGAACACTGATAGCTCCTTCACGATTATTACAGACCAAAATCATATCACAACCGGCATTTAGAGATGCTTTAGCGCGCTCTGGATAACTGCCCATAATAGCAGCCCCTTCCATAGACAAGTCATCAGAGAAAATGACACCATTGAAGCCTAATTGCTCACGTAATACAGATTTTAGCCAGAATGGCGAGCCGCTTGCTGGGCGCTCATCTGCTTGGCTATAAATGACGTGAGCTGGCATGATAGCGTCCAATAACTCACGTTGGATAAAGTCTTTAAAAATAGACATATCCTTGCCACGAATTTGTTCTAGTGATCGGTCGTCGCGAGGTGTTTCCTTGTGAGAATCGGCTTTTACTGCACCGTGCCCCGGAAAATGTTTACCTGTCGTTTTCATCCCTGCGCTGTGCATACCGCGAATAAAGCGCTCTGCCATCACCATGGCAATTTCAGGATCAGCATGGAATGAACGTTCACCAATTGCGATACTTTCATGTCCCAAATCCAATACGGGTGCAAAGCTGATATCGATATCCATCGCAATCATTTCTGATGCCATTAACCAACCCGCTTCCTGGGCCAATTTTGCACCATCCATTTGATTGTTCAAAGCAGCAAAGGCTTGTGCTGACGGCAATGCCGTAAAACCATCACGAAAACGTTGAACGCGCCCACCCTCCTGATCGACTGCAACTAATAAACGATGTCTCGATGCATCACGAATTTGACGCACTAATTCCCTTAACTGCTGCGCATCATGGAAGTTACGGGTAAATAAAATTAACCCGCCCACGAGTGGATGAGCCAAAATTTCGCGCTCTTCGTTATCCAGTTCATAGCCCTGGACATCCAGCATTATCGGACCCATTACATGCCTCACTTAATTAGCTATATATAAATTTGATTTTGCTAAATGATATTTTCACCTCAGCCTACAGACTAAAATAGTGCCGTAATGGTGAGGAGTCGATTAAAAACTGTGGTTCCTGTCGCTGCTTCCATTGCACTTCATACCACATTAATGTCATATATTTTACCCATGGTTCCCATTGTTTACAGTGATTAGCGAGCTTTATTTTATCCCTGTATGCCCCATGAATATCGCAATACTGCGTCAGGAAAAAATCTTTTTGTCCATCAGTAAGACTATTAAATTGAAAATAGGTTTCTAGTGAAAACGCAATATCCGTATTTGCCGCATATTCCCAATCAAGTAGCTTCGCTATGTGACCTTGCTGGCACAGTATATTACCGCGATGAATATCCATATGCGCTGGGGCTAATTTCAGTATTCTCGGTAATGGTACAGTTGAGAAATAGTGATGTAGTTTTTTCCAACGCGGAGATAATCTTTTATTATCAATTAAATAACCATAATGAAGGATCTCATTACGTAATGGTAGCCGATAACCCAGTAAAGAATGACTGTGTAACTGAGCAAGAATATAAGCCAGCTGACACTGTAAGCGAGGAGAGAGAAATGATTCGGTATCAGGATGTTCTCCCTCACACCATTCAAGTAATAGCCAGTGGTGATTTAGTCCAATAACACCAGGAGAATATGTAAAATCATGCAGTTGATTCAATATGCGAGCTTCTTTACGGCGGTTAACATATAAAGCAGACTGAGTTACCCCATCAGCACGGGCAATCAATTTTATTGGATAATTTATCTGTGAACTTCTCACTAAGTAGCTTCCACCAGATAATCCTTCCAGTGAAGACACTTCCCAAGTATTCGATGAAATATCTGGGAAGTGTTGACGCAATAACGAGTGCAGTGATGAACTACTGTTCAATACCGTGTTTTCCAGACCACACAATTTCACCGCTTTGTACTTCCATTAATTGCATTTCAATACTACGGTCTTTAGTTGAGCCGGAAATCACACTGTAAATCACATATTCGGCTTGAACATAACGACCTAAGCCAATGGCTTTACTACGAGTCACCAGACTATCATCTTGAGATAAGCCTAATGTTCTTCGCGCAGCATTCACCACGTTAGGCGAAACCACTTTAAATTTATTGGTATTACTCACTACCTTAGTCAATTCTGTAGTTATCGCTTGGGTTGGCAAATTTCCGTTAGTGTTATTTTTGACGGAATCCACCAGTAATACTTTACCGCTAACAACACCATCATCTGCAACCATCTGGTTGACTAATGGTTGTAACGAGCTACTCCAATCCACCGTTTGCTGTTTTGGTGGCATCGGAACGGTATCTGTCGGTGGCGGTGTCACGACCGGTAGTTCATCGGGATGTTGGGTATCTGGTTGAACCGGAACAATAGGTGGTTTCGTTGTTGGTCCCTGAGGAACAGAAGGACAGCCCGCTAAGACGAATGCTGCCGCAGCGACCAATAAGATCCTTTTCATTGTAATTCTCCAGCCTTTGATGGTAAGAAAACATAAATACGTGCGTTACGAGCCTGAGGTGATGTACTCACTTCTTTCACCATCACCGACGAATTTGCCGGTATAACCTGTGGCTCACTTTTTGATGAATCAACCCTAAGTCCTTGCTCATCATACCAATAGATACGGTATAACACCGTCACAGGTTTAGAATCAATATTGCTCATATTAATCGTCGCAGTTGCCGTGACATTACCCACTTTAATAACTGGATTTTCGACTATCACACCAGCTGCAAGTAATGATGGTTCCGTGACAATACGCTGCTTTTCATTAAAAGCCAGCCCCGTATTTTTATTCCACGCACAACCACTGAGCAGTATCATTAGTAAGCCCAGAGTAGCAATATATTGTAGAGTTCCCTCAGCACGCTTCATTTTTATATTATTTCGCCAGTAAAGGACCTAAATGATGCCCGCCGACTAAATGCATATGGATGTGAAATACTTCTTGTCCAGAATGCGCATTACAATTCATGATCAAACGGTAACCGTCTTCAGCAATCCCTTCTTGCTTAGCAATTTTTGCTGCCGCGGTAATCAATCGACCCAAAACAAGTTCATCTTCAACTGTCACATCATTCACCGTTGGAATGAGTTTGTTCGGGATAATCAAAATATGTGTCGGTGCTTGAGGAGCTATATCACGAAAAGCGGTAACGAGTTCGTCCTGATAAACGATATCCGCAGGAATTTCACGTCGAATAATTTTGCTAAAAATAGTTTCTTCTGCCATTAAAAATTCCTTAATAATTCAATAGTTATTTATTTTATTGACCTGTATGCAGGTGGAATAATTGGTTAAAATTCTGCGTGGTTATTTCAGCCATCTGTTCCACACTAATACCTTTAAGAACCGCCATATACTCAACAACGTCACGAACATAAGCAGGTTGATTCTCTTTTCCACGGTGAGGAACGGGAGCTAAATAAGGTGAATCTGTCTCGACAAGAATCCGGTCTAATGGAACAATTTTAGCAGCTTCACGGATCTGTTCTGCATTTCGAAACGTCACAATGCCGGAAAATGAGATATACATTCCTAAGTCTAGCAACTCAGTAGCAGTCTGCTTATCTTCAGTAAAACAATGCAAAACGCCGCCACATTCACTGACTTTTTCTTCACGTAAAATCGCTAACGTATCTTCACGAGCCGAGCGAGTATGCACAATCACAGGCTTATTCACTTGACGTCCAATGCGAATATGTTGACGAAAAGATTCTTGCTGCAATAAGGCATTTTCTTGCTGATAGTAGTAATCCAAACCGGTTTCACCGAGAGCGACAACTTCGTTTCCTGCTGCAAGCTGAGCAAGTTTGTCAAAATCGTAACCTTCATCCAGATTAAGTGGATGAATACCACAAGAAAACGCGACATTGTCCCGTTTTCCAATAAGTTGTTTCATGGCTTCAAAACCGGGCAATGTGGTTGCCACAGCCAACATAAAACCAACATCCCGTGCAGATGCCTTAGCGATAACATCATCGACGCTAGTGTGTAATTTTTCATAATCTAAACAGTCGAGATGGCAGTGTGAATCAACAACAAACATAGTTTACTCTTTTTATCTTGAAGGCGAAGCGAATAGCGCTTCCCACTGTAATAACTGATTACTCAGGATCAGCTCCTGATTGAGTGCGGGTACAGTCAGTAATTGATGACGACAATCTTGCCACTTACCATATAAATCAAGTAACTGAGAACTGCTCATCGTCGTTGCTAACAAAGTGACTCGCCCAATTTGGTCTTGGTTAACACAAAATTGACTCGCTTTTTGCTGAATTTTGATGCTATCCGATAACAAGCCTAACAGCCAACTAATGCATTCTGGCGCATTATCTGTGTTCAGTGCGGGTAACAGGCGCAAAAAATCTTTGGTGCGCAGACTTTGTTCCAATTCGTTGCACAATAACGTGCGTTTTTGCCAATGTTGCGGTTCAAGAAGCTGTAATGCCGCAATTGGCGCATCTTGGCTTAACCTTAGTGCTGTCACAGCATCATCAACATTGACTTCTGGCATCTGTTTTTGTAGCCAGTATAACGCGATTTCTGGTGCTGGTGCGGATAAGAAATAAGTTAAACAGCGACTTCTTAAGGTAGCCAACAGATTCTCTGGCTTTTCACAACCCAGTAAAAAATATGTTTGTTTTGATGGCTCTTCCAATGTCTTTAACAATGCATTCGCCGCCGCATCAGTCAGTGCTTGCCCATTAGGTATAGCGACGACTTTAGCGCCATTTTGCTGAGCATGACCACTTAAGGTTTCAGTTAACTTACGTACCGCATCAATACTGATTGTTGACTTACCTTTTTCCACATCTAATACATGGTAGTCAGGATGCGTTCCAGCAAGCATCAAACGACAGCTGTGACACTCGCCGCAGCTTTTCAGCCCATCTTTATTCTGACAAATTAGCCAACGACTCATACCATAACTGAGTGCATCGGCTCCATTTCCCGCAATTGAGTGTATGAGTAATGCATGGTGTCCGCGTCCAGCTTGGTATGCACCAATTAATTGACGATATGCATCATTCAGCCATGGGTACCAATTCATGTTAGTAGCCTTATTTCCCCAACCATTCCAGCAAAGTACGGCGAATATCAGTTTGTACTTGCTCGATATCTTGGCTAGCATCGATGGTTAAAATAGTATCGTCAGCGGCAGCTAGTTCCAGATAACGATGACGAGTACGCTCAAAGAATGCTAACGATTCCTTCTCAATACGGTCTAATTCGCCACGAGAACGGGCACGCTGTAAGCCTAATTCTGGCGGTAAATCCAGATATAATGTTAGTGATGGCTTAAAATCACCCAATACCAAATTTCGTAAAGATGCCATTAAATGACGATCTATTTCACGGCCGCCACCTTGATAGGCTTGAGAGGACAAGTCATGTCTATCACCAATCACCCATTTCCCTGCGGCTAAAGCAGGTTTGATCACTGTATCAACGAGCTGTACTCGTGCTGCATACAGCATCAATAACTCAGCTTTGTCGGTGACTTTGTCCCCTTCAATGCCTTGCTTAATCAGCTCACGGAGCTTTTCTGCTAACGGAGTTCCGCCTGGCTCTCGAGTAAAGACCATCTCGTTAATGCCCGCAAGTTTCAGTGTTTCAACAACGGTATTTATCGCTGTTGTCTTTCCTGCCCCTTCTAACCCTTCAATGACAATAAATTGGTTTTTCATTTCGCTTATCAATTTTGTTGTTCAATTTGTCGGTAAACCTTAACAGCCCGATTGTGGTCATTAAGATTGCGACTAAATGTATGTCCACCAGTACCATCGGCGACAAAATATAAGTAATCTGTTTTTGCAGGATGAGCGGCAGCTTTGATTGATGCTAATCCCGGCATGGCTATCGGTGTTGGCGGTAACCCATCAATTTTATATGTATTGTATGGGGTATGGTTATCCAAATCACTACGATAAATTTTACCACGATACTTATCCCCTAACCCATAGATGACTGTCGGGTCAGTTTGTAAGCGCATATTTTTCTTTAAACGATTCACGAATACAGAGGCAACTTGTGACCTTTCGTTTTCTACGCCCGTTTCTTTCTCAATAATTGATGCCATAATTAGCATTTCATAGGCATTTTTATACGGTAAATCTTTATCACGACCTTTCCACTCTTCATCTAAAGTGGTTTTCATACGTTTATAGGCGCGTTTTAAAATCTCTACATCGCTGGTTCCGGCTGTATACAAATAGGTATCTGGATATAACCAGCCTTCTAAATTATCCCCTTCTTTAAAATCCAGCATGGTATATAGCTCGGTTGGCGTAGCATCCTGCGTTTTATGTTCCATATAAGGGGCGTCACGTAAAATGTTGCTCCAATCAGAGAGTCTATTGCCCTCGATAAAGCGGATACTAAATTGAGCTTCTTTGCCGCTCGCTATCAATAATAATAACTCTTCAATCGTCATATTCGGCTGTAAGCGATACGTTCCCGCTTTAAATTGAGCTAATTCAGGACGCAACTTTAGAAGTAATTGAAAATTATGATTTTCATCAATTAATTGCTCTTTAACCAATAAGTTTTCTAACGCCACTCTACCCGTACCCGCAGGAACTGTAAAAATTTTATCCTGAACTAAATTAGTAGGATGTTTTGCATAATCAAGAACTTGACGGTATTGCATATAAAAAACGATGGCACCAATTACCACAAGAACAAAAACAATAAGCGCTATTTTTTTGGTTAATTTCATTTATTGGTCACTTAAACGTACTGTTCGTTCATAAAACGATGTGGATTAAATAATTACTACGCTAAACCGATTTTAGCCTAAAGGTGATTTTTCACCAACTTTCAAGCCCCTTAATGAGGCTAATGTGGACAACGTAGTAGTAGATATTCAAACAGCTCTCTAGACTGGTAATTTACTGTTTTTTCAGGATCAAACTGAATACTTTTTACGGGTAATATCGGCATCAGTGCATTGCAAATTAACACTTCATCACACTGGTACAATATTGCAGGAAAACGCTCAACTTCCCGTAAATGGTACTGACTACTCGCTAGCTGGGCTATTATCTTTTGTCTCATAATTCCATTTACCCCAGCTTGACTAAGTAACGGGGTATATACCTCATTTCCTATACGCCAAAATATATTGGCGCTACAACATTCAACTATCACCCCATTAGTATCTAACACTACTGCCTCATCCATTTGAGCCTCATCCACTTCTTGTCGAATAAGAACTTGTTCTAAACGATTGAGATGCTTCATACCTGCTAATAATGGATTACGACTTAAGGGAGTCTGGCTTAATAGTAAACTAGCACCTTGACATTGCAACGTAGCGTAGTGTTTTGGAAATGGAGAAACCATCACCATAACTGTCGCCTGATGAAAACCTTGAGAACTATATCCCCGTCCCCCCACACCTCGGCTGACGATGACTTTGATTACAAACTCATCGTCTGTTTGTTGGCGACAAACTTGAATAATATGTTCACTCAGTTGATGCCAATCAATTTCAGGGAGCTTGAGACGTACGCTATCCCTCTGTAAGCGAAGAATATGTTTATCAAGCATCTTTGCTTGCTGATTGATTCCATGGATCGTCGTAAAACAACCATCCCCAAAGGAAACGGCACGATCTGTAATATCGATTTGTTGGTGAGGAACACCATTAACCCAATAAGACATGGATGCTTCTTATGATAAATGCTGATAAATCAGACAGTAACAAGGTGTTCTAATCATAAACTAAAGCGAGGAGCTCTGCAAAAGGAAGGCAAAAATAAAGCCCCAGTATCAAAGACACTGAGGCTTAGCATTAGAACGAATGATTGATTATTCAGCGTGATAGCGGCGGAAAATCAATGAACCGTTAGTACCACCAAAGCCAAACGAGTTGCACAGAGCGTACTCCATGTTTTCAATTTTACGCGCTTTACCTGGTACAAAATCAAGAGTACAACCTTCATCAGGATTGTCCAAATTGATTGTCGGTGGAATGATTTGGTCACACAGGGATAAGATCGTAAAGATAGACTCAACGGCACCCGCAGCACCTAATAAGTGACCTGTCATGGATTTTGTTGAACTAACTAAGACTTTTGTATCTTCACCAAATACAGACTTGACGGCTTGTGTTTCAGCTAAGTCGCCTGCTGGCGTTGATGTTCCGTGTGCATTTATATAACCAATATCACTGGCTTTAATGCCTGCATCTTTTAACGCATTTTCCATCGCTAACGCTGCACCAGCACCATTTTCTGGTGGTGATGTCATATGATAAGCATCGCTGCTCATACCAAAGCCAGCAATTTCTGCGTAAATTTTCGCGCCACGTGCTTTTGCATGCTCATATTCTTCAAGAACAAGGATACCTGCACCATCACCAAGAACAAAACCGTCACGGTCTTTATCCCAAGGACGACTTGCTGCTTGTGGGTCATCATTGCGGGTAGATAATGCTCGGGCAGCACCAAAGCCTGCAACACCTAATGGTGTCGTTGCTTTTTCTGTACCACCGGCTAACATCACATCCGCATCACCATAGGCAATCATACGGGCAGCATGTCCAATGTTATGAACACCTGACGTACACGCTGTCGCGATGGAAATACTCGGACCACGGAAGCCATACATGATGCTTAAGTGACCAGCAGCCATGTTGATGATTGTCGAAGGTACGAAGAATGGGCTAACTTTACGAGGGCCACCGGCCATCATAGATTCACAGTTATCCTGAATTAACCCTAACCCGCCAATACCAGAACCAATCGCTAAACCGATACGAGTAGCATTGGCTTCTGTTACTTCCAATCCAGCATCTTTGAAAGCTTGATAGCCCGCTGCGATACCATATTGAATAAATGGGTCCATCTTCTTCGCATCTTTGCGAGAGATGTCAAAATCTTCGTAATTGAAATCTTTTACTAAGCCAGCAAATTTAGTTGCGTGGTTAGTAGTATCAAAATGATCGATTAGGCTGATACCACTCTGTCCGCCACAAACAGCTTTCCATGATGAATCAACTGTATTGCCGACAGGAGATAACATGCCCAGTCCGGTTACGACTACACGACGCTTAGACACGTATGTCCTCCAAGGAGGGAATTAGTTACAAAAGAAACATAGGCGATCGAGTGATCGCCTAGATAAGTTTTACAGCTATTACTCGGATGCTTTGACGTAGTCAATTGCAGCCTGTACAGTTGTGATCTTTTCAGCTTCTTCGTCAGGGATTTCGCAATCGAACTCTTCTTCCAGAGCCATAACCAGTTCTACTGTGTCAAGAGAATCAGCGCCCAAGTCATCAACAAATGAAGCTGTATTTACAACTTCTTCCTCTTTAACACCCAGTTGTTCAACGATGATTTTCTTAACGCGTTCTTCGATAGTGCTCATACTATTAAAATTCCTATCAAAACTCGCTTTCGCGATGGTTTTCGTAGTTTATGAAATACAGGAAAAGATACAACCCAATCCCGGCTGTAGAAACCATAACTTCACATTCTTTCGCGTTATGTAACACAAAAAAATGTAAATGGTTCCCTCATTTCTTTAGATCATGTACATGCCGCCATTGACATGTAATGTTTCACCTGTGATGTAAGCAGCTTCGTCAGAAGCTAAAAATGCTACAGCACTGGCAATTTCTTGTGCATCACCCAGTCTATCCGCAGGAACCTGAGATAAAATGCCTGCACGTTGTTCTTCTGTCAATGCTTTGGTCATATCGGTTTCGATAAAACCGGGAGCAACAACGTTGACAGTGATACCACGAGAAGCGACTTCACGAGCTAATGATTTACTAAAACCAATTAACCCTGCTTTCGCTGCCGCGTAGTTTGTTTGTCCCGCATTTCCCATCACACCCACAACAGATGCAATTGAAATAATACGCCCACAACGTTTTTTCATCATGGCACGCAAAACGGATTTAGACAAACGGTAAACGGATGAAAGATTCGTGTCAATAATATCTTGCCACTCATTATCCTTCATGCGCATCAATAAGTTATCGCGTGTGATACCTGCATTATTGACTAAAATATCAATTTCGCCAAATTCCGCACGGATCTGGGTCAATGTTTCTTCAATTGATGCTGGATCTGTCACATTTAACGCTAAGCCTTTACCTTTGCCATCTAAATAGGCAGTAATCGCTTCAGCGCCTTTTTCGCTTGTTGCAGTACCAATAACCGTGGCACCACGCGCAGTCAGAGTTAAAGCGATCGCTTTACCAATACCGCGGCTAGCACCAGTTACTAGTGCAATTTTTCCTTCAAAGCTCATTGTCGTCCTCAGATAGTTTCTAAAGCCGAGTCTAATGATACAGGATCATTGACTGCAACGGCAGTTAAATTAGAGACAATTCGCTTGGTTAGACCAGTCAGGACTTTACCTGGACCCATTTCAACCAATTGCTCAATGCCTTGATTTGCCATCAATTCTACTGTTTCTGTCCAGCGTACCGGATTATACAGTTGACGCACTAAAGCATCACGAATATTTTGCGCCGATTTTTCAATTTTAACATCAACATTGTTAATAACTGGGTATGCTGGCTCACAAAATTCAATTTTTTCTAATGCTTCGGCTAATTTATCCGCAGCTGGCTTCATTAATGCACAGTGAGAAGGCACGCTAACAGATAAAGGCAAAGCACGTTTTGCACCCGCTTCTTTACAAGCTGCACCCGCACGTTCAACAGCGGCTTTTTCTCCAGCAATAACCACTTGACCTGGCGAGTTGAAATTCACTGGAGATACCACTTGCCCTTGAGCGGCTTCTTGGCATGCTTTTTCGATAGATTCATTATCTAGACCGATAATCGCATACATTGCACCTGTGCCCGCAGGAACGGCTTCTTGCATTAACTTACCACGCAATTCTACCAATTTAATGGCTTGCTTGAAATCGATAACACCCGCACAAACTAATGCTGAGTACTCTCCGAGACTATGCCCCGCCATGATAGCCGGCATTTTGCCATTTTTTTCTTGCCAAACACGGAAGATAGCCACAGACGCTGCGAGTAATGCAGGCTGAGTCTGCCATGTTTTGTTTAGCTCTTCTTCTGGTCCATTTTGTACTAATGCCCAAAGATCGTAACCCAATGCATCTGATGCTTCAGCAAATGTTTGCTCAATCAGCTGATTTTGTTCAGCTAAAGCGGCTAACATTCCTAAAGTCTGAGAACCCTGTCCGGGAAATACCATCGCAAATTGTGTCATGTTTGTTTTCTCAGTAAATTAAAAACGAACCAATGCAGAGCCCCAAGTGAATCCGCCACCAAATGCTTCTAATAGAACCAATTGACCACGTTGGATACGCCCATCGCGTACCGCTTCATCCAATGCTGTTGGGACTGATGCTGCAGAAGTATTTCCGTGACGATCTAAGGTCACAACCACTTTATCCATGGTCATATCCAATTTTTTCGCTGTCGCAGAAATAATTCTTAAATTAGCTTGATGAGGAACTAGCCAATCGAGTTCCTCTTTGGCAATGCCGCTTTGTGCGAGAGTTTCATCAACAATATGCGCTAATTCACGCACTGCCACTTTAAAGACTTCATTTCCGGTCATTGACAGATAAGCTTGGTCATCTGAACAACGGCTGCGATTTGGTAATGACAATAATTCGCCATAACGTCCATCCGCATGCAAGTGTGTTGAAATAATACCCGGCTCTTCTGATACACCAATAACTGCGGCACCCGCAGCATCTCCGAATAAAATAATCGTGCCACGGTCATTCGGATCAATAGTTTTAGATAATGCATCTGCACCAATAACCAGAGCTTTTTTTGTCATCCCAGTTTTAACAAACTGATCAGCAATACTAATGGCGTAGGTGAAACCGGCACAAGCTGCAGCAACATCAAATGCAGCGCAGTCATTTATTCCCAACATTTGTTGGATTTGACATGCAGCACTTGGAAATGCATGGGTTGCAGACGTTGTAGCAACAATAATGAGACCAATTTCACTGCTGTCGACTTGTGCCATTTCTAGCGCATTTTTTGCTGCTTGAAAGCCCATCGTAGACACGTTTTCATCGTCAGCTGAAATTCGTCTCTCATGAATACCTGTACGCGTCACAATCCACTCATCAGAAGTATCAACCATTTTTTCCAGATCAGCATTGGTACGAACTTGCGATGGCAAATAGCTGCCTGTTCCTAATATTTTACTGTACATAGGTTATTGATCACTCCTGGGTAAAACAATATTAAGTCGAGCTGTTATTCTTTCAGGTACTTGCCGCTCAACAGCTTGTACAGCACGGTCAATCGCAGCTTTAAATGCACGTTCATTTGCTGCACCATGACTTTTGATGACAATACCTTTTAATCCTAACAGAGTCGCACCGTTATACTGGTCAGGGTTCATATCCCCAAAACGCTTCATTAGACGTTTCTTCAACCATTTTTTCGCAAGCTGCATAAACCAGCTGCTTTTTTTGTTTTCTTCACCGGCAGATTTCAATAATGAAAGGATGACACGAATAACTCCTTCCATTGTTTTTAGTGAAACATTACCTGCGAAGCCGTCACACACTAATACATCCGTTTTTCCTGTTAGCAATTCATTGCCTTCAACATAACCGATGTAATTAATGGACGCCGTTTCTTTCAAGATTGCGGCGGCTTCGCGGATATTGTCCAGCCCTTTACTTTCTTCTTCACCAATATTAAGTAAAGCAACTTTGGGCTGATTGATATTGGCAACTTCCTCTGCCATCACAGACCCCATCACAGCAAACTGCACAAGCATTTCACTACTGCAATTGACGTTAGCACCTAAATCGAGAACGACAGTCTGACCTTTCTTCTGATTTGGAAGAATAGTCATTAACGCAGGACGCTCAATACCTTCAATTGATTTTAGCATCAACTTTGCCAGACCCATCAATGCGCCTGTATTACCAGCACTCACACAAGCTTGTGCCTGCCCTGTCTTGACTAACTCCAATGCCACCCGCATCGACGTCCCTTTACTTTGCCTAATCGCATGAGATGGTTTTGCATCATTAGCGATCACGCCTTCGGCAGGTATAATTTCGATACGCGAAAGTTGCTCCGCACTTTGTTGTGCAAGCAAAGGATGAATGGCTTCGGGTTGACCGACAAGCAGTAAATTTAATGCTGGATTAGATGCCAGTGCCTGCAAAGCAGCAGGCACCGTGACGCGGGGACCGATATCCCCGCCCATGGCATCTAACGCGATGGTTAGACTAGCCAAAGTATCAACAATTACTTGTTGATAACCTTACGGCCACGGTAGTAACCATCTGCAGTCACATGGTGACGCAGGTGAGTTTCACCGGAGGTTTTATCTACAGAAACTAGGGTAGCAGTCAGTGCATCATGTGAACGACGCATACCGCGTTTTGAACGAGTTGGTTTATTCTGTTGTACGGCCATTGACCTTACTCCTTAAGTACTTTTCTTTAAACTGGCTAATGCGGCAAATGGATTTGGCTTTTCTACCTCAGGAGGTAGTTGGCCATATACCATGTCCGCCTCGGACACTTCACAGTGTTCAGAATCATGAACCGGAACCACTGGTAAGGATAGAATTATTTCATCTTCTAACATTCCCAGCAAATTTATTTCACCAAATTCATTCACATAAACTGGTTCATATTCTTCCGGTAATGCTTCGGCCTTTTCGTCACTGACGACAGGACTAAAACAATACGATACGTAGACATGATGTTTAAAATCTTTTCTGCAACGTTGGCATTGTAGAGTGACATCCAATTCAGAATGCCCTTCTATTACCGTCAAACGTCGCTTATCAATTTTAAATGATAATTCGGATTCAACATCACTATCTACACTGACTACTGATTCGGCAATTCGTGTTACTTGCTCAGGTGTATAACTCCCGACATAGTCGAGGTTTTTCTGAGCGGCACGCTGCGCATCGATAGTCAGGGGTAATTTTACCTTTTGCATAAGGCGCGCATATTAACTTTGTAATGAACTATAGTCAAAGAAAAAGGCGGGGTAAACTCGCCTTTTCACCAAAAAATCGCCGGTTAAGCGGTATATAGTTTAAAATGAGTTATCCCTTTTGGCTATGAGTTTCGAGAAAAATCATGAAATCTATTATTTTGGCGTCAACTTCTGAATATCGACAAGCGCTTCTAAAGAAGCTTGGACTTCCTTTTTTAGCCGTAGCACCTAATATTGATGAAACCCCTATTTTACAGGAATCAGCTCAAGCTCTCGTGATGCGATTATCCCATGAAAAAGCGAACGCACTCACCAAACAGTACCCTCAACATCTGATTATCGGCTCAGATCAAGTCTGTGTTATTGATAATAACATCGTGGGAAAACCACATACTTTTGAAAATGCCTTTAAACAACTCAAGGCCGCATCAGGTCAAAAGGTGACTTTTTATACTGGGCTTTGCTTAATTGATAGTGCAACAAATCAGTTTAATGTTCAGTGTGAACCTTTTGATGTTTATTTTAGACCATTAACAGATGAAGAGATCGCCAATTATCTGAATAAAGATGAACCTTACCAATGTGCAGGTAGTTTTAAATCGGAAGGGCTAGGAGTCAGCCTATTTGATAAATTATCAGGGCGTGACCCTAATACGCTCATTGGCTTACCAACGATTTTACTGCTAGAAATGCTCAGCCAACACGGTGTAAACCCATTATTGGATTAGTTTTTCACGTTAGCTGGTAATCCATACCAGCTAACGACCCAAACCAATTACTGTGATTTTTTAGCCCTAAGAATTTTTAAGCACTTATTTAAATCTTCATGCAATGGGGCAACAACTCGCATCTCTTCCCCAGTTTTAGGGTGAGTAAATGTTAATGCGTTGGCGTGAAGGAATAGGCGCTTTAAACCTGTCCCCGTGAGTTGACTATCAAATTGCTTATCACCATAGCGGTCATCAAAAGCGATTGGATGACCCGCATGCAATGTATGGACACGAATTTGATGAGTTCTCCCTGTAACTGGGCTAGCTTTTACCAGCGTTGCGTTATCAAAGCGTTCCTCCACCTTAAACCGCGTCTCTGATGGTTTGCCTTCGCTATTCACTCTGACAATTCGCTCGCCACTTTGTAAAATATTTTTCAGCAACGGTGCTTGAACCACTTTCATATGTGATTGCCAATTACCACGCACCAATGCCAAATAATCTTTTTGCATCTGTTTTAAACGTAATTGTTCATGCAATGCGCGCAAAGCTGAACGTTTTTTAGCAACGAGTAATATTCCTGACGTATCTCGGTCTAATCGATGTACTAATTCCAAGAAACGCGCTTCAGGACGCAAAGCACGTAACCCTTCAATAACACCAAAACTCAAGCCACTCCCCCCGTGTACCGCAGTACCCGATGGTTTATTTATCACTAAAATGGATTCATCTTCATATAGAATACAGTCCGCAAGTGCCGCGACTTTATCCAATTTAGCTGAAATAGGGGCATTTTCACGCTCAGCGACACGTACCGGAGGAACCCTGACTTGGTCATTGGCTTGTAATTTATACTCAGGTTTAATGCGGCCTTTATTAACGCGGACTTCTCCCTTGCGGATGATTCGATAAATCATACTTTTAGGAACGCCTTTCAGCTTGCCCAATAGGAAGTTGTCAATACGTTGCCCTGCTTCATCATCACTAATATCAATAAATTGAACTTGGTTTTCTGTTTTCATTCGGGAATGCGCTAACTCTGATTGATTAATATACGGTCTCTCTTATGTTATCTATCATACCGATTTCGCGATTTTTTTTATCATTTTTTTTAAATTGGTCAATTTCTGCATAATCAACCCAATTTCTTGATAAAATTTCCATATAACTTACGTTACACTTGCTATAATGCACTTGGCAATGGAATAATAAGCAACGCCAAGATGTTTAAAAAACGAAAATTGGCACTGTTATCATAGTCGTAGTGATTTATTCACTTTCAGCTATAGTTATTTCTAGCTAGCAGAATACAAAGTTAGTCATAATGCAGTAGAAATTTGTTATTTGATGGCGGACTGATGCAGCAATGGCGTAAGACATCTAACAAAATCAGATAATTTAGCGAGCAACGAATTTTGGCTTATTGGGTTAGGACCTTCCGTTTTATACGATAATTACGGCATCCTGATTAAGAACGCTGAATTTTTAATCTAAAAATCAGGTTCACCGAATATTGCGCGTCTCTATACGAACGACTGCCGAGAGGCAGACGGTTTTGTAAAAATCATGAGGCCATCGGTTTACAGTAGCTCTTTCTTTCGCTGCTCTTTATATTTAAAAATAATGAGTAAGTAATAACATGAAAAGAATGCTAATAAACGCAACTCAACAGGAAGAGTTGCGTGTTGCCCTAGTCGATGGGCAACGACTCTATGATTTGGATATCGAAAGCCCAGGTCATGAGCAAAAAAAGGCGAATATTTATAAAGGTAAAATTACCCGTATTGAGCCAAGTCTAGAAGCTGCATTTGTTGATTATGGCGCTGAAAGACATGGTTTCCTTCCTATCAAAGAAATCGCTCGCGAATACTTCCCTAGTAACTATCACTCTCAAGGCCGTCCCAACATCAAAGATGTGTTGAAAGAAGGCCAAGAAGTTATCGTTCAGGTTGATAAAGAAGAACGTGGTAATAAAGGTGCTGCATTAACGACCTTTATTAGTTTGGCTGGTAGCTACTTAGTATTAATGCCAAACAACCCTCGTGCCGGCGGTATTTCTCGTCGTATTGAAGGTGAAGATCGTACTGAATTAAAAGAAGCTTTATCCTGTTTAGAAATTCCAGACGGTATGGGCTTAATTGTTCGTACTGCTGGGGTTGGTAAATCGGCTGAATCCCTACAACAAGATTTGCTGTATCGCTTACGCCACTGGGAAGCGATTCAAAAAGCGGCTGAAAACCGCCCTGCGCCTTTCTTAATCCACCAAGAAAGTAACGTTATCGTTCGTGCATTCCGCGACTATCTGCGTCCAGATATTGGTGAAATCCTCATCGATAACCCAAAAGTAGTGGAAATGGCTCGTAATCATATTGAATCCATTGGTCGTGGCGATTTTGCTAGCAAAATTAAACACTACAGTGGTGATGTGCCTTTATTCAGCCATTACCAGATTGAATCTCAAATTGAATCAGCGTTCCAACGTGAAGTCCGTTTACCTTCAGGTGGTGCGTTAGTTATCGATACAACTGAAGCATTAACTGCTATCGATATTAACTCCTCTCGTTCAACACGTGGCGGAGATATCGAAGAAACGGCATTTAATACTAACCTAGAAGCGGCTGATGAGATTGCTCGTCAATTACGTCTGCGTGACCTAGGCGGTCTAATTGTTATCGACTTTATCGATATGACCCCTGTTCGTCACCAACGAGAAGTCGAAAACCGCTTACGTGAAGCTGTGCGTCAAGACCGTGCGCGTATCCAAATCGCTCGCATCTCACGATTTGGTCTGTTGGAAATGTCCCGTCAGCGTTTGAGCCCTTCTCTGGGTGAGTCAAGCCATCACGTTTGCCCGCGTTGTACCGGTACTGGAACTATTCGTGATAATGAGTCACTGTCTCTTTCTGTTCTACGTTTAATCGAAGAAGAAGCACTGAAAGAGAATACCCATGAAGTCCATGCGATTGTACCTGTACAAATTGCGTCATACCTTCTGAACGAAAAGCGTCAAGCAGTGACTGATATTGAACAGCGTCAGCGTAATGTCCGCGTCGTTATTGTTCCTAATGATCAGATGCAAACACCGCATTTCCATGTGATCCGTATTCGTAAAGGTGAAGAGATCAGTACTCTGAGCTATAACTTAGCCCAGTATCATGAAACTGAAACCTTAGCACATGCCGATGAACCATCATCTTCAGAACGCAAAGCACCTGAGCAACCGGCTATTTCTGCATTTGCATTACAAGAACCTGTTGAGATGCCAGCACTGAAACCGAAGGAAGCTCCAGCTAAAGCACCAACGAGTGCTAAAGTTGATGCCCTGCCAAAAGTCGGGTTATTTAGTAAAATTGCAGCTTTCTTTAAAGGTTTATTTGCTGAAGAAGAAAAAGTTGTTGAGCAACCAGCTCAAAAAAGCCGTCAAAATAACGACCGTCGCCGCAATAACGATCGTAATGGCAATGATCGCCGTAACAATAATCGTCGCAATAATAACCGCCGTGACCGTGATGATAATTATGAAAATCGTGATAACCGCGATAATCGTAATAATCGTAATAACCGCAATGCGCAATCCGATGATGCTGCAAACCGCAATAAGGATCGCAATAATAAAAATGCAAATCCTGTTGAAGAGCAAGCAACTGATAGCTCAACACGTGAAGCTCCACAGCGTCGTGACCAACGCGCAGACCGCCGTCGTCGCCAAGATGAGAAACGTCAGCAACAAGTAGCGAAGACTCAAGAAGATACTCAGCAAAATAATCTTGATGCAACTGTAGCAAAAGATAAGGATGAAGAAGAGCAACGTCCAGTCGCTCCTCGTCGCCAACGTCGTCAATTAACACAGAAAATCCGTGTTACTGATAATGATCAACAAGCAAGTACTCCAGTTGTTGAAGATAAATCTGCAGCTCCAGTCGCCGCATTACCTGTAGCAACAGTTAATGTAGAGAAAAATCAAGATTTCGTTGAGTTGAATGACAATGAAAACCTGACGACTCCTCATGAGCAATTAACTGATGATGAGAAGCAGGATACGATTATCCCTCGTCGTTCACGTCGTTCGCCGCGCCACTTACGTGTAAGCGGTCAACGCCGTCGTCGCTACCGTGATGAGCGTCATCTGACCAAGTCACCAATGCCATTATTTGCAGCGGTTGCTTCACCTGAATTAGCATCAGGTAAAGTCTTCATTCGTTATCCTGTGATTCTTCCTCAGCAAGAAAATATGCAGATCATGACAAATGAAGAAATGCTTGAGCAGCAAAATAATAGCCAAAATCAATTAGCTATTGTTCAGTCAGTTACTGAAGTTGTTAAACAAGAGCCAATACAAATTATTGAATCTCATGTTGAGCAAGTTCAACAAACTAATGTTGATGCTGTAACAACCGATATTGAAGCACCTCAATCTGTGGTTGAAACTACCGTTGAAGAAATCAATGTAGCTGTAGAAACTGTGGTTGAAGCGCCTGTTGAGGTTGTAATCGAAGCACCAGCAACAATCGAAAGTATTAGTACTGATGTTGAGCCTGTCGTCGTAGAAACTACCGTTACAGAAACTGTAGCGGAAGACAATGTTGTAACAGAAACTGTAATTTCTGACACCGTAGTTGACGCTCCAATTATGGCTGCGGAGGAAGAAGCAACAAGTAAAGCCGCAAGCTTACATAAATGTCATGCATACTCACCAATGACTAAAGCACCAGCTCCAGCTGTAGTTGCTTCAGATTTTGAAATTAAAGAGTATCAACGTGAGCCATCCACTTTTGAATCTAAAGGTGCAGGTGGTCATGTCGCTGCCAATGTTGCAACATCAGAAATGGCAAAACCAGCCAACGTCTAATGCTTAGATAACTGGTAAATGAAAGCCTTGATGGGAAACCATCAAGGCTTTTTACGATTAAAGTTAATATTTGAAAAATTTAAAACCAAGGTGCCTGTATCATAACGCTTCCATAAAATAGAGCCCTTCCCGCTAATTCACCACTAGATATAAGTAGCATCACCAATGCTATAACAATCGCTGAGGGCTGTTTCTCCTTATATCCTTTCATAACCACGATACAAGGCAATAACATACTCACCACCACCTGCCACCAAAGCAAATAACTTCCTCCTTGGCTTGCCGGTAATTGTAAGCGGATGATTTGTGCCCCCAATACCAATGCAACTCCTATCAGTACACCAATTTTGATAACTGATGGAACGGGTTTTCCTTGTCCAATAATGAATAAAGTAACGAGACTAAAACCCAGTACTATTGCACTACCAATGAACGCGATTTGTGTCGCTGAGGTATGCCATAACGGATGAGCAATCATTTGATAATAAACTTGTGCTGTCACAAAAATAGCAGCAATACCACCAATAGCACTTAACCAGCCGAGTAACTGATTACGTACAGTGACTTGAGGAGATAGCCAACATGATAGCGCCCAAAGAGTCACTACGCCGTTTAATAATACAAATGTCACCGCTTCACGGCTCAACCAAGAGTGACCTAATCCAAGAACTGAGCGATATGCCTCTAACGGAACCCCTAAATGCCCCATTGACATCGATGAGCCAATCACTTCAATCAACCAAATCAATAATACGACACGGCGTAGTACAGAACCTGATAATAAGTTCTCTTTACTTGCTTTCATTTGGTAAATAGTTAATGCGAAAACAGCACCGATCCCCCACTGACTCATCACTGTAAAAAACACCAGCGGGAGTTCCATATGTTTAATATCCATGATTAGTCCTCCATGCCAATGATGACAATATTCGGGTTGCTTATCGTGTGGTCAGGCATGTTGTAACTCTGTTCCAATACGCTCCAGTTAGTGGTGTGCTTCTTGCGTAATTCATTGATATCACCAAATTCGATGGCACCTGTAGGGCAAGACTCTACACACCTTGGCAATAACCCCTCATCAAGCCGTTCTGCGCACATATTACACTTGCTGGTTTTGCCTTCAGCAGGGTCAAATACGGGTGCATGATATGGGCATGCCATGATACACATTTGGCATCCAATACACTTTTCATGGTCTTGAACAACGATGCCATCAGCACGCTTCGAGTAAGTATTCGCAGGACAGACTTTTAAGCATTGAGGGTCATCACAGTGATTACATGACATCGTGATAAATGCCTGTGTATTGGGTGAGTCACCGTTAAATTCTCGAACTCGACGCCACAATACTCCCGGAGGGGTTACATTTTCTGATTTACATGCCATGGAGCAAGTTCGGCAGCCATAACAATCCTTCGTATTAATTAAAAAACCATATTGCTTTACCATAACTATGCCTCCCTTCTCACATCAACCAAGGTACTGTTACAACAATGCCCAGTACCTAAATGCTCAACTTGGTCATTAGTCACGTGGCTGCTGCTTCCTCCTTGCTGTTCCCACCAACCATTATCTAGAGAAATAACTCCCTTTTTGATATGCGTGGTCACAACTGCAATCGCTCGATGTTCACCGCGGTTATTGAACGCAATAGCCCATTCCCCATCTCTGATACCTCGCTCTCCCGCATCTTCTGGATGGATCAAGACATTAGGTTGGTTACGATGTATTTCTAGAATCCATTCATTCATGCCATGGCTAGAGTGGACGCTACGAGCCAACTTTCGTTGCACGGCCATTAATGGGTATTTTTTAGCAAGCTCAGGGGAACCTTGCACTGATTCAGTCACCTGATAGTAAGAAACGACGGGAGAAAACTTTTTCTTTTGCCACTCTTCAATAAAAAAGTGGGCTTTTTTTGTGGATGTCCTAAATACGCCATCTTTGAATGGGATCCAGTCACCCTCTACTGGGCGAACGGGACCTTTAGCTAACATTTCGCGAGTAATACCCGAGCCTTCTAAACAGGTATCAATATAGTGTTCAATGGGTTTATTAAATACATCGCCAAAGCCAAAACGCTCTGCTAATTGTGCGAAAATCCAATAATCTGGTTTTGCTTCGCCTACGGGTTCGACAGCTTTCTCCATCAACTGTACATATTGGCTACGTACCCCCGCCATCAAGCTAGTATCTTCAAAGATTGTCGTTACGGGTAAGACTAGGTCTGCATACAATGCCGTTGAGCTCATTAAATTATCGGCAACAACAACAAACGGAACTTTTTTGAGAGCCTCACGGACTTTGTTCGTATTCGGTAATTGCGTCATCACCCCCATTGTCATAATCCACCAAAAATTAATTGGATGTGGCTGATCATTAACAATGTACTCGCCGACCTTAGATACAGGGATCGGTGGAATATTTTTAGCATTTGGAGCTGGAGGGACAATGGCATTAAATTTTGCCATCTGACGAGCACCACCAGCATCACAGACACCCGCTCCACGTTTACCTATATTTCCTGTCAACAGTGCGAGGTAAAACTGGCTAGCAGCGACATAAGTGCCATATTCTGTACGCTGAGCGCCAGACATATTTTGTACAATCATCGATGGGGTTAACGATGAATAGTCCCGAGCAAGGCGTACAATAGTTTCAACCGGAACGTCCGTTTCCTTAGATACTCGCTGAGTATCCCATCCTTTCGCTTGCTGATAAATTTGTTCAAAAACAGTTGTGAATCCGGCATTTTCAGGCAATTCACTTTGATGTAGTGCGGGTTGAATACCCGCAAGATCATGGCGGGCTGGCTTTTGACTTATCATATCAAAGACCAAATAACTGTCCTTATCGCTATCATCCTCTCTAATTTGATGTTGATCCTTATCGACAAGATAGACAGCTCCGGTATGCGCCCGTAAAAAACTCTCATCAATTCGATTCTCTTCAATAATGATTTTTATCATGCCTAACGCGAGTGCGGTATCCGTTCCTGGAATGATAGGTACCCATTCATCTGCTTTTGCCGCAGTTTCATTAAATCGTGGGTCGATAACAACCAGTCGTGCGCCATTTTTACGCGCCTGATTATAATTTTTAAAATAGGCTTGCATCGTCACTGCGGGGTTATTTCCCCAACAGAGAATATAACGACTATCTGCAATCGTATCTCGCGTATCCGCATAACGCAGTCCCAACATGGGGATCATGGCGGCGGTAACCGCCGAACAGCACAGTGAACCTGCCTGTTTTGTAGCACCTCCGAGGTAATCAAAAAATGCCTTACCCATATCATTTTTAATCGAGTCCATATTTCCTGCATGGGTCGAAATAAATAAGCCTTCATTACCATATTTATCAATAGTTTCTCGGATATTTTTCTCAATCAAATCCAATGCTTCATCCCATGAAATTGGTTTGAACTCAGCTTTACCTTTCTCACCAACTCTGAGTAATGGTGTCGTCACCCGTTCTGTATGGTATACCCATTTAGTTCTGCTCATTCCTCGTAAGCAACACTTCACGTTAAAACCTTCAGTCGCTTGTATTTTCATCAGCTTACCTTGATAGGTATAGGCGGTAAGGTTGCAATGTAAACACTCCATAGCACAAGTTGAACGAAACGTTTTATAGTCCGATAGCTTTAATCGCACTTTGGGTAAAGGCTGATTATTATTGGCTTGTACAAATGAGCTCGGTGCTATCGTCGCCAAGCCGACAACACCCATTCCTTTGAGTAAAGTTCGGCGATTGAATCGTAATTCATCGTAAATTTTCATTATGGTAAACCTCAACATTGCCTTAAATTTAGTTCACCATATGTATACTCCATTCATAATAAGTGAACTTGCTTCATGTCAAAGTTACTCTTGTTTGATCTAAAATTTACCCATGAGTGTGATCGTGCTTTGCCCCTATATCGGTTATTAGTTCCTACTCTTAACTCATGGTAAAATCAGCGGTCTAGATAAAACGAGGTTATGTATGACTACACTGCAAGGTGTTAATTCTGTTGATATTGCTGTAAGTATTCTTAATTTCATCGCACAAAATGGTGGTATTGCGCGTGCGGCTGATATCTCCAAAGGCTGCGAAATATCGAAAAGCCGCTTACATAAATATTTAGTTTCGTTATGTCGGACTCAAATGCTTTATCAAGATGTACAAACCAGCCGCTATGGTTTAGGTCCAAATTTGTCATTCTTAGCCAGTTTTGTTGCAACAGAAGGGTCAATTGTTGAAGTGATAAACCAAAGTTTGATCCATTTTCGTGACACACAGAATGTTTCCACGGGACTCGCTATTCGTATTGGTAAAACATTGTCCTTGGTAAAATACAATCGTAGCTTTAAAAATGTAGAAATTGATTTTCTCCCCAATACACCTTTACCCATTGATAAAAGCGCAGCAGGATTAATTTATTGTGCATTTGATAAACAATTTACCACTCATCCATTTTCTGATGACGAACTAAATCATATTATTCAGCAAGGTTACGCGATTCGTTATTTACCCACAGAAGGGATCCCTGGAGCACAATCTATTGCTTGCCCGATATTCAATCAACAAGGTGAATTGGTTGCGGCAGCTATCACGATGGGGTTTATTGAGAACGAAGAGATGGAGAGGTTGGCAAGTGCATTAATTAAGCAAGTGAAGACGCTTATTTTATAATTTTGACAGGTTTCTTTCTCTAAAAAAGAAGCTGAAATTTTATCAGCTTCTTTAAAATTAAATTAAAACGAATATTACTTCGATTCAGGTCGAGCTAGTTCACCCATCTCTTTCAATTTTTTAGAGATTTCTCGACGTTCTTTCGATAACTCTGCATTTTTAATGATGTAATCGTCGATACGGTCATCATAGTCACTGCGCATATTCGCGATAATGCCTTGAATATCATCAATGGACATACCAGGTTTAATATATTCACCTAGGTTATCTAGAAGTAAAACACGTTTTTGGTTATCACGGATTTTCTTCTCGTTATCCGTTATTTCACGGCGAATTTTATTTTTACGGCGAAACATACGCACAAATTCCAGTACATTTTGGAAAGTTGGTTTATTGGCGTTGTCCATGTTTAACATCCTCTATTCAATATTAAAAATGTATTGTCTCCTAACACAATACCTTCTTCTATGGTCACCTTACAAGATGCATTCGCTATTTTATTGATTTAATGTTACTCATAACATCTTGGTATTGATTCAATACACGGATCACTGTTTTGGAGTATGTGGAGGGAATAAAAAAGACAGTGTGATTTTCAACGGGCAACGAGAATATATTTCGCCCTAATTCTCGTCGTTGTACACCAATATCATGGTGAGCTAACAACTCAAAACTGTTAGTGAGCCGAATGAGATACTCTTCAGCCTTTTTAATACCAAAATGCTTCTGGCTATACCTCCAAATGGCTTCTAAATCCTCATTCGCTTTTGGGGTCAGATTTATCGTTTTCATTTTTAACCTTATCTTTCATCCGTTGAAGGAATTTGGTTTGATCCCAAGCAATTGGCGACCCACTGCTCAGCCCTTCAGCAAGAAGATCTTTTAATTCTTGCACATGCGATTGCGCTTGCTTTTCCTTGAGTAAACGCAAGGCATCGCGTAAGACTTCACTCTGTGTTCTGTAATCCCCTGAATTCACTAATGAATCGATAAAATCACGAAGTTCGTCGCCGAGGTCGACTGTCATTGTTCTTGCCATAAGCGTTCTCATGTAAGATATATTCTTACAGCTAGTATAGATTCATCTATTTTTTTGATCCAGATTATTTTTTATACTCAATTTCTCTAGACTACTTTTGAGGTTAATATGGATAAGACACGCCTTCACAGTGATGTAATCGCAGAGCTTCTACGAAATGAACCGAACCTTATTAAATATTATTTACAGCAAGCTTTGCTTGAAGCTAATGAAGATGGCGGCCAAGAATCACTTATTCAGTGTCTATCCCATATAATGCAATCTCTAACTCCCACATAAGTTTAGATTTTTCACTAGATGGTTTACCATAGCGTCAAACCGTAATGCGTTTGCACCAATCACCTAAATCGACGATGGACCTCATTTTGAAAAATAAGCATAATCAGCCGACCTTCTTTATTCATGACTATGAAACATTTGGTAAGCATCCGGCTTTGGATCGCCCTGCACAGTTTGCGGGTGTGCGGACAGACTTAGATTTCAATATCATCGATGAACCTGAAGTATTTTACTGCAAACCTACTGATGACTACCTGCCTCAACCAGAAGCCGTCATGATCACCGGAATAACCCCACAAATTGCCCAAGCTAATGGGGTAAATGAAGCCGAGTTTGCTAAACGTATCCATCAGTCATTTAGTACACCCAACACCTGTATTATGGGTTACAACAATATTCGCTTTGATGATGAAGTCACACGAAATATTTTTTATCGTAATTTTTATGACCCATACGCCTACAGCTGGCAGCAAGGAAACTCTCGTTGGGATCTACTCGATGCTCTACGCGCTTGTTTTGCACTGCGCCCTGAAGGAATTAACTGGCCAGAAAATGATGACGGGCTACCTAGCCTACGCCTTGAACATTTAACCAAAGCTAATGGCGTCGCCCATGAAAATGCCCATGATGCTATGTCTGATGTATTAGCTACTATCAATATGGCTAAATTACTCAAACAAGCCCAACCGCGCATGTTTGATTATTTTTATCAGTTGCGAAATAAAAATAAAGTCAGTCAACTCATCGATATTGTGGAGATGACACCTCTGGTGCATGTTTCAGGTATGTTTGGTGCACTGCGCTCTTATGTTAGCTTAGTTGCACCATTAGCTTGGCATCCAGATAATAAAAATGCAGTGATTATGTGTGACCTGTCTGCCGACATGTCGCCGCTTCTCACGTTAAATGCGGATGAACTGCGTGAGCGCTTATACACACCGAAAGCTGAATTAGGTGATGCCCTTCCGGTACCAATTAAGTTAGTTCATATTAATAAATGTCCAATTCTTGCTCCGGAAAAAACTTTACGTACCGTCGATGCAGAACGTACAGGAATTGATCGCGATTTATGTCTGCGTAATTTAGAAATATTGCGTAAAAATCCAGATGTTCGTAATAAATTGATTGAGATTTTTAGTGTTGACCAGCAATTTGAAGAATCGAATGATGTTGACAGGCAAATCTATAGTGGTTTCTTTTCACCCTCCGATCGTTCCACCATGGATATCATTCGTGAAACTGCACCCCAAAATCTACCAGGGTTAGATTTAAGCTTTGAAGATAAGCGCATGAAAGAGTTATTTTTCCGCTATAAAGCGCGTAACTACCCTGCAACCCTATCTTATGATGAGCAACAACGTTGGCTGCAACATCGTCGTGACTATTTTACTGAAGCTCGTTTAACTGAATATATGCAGCAAATTCAGCTCTTAATGGATATTCATCATGAAGATGAGAAGCGTTGTCAGCAGCTAAAAGCGCTCGTCAGTTATGCCGCAGATCTCGCCAGTTAGTTTTTAGATTAAAAATGGGCAGAATTTCTGCCCATCAATCTATACTCACCTATTCATGATCACAACCGCAATCACCATCCCAATGTTTCCGTTTCGTGGTTTTACCCAGTCCCGGATTCATCGTATTGGTTGGGTCTGTTTCTTTATAGAATGTTTTTAATTGCATCGGAGCCTTATATAAATGCCCGACATTATGTTCAGCTGGATACTGAGCACCTCTTTCATCTAAAAGAGCCAACATTTTCTCTTTCAGTTCTTTAGGATTTACCCCTTTTTTCAACACATAATCCTGATGCATTACATGACACATAAAATGTCCGCAATATAATTTATGGACGATGATATCTTCAATTTCAGGCGGTAATTTTTCAAACCAATCTCGGTCATTCCGTCTTAGCGCAATATCTAACGGTAATACATCCTCAACATCTTTATTATGTACCGCATGGTAACGAACTGCGGATCCCGCGGCCGCAAAACGATGTAAGAAGGCTTTAGCACCCTCTTCCGGTGTGCATTCAAAATAACCGCCATCGGCAGTTGCAAAGAATGATTTCAGCCAAACTTTTGCCTCATCAATACCGTCCCCTGCCATTTTAAGCATTAAATGGTGCTCATATTTATCACGGAACTGTTTCATGCGTGGCGGTAAATGGGATGGCCATAGTTTACTTAATAGCTGCATAGTGCGGTCGATTAAGTTGGATGGAAGCAATGGAACTTTATTCAGTACTGCATCCATTCGCCCTTTAATGGTAAAAAAGGTTGGCATTTTATCTGTACCAAACTTATCTATCATTAAAAAGGTGTCTTTACCGTAGATTTCTGCAATATCAAAACAACCACGGTGCATATACTCGCCTGCAACTGGGAGATTTTCAAACTCACTCAGGATATGGCGGCGAATATCTTCCAAGACGTCTGGATTATTCGATCCAATGTAAAAAACTTGGGTTGCTTTATCGGCAGGGAACGTATCTAAACGCACAGCAAAAACAGCTAACTTACCTGCACACCCAGACGCTTCAAATAATCGACGCTCATCCGCATTAAATCGTGATGGCGTATCTGCATTAACATCACGTACACGCTGGGCATATTCATGATCAGATGCCAGTTTGTTACTCAGCTGTACATCGTCGCTACTATAGTGACGATTCTGCAAATTAGTTAGGATCTCTTCTGGAGTTTCACCCAATGCAATCCCTAAGTGGTTAACTAGCTCAACGGTGCCTTCTTCATTCACTCGTCCATATAGCGCCAGCTCGGTATAAGCTGGACCTCTGCGTACCAATGAACCACCAGAGCTATTACAAATACCGCCCACGACTGAAGCTCCAATACAGGAGGAGCCAATAAGGGAATGGGGTTCACGACCCAGTGGTTTTAGAATTTTTTCGAGGTCATATAATGTGCTTCCTGGCATTGCAACCACTTGGTTCAACTCAGGTAAGACTTGAATTTGGTTAAGGCGTAAAGTGCTAATAATCACGATATCACGATCATAATCATAGCCGCTTGGTGTAGAGCCTTCGGTGAGACCAGTGTTTGCGGCTTGCATGATGACAATTTTGTCAGCTTCAACACAGGCTTTAAATACATACCATTGTTCTAATAACGTTGTGGGAAATACAACGGCAATAGCATCTCCCACGCCGGAACGAAAACCTTTCCGATAGCGTTCTGTTTTATGGGGTTCGGTGAGGATATTTTTTTTGCCAACAATGTTCCTGAGTGTGAGTAATAGTCGTTGGTTCTCAGGATTTTTCACATCATTCATTACATGCCTTCCTGTCAGGGTCTTGTCATTAAACCCATCCACAATATCACATAAGATTAATATGTTAAGAAATTATTAATACCCTACTGAAAACAAAAACAGCGCCCAAAGGCGCTGTTTTATCAGTCATCAATTTACAGTTGCAGTTTGCAGTTCAATTATCCTGATGCTGACATCTATTCAAAATAATTCGTGTTGTAGCTAGGCGGCAAGCAAGCTAGACCCTAGGAGCATACATAAAGTATGTGACTAGGGCTAGCGCGTGCAGCCAACAACGCTACGGCGCGAAATATGAAGAATATATCTAGACGTCGCTCATCTGCGGCATCGGCCTACGAAACATCCGTGTAAGAATAGCCATATACACCAATCCTACAACCGTCCAAATCAGCCCATACACCATTGAGTCTTCTTCAATATTCAACCACAGCACACAAACCGTCAGTGTTCCGATAATCGGTAATATCAGATAGTTGACGATATTCTTAAAGCCTTGCATACGGCGCTCACGAATAAAGAACTGACTAATGACGGAAATATTCACAAAGGTGAAGGCTATCAATGCACCAAAGTTAATTAATGCCGTTGCAAAGTCCATCTCAAACCAAATAGCGCCTAACGCTAAGAAGCCGACTAACAGTACATTATAAGCTGGAGTACGCCATTTTGGACTGACATAACCAAAGACTTTTTCAGGGAATACGCCATCACGCCCCATAACATACATCAGTCGTGCACTACCCGCGTGAGCTGCCATGCCAGAGGCCAATACAGTCACACATGAGAAAACAAGAATGATTGCTTGGAAGAACGATCCCGCAACAAATCTCATGATATCTGGCTGAGTCTCATTAATATTCGCAAAACGTGAGACGTCTGGGAAAAATTGCTGCAAGAAGAACGAAACGGTAATAAAGATAACCCCGCCAATCAGTGCTGTTAGGAAAATAGCACGCGGAATAACTTTACCCGCATTTGGCGTTTCTTCAGACAATGAACTCAATCCGTCAAAACCTAAGAATGAGAAGCAAAGAATTGTTGCCCCTGCAATTAAAGGGACCAATTCTGTTTTTTCGTTTGCAAATGGATTAAAAGACCAGATCTCCCCCGAGCCTTCACCATTTGAAACACCGTGAATAACTAATCCTGTAAAGACCGCCATTACCCCAATTTGAATAATTGCGATAACGGTACTTAAGTTAGCAATAACGTTGATACCGCGTAGGTTTGCAGCAGTCATTAAGATCACTAAACCAACAACAAAAATCGCAGGTTCAACATTTGGAAAAATGTCTTGTAAATAAATCTTTGCCAATAAGATATTGATCATTGGCATGAAAATATAGGACAGCAAAGATGTCCAACCCACAAGGAAACCAATATGCGGACTCATTGATTTTTGGGCATAAGTATACGCTGAACCGGCAGATGGGAAGCGTTTCACCAGCTTACCGTAGCTCAGAGCAGTAAACAGTATTGCAGCGAGTGCAATAATGTATGAAGTCGGGACGTGACCACCCGTTTTATCCGATACCATTCCGAATGTATCGAAAATAGTCATTGGCTGGATATACGCAATACCGATCATCACCACTTGTACAAGGGTTAATGTCTTCGCAAGTTGGACTCGGTTATTCGCACCAGTTTGGTTGTGGCCGATATCTAAAGGTACAGAATTATTTTGCATGGCAATGCCCTCCCATAACTTTAGATTGAGCCCGACTTCGACTTAATCTACAGTTACTGGGAAGACTTTGCATCTGTCTATAAGCAGAGAAAAAGGATGAGAGGAAGAAAGTCGGGTGTGCAAAGCTGCTTGCCCCGTAGTCATCGATGCGGCAGCGACGACCGCTTGGTCCTGCTGCGAGAGCAAAAAAGTAAGCCATAAAAGCATTCCTCAAATCGGTAGCATTCTGTGTTAGCTACACGTAAATATTTATCTATCCGGCCTAATATCCGGCCCCATTAAAATGAATGAACCCTAAAAAGCAAAAAAACCGATGCCGTTTTTATCGAGCATCAGTCAATTTTTTGTCCGCGCATTTTGCACGTCACGTCTAGAAATAGCAAGCTAATTTGTTAATTAAACACCCTATTTCCTATGAGAGTTTTTGATGAATTTACCCTTTTTGTCCGCATTACTAATAAAGTTACTATTTCCTATAAATTCATATCAAAAACCCTTTAATTTAATACAAATAAGTTTCAAACAGGGCGATCTAATTTATTGGCGGATTTTTCAAGTAACATATCCAAACTCGAATGTAGAAGCTTACTTTTCACCGATTTGCTTTCTGGTAATAATTTCGAGCCAACTTTGTTATCCATGGTATAAATAGTGACCTTACCTTCCTCATGTTTATAAATCAAAAGACCATCAACGCCGAAATCATATTGGTCTTTAAAATCACGAAGGACCGTTTGCATTTTATTTCTCGAAATATCGTCACCATTAACTGCTTTGCGTAATTCATCGACAGATAACCCTACAGGGATTGAGTAAAGATATAAAACCTCCACCTCTGACTCTCCATCATCAATACCATTGCATATAAAGCAACCGTCTTGTACCGATGATAGTCGCTCTAACTTACGCAATTCGATAAGTAGTTTTTGTCCATCCTGATACGGTGACTCTGAGATGTCCAAAAAGACTAATCGATAAGGCCCAGGATCTCCTGCCATTGTTGAAGGGATGCTGCCGATAAAAATGAGTAATCCAATACACCAAACTCGTAGGTAGCTTCTAAATTTAGACATTTCCTTTCCTATCAGAGAAATCAGAGACAAGTAGATTGCGGCTTTTTGATCTTTCTTTCTATGAGTAGATATCTGAATAATCGTTTGATGTCTAAATCATAGTACAAAAAAACCCTTTGGCTATTCACCAAAGGGCTCAATTAACAAAAATCGCTAATTAGTATTAGAAGTTATAGTTGATGCCTACGTTATAACGGCGACCTTCTAATTCTGCACCGTAAGTTTCATTATCTATTCGGCGATCTAAAAGGTTATATACTCCACCAACAATATTTGCATTTTTGCTTAGCTTATAGCTCGCACCTAAGTCAAATAATGCATAGGATGGTGTTCCTTTTGCCATTTGCTGACCACGACCTTGATAATCCGACGTTTCACTACGGAAATTCATACGAGTCCAGGTTTGTAAATCTTCTGTCGTATCCCAAGTCAACGTTGAGTTAACCATATGCTTTGGCTGTTTGCTTAAAGGCTTACCTTTATTCACACCACTTTTCTGTTCTGTGTGTGTATATGTATAGTTTGTCGCAAACTCTAGGTTATCAAGGATCCCCCAATTGAAGGTCACTTCAACACCTTGCATTCTCGCTTTATCAACGTTGGCTTTATCGCTGACGAAACGATATGGTTTATTAGGAATATTCCCCTCACCATCCGCTAAAGTACAATCTCTAATGGTATCAATGCTGTTATCACAACGTCTGATTTCTGTAATTTTATCTTTGAAATCAGTATTGTATATAGTAACGCCAGCAGTTAAATTATCTTGATTATTCCAGATAACGCCAATCTCTTCGGTGACACTTTTTTCTGGTTTCAGATCTGGGTTACCGTAAATGATTGCATTTCCTTTGGCGCCCCCCGTAGCTTGTCCCCAGTTTGCAGATGATTCACGCAGGCTTGGTGCTTTATAACCTGTAGATACCCCACCTTTAATCGTCCATTGTTCATCAGCATGCCAAACGCCATACATACGAGGAGTCCAATGAGTACCATAGTTTTCATCATTATCCATGCGTAAGCCGCCAGTTAATGCAAAATCATTGGTAATTAACCATTCATCTTCTGCAAATAATGCCCAGCTATATCTATCTAACTCACTATTTCCAGGGATTTTATTACTCTGGTCTTTGAGTTTTTCTTTACGATACTGTCCACCGAGACTTAAACTGTGGTCACCCAGTAAAAAAACACTTTGATTACGGAAGATTAAATCTTCTGACGTCATTTTGCGGCCCGGGTTTTTTGCTTCATCATATTGAAGATATGTATCAGTGGACGCAATATCATAAATACCAGTATGTGTTAGGGCTGCGTGAGTCATATCATACTTGTTAAATTCGCTACCATCACCACGTTCAGCCGTGTAACCCTCTCTATAATCACGATGCTGGTTATCTTTTTTGAAATCTAAATCAAATGCATTCTGCTCATTTGGCGTGAATGATAGAGTTCCTCCACCACTCGTCATTATCTGGCGACCAAAGCCATCAATAATTTTATCTTCACTACGATGTGAATATTGACCTTGTAGCTTCATACCCAGTAATCCATCCACTAATGGTCCCGAGGTATAAAAGCTCCCTTGCCCTGTATTACCTGAATTCTTACGCTCCGTGATTGTGGTATCCGCACGTAGGCTGGTCGTCCATTCTTGTTGAACACGACGGGTAATAATGTTGATAACCCCACCCATGGCATCAGAACCATACAGAGACGACATAGGGCCACGAACGACTTCAATACGCTCAATAGCAGGTAGTGGCGGTAACCATCCTTGTTCAATACCTGAGCCATCACTGTTAGGACGAATACTACGGGTATCAACACGTTTACCATCGATAAGGATCATAGTGTATTTAGCATCCATGCCTCGGATACTAATATCTGAGCTGCTACCACCGCCAGTCACTAAAACACCTGGAACATCTTTCAACGCATCAGTAACATCACGGTAAGCTTTATTTTCTAGTTGCTCACGGGTCACTACAGAAATTGATGCGGGAGCATCTTCAATTTTTTGCTGATATCCAGCTGCTGTTGTAACATAAATTTTATCTTTGCTGTCATCAGCAAATGCAGGTGCCACGCTAATAGCCGCAATAATACTGACCGCTATTTTTCTTTTAGTAAAAACAACCATTCCCGATTCTCCATGAGATTTTTTCTTTTAACTATGAATTTTCTATGCTCAGCATCAGGTTCAACGAACCATAGAGGTCTGTAGTTTTTATTATGTAAATCATTAAACTTATTGTGGATTTATAGCTTGAGAGCTATTCCAAAACCCAATAAGTAACTGACTCTCATTTGCAGGCGCTAACAATAAAGTAAATAAGAATACTTATCAATAGCATTATTGATCAATTCATTTCTTTTGATAACGTATTTATGGGATGCGCATCTAATTTCTTATGTTTTAGGCAGGATATTCGGGGTATAAAAAAAGCGCCTATATAAGGCGCTTTATACATTTCAGTTTAGCGAGAATTCTTTACTTCTCTAGATTTTCTCGATAAGAAGGGAAACTCATATCTTTATAGCGAACAACTGATGTTTTTCTTACAATTTTATAGCCAAACCAAATCGCTAAAAATAGTGGAATACCAATATAGGTGGCAGTTACGCCTACCCAATCAATCTTATCTTCTAAGAATGCTTGATAGTTTTGGCCTAATGTAATAATTAAACACAAAACAAAAGCAAAGATAGGTCCAACAGGGAAGAAGCCTGAACGGTAAGGTAAATCATTTAAATCTTTACCTTGAGCAATATAGCCTCTTCTGAATCGATAATGACTAATCGCAATCCCTAACCAAGCAATGAAACCCGTCATACCTGATGTGTTTAAAAGCCACAAGTAGACTGTTTGATTACCAAACATTGAGCTTAAGAAACATAACCCTGCGACAACTGTTGTTGCGAGTAAAGCATAGCGAGGCACGCCACCTTTAGATAAGCGAGCAAATATTTTCGGCGCTTTACCTTCACGAGCTAAGGTATATAACATACGCGTAGAGGCGTACATTCCCGAGTTCCCCGCAGACAGTACTGCCGTCAAAATAACCGCATTCATCACCGCCGCTGCTGATAATAAGCCCGCATTTTGGAATACTAAAGTAAATGGACTAACACTGATATCTTTAACATCATTACGTAACAAGCTTGGATCCGTATAAGGAATAATCAAGCTAATAATCAGAATCGCTAAGATGTAAAATAACAGAATACGCCAGAATACTTTACGCACTGCTTTAGGGATATTTTTGGCAGGATCTTGTGATTCACCCGCAGCAATACCAATTAACTCAGTACCTTGGAAAGAGAATCCGACAATCATGGCGACACCGATCATCGCAGAGAAGCCACCAGCAAATGGTGCATCACCAATTTCCCAATTATGCCAACCTGCATTTTCAGCACCATTCATGATGCCAAAAATCATCATGACACCCACAATAATAAACACAATAACTGTGGTTACTTTGATTAAAGAGAACCAATATTCTGCTTCACCAAAACCTTTCACAGAAATGTAATTCAATAAGAAAATGATGGCGAGGAAAATGGCACTCCAGATCCAGCCTGGGGTATCAGGAAACCAATAGGTCATAACTAACTGTGCAGCAACAAGGTCAACCGCGATAGTGACTGCCCAGTTGTACCAGTAGTTCCAGCCTAATGCGAAACCAAAACCTTCATCAACATACTTAGCACCATATGTTGCGAATGAACCTGAAACCGGCATATAGGCAGCTAATTCACCTAAACTGGTCATCAGGAAATAAACCATTAAACCAATAATGGCATAAGAAAGAAGTGCTCCACCTGGTCCTGCTTGAGCCACTGTTGCACCGGATGCAACAAATAATCCAGTCCCGATGGAGCCGCCAATTGCAATCATGGCAAGGTGACGGGCTTTTAGTTCACGACGTAATCTCGGCGCGCCACCCATGGATGTATTGGTATGTTGTTCAGCCATCTGTTCCCTGTTTTTATTTTCAGTCAATAACGCGAGGGATTCTAACAAACTCAAACGGCAGAAATAAGCAACTCTTTGCTGTTATAAGATACCTTCATAATTCAGCTATAATTATTAGCAAAACACGTTATGGCCTATTATGTTCAGTTGCAATAATCTAATAAATTAGTGATTGCATTAGAAAGATGCTTCTGACGGTGATAAATCAGATATAACGTTCGCTCTAGTTGTAACTCATCTACGGCTAATTCTACTAGTGAGCCATTATCTAACTGCTCCGCAATAACCCTTCTAGATAAACAGCTAATTCCCATACCAAAACGTACAGCATGTTTAATCGCTTCAGAGTTCCCTAGTTCCATTAAAATATGAAACCCGGGAAGGTGGGCAAATAATAACTGATCAAGAACATCTCGAGTTCCGGAACCTCTTTCACGCAAAATCCAAGGTGCATTTTTCAATTCTGTCAGAGAGGGATTCTTACTGGCTAATGGGTTATTAGGTGCTGCAAATATCACTAATTCATCTTTCAGCCACGGTTTCGAGATCAACTCTGGACTATGACAAACGCCTTCAATTAGTCCTACATCGGCGCGAAATTCCATAACACCTTTGATCACCTCTTCGGTATTACCAATAAATAATTCCAATGGAATTTCAGGGTGATCATAACGATAGCCCGCTAAAATTTCAGGTAAGATGTAGTTACCAATCGTCGTACTCGCAGCAAGGCGAACTGCGCCCATTTCTTTCTTGAATAGTTGTTCAACTTCTAACGCCTGCTCCAATAAAGACAATGCTTTAGGGTAAAGGAGTCGTCCATGTTCATTAGTGACGAGTCGTTTACCCACACGGTCAAATAATTGGACACCTAATTGCCCTTCTAAATCAGTCAATGATGCACTGACAGCAGATTGAGATAGCGCGAGTAATTGCGATGCCTGAGTTGTGGAGCCACTCTTTAATACTTCCGTAAAAACCTCAAGTTGCCTCAGTGTTATGCGCATACAGAAAGCTCCAGCATGATGATGTATTTGTAATAATATTGTTAATATTAATCATTTATTAGCAATATACCAATAGAATCTTTTAATCAGTTTTATAGATAGATAATATAAAAACAATCAATTTATATTATTATTGATTTTGTTATATGCTTATTCCAACTTAATCTAAGTCATCATAAGAGTGTCGTCATGGATAAAACTGGAACCAAAGCAATGATGCAAAATAATTCACTCCCTATTCTAAAACTCATTCCGGGTATCATTTTAGCTGGGATTTTAACCGCTATTGCGATTTACCTTGGAGAGCAGTCATGGTTTATGGATGTTGGGCTGGGAGCGTTAACCCTCGCCATTTTACTCGGTATCTGCGTTGGAAACACCGTCTATCCGGCTATTAGCTCGACATCTGATGCAGGCATTAAATTTGCCAAACACTATTTCCTACGCGCTGGTATCATTTTGTATGGGTTTCGTTTAACTTTTCAACAAATTACCGATGTTGGCGCGACAGGATTAATTATTGATGCCCTAACCTTAACGACAACCTTTTTATTAGCGTACTGGTTGGGTAAAAAAGTGTTCAAGCTAGATGACGAAACAACCATGTTAATTGGTGCAGGAAGTAGTATTTGTGGGGCTGCAGCAGTAATGGCAACTGAGCCTGTGGTTAAAGCATCAGCAAGTAAAGTCGCTGTTGCTGTCTCCACTGTCGTTATTTTCGGGACTATCAGTATTTTTGTTTACCCATGGTTATACCAGCTAAATGCACATTTTGGTTGGATCCCAATGACTCAAGAAACATTTGGTATTTATATTGGATCAACCGTGCATGAAGTTGCTCAAGTGGTTGCTGCGGGACATACTATTGGTCCAGATGCAGAAAATGCATCTGTTATCGCAAAAATGTTACGCGTAATGATGTTAGCGCCATTTTTAATCATCTTATCTGCGTTCATTAGCCGTAAAACTGCTGCAAATACTCAAGATGGTGCTCAAAAAAGTAAAATCACGATCCCTTGGTTTGCGGTGATTTTCATTTTAGTGGCGGCGTTTAATTCATTTAATTTATTACCTGTGGAAATTGTTAAACAAGTCATTGTTTTAGACACCATATTGTTAGCAATGGCAATGGTCGCGTTAGGTCTAACAACCCACGTTAGTGCGATCAGGCAAGCAGGTATTAAACCACTGTTGATGGCACTGATTTTGTTTGTCTGGCTGATTTTAGGTGGTTTTTTTATCAATATGGTCATCCAGTCAATTTTTTAAATTTATTTTGTTACACCTCCGGTAGCCGCTTTTTATAAGCGGCTTTTTTTTGGTTTCATTTCTTTAGTTATTAATGGCATACTCCCCCAGAAAAGGAGTCGATCATGAAATATATTGGAGCACATGTCAGCGCCTCTGGCGGCGTCGACCAAGCGGTTATTCGCGCCCATGAAATCAACGCAACAGCATTCGCGTTATTTACTAAAAACCAACGTCAATGGAAAGCAGCCCCGCTTACAGAAGAGATAATTAAGAAATTCAAGCATAACTGCGCTAAATATGGTTATGGTAAACATCAAATTTTACCCCATGACAGTTACTTAATTAATTTGGGCCATCCTGAATTCGAGGCATTGGAAAAATCTCGAGTGGCTTTTATTGATGAGATGCAACGTTGCGAACAACTGGGTATTGATCTTCTCAATTTCCATCCTGGTAGCCATTTAAAGCAGATTGAAATTGATGATTGTTTAGCGCGTATAGCCGAATCCATTAATATTGCCCTCGCCGAAACAGAGGGTGTCATTGCCGTCATTGAGAATACAGCAGGTCAAGGAACTAACTTAGGATTTGATTTTGTCCATTTAGCCAAAATCATTGAGAGAGTCAAAGATCAAAGTCGTGTAGGTGTTTGTATTGATACTTGCCATGCATTTGCTGCTGGCTATGACTTACGTACAGAAGAAGAGTGTGAAAAAACTTTTCAACAATTTTCAAGTATTGTTGGCTTTGAGTTCCTAAAAGGCATGCACTTGAATGATGCTAAAAGTGAATTTGCCAGTCGTGTTGACCGCCACCATAGCCTCGGTGAAGGGAATATTGGCTATGCACCATTTCGTTATATTATGAAAGACGCCCGTTTTGATGGTATTCCATTGATTTTAGAAACCATTAATCCTGATATTTGGCCACAAGAAATTGCATGGCTAAAAGCTCAACAATACGATTAATACAAAAATGGCTACGATTAAGTAGCCATTTTTTATCTCTGAATTCATGTGTTATTAGAGCAATTTCATCTCAATTTTCGACATCATATCCGCGAGCTTATTACGGTTTTTTAAACCAACATCAGGCTGCGAAACTGATAATGCGGAAATAGCAGTCGCCATACGTAATGTATGCTCACTGGATTCCCCATTCAACAGCCCATAAGCTAATCCAGCAACCATTGAGTCCCCTGCCCCTACCGTGCTGACGACTTCACAATGAGGTGGCTTAGCCAGCCATGAGCCCGATGCATTAACCCATAATGCCCCTTCTTCGCCCAATGAAATCACAACGTGGGAAATCCCTTTATCGCGTAATTCATGAGCTGCTGCTATGACATCATTTAATTCAGGAAGCTTTCTACCCACCCATGTCTCTAATTCTTGGCGATTAGGTTTTACCAACCATGGGGATGCTTTCAACCCCGCTTTGAGGGCTTCTCGGCTACTATCAAAAATGATGCACGGGCATAATTGGCGCAAACGTGTCATCCAACGGGTGAACTCTTCAGGATCAATGCCGTTCGGCAAACTACCACTGACCACCACCATATCAAAATGACCGAGCCAATTGAGGGATTCTGTCGCAAAACGGTTCCAATCTTCTTTGCTGACGTCAAAACCGGAGAAATTAAAGTCTGTCGATTTACCATTATTTTCAGTAAGTTTCACATTAATACGGGTTCGACCGGCCACCATTGTAAAACGGTTTGCCATACCATTTTCACTGAAAAAATGTTGGAATTCTTCTTGGTTATCCTTACCCATGAAACCGCTAACGGTGATATCAATGCCAAGGTCACGTAAAACTTTACCTACGTTGACCCCTTTGCCTCCAGCATTCAGGCTAGCAGTCTTGACTAGATTGACCTCACCGGCTTCGATTGAGGGGCATAGCCCAACTAAATCATAAGCAGGATTTAATGTAATTGTAGCAACCCGGCGAGTCATAACTACTAATCTCCCTTAATCATTATATTGTCGTATCACAAATTTTTCTGCGCATAGTTATAACACTAATGCGGGTTGTTTTCAGTGATATTTGTATTTTTTCCTGATTGTAATTTACAAGTAACATGGCAAGATCTCTATGTTTAAAAAGACATTAAGAAGGAAATTCCATGTCCAATCATCAAAATGTTGTGGTAGGTGTTGGCGTTATTATTACCAATTCACAAGGTCAAATTTTGCTGGGTAAACGCAGCAGTAAACATGCTCCCTATTGGTCTATTTTCGGTGGGCATGTAGATCCAGGCGAATCATTTGAAGCTTGTGCAATACGTGAAATTAAAGAAGAAGTTGGCATAGACATTCATTCCCCCACCGTTTTTGGTATCAGTAATAATTTACAGACGTATCAACAGGAAGGAAAACATACCGTTTCGATTTGTATGCATGCTGAATACAATGGAAATATTGCGCCACAAATCATGGAAGAAGACAAATGTGAAGATTTACTCTGGGTTTATCCCCATGATGCTCTTCCTGAACCCCATTTTGAAGCCAGTCGCAACGCGATTGAGCTTTGGCTAGCGCAACGTTTCTACTTTCAAAAAACCTAAATAGCTGTCAACTTTGTACAAATTTTCATGGGTTTGTACATATATTATCCATATCAAACTATTTTCAGATTTTATTATCTTTTATATATTTACATTACCAAATGCCTATTGTATCGTTCAGCTAGTACAGTGAAACAATCATTCAGGAGTCATCATGGAAGTTGATGTTAAAAAATCGCCAAAGCGCCCATCTATATTAGGTGGTTCAATGATCATAGCGGGCACCGCTGTCGGTGCTGGAATGTTCTCTATTCCAATGGTGACTTCAGGCGTATGGTTCTCAGGCTCCGTCGTCTTACTGATTTATACTTTTATCTGTATGTTGCTTTCCGGATTAATGATCCTAGAAGCCAATATGAATTACCCAGCCGGTGCCAGTTTTCATACCATGGTTAAGGATTTATTAGGCTCAGGATGGAACACCATCAATACGTTATCTATTACCTTCGTGTTATATATTCTAACCTATGCTTATATTTCGGCAGGCAGTTCAATTATTACTGGCAATATTTCGCAATATGTACAGGTGCCTCAAGCCGTCTCAGGGTTGATATTTGCATTAATTATTGCATTCTTTGTTTGGTTATCAACTAAAGCAGTAGACAGATTAAGCACCATTTTAATTGGTGGAATGGTCATCACCTTTATCATGTCCATTGGCGGGATGGTAACTACAGCCTCTCCCCTTGTACTATTTAATCAATTTGAAAGTCCTGACAATCAGTATTTGCCCTATGCATTGGCTGCCCTTCCTTATCTATTGACGTCCTTTGGCTATCATGGAAATGTACCGGGATTGGTAAAATACTATAACAAAGATAGTCGTAGCGTTGTATTAAGCTTGGTTTATGGCTCTATTATTACAGTGACCATCTATATCCTGTGGCAGTATGCTATCCAAGGTAATATCCCTCGCTCTGCCTTTATTGAAATCAGAGAGAATGGCAATAATATTGATGCTTTGCTAAAACAAATGAATATTTCGGCTCAAAGCAGTTTTATCTCTCAATTTTTGAACCTGTTTTCATATATGGCGTTGGCAAGTTCTTTCTTGGGGGTATCTCTTGGGCTATTTGATTTTATTGCTGACTTTTTTAAATTAAATGACAGTCATCAAGGACGCTTTAAATCGGTTATCCTCACGTTTTTACCGCCAACTATACTTGGCGTAGTATTCCCGAACGGTTTTATCTACGCTATTGGTTTTGCAGGATTAGCAGCAACGATTTGGGCAGTAATAATCCCAGCGATGATGGCAAGAGAAAGCCGTAAACGCTTCCCAAATAATAGCTACAAAGCACCGGGTGGTCGTTTCATTATTTGGTTTGTGATCCTGTTTGGTTTAATTAATGCCATTGCTCATATATTGTCACTATTTGGTCTCTTACCTATTTATTGATAGCCCCTAGCTTATAAATCAATCCCTAGTGTAAAAACTAGGGATTTTTTTGACTTCAGCATCTTGCCTATTCCCTGATCTACGAGTAATTTTGTCGAACTCTTTTTGACAATAGCAAAGAAGGTTATTTATGGCCAAGGCCAACGAGATCAAACGTGGTTTAGCAATTAACTACAACGGAAAATTACTGCTGGTTAAAGATATTGATATCCAAGCACCAAGTGCTCGTGGAGCAAGTACTCTATATAAAATGCGCTTTACTGATATCAGGACAGGTCAAAAGGTTGAAGAGCGTTTCAAAGGAGATGACATTTTAGAGACAATCTCGTTGACTCGTCGTACTGTCAGCTTTTCTTACATTGATGGTGATGAATATGTGTTTATGGACAATGAAGACTATACGCCTTACATATTTAAAAAATCTGATATTGAAGAAGAGTTATTGTTTATTCCTGAAGAAGGTTTACCAGGAATGCAGGTACTAACAATGGATGGCCAAGTACTCGCTTTAGAGTTACCGCAAACTGTAGATATGGTTATTGTTGAAACAACACCCGGTATCAAGGGCGCTTCCGCTAGTGCTAGAACCAAACCCGCAACAATGGCAACCGGGCTAACCGTACAAGTGCCAGAATATCTAACTACGGGTGAAAAAATTCGCATTCATATTCCCGAACGTCGCTATATGGGACGCTGTGACTAATATTTAGCAATCCACCTATGGGCTTGCTGCCCATAGGCATGGCATTCAATCATAATCATTAAATATCCCTAATCTTATTTCCTTTTATTCACTAATATATGATTTTTTACTATGCTAAATATAGTTAGTCATATATTACAGTATAGATACCTGTTTTATTTTCTTTATTAATCCATTTGAAATATTGTACACCCTGTTGATTTGGTAATTGTGTTTTTTTCTCTGAAATTTTCTTAATATCCATCGAACTAGTTTTTACTTTACCCTCTTCATTCCAGCACTTAGTATCAATGCTTTGTTCAATTTTCGTGATGATACAAGGAGCGGCTACAATAGCTCCAGTGAAAGTAATTGTTCCCGATGCAAGCTGTTTTACACCGCTATCTTTAGAAGCATATGACGTAAAACTAGAAATTAAGGCTATAAAAGAAAACGCCGTTACAACTATTTTTTTTACTGAGCAGTCCACAAGAATTTCTCCGCTAAAGATTAGAATATCGTCAGTTATTGAAATTTACTTACATCTAAATGATGTATTTATTAGATAAATTTCAGCTGCGAGCTTAATTTTTAGAGGTGAACATATATTTCACTTATGGACGTTATTTTTTATTTTTCATTTAATTTTAAAAAAATATTTTAAATGAAAGTTCTATAAAATTAATGCTATGGCAATTAGTCTTTTTTTTATTAAATATGGGCAAATTCATAGAAGATTACACTTTTAGATTTAGCATTTTTTACTTGTAAAGTACCCAATAACATTGTGGTACTTTCAATATTAATGACTGACTAAATGCAACATTCAACAAAATAGCATGTCTATCTTGCTGAGTAAGCATCCAGATTACCGTAATTGATTGCATGAAAAATGAACGGTCCATTGCGTTAATCAGAACTATAAAGACTAAAAAATGACGTTAATGAATGGATTAAGACTGACAATTTATTTAAATTTAAACTTCTTTACAATTAAACCTAATAATTAAAATATTTTGAGTAAATACATAAAGAATTCTTAGTGAAAACGTGATTATGATCATGTTTTTAGGGAAAGGCAGCACCATAGGCAATACAAAAACATCGTATTATTCATAAATTGAAGGCAAGTTAATGACGCATATCCCGTTTTATATAATGTTTTGTAAATTATGCCCCTATAAACTCGCCATTTCAGCTTTGTTTATGTATATTCTTACTGTTTGGTTTAAGAAATAAATATTCCAATGCCAAATAAGAGTAATACGTTAATTTTTAGAAGCCTTTGATTATTCATCCTTAATCAACCTGTGTTAGAGCACATTTAAGCTGCTAATTTAGAGCAAGTTTTGTTCGGTGCATAAACCCTTTCTGCGAAAAATACACTGTTGTTGTTCTAATGCGTTTTTCACAGGGAGCAGTTTACGTGTGGTATGTAGCTTTCATATCACAATAAATAAAATGGCAAGGGATATACTAAATAATGTTAATTTCTGAAAAATTTAAGCGCTATGTATGGCGCCTTGTTCCGGCAGTGGCAATTGCCGTAACGCTTTCAGCATGTACTGCACCGAAAACGACAAAAAACAGTCAAACTACAGCAAGATCATCTGATGCTCGCATGTTAAATGCAACATCGAATGATTCCCTCGCAATGGCATCGCAAGATGAATTCGAAGATTTAGTCAGAAGTGTTGATACCAAATCAAAGATTATGGATCAATATGCTAGCTGGAAAGGTGTAAGTTACCGCCTCGGTGGAACCACAAAAAGTGGTATCGATTGTTCTAGCTTTGTACAACGCACATTCTTCGAGCAGTTTGGTGTTCAATTACCGCGTACTACCTCTGAACAAGAATCTTCAGGTAAAAGTGTAAAACGCAATAGTTTAAAAGCCGGTGACTTAGTTCTATTTAAAACAGGTCGCAGGATGAAACATGTAGGGATCTATATTGGTGATAACAAGTTTGTTCACGCCTCTACAAGTAATGGAGTTATTGTTTCAGAAATGAGTAATGATTATTGGAGTAAGCGTTATTACGCTAGCCGTCGAGTCATTAATGGTTCATAATTTTTATTAACATTATTATCTTTGCCAATAAAAAAAGCTTCCAGGCTCTAAACCGGAAGCTT
>NZ_GG703819.1:821934-979937 GCF_000156395.1 Providencia rustigianii DSM 4541
TACGAACGAGCTTTTTTTATTGTTAACACCATTTCATCATACTCGCACAGCGATAGCTAAATTATGTCATGGCAGATTCTGTTCTTCTACTAGCCCCTGTCAGGAATACACTACCGTTAAGCGCAATAGAAACCTGAGGCTAATTCTGCAATGGCAACACCAGATGCCTTCAATCGGCACATTGCAGTAAGTTCATCGCTAGCACGAATAAATAGACACATTTCTTTCTGCCATTCTAGTATAGCGTTGTCTATTTGCATTTCAGACAATGACTCAGACAACTGTTTCATTGCTATACAGTCTGTCTCACAATCATGACTTAATAATTTTAGTCCTACAAGTTTATCGCTATTGGCATCATTCATGGGAACAACTTCAACATCAGTCCCTATTTTTCCGGATAACCAGCGGTAACTTTGCGGCAACCTGTGGACTACCGAAAGACCTAATTTTTCCACAAAAATTTCCTATTAAAACACGCCGTCATTTTGACAAGTAAGCAGAGCTCACCATTTTGGCGACTTAACTTACATTTCACTAAATGAGTATCGATTCTTTTAGATACTGAAACTCCCCAAGAGACAATGTCTCTCTTCTTTGTACCCCACTCTCAATTAAAGAGTGAATAGAGATGCATATGTCTTAAAGAAATCCTCGTTCAAACCGAACTTTTAACAAATACAAAAAGTAACACAATTGTTAAATTCAAGAACTTAAATATAACACTAAAAAAGTAGCATGTCGTTAAATTTTTGTGACACACATCATTGCATGAAGATTTTACCAACAAAAAAACAAAAAATTAAACATTTTTTAATTACAAACCCAACACAATCCATAATTAAACCGTTTATTTTTACATAATCACTAAGATATATTAATAATTATGTGTTTTTTGAGGGGACCCTCTCCAGTATTATCATTTTTAATGATAGTAATCATCCGCCAATCATAATACATAAATTTAACAACTATTCTTATTTAATGACTTGATGTAGATCATTTTTAGATAAATAGAATAATTACATATCGTTACTAATCGTTTTTTTCGATCTATTGAACAGGTTAACATATAGCTATAGTGAATAATATATTAGAGATATAAATCAAGATGATAAAAATACTGGCGGGAAATTAATGGAGTTGTTCAGCTTCATCCTTGAAACTGATACATAGTGAACCTACTTGGCTCTTTTCGCTAAAAGAACAAATAGCATGGATAGAGCAACACAGCCCACCATCGAACCAACCATAGGCCAAGCACTCTTTGCAGGGATCATGGAGAGTAAAGTACCAATCAATGCCCCTATAGAGAAACGGATAGTGCCAGCAAGAGATGAAACCGTGCCCGCAATGTGTGGATAATTATCTAAAATGACGGCCATTGAATTGGATGTGATCATAGCAATCCCACTAACATAAATCGCAACACCGATCACCAAAGTCCAAAAATCCATATTTAAGGCTGTCGTCGTTAATAACCATATTCCCATGACAAATTGGATAATAATACCAAAATACAGCATTCGCTCTGCACCAAATTGGCGAACGAAACGGCTATTAATTGTCGTCATAATAAATAAGAAAATGATGTTGATACCAAAGTAATAGCCAAAATGTTGAGGTGAAACGCCGTTCAAATCAATATAGACAAATGATCCTGCATTTAAGAACGAAAACATTCCCGCAAAAGAAAATGAACTAGCTAAAATGTAGAATAATACCTGTCGAGCACGAAATAAGGTGGCAAACTGTCTAAGTGTGGTTCCTATATGGAAAGTTTGCCTTTTCTCTGCAGGCAATGTTTCACGAATAAAGCAACTCACCAAAACTACTGCAATTACAGCTGCAATCGCAATACTCCAAAAAATGGCGTGCCATGAAAACCAACGCATCATTTCCCCACCCAAGATAGGGGCGAGTAATGGTGCAATGGTCATCACCAGTACAACGAAAGACATGCTGCGAGAAAACTCATCACGGGTAAACATATCCCTCATCAATGCGTTGATCACCACACTTGCGGCAGCGGCAGCAAAACCATGTAAGAATCGTAACCAAATAAAAACATCGATGGACTCAGCAACCGCACAAGCCGCTGAAGCAAATGCAAAAACAATCACTCCACCTAATATAACTGGTTTACGTCCCAAGCTATCCGCCATCGGTCCATAAAATAACTGACCAATTGCAAAACCAAAAATGTAGCTATTTAGGGTCATTTGAATATGCCCTTCATCTACATTAAAGTATCCTGTCATTGCCGGAAAACTAGGCAAATACATATCAATAGCTAATGGCATTAGCATTGATAGCAAACCTAATATTAAAATCAGCCCCAAATAGGATGAACGCTGTTGCTGCACGCTTTAAACTCCTGCTATCTCACTATTAACGGGGAACAGTGATACTGTTAATTTCATCTTCAGTTAGAGGTCGATATTCTCCCGGTTCTAACTGTTCGTCTAGCCTGATTTCTCCGACTCGCTCACGATGCAGACCACAAACATGGTTGCCTACTGCTGCAAACATTCGTTTCACTTGGTGATAACGACCCTCACTGATAGTTAATAACACTTCACGAGGAGAGATAATTTCCAATTGAGCTGGCTTAGTGGGGCTTTTTTCACCATTTAGCATGACACCGATCTCAAACTTTTGAATAACATCATCCGTAATATCTTCACTTAACTGAACTCGGTAAGTCTTTTCGCAATGATGTTTAGGAGAGGTAATACGATGAGACCATTGTCCGTCATCAGTAAGTAATACCAATCCCGTGGTGTCTATATCTAAACGGCCAGCTGCATGCAATTTTTGAGTGACTGGCTCATCAATAAAATAAAGAATTGTGGGGTGCGTTGGGTCGTCAGTTGAACATACATACCCTTCAGGCTTATGCAGCATAAAATAACGAGGGCCAGTTATCTGTATGAGCACATTACCGTCATAAGATACTTCATTATCAGCACTAATTTGCATGGAACCTGATTTTACTACTTTATCGTCAACCGTGATATTACCAGCACGAAGCTCACGTGCTACCAAATTCCGGCTTATCCCTAATTGCTGGGACAAAAATTTATCCAATCGCATAGATTCTCTTAACTTGATGGAATGTCAGCGAGAGGTACAATAGCACCGTGCTGCCATAATATAGAACGAAAGATTACTGTGATTATTATCACATAATCAATTATATCAACAAGACGTAACAAGTGATAGCAAAGCAAAATTAACTCGAAAATTTAGACCTAGCCATGGCGCTAACTAAAATCTAACATTAATCATCCGCCTTTTTTAAAAAAACTGAATAATATGCCTGTAACTTTATCACCTAGTTTTACTCTGCGTCCTTATCAGCAAGAAGCGGTTGATGCAACAATTCACTATTTTCGCCGACATACTGAGCCAGCAGTCATTGTGCTGCCTACAGGAGCTGGAAAAAGTTTGGTGATCGCCGAGTTGGCTCGACTCGCTCGAGGAAGAGTCTTAGTTTTAGCTCATGTCAAAGAATTAGTAGAACAAAACCATGCAAAATACCTCACTTATGGTTTAAATGCTGATATTTTTGCTGCAGGACTCAATCGCAAAGAGTCGCAAAGTAAAGTTGTATTTGGTAGCGTTCAATCTGTTGCTCGTAATCTTACTGATTTTAATGATAAATTTTCATTAGTTATTATCGATGAATGCCATCGAATTAGCTTAAATGATAAAAGCCAATACCAGCAAATCATTCAAGCCTTACAAAATCATAACCCCACATTGCGTATTCTGGGATTAACCGCAACACCTTATCGTTTGGGTCATGGTTGGATTTATCAATATCATTATCATGGCATGATCCGCGGTGATGAAAAGTGTTTTTTTCGAGACTGTATTTATGAGTTACCACTGCACTATATGATTAAAAATAAGTATCTCGTTCCACCAGAAAGACTTGATATGCCTGTTTTGCAATATGACTTCAGTCAGATATCGATTAACCAGTCAGGTATTTTTAACGAACAAGAGCTTAATTTATCCATTAAAAAACAACAGCGTATAACCCCTAAAATTGTTGCTCAAATCGTAGAGTATGCTGCTCCATTACAGGGTTGTATGATTTTTGCTGCCACCGTTGAACATGCCAAAGAAATTCTAAGTTATTTACCAAAGAATTGCGCAGCTTTAGTTACAGCAGAAACCCCTGCAAGTGATCGCGCCAATATTATTAATCAATTCAAAGATAAAAAATTACACTACTTAGTTAATGTCTCCGTTTTGACAACTGGCTTTGATGCCCCTCACGTGGATTTAATTGCCATATTACGCCCAACTGAATCTGTCAGTTTATACCAACAAATTGTAGGTCGAGGTTTACGATTAGATAAAGGAAAAACACAATGCTTAATCTTAGATTATGCGGGTAACCCCCATGACCTTTATCGCCCTGAAGTCGGTACGACTAAACCTAATTCAAGCAGTGTGCCAGTACAAGTCTTCTGTCCTTTATGTCAATTTGCCAATATATTTTGGGGGAAATGTACCTCAGATGGTCAAATTGTCGAGCACTATGGACGTCGCTGCCAAGGTTGGGAGGAAGATGAGCAAGGCAAAAAACAGCAATGCGAATTTCGTTTTCGATTCAAACAATGCCCACACTGTGGATCTGAGAATGATATAGCAGCCCGACGCTGCCATAAATGCCAAGAAGTTCTTAGTGATCCTGATGACATGCTCAAAGCCGCATTAAAACTCAAAGATGCGTTAATTTTACGTTGTGGAGGCATGGAGCTAATGCCAGGCAGCGATGCTAAGGGTGAATGGCTAAAAATCAATTATTACGATGAAGATGGTACCTCCATCTCCGAACGCTTTCGTCTGTCGACTCCAGCCCAGAAACGGGCTTTTGAGTACCGATTCTTACGTGAACATCATCGCGCTCCCGGAATTCCATTTAACTGGAATAATGCCAATGATATTATCTTGCAGCGATCATTATTACGTTACCCACAATTTATTGTGGCACGGAAAAAAGAGAATTACTGGGAGATTCGTGAAAAAATCTTTGATTATCAAGGTCGATTTAGAACTTCAACCCCACTAGCCTGACAACTAATTTTAATATAAATTAACTTTCTACTTGGCGGATAGTGATCTTAATGATTGCCCGTTGGGCATTTTTTCGTTAAACTGCGCCCGCCTTCGTATATCTCGCCTAGCGAAATAATTTTACAGGGCCAAATATCGAACCTGCTGCTGGGTCGCCTGTAGCAGGATTTTATTTTTTCTTTTATAGAGAAATTGTAATGTTAACTATCAATGCAATTGAACGTAAAGAGCAGGGTAAGGGTGCGAGCCGCCGCCTGCGCAGAGCTAACCAACTGCCAGCTGTCGTTTACGGTGGCAACCAAGAAGCTATCTCTGTTACTCTGAACCACGATGAAATTATCAACCAAGAAAGCAAAGCAGGATTTTACGATATTCTGAACTTGGTTATCGATGGTAAAGAAACTAAAGTAAAAGTTCAGGCTGTTCAACGTCACCCATTTAAGCCAAAAGTGACGCACATTGACTTCCTGCGCGCTTAATTAAAGCCCATAGCCGAGCTTTAGAGTTTTTCGGGACGCCGAGTAAATAACGCCGCAATTGCGGCGTTATTTATTTCTAGGACACTATTCTAGTCGTCAACGCTTATTTATTACCACGACGTTGTAATTGATCACGTAAATTAGGTGGTGTTCCTCTAATCGTTAATGTATCGGTGACAGGATCCCAAAAAATACGCTCCCCCATCAACATCGCATCAAAATTAATCGTTATTCCACCACCACTACCTGAAAATTTAGTGAGTTGCTTTAGCGTTCCTCTATCTGCGGGAAAGCTTTCTTCGAGTTGATAATCATTCTGACGAGTAAAGTCCTCAAAACTTTGATCCTCCAGTGTCGGTAACTCTTTTGATAATTCACTTAACTCTATTTCTTCACCAGATTGAAGCTGCTCAGTACAGTAGCTATGTACTTGCTGTCTATAAGCTTGGCGAGTATTTTTATCCATCTGAGCACTATCACAAAAATCATCTAATGCCTGAACAAGTCCCTTATTCTGTACTTTCGCATTTAATCCTTCAGATGCGGATAAAAAATCCATAAAGAAATCAGAAATTTTACGTCCAACTCGTCCTTTAAGAAAAGTTAAATAGCGCTTAGACTCTGGATTAGTTTCCCATTCAGTTAAATCAATACGTGCAACAATATCTGCATGAGGGATATCTAGATAATGAGTAGTATCTAAGTCCAGCGACTCAGTCACAAACATGCTATCGCAACTATTGAGTACCGCGATCAAAAGGTATTCCACCGCTAAATAACGGTATTGGCAAAATAGAACGATACCACCTTCTGCAAAGGGATATTTTGCCAACTCATCTTTTAATCGCACCGTCATTGCACGACTAAAACCTAAAAACTCTTCTTCGCCCTTGCGTAATAAAGATAAGGCCTCCGCAAGTTCACTATCTTCATTAAACTCACCAAATGCTTTACTCTTCGCACTATACACACGATGTAATTCTGCCATCATGTCTTGCACAACGTTATCTGTCGTTAATAACGAATCACGTAACATGACTTCTAAGGTCTGTTCATCTCGTTTAATCAACTGATGTAAAGCTATCTGGGTAATATCCAGACTCATTGTTGGCTCCTTTAACTCGCAGAAATAATGTCGCGTATTCAAACACTGAAATTATTCTGCTGCAACCTAAACTATCACTCGCCTCTTTTTTATCACTTTTATGGCGAACTATTATCCACTTCGATGATCTAAATAAGCATTATTATCAATTAAACGAAAATTTGTTTAAAGAATGAAGAAAAGTCACCCACAATGGGCTATTATATGGAGCTTTCATTAATTTAGGATGTCACAATTTATGCCACAATCATCTCGCTATAGTGATGAAAAAGTTGAAGGTTTACTGTCTGACCTTGTAAGTGTGTTAGAAAAAAACCATACTCCAGTAGATCTATCATTAATGGTGTTAGGCAACATGGTTACTAATCTGCTCAATACATCTGTCGCTCCGGCGCAGCGTAAAATGATTGCAGAGTCTTTTGCTAATGCATTAATTTCGTCTGTTAAAGAAGATAAATCACACTAATTGGTCGATAAATAAACAGCATGGTCACCCATCAGCGCTACCGTGATAAAGTCTCCAACATGATTGGCTGGGGACACTGGTTTGCACTATTCAACATACTACTTTGCCTCCTGCTAAGTAGCAGCTATCTGTTTATTTTTGACTGGCCAGATACGCTCGCTGGTCGCGTTTATGCTTTTGTCAGTTGGTTAGGTCATTTTAGCTTCGTAGTCTTTGCTACTTATTTGCTTATCATCTTCCCACTGACCTTTATTGTTATGTCTCAGCGATTACTTAGGGTCATCTGTGTTGCACTCGCCACTGCTGGGATCACGCTATTACTTTTTGATATTCGCGTTTTTAGCCAATTTGGTCTTCATCTTACTCCTCAAGTTTGGGATCTCGTTATCAATCCCGCTAAAGGGGAAATGGCACGTGAATGGCAGCTGATGTTTATCAGTATTCCTATCATTTTCCTCGTTGAGATGTTGTTTGCTACATGGAGTTGGCAAAAATTACGTAGCTTAAGTAGGCAAACTTTTGGCAAGCCACTTGCAGGAATTTTTATTGCGACGTTTGTTATGTCTCACTTAATGTATGCATGGGCTGATGCCAATTTTTATCGCCCTATTACCATGCAGCGATATAATTATCCCTTATCACAACCAATGACTGCTCGAAAATTACTCGACAGGTATGGACTTCTGGATTTAACTGAGCATCAAAATCGAGTATTCCAGCAAGGTAGCCCTACAGCCTTGAAACTACAATATCCGTTGAAGCCATTAAGCTATCAAGATCAAGGTACTGGCTATAACTTACTGTTGGTCGTTGTCGATGATTTAGGCAATGAGCGCCAACAAAAACAAATGCGTTCATTACAAGAATTCAAAGATATTAGTTCACAATTTACTAATCACTATACTACGGGACTACGCAATGATACGTCCCTATTTGGTCTGTTCTACGGAATATCATCAACCTATCTTGATAATATTCTTAATGGCCGGCACCCTTCAGTTTTGATTGAAGCATTACAGCATCAAGGCTATCAATTTGGACTATTCTCAACCGATGGGTTTAGTTCACCATTATTCCGTCAAGCAATATTGTCTGATTACTCCATGCCAGCAAAAGCAGCGGATAATGATAATCAAACTATCGCCCAATGGAATTTATGGCTAGATAATGTTAAACAAGGCTCACCTTGGTTCTCATTCTTGAATATTAAAGGTACTCCGGGAAGCCATGAAACAGACAATCAAATTAATCAAGTGATTGAAAAGCTAAAGCTTCAGAATAAACTTAACAACACCATTATTGTGATCACTGCAAATTATAATAATGATGGATCACAAGATACTGACTGGGTAAATAAAAAGCATTTCAATCGCGATAATATGCAAGTACCCCTGTTTATCTACTGGCCAAATACACCATCCCAGCAGATTGACAAGCTCACTAGCCATCAGGATATTATGACAACCATCATGCAACGTATGTTGCATGTCAACAACCAACCAGATGATTATAGCCAAGGTGAAGACCTATTTAGCCCCCAACGCACCTATCCTTGGGTAATTACAGGCGATAATAATGATGTTGTTATTACCACCAATCACTCCACTATGTACATGGATCGTAATGGTCAATTTAACATTTATGACCAGCAAGGTGCTGTAAACGAAAACGAAAAGCCAAACTTAGCTGAACTGTTGAAAATATTTACTGAACTCAAACGTTTTAATGAAAATTAATGTTTTAATTTTAACCATTCATCTTATTTCCATCTTGATTTTGCGGATGATTTGAGTAGTATATTTTGCCTGTGCAAGTCACATGATAGTGCAATCGGCATGTAGCGCAGCTTGGTAGCGCACGGTCATGGGGTGTCCGGGGTCGGAGGTTCAAATCCTCTCATGCCGACCAAATTCCTATAAAAAAACCAACCCAAAATGAAGTGCTCCCATAAAATTGGACTCTTCAAATAGGTTGGTTTTTTTATGTCTTAAATATCACCTTCCAACTTAAACTGATAGATAACGTAGGCTTTACTAATTAGACCAATAAGGTTTCTACTTCATCTACGTTTCCAAATAGCGAAATAAATCACAAATAGTGAAAAATGCTATTTTAATATGCCTGACCACATCCATGAAAAAATAAAAACTCAAATAGATTTAAACTCCAAAATTAATTATTAATTTAACCATTAATATTGAACATTATTCAAATAATTGATTTTATATCCATATAGTTCTATTAAAACCAACTTACACTCCATATGTGTAGGTATGTTTATATATTCTATTTTTCTTAAGAATATACCTAAAAATAAATAAATAGCCTTTCATCAATTCTTTTACAAAAAATAATAATCAATTGAAATAAAAGGATTTATTAAAATTCAACCTTTAAGTTACTGTAAATATACTTAAACTCATTACGTGTAAATCATCATAAAACATAAGAATTGTTGATTTAATTTAATTAAAGTTATATAAATGGAAAAGATCAAACTAAGTTAAATTTAAATTCAAACAGATAGATTATTTCGCAATAGATCGAACTATTCGCGAGTAAGGCTATTTTTAAAGGACTAGAAAATGTCAGATAGCTTCCAGAATGAAGTGCCAAAAGCACGCGTCAACATAAAATTAGACTTACACACTGGTGGTGCACAGAAAAAAGTCGAATTACCTCTGAAATTACTTGCAGTAGGAGATTACAGTAATGGGCAGGACAGCCGAGCGCTGTCAGAACGAGAAAAGATTAACATCAATAAAAATAACTTTAACAGTGTGTTGAGTGAGTTCACTCCAACAATAAATGTAACAGTTAAAAATACGCTTGCAGGTGATAACAGCGAAGAAAGTATTAAATTATCGTTCAAAAATATGAAAGATTTCGAACCTGAGCAAGTTGCCCGCCAAATTCCTCAATTACGAGCAATGTTAGCAATGCGTAATTTACTACGTGACCTCAAATCAAATCTACTCGATAACGCTACATTTCGCCGCGAACTCGAAAGTATCCTCAAAGATCCTGCGCTTAGTGATGAGTTACGTGAAGAACTAGCACAGCTAGCACCAAAAAAAGATTAATTTGGATTAATAAAGGATTATGCTGATGTCTGTAAAAACTGAATCTACCCAAAGCGCAACTGCAGTGCTCGATGACGCATCTAACCACGGTGTTTACGCTTCATTATTTGAAAAAATCAATTTAACTCCGGTCTCAACAATAACTGATATTAATGCTTTTCAAGATAACGCTGCACTTGCTGATGCCACTGCGGATGAACGAGTGACTGTTGCTGTGCAAGTATTTCTTAACCGTTTAAAATCATCTGGCCAAAAAGTTGAACGTTTAGACCGTAACCTGTTGGATCACCACATCGCTGAACTAGATAAACAAATCAGCCAACAACTTGATGAAGTTATGCATCATCATGATTTCCAAAAAGTTGAGTCCACATGGCGTGGTCTAAAATTCCTAGTTGATCGTACGGACTTCCGTCAAAATGTGAAAATTGAGCTTCTTGATATTGCTAAAGACGATTTACGTCAAGATTTCGAAGATAGCCCAGAAGTGATTCAAAGTGGTCTGTACCAGCACACCTACATCGCTGAATATGATACCCCTGGTGGTGAACCTATTGCAGCAATGATCTCAAACTATGAGTTTGACCGCAGCCCGCAAGACATTGCATTACTGCGCAGTATCTCAAAAGTCTCCGCATCCGCTCACATGCCATTTATCGGTTCTGTAGGTCCAAAGTTCTTTGGAAAAGAAACTATGGAAGAAGTTGCTGCAATCAAGGATATTGGCAACTATTTTGATAGAGCTGAATACATTAAATGGAAATCATTCCGTGATTCTGATGATGCTCGCTATATTGGGCTCACCATGCCCCGTGTTTTAGGGCGTCTACCTTACGGTCCAGATACTGTCCCAGTACGTAGCTTCAATTATGTTGAAGAGGTTAAAGGACCTGACCATGAAAAATATTTGTGGACTAATGCGACATTTGCTTTTGCTGCCAATATGGTAAAAAGCTTTATCAATAATGGCTGGTGCGTACAAATTCGTGGACCTCAAGCTGGCGGTGCTGTTAAAGATTTACCTATTCATCTCTTTGACTTAGGTACTGGTAGCCAAGTAAAAATCCCATCAGAAGTTATGATCCCTGAAACTCGTGAATTTGAGTTTGCCAATCTTGGTTTTATTCCTCTGTCCTACTATAAAAACCGTGATTACTCTTGCTTCTTCTCTGCTAACTCGGCACAAAAGCCAGCCTTATATGAAACTGCTGATGCAACCGCTAACAGTCGTATCAACGCGCGCTTACCTTACATTTTCTTATTGTCACGAATTGCTCATTATTTGAAGCTTATTCAACGTGAAAACATCGGTACCACTAAAGATCGTCGATTGCTTGAATTAGAACTCAATAATTGGGTTCGAGGTTTAGTGACTGAAATGACAGATCCAGGTGATGATTTACAAGCTTCTCACCCACTGCGTGATGCAAAAGTTGTCGTTGAGGATATCGAAGATAACCCAGGTTTCTTCCGAGTGAAATTGTATGCGGTACCACACTTCCAAGTAGAAGGTATGGATGTTGATTTATCACTAGTTTCACAAATGCCTAAAGCAAAAGCATAACGGAAATTAAAGGTCATTCAGGATGAAAATCTACCGTCCATTATGGACTGACGGGGCCTTTTTAGCCCCTCAACAATTTCAGCAACAAGCTCGCTGGGATAGCCATGTTGCAGAGGTCATTTCCCGTATGGAAATTGCTTCTCCATGGGGTGTTATTAGTACTGAATTTGATGAAAGTGCTCTTGCACTTTCTCGCCTCAGTGCACAAAATATGATCGTCCGCTTTCCGGATGGGACTCTTATTGATACCACTCTCGCAGATGCACTTCCTCCCGTTTTTTCTTTAAATGAATATGCTGAACGACAAACTTTAGATATCGTTTTAGCATTACCATTGATGTTAGCAAATGGCGGTAATCTGATTCCTGAAACAGGCACCGATCGTCCACGTCGATTTAATCAAGAATGGATAAAGGTCCAAGATTTGCTGGGCCATGAGCAGACGGACATCGCAGTGTTACGTCATATGGTAACCCTACGTTTAGCGCACGATGAAAATGCCGCATTCATGACTTGCCCTGTTGCAAGGCTAATACGGAATACACAAGGTGCATGGGTATTTGACACACATTTCATTCCTCCGCTCTTAGCTTGTAGTGGTAGTCTTGAGTTGGTCACCCTGCTCTCTGAATTCATGCATCGTCTAGTCGCTAAACGTCGCCGGTTAATGGCATTACGCCGTGAAAGTAATGAAAAAATGGCAGATTTTGTTGTCGCGGACGTTTCACTATTTTGGTTATTAAATTCCCTCAATAGCGCTGAACCTGTTTTAAATGAGCTTAGTGCATCACTAAGCCGACATCCTGAATTATTGTATAGGGAATTAGCCCGTCTAGCTGGAAGCCTATTAACTTTTTCCCTTGACCATCAACTTGACGATATTCCGTTATATAAACATGGTCACCCAGAGCAGGTTTTTCCTCCATTATTTACGCTCTTAAATACATTGCTAGAAGCGAGCTTACCATCTCGAGTCATTAGCATCGATCTCATAAAAGAGGGACCTTTCTGGAAAGGTCATCTCCATGATGGTCGATTACGTGAAGAAGCTGATTTTTATTTATCTGTACGTTCATCTTTACCAGCTCACTTGCTGATCACTCAATTCCCTTTACTGTGTAAAGCGGGTAGCAGTGATGATGTTGCAGACGTCGTAAATGTGGCATTAAATGGCATTCCATTGAAAGCTCTCAGCCATGTCCCAACCGCAGTTCCTCTCCGATTAGAAAATCAATATTTTGCGTTGGATATTGAAACGCCGGCAGGTCAGGCCATGTTGTCTTCAGGGCAGTGTGCGTTTTACGTCCCTAGCACATTAGGCGACATTCAATTAGAGCTATTCGCGGTACTTCGCTCATGAATAATCCAACCTCACACCATACTATCGACATGATTTTTGCACAAACATGGTTGATGGTTTGTCAGATCAATCAAGGAATATCCATCACTAATGGTGATGGATTTTACCGTCGTGTTTGCCAACTTGTGGATGAAACACGTCAAAAATTGCTAGAGCATGGGTATGCTGAATCCGCTGTTGAACATATGCAATATGCGCAATGTGCACTAATTGATGAAAGTATCATGAACCGCCAAACACGGGATGAAGGATATAACACTTGGATTCAATCCCCTCTCCAAGCTCGTTATTTCAATACATTAGAAGCTGGCGACAAACTATGGGATAGATTACGTAGCATCTTAAATGAAACAGCTCCTAATCCTGATGTTTTGCTGTGCTTTCATCGTGTTCTCACTCTTGGATTTGTCGGTAAATTTCGCCGTAAAGATGCCCCAGAACGTGAGCAAGTTATGGCTCAGCTCAACGTTCAACTGCCTGATTACTTAATCTCATCCGAATTACCTCTTGTGGTAAAACCTAAACTACGCTTTAGCCGTCGCCGACTTTATTGGCTAGGCTGGATTAGCGGAATTCTATTACTCGCTGGTATGTGGTGGGGCTTTTCAGCGTCCTTAGAACATTTGCTTCAACAATGGATGACACAAGGATAGTCATGCAAAACCCAATCAAACAGTGTCTGACGCTTTTTGCGACGGGTCTTTTCCTGTGGCTACTCTGGGGATTTTGGTCTCTGGGACAGACTGTCACCATTTTTATTTCAGTCTTAGTTTTAGCTCTCACCAGTGGAATATTATTTTGGCACTATAAACAGCGACGCCAAAATGTCTCCACTGAACACGACTATACAGGTGCATTTCCTACAGATAATTATCAGGGACCCGTAATTTTAGTTTGCGGGCAATCACAGGCATTATTTCTTGATAATCAATTACATCGTGAAACTAGCCAAGGCTGGTATATTTATGTTTCTGCACCAACTGAATTAGCTAAGTTGGTGACTGTTTTAATCGAGTATGCACCATCCTTATTAGGACAAATATCTTTACTTTACACGGTGATACCTGAACAACTAACCCAGCAAGAAACATTTACTCAAGAATTACTTAATTGGCGACGTGCTATTGGCGAAAGTCGCCAGAAGACAGGCACTAAACTGCCATTTTGGGTAACTGTTTATATTTCCACTCCTCATCAACTAGATTCAACTTTTCGGGTCGACTATGAGCATACACCATGGATGACATTACTCAGTCATCAAAGTGAATTTCAAGTGGAGCAAGAGGGCACGATGTCAGCGCCCTACTCCTCATGGTTACCCGCACAAATTGGGCATACTGAGCAGAGTCTTCAACTTTCACTCTGGTTTGATCTTCTGCAAAGCTGGTTAAACCAAATCCTCATCCCTCAGCTGACAATGCCTCAAGCTGGAGCTCCAAAATTGATCCCTTCTGCATGGGCAATTCAGTGGATCGATATTTCCAGTCAACCAAACAATTTATGGCAACAATTTATTCAAGAAAAAACATCGTTACCTTTAGCCCTCTCAACTCAAGTAACTGATTTATTGCCATTACCTGATGTGATGCTACGTCGCTTAAAACACGACATTAGCCTGAGTCGTACAGAACGAACTGTTGGTGCTGTAGGTCTGCTCTTTGGTATTTTTCTCATTGGTGCGTTAGTAGGGAGCTATCATCATAACCAGCAACTTATTCGCCATATTGGCGAAGATACAAAACGATTTTTACAGCTCTCGGATAACCCTCTGGCGCCAAAACTCACTGCATACCAGCAATTACAGGAAGATGCAGCTCAGCTATCCCGTTGGGAGCGTGAAGGGATTCCAACAGCCTATTCATTAGCTCTCTACCAAGGAGAGCGTCTACTTCCTTACTTACATACTCTGCTCGGTAGCTGGGCACCTACACAACCTAAAATAATCCCTAATGCTCCTGTTTTAGCACCAGAAATGGTGACCCTCGACAGCTTATCTCTATTTGATGTGGGCCAATATACGCTGAAAACAGATGCAACCAAAGTGCTGGTAGATGCCTTACTGAATATCAAAGCCAAATCAGGCTGGTTGATTGTGGTCTCTGGCTATACCGACAGTACCGGCAACCCAGAACTGAACCAAAAACTATCATTAAAACGCGCTGAATCTGTTCGTGATTGGATGATACAAACCAGCGATATTTCACCAACCTGCTTTGCAGTGCAAGGCTACGGGCAAAACAACCCAGTGGCTAGCAATGAAACATCCGAAGGTCGAGCTCAAAATCGACGTGTAGAAATTCGTCTAATACCGCAAGCCGAAGCTTGCCAATTATTGGACATCAAAACCGTGCCATCGATGGATGGTGGCACACATTCCCCACAAAAGGAGAAGTAACTATGGCAATCCCTGTTTATTTATGGCTGAAAGATGATGGCGGTGCTGAAATCAAAGGTTCTGTCAATGTACAAGACCGTGAAGGTAGCATTGAAGTTGTCGCTCAAGACCATAACCTTTATATCCCAACAGATAACAATACCGGGAAATTAACGGGTACTCGCATCCATACTCCATTCATTTTCGTAAAAGAAATTGATGCTTCAAGTCCTTATCTTTACAAGGCCGTGACCACTGGTCAAACCTTGAAAGAAGCTGAGTTCAAATGGTACCGCATTGATGATGCAGGACAAGAAGTCGAGTATTTCAATACTAAACTTGAAAATGTCAAAGTCGTGAAAGTAGCACCAAAAATGCACGATATCAAAGACCCAAGCAAAGAGAAGCACAACCATCTCGAAGAGATTGAGCTGCGCTACGAAAAAATCACGTGGACATACAAAGACGGCAACATCATTCATTCTGACTCTTGGAATGAACGCGCTACCGCATAATTAATCCCAGCAGGCGTTTTAGCGCCTGCTTTTTTATTGCACATATTGTGCAAACCTGACTCGCACAAAATCGACTTTGTCATTAAACACAGAATACTGCGCCATTCTCGGCGTATCACCTATCACGAACATCAACCTTATGAACCTCGGTTAATGGTTAGGGGCGGTAGCGTGCCTAAACACATTGAAACTCACAAGATTATCTAGGGAAAGAACATGGAAAATCCTTCAGTTATGTTATTACGTCGCTTAAATCCTTTTTGTGCAAATGCACTTGAGGCAGCGGCTTCCTTGTGCCAAACACGCGCTCATGCTGAGGTCACGATCGAACATTGGCTTCTCAAACTCCTTGAACTCGGTGAAAGTGATATCACAGTGTTAGCACGCCGTTATGAATGGGATATTTCAGCGCTTTGGCAAAACTTACTAACTGAGATAGATAACCTTCCACGCTCAATCCATACCCGCCCTACCTTATCCAAACAGTTACTTAATTTAATCCAAAATGCATGGGTCATAGCTTCACTTGATGAGGATATCGAACACATTCGCAGCGTACACATTCTTGCGGCAATGGTAAAACAGCCCTCCCTTGTCCCAAATGATGCGCTATGGCCATTAATGACATTAAGTCTCACACAGTTACAACGCTTAAGACCCATGCTAGATGCTCAATCAGATGAACGACCTGAAATTCAGCAATTAGCCGCGCATAATCAATCCCTACCGAATGAAGCTCCTCTTGATGCCAAACCAGTAGATGAATCCAATGCACCAAATTTAATTGGCAATACATTGAACGATGCCTTACTTGCTGTACTCAATAAATTTACGATCGATGTCACCGAAAAAGCGCGCGAAGGGGCAATTGACCCTGTTTTTGGGCGTGATGATGAGATTCGCCAGATGGTAGATATTCTTTCTCGGCGCCGTAAAAATAACCCCATCTTAGTTGGTGAACCCGGTGTAGGTAAAACTGCATTGGTAGAAGGCTTAGCGCTGCGAATTATTGAAGGTAATGTTCCTACTAGTTTACAAACTACATCATTGCGCACGTTAGATTTAGGCTTACTGCAAGCGGGAGCTGGGGTAAAAGGTGAATTTGAACAGCGTCTCAAAAACGTTATTGAAGCCGTGCAACAATCACCAACCCCAATTTTACTGTTTATTGATGAAGCCCATACTATTATCGGCGCAGGTAACCAAGCCGGTGGGGCTGATGCTGCTAACCTACTGAAGCCAGCGCTTGCCCGTGGTGAATTACGTACTATTGCGGCAACTACATGGTCTGAATATAAACAATATTTTGAGCGTGATGCGGCCTTAGAACGCCGTTTCCAAGTGGTTAAAGTGGATGAGCCTGATGACGAAAAAGCCAGTTTAATGCTACGAGGACTAAAACCCCGCTACGCCAAATATCATGGCGTCCATATTACTGATGATGCAGTAAAAGCTGCGGTGACTTTATCCCGACGTTACTTAACAGGTCGACAACTCCCAGATAAAGCCGTTGACCTGCTCGACACCGCCAGTGCACGTATCCGTATGAGTCTCGACACTCTTCCAGATGAAATAACGCGTTTAAAAGCCAAACGTGTCGCTTTAAAACTTGAACAACAAGCCATTCTTGCTGATATAGCGATTGGTAACATGAGCAATCAATCGTTACTCAGTGAATTAGTGACTCAAGATGCTCAAATCATGCTGAAACTGACTGAATTAGAACACCGTTTTGAGCAAGAAAAAAGTTTGATTAATCAGTTAATGGAACAGCGTCGACAAGCCCAAGATGTGAGTGAAATTCAAGCTCAATTAGAGCAAGTTCAGCTCGGGGAACCACTGATTACACCAGATGTGGATGTACGAACCGTAGCCACTGTGATTGCCGACTGGACTGGAGTCCCCCTATCCAGCTTATTAAAAGACGAACAAACCGAACTGCTTGAGCTGGAAGGTTCTTTGGAAAAACGAGTTGTCGGGCAAGAAAGTGCGTTATTGGCACTAGGACAACGTCTACGCGCCGCTCGTACAGGCTTAGCATCTGAAAATGGTCCTCAAGGGGTATTTTTGCTCGTCGGTCCAAGCGGAATCGGTAAAACTGAAACTGCCTTAGCCTTAGCAGATGTCCTGTTTGGTGGCGAAAAATCTTTGATCACTATTAACATGTCTGAGTATCAAGAAGCCCACACCGTTAGCCAATTAAAAGGCTCCCCTCCAGGTTATGTGGGTTATGGTCAAGGCGGGATTTTAACGGAAGCCGTTCGTAAACGCCCATACAGTGTCGTATTACTCGATGAAGTAGAAAAAGCCCACCGCGATGTGCTCAACCTGTTTTATCAGGTTTTCGACCGCGGATTTATGCGTGACGGCGAAGGTCGTGAAATCGATTTCCGTAATACCGTAATCTTAATGACGGCGAATTTAGGCAGTGATTTATTAATGCAGCAGTTGGAAGAATTCCCTGAATCTACAGATAGTGAACTTCAAGAAATATTGCGACCAACCCTACGGGATCATTTCCAACCCGCCTTACTCGCTCGGTTCCAAACCTTGATTTATCGCCCATTAGGCCCTGTCGCACTGCGCCAAATTGTTGAAATGAAACTGGGCAGCGTAATTAAGCGTCTCTACACCCACTACAAGCTTGAAGGCATTGTAGAAGAAGCACTGTATGACACGCTCGTGAGCGCCTGTTTGTTACCAGACACCGGCGCCCGAAATATAGATAGCCTGCTCAATCAACAAATTTTACCGGTACTGAGCCAGCAATTACTCATGCGCCAAGCTAACCACCAGCAAGCGCAAAGCCTAAATTTAGGGTATAGCGAAGAGGAAGGGATCACTCTGAGTTTCAGTGATATTGAGGAGATAAATCCATGAGCCTACTCGATACAGCCAAAAACCTACTCCAAGGTCAAAACCGCTATCGCTTAGAAGTGCAAGGCTGCTCAGATTTACTGGATGTTGAACATTTTACGGGACGTGAAGCCGCTAGCGATACCTATCGCTACCAAATTACGTTTACCTGTTCCGCCCAAGATCTTTCTGCTCAACAATTACTGCGCCGCAATGCCAGCCTGACCTTTTCTGCGCCGATAAATAACGTAATGGGACTCGCCACTCAACCTAGCGTTGCCAAGCGCGTTCATGGCGTAGTGACGGATTTCCGTCGCCTCTCTGGCTCTGCGGATGAAGCTCGCTACCAGTTAGTTATCGAGCCTTTTTTTGCGCTACTACGCCATCAAATTCGTACCCACCGTTTTTTTATTAACCAATCCATTCCTGATGTGGTTGAACAGATTCTGCGTGAGCATAATTTCAAAGGCTGGGAGTTCGAATTTCATCTCGACAAAGCGTACCCAAAACGCGAGCAAATTAACCAGATTAATGAAAGTGACCGCCAATTTATTGAGCGCTTACTCAGTGAAGTGGGTATTTTCTATCGCTTTGGTTTGCAAGATGAAACCCAAACTGAAGTCCTCCATTTTACGGATAGCCAGCGCGGCTATGTGTATGACAAAACCCTGCCATTAAATAGCCCATCTGGGCTGAGCGATAACCATGCCGACAGTGTTTGGGGATTATCTTTGCGTCATCAAGTGGTTGAAAGCAGTGTTTTTGCCAAAGACTATAACCACCGACTAGCGGAAGATACTTTGATTTCCGCCGTTGCAGACATGACCCGCGGTGATGGAGAGAAAACCAACTACGGGGATGTTTACCACTATAAAGGCCGCCACCTAACCCGTGGGGATAAAATTCACCCAGAAACGGAAACGGCTAACTTCTGGGCAAGACTCGACCACGAGCGCTTTTTAGCTCGTCAGACTTTACTGCGCGGGGAAAGTAGCGCAGCAGACCTGACCCCATTATTAGTGCTAAGCATTCAAGACAATCCGCTCAGTTCGACGTTACCCAGCGTATTCAAATCACCGATTTTAATTACTCGCCTACGCTTTACCGCCAGCCGAGATAAAGCACTAACTGTCCGTTTCGATGCCGTGCCTTACACTGAATCACTGTGCTGGCGTCCTGCACTCAAATCACGCCCTGTCATTGCCGGAACATTAATGGCACGCGTCACCAGCGTAAAAGACCAGGATATTTATGCTCATCAAGATGAGCATGGTTTTTATTGGGTTAAATTCGATGCAGATCGTGATGATAAAACTAAGGGTTACGAAAGTATGCCAGTACGTTTGGCAAAACCTTACGCCGGCGATACTTACGGGATGCATTTTCCGCTAATTCAAGGGACTGAAGTTGCCATTGCCTTCCATGAAGGTGACCCTGACCGCCCGTATATCGCCCACGCACTGCATGATTCCCGCCACCCCGACCATGTTACAGATAAAAATAACACCCGCAATGTGATCCGCACACCTGCAAATAACAAGCTGCGCATGGAGGATAAACGCGGGCAAGAGCATATTAAGCTCAGCACTGAGTATGGCGGAAAAACCCAGTTAAACTTGGGGCATTTAGTCAACGCCGAACGCGAACAACGTGGTGACGGTTTTGAGCTACGCACCGATAGCTGGGGCGCGATTCGTGCGGGTAAAGGGTTGTTAATAAGTACTCAAGAGCAAGAAAAAGCGAACGAGCAACAACTCAATATAGATGAAATTAAACGCCAACTTTCTGATGCATTATCTACGGCTGAATCTTTGTCCTCAATATTAGAACAGGCAAATATCGACTCTTTAGACAACCAAACGCAAGAAGTATTTCTACAACAAAATATTGAACAACTACAAGAGCCGGTCATTCTTGTCGGCGCACCTGGCGGTATAGCAACTTCCACACCAAAGCACATTCAGCACAGCAGTAATGGCAATCAAATCTATACAGCAGCAGGCAATACAGAAATTTCATCATTAAAGCGCATGGTTTTATTTGCCAAGAAAAAGATGGTGTTATTCGCTCATGAGTTAGGCATGAAGTTAGTGAGTGCGGCAGGCAAGATAGAAATTCAAGCCCAAACAGGTGAAGTCGACATCATTGCACAAAAAGGACTGAATATTACGAGTACCGACGATGAAATTATCATCAGTGCGAAGAAAAAAATCACACTGCAATCTGGTAGCTCATATATCACCATTGAAGGTTCACAGATAGAGCACGGAACTAGTGGAGACTTCAATGTAAAAAGTTCAAATCTTCAATATATGGATGCTGCAACGTTGAACATACCGTATCCACAATTTACTGCTTGTGAATCCATGGTTTCAGAAGCTGCTCAACAGGGTTCAGGTATTGTACCTCTACGCTAAGGATATTGTATGATACACTATCTACCCCAACATAAAAATTTCGGTGAGCACCAATTTGCATTAATTGATAAAGCATTTGCTCGTTCATTGCTTGATGACTATCCCTCATTAGATATTGTCTCAGCACACTTGGCACCCCAATCACATTTATATCCAGCACTGATATCACTACATGAATTACCCACTTCAGACTGGGATATGTTCACCACTAGAATAACAGAACAATATCAAGGGCTTTCGACACCTAACATCAACTTATTACTCAGTAGCCCTTTATCAGCAGAATCATTGCGCAATGAGCTAGCTAGCCTTCTTTTAATTAATGATGAAAAACAACAAAACTATCTTTTTCGCTACTACGACCCCAGAGTTTTAATTCAATTATCTTGGATGCTGACCCCTTGGCAGTTGCAAACTTACTTAAAAATGCAAGTGATTCCATCTTGGACATTTTTTATTGATAAACAATGGTATACGTTAAATTTTCAAGAAAAAGTACCCTATATCAAAAATGACCCTATTAATTTGCCGTTAGAACAAATTAATAGGATTGGTTTAATTAACCAAGTGTTAGAGCAAGTACCTATTACAAAAAACTTAGACGAAAAAATTAGACTTAGCCGACACATTGATGAATTGCTATTGATCGCATCCAATTGTGGCTTGGTTATAAATAAAGATATAAATATTTTTGTACAGCAAGGCATCAAGCAACAATGTGCTTTTTGGTTACATCATGATGTTCAAGCCGTATTAAAAGTTGCTGCTCATAATCCTGAATATTACCATCGTACAACCTCCAATTGGAATGAAAAGCGCTGGCAAGAAATAAAAGCCAATGCTCCCACGTTAATAACGTCTAAAGGAATCTAGATATGAAAGATAAAAATGAGTCGCAAGGTTGCAGTTTTTGCATTCGACGTGGATTTCCCATTTTATTAGCTCGCCCTGCTATTATGTCTCAGCATGACATTCTCCCTGTTATGCCTAAAAGTATTCATGTCCCCGTTGAAGCCCAAGGGGAAACTGCGTATACCTTGCGGTTATTGCGCTCTGGCTACTTAAATATTTGGGATGAATTAGGTAACTCATGGATTAATTATTATATTACTGACGGTGGGTTTTATTACCCGATTCCCGAAAGTGGTGAAGCACCTGACGATGTTATATCTGGTGAAACTAAACCTTGTGTAAATAATCCTGAGGAGCTGGCAAAAGCCTCTTTAATTACCCTGCCGATAATGCCTAGTGGCATGAAAAATGGTTTATTTTGGTTTGCATGGTCGGAAGTGAAATGGACAGAATCCATTCGAAAACAATTCAAAGATAAAAGCCACCGAGAGCAGTATATGCAGCCCTTTGATATGGATGCATGGCTAAATAGCCAAAATACTGAGCAAACCTTGCCATTAGCACAACTTGAGAATACGATTGCGGAATACCACCAACATGCCCAAAAAAGTCAAATGCGTGGCTGGTCTACCTCACTATTATCCCGAGCGCTTGATGGATTTATCACCTATTCTTATCGAATTCAAACACAGATATTTATACCAACAGCCTCGGGGAATAAAATTGAAACTGTCGTTCAGAGCCCAGATGACCAATTGGATCCTCGTGGTGCTGTCTTTGTACTTCAAGATCCAACGGGAATTTTAAAAGACCTCCCGACATTAATTCAGTATGAACTAGATAGAAATGTCTATAACCGACCAGATATTGAGCGAAAGGTAGCACTCTATGGAGCTATATCTGGCTTGAAGGCGGGTATGAGAACAGACTTTGAAAGAGCTTATACCGCAGAAACAGAGTTTAATGATAAGCGCGCTAGAGGAGGGGTTTTTGAGTACCTTCATGTCAGAAACAAACCCGCTGTTGAAACAATATATACTCCAGTTCGCGATCAACACATGTCAGCAGCTGCCGATGCCAACTGGGCAAAATATCAGCAGTATTATTATGCTGATGCCGTTGATGATTTTAGACTTAAATTCCAAAAAATATTAACCGAATATAATCAGCGAGTTGTCAGCCCCCGAACAAAACTCTATTTGGATTGGTTTCAATCTTCAACACTACAACACTATTTTCAACAATACTTTGACCCTAATGATTTGTTAAGCGGCATTGCTTACACAGCCATTGTTAGCTACTGCATCACGAATATGTCGGACAAAAAAGGCAGCATGGATTTTTTCCATCAGTCACTATTAAATAGCTTGTCTGATCCTAGTAATATTCTGGGAAGAGCTTTAGTACTTAATCAAGCAGTTTTAGCGGAGAAAATTAATGAAGCAACAGCACAGCAATCAATTGAAGTGCTTGAGTTACCATGGTCTACCATCGACAAAAATATTTCCGTCAGCAAAATTACATTGCCTTGGTCTGGGCTAGCCGATGCTTTTGCAAAAGTGATAGAGCCTCAGAGTTTAGCATCGCAATCAGTCATAGCAATCTATTTAGGTCGGCTAGCCACCAGCACAATGAAAGCATTTGATAGCACCATCAGCTCCCCTAAAGTTTATGCTTTTGCTGTCGCAATAGCTGCATTTCAAAATAAAGAAATTGTACGAATTCATAAAAAGGCAAAATTTGGCCATTTTGCTAAAAAAGTGTCAGACGCCTTGATTCGATTAAGTGATAACAACAACGCATTAAACGAATCTGAAATTAATCGGCTTGTCCACGAAGAGTTGAAGCGTTTACGGGTTTCAGGTTTACCGATGAACAAAAATAAAATCTTGGATTATTGGGTTGATATTGATACTAGAGAGCTTGACCGAGTAAAACAGCTTCCCCCGAAACAACAAGAGAGGGCTTTAACTAAACTCTTACGACTATTCAGTGAAACCGAAGCAATAAATTACGCCCAATATCGCACCAGTATGACCTCTGGGACAGGAAAATCCGCTATGGTTGTCAGCGCTGGTGGGTTATCAGTAATTTTACAAAGCTTAGCCTTGTTCCATTCCGCCGATTTAAGTGACAAGAAAACGCTTTCTGAAGATCAATTTGAAGCACATAGCCGTTTCTTGTCAGGCGTTGCTGGTATCATCAGTGGCACTATCGGTGTATTGGATGAAAGTGTTCAACGATTTGTGCTATTACGAAGCTTCAAGAATATCACGGCATATAACACCCTTAAAACATTTGGAGTGCGTGTAGGTGTAGGGGCAGGGATAGTAGCTATTGCGTTTGATATTTTTCATCTGTTTGATGAAGTTGGTAAAAAAAATTATGGCCTCGCTTTTGCTTATTTTCTTTCTGGAGCAAGTGGTATATGGCTTATTCTTGCTGCACTTGTTTCAACAATACCCGTTTTTGGCACCGTGATTGCCGTACTCATCGCATTAGGAACCGCTATTTTTATCGCGTATGAAGGACAGGACAATATTCAAAAATGGTTAGAGAAATGCTGGTGGCGACGAGTCCCCAAACATATCCCTGTAGACAAGTGGCCCGAAATTTATCCCTCTATGTGGATGGAAATGGAACAGTTTAAACGCGCAATAGGACAATAAATATGGATTATTACGGATTATTTCCACAATTTAAAATCAATAGACCATTAAATGAAAGTGAATTTACAGGAAAATTAGAGCAAAAAACACGAATCAATATCGATACGAAACAACTCATGCCGGATTTAAAAGTTATTACGATAAATTCTAATTACTTGGAAATGGTAGATAAATTTTATTCTTCCAAGGGATTATTATCACTTGTTGCTTTCTTCGGTTGTTTATTTTTTTTGGGTACACCATTCGGATTAATTTTTAGTACAATCATTCAGTCACAATATGCAATTGACCATATTTTATTCATGCTAGCGATAACCTTGATTGCAAGTCCAATGGGTCTTTGGATGCTATTCTTATTAAAAAAAGAATGGCTCGCATGGACTCATTACCCTATTCGGTTTGATCGTAAAAACCAGTTGGTACACGCTACACGTATTGATGGCTCTATCTTTACTACCCCATGGCAAAACGTGTTTTTCACGACAGGACTAAATCATCGCAAAGAAATCGGCAAGGATTATTATATTAGTGGGCATGTATTGGCGGATGATGGCATCACGATTATCGATACCTTTTGTCTACCTTCATCACATAGCAATCTTGAAGAACTGAAAGCCCATTGGGAATTTGTGCGTCGTTATATGGAAGAAGGTCCACAAGGTATGAAAGAACGCATTCCTTTTTGTTTACCAATAGCAAATAAAAAAGAGAGTTTTGGATTTACCTTCTTCTACTCCATGACACAACATAATGGTACACCTGTGATCCTGTTTCCTATTACAGTACCGTTAGCCTTTTTATTTGCGTTACCTCGCTATATCGCAATTTTAACCAGCCGTCGTCCTATCTGGCCTGAGTCTATCCAAGCTCAATGCCCGATAGAAAAGGATGACCCATATATTCTTAATGCATCGATGAACCCCAAAAATCTTTGGAAAACCTTTTTTTAATTATTATGAATGGAATTACATTTATTATTTAATTCCATTTTAACGTATGTTTTCTTTAAAGCCGTACCTATCAGCTTCCCATACTAAATGTAAAGGACTTTTATCATGAAAGGTATTATTCGTATTGGTGATAAAAATACAAGTGGTGGACAAGTATTATCAGGTTCTTCATCAATGGTTTTTAACGGTATTGGTGTCGCCCGCTTAGGTGATCCCGTATCATGTCCTAAAAAAGGGCATAATAATGTAGTGATTTCCCAAGGACATCCAACATTTTTAGATAATGGCTTACCTGTTGCATTTGATGGACATAAGTGTAGCTGTGGCTGCACATTGATTTCCTCTCTTCCGAATGCCAAAGCGAGCCTCTAAACTGATGCCTGTTGATTTATTATCACTACCGCCAAAAGCAAAACGTCAAGATTTTCCATCAATTAAACGATGGGGCATTTTTTTGTTTTACTATCATTAGTCATTTATATTTCACATGGATTTTTAGTTTCCCAGTTGTTAATAGAAAAAATACCAGAGTTTAATTTACTCATTTTCACCATCATAATTTGGCTAGGTTTATATTCTGTTAGATATATATTTTTTCTTTTTAATAAATGGGCTGCTGATGGATGGGATACGCAAAGACAAATAGACAAAGATAAAAGAATATCGATAGGCCAAAGAAGAGTTACACTTTTAGCACAAGCCATGATTCTTCCTCACATAACAAACTGCAAAGATTTATCAACACAAATAATTACTAGTAAAATATCTCTTTTGCCTCCTAACCTAGTCAACGGTAAAGCAAGTTATTGTGCTCAGTTCATTGATAGCAACGCATCAGATGTAGAAAGAGTTATCAATAGAATTAAAGCGTTAGTTAGTGAGCCATCAATGCTAACCGCAATCAAATATCTATCTGACAATGTATCATTAAATATTTTAGTTTCGATTGGTGAAAGTATCATTCTAAGTGAAAATGATACTAAACAAATTAATCAAGAAATTTCTCAATTACTCGAAAGACCATTCAGCATTAATTATAAAAAATATATCCCAATTAGTATTATAGATAACTGGTTAGATAAAGCTGATGATTTTGAATACTTACTCACTATAAACCTTTACCAGATTAAGCAACCTATTGATAAATACACAGAGGTTAGTGTGGCTCATTTATTATCATCACCTAAAAAAACGCAAAAAAAATATATCGCTTTTATTCACCGACCTGAGTCTATATCCCAATATAAGGACAATACATTGGATTTAAATAAATCCATTAATAATGCCCTCCTTTGGGGGAATGTCGAAATAACTAAAGTAAAGTCTATTTTCCTTAACACTTTTTCAATCAGTAATCTGGATGATACTAGAAAAGAAGTTCTATTTACCGAGAGTGGAGGAAAAATCCCTTTATATAGCATTGATAATATTATTGGCTGTACTCAGCACGTCTCACCTTGGGTTAACCTTTATATTAGTACCTCATGTTTAATAAAAACCGAAGCTGCCCAACTTGCGATTACACGCCAAAACAATGAAATATTTGTTTGGACAGTTACCCCGCCAATCGGAATTTAATACTTCATTACATTGAAACACATTAATTACTTTATTTTCATCGTATCTGGAGCCAAGATATGAAATCTTATTTACTCTCTACACTAAAGAGTTTAGAAAAACCATGGGTTATTCTATTAGTGTTATTCTGCATAGCTATAACCCTTGGCTTAGTTCTTTATTTCTCACCAGAAATATTAGAAATTCAGCCAAACTCGGAAAAACAATATAATGCTTTGAATACCCTCGTATGGGTAACTGGTTTTATTGGTTTAGCTTCTATTGTTGTTTTTACTGTTAGCCGCTGGATTGGAAAACAAGCTTATAGTGGCACAAAGGAAAAAACAAATAACGTCATTAAAAATCATAATGATACGGATAATGTATTACTACCAGAAATCCAAAACATCCTAAAATCCCAATACGGCACGTTCTGGCATGCCAAAGTCTCCATTCAGCTCCTCCTTGGCTCCCATTCCGCCGTCGAAAAACTCGCCCCGAGTCTGACCCAAGAAATCTGGCAAGAGTGTGATGGCACCCTACTCATCTACGGTGGCGATATCGGCAGTTCGATGGATGCCGAACGGCTGGAGACCCTCAAGCAATTGCGCCGACGCCGTCCGCTCGATGGCGTGATTTGGGTAACTGAAAATAGCATTTCGTCCCAGCTTTTAGACAACAACGTCACGTTCACTAACCTCAATACCGCAACAGCCCACAATGCCGGGCGTGCCATCCAAAACCTCTTCCAAGAATTAGGTTGGCGTGCGCCTGTTTGGGTTTGGAGTGTCAGTGACCAACAATCCCTCAGCGCTGTCGAAACGCCCTCTATCCTCTGCATGACAGAGCAAAATATGCCCGCCGAGGCGCTATCACCGAGCTTATTAAGCCTGATCCCCGCGCTCGTGATCAACGGAACTCAAGCGTTACTGCGCGAACAGAAACACACCTATCTACTGGCTCTGGCCCAATTTTTACAAAACGGGGGCAGCCAACAGCTTGCAACCGCATTAGCACCACTCAATACCCAATTACGTACCCTGCCTTTCTCTGGCATTACATTTAGCCCGTCGATTAATCCGTTAAATCAGCAACGTTTGCCCAATAGTTGGCACCCCGATACCCGCTGGAAAAGCTGGTTGAATGTGCAATCTGAACTGGCATCCGGTTTACAGCCTGCCGCGTTAGGCTTTGACAAAAAACGCCTCGTTCAATACGGTGCCGCCACCGCCATGACCTTGTGGGGCGCAGGGATGATTGTCTCTTACTTCGCCAATCGCCAGCTCATCGAAGAGAGCTACCAAAGTGCGAGCGTCGCCGCTAACAGCCAATTACCGGAAACTGAACGCCTCAAAGCCCAGTATGATTTTCAGCAAACCCTAGGTTTACTCAATCATCGCGAACAAACTTCTGTACCTTTCTGGCTCCATTTTGGGCTAAACAGTAATCAGCCACTATTAGCCCATTTATGGCCACTGTACCAAGAAACGGTATTACCGCCTTTGCGTGATTCCATCGCTCAACAACTGGCTCAGCAGCTACAAGCCTATGCCCAGCTTTCCCCTAACAGTGATGACCGTCGTCAAGCCACCCAAGGGGCGTATCAAAGCCTAAAAACCTATTTAATGATGACCGCGCCAGAGCGTATGGAGCCCACCTTCTTTACTGACAGCGTGCTCACGACCCTCCCCGTTCCGCAAGGAATGAACGAAGGCGAATGGCAAACCCTCGGTAAAGAATTACTCATGTTCTATGCCCAGCAGCTACCGAAGCACCCTGAATGGCAATTAACTACCAACAATAACCTGATTAATCAAAGCCGTACTCTGTTAACCCGACAAATTGGGCAGCGCAGTGAAAGTGCCACACTGTATCAAGACGTGTTACTGCAAGCGCAGCATCAGTTCCCAGATATGACCTTGGATGACATGACGGGCGATACCGATGCCAGCTTTTTATTTACCACCGATGAGTTTGTCTCTGGAACTTTTACCCGCAAAGCGTGGGAAGAATCTATTCAACCTGCCATTAAAAAAGTGGTGGAATCCCGCCGTAATGAAATTGATTGGGTATTGAGCGATAACCAGCATGACCTCAGCGAGGACATCTCCCCTGAAGCCTTGAAGCAACAATTAACTGACCGTTATTTTGCTGATTTCTCCGATAGCTGGCTTAACTTCCTCAACAGCTTACAGTGGCGCCAAACCGAAAGTTTATCGGATACCATTGACCAGCTATCCTTGATGAGCGATGTGCGTCAATCCCCTATTATCGCATTAATGAATACGATAGCTTATCAAGGGAAAACTGGGCGCCAGCAAGAAAAGCTCACCGACTCCTTTATGAACTCAGCCAAAGACCTACTCAACAAAGACCAAAAACCCATGATCAGCCAAAAAGCAGAATTTACAGGTCCCCTTGAAGAGACCTTCGCCCCTGTTCTGAATTTTGTAGATCCGCAAGCCACCACACAAACCAGTGATAACCTCAGTCTACAAGCCTATCTCACCCGCATAACTCGGGTACGCTTAAAACTTCAGCAAGTGGTGAATGCACCCGATCCGCAAGCCATGTCTCAAGCCCTTGCTCACAGTATTTTGGAAGGAAAAAGTGTCGATTTTTCAGAAACAAAAGATATGGGAAGCCTGATTGCGGCTAGCTTTGGTCAAGAGTGGCAAAGCTTTGGTGAGGCCCTGTTAGTCGAACCGATGACTCAAGCGTGGCAACAGCTTTTGACCCCAACCGCCCAAGGCATTAATAGTGAATGGCAAAATTCCATTGTCAATGAATGGAATAGCGCATTCGGGGGGCGTTACCCATTGAAAGACACCCAAAGTGATATCTCTTTACCGTTGATGGCACAATATCTCAAACCCGATAATGGACGCATTCAACGTTTTCTCGAAACCCGTTTACAAGGGGTTTTACGCAAAGAAGGTAACCGCTGGGTGCCTAATTCAACGAATGCCCAAAGCCTGCGATTTAATCCTGCGTTTTTAAATGCCCTGAATACGCTCACGGAATTGGGTGACGTCGCTTTTGCTAATGGCGAAGCGCGCCTGTATTTTGAAATGCGGCCAGGCACCAGTAAAAACATCATGCAAACGATATTGGTGATCGATAAACAAAATCTCACTTACGATAACCAATTCCCGGAATGGCAACGTTTTGTTTGGCCAGCCGATACGGTGGCGTCTGGTGCATCCTTAACGTGGATGACCACCTCATCAGGCACCAAATTGTACGGAGATCATCGTGGTGTCTGGGGCTTGATCCGTTTACTCGAAACCGCCAATATTGCCCCTTATGCGGGCAGCACCAGCAGCTATACCGTGACATGGAACACAAAAGAAGGTTATTCGCTGAATTACCAACTTCGTACAGAAATGGGGCAAGGCCCGCTGGCGCTATTAAAACTGCGCAATTTTGTTCTACCTGAAAAAATCTTCTTGGATTAGCGTCGATAGGAAATCGTACTATGCCTTTATTAACCGCATTACGCACAGCCAGCTTTACAGGCCCTCCTCTTGCCGATGGGCATATTTTATTGCACCATCTGAAAAAACAATTCGATCATCTTTAATATTTCATCAATACACCTCCTTTTCTTCGATTTGAGACAATTATGAATCCAGATTTAAATACATTACGACTTGGTGGCGACCCTCGGACATATGCGGACTTTGCTGCACTAAAAGAAGAGTTAAATAAGCGCTTTCATCCAGCACGCCCTGATATTGACTGGGCTCGTGCCCATGGACTATGCCTATCATTATTCAATCAAAATGGGGCCGACTTACAAACCTGTGCATGGTTTACACTGATCCGCCAGCATCAGGCAGGAATTGTGGGATTAAATGAAGGTCTATCTCTGCTCCAACATTTACTCAATCGATACTGGCAAGGGCTATGGCCTCAGCAAACCCATGCCCGCGTTGAAATATTATCCACTCTGAGTCAACAATTGATCACGGGATTACGTAGCTATTCCCCTGTTTACGCTGATCTTTCCTCACTTTATCAAGCTGAGAAAACATTAGAACAAATAGGACAACAGCTACAAACATTGGAATTAAAACATCTCACGCAGCTCGATCGACTACAAAACTTGCTGACAACGCAATCACGCCAACTAGAAAGTACCGATGCCCCAACCAGTGGTTTTATCCCATCAACCCCCTTGCATATCCCTAAAACCGCACCCTCAACGTTTCATGCAAATACTGCCGCTATACCGATATCAATCAAAGCCAATGCCACCATCAGTACACCACCGCAACCTAAGCCCTCTTACCGTAAAGGTTTTGGTGTGGGGCTGGTATGGGGGATTGTCGTCACAGGCGCTATTTGTGCCGGTACGCTTTATATACTCCATCCAAAAATTAGCAATCACGCCTTAACACAAGCGCTCCCTCAACTTCCTGAGTTTACATCGAATATTGAACTCTTACTCGGACAGCAATTACAACCCAATCCATCCCAACCCAATAGTTTTTCTTCGGAAAATCTGAGTTTTATTGATAATTATCTTGGCGAGCTAGAGTCAGTATCCCCAATTTGGTCCCAGCAATACGGGCTCAATATGGTGAATTACTTAACTAAACAGTATGGTGAACATCAGGAAGTCAGTAGTTTTAATGATAAATGGCGTCAGAAAATGCAGATCAATTCGCTTTCGAATGACAAACTGCAACAGTGGTCAAAAGGGATGGAACAGCTTAATCAGCTCAGTGTCCGTTTAGATAGCTTAGATGGAAAACCTCGCAGTTATATAACAGGCTCTGAATTAAAGACTGTTATATTCAATGCTCGACAAAATTTTAACCAAGCTATTCCTCTGGAAGAAGAGTTACGCCGCTTAGAACAGCTGCAAACTCAAGGTAACGTCCCAGAATCTGAATATCAGCGTATTGACAATCACTTTAAACAGCTACTCAATCGCTATGCGTTAATGAAACAAGATGAAAAGTGATTCTCTTATTCCTTGAAATCCGATAATTAGAGCTTCATTTCTATCGGTGATATACTCGTTTTATATTAAGAATATATGTTTATTTTCAAGGAATATCTCATGCTTCGTTATGCTGCTCGTATCACACGCTGGTTACGTCATGCATTTCATTCTCGACCGCGATTTTTAGTGTCATTAATCGCGGCATTTATTACCTTTTTTGCGTTATTTAATGACCAAAATTTGATCATCAATCTCATCATTAGTTGGAATGTGTTTGCTTGGTCCTATTTGCTCTTTCTATTTCAACGAATAATTAGTCATAACGTCAAAGATATTCGTAGACTCACCAAAGTCGAAGATGAAAGCGCACGGATGGTCATATTCTTCTTGATGTCCGGTTGCTGTGTTAGCTTATTGGCTCTATTTTTTGCCCTTGGTGGTCATAGTGATATCCCAAAAGCAGATAAAATTTACTCTTATATTCTAACCGCGTCGACACTCATTTCCTCATGGCTGCTTTTACCAATGGGGTTTACCATGCATTATGCCCACCTCTATTACAGCAATGTTGAAAATGAAAAACCTTGGCTGAATTTTCCCGATAAAATTAGTGAGCCAAGCTATTCAGATTTTCTGTATTTTTCATTTACGATTGCTGTTGCTTCTCAGACCGCGGATGTGGAGGTCGCCTCTACACCAATGCGCAGAGCCGTATTACTGCAATCTATTATTTCGTTTATTTTTAATATGGCGATCCTCGGATTATGCATTAATATCTCCGCCAGCTTCTTCTAAATTCATTTAACCTCCGCAGAAAGAGTAAAAATATTATTGGATGGATATTGACAATTACCCAATATCCATTTAAAAATACTGTATATCAATACAGTCTTTAGTAGAGGCTATTATGTTACGTATCGAAGTATTATTTGACAAAAATGCAGCACAGAAACCAAGTAATCAGGTTCTACAGGCTTTAGAGTCTGAGATTTTGCGCAAACTACAATCTCAATATCCTGATATCGTCACGCGTGTTGGTTTTAGTTCCCAACAAGCGGTCAATATTTCTGGTACTAAAATCGCAGAAGATAAGGTTCGCATCCAAGAAATTCTCGAAGAAATCTGGATGGATGACGGCTGGCTCCCCGAAGAAAACATAGAAAATTAATATCTGAATAGAGGAAAAGGAATGGCTTATCTTAAAGATATCGCATTCTTTTTCCTGATTTTTTATATTTATTATTCCGAATTAACGTTTTAACCTTCCAATCTAATCTAGCTCTCATCGACCAACTTATCCTTAATAGAGTTTTTTTCGTAAAAAAGATCTAATCTCTTTTACCAGATTAACCCCATCATTATTAGATACTAATACATGGTCATTCAATTTGCACTTATTGGTATCCGTACAAATAGACATTTCATTAAATGTTAAATTACCAATTTTAATCTGTGGCTTACTCAAATTTGTACCCATAAGAGTAACTGCAATAAAAATAATCACAAAAAATAATGGTACTTCAATAAATGCTTTCTTCATTTTCAATTCTCTCTCTTTTAGAGCGTGAGAGCATATTAGTCATTTATATTTTTAGTACCTTAAAATTTAGTTAAACCAACCTTAAGGGATACTTAAGATGTCAAATATGGTGGTTGCTGGGATAAAGCTGTCTGCTTATACTCCGTACCAGAGGTAACAAATATGAATATTTTATTGGTCGAAGATGATCTTCAACTTGGAAAAGCGTTGTGTCGAGGACTTGAATTAGCGGGTTTTAACCCTTGTTGGGTTAGGCTATTAGCTGATGCAAAACAGCAATTAACCACTCGCAATTTTGATCTCATGCTACTGGATTTAGGTTTACCAGATGGAGATGGCCACAATGAATTAATCGCATGGCGCCAAGCCGGTGAATCAATACCGATTATCATTCTGACTGCCCGCAATAAAATGGACAATTTAGTTGCCAGCTTAGATTCCGGAGCCGATGATTTTTTAACTAAACCATTTGAAATGCCTGAACTCATCTCACGAGTCAAAGCGATTAGTCGTCGGATGGCTGGGTTTTCCTCTGAAATATGGCAATTAGATAATCTGCAATTAAATCCGCTGAATCATCAAGTGACTTTGAATGACCAGCTACTGTTGCTGTCAGGCAAAGAATATTTATTACTCTTCGAATTAATAAAAAACTCAGATAATGTAGTCCGTAAAGCCGATTTAGAACAGCGCTTGTTTGGACTTGATGATGTAGAAAGTAATTCACTTGAAGTTCACATTCATAACTTGCGCCGTAAAATTGGTAAAGACTGAATTGTTACTATCCGGGGTATCGGCTATTTATTGAAAAAAGAAGCTCAACCTAGTGAAAATTAAATCGTTCCTTGTTTATACCTTTGGGATCCAAATTGGCTCTGTCATTTTACTATGGCTGCTTCTAATTGGCTGGCTACAGTTTTTTTATCTTCCCGATATTGTTGATGATGATGATTTCAATCAGCAACAGCAAATTGTTACCCAAGGTATAGCGCAAACTCTCGGAACCGTTTCAGACAATCAGGAATATTTTGATACGTTAGCCGCTACCTTGCAAAAAATGTATACCGATGCCATGGAAAATGGCTTGGATACTAGCTATAAACCTTTTATGGTCGTCAGAGATAAGCAAGGTCATGTGCTATACCGCAACAGTGAAAAGATTGCCGACCCCTCCTTAAAATCAGTCAAGGACTTGACCAATCTATACAAGGATTGGCATTTTACTTCCGCTTGGGACGATAAACATAAATTAGAAGTCGTCATCGCAGAGTCTTATCTTGAGCGCAGAAAATTGATAGGTAACCCTGCGGAGGGAACCGCTATCCCTTTAGCCTTTATTCTGGGGATTATGTTAATCGCAATTTTAATTACTGCATATTTCAGTATTCGTCCAATCAAAAAAATTGCGACTATTATTTCTTCGCGTCAGCCGGGAAATTTAGCCCCGATTGATACTAAAGATATGTATAAAGAAACTCGCCCGATTATTTCAGCAATTAATAAATTAATGGCCCGCGTAGACGAGGCAAATCAACGAGAAAAACGTTTTATGGCTGATGCAGCTCATGAACTACGAACCCCTATTGCCGCAGTCACGGCGCAACTACATTTGTTAATGAATATTGATAATCCAAAAGAAAAAGCTGAAATCATTAATGACATGAAAGAAACGCTCAATCGCGCCGCTTCGGTATCCCATCAATTAATCGATCTCGCCAGATTAGAAGCTGAAGACTTCACCATTCGCAAAGAAAAAATTGATTTGCCGACGCTAATTAGCCATCTGATTTCTTCACATATTCCTTATGCATTAAGTAAAGATATCGATGTCGAGTTACAAAGCCCTGATGCGTTTGACGTGACTACCGATAAATTGGCGCTAAGTAACGTTTTTACTAGCCTAATTGAAAATGCGATCAAATATTGCCCTGAAAAAGCAAAGATTAAAGTGACGATAAAAAATCTGAGCCCATTTGGTGCAACAATTACGATTCAAGATAATGGTCGCGGGATCCCTGATGAAGAACGAGAGCATCTATTTTCTCGCTTTTATCGTGTTCCTGGAACATTAGAAATGGGTAGTGGTTTAGGATTATCTATTGCACAAAATCTTGCATCCAAAATTGGGGCAACATTAAAAGTGACTGAGGGGCTAGATAATAAAGGGATCGGCTTTATCATTGATGTACCTTAAATAGAATAATGCTATTGAGTTAACATCCCTCCCTACGAATAACCACTACAATGCCACTTTACGTTTATTTACTTAGCCATTGAAGGGGCAATAATGTCAAAAGCGCTAATTATCATCGATCTTATTAACGATATTGTTGGTAAAAATGGATTATCCAACAGTAGCTATCTACAAACTAACTCGCGAAAAATTATAGAAAAAGCAAACCAAGCAGCGAGTTATGCACGTAATCAAGGTATTCCCGTCATTTGGGTCAAAGTCGGTTTTAGCGATAACTATCAAGATATTCCCACTGGCTCCCCCCTATTTCAACACGCGAAACAAGTCGGCGCCCTTAAATTAAGTGGGCACGGTTGCAGCTGGGTTGATGAGCTAGAAGTTCATATGCATGACCGAGTGATGATTAAAAAAGGTGTTTCTGCTTTTGCTGGGAATAAGCTTCATCAATGGCTACATGATAATGACATCACCCATCTCTATTTTGGTGGAGTGAGTTCTGTGATGGCAATTCAGAGTAGTGTAAGACAAGCCCACGACCTCGGCTATTTTTGTCATGTATTAGAAGATCTCTGTGCAGCCGCAACCCCTGAATTACATGACCAAAGTATGTTAGAACTCACTAGTTTATCAATAATTTCATCAACTAAAGAATTTATGCAAACAAAATAGTCCGCAATATACCTAAGGTTGTAAATAACTTTTTACACTCATTAGGCTACAAATAAGTTTAATGTTTAAAATATTTTTTAATCGATTATTGACTTTGGTCAATAAAAAATTAGAATGCTCCTACGTGATCAAGATCACACATTAACATTCGGAGCTAATATGAACAGCATCAAAGAATTTTTCGTTAACCTGCAAGAAGTTGTTGAATTGTTATCTAAACGTTTTATGTAATTTGCGTTAAATCATAGTCAATCAAACTTTTATTTACCTCATTCTAGTATTTGCAAAATTTTGCTAACGGCCTTATTAAAGGCCGTTTTTTTATTCAAAAACATTCTCAATAATTTCAGCAATAACCGCTGTGCCAATTGCAACCAAAATTAAATCCTTTCCACTCATTTTCCATTCATAGCCTGCATAGGCTGGTAATTGATGTATGAATTTCGATGGCAATATTTTTTTCGCAATTCCTGGCGGTAATGGTTTTCCTCTTCTTACTTGTTTTGCAATACCCGGCGGCAATCCTTTATAGCCTGTAAGACCATATTCAATAGCTAGTGGCCTCACCTCCCCAAAACTCACACTAAAACTGATATTTGGAGCAATACGCAAAGTTCCTTGAATACTCGAATTATCATTATTCCATTGCTTCATTTTATAATGGTCATCGTCTTTATTCTTTTGGCCGTTGTTGCCTTTAAATTCTTTATTATGTTTGTTACCGTTTCCATGCCCGTTGTTACCATTCGGATCGGAGAACGCAAGTGGGGATATCCCCATGAATACCAAAATAAGAACAAGTGGTAGGCACCTATTTCTTGTAGGCTTTTTCATCAGTATTTCCTCGTAATCATGATCGTCTGAGAGTATTCCTCAAATTATAGAGCATCAATCAGATTAACCGCCATTTTCCGTAATCTTATGTAAATATTCATGATTTTTCACAAATCTGACACATATTTCCCTATACTAGATTGTCATTTATGGATGTTCTGAACCAAAAAGGAGAACCTATGCAGCAGCAACTGCTCAACTGGGTACACCAGTTTAATCAAGACTATGCCAACCTCGCTTCACTACTGATGGTTCTTGGGTTGATTCTCATTGTTGCCCTCGTCTTACACCTGATTCTACATAAAATACTTTTACCTACCCTTGAAAAAAGAGGGAAAAAACTGGGATCCGGCTGGCAGCATCAACTAACACAACATAATTTATTCAATCGTATTGCCTTTATTATTCAAGGTGTTGTGGTTAATATTCAATCGACACTGTGGCTACAATCAGGCTCGACGCCACAAATTGTTCTTAATGTAGCTTCCCAAGCGTGGTGCTTGTTATTTGGTTTGCTTGCCATTTATTCGATCCTAGATATCGTACTGGAAGTACTACAACGCGCAGCGAAAACAGCTCACCTGCCCTTGAGAGGGATTTTCCAAAGTATCAAATTAATCGCCACCCTACTGATCTCAATAATGATCATTGCGCTACTCATTGGTAAATCACCACTGATCATTCTGAGTGGCTTAGGGGCAATGACTGCGGTCATGATGTTAGTATTTAAAGACCCAATTATGGGACTCGTTGCTGGTATCCAATTATCAGCAAACAATATGGTCAACATCGGCGATTGGCTAGAAATGCCGAAATATGGTGCTGATGGAGCAGTGATTGACATTGGATTGACTACGGTGAAAGTCCGAAATTGGGACAATACCGTGACGACAATCCCAACCTACGCTCTAATTTCTGACTCTTTTAAAAACTGGAAAGGGATGACGGAATCTGGTGGGCGTAGAATCAAACGAAGCCTGCGTATAGACGCCAACAGTATCCATTTTTTGCAATCAGATGAAATTGCCTATCTAGAGAAAGCAAACTTGCTTGAACCTTATATAGATAAAAAAATCTCTGAAATTCAATCATATAATAATTCATTACCCGAAGATAAAGCGGTTCCATTAAATCAGCGACGTTTGACCAATATTGGTACATTTCGCGCTTATATAGAAGCCTACTTACGTTCTCATCCTAATATCCATAAAGGAATGACGATCATGGTTAGGCAGCTAGAATCTGATTCCAATGGTATTCCAATCGAGATTTACGCCTTTACCAATACTACCGTATGGCTAGAATATGAGCGCATTCAATCGGATATTTTTGATCATATATTCTCTATATTGCCTCAGTTCAATTTACACGTTCATCAGTCACCTACCGGAAATGATGTTCGATTAATAGGCCATTCAACAGTTAAATAGCTAATTAGATGCAACTTATAAATCCTGCTTAATAATTCTAATGCTGTTCCATGACCTTTAGAGGGGGAAACCCCTCTTATACTCCCTATACCACTTTATGGTTATATATAAAATAATATAACGATTGATAACCAAAACAGAACTAAAACTATCTCCTAATCAGAAAAAGTCCTTAAAAATTAAATAAATAAAAACATTTACCATGCTTTTATCATGGTTATTGTTGATGTATATCATGTTAGCAATGGGCTATTTTTTCTAACATATAGGCATACACCTAATACGTTTTTTACATATAGGCAATGTCGATGCATAAAAATAAAATAACACCTAAATTCGCAGAACTGAGCAGGAGGGAGTTTATACAAACCTCCGCAACCGTCGCTGGTGCAGCAGCGGTCGCAGGCTCAATCACTCTGCCTTTTGCTGCTCAAGCAAAAACACCAACCATCATGCCAGATGAAGTCAGCGAAAAAATCAGTTATAGCGCATGCTTAGTTAACTGTGGTAGCCGCTGTCCACTTAAAGTTCACGTAAAAGATGGCGTCATCAGCCGTATCTCGAATGAAACGATGTATGACGACTCAACCCTTGGCGAACACCAAATTCGCCCTTGTCTACGTGGCCGTTCGGTTCGCTGGAAAACATACAATCCCGATCGCTTAAAATACCCAATGGTACGTGTTGGTAAGCGTGGTGAAGGTAAGTTCAAAAAAATCAGTTGGGATGAAGCAACGACTATCATTGCTGAAAAGTTGAAATATACTATTGATAAATATGGTAATGATGCAATTTACTACCAATATGGTTCAGGTTCTACAGGCGCAAACTTACATGGTCGTGCAGCGTGTAAACGTCTACTGAGTTTAACGGGTGGATTCTTAGGTGACTATGGAACATATTCTTATGCTCAGCTAATGGAAATTACACCATATGTATATGGTAGCGTTGAAGAATCTTACTTATCTGAGATTCAAAATTCCGATTTAGTTGTGATGTTTGGTCATAACTTAGCGGAAACTCGTATGTCTGGAGGGGGACAATTCTATGAAACCCTCAATGCCCTTGAAAAGAGCAAAGCCAAAGTTATTATCATTGATCCTCGTCGTACCGATAGCGTAACCACCCTTGGTGCCGAATGGATCCCTATCTATCCAGGTACCGATGCTGCATTAGTTGCTGCTCTGGGTTATGTGATGATCCAAGAAGGCTTAACTGACGAAGAATTCCTGAAAAACTATTGTGTAGGCTGGGATGAATCAACACTGCCAGCATCCGCACCGCGTAATGCATCTTACAAAGATTACATTTTAGGTAACGGTCCTGACGGTATTGCAAAAACACCAGAATGGGCAAGTAAATTAACCGGAATTTCCGTCGCTCGTATCACTCAGTTGGCTCGTGAAATTGGTAATGCACAGCACGCTTGGATCTCACAAGGCTGGGGCTTACAACGTACCGAAAATGGTGAGCAAGCTTGCCGTTCTATCATGATGCTCCCGATTATGTCTGGCAATATCGGTCGCTCAGGTACCAATACTGGTTTATGGGGTAACAGCTTTGCTTATCCTGTAGCTGGATTTGGTTTGCCAAACCCAGTTAAAGCCCTGATCCCAACCTATATGTGGTCAGAAGCCATTGTTCGCGGTAAAGAACTCACTGCAGAAAATGGAGGCATTAAGGGTGTCGATAAGCTGAATAACGACATTAAATTTATGTGGTGCTACTCCAGTAACGTAATTGGTAACCAACACGGTGACTTAAATAAAACCCATGAAATTCTTGCGGATGAATCTAAATGTGAATTTATCCTCGTTTGGGATAACCACGATACCCCGTCAGCAAAATACGCCGATCTATTGTTACCCGATGGACTACCGTTGAGACTAATGACTTAATCAATAACTCTTACGCAAGTGGGGCTTATCACTATCTGGTTCGTCTGCAAAATGCTATCGACCCATTATGGGAAAACCGCCCTAATTATGATGTATTAGCTGAAATTGCTGAAAAAATGGGTGTCAAAGACCAATTTACTGAAGGTCGCACTTACGCTGAATGGATTGAGTTCTGCTATAACAAGACTCGAGAGAAAATGCCTCATCTGCCTGAATTTAGTGAAACCGATGGCGCGGGTATTATTGACCGTAAATTCCTCAATAGCGCAGAAAATGTAGCATTGAAAAATTTCCGTGATGACCCTGCGACTAATCCATTGAAAACACCATCAGGAAAAATTGAGATCTATTCTGAACAACTGGTTGAACGCGTTAAAAACTGGGAACTCCCAGAAGGTCAGCGTATCCCTGCAATTCCTGAATATTGTGTGAACAAAGAAGGTGTTGAGGCGCAAAATGCGCAACAAAAACATACTTTATTAATGACCGGCTTCCACGATAAAGGCCACGTTCACTCCACTTATTACAACGTGGCAATGCTACGTGAGGCGATCCCACATCAATTCTGGTTGAACCCAATTGATGCTCAACAACGTGGCTTGAAAAATGGCGACCTTGCTGAAATCTTCAATGATCGTGGGCGTCTACAAATTAAAGTGAAAGTGACAGAGCGCGTATTGCCAGGTGTGATTGCTGTTCCTCAAGGTGCATGGCGCGCGTTGAACAGCGAAGGCTTAGATGTTGGTGGTTGTATCAACACTCTGACCTCACATGTCCCTTCCCCTCTGGCGAAAGGTACACCGCAACATACTAACCTTGTTGAAGTCAAACGCGCTTAAGGAGTTAATTGATGAAACAGTATGGATTTTATTTTGACTCCACAAAATGCACTGGCTGTAAAACTTGTCAGGTCAGTTGTAAGGACGAAAAAGATTTAGATTTAGGCCCAAAATTCCGCCGTGTTTATGAGTTTGGTGGTGGTAGTTGGCAAAAACAAGATGGCATCTGGCAGCAGAATGTTTTTAACTACTATTTGTCTATCTCTTGTAATCACTGTTCTAACCCAACATGTGTAGAAGGTTGCCCAACAGGTGCGATGCATAAACGTGCTGAAGATGGTTTAGTGGTCGTTGACCAATCTATCTGTGTCGGTTGCCGTTACTGTGAATTGCGTTGCCCGTATGGCGCCCCACAGTTTGATGAAAAGAAAAAGCTGATGAGCAAATGCGACGGTTGTTATGAACGTGTCGCAAAAGGCATGAAACCTGTTTGTGTAGAGTCTTGCCCACAACGTGCTTTAGACTTCGATGACATTACAGTTCTGCGTGAGTTACACGGCACAGAATGCGGTATTGCACCAATGCCAGATCCTAGCCTGACTAACCCTAATATCGTCATCAAGCCACACAAAGATGCAAAGCCATCCGGTGATAAAAGTGGCGAACTGAAAAACCCTGCGGAGGTCTAATATGCATGAGTTACCACTGGTTTTCTTTACCGTCTTAGGGCAATCCGCTGTCGGTTTATTCTTACTCGCTTATTTAGCACGCAAGATGGGTTCCATCGATGACAAGCAACTCAGAGTTGCGAATATTATCGGTTTCATCATTGTGCTGATTGGCTTAGGTATTGGAGCGCTACACGTTGGGCAACCACTGCGCTTCTTTAATATGCTACTGGGTGTCGGTCGCTCACCGATGAGTAATGAAGCATTTTTAAGTGGTGTATTTGTGGGATGTGCTGCTGCAACGGTATTCTTTACTCATTTTGTGAAACAATCCGTTCTGCGCGAGCTGGCTAACATTGCCACTGTCATTTCGGGCTTAGCTTTTGTTTGGTCAATACCGCAAGTCTATAATATTGCCACTATTGCTAACTGGAATACGGAATATACGACGCTACAAATGTGGGCAACGATGTTTGTGGGCGGTGGAGCATTGGCTATTGCCATTGGTGCTCGTGGTCTAGGTATTGCGGCTTTCCTACTCGGAACCTTAGCTATTTTTGCTAGCCGTGCAGGATATCAAGCATTTTTATCCGAAACAGGTCCAGCATTGAGTGCTGAACAAACTGGTTTCTGGGGCTTCCAAGTCGTGGTTTTAGTGATTGCATTAGCGGCTTTCGTCGGTTTTGCTCTCAAGCAACGTGCGCCTAAAATCCCGTTAGCAACATGTGCAGCCGCGGTATTGTTAGCTGAATTATCCGGTCGTATCGCGTTCTATAACCTGTGGCAAATCACCATGTAAGGTGCTTTATACCGTGTTATGATTGATGACCAAAGCGCCTGAATTCAGGCGCTTTGTGTTTAACTCTGCTGACGTTCATCTGATAGGTATAATGATGCAAGCTCTCGATACAACACTTTTTCGTATTTTAGGGGCAATGTTTTATTACTCCCCTGAAAGCCAAACTTTTCAAACCCTACAACCTGTGCTTCCTCAGATCCCCACATTACATACATGGGATGATAATGAACAAATAGCGGCAATCTGTGATCAACTCGCTCAGTATTCTCCAGAGACGCTTCTTTATGATTTTTCAGTGCTCTTTGAGGGGCAAGGTACTATGCCAGCACCACCTTGGGGTTCGGTGTATTTATCCCATGATAATATTGTCATGGGAGATTCCACCAGCGCTTATCGCCATTTTCTTATGGGGCAAGGGTTAGTCACCAATACAGGGATCCGTGAGCCAGAAGACCAATTTGGTTTAATGCTCATGGCGATATCCGCATTGGCGGAACAAGGGGAAAATGCGGCCATTATTGAACTATTGGAAAAACATTTATTACCCTGGGCGTACCGCTATTTAGCATTGGTACAACAGAGTCAAACTGAACATCCTTTTTACCCACAAATAGCCCAAATTACTGAACAGTATTTATCCCACTTGCAGCAGCAACTGGAATTACAACCGACCCCTGCGGAGCTGTTCCGCTAACGTTCAGGCTGAAAACATGAGTTTGTAGTACAAAACTACAAACTCATGTTTATGGTCAGTCTCAATTAAAATGAAGAGTTAGGTTGCTGTAAAAAAACCACTTCCTCTGCTGTTGACGGTCGGTTCAAAATGCCATTTCGATGAGGGTATCGACCAAACTTATCAATAATTGCCTTATGACGCATTTCATAATCCAACGTATTATCATCCCCTAGCATGCGGAATAACTCTACGGCTTGTAAGTGAATAAAGCTGGATTCTGAGTGCATAAATGGCATCAAAATAAATTTGCGCTGTGATAGCGTCAGCATATTGTAATCAGGTTGCTTGATAGCCTCTTGGGCAAGAACTAGCGCCATACCATCTTGAGCAAAGGCTCGTGGCGTGTTTCGCCATAAGTTACGGGAAAATTGGTCAAGAATAATAATTTCAGCCAGACGCCCTCGAATCGATGAACGCCAGTATGCCAGCTCCCCTTGTGATGCTTGTTCACTGAGTGTTTTAAAACGCTTAGCGATGGTTATGTCAAATTTTTCGCTTTTCTCAAACCATTGTTTTGGGGTCGATTCCTCGAACCAAAATGAAAGCACTTCTTCCATGGCATTCATAATGTACCTATCTCTATTATTATTGCGTTATTTCGCTAATCGTAGATAAAAATCATTTAGATTGACAGGATGGGGATCTTAAAACACACATTTACAGACAACTATTTGGTTCTTTTGCGAGCCAAGCCTAAATTAATCGGACTGTTAAAAATAATTCCCCTCTTTTCGCCAATAACCCGCTATAAATAAAACTAATCTGTTTATGATTATCTAATTAGTGAATTAATCAGTAACCACTTGCTAATTAATGTGAAATGTCATTTATCTATCATCCGAATACATACTTTTAATAAATCCGATGTTAGAATTTGACTTATATTTTTCGAATAAAAGACGCTTTTCACCCTATAAAAACGGTGTTAATGAGTCATCTTGGGTCGGCTTCATTCGTGATTAATTGAGAAGGCAATGTAAATGGCAGGACATATGGTACTTATTGGTTGGGCATTATGGGTCAGCCCTTGTGGTTCCGACTCATGCGATGCATTACCTGTTACCGAAACCATTTATACCCAAGAACAGTGTATGAGTAGGAAAGCTTACTTAGAATCTAAGCGCCCTAATCTATTTTTCCTTTGTGGCGAGGTTTACCGCGATAGCGATGAAATTGCCAAAGAAGAAAAAAATGTCGTACCCGCACCAGCCCCACCACTGCGTAATTTGCCTGAACGTGAGGCGCGTTAAAATGAGGTGGCATATAGCCACCTCGTGATGATTTGAGACTAAATAATCTCCGCAATCTTACAATCCGCACTGATAAAATCCCCTTGATTGGCCGCATATTGTAGCTGTCCTGAGCGGTGGGCTATCACTTGAACCTCCATTTTCATCGCTTCCATTACGCCGATAACATCGCCTTCAAGCACTTTATCACCTTGAGGTACTAACCAATTGAATAATATTCCAGAAATGGGAGCATTCACATTATAAGGACTGTTATCGGCAATATGTGCCTCTTGAACAGCGATATTTTGAGTGACTGCCATACCAGAAAATAATTGTGCAGGTAATCCCAATTCACAACGCTTACCATCAATTTCTATAAACGTACGTGTTAAATCTTGATTGACTTGAGGAAGCTGTTTTTTCGCGGGTGGAATTTCCACATTAAATTCGGTCTCAATCCAACGTGTGTGTACCTTGAACTGTTCACAGAAATCATGGTGATCAATGACTGCACGATGAAATGGTAATACAGACGCCACCCCTTCAATGTTGAACTCAGCAAGCGCTCTGCGTGCTCGTACAATCGCTTGCTCACGGGTTGACCCGACCACAATCAATTTAGCCATCAACGAATCAAATGTACCCGGAATGGTGGTTCCCGCAACGACACCACTATCAAGGCGCACTCCCGGACCTGACGGGGCATCAAAGCGAATAATAGTGCCCGGTGTCGGTAAAAAGCCATTGCCTGCATCTTCGGCATTGATTCTAAACTCAAATGCATGGCCTCTGGGTACTGGTGTTTCCAAAATACTGAGTGGCAATCCTTCAGCTATTCGTAGCTGCTCAATAACCAGATCAATTCCCGCGGTTTCTTCAGTGACAGGATGTTCAACTTGTAAGCGAGTGTTAACTTCTAAGAAAGACAACATTCCTTCTTGGCTCAATAAAAATTCGACTGTTCCTGCGCCAACATACCCTGCTTGACGGCATATATCCGTCGATGCGCGTATAATTTGCTGTTCTAATGCATCAGATAAAAACGGTGCCGGTGACTCTTCGACTAACTTTTGATTACGGCGTTGTAAAGAACAATCTCGCGTTCCTACCACCACTACATTACCGTGTGTATCCGCAATCACTTGGGCTTCAATATGACGAGGATTATGCAAAAATTGTTCAATAAAACATTCACCGCGACCAAATGCAGCTGTCGCCTCGCGTACCGCGGAATGGTATAACTCTTCGACTTCGTGCATCTGCCATGCCACTTTTAAACCACGACCTCCCCCACCGAATGCGGCTTTAATCGCGATAGGTAGACCATGCTGGTGAGCAAATTCAACGACTTCACTGGCTTCTTTGACAGGATTTTTAGTTCCAACGACTAACGGAGCGCCCACTTGGAGTGCAATGTGGCGAGCTTGTACTTTATCACCTAAGGTATCGATACTTTCAGGGCTAGGTCCAATCCAAATCAGGCCGGCTTGTTGTACCGCACGAGCAAACTCTGAGCGTTCTGAAAGAAAACCGTACCCCGGATGCACCATTGTCGCCCCTGATTTTTTGGCGATCTCGATTAGTTTCTCAATATTTAAGTAGCTTTGTGCTGGAGTATTACCGCCAAGACCAAAAGCTTCATTAGCCATCGTGACATGCAATGCATCAATATCACTGTCCGCATACACCGCGACAGAAGCAAAACCATAGTCACGACAAGCACGAATAATACGTACCGCAATTTCACCACGGTTAGCAATTAGAACCTTATGTACTGGATTATTTTTATTCGTTTTCATAAGCCTCACGACTCCCTTCAAATTCATTAAATTCATTCAGTGGATTAAAGCGAATTTTGCCATTGACGGGGATTTGTCCCGCTAAATCTAAATGGTATTCGCACACTGACCCAATCACTGGATAGCCACCTGTTAGAGGATGGTCATTCAAAAATAGAACCGGTTGTCCATTCGCGGGCACTTGAATTGCACCAATACAGGTTCCTTCACTGGGTAATTCTTGTAATTTTTCACGCTCTAAGGGAATTTCCCCTGAGAGGCGTAATCCGATACGGTTCGATGCCGCAGTCACTTGCCATATTTGTTGCTTAAGTAGAGCGAGCGCTGGTTGACTAAACCAATCTGTTCTCGGCCCTAAAATAATATCCAGCACGACCACATCATCCGCCGTTGGATAATCAAATGCAGGAGTTTCATTGAGTGAAATAGCCTGTGTGCAGCTATTTTTTTCGACTGATAATGACTGCCCTACCATTAAAGGAGCTGGACCCACTTGAGCGAGAGTATCAAATGAGCAACTTCCCAAGATAGGAGCCACATGGAAACCACCGCGCACAGCAAAATAGCTACGTACCCCTTTGGTCGGTCGCCCAATGTGGATGACATCCCCTTTTGCCAGATGAACAGATTGATAATTTGCGACGAAATAGCGCTTTCCTTCATCGGTTGTGATTTCTATTGAACATTCGGCTCCCGTCACGGCGACTAATAAATCTTTATTCGCTCGGGCTTTGAATCCCCCTAACGTGATTTCTAATACGGTAGAATCCGAGTGATTACCGACCAAACGATTCGCACTATACAAGGCGGATTTATCCATCGCCCCTGCTTCAGAAATACCTAATGCCGATTGCCCAATACGCCCTAAATCTTGAAAAAGTACCTGTAACCCTGTCGCGAGCACAGTTAAATCATAAGTTTGTGCGTTATCTGCTCGTTTTTTTTCTGGCTGACTTGGTAGGCTATAACTGATGGCACTTTTGGCCTGATCCACAAAATGAACACGATATCCTGCTTGTAGTAAAGCGGGCTCTGAGCGATTAATATCCCAAACGGCGAGATCCGTAATGCCGATCAATTGCCATCCACCGGGGCTAGCTTGTGGATAGACGCTACTGAACTCACCCGCAAGTGCGACTGAACCCGCTGGTATGCGTACACGAGGAGATTGACGACGAGGTACATGTAACTGCGCCTGTTTGGATACCATATAACCAAATCCTGGTGCAAACCCACTAAAGGCAACTTGATATTCATTTTCTGTATGGCGCCGGATCACTTCATCAACTGTAATGCCCAGATATCCCGCCACTTCCGCTAAATCTTCACCATTATAATGCACCGGAATAGTCACTAATTTGCCCGCTTTGTATTCCAAGGCTTCAACATTGCGTTGGGAAATTTGTTGAATTAGTACCTCAACATTAATAATGTTCGGGTTATAACGCACAAGAATGGTACGTGCCGCTGGCGTGATTTCATCAATTCCATTAATCGGCATATTAGTCAAAGAATCAGTGAGTGCCATGGTCTGTTCAAGACTGGGTAATTCAACCATAAAAGCTTTTAAATTAACGGGTAAAAAACGCATAGGCACCTCTATACATGATAAGCCGCATCAGGAATATCGGTGATAAACATATACCCCGGAGCATGGCTCAATGCGAAAGGTACCCCCGATTTCATCACTGCGGCTTGAGGCGTGACACCACAAGCCCAAAATACGGGAATTTCACCTTCTTCGATGCGAACCGCATCCCCAAAATCAGGGCGCATAATATCGTGAATACCCAGCAACTCCGGAGCACCAATATGTACCGGTGCACCATGTACCGCAGGAAAACGTCCCGAAATACTTACCGCGTCAGCCACTCTATTTGCAGGAATAGGTCGCATTGACACCACCAATTCACCTTCTAACCGTCCTGCTGGACGGCATAATCGATTGGTTTTATACATCGGTACATTGGAGTGATCCATGATGTGACGAATTTCAATCCCAGCTTCTAACATCGGTGTTTCGAACGTGAAGCTACAACCAATTAAAAATGTCACTAAGTCCGGATGTTGCTGATAAATTTCGGTAGCATCAGTGATTTCATTCACTAATTTCCCGTGCTCCCACACACGATAGCGTGGAATATCGGTACGTAAATCTGCGCCTTCTGCCAATATCGTCTGCCAACTGCCAGCTTCACAAACATCCAATACTGGGCAACTTTTTGGATTACGTTGGGCATAGAGTAAAAAGTCAAAAGCCCAATCTCGTGGTAATGCAATCATATTGGCTTGGGTCATTCCCGGTGCCATACCCGCGGTCGGCTTATCATAGCCTTGACGGATGGCGTCTCGCGCTGCTTTTGCTGCTTGAATTGCAGATTTAGAGGCTTTCATTAATTGGCTCATGACCCGCACCTCTTCCCTGTAAATGCACAGACCTTAATACCTTGTTGCTCAAAGATTTCACGTACTTTCTTCGCCATCTCTAGCGCACCGGGGCTATCTCCATGAACACAAATGGAGTCGGCATCAATCGGTGTAAATTGACCATCAATTGAGATAACCCCGCCTTCATTCACCAGTTGTAGCATACGTTCTGCCACGAGTTCCGGGTCATGGAGGACTGCTCCCGTCAGCTTTCTAGAGACCAGTGTGCCATCGTTGTTATAGGCTCTATCAGCAAAAGCTTCCGCGACGACATTTAGCCCTCTCCCCTTTGCCCAACCTACAAGCGGGGATCCGGCTAATGCTACCAAGGTTAAATCGCCATCAATGGCTAGTATTCCATCAATTACTGCCATTGCTTGGCGTTGGTCATGAGCGATGGTGTTATACAGTGCACCATGAGGTTTCACATATTCGACTTTCGCTCCCACCGCTTTGGCCAAACCTTGCAAGGCACCAATTTGGTAAATCACATCAGCTATTAGCTCCTCAGAGGCAATATCCATATTGCGACGACCAAAGCCTACTAAATCGGGATATCCCACATGCGCCCCTACAGTGACGCCATTTTTTTTGGCAGAAGCTAAGGTTTTCATGATGCCTTCGGGAGAACCGGCATGAAATCCACACGCGATGTTTGCACTACTTACGATGCTTAGCATCGCTTCATCATTTCCCATCTCCCACTGCCCAAAACTTTCCCCAAGATCGCTATTTAGGTCGATTTGCTTATTCATTATGATCCCTTCGCCTCTTATCGATTTTATTTTAAGTAGTTGAAAATTGCCGTAACGGACATCGCTCCCATGTACCATGTTAAAGCGCAAGTCACTACCCCAGACCACAATAACCAACGCGGGTAATGGTAGCCTGACATCAAGTCCGCTCTTTTCCATGCGATATACACAAAGATACTCAAACCAATCGGTAGGATCAGGCCATTAAAACCACCCGCAAAGACTAATAATGCCGCAGGTGCCGTCCCCATTAAGAGATAAATCGCCAGAGAAACCGCGATAAAGATGATCGTTGAAATGTTACGCTGTCTTTCTGTAATGCTGGATTTGAACGCTTTTAAGAAGCTCATTGAGGTATAAGCTGCGCCAATCACACTGGTGAGTGCTGCCGCCCATAAAATTAAACCGAAGATACGTAAACCATAATTACCCGCTGCCGCTTGGAAGGCTTGGGATGCAGGGTTGGCCGATTTTCCTGAAATATCAATAGTTACGCCACTTGCAACGACACCGAGAATGGCTAAAAACAGTACGTAGCGCATGATCCCAACCACCACGATCCCTTTAGTTGCCGCGCTCGCTACTGCTTGAATATTTTCAACACCCACTTCACCTTTATCTAATAAACGGTGGGCACCCGCATAACAAATATATCCCCCCACCGTACCACCAACAATCGTTGTGATCATCGCAAAATCAACAGTATCTGGCAGGACGCTTTGACGCAACGCTTCACCCACTGGCGGGTTTGATGCAAACATGACAAACAACGTTAAGCCAATCATCACTAAGCCAAGTACGATAATTAGCCGATCAATAAATGTACTGGCCTTTCGGGATGAGAAAATATAGATGGCAAGTAATGCACTGAGTAATCCACCCCATTTAGGATCCAGACCAACTAACGCATTTAGCCCTAACCCTGCGCCAGCAATATTACCGATGTTAAATATTAAACCGCCGAATATGACTAATACCGCGAGCACATAACCGCTTCCCGGAATAGTGGCATTGGCGATATCCGATGAGTGCATTTTTGTTAACGTCACGACGCGCCAAATATTTTGCTGTACTACGAAGTCAATGATGATTGATGCCAAAATACCAAAAGCAAATGCAGCCCCGAGAGTGACGGTAAAGGTTGCTGTTTGAGTGATAAATCCCGGTCCAATTGCTGATGTCGCCATAAGAAAAATAGCGCCAATTAAGGATGAACGACGTTTTTTTACATATTCTGCGGTAGTCGTATTTTCTTGAGCTGCCATACGCATACTCCTCTATGAATTGTTTTTGTAGTTATGAATTTATGTGTGTTGTGCTGATTTATAGAGGCAATTTTCGTGCCATTGTTCTACTAATAGTGAAGATTGTTTATTGATCTGCATTGGATTGTTCAACAATTAATATGAAATGATGAATAAACAATCAATGAAAATCGTTATTGATGATTAAAAAATCAAAGCTTGATCACTTTTTTAACAAGTAACCTCAATTATTAACATTTAATATTCCAATACAGACCCAAACTTGTGCGATGACTGATTCCATTTTTAGATCCATGCCCAAAATAAGTGCATAAAAGGAATCTTGCTGCGATTAACTGAATATGTGAAGATATCTGCCTATCACTCTCATCCACTCAATTAAGCTTGTCTTTATGAAGAAACAGCCTATGGCTCAAACACTGTCAGTCACCATTGCAGAAACTATTCGTCATAAAATTACGATCGGTGAATTAACACCAGGACAGCGTTTATCTGAGGCGATGTTGAGTGAAGAATTAGATATTTCACGCAATACCCTGCGGGAGGTTTTTCGCGTTCTGACTCAGGAAGGATTACTGACTTATGCACCAAATAAGGGCGTTTATGTGTCAGTACCTGATATGGCCGCGATTATCGACATTTACCAAGTTCGCCGATTAATTGAATGTGATGCACTAACCCATGCCTATGCCCTGCATCCCGCAGTGCAAAAAATGAAGCAATCCGTCAGCGAAGCACGCGAACATGAAAAAGTAGAAAATTGGATTGGTGTGGGTACAGCAAATATGAATTTTCATACTGCTATCGTTGAGCTGTCTGACAGTGAACGTCTTATTAAGCTATATCATAATATTGCCGCTGAATTACGGTTAGCTTTCGGTCATTTAAATGATCCAAAAATTCTTTACGCTCCTTATATTGATAAAAACCAAGCTATTTTAGCGTTATTAGATGCAGGGAAAAACCAAGATGCGGCAAATACCTTACGTGAATATCTTGATTTATCTGAGCGTACATTATTAGCTGCATACAAAAGAAGCCAATCACGGTTATAAACCCCACTCTAATTTATCCTCTCTGTTATCTGAATTCTTCCATTTATTTCGATAAATATTTTATTCTTAATATATAAAATCCTGTCTATTTTCACTTTCTTTAATAAATTATATTTAACCATCCTCCTGAGTAATTAACATCTTATTTTATTATCGTCACTGATACATAATAACTTACACATAGAAACAAAATGAAATAACACAACGATATTCAATAACATTTTTTACATTTTATTATCAATAACCTTTGTAAATAACTCCATTTTATCGAATAAATGATTGTGGTTTTTCCGAATATTAGTTATAAAAATGCCCATAACAAAAAATACAATGTTAAATATTATTAATATATTTGAGAATTAATCATGACACTAAACAACATCGTTCCAAAAAAAACATTTAAATTTGGCCTAGGATGGCAGATTCTAATCGCTCTCATTTTAGGGGTTATTGTCGGTGCTTTGCTGCATGAAAGTGCAGAATATAAAGATTGGCTAATCCTAAATATTTTATCTCCCGCAGGTAAAATTTTTATTCAATTAATCAAAATGATTGTTGTCCCGATTGTTATATCAACATTAATTGTCGGGATTGCAGGTGTGGGTAATACCAAGCAATTGGGAACATTGGGTTTTAAAACCATTGTTTACTTTGAGATCATAACGACAATAGCTATTATTGTGGGGATCTCTTTTGCTAATATCTTTGAACCTGGTGTCGGTATTGATATGTCTCAACTGACACAAGTTGATATTTCGCAATATGAAAAAACCACTCAAGAAGTTGCAAGTCATCCATCTGGCATTGTAAACACGCTATTATCTCTGGTTCCTAGCAATATATTTGCAGCAATGGCAAGTGGCGATATGCTTCCTGTTATTTTCTTCGCGGTATTATTCGGTTTGGGGCTATCTTCTCTACCTTTAGAAAAAAAACAACCTCTGCTGAATGTTCTACAAACTTTCTCAGAAACCATGTTCCGTGTGACAAATATGATTATGCTGTATGCGCCTGTTGGGGTATTCGCATTAATTTCGGTTACTGTCGCAAATTTTGGCTTTAGCTCATTAATCCCACTACTTAAATTAGTTATTTTGGTTCACTGTGCAATTATCTTCTTTGCTGTTGTTGTGCTGGGACTGGTCGCGCGTTATTGTAAAATCAATATTTTCACACTGATGAGAATACTGAAGGATGAATTATTATTAGCCTATTCCACAGCCAGCTCCGAAACAGTTTTACCGCGGATCATGGATAAGATGGAAAAGTATGGAGCTCCTAAATCAGTTACCAGCTTTGTAATCCCAATTGGTTATTCCTTTAACCTTGATGGCTCCACTCTCTATCAAAGTATCGCTGCCATTTTTATAGCTCAACTATACGGCATAGAGCTTTCTATTGGCCAAGAACTTATTCTGGTATTTACCCTAATGATTACTTCAAAAGGAATAGCTGGTGTACCAGGCGTATCTTTTGTTGTTCTTCTCGCCACGTTAGGTTCGGTTGGGATTCCATTGGAAGGTTTAGCCTTTATTGCGGGCGTGGACCGTATTCTAGATATGGCTCGTACTGCACTCAATGTTGTCGGTAACGCATTAGCCGCATTGGTTGTCGCTAAATGGGAGCATAACTATGATGTGACAAAGGCACGTGAATATGAAAAGAGTTTAGGATAAATATTTAACCTTTGACTATTAATAGACAGCTTACCTATCATTAAATCTTAAAATCACCTTTCTTAATCATAGAAAGGTGATTTTAAATTATATTCATTAAAAGAGTTAATTTTCTAAAGTAATCATCTTCAATATTAAAGTACTTCGATACTAAAAATAGAAAGTGATTATGAATTAGTAATCATTAAAATATCAATTTTAGTGTATTTTGATAATCAAAAAGATATTGAATAAAAATAGTTTTTACTATTTGTTTTTTTTCATTTACCATTCATCAGCGCAAAAAAATCTCTGCAAACTCTATGCTATTTCTCTTATCGTTTGATGATTTTTAGTACGATAAAAACAGCAAGATTAGACGCTCTAATGGCAAGATTCTCTGTCTGAGGTCTGAGGATTCTTTATAAAATGGCTAAAATTCAACCATAGCTCCATCATAGATAATAATATGCTTAAATTAGTCAAGAACAAAACATCATTTAATACGTTAATTTTATTTTTATTTTTTACTGCCATTCATTATGCAATGGGGTATCACTTCAAAATTTTCTATGTTCTCGCGATGACTGGGCTACTTGTTGTCATTAGTCGCTTTACGATAACCTATAGAATTATTATTTTGTTCTACACAGTGATAGCTTCATTTTACTTACCCGTAGGTTTATTGTACGGCTATCCTGATTATAATATTTTTTCCTCTTTTTATTATACTGACAGTGAAGAAGCGAAAGGTTTCTTAACAAACATAAATTTAAAATATTATGCCCTATCGATTTTGTTATTTGCCTTTGGTGTCTTTGTCTCTCGGCTTAAATTTGAAATAGGTAAAAAAAGCCAATACGCATTTCTAACATTTTTCATTATTATTACAGCAATTTCGCCCATCAAAGCTATGTCGAGTGGAAGCTGGAGGCTACTTTTAACCTCAGGGCTCCCCGAGTTTCGTTTTTTCACTGAAAGTCTTTTCTATTTAGATTATTTAAATCAAGAAAAAAAATCTGTTGAAGGGGACGATACCTTCGTATCTCCAACAGTAAATCCAAAATACAATATTTATGTTGTTGTTATTGGTGAGAGTGCACGTAGAGATTTTATGCATAGCTACGGTTTTCCTCTTGAAAATACACCATTCATGGATAATGCTCCCGGCTATATTTTTAATAATTTTATCTCTGCAGCAGGATCAACAAATTTATCGTTATCCCATACGTTATCAATGTATCCAAAAATGCCTAATAATCTAATAACCTTAGCAAATAAAGCCGGTTTTAAAACATACTGGATATCAAGACAAGGAATTTTTGGTAGACATGATGGCCCAGTAGCTTCGATTGCCAAACGTGCCACTGAAAACCATTTCGTAGGGGGAAGCCAGCTAATAGATGATAATGTTATGTCCCAAGATGCACCGGTTATCCCTAAATTTATCGAATCTCTTAATCAGCCCGGTAAACATAAATTGATCGTTGTACACTTAATTGGAAGCCATTCCCCATTCTGTGAGCGCAGTTTTAATGCCTATGACCAATTTTATAAGAGCGATAAACTATCTTGCTATGTACAGACAATAAAGAATACTGATTTACTGCTTTCACAATTACAAAAAATCCTTGTAAAACAAAACACCTCATGGTCAATGCTCTATTTTTCCGATCATGGCTTATCATTTATTGATAACCAAGAAGACCTCATTCATGGAGATAAAAAGCGTCAAAACTTTGAAATCCCATTCTTTATAACCTCTTCTGATGCAACTCAACAGGAAGTTATTTCTGCTCGACGAAGTGCTTTTAGCTTCTTGAATCTCTTTGCTGAGTGGACGGGTATATCTGAAAAGCATATCAATACTTCATGCAAAATGATTTCCAATCAAGAATGTGATAATCAAAATACAGTTATTAATTTTGATAAAAATACAATGAACTTTGATCAGCTTGATCATGATGATATTCAATAGAAGAAATCAGCAATTTATTCATTGGGGTATATTGCTGGTTTTTATTGACTAAAAATAAGTATTTTTACTTGCTATAAGTTTATTTAAAAAAATATTATGTATTTTTTTAGCAAAATACTATTTCCCTGCTAATCTCAATATTACTCAACTTTTGCATTCCATATATTTAGGTTAGTTGCAATGAATCAGGTCAGACGTTTTCTATTGTTTCTCAAAGTTATTCAACATTTAATGGTTATCTTTTTATTTTCAATGTCATACTTTATGCTGCAAAACTGGCTTCAATAATAAAGGAAAATAAACTATAGGTAATCGTAATCTACTCGATACAAGTAGATATAGAATTCTTTTGTCTAATGATTGATAAATGTATTTTTTAGTATTAAAAATTCAATATTGAGCTATAAAAACCAAATAAAGGAAATTTTAAAGATAAATTATCCTAAATTAAATTATCTCTGTTCTGCTTTATATTTTATATAAAGCACCATTATTATCCTGCACTACGCTAATTCTCATTGGCTCATATACTTTGCAATAACAATTAGTACCTATCATACACCCCGTAATCAGGTTTTTCCCCTCTCATAACTGCTCGTTGTTGCTCATGAACCGCTTCCCTATCCACTCTTTTTTGTTCAGATGAGCGAGAATCTTTATGTGTCTTTGGCCATGCAGACTTATTTGGCTCATATGTAGGCGTGAATGAGCATCCTGTAATAATAGATAAACAAAGTAGTGATATGATTAATTTCATTATTTTTCTAAGCATGAGTAAAAAGAAAAAACCCGTTGCATCTTTCGATGTAACGGGTTCTTATTTGGTGCCGGCTACCGGAGTCGAACTGGTGACCTACTGATTACAAGTCAGTTGCTCTACCAACTGAGCTAAGCCGGCTAATTTGGCGGAGAGATAGAGATTCGAACTCTAGGATGGTTACCCATCGGCGGTTTTCAAGACCGCTGCCTTCGACCGCTCGGCCATCTCTCCATGGGGCGCGATTATGGAGGAATCGCAGGGGCTTGTCTACCCCTGAAAGTAAAAAAATTGCATTTTTTTGTTCATTTGACTAATCTTCACTCAATTGTTCTCTATTTCCCTAAAAAAATGCTAATATCGAGGAGAAATCAGTATTTGCCCGCTGTCTAGGTGTATGATTTTTAATCTAATTAATTCAATTTGCCCGTGGGACTGCGAAGGACTGTATGTACAAACAATCACTATTAAAATCAAATACGCTTTCTCGCATCTTTATTGCGTTTGTTATTCTGCTGGTCGCCACTTTATTCTTATCTTTGTACAACTTTTATCATGCGTGGATGCAAGGTCATCAAACTGCGGTCAATACGCTGGCGAACCGTCTTGCTTATCAAATAGAAGACTACCGTTATCAAGCCAGTCAGATATATAAATTAGCAAATGATAAAAGTGCCCCCGACTCAATGAACGACATCACTGTGACTGAAGTCCGTAATGACATGTATTGGCTAAGTAGCGCCAATCAAACTATTGACTCAGTGGTTTTTGGAATCAATAAGCCGAGTAGTAAAGTGTTAGCATCTAAGCTTGCTAACTATATGGAAATTGTGTGGGGAGCTCGTAACGAGTTTAACTCCATGTATTATTTAAATGGTCAAGATAATACATTAGTGCTGGTCACGACCCATTCTATTTTAAAACCGGAACTACGCTATAAAGAAAGCTATTTAACTCTCACTGCCGAAGACAAGCGTGCTGACATGATTTCTCAATCCACCTTACTGGATCGCCGTGAAATTATCTCTAATGTACAAAAAAATAGCGCTGACAATGTCTACTATTATACTTATCGTTTAGTGTTCAACTCACCGGGGCGACTCAGCAGTGTAATTTCTTTTGATATTTCAGTTAATTCTATTCTGCCATTTACGCTGCAAGGGAATGATGTTTCGCTATCTCAGCGCGCAAATAACTCGACAAATAATGAATCTAGTATGTCCTTAGTGGGAACCAGCGTCGTGTTATCTAAACCTGTTGAAGGAACTAATTACCAAGTTCAATACAATATATCGCTGAGAAATATCATATTCGGTGTGGTCAGCTATAACTTATGGTTGATTGTTTGTATATTCGCAGTGGCATTTTTAGCGATGTTAACGACTGTATTCATCCGTAAGCGCGTGATCTCACCTAATGCGACTATGTTGAATGAGTTAAGATTTAAAGACACACTCAATAACGATATTATTAGCCATATTTCTTACGGAATCCTAGTGTATGACTTTTATACCAACAAGAAAATATTGAGTAATAGCATTGCTAACCAGTTATTTCCATCAATGGACTTAAATCACATCAAGGAAATGGCAACTGAGCACAATGATATTATCCAAGTATCTATTGAAAATAATGTTTATGAGATCATTTTAGTTAATAGTGCAGCCACTGAGAATATCATTCTCTTTATCATTATTGATAAAGATAAAGAGCTTTTGACACAGAAGCGCCAAGAGATGGCAAATCGTGAGTACCAGCGAAATATCCAACTAAGAAAAATCGCATTTGAAAATATTTGCAGTGAGATCTTACCGGCAATCACTCATATTGATCACTCATTCACTTTACTTGCCGATTCCGAACACATCAAAGACAAAGCATCACTCATTGAGATTCAAAATCAGTTCTTCTATATTCATAATTGGTTTAAAAATATTGAATTAATTAATCAGCTCGAAGCTCAGCAGGTAGATTGGAAACAAGAAAAATTCTCTATTAGCCACCTTATTAGCCAGTTTATTAAGCAAAATTTAATACATTTAGGAAGCAAGGGGCTAGGGTTTTACTTTTATAATCGCGTTCACCCTGACTTTTTAATTGAAAGTAGCCCATCCCATTTACGTACACTATTTCAATTAGTCTGGGATTACGCCATTGAAACAACCGCCTTTGGTAAAATTGTTGTTTCTATTGACTACGATGAAGAAAAACATGAAGTTGAAATCAATATTAAAGACAGCGGTATTGGTTTAACCCCTATCGAGTTAAATAACCTACAAAGCCCATTTACTGGACAAATTTTACATACTTCAGTATTTAAACGTTCAGGAATGACTTTTTATCTCTGCAAATTGTTAACTCAAAAAATGCATGGCTCATTTTCGATAAAATCTAGCGAAACCATTGGGACACATTATCAAATCTTGTTGCCTGCATTGATGGATCAGCAAACCAATGAATATCCGGCCCTGCTAGAGGATATTTATATCCGGCTTAATATTCATAATGCAGATAGTGCCCGCATAGTAAAACGAGTCCTAAGTAACTATGGTGCGGAATATCTTGATATACATGAAAGTTCGCCTCATGGAGATTGGGATCTATTACTGACAGACAATGATGAAATTGATTTTAATAACATAATTAAAATTAATGGTAATTTACGTGGGATCCATAAAACTAAGCCAAATTACATCGAGGTTAACTATAACTTTGCAGATGAATTAATTGATGCAATCTCTTTGTTGATAGAAAATTCCGAGCTCGTAGAAGATAACCCTGCATCTCAAGAGATTTTGATGCAGAAAAAACTTATCGAACCGCTTGAAACTAATCATTCAATAGATGAAATTCTTTATAGCTATCATTTAATTCTGTCAAAGAGTGATTATAAAGATTTGTTTATCACAACAGTACCGATAGATATTAATAAACTGTATAATAGTGAAAGTGTTGCGAATTTAACCGAATTAAAAAACACTGCACATCGACTAAAGGGAGTTTTTGCTATGCTTGAATTCGAATATCTTCATCAACTCTGTGAGGATCTAGAACGTTTCATAGCAGATGAAAACGGACTTGAAATAAAAAATTGCATTAGAGAACTGGATGTCTCAGTAAAAAGACTAATGCCAGAAGGTAACCAATAATATGAATAACCTAAATGTCATTGTTGCCGATGATCATCCTATTGTTCTTTTCGGTATTAGAAAGTCGCTTGAACAAATCGAATGGGTGAATATCGTTGGTGAATTTGAAGATTCTACTTCTTTAATTAATAACTTAGCGCGTTTAAATGCTGACGTGCTAGTTACTGATTTGTCTATGCCCGGCGATAAATACGGTGATGGAATTACGTTAATCAAATACATTAAACGCCATTACCCTGACCTTTCTATTATTGTTCTTACCATGAACAATAATCCTGCAATTTTAAGCGCAATTCTTGAGCTCGATATTGAAGGTATCGTTCTGAAACAAGGTGCTCCAGCAGATTTACCAAAAGCACTTGCCGCGTTACAAAAAGGAAAAAAATTCACGCCTGAAAGCGTCAGTAAACTGCTTGAAAAAGTGAATGCAAGTGGTTATGGCGATAAACGTTTATCACCAAAAGAGAGTGAAGTACTGCGTTTATTTGCAGAAGGTTTTTTAGTGACCGAAATCGCGAAAAAACTCAATCGCAGTATTAAAACAATTAGTAGCCAGAAAAAATCTGCGATGCTAAAACTCGGTGTTGAAAATGATATTGCACTGCTTAACTACCTTTCCTCAGTGAGCATTGATAACTCGCCTAGCGAATAAGTTCGTTTTTTTAGATATTCAAATAAAAACCCGAAATCGGGTTTTTATTTTTTTGAATCTATTGGATCTATACGTTGGGCTTTACGTATTTAACCAATGCCTCTCGGAGTACTCTAATCGACGTTGGTTTAGAGAGACAATCATTCATTCCAGCATCCAGACAACGTTGTTTTTCTTCTGCCATTGCATTCGCTGTCAACGCAACAATAGGCTGGCTAAAACCAGTTTTTCGTAATGCCCCTGAAAGTTGATAACCATCCATATTTGGCATATTCACATCCGACAGAACAATATCTACCTGATGATGCTCCAAATATTTTAGGGCATCTAATCCATCCACCGCGGTTCCCGTACTGAACCCTATACTCGTTAGTTGCTCAACCAGTAACATTCTATTAATTGGGTGGTCATCAACAATGAGAATTTTAAATTCATTTAGCGCTATATCAGTCTCTTGTTTATTCTCATCATTGAATAGCTCTTTTGAATTTTGGGCGACTTTAACAATGATTTTATCAATCAGCATCGGTAATTTGTCTAGCTGATAAGTATTGTAACTCCAATCATTAGGTTGAGTTTCAATCAATTCACCCGTATACAAATCAAGTAAACGAATGAGATTTTCTCCCGCAATAGCAACCTCATGTTGATGGTCGGTAATCACTAAATCAACATGTTCGTTGTCTTCAATATGTTGGCTCTCAACCACATTAAAATGGTGGTGTTTCAGTAATCTAATCAAAAAATTCATTAAGAATGTATTTTGACAAGTCACTGCAATACGATAATTTTTTCGATATTCAGGTATAACCTGTTCTAGATATTTTTGTCCGTATAAAGGAATTCGAATCGTAAAGGTACTTCCAAGACCAGCTTGTGAGTTAACCGCAATATCACCATCCATCAAGTTAATCAGTTTTTCACAAATAGCTAAACCGAGTCCTGTACCTTTATGACCATTATTTTGGTCATAAACTTGAAAGAACGGATCAAATAGCTGCATGACTACCGCAGGCGTCATCCCTATCCCAGAATCTTTAATTTCTATTTTAAGGTAATTACTATCCTTCCATACGTGCAACATAACAAAACCAGAGTCAGTAAATTTAATGCTGTTATTCACGATATTAGAGATCACTTGTTGAAGTCGAACAGCATCACTTAGCATTAGATCGGGAATATTAGGTTCAACATAAGAATAGAGTGAAATATGTTTCTTACTTGCTAAAGGAACGTAATTTGCCAAAACAAAAGCAAAAACATCTCGACAATTGAATGATTTATTTTCTATTTTTAGCTGTTCGGATTCAATTTTCGAAAAATCGAGAATATCACTAATAATTTGTAGCAATAATGACGATGAGTTGTCCATTGTAGAAACAAGCCTCACCGCTTTATCTGATAAGTCATAGCGTTGTAATAACTCAATATTACCGATGATCCCATACAATGGTGTTCTTAGTTCATGACTAACTGTAGCTAAGAACATAGATTTTGCTTGGTTCGCTTGTTCCGCGGCATCAGCGACATCCTGCAAAGATTTCTCCATTTGTACACGTATGCTGATATCAATCAGCACACAAATAGCGACATCTTCATTTTGGTAACGAGAGTTCACGAAACTAATTTGTAAGTGTGTTCCGCTGGTTGTCACAACATCAATATAGTTACTAGATTTTTGACGAATAATACTGAGTATTCGCTGTTTATCTTCATCATTCAGCAATCGAAAATAGTTATGAGCCAACTCATTACTAAGAATATTCCCACCATCACTAAGTCTTAAAATAATGATCCCTACAGGAGCGGATGCCACAATTTTGTGGTTAAACTGCTCATGTTCTTCGAGACGAATTGCCGTATTTTCTGCTGGCTCCAACATTTTTCTTTCTAATAACCAAATAAGAAAGAAAATGAGTCCGCCAGAGAAAACATTAAGAAATATTGCATAAAATATTGAATTTTTTATGTTTTCAATGAGATGGGATGTTGATATAGAATAAATCACAGTGAGCTGAGAAGGCACTAAACGTTTTTTAAAGAATAGTTTTGTATAATCAGAATTAAAACCAAAATAATTTTGCTCACTCGCCACTAATAATGGAGAGGCTTTAATATTCGCATCAGATGAACTAAATAGGATCGGTTGGTTCGATGAGTTCACGATCATAATATCGACCGCTTTATTATTACGCAAATTAAACTGGTTTAAATTAATGGCTCTCTCAACACCAATAAAACCGACCAATAGATTTCTACTATAGATTGGCATCAAAACATAAATTTGACCATTATCAGACTGAGCGCCATGCGCAATGGCATATAAATTATGCTCTTGCCCCTGCATCTTGAATGCTTTATAAGAGCGCGTCGTCTCATATGCAATTCGTTTTAAACCTTCAAGATCAGTCACTGCAGAGCGTGTTGGGTAATCCATCATGCATTGGCTAATTGTTCCTGTAATGAACACGTGATTAAGCCCTTGAGGAGCACCAATACTGTCTTTCCAAAAGTAGTTTAATTGCTCAAAAGCTGCTAAATAATTTTTAGTATTTTTTTTGAAACTTTCACAATCAGCAGTAGGTATCAGGGGATAAAGGTTATACGACGTTGATGTAGGCATCGAGATTGATTCAGGTTGTACATCTATTTTCTGCTGATACTCTTCATACTTTACCTTTTGCTGCTCTGTCATTGAATGGATCAGACGCAACGTAGTACTGGTTTGCTGGATGTAGGTTTGTAGATTATCGTAACCGGAATGGAATTGTTGGCGTAAATCAGATTTGCTTTCGTTAAACTGCATATAGAGAAAGAATAGCGTGATAAATAACCCCATTCCCCATAACATTAAGCCGAGGACACGAAAAAGATCTCGAGATAGTCTAAGGGATGTTTTAAACGAGGGTAAGTATCTCAATCTGTTACCTGCAAGTACAGTCTCACTGACACTGAGTATACTCGATTAATTAAATGAAAAGCGATAAACAATAAATTATAGATATTTTATCTAGTGTAAATATAGAAAAACGGGCGGAAAACCGCCCGTAAAACAAAGTATTAAATAACTATTCTTCGTTATTTGTCTCGTTGTCAACGTTTACATCATCAGCATCTTCTTGATCGTTGCTGTCATTGTCATCGTCTTCAGTTTCCGCAACACGCTGCAAGCCAACCACTTTTTCATCTTCGGCTGTTCTAATCAAGGTAACACCTTGAGTATTACGCCCGACAACACTAACTTCAGAAACACGGGTACGTACTAGTGTTCCAGCATCAGTAATCATCATGATTTGGTCAGTATCTTCAACTTGAATTGCCCCTACCACGTGACCATTACGCTCACTGACTTTGATAGAGATAACCCCTTGAGTTGCACGAGATTTTGTTGGGTATTCTGCTTCTTCTGTACGCTTACCATAGCCATTTTCAGTGACGGTCAAAATATGGCCTTCCCCACGAGGAATAATTAAGGAGACAACTTTATCGTCATCCATTAATTTAATACCACGTACGCCGGTCGCAGTACGACCCATGGCACGAACAGCGTCTTCAGCAAAACGAACCACTTTACCTTGAGCAGAGAACAACATGACTTCATTGCTACCATTGGTCAAATCAACACCAATCAGTTCATCACCCTCATTTAAGTTAACCGCGATAATCCCGGCACTTCTTGGGCGGCTGAAATCTTGCAGAGGTGTTTTCTTAACTGTACCACTAGCGGTAGCCATAAATACATAGTAGCCCTCTTCGTATTCACGAACAGGTAAGATTGCGGTGATACGCTCATCTTGTTCTAAAGGTAATAAGTTAACAATTGGACGACCACGAGCCCCACGGCTAGCTTCCGGCAATTGATAGACTTTCATCCAATACAAACGACCACGACTCGAGAAGCACAGAATAGTGTCATGAGTGTTGGCGACCAATAGACGCTCAATAAAGTCTTCTTCTTTAATACGTGCTGCTGACTTACCTTTACCACCACGGCGCTGTGCTTCGTAATCAGACAGAGGCTGATACTTCACATAACCTTGGTGAGAAAGCGTCACAACCACATCTTCTTGGTTGATCAGATCTTCAATATTAATGTCAGCTGTATTTTCAGTAATCTCCGTACGACGAGCATCGTTATAGACATTACGAATCGCTTCTAATTCTTCACGAATAACTTCCATCAAACGATCAGGGCTACGTAAAATAAACAGTAACTCTTCAATTTGCTTCAGAAGGTCACGGTATTCTTCAAGCAGTTTTTCATGCTCAAGACCCGTTAGTTTTTGTAAACGTAAATCCAAAATTGCTTGCGCTTGCTGCTCAGTCAGGAAATATTCTCCATTATGAACACCATATTGTGGCTCTAACCATTCTGGACGCGCAGCATCATCGCCCGCACGTTCCAGCATTGCTGCCACAGTACCCAGCGCCCAAGAACGCGAAATTAAACCGGCTTTAGCTTCTGCAGGTGTTGGCGCTTTACGAATCAGCTCGATAATTGGGTCGATATTTGCCAGCGCAACGGCCAATGCTTCAAGGATATGAGCACGGTCACGGGCTTTGCGTAATTCAAAAATAGTACGGCGCGTAACAACTTCACGACGATGGCGAACAAACGCTGCGATAATATCTTTCAGATTCAGAATTTTTGGTTGGCCTTGATGTAAAGCCACCATGTTGATACCAAAAGAAACTTGCAGTTGAGTCAGTGAATACAAGTTATTCAGGACAACTTCACCCACCGCATCACGTTTTATTTCAATCACAATACGCATACCGTCTTTATCAGACTCGTCACGTAATGCACTGATACCTTCAACGCGTTTTTCTTTAACTAATTCAGCAATTTTTTCAATCAAGCGAGCTTTGTTCACCTGATATGGAATTTCACTGACGATGATGGTTTCGCGACCATTTTTCTCATCGACTTCGACTTCAGCACGGGCACGGATATATACCTTTCCGCGACCAGTACGATAAGCATCAATAATACCACGACGTCCATTGATGATAGCGGCAGTCGGGAAATCAGGTCCCGGAATGTGCTCCATCAAGCCTTCGATGCTAATGTCTTCATCTTCTATATAGGCTAAGCAACCATTAATCACTTCACCTAAGTTGTGAGGAGGAATATTGGTTGCCATCCCGACAGCGATACCCGAAGAACCATTGACCAAAAGGTTAGGAATTCGTGTTGGCATTACTGCAGGAATTTGCTCTGTACCATCATAGTTAGGCACAAAGTCTACGGTTTCTTTTTCTAGGTCAGCCAGCATTTCATGGGCAATTTTCGCCATACGAATTTCCGTATAACGCATTGCAGCTGCGGAGTCTCCGTCAACTGAACCAAAGTTCCCCTGACCATCTACCAGCATGTAACGCATAGAGAAAGGCTGTGCGAGACGAACAATCGTCTCATAAACAGCGCTGTCGCCATGTGGATGGTATTTACCGATGACGTCCCCGACGATACGGGCAGACTTTTTATAGGGTTTATTCCAATCATTTCCCAGTACATTCATCGCGAATAACACTCGGCGGTGTACTGGCTTCAGTCCATCTCGAACATCTGGAAGAGCACGGCCGACGATAACGGACATTGCATAATCCAAATATGAGCTTTTCAGCTCTTCTTCGATATTGACTGGGGTGATTTCTCTGGCAATCTCGCTCATGGAACCACTGTCCCTCATAACTTCAGATTCAAAGAGTAAACTATACCACAACTCCCCTACTTAATTAAGAGATAAGAGAAGTGAGTATTTGTCTTTCAAGCTATGTATAATAGCGGAAAAATGAGTTTATGTGTCCGATACTTGTAGAATAATCAAGTAATAGTCTCGAAAAGATTCTATGATTGGTCACAATCGCAGTAAATTAACTTACGGGCAGCTATCGCTCCATTACTAATACCTCTCTATATCATCTGCAACGTGTATGAACACGAGCAATTAAATATAGTTCATCGGGTAAAATTTGGTAATGCGGGGATAGATATCGATATAGGAGCTCCTGACATGAACGATACCCAAGACCAAACGTATTTAAACGTCGATAAACAAGAGATTGAAAAATTTGAATCGATCGCGTCGCGTTGGTGGGATCTTGAAGGTGAATTTGCACCATTACATCGTATCAATCCGCTGCGCTTGGGTTATATCATGCAACGCGTAGAAGGTATTTTCGGCAAGAAAATCCTCGATGTCGGTTGCGGTGGTGGAATTTTATCTGAAAGCATGGCAAGAGAAGGCGCAGAAGTCACAGGTTTAGATATGGGGGCCGACCCTCTAATGGTTGCCCGCTTACATTCGCTAGAATCAGGCATTCCAGTAGAATATGTCCAAGAAACAGTGGAGCAACACGCAGATAAATACCCTCAAACCTACGATATTGTGACCTGCATGGAAATGTTAGAACACGTTCCAGACCCACAATCCGTGGTGAGAGCGTGTGCCAAATTAGTGAAACCCGGTGGTCACGTTATTTTTTCTACTATTAATCGAAACAAAAAAGCCTGGTTAATGGCGGTAGTCGGTGCGGAATATGTCATGAAGATGGTTCCTAAAGGCACTCATGATGCGAAAAAATTTATCCGCCCATCAGAACTAATTGGTTGGGTAGACAGAACACCATTAAAAGATAAACATATCATAGGGTTACATTACAATCCTATCACAGATAAATTTTGGTTAGGTCCAAACGTAGATGTAAACTATATGCTGCATACCATCAGCGAATAAATAGCAAGCGGTACGTTTAAGAAAGCAGCAAACGATCTCAACTTTACAAAATAATTTTGACCAGTATGTCGGTAACGCAATTTTTAGTAACTCCTCTTCTCATGCAGCTTACCGACATGATCAATTTTCTTATCCAACCTGTTATCCACAAGATCCATCAAATTTGTACACTTGATAAAATCGCATATTAACATTATCTTGTTATTGTATTCTTAATAAACTACTACATATAGTGGTAATCCTAGAATTGACATACAAGTCTCATGATCCTACATCATGAGCTTTTTTACGTTTAGGGTCTGCTATTTGTAATCCAACCAAGGTGTACTTGCTCATGAACCAGAGTCTGTTAGTCACAAAACGTGATGGACATAAAGAACGCATTGACCTCGACAAAATCCATAAAGTGATTGCTTGGGCGGCGGAAGGTCTTAATAACGTATCAGTATCTCTCGTAGAGTTACGTTCTCAGATTCAGTTTTATGATGGGATCAGAACCTCTGATATCCACGAAACCATGATCAAAGCCGCTGCTGACTTAATTACTGGCGATACTCCTGATTATCAGTATCTTGCTGCGCGTCTCGCGATTTTTAACCTACGCAAAAAAGCCTATGGTCAGTTTGAGCCACCAAAATTATACACACATGTAAAACGCCTTGTTGAAATGGGCAAGTATGATAAGCATTTGCTGGAAGACTACTCAGAAGCAGATTTCGAGCAAATGGATGGTTTCATTGACCATTGGCGTGATATGAATTTTTCCTATGCGGCGGTTAAACAGCTTGAAGGAAAATATTTAGTTCAAAACCGTGTTACCGGTGAAATCTACGAAAGCGCACAATTTTTATATATTCTGGTTGCGGCTTGCCTATTCTCTCATTATCCAAAAGAGACTCGTTTAGATTATATCCGTCGTTTCTATGATGCGGTTTCTACCTTTAAAATTTCACTACCAACGCCAATTATGGCGGGGGTACGTACACCAACTCGTCAATTCAGTTCTTGTGTACTAATTGAGTGTGGTGACAGTTTAGATTCTATCAATGCGACCTCTAGCGCGATTGTGAAATACGTATCTCAACGTGCAGGGATTGGTGTAAATGCCGGTCGTATTCGTGCACTGGGTAGCCCAATCCGTGGTGGTGAAGCATTCCACACGGGCTGTATTCCATTCTATAAACATTTCCAAACCGCGGTAAAATCTTGCTCTCAAGGCGGTGTCCGTGGTGGTGCAGCGACCCTGTTTTACCCAATTTGGCACTTAGAAGTTGAAAGCTTGCTGGTTCTGAAAAACAACCGAGGTGTTGAAGGTAACCGTGTACGTCATATGGACTACGGTGTACAACTCAACAAACTGATGTATGAACGACTGATCAAAAACCAAGATATCACCCTATTCAGCCCATCTGATGTCCCAGGTTTGTATGATGCTTTCTTTGCAGATCAAGACGAGTTTGAACGCCTATATGTTCAGTATGAGCAAGATGAAAACATTCGTAAATCCAGCGTTAAAGCGGTTGAGCTGTTCTCATTAATGATGCAAGAACGTGCATCGACAGGTCGTATTTATATTCAGAACGTTGACCACTGTAATACACACAGCCCATTTGATCCGCAGGTTGCCCCTGTTCGTCAATCTAACCTGTGTTTAGAAATCGCACTACCAACTAAGCCATTGAATAACATCAATGATGAAGAAGGTGAAATTGCACTGTGTACACTTTCGGCCTTTAACTTAGGGGCGATTAACAGCTTAGATGAGTTAGAAGAGCTAGCGGTTCTCGCAGTTCGTGCGTTAGATGCACTGCTCGATTATCAAGACTACCCAATCCCAGCGGCGCAAAAAGGCTCGATGGGTCGTCGTACTCTTGGTGTGGGTGTGATCAACTACGCCTATTACTTAGCAAAACACGGTGTACGTTACTCTGACGGTAGCGCAAATAATCTTACCCATAAAACATTTGAAGCTATCCAATATTACTTATTGAAAGCCTCTAATGAGTTAGCGAAAGAGCAAGGCGCATGCCCGTGGTTCAATGAAACCACTTATGCACAAGGCGTATTACCTATCGACACTTACAAACGTGAGCTCGATAAATTAACTGACGAACCACTGCATTATGATTGGGAAACTCTGCGTAAAGAGATCCAACAATACGGCCTGCGCAATTCTACGCTATCGGCTTTAATGCCTTCAGAGACTTCGTCTCAGATTTCGAATGCGACCAATGGTATCGAACCACCTCGTGGCTACGTCAGCATTAAAGCATCCAAAGATGGTATCTTGCGCCAAGTGGTTCCTGATTATGAAAATTTAAAAGGTGCTTATGAGTTGTTATGGCAGATGCCATCGAATAACGGCTATTTGCAACTCGTTGGGATCATGCAGAAATTTATCGATCAGTCGATCTCTGCCAATACAAATTATGACCCAACGCGTTTCCCAAGTGGCAAAGTACCAATGAATCAATTACTAAAAGATTTATTGCTCGCCTATAAGTTTGGTGTCAAAACACTTTACTACCACAATACTCGCGATGGCGCGGAAGATGTTCAGGGTGACCTGGAAGAAGTTGTTGAGTCTGCTGATTCCGATTGTGAAGGCGGCGCGTGTAAAATTTAATAGGGATGGTTATGTCACATACATACACTATTTTTTCTCAAAAAAAGAATGACCAATTACAGGAGCCGATGTTTTTCGGCCAACCTGTTAACGTGGCGCGTTTTGATCAGCAAAAGTATCCTATTTTTGAAAAACTGATTGAAAAGCAACTTTCATTTTTCTGGCGTCCAGAAGAAGTTGACGTGTCTCGCGACCGTATCGACTACAACGCTCTGCCAGATCATGAAAAACATATTTTCATTAGTAACCTGAAATACCAAACGCTGCTTGATTCTATTCAAGGCCGCAGCCCTAACGTGGCATTCTTGCCACTGATTTCAATCCCTGAGCTAGAAACTTGGGTTGAAACTTGGTCATTCTCAGAAACTATCCATTCGCGATCGTATACGCATATTATTCGTAATATCGTGAATGATCCGGCGATTATCTTTGACGATATCGTTGAAAATGAAGAAATTCTGAAGCGTGCAAAAGATATTTCTGCGTACTATGACAAACTGATTGAAATGACAAACTATTACCATATGTTTGGTGAAGGGACGCATACTTTTGGTGGCAAACAAATCGTTGTTTCATTGCGCGAATTGAAAAAACAACTTTACCTGTGCTTAATGAGTGTCAACGCTCTTGAAGCCATCCGTTTCTATGTCAGTTTTGCATGCTCCTTTGCATTCGCTGAACGTGAGTTAATGGAAGGTAACGCCAAAATTATCAAGCTGATTGCACGCGATGAAGCGCTACATTTAACGGGCACTCAACATATGTTGAATCTGCTACGTTCAGGTCAAGACGACCCTGAAATGGCAGAAATTGCTGCTGAATGTGAAGAGCAATGTTATCAACTCTTCGTTGATGCTGCTGAGCAAGAAAAAGAGTGGGCTGAATACCTATTCAGTGAAGGCTCAATGATTGGTCTAAACAAAGAAATTCTATGCCAATATGTGGAATATATCACCAATATCCGCATGCAAGCGGTAGGTCTGAAACTGCCATTTGAAGCACGTTCAAATCCAATTCCATGGATCAATGCATGGTTAGTATCGGATAACGTCCAAGTGGCACCACAAGAAGTGGAAGTTAGCTCTTATTTAGTCGGTCAGATTGACGCTGAAGTTAACACCGATGACTTGAGTGATTTCGAACTGTAATATGGCTAGTCATAAAATCACCCTGCGTCTTACGCAGGGTGTGCAAGTCCCCTACCACACAAAAGTTCATTCCAGCTTATTGGAAGCGCTAGAAGATAGCCGCGTTGCTGTCGAGTATCAATGCCGTGAAGGGTATTGTGGCTCGTGTCGCGTAACATTATTAAAGGGAAAGGTTGGATACAAACAGAAGCCTTTAGCCTATGTTCAAGAGGGTGAGATCTTACCCTGTTGCTGCCATCCGCTTTCCGATATTGAAATCGAGTAGCGGCGCGAGTCATACTGTATATCTAACAATAAAAAGCGATTGCTTTGATGACTCGAGCAATCGCTTTTTGCTTATAAACTTTTTGCTTATAAACTTTTTGCTTATAAAATAATGCCCTAAATAATTCGAGTTGCAGGTAGGCAGCAAACGAAGATAGTCGGGGAGCATACACAAGTATGTGACCCGACTAGCTAAGAGCAGCTAACACCCCTGTACCTTGAAGTATGACGGGTATTTTTATAAATAACCGTACAACGCAGCAAACACCCAACCAAACACACAGGATACACCCACTCCAATTAAGCCTGGCAGGATAAAGCTATGGTTGATAACAAACTTACCAATGCGCGTGGTTCCTGAACGGTCAAACTGAATTGCAGCAAGATCACTCGGGTAAGTCGGCAGAATATAGTAACCATAACAAGCAGGCGCAGATGCAATAATATAAGCAGGATCAACACCAATACCCAGTGCGATTGGTACTACCGCCGCTAAAGCCGCCGCCTGTGAGTTCACAAATTTAGATACTAACAGTAAAACAACCGCATAAGCCCAAGGGAAATCCTTCACCAAAGTCCCTAACGTTCCTTTGATTTCATCCATATGAGCACCGAACATGGTTTCTGCCATCCATGCGATACCGTATACCGCAACAATAGCTATCATCCCTGAACGGAAAACTTCGTTTTTAGAAATCTGTCCTGGATTGGTTTTACAGATAATAATAATCAGCGCACCCGCTAATAACATAAACATCTGAATCACCAAGACCATAGACAACGGCTTACCGTTAATTAATGGTCTTAACTCAGAGAATGCACCAAGCAAAGCAACAACAACAATGGATGCTAAAAAGATCCACATTGCCACCCAGTTAATTTTAGGCAGCTTTTTATCCAGTAGCGTAACCGTCTCACCATAAACATAATCATGGTTTTCTGGAACAGAAATAAACTCTTGGAATACTGGGTCCTTATCGAGATCTTTACCTCTAAACCAACTGAAAATACCAATGGCTAAGATACCAAGTAATGTCGATGGAATAGTAATTGCCAGAAGATCTAAGAACTCCAGAGATTTACCATTGATTGAAACCCCATTAAGCATCGCAACTAATGACACAACAGCTACGGATACTGGGCTAGCAATAATCCCCATCTGCGCACCAATACTACTCGCCGCCATTGGTCTTTCTGGACGAATATTATTCTTGATTGCGGCATCATAGATAATTGGCAAAATGGTGTACACCACATGCCCGGTACCACACAAAATGGTTAAGATACAGGTTACGAAAGGTGCCACAATAGAAATGTATTTTGGGTTTTTACGCAGTAAACGTTCTGCAATTTGTAGCATAACGTCTAAACCGCCTGATGCTTGTAACGTTGCTGATGCTGCAACAACAGCGATGATAACAAGCATAACATCAACAGGCGGTTTTCCCGGCGGTATACCAAACCCGAAAACGAGGATCACCAGACCCACACCACCTAACAGCCCGAGTGCCATCCCCCCTTTCCTTGCTCCGTAGAACAAGCAAACGAGAATAATGGCGAGTTGAATAATAAAATCCATAAAACCATCCTTTAATTATATATTTATATGTTTCCTACATTATCTAGATGGTCTTAATATATTAATTTGATTTATATTAATTAAAACATTAATATTTTTTTATTTTTTTACACAACTTTAAATCCACATCACAATAATTTACCTTAGTTACTGCTACCCTGTGAAATTAATTGCTTTTTTGCAATAAAATCATACAAATACACCATATATTTTAACATTTCCCCTCATTAAATTTCACTTACCATTTTATTATCAAACTCAATTTATGTTCAATTTCACGATATTTCATATATATGGGATCATTTAAACATTAGGGAAATTATTAACCAAAATAGACTGTAATCTATTATTTACAGCACCTGTAATTAAGATTTGACAGAATAATCTCAATCGCATAACCTGCTCAAATTATTAATAACTCGAATTCAATCAGAGGAATTTGTGAAGAATCGTACCCTTGGCAGTATTTTGATCGTTGCGGGAACAACAATTGGTGCAGGGATGTTGGCTATGCCACTAGCTGCTGCTGGTGTAGGTTTTACTGCTATTGTCTGTTTATTAGTTGGCTTATGGATGCTAATGAGTTACACCTCATTGCTGCTAGTCGAGGTTTATCAGCATAACCCTGCAAACATGGGGCTTGGTACTGTCGCCAAAAAATATTTAGGTCCTGTTGGGCAAGTTGTCACTGGCTTAAGTATGTTGCTCCTAATGTATGCACTGACAACAGCATATATCGGTGGTGCCGGCGTACTTATCTCTGATAGCTTATCGTCTTGGTGGGGTGTTACTGTTTCCACTGAAACTGCCATTGTTATGTTCACTATAGTCGGTGGCGCAATTGTCTGTGTAGGGACTCACTCTGTCGACTTTATCAACCGTATCCTCTTTACCGCTAAAACTATTTTTTTAGTGATCATGCTTGCCGTCATGATGCCCCATGCCGAGGCGGTTAACTTAAGCACTCTGCCACTAGAAAAAGGTCTTATATTAGCCGCCGTTCCTGTTATTTTTACCTCTTTTGGCTTCCATGGCAGTGTTCCGAGCTTAGTGAATTATATGAATGGTGATGTACGTAAGTTACGTATCATTTTCATTACAGGTAGTGCAATCCCCCTTGTCGCTTATATTTTATGGCAGATTGCAACGTTAGGGGCTATCCCATCAGAGACCTTTATGGGAATTCTAGCTCAATCATCGGGATTAAATGGTTTGCTCATCGCTATTCGAGATGTGGTTGCAACACCAAGAGTCAATATGGCGGTTGCTCTATTCATGGATTTAGCCTTAGCGACTTCTTTCTTAGGCGTTGCCCTAGGGTTATTTGACTATCTTGCTGACTTATTTAAGCGTAGTAATAATTTTATTGGTCGATCTCAAACTACATTACTGACATTTGTACCACCATTACTCGCCGCACTATTCTTCAGCAGCTTTGTACAGGCTTTAACTTATGCCGCTGTAGCATTATCTGTCTTAGCATTAATCATGCCAGCACTGTTAACGATGCGAGTACGTAAGTTAGAAGCTCCCGGTATTTACCGCGTCAAAGGCGGCACTCCAATCCTAAGCTTAGTTTTGCTGTGTGGTATCGCGGTCATCGCCATCCAGTTCTCGATTGTAGCCGGCTTCCTACCTAACGTAGGTTAATCCTCACCACAATTTCACGCATAAAAAAACACCCCAATATGGGGTGTTTTTGTTTTGACGTGTTTTTTTCTATTTTTGAAAAATACATTTCCGCCATTTTTCAAAACATAACGAGCACTAGCGTTATTCTCTAAATAGTTTGAATTGTGGCTAGGCGGCAAACGAGGATATCTTGGGGAGCATACATGAGTATGTGACCCGAGTAGCCGAGTGCGGTCAACAACGCCACAAATCAAAATATGACGAGAATATTAGAATGAGAGGCCGGCGCCCACATACCACCCATCTGCAAGTTTCTCATTACGATCATCATGAGCACCTTTCATCTCAATTAAGCGGTAACCCGCATCAACTGACAGTGGCTTGAAGACCGTAAAACGCGCACCTGCTTTCGCTTCGGTATAAGATTTGCTGCCAGAAGTCAGTGATTCCGGTGCACCATACGCTTCACCGTATAAATTTAATGATGGCAGGACTTGCCAGCTTAAACCACCACCTAATGCTGCCGCCGCGCCATCATTACCATCTTTAGGCGACAAATATAATGCTTTCCCTCCAACATAGGCGTTGAAAGGACCTAAAGGTAGTCCAAATGTGGCACCTAAACTTCCTAGTTGACCATTATGATCACTACGAGCCCATGAACCATTAAATGCTAAACCAGAACCTTGTGTACCAAAACCACCATTCAGCTCAGTAAAATGTTCACCAGCAGTAAAATCAGCAGAAATTGCCTGCGCTGCACCCATATAGAATGCAGAAGTTGCCGCAACAAGTAATAGAACTTTGCGCATTGTTATATCCTTTGTTATTTGAATTAAAACTATCAGGGTGATGGTACGTGATTTAGCGCATCGACTCAGTATTTTTTGCTTAAATTTACGTTAACGGTAGTTTACAAAGCACGATAAGTGTAATTTCACCCTATTTTCATATAGTAAGATAAAAAATGCATTTTTTCTTACTCTACATTGTCTCCAAACGATTGCAGTAATTGGCGACTCTGATTAGATTATTAATTACATGCTCATTATACTAGTCACCAAGCTTATTATAGAAACGAAGTCATATTTTACAAATATTCAGCTAATTAGTTATTTTTTAGTAGTTTATAACTCTAAATATTCTGGGAGTATTATGATGAAGAAAAAAGGTCTAACTACCGCGTTTGGCGCCCCTGTTGCAGACAATAACAACGTAATGACGGCGGGTAAACGTGGTCCAATGTTGCTGCAAGACGTTTGGTTTTTAGAAAAACTGGCACATTTTGATCGTGAAGTTATCCCTGAACGCCGTATGCATGCTAAAGGTTCCGGTGCTTTTGGTACATTCACAGTAACCCACGATATAACCCGTTATACTCGTGCAAAACTGTTCAGTGAAATTGGCAAAAAAACTGACTTATTTGTTCGTTTCTCTACCGTTGCAGGCGAACGCGGTGCTGCGGATGCAGAACGCGATATTCGTGGTTTTGCCATGAAATTTTATACTGAGGAAGGCAACTGGGACATGGTGGGTAACAATACCCCAGTATTCTATCTGCGCGACCCATTAAAATTCCCTGACTTAAACCACGTTGTAAAACGCTGTCCTTATACAAATATGCGTAGTGCAGCATATAAGTGGGATTTTTTCTCGCACTTACCCGAAGCTTTGCACCAATTAACTATTGACGTCAGCGATCGTGGCTTACCAAAAAGCTACCGCTTTATGCATGGATTTGGTAGCCATACCTACAGCTTTATCAATGCCAACAACGAGCGTTTCTGGGTTAAATTCCACTTCCGCAGCCAACAAGGTATTAAAAACTTGATGGATGACGAAGCTCAAGAGCTGATTGGTAAGGATCGTGAAAGCTCACAACGCGATCTCTTTGAAGCCATTGAAAAAGGTGACTATCCTCGTTGGAATCTTCAAATTCAGATTATGCCGGAAAAAGAAGCATCTACTGTTCCTTATAATCCGTTTGATTTAACTAAAGTTTGGCCACACAAAGATTACCCATTAATCGATGTTGGATATTTTGAATTGAATCGCAATCCAGCAAACTATTTCTCTGATGTTGAACAAGCTGCATTTGCGCCTACAAATATCGTACCGGGTATTGGTTTCTCCCCAGACAAAATGCTGCAAGGTCGCTTATTCTCTTATGGTGATACCCAGCGTTACCGCTTAGGTGTTAATCACTATCAAATCCCTGTCAATGCGCCACGCTGTCCATTCCATAATTACCATCGTGATGGTGCAATGCGAGTTGACGGGAACAGTAGTAATACCGTCACTTATGAGCCGAACAGTGCGGGAATGTTCCAAGAGCAGCCAGACTACAGCGAACCGCCATTATCCCTAGAAGGTGCCGCTGATCATTGGAATCATCGTGAAGATGAAGATTACTTCAGCCAGCCTAGGGCGCTGTATGAGTTGTTAGATGATGCAGAACATCAGCGTATGTTCCAACGTTTAGCAGGCGAGTTAATTGAAGCATCAGAAGAAACTCAGAAACGTCAAATTGAGTTATTCAAGAAAGTACACCCTGAATACGGTGCTGGGGTTGAAAAAGCATTAAACGCACTAAAATAAATCTATTATTTTAATTGTTATCAAGCGCTAGAGCCTTCTAGCGCTTTTGTATTTAATTAGCTAGTTGCGCCAATACCCACTGCTTTACCTGCTGGCGAGACACTTTAATTCCCCCTGCTTTCAGTTCAGGAACTAAATGGTAAAATGTCTTTGGGAATTGATAAGGTGCTAATTTATCTTTCAGCCAATCCGCCAGCATCGTTAACCCTAAACTCTCGTCAGCTTCAATGACTGCAACAGGACGCTGCCCAAACTGCTCATCATCAATGGGAATGATAAAGCTTTGGCTAACTTGAGGATGGCTATTGATCACCGACTCAATATCTTCTGGCTGGACACATTCTCCACCACTGATAAATAAGTTATCTAAGCGACCCAGAATTTGATATTCCCCGTCAATTAATGCACCTTTATCGTTAGTTTTGAACCAACCTTCGCTACATTTTAGCGGTAATAATTCGCCATCAAACCAATACCCCATGGCTTGACTTGAGGATTGTATTTGGATTTCATCATCCACAATACGTAGCTGTTTGCCTTTTAATGGCAACCCAACCCCTTTTTTTCCATCGGCTCGCTTCGCACAAACCGTCGATGCCATTTCCGTCATGCCGTAGCCACTCCAACAAATAATCCCTTGGCTCATGGCTAATTCTGTCAATGGGGTTGGGATCATAGCGCCCCCCAATAAAACCTCTTTTAAGTTGATATCAACTTGCCGCCCATCATTCAATAAGCGCCATAGTTGAGTAGGAACTAAAGATGCATGGGTTACGCCTTGTAGTGCTTCTGGTAGCGGTGCCGTACGTAATGCTAAGCTTCTACCTTTTAGCAACCAGCGCCAGACTATACCTTGCCCTGACACATGGAAAAGTGGCAAAGAAAGTAGCCAGCAATCATTTTGCTGGTAATTCATTACACTTAATACACCATCCGCACTGTTTAAATGTGCTGCAACACTATGAACAGCGGCTTTTGGTAACCCCGTAGAGCCTGACGTTAAAATTAACGTCGCAGGTTGGTCAATTACCTTTTGAAAGTTATTAAGTTTGAATAACTCTTCACCAATAAAGTGATCATAGAGCTGATAGTCCAAGCGGGGGTAACCCGACAGAATTTTATCGTCATCTGTAAAGTCGATAACAAAATCCACATCAAGATGAGGTAATAATTCGTCTATAAGCCTTTCAGGAAGACGAGGATTTAACGGTAAGACACGAGCGCCACAGGCAATAATTGCCAACTGGCTCAATAATAATTCAACTGAATTTTTTCCACGCAAAACGACACATTGCTCTTGTGTTAAACCCTGCATTGAAAAATAAGTAGAAAGATTAGATACCTGCTCGCTTAATGTCTGCCACGTATAACTTTCAGAATCCGTTAGCAATGCAATTGAATCAGGATGCTGACTGGCCCAATGCCGCCAAGGCCAGTCAGTAAAGTGGGTTAGCTCTGCCATACAACCGTCAAGTCATCTAACTGTTGGATAGGAATATCACACTGTGGCCAAGGACGAATTAACTGAGATTGGATCAGTGAAACTGTATCCAAACCCGGAATAGTATTTGGTGTTAACCAATTAGCCACTCGAGCCAGTTGCGTTAGACCAAAACTGGTTTCAATCGATGAGCTGATAACTGCTTGTAAACCCAGTTGGTGTGCTTGCTCTACCAAACGACGGCAATTATCCAAGCTGCCTGTCAGGGTTGGTTTAATCACAATTGCAGCCACTCCGGATTGAGCTTCAACTTTAAAGCCATCCTCACGGACACTTTCATCCCAAGCAATGGCAATTCCTGTATCCGCTGCAAACTGTAGCGATTCTTCACGGGTCTTGCATGGTTCTTCAAGAAATGCGATACGATCACGATAATCGGGATTCACGTATTTTGCGAACCCATCCGCTTTTGCTCGTGTCCAGCTACGGTTAGCATCTAAACGCAGTTTTAGTTCAGGCACAGCTTCAAGAAGTAAATTCGCAACCATACCATCACGAACGGCCTCATATAAGCCCACTTTCACCTTAGCAACCTTTTCACCATCCATCGCATCTAAGCTCAGGATCAAGTCATCTGGGTCGCCACTGCACAAGGGTGCTTTACGATAATCTGCTTGTTGAGGTAATTCCCCCGAAAGCTCGGCGAGAGCACAGCTGCAACCAAAGGCGACAGAAGGTAATTCACTTTCAGGTTGATTGCCTTCATTCACCCATCCCTTCAGCCATTCAATGGTTTTTGCTGTCGCATCTTCCAATGTTTCACGGCTAAATTCAGGCAGAGGTGAAATTTCCCCCCAGCCTTCGCTATCCCCATCTTGTAAACAGACCAATAACCCATCACGGGTTTTGAGCCGTTGATAGCGAAGGATAACGCCTGCCTCCATCGGCAGGCTGAACGAGTAAAGTGTTGCTTTTCTCATTATGGATTACGCTTATATTTAGAAAAATCTGGTGCACGTTTTTCGTTAAATGCGTTACGACCTTCCTGACCTTCATCAGTCATGTAGAACAGCATTGTTGCATTTCCTGCTAATTCTTGCAGGCCTGCCTGGCCATCACAGTCAGCATTCAGTGCCGCTTTAAGGCAACGTAATGCCATTGGGCTGTTTTCCAGCATTTCACGACACCAGCGAACTGTTTCTTTTTCAAGGTCAGCATAAGGCACGACGGTATTGACCAAGCCCATGTCTAATGCTTCTTGTGCATTATACTGACGGCACAGGAACCAAATTTCACGCGCTTTCTTTTGACCGACAATGCGAGCCATGTAAGATGCGCCCCAACCACCATCAAACGAGCCAACTTTCGGCCCTGTTTGGCCAAAAATCGCATTATCCGCAGCAATCGTCAGATCGCACATCATGTGCAACACATGACCGCCACCGATAGAGAAGCCAGCAACCATGGCCACAACCGGTTTAGGGCAAGTGCGGATCTGGCGTTGAAAATCTAAAACGTTCAGATGGTGAGTTCCACTTTCATCGCGGTAGCCGCCGTAGTCACCACGAATTTTCTGGTCACCACCTGCACAGAATGCTTTTTCGCCTTCACCCGTCAGGATAATAGTACCAATGTGATCATCATAACGGGCGTCCGACAATGCTTGGATCATCTCTTTGACTGTTTGTGGTCTGAAAGCATTACGCACTTCAGGACGATTGATGGTGATTTTCGCAATCCCTTCAGGGGATTTGTGATATCGAATATCTTCAAAGCCTGTCGAGCAGTCTTGCCATTCAATTGGCGCGTACAGTTTTTCTTCGCTTGGATAAATCATTATCAAGTTCCTTTAACCACAGTTTGATAAAAAATGGTGAAGTGCAATCACATAATGTTGGGGGTTTTCCCGATGCGCATTATGCCCTGCATTTTCAATTAGCGTAAACGGCAATGCGTATTGTTGCGAAACGCTTCGAAATTTTTGGTCTCTCTCACCGCAAAAATAACGATAAGGAGTGAGTAACTGTTGTAACTTTTCCACTAAAAATGGTTGTTTTGCTAATGACGTATTTTCCAGCATGTCTGCCACTGCTAGTGGATTATTCTTACCTCGTAATTGCACCAACTGTTGGCGTTGCTTTAAGGTCAAATCTGCAAATACCGCTTGCTGGTACCAAGCATTCAACACGTTTTCCATAGGCTGTTGACGAAAACGTTCAGCCCATTGATGGTCATTTTCAGCGCGAGCTATTCGTTCATTTTCATTATTGAGCCCTACATTTCCGCCTTCAATTACTAAACCTTTTAGCCCCTGATGAGGAGCAAAACAGGCAAAGTGCATGGCTAAACGAGCTCCCAGCGAATAACCAATTAATACATATTCTTGGATATTATGATGATGCAATAACTCATTAAGTTGCTGATCAAAGTCACTGAAACTTTGGCAATTGATTGCACTAGAATCCCCATGTCCGGGTAAATCGACCACTAAACAAGGATACTCTTGGCACTGTTCTACAACCTCTTGCCAATCATCACTACTACCTAATAACCCATGTAAAAAAACTAACCACGGCTTTGCTTTAGCCTGATTTGAGTCATTTAAAATGTCATAGCGTTTAGCGGATAACATTACAAGTTTTCCACATCTTGCAGTAATTGTTTTAAGGTACAAGCGCCCTCATCACCATTAACCACTAACTCCACAAGCAAGGTTCCGTGTTGGTTATGCCAGAATTTTTGCACAGTCTCTTTCAAGGTACTCCAGTCCGTTGGCGCGCAATATTGCAAACCAAACATCGTTGCAGCCCCAGCAAAGCTAACATTTTGCGGCATACAGTAATAATGCTCCCTTGCCTCTTTCGATGTTGGTAGCATGGAAAAAATTTGCCCACCATTATTGTTCACCACGATGAGTACCGTTGGTGCAGATGGTGTACGTAGCAAGGCCAGACTATTTAAGTCATACAATGCAGAAAGATCGCCCACAATACCTAAGGTTGGTCTCGCGGTCGCACGTTGAACGCCTGCCATTGTTGAAATTAATCCATCAATACCACTCGCACCTCGATTACTGTAAACCGGATACCCCGCAGGAAGCTGAGCTAATGCGTCGACTAAACGGACAATTAAGCTGTTACCGACAAAAAGTTGCCCGCGAGGAGGGAAAAGTTGAGGTAATTGATGGGCAATCGCGGCTTCAGAATATTGATCCTGTAATAGTGCCTGTATATGCTGCTGGGTTTTGCTTGCAAGTGTAGCGAGTCCCTCACACCAAGGACTGCGTGGCTGCGCAGGATGATTATCCAACCAACCTTTGATGCTGCATGTTAATTTACGACCAGTATGATTCGCAGGGTCTAGGCGCCCTGGGATAGTATCAATAATCCAGTATTCTTGAGGCTCACAATGACTTTGCCATTGTAAGGCTCTTTTTCCGGTTATACTCGACCCAAATTGTATGACTAACTCAGCTTCTTGTAGCCATGCTTGGGCATCTGCGTGTTGTAACCATAAATCAGCACAAGGATAAGGTTGACCCGTTTGCGATAAAACATCACCAATAATAGGCCATCCCAGTTCAGCAGCCCATTTAGCAACATATTCACCTTCACTGCTCCCCATGCGCCCAGCAATCACCACGCCTTTTTTCTGGCGCCAAAAATACCAATCTGCAACTAATGCAACAGTATGAGTTGGGGGTTCACTGAGCCATGGATGATTAGAATTCCACCAATTACCAAGACTTTCATGCCATTGGTACTCCCCTTCAGTTTCCCCATATAAAGGTTCCGCAAAAGGGCAATTAATATGAAAAGCACCATGGCGCAATTGGTTCATGCCATTATCGATAGCAGATACCAGCCACTTTGCCGAGATATCCTGCGTCGGTCTAGGTAACATTAAATCTTCAAACGGATGGCTAGCAAAAATATGTGTCTGACGAATTGCTTGGTTTGCACCACAGTCGATTAATTCGGGTGGTCTATCCGCAGTCAGAAAAATGACTTTTTCGCCCGTTAACCCCGCCTCTATCAATGCAGGATAAAGATTAGCAACTGCGGTTCCAGATGTAACAATGACCCCAACAGGTTCACCACTGGCTTTCGCTAAACCCAAAGCTAGATGCCCTAATCCGCGCTCATCGAAATGAGTGTGGCAATGTAGTTTACCGTTATTAATGGCCGCCAGTGTTAACGGCGTTGAACGGGAACCAGGGGCAATGCAGATATTTTTCATACCATGGCGGGCGAGCGCTTCAATAATTACCTCAGCCCAACGGATATTAAAAGCAGAATTCGACATAATGTGCTCGGTAAATTATTCATGATACTGAGTGTAATAGGATTGAGATAAATTTCTTGATCTCAGGACAATTTTTCATGAACCAATTGAAAATAAAAAGAAATAACCACTTTAGATATAGGGGTTTTATACATTTCCTAGCAAAGATTTTAATCCTGCCGCTTTATTTTCAATCTCTTCCCACTCTTGTTCTGGATCTGAGTCACTAACAATACCCGCTCCGGAATAAAGTGAAATAGACTCCCCGTCAATCTGTGCACAACGCAAAGAAACTGCGAATTCGCTCTTATTCAAGCTAACGAAACCTCCCGTACCCGCGTACCAACCTCGCGAGAAGGATTCATGTTTAGCTAAATATTCTCGGGCTATATTCCGAGGTAACCCACATACCGCCGCCGTGGGTTGTAAACGTTGTAAGCAATCACTGTCTGAGCGAGAAAGTAACGTTGCTACGATTGAACGATACAAATGTTGAATTTTTCTGAGCCGAATAACTTTAGCTGGTGAAACATCAATCCCCATAACAGCACCTTGTAATTGCTGACAAATATCATCTACAACCACTAAATTTTCATGCTGATTTTTACTATCTTCCATCAACCACTTAGCATTATCAGCCGCTATGCTATCATCAACATGATTCGCTACCGTACCCGCCAAGGCTTCTGAATTAAGTTGATAATCTTGACGTAAATAGAGACGTTCTGGCGTTGAAGACATAAATCCAGAATCTCGACTAAATGCCATCATAAAATGGTAGCAATGGTGATTGACTTGTTGGCTTGCAGATAAAAATTGCGCCACAGAAATAGGATGCGATAAGGTCAGCTTAGTTTCTCTCGCCATGACCACTTTTTCCATTTTTCCAGCGCGCATATCTTGAATAGCGTTAGTCAGTAATCGACACCATTCTTCACGTTCCGGAATATGTTGCTGTCCAATAATATTGACAGATAATTGAAGTGTTGCTTGGGAAGGTGATTTAAGTTTTTGTAAGAACTCAATCGCATTCAAGCGATCCTGTTCACCATTAATATATAAAGAAATCGTCGCATTTGAGCGCAAGCGAAATATTTCGAGACGAGGTAAAAAATAGTACGTTGATGCACGCTTAAGCTCTTCAGAAATGCCATCACCCACTCCATTCCAACCATTTAATCCCCATAGGCGCATATCAGGCCATTGAGCATGAGTGGATAAAAAATGTTCAACCTCAGTAATTCCATTGAATGATTTAACCATACCTAATGCACTACATTCATCAGAACCTGTTCGGTGATACCAATAAAATTGCGGGTAAAATTCTTGCTCGGATAGCCACGCGAGACCAGGGAACGAGCCTTGGATATCAAATTGCCAAGTTAGGCGGGTGAACTCATTAGGGCTAAGCGTCAATGTAGACAAATGATTCAGGATTTCAGCTAATAGTTTTTCGATTTTTGTATATATCACTTTAGATTCCCACTGCTACATCACACCGATTACTTTCAATTATTATATATCGCAATGAAATTTATTAATACATTCATCATTTAATAGCATGATATGTTCAATAATCGCTCAAAGAGTGATGCTTTTTATTAGTATAAATTATGAGCACATCTTTCCCGTTCATTATAAGATCAAGTGGTTATCACATTAATTGACCTATTTTAAAGTTAGGTTTCGGTGCATGAGAGTGAAAGAGATAATTTTGAAATTTTTAGTTCCAATCGGAAATTTATTTTCTTGAAATAGAGTTTTTAATTCTAATTATAATGATTAAAATTATTTATAGCCTTAAGTGAAACTTATAGACTATAAATATAAAATCTACATCTGATATTAATATAAATAATTATTAACAACTCATTACCCCTAATAATTAAATTACCCTACCGGTCAAATTAAACTTAATAATTTAAAATTAAAATTTCATTTAAAATCAAAATTAAACAGTCATTTTTTATCGATGTTTTTCATTTTTTAATATCAACGTAAGCTCTAAGTTTCTAGTAGGTTAAGAAGCGATAAATTGAAAGTGACCATTCATTATTATTGATAATAATGAAATATCTCATAGATAATGTAAAAAACCATTATATGAAAAAATATAATTAGCTTTCAAGTACAAATACTCCTCCTTTCCACCAAAACTAATTGGAAAACCATAATGAATAATCAATTTAATTATGACAGAATCATTGAAAAGGAAAATATTGGTGATGCTACATTAGCTTTATTAACTAATCAGGACTCCCTATCAGCTAGAGATGCAGGAATCTTTACTCTTGATGATTTAATTAATATTCATAGGCATGTTCAATTTGCGCTTACGCTACCGATGAAAGAGTCAGATATATTAAAATGGTTTGGAATTAATGATGAAAATGATGAATTACTTCCAGCAACTGAATTAGCGGATGTGATTATTAATATTCGAAGCCATGCTAATACTTGGGATAATGTAGAAAAACAAGTAAAAGAGCAGTCCGTTGACTTATCATTAACGAGCCGCAATATTATACAAACAGGCGACCAAATAGTTGAATATATCAATCATATGCCTATTATCCAAAAGATATCTGAAAGCTTAGACAACTTATCAGAACATGAACTGAAACAAATAACCTATCAAAATGATGACCAGCAAATTGCCACTGAATTACTCAGTATCTTGCAACTGATTAAAGGCGATATAAAGCAACAGTCTGTCAAAACTATCCGGATTAAAAATACAGTCTCTGATTTTCGTGCCCATATCACGGGTGGATATTTATCTGATTATAGTCATGTTGAATCACTATTATTTAATATTAAAGGGCTTTATCAACAATTAGAATCTAAAAATGATCCAGAGACTGCTGAATCCTTCTTAAAAGAGCTTATTGAATTCAAGAAAAATGAATTAATTCAGCTTGAACAGGAATACTCCCATTATGTAAAACTTTGCTTTACTGGTTTAGCCGGAGGGATCATTGGGTTACTTATCACTAGTAGCATTTTTGGCTCAAAAGCGGAGGCTATACGTCATAGAAAAAATTTAATTATCAAAGAAATAGAGGAAACCAATGCCAAAATAAACCAAGAAAAACTACTCCAAAAAACTATTTTTGATATTCAGATTAATTTACAAAAAATTGAAGGGCTATTTAAAGATGCTCGTTTGGCCATCGATCATCTTGACTATATGTGGCTTGTCATCCTCACTGAGGTCAAACAGTCCATTGATATTTTCTCTAAGATCAATAATGCAGAAAAATTACTTCGTTTTATTACCCAATTCAAACGCATCATTACCTCTTGGTCTTCAATTCAAGACTACTCGGTTCATTTAATTAAATTATTTGATGAACTACAAATTAATGACAAAATCTCTCAATAAAAAGGTATTTATATGCATGATATCCTTAAGTTACCAAAATTACCTTCCATTGATATTTACCAATTACGGTGTATCTCAAACAACATTAGTTCATACAATAAAAATATTATTAATTATGATTATATCATTTATAGCAGGCTCCAAAAGATAGCGATTAAAACTGAAAAAATCAATGAATTGATCCGTAACTCCATCCCTATATTACGTATAAAAGTCAATTATATTTTACAAAATGAGCTTCATGAAATACAGAATACAGAGTTAGCAGATAGTGAATACCTAGATTCAAAAAGAAAAATTATCACAGCAGGATTTGTTGATGATTTAATTGATATAAAAACCGAATTGGAAAACTTAATTTCAAAGACACGTTATACACTTGAGTCATTACTCGTTTTTCATCTCAATGAGCCTAATATGCTTAAGCTATCGCAATATACATCACAAAAAGAGTCTTTGGTAAATTCTAAAAATGGAAAACAGTTAAAAGTGAATGAGTTAAATAATAATCTTTCCGTCATCATGGCTGCTGAAGATATTATTTTAAAACATAAAATAACTGATTTTTTTGATAAATATTTTCAAGGAAAAGAATTAATTGACTCTATCGATATTCAACCAAATAAAAAAGATATATTGAAAGCGGCTATCAGCTACATTAGGAATTTACTTACTATGGTTGATGATGGATTACAATTCAGCCAGTTGGTTGATGTGAGAATCTACCTGAGTGATAAAATTATTGAACTACGAGAAGAAATAAATACGCTTGATAATAATATTTTTAGATTGACTCAACTGATGGCATATTCAAGCGACATCACCGCAATAGAAACTTATAAACAAACCATTATTACACAAGTAGGATTGCTTAAAGTGTATTGGGAATCTTGGTGCCATTTTATCGGCGAAAAAATTTTAGACAAAACGATAGATTTAGCCCAAATAAACATGGCAAGCCAAATGTTGATGACCTATCTAAATGATGTTGAATACCAATATCAGCGACAATTGCCTGATTAAAAAAAGACCGGTTACTGTGAGGTAACCGGTCTTTTCGACATCTTCTTTTTTAGCTAATTTTTTAGCCTAAAAATGCCATCCCAGTATAGGCTAATTCGATTAATGGTTGTGGCCATACACCAAATACAATCACCGCAATTGCACAAATCGCAGCGAAAACAGTACCAACAGTTGCTTTTTCTGGTCCTGTATAGCGATCCCCATGTTCAGTATCACGGCTATAAAAGCTTGCCATAAAGCGCAGGTAATAGAATAAACCAAGCGCACTACCGACAACAACAGCACCCGTTAACCACCACAGTTCTGCATAAACCGTCGACATGACCGCATAGAATTTACCAATAAAGCCAACTGTGATTGGGATACCGGCAAGGGATAACATCATGACCGTCATGACCATAGCAAGCACTGGCTTGTGCCAGAATAACCCACGGAATGCACAGAAATCATCCTGGTCATCACCGCGGTATGGGCTAGAAATAACGCTAACCACACCAAATGCACCTAAGCTTGCAAACAAGTAACCCGCTAAATAAATAAGCACCGTCATTTGTGCCAGATAAATATCTGCGCGCATCGCCACTAAGGTCACTAACAAATACCCCATATGGGCAATTGATGAGTAACCTAATAGGCGTTTAGCACTTTTCTGAGTCAGTGCTAACAAGTTACCAAACAGAATTGAAGCCACTGCAATCACAATAATGACCGTAGATAACGTATCTGTTTGAGGCAAAGAATTACTGTGTGTGATCGGTGATTCAAGGAACAGTCGCACTAGCACCGCAAAAATAGCGATTTTACTACCGGTTGCTAAGAACCCTGCCACTGGCGCTGGCGCACCTTGGTAAACATCTGGTGTCCATAATTGGAATGGGAATAGCGATAATTTAAAGCCGAAGCCTACAATCATCATCCCTAAACCAACCAGAATTAATGGAGCATGGAGACTGTTTTCCGCTAAACTTTTGCCAACCGCAGAGAACGTTAAACTACCTGATTCCGCGTACAGTAATGCAATACCGAACAATAAGAATGAAGACGCTGCCGCAGAGAGAACCATATATTTAATACCGGCTTCTAAAGTACGGCTACGTTCAAAGGTATAGGCTACTAATCCAAATAATGGTAGGGAAATTAATTCAATACCAATAAACATCGATGCCATATGGTTCGACATAGCAAGCAGAATTCCACCCGTCACGGCAATCGCCAGTAACAGATAAAACTCTTCTTTGTTATCGTCAAAGCCTTCTAACCAGTGGTAAGCAAAGATCGCAGTCCCGATACCCGCAATCAAGACTAATCCAGAGTAGAACAACGCGAAACCATCGACTATCAATAACGACGTCACATACCTAGGTAACAGTGCGTTACCATCATCCGGTGATGCGGCGAAATAGATCAAAATCAGTGATAGCCCAGTAATAAGAAAGCCAAACACTGTCAGCGAGGCACTTGTTATATGGTCGCGTCGCCACGCAATGGACAGCATCACAACTACCGCATTCAATCCAGCAAGGATGAGCGGCAATATTGCGAACAATTCTGAAAGTTGTATTGTCATGGCGAATACTACCCTTGTGTTGTCATTGAAGCAGAATACAGGTTATACAACGTTTCCATCGAGCCCGCAGACGTATCTAAGATAGGCTGAGGGAAGAAACCAATAATAACCAGTAAAGCCGCCAGAACTAGTAAAACACCAAACTCACGGGCAGTTAACCCTTTCAGTTCAGTTTCCGATTTAGGCATTCCGTAGTAAGTCTGCTGCATCATCCACAATGCGTAGATAGAGGCAAATACCACACCAAACACCATAATACAGGTGACTAAAGTGAATTGGCTGAAGCTACCAAACAGGATCATAAATTCGCCGATAAAGTTACCTGTTCCCGGCATACCTAATGTCGCAGCAGCAAAGAATAAGGACATTCCCGGTAACCATTTAATCCGCTTCCATAACCCACCCATCATACGCATATCACGAGTTTGAGTGCGTTCGTACAGCTGACCACTGATAATAATCAGCGCGGCACCAGATAGACCATTCGTGATCATCTGAATGACTGCACCTTGGTATGCCAATACTGAAGTTGCGTAGATTGCGACAGTGACAAATCCCATATGAGATAAGCTACTGTAAGCCGCTAAACGTTTAATATCCGTCTGTTTGAACGCTAACCAAGCACCGTAGAAGATACTGATTACACCCAGAGTCATAGCGACCGGTGTAAATGCAAGTGAAGCTTCAGGGAATAGCGGTAATGTGAAACGCAGGAGGCCATACGCTGCTGTTTTCAGCATGATACCCGAAATATCCACAGAACCCGCCGTTGGCGATTGTTCTTGAGTATCCGCCATCCAGCCATGGAAAGGCACTAATGGCATTTTTACCGCAAAAGCAATAAAGAAACCTAGCATCAACATAAAGCCAGTAATGCCAGACATCGCACTTTCGGTGCCAAGCAACTGGTTATAATCGAAAGTGAATACGTCGGATTCTTTATAGTGAACGAGCACTAAGCCAATAATCGCCACTAACATAATCAAACCGCTGACCTGAGTATAAATAAAGAACTTAGTCGCAGCGTTGATATGTTGACGATTTTCAGTCCCTTTGTGTCCCCAATTCGCAATCAGGAAGTACATAGGGATCAACATCATTTCCCAGAAGAAGAAGAATAGGAATAAGTCTACCGCAGTAAAGATCCCCATCACACCTGCAATAATCCATAACAGGTTAAAGTGATAAGCACCTTGATTTTGCTGTTTTTCACTCCACGAACTGAGTATAGAAAAAGCACCCATAATCGCAGTCAGCACAACCATCAGTAGAGATAAACCATCAACTGCTAATGAAAAATTGATACCCAGCGCAGGGATCCACTCACGAAAATAAACATCCTGCCATTGTGGAATACCCTGAGGGTTTACCAGTGAATAATCTCCTTGCAGCCATAATAGCACAGCAAGGATCAGCGTTGTTCCCATCGTCCCCAGCGCAATCCAGCGAGGTGCGCGGTGATTAAATCGATCGGCCTGCCAGCTTAGCAAGCCACCGATGAAGGGAATAAGTATTAGCCAAGGTAGTAGCATGGCGCAATGTGTCCCTTTATTAAACCAAAAGCAGCAGAGCAAGAATTAGCACTGCACCCAGCCCCAGAGAGGCAATATACCAACGGATCTGACCGTTTTCACTCACTGCAAGTCCTTTGTTCACCCAACGTGAAAGGTGGGCAGGAATATTCATCAGTGAGTTTATCGGATCGCTTTCGAGCAACCATGCAACACCTTTAAAAGGTTTTACAAAGATAACGTCATACAGCCAGTCAAAGCCCCATGCGTGATACCACCACGTAGAGAAGAAACGACCAATTGCTGTTTTAGCGATCCCGTCAACGATAGAGCGTCTAAACAGATAGAGGAATATCGCAATTAACAAGCCTGCGACGGCAAAACCACCCGAGATCACTTCGATAAGCACTTTGCCATCTTCCGCTTCAATAGGTTTTGCAGGGAATACTCCCTCTAATGGCTGGTGGATCATGGCTCCCACGAACGTCGCTAGGACTGCCAAGATTGCCAGTGGTACTGTGTGAGTGATGCCTTTAACTTTATGCGCTTTGATTTTTGCTTCACCGTGGAACACGATGAAAATCATACGGAAGGTATAAATTGCGGTCATCAATGCACCGATAATACCTGCCCATAACAGCACAGTTTGCCCATCCAGTTTCGCACCCCACAAGATGGCATCTTTACTGTAGAAACCAGAGGTAAACAGTGGCAACGCAGCCAAGGCACTACCGCCGATTAACATCACCCCATAAACGAATGGAATTTGCTTACGCAACCCACCCATCTTGAAGATATTTTGCTCGTGGTGACATGCAAGGATCACGGAACCTGCGGACAGGAACAGTAACGCTTTAAAGAATGCGTGAGTCATCAGATGGAAAATTGCTGCATCCCATGCTTGGACGCCAAGTGCCAAGAACATATAACCAATCTGGCTCATGGTTGAGTAAGCAAGAACACGCTTGATATCCGTTTGTACTAATGCTGCACAGCCTGCAAACAGTAAGGTAGCCGCACCAACAACCCCAACTAAATGTAGAATTTCAGGGGTTAATAGGAATAGACCATGGGTACGCGCGATTAAGTAAACACCTGCGGTCACCATGGTTGCGGCGTGGATCAGTGCTGAAACTGGCGTTGGACCCGCCATCGCATCGGCTAACCATGTTTGTAATGGTAACTGAGCAGATTTACCTACCGCACCACCTAATAACATCAGCGTTGCCCAGTTCAGCATTGATAAGCCTTCTGGAGATAGCTGAGCCGCACGTTGTGCCATTTCGCTAAAGTTTAATGTTCCCAGTTCGTTGTACAGGATGAACATGCCAATAGCTAAGAACACATCACCAATACGGGTGACGAAAAAGGCTTTCATCGCCGCTTTGCCGTTATCTGGATTGGTATAATAGAAACCAATTAACAGATAACTGCACAGCCCTACCCCTTCCCAACCGAGATACATCAGCATCATGTTATCTGCCAGCACTAATACCACCATGCTCGCAATAAACAGGTTAGTGTAAGCGAAGAAACGTGAGTAACCTTCCTCACCACGCATATACCAAGAAGCATATACATGAATAAGGAAGCCCACACCCGTTACCACACCTAACATGGTCAGCGAAAGACCATCAAGAGAGAGGCTAAATGGAATCGTGAAATTACCTACGGACATCCACGTCCAAAGCTCTTGTGGATATGGCTCATGTCCACCATTAGGTAAAATGGGTTGAGCTAGAAATTCATTGCCTGCATAAAATGCAACTAGAGCGGCGAGGCCGACTGAGCCCGCACCAATAATCGCTGAAACATTTTCTGACCAACGACCGCGGGAAAATGCGAGAAGCACAGACCCTAACAGCGGGAACAGAATCGTTAAATAGAGTAGGTTCATTCGCGCATCTCACTGACTTTATCAATGTTCAGGTTTTGACGATGACGATGGAGTTGCAGTAACAACGCCAATCCAATACTCGCCTCCGCAGCAGCCAGTGTAATCGCCAGAATATACATAATCTGGCCATCCGGTTGCCCCCAAAAACTCCCAGCAACGACAAAAGCCAATGCTGTGGAGTTCACCATGATTTCTAGCCCGATCAGCATAAAAAGCAAGTTACGGCGAATAACAAGACAGCTAAGTCCCATTACAAAAAGAATTGCCGCTAAAATCAGACCATGTTGAAGAGGTATCATTGTTGCTCCTCCGCATTACGGTTGCTGACAAGGTCAGCGCTGTTTTCTGTACGGTCACGACCGACATGGAATGCCACCACAAGGCCTGCAAGCAATAATAATGATGCTAGCTCAACCGCTAAGACGTAAGGACCAAATAAACTGATACCCACTTCTTTTGCAGTAATAATCACGCCTTCCGTTTTCTCTTGGTGAGAAATGCTGGTGATCCCATACACTAAAATCCCTAATAAAACCGCAGATAATAATGACGGACCAATCCACGTTTTCGGTGTTAACCATGCTCGCTCTTGTTCTTGCACTGAACGACCAAGGTTAAGCATCATGACCACGAAAACAAACAGAACCATAATGGCACCTGCGTAAACGATAATCTCCAATGCCCCAGCGAAATATGCGCCTAGGGAGAAGAACACCATTGACAGTGCCAGCAAAGAAACCACCAGATACAACAACGCATGTACTGGGTTGGTATTGGTAATCACCCTCAAAGTTGCTAAAACAGCAACCAGACCGGCGATATAAAAAGTAAATTCCATGAATATCGCTCCTTACGGCAACAGGTCTTTGACGTTAATCGGTTTCGCTTCGTTATCCGCTTCACCTTTGTCTTTACCTGAAATCGCCATACCCGATTTACGGTAAAAGTTATAATCAGGATATTTACCTGGACCTGAAATTAGTAGGTCATTTTTCTCGTAAACCAGATCCTGACGTCGCCAATCTGCCATTTCAAAGTCTGGGGTTAATTGGATTGCCGTTGTTGGGCAAGCTTCTTCACACAGACCACAGAAAATACAGCGAGAAAAGTTAACGCGGAAAAACTCTGGGTACCAACGTCCGTCTTCATGCTCAGCCTTTTGCAGCGAGATGCAGCCCACTGGGCAAGCAACAGCACATAAGTTACACGCAACACAACGCTCTTCACCGTCAGGATCGCGCGTTAGCACGATACGCCCACGATAACGAGGAGGCAGATAAACTGGCTCTTCCGGGTACATTTGCGTTTCTCGTTTGTCGAACGCATGTAGACCCACCATCCAAATACTGCGTACTTGGGTGGCGAAACCGACCAATAACTCTTTTAATGTCATGGTTCAATCACCCCTTACTGAGCGTTGTATAAAATCACTGCTGCGGTACCCAGCAGGTTAAGCAGTGTCAGCGGCAGACAAATTTTCCAACCGAAAGACATTACTTGGTCATAACGTGGACGCGGTAAAGAAGCACGGATCAAGATGAACATCATCATGAAGAATGCTGTTTTAATCGCAAACCACAGGAATGCAGGCAAGAACGGACCATGCCAGCCACCAAAGAACAGCGTCACAATCAGTGCAGACACCGTCACGATACCGATATACTCACCCACGAAAAACAGACCGAATTTCATACCGGAATATTCAACATGATAACCGTCGGCAATTTCTTGTTCAGCTTCTGGTTGGTCAAATGGATGACGGTGACACACCGCAACACCCGCTATCGCAAAGGTAATGAAGCCAAAGAATTGTGGAATCACGTTCCACATGCCTGCTTGAGAGTTCACGATGTCAATTAAATTAAATGAGCCGGCTTGCGCGACGACACCCATTAATGACAAACCTAAGAACACTTCATAGCTAACGGTTTGAGCTGATGCACGCATCGCACCCAATAATGAGTATTTGTTGTTACTTGACCAACCCGCAAATAGAACCGCATACACGGCTAAACCAGCCATCATCAGGAAAAATAAAATGCCGATATTCAGGTCAGCAACGTGCCATGTCGGACTGACAGGAACAATTGCAAAGGCCAAAAACAGTGAACAAAATGCAATAACCGGGGCAAGAGTAAAAATTTTCTTGTCCGCGAACTGAGGGATCCAGTCCTCTTTAAACAGCATTTTGAACATGTCGGCAATCAGTTGTCCCATCCCGAATGGACCCACTCGGTTTGGACCATAACGATTCTGGAATAGACCGAGAATTCGGCGCTCTCCCAAACTCATGTATGCCCCACAGGTCACGACAACCAGTAAGATAACAACAGACTTGAGGATGGAAATTATCACTTCCATCACCGCTGGAGAAATCCAATCCATCATGCTCCCCTCCGCAGATTATTCACAGTCACCCCAGCCATCACTGGTGCAATTCCCGGCATACCTAGTGGTAAACCGATTTGACCTGTTGCAAGGTGATTACTGATACGTACGGTCAGGCTCAATGTTTGTCCTGCATGACTAAATTCAGCTTTCACACCAGCATTCAGACCAAGTGCTGCTGCATCTTGTGCATTCAACATGATGTAAGGCTCAGGCATACGCTGCTGGATCACATCAGAACGCTGCGAGGTTTCATCACTGCCGAACAGATGGTAATACGGAGCAACAACCCACTGAGCTTCAGTGCCTTGGTAAGCCGCTGGGATCCCAGTAAAGTACGCTAATTTACCTTCAGTCGAGTTGAATAACCGCACGCCTGGATCACCAAACAGCAAGTGACCGCCGACTTCTGCTTGGAATTTATTCCATGCTTGTGGGGAGTTCCAACCCGGCGCCCATGCAAATGGAATTTGCTGACGAGGTGCAGTTGGCGAGTTATTCCCTTCCATTGAGAACGCAAATGGCGAGTCAATATCTTGTGGTTGGCGTGGCTCATGTACCGTTTTATTCGCTAACATCGATGTACGACCGCTGTAGCGATGTGGTTCACGTGCTAACTTCTGACCACGAATGCGGAAAGAGGCTTTTGGTGCCGTATTTTTGATGCCTGCAAATTGTGGCATTGCAGTGACACATTCTTCGATAACATGGTCTAACTGAGACCAGTCCGCATCACGCTGCTGAGCTTCAGTTTGCAGAGAATGCATCCAGCGCCAGCTTTCGTTCATCACGATACTGTTATCGTAGTAAGTTGGGTCAAAGACTTGGAAGAAGCGTTGTGCACGACCTTCTTGGTTAATCAGCGTACCATCCGCCTCTGCAAAACTTGCTGCTGGCAGAACTAAAGTCGCTTTATCCATGATGTCAGTGTGTTGATGGTCAGCCACAATCAACTGTTTCAATTTGCTGAGTGCGCTATTTACTGCATTCACAGTGCTGTGACGGTATAGATCATTTTCCATCACAATCGCCACATCCGCTTCATTGGCTTCAATACGCGCAAACGCATTCTCGAGCGGCTGAGCATTCATCATGGCTAAACCAAAGCTGTTCGCGTGGGATGCTAGATAGGACAGACCAACGTTGGATCCCTTCGCTTTCAGCGCGAATGCGACGTTAGCTGCAGCTTCAATCATTGCATCACTCGCACTGTGGCTACCGCTGATAATCAGTGGTTTCTTAGCACTTGCTAATGCTTGAGCGATAGTTTCCACTTTCGCTTTCAGATCTGCCGGTAAATCATTGACCGCTGGCGCTTCGCCATTGATCATATTGGCAATCGCAAAACCTAAGCGAGCTTGGTCAGCAACTGGTGCTCGGTAGTTAAATGCCGCCACGTCGTCTAAGCGAGTATCATCCACATTCGTAATAAACAGTGGATATTTCGCATGCTGGCCGATATTTTGGATTGCTGCAATTTGCCAGTCAGCGACTTTCTGTGCTGCTGCCATTTCGCGCGCTTTACCTTTCACCGCTTGGCGAACAGATAGTGCCATACGGGCACCTGTCTGAGTTAAATCTTCACCCAGCACTAATACCGCATCGTAGCCTTCAACTTCACGCAATGTCGGGGTATAAATTCCGCCATTTTGCAGAATGTTTTGCATCAAGCCTAAGCGACGCTGCTCATCCGCAGAAATGCCGGAGTAGAAGTTTTCTGCACCGACTAAAGCACGTAATGCATAGTTACTTTCGATACTGGCACGCGGCGAACCGATACCAATCACTTTTTTCGCTTGATTGATAATTTGCGCACCACTTTGCATCGCTTCAATCGCAGAAATAACTTGCTGCACACCCTCTTTATTTAACAGTGCTTGGCGAGGTCTATCTTTACGGTTGACGTAGCCATAACCAAAGCGACCACGGTCACACAGGAAATAGTGGTTTACGGAACCGTTATAGCGGTTTTCAATGCGACGTAGTTCACCATAACGTTCACCTGGGCTGGTGTTACAACCGATACTGCACTGTTGGCAGATACCCGGTGCAAATTGCATATCCCATTTACGGTTATAGCGTTCTGAGTGAGTTTTATCAGTGAAGACCCCTGTCGGGCATACTTCAACGAGGTTTCCAGAAAATTCGCTTTCCAGAGTACCGTCTTCTGTACGACCAAAGTACACATAGTTATGGGCGCCATAGACACCTAAGTCTGTGCCATCCGCATAATCTTTGTAATAACGAACACAGCGGTAACACGCGATGCAACGGTTCATTTCATGACTAATGAACGGTCCAAGGTCTTGGTTAATGTGTGTACGTTTTGTAAAACGATACTTACGCATGGTATGACCGGTCATCACCGTCATATCTTGTAAGTGGCAGTTACCACCCTCTTCACAGACTGGGCAGTCATGTGGATGGTTAGTCATCAGCCATTCAACAACACTTTCACGGAACTGTTTGGCTTCTTCATCATCGATGGAGATGTAAGTTCCTTCCGTTGCCGGTGTCATACAAGACATCACGAGGCGACCACGAGTGTCATCCGCGTTTTGATACTGCTTCACCGCACACTGGCGGCAAGCGCCAACGCTTCCCAGCGCCGGATGCCAGCAAAAATAAGGAATATCTAGCCCCAGCGATAAGCAGGCTTGTAACAGGTTTTCAGACCCGTTTACGTCATATTCTTTGCCGTCTACATATATCGTAGCCATAGTCAGCATGCTTCCCAAAGGCCCGCGTTAGCAGGCGTTAATCATAAATACGTTCTTCGTCAAAAATTCGTTTAGCGGTTGCTCAATCGCTAAATGCTTACCAACGCTGCTTTAACAGGTTTGGCTGGATACCTGCAATCTGCACAATATTGCGCAGATCTTTTTTCGAGATACCCGCTTCGAATTCTTTACGGAAATATTTGATAGCACTTTGCAGTGGTTCAACCGCACCTGGCGCATGAGCACAGAAAGTTTTACCTGGACCTAAGAAACGACAAAGTTGTTCTAGGGTTTCAATATCCCCTTCTTGTCCTTCGCCTTTTTCCAGTGCCTGTAAAATTTTCACACTCCACGGCAACCCATCACGACACGGAGTACACCAACCGCAAGATTCGCGTGCGAAAAATGTTTCTAAGTTGCGCACTAACGACACCATATTGATTTCGTTATCCACTGCCATCGCCAGTGCAGTCCCTAGACGGCTACCTGCTTTTGCAATATTTTCGAAATCCATTGGTAAATCAAGGTGGTCATTGGTCAGGAAATCAGTACCCGCGCCTCCCGGTTGCCATGCTTTAAGTTTCAGTCCATCACGCATACCTCCAGCGTAATCCTCTAAAACTTCACGGGCAGTCGTACCAAATGGCAGCTCCCATAAACCTGGGTTTTTAACGCGGCCAGAGAAGCCCATTAGCTTAGTACCGGCATCTTTGCTCTTACCGGCGCTTAAATCGATATACCACTGATCTCCGTGCTCTAAAATCGCAGGCACGTTACAGATAGTTTCGACGTTATTAACGCAAGTTGGTTTACCCCATGCTCCTGATGTTGCAGGGAATGGCGGCTTAGAGCGTGGATTCGCGCGACGACCTTCAAGGGAGTTAATCAGGGCTGTTTCTTCACCACAGATATAGCGACCCGCACCGGTATGGACAAACAGTTCAAAATCGAAACCTGAACCGAGAATGTTTTTACCTAATAGACCTGCTGCTTTCGCTTCTTCAATGGCGCGACGTAAATGCTTTGCGGCCTCAATGTATTCACCACGTAGGAAAATATAACCACGGTAAGCTTTTAATGCATAAGCGCCGATAATCATACCTTCAACTAATAAGTGAGGCAGTTCTTCCATCAGTAAACGGTCTTTATATGTGCCCGGTTCCATTTCATCCGCATTACATAGGAAGTAACGCAGTTTCATGTTTTCATCTTTTGGCATCAGGCTCCATTTCAGACCCGTAGAGAACCCTGCACCACCGCGACCTTTCAGTCCAGCATCTTTAACAAGGTTGACTACTTCATCTGGCGCCATGCCTTTTAATGCACGTTCGACACCTTTGTATCCGTTTTTGCTGCGATACTCATCCAACCACACAGGTTGACCGTCATCACGCAAACGCCATGTTAGCGGATGTGTTTCAGCAGTTCGGATCACGGGTTTAACGGAGGAGTTTGTCATGGATACTGCTCCAGTAGCTTTTGAATATTTTCAGGCTGTACATGTGTGTGAGTGTCTTCATCGATCATCATCGATGGACCTTTATCACAGTTGCCTAAGCAACAGGTTGGCAGTAGCGTAAAGCGACCATCTTCTGTTGTTTGACCTGGGCGAATATTCAGCTGTTTAATAATTTCAGCTTCTAAGCCTTGGTAGCCCGTAATGTGGCAAACAACACTGTCACAATAGCGAATAATATGACGACCAACCGGTTGACGGAAAATTTGGCTATAGAATGTTGCGACCCCTTCGACATCACTTGCAGGGATCCCTAAAACTTCAGCGATAGCGTGAATAGCGCCATCTTCTACCCAGCCACGGTTTTTTTGCACAATTTTCAGCGCTTCAATTGACGCTGCGCGTGCATCCTCATAGTGGTGTTTTTCACCTTCAATTTCAGCACGCTCTTCATCTGTTAGGATAAAGCCGTGATTCAATTGCGGTTCAAAGACATTAACCACATTGAGTTGGCTGTTATTATCATGTTCATTATGCATGGTTAGCGATCCACATCCGACATTACAAAATCAATACTACCCAGATAGACAATCAAGTCAGAAACCAAGCTGCCTCTAATCACCGCCGGAATTTGCTGTAAATGCTCATAACTCGGGGTGCGAATACGGGTACGGTAGCTCATTGTGCTGCCATCACTCGTTAAGTAGTAGCTGTTGATTCCTTTAGTTGCTTCAACCATCTGGAATGATTCATTTGCTGGCATTACTGGTCCCCAAGACACTTGCAAGAAGTGGTTGATCAGGGTTTCGATATGCTGCAATGTCCGCTCTTTTGGTGGCGGCGTGGTCAATGGATGATCCGCTTTAAATGGACCTTCTGGCATATTCTTCAAGCATTGCTCAAGAATACGGATACTCTGACGCATCTCTTCCACTTTGATCATCACACGGTCATAACAGTCACCGTTATGGGCAATTGGGATATCGAACTCAAAGTTTTCATAACCTGAATAAGGACGCGCTTTACGTACGTCAAAATCAACACCCGTTGCACGTAGACCAGCCCCTGTTACACCCCAAGCTAATGCTTCTTCTTTGGTGTATGAAGCCACACCAATAGAACGACCTTTTAAGATGGAGTTTTTCAGCGCTGACGTCACATAGGACTCTAAGCGTTTAGGTAACCAATCTAATAATTCACGCAGCAATTTATCCCAACCACGAGGGAGGTCATGAGCAACACCACCGATGCGGAACCAAGCTGGGTGCATACGGAAACCGGTGATCGCTTCGACGACGTTGTATACTTTTTGTCTATCAGTAAATGCAAAGAACACCGGCGTCATCGCACCAACGTCTTGAATATAGGTACTGATGTACAAAAGGTGACTATTGATACGGAATAGTTCAGACATCATCACGCGGATGGTTTTCACGCGATCAGGCACTTCAATACCCGCCAGTTTTTCAACAGCTAGGATATAAGGCATTTCGTTTACACAACCACCGAGATACTCGATACGGTCAGTGTAAGGAATAAAACTATGCCATGACTGACGTTCACCCATTTTTTCAGCACCACGATGGTGGTAACCAATATCAGGAACGCAGTTGATAATTTCTTCACCATCGAGCTGCAACACGATGCGGAATGCACCGTGAGAAGATGGATGGTTTGGACCCAAGTTCAGGAACATGAAATCTTCGTTTTCATTTCCTCGTGACATGCCCCACTCTTCTGGTTTGAAAGTCAACGCTTCCATTTCCAGATCCTGCTTCTGCTTCGTCAGCACAAACGGGTCAAATTCGGTAGCACGTGCTGGGTAATCTTTACGCAGCGGATGACCTTCCCAATTTGGTGACATGAGAAGACGGCGCAGATTCGGATGACCTTGGAAGGTGATACCGAACATGTCCCAGACTTCGCGTTCATGCCAGTTAGCATTTGGGAATAAAGAAACTATCGATGGTACATTTAAGTCGTTCTCATTGAGAGCAACTTTCAGCATGATATCGCGGTTTCGGTCAATAGAAATGAGATGGTAGAACACACTAAAGTCGGCTTCTGGCAGACCTTGGCGATGAATACGTTGGCGTTCATCGACCCCGTGTAAATCGAACAACATCACATAAGGTTTTGGTAGTTTCTTTAAGAAATCTACAACTTCCAGCAGCTGTTCACGACGCACCCAAATAACTGGCATGCCAGTACGGGTTGCTTGAACAGAAAAGGCATCCGGGCCAAATTGATTGCGCAGTTCCAGAAGCACAGGGTCATTAATGTGATCCTGCGTCTGCCATTCTGGCTGGGTACTACTCGCTTGCGCTCTCTGATCTGTCATCATTCTTCACCATAACGCTTGATCAGGTTTATTATTTCGCAACAACATTGCTCTGTTACGCTGAATGGCTTAAAGCCTTAAATTTCGTCTGGGGTTCGCAGATTAGTTACTGCGATACGTTCACCGTGTTTTCTTTCTCTTTCTGACTGCATATTTGCACGATAAACACCCTGATCACCCACGACCCAAGAGAGTGGACGACGCTCTTTGCCGATGGATTCTTGTAACAGAAGGAGAGCCTGCATATAGGCTTCAGGGCGTGGTGGGCAGCCTGGAATGTACACATCCACGGGAATAAATTTATCGACACCTTGTACAACAGAATAGATATCGTACATACCACCAGAGTTAGCACATGACCCCATGGAGATAACCCATTTCGGTTCTAGCATTTGGTCATAAAGACGCTGGATAACAGGTGCCATCTTGGTGAAACAGGTTCCTGCAACAACCATAAAGTCGGCTTGACGAGGTGAAGCACGCAGTACTTCCGCACCAAAGCGGGCTACGTCATGAACAGACGTGAACGATGTCACCATTTCTACATAGCAACATGAAAGACCAAAGTTATAGGGCCATAGGGAGTTTTTGCGTCCCCAGTTGACCACATCGTGAAGTGCATGAGAAAGTTTGCCCATGTAAACACTGTTTTCAACTTGCTGCTCTAGGGGATCAGTCACGATTTCCTGAGTTTGCAGTGGGTAACGGTCGTTCTCACCGTTCGGATCTATGCGGGTGAGCGTATAATCCATTGTATAATGCCTCGCTTTTTACTGCGGATGACGATTGCTGATTTTAATAACTTTACTAGGACCTTTAACTGCGCGACGTGAACGGACTGGAGTCCAATCCAATGCACCAACGCGAACCAGATAAAATAATCCCGCCAACAATACAAAGATAAAAATAGCGGCTTCGATGAAACCAACCCATCCAGCTTCACGAATGGCAACAGACCATGCGAATAGGAACATAGCTTCAACATCGAAGATGACGAAAAACATCGCAACCAAGTAGAACTTGGCGGACATACGAAGACGAGCACTACCGACAGAGTCAATACCTGACTCATAGGGAACGTGTTTGGCTCTGGCTTTGGCGCGGCTACCCAAGAAATGACCTGCGGTCAACATGAAAGCGCAAAGACCAATAGCGCCGATAAAGAATATAGCAAAGCCCCAGTTATGGGCTAACTCTAGGATTGATGTAGACATACTCGTTGCTTACTCATTACTTATGGTGCGTCACTGCTCTTTTTTACAACACGGCAGCATTGCACCACAATTGCCCAGTTAATAGAGAAGAAAGACCAACATTGATCTTCAAACTAAAAGATCACCAAACTAAAATCAGTCCAGTAGACTGGCGTTTGGTTTGTCCTCTCTCACTACATGTTATTTTGCTCAAATGAGACAAAATGACCCGTATTTATTACAAACATTTTACATACAAAAAACATTAGAATAACAGAAAGTACTCATTGTCTGCTAAAACGTGTCAGTTTGACTATACACAAATAAACACGCTGACTAGTCTAACTGATTATTCGTTTTTACTACACTATTATCTCAGGAAAAACCTGTCTTAACAGATGAAAAAATGTGCTTTTTATTTGATCTAACGCACAGATTTATTGAAAATATACTCAATTTGTTTACATGGTAAGCGAATTTAATTTAAGCATCTGTAACGATTTTTTATTCAAATACCTAACTAACTCACTGACTACTCAACGCTATTTTATCAATTTAGTAAAAAAATATTGTTAACAGCATAACAAATCATTAACTAACTAACGAAATTCGTGTTATGCCATCTACATCACAATTATTTCATGCTCTTACGCGTTAATCCATACTTATTAAGTGGGCATTCCGTGTATTTTATCACCGAATAGAAAGAAACCTTGTTCACTTTCATATACACAAGGTTTTAAGTTAAATATTTTCCATTAAAAAATGATGTCACTTCCATTAATCCTTTTGGTTCGTAAGGGGAATCATTATTGACAAACTCTCGTTAAAATTCAGTATGGTTAAGTGAATGAAAAAGATATTAAGAAGGAGAAGAAATGCCAACACCTAGAATTCTAAATAAAAACGGCTGAGTCAGAATTAACTGGACCCAGCCGGATGATATTTTTATGCTTACTTGCCACCTACCGCTGATAAAAAATCTATTTTATCGGTAAGGGCTTAGTTAAGTTTATTGGTCATTACTCTCAGTTGGTTCTGCTGCTGGAGCTACCGCGTAAGGGATTTTTTTATTTTCAATCGCATTAAATACGGTTAAAACGAAATCTTTTTGTTCATCCGCATTTTTGTATAACCAATACTGAATATCTGGAAGACGAGGTAAACCATCCGCCTCACTTAAAATACGTAAATCTGCATTTTGCATTTCCATTGGGCGAGCCGTGACACCAACTTCTGCATTCACTGCCGCACGAACAGCCGGTAATGAGGCTGCTTCATACGCCACATGCCATGCTAACCCTGCTTCATCTAATGCTTGAGTACATAATTTACGGTACGGGTTTGTCTCATCCATCACCACTAATGGGATTGGCTCATTACGGCGCAACTGGAAATCGGGTGCGCTATGCCATAAAACAGGCACCGTTCTTAATGCTGTTTTAGGGTGATGAGTAATACGCGTGGTTGTTAGTGCTAAATCGATTTCATGGTTGTCCAACATGGACTCAATGTATTGGGCGCGTTTAATGCGGACTTCTACCGCAATACGTGGATACACGGAGGCGATACGATTAAGCAAAAATGGCAGTAAGATATCAACTGTATCATCAGATGCACCGATTCTTAGCTCACCGTCTGCGTCGTTATAGGTTAAAGAGGCTGTCGCATCATCATTTGCACGCAAGATTTGACGCGCATAACCAAGTAGTTGCAAACCATGAGCCGTGAGTAATTTATTACGACCATGGCGCGCAAATAACTCGCGACCGACTAATTGCTCTAAACGTTGCATTTGCTGACTAACCGCAGATTGGGTTCTACATACAGCCGCTGCGGCTGCAGCAAAGGTATTTAGATCCGCCACTGCGACAAATGTACGTAGTAAATCAAGATCTAGATTCATTATGGGACGATTTGAATTTATCATCGTTCATTCTCTTATATAATTTTATGGTACCTGGTGTTTCTGCTCTCCTCCGTGAGAATCAGCGAGTTTTATAGAAAACTTAATTTCAGCATCTCTAATCCTTAGATCTGCTGGTCACAACTCTGGTAATACTAAAATTATCTATATCTCTATGATAATTAAATAAATCAATTTTTACTCACTAACGTTAATTATGCATTTTTAGTTAAGGAACTAAATTATCACCCGTCTGTTGAGTAAGGCTAAATAGTAGCATATTTAATGTAGTTGCAATTATTTTAATGTAAGCACTTTGTGTAACATATGATGTAAAATAACAATTTTATTAATTATCAATACTCTAAATATTAAAATACTATTTTCATTAAGAATATTCTCATTAAAACAATCAATATCGCTAACAAAAAAAGCTAAAAACCAATCTAAAAGCCTCAATCAATGGTTAAATTTATTTCTAGATTCATGATTTAAGATCCTATGTTACAAGGCGATACAATTTTGCGATGTTTGTCATTTAGTTGTATTTCCGGTCCCCTAACTCCAAAACAACGTCAATTGACAGAATTAGATTCCAACTTAATATTAAAAACCAAAACCTTTATCTAACTTATTTTATATTTTAAGATAGCATATAACTCATTTATGTCTAAACCAACCTTTTACACCAAAAATTATCTAGCATCTTCAAAAGCTTCCGAGGGAGGAGTAGAGTAAGGTAATAATGCCGGAACATCCCTATCATACAGTTAGCCCGCTAGGGTAATGAGAGAATCATGAATAACATAACAAAATCCAATAAGCTCGATAATGTCTGCTATGACATTCGTGGGCCAGTTTTAAAAGAAGCTAAACGCTTAGAAGAAGAAGGGAACAAAGTTCTCAAACTGAATATTGGTAACCCGGCACCGTTTGGCTTTGAAGCCCCAGATGAAATCCTCGTTGATGTTCTACGTAATTTGCCAAGCTCTCAAGGTTACTGCGACTCAAAAGGCTTATATTCTGCACGTAAAGCGATTGTCCAACATTACCAAGCCCGTGATATCCATGATATGACGGTTGAAGATGTTTATATCGGAAATGGGGTATCTGAATTAATCGTACAAGCGATGCAAGCGTTGTTAAATAATGGCGATGAAATGCTGGTTCCAGCACCAGACTATCCATTATGGACAGCAGCAGTGTCCCTGTCAGGTGGGAATGCGGTTCACTATATGTGTGATGAGCAGCAAGGTTGGATGCCTGATCTTGACGATATTCGTAAAAAAATCAGCCCACGTACACGTGGTATTGTCATCATCAACCCAAACAACCCAACGGGTGCGGTGTACAGTAAAGAGTTATTGATGGAAATCGTCGAGATTGCCCGTCAACATAGCCTGATTATTTTTGCCGATGAAATTTACGACAAAATTTTATATGACGATGCACAGCATCATTCAATCGCCGCATTAGCCCCAGATTTATTGACGGTCACATTTAACGGCCTATCAAAAACCTATCGTGTTGCAGGCTTTCGCCAAGGTTGGATGGTCTTAAATGGTCCGAAGAAGCATGCTAAAGGTTATATTGAAGGGTTAGAAATGCTGGCATCAATGCGTTTATGCGCTAACGTTCCAATGCAACATGCAATCCAAACAGCATTGGGGGGTTACCAAAGTATCAGTGAATTTATCCAACCTGGTGGTCGATTGTATGAGCAGCGTAACCGAGCATGGGAACTGATTAATCAAATTCCAGGAGTCTCTTGTGTTAAACCACAAGGCGCACTCTATATGTTCCCGAAAATTGACATTAAGCGTTTCAATATTCACGATGACCAAAAAATGATCCTCGACCTGCTACTACAAGAGAAAGTATTGTTAGTGCAAGGAACTGCATTTAACTGGCCACACCCAGATCATTTCCGTATCGTTACCTTGCCTTATGCTGATGATTTAGAAATGGCAATAAACAAATTTGGTCGCTTTTTAGAAAATTATCGCCAATAGCTTTCTACGTTAGCTAACCAATAAAAATAGCCCATAATGGGCTATTTTTATATTTATAACTAAAAATAAAACATCTAAATAAGAGAGTCTTTATTAGATAATTAAATAATAGAAATAAAATAAACCGCGGCTAAGAAAAATAGAACTAAAATTATTGGAAAATATTTCATTTCATCCTCAATATTATTTTCAATTAAATATTACCTTGATTGTAATGATTTAAATAAACCATTCAAATATTAATTACAATAAAGCATAAAAATACAATTAAGATAATCTTAATATGAGCATCTTTATTTGTGTATTTTTTAGCTTAAAAAGTAATTTCATTATTAAATCCTCTTTATTCTGATTGAAGATTATTTTTATCTTTGTCTTAACTAACAACCCATTAGCGAATAAATTCTATTATTCTGATATCTCTTTCGTTGTAATAGCGCTATAATTTTGTAGATTAATTCATCATTAATGAGGGTCTTATGAGTTACTTTTTTGCCCATCTCGCTAGAATGAAACTCATTCATCGCTGGCCTCTGATGCGTAACGTCCGTACAGAAAATGTGTCTGAGCATAGCCTACAAGTTGCTATGGTTGCCCACGCTCTAGCTATCATCAAAAATCGTAAATTTAGTGGAAACGTTAATCCAGAAAAAATTGCCTTATTTGCTATGTACCACGATGCAAGCGAGGTTATTACTGGTGATTTACCAACGCCAATAAAATACCATAATCAGCAAATTGCTCATGAATACAAAAAAATCGAGAAATTTGCTCAGCAAAAACTGTTAGATATGTTGCCTGAAGAGCTCCAAGAAGACTTTAAAGCATTATTAGTGGAGGATTTGCAAAGTGATGAAGATCATTTCATTGTTAAACAAGCAGATACACTTTGCGCCTATCTGAAATGTTTAGAAGAGCTTTCAGCCGGAAATAGCGAGTTTACATTAGCCAAGAAGCGTTTAGAAAAAATGTTGAAAGAAAGAAATAGCCCAGAAATGGAATATTTTATGAAAATTTTTGTTCCCAGTTTTACACTCTCTTTAGATGAAATCAGTAATTAACTCAAAGGTGGGCGCTATTATCCCCACCTTTTGCATTAAACCTTAGCTTTCTTCAATTAACTTAGTACTACAACCTGATGATGATGAAAAGGCAACATACAAGGTTTTCGCCTCACCATTAACACCTAATATTACCTTTCCACGATCTTCTTCCTTGATTGAACAATAGAAATTTTTCTTTGTTGCATATGTTTTACCGCTTATTGTTTCTAATTTAATAAACCAATAGTCAAACGAATTAGGCAAACCTAATTCATATTTAAACGAAAATATATTCTCAGATATTGATTTATTAGGTAAATTATTAAAAAATTTTTCATCAATAAGTCTACTTTCACTTCCTTTATGGGTAAGTCCTGAAACATAATGTAGTACATAAATATACTTTAACTCTTCACCAAAGAAATTTTCGATTGTTGCCTTACCATTATAGTAACGTACTATATCTGTATTATTTACCATAACGCCCCCCTCTATAATCTTCGTATTAATATAGATTCAAGTTTGTTTTACAATCTGATGATGATGGGAAATTGACGTACATTGTCTTTTCTTCGCCATTCATACCTATAGTGACCTGCCCATGATCCTCTTCACTTATGGAACAATAGAAATTATCTTTTGTTCTATATTTTTTCCCTGATAATGTTTCAATTTCCATGTACCAATAGTCTTTTGGCGAACCAATTCCTAATTGATATTGAAATATCAATGCATCCTTATAAATAGTACCATCAGGCATATCAAAGTGCGTTCTGACTTTCGTCAAAAATCCCGTATGAGATAAATACACGCGCTTGAGATGTTCACCCCAGTAATTTTCGAGTGTAACAAACCCTGTTTTGGGTAATGTAATATTCATAATATCTCCGATATATAAAATTAATTAATTTACGGAAATAGACTACAAATTTTTCCTTAAAATAAAAATAACCATAATTAGCAGTATCTTTTTATTTTAATACTGTTAATTATGGTTATTAATTTTCATGATGTAATAGGCTCTACGTGTTAGAGCCTATTACTGTTCAAAAAGGGAATAAAACAGGGATCACGGCTACGCTAATGATCATAACAATAATGGTGAATGGAACCCCCATTTTCAAAAAATCTGAGAATTTATAACCTCCAGGCCCCAATACTAACGTATTTACAGGGGAAGATACGGGGGTCATAAATGCCGCGGAAGCCGCAATACCAATAACCATGGCGAACGGTAACGGAGAAACATCCATTTGACGAGCAGCGGCTATCGCGATGGGGGCCATTAAAACAGCCGTTGCGGTGTTAGATATAAATAGCCCAATGGTGGCACACAGAATAAATAAGCAAAGTAGCATCACATGTGGCCCTAATCCCCCAGCAACTTTCATTAATGCATCAACAGCAAGGGCTATCCCCCCAGTTTCTTGCAGTGCGATAGCAAACGGCATCATCCCCACAATTAAAATAATGCTCGGCCAGTGAATCGATTTATACGCGCTTTCCATATCGATACAGCGGAATTTTCCCATCAATAAACATGCTATCAATGCGGCAATAAAATTAGGAATTTCATTAGTCACCATCATCGCCACCATCAATGCCAAACAGAACAGAGCATGTGGGGCTTGTGAGGATGCAGGTGCAACCGCTTCAACTTCAGCAGCTAAATTCAATACAATAAAGTTACGGGGTTTAGTAGAGAGTACACGGATCAGTTTCCAGTCACCTATGACCAGTAATATGTCGCCTAAACGCAGTGATTCATCCACCAGCTTACCATCTAGTGCCTTACCATCTCGACGGATACCCACCACGTTTAACCCATACCGAGTACGGAACTTAATCTCTTTTAGGCTTTTGCCAAGTAACTCCGAGTCCGGATTCATGGAAACCTCGGCCATGCCCACATCACGGGATTGATCTGAGAAATAATCACCACGGAGGATCATCGGTTCGAGAAGCTGTTCACTGCAAAACTTACGTAATTCATCATCGCTAACGGAGATATCAACTAATAATACATCACGCTCCCGTAATTCAGTTCCCCCGGTAGCACTTACCATAACACGGCGAAATTTACGCCAGCGCTCAATCCCTACTACGTTTGCGCCATAACGGGAACGTAAATGAAGTTCATCTAAAGTGTGCCCAATGAGTGATGAGCCTTTACGGATTGCTAAACGACGCGCACGACCCGCTAATTTATAATCACGGATCAAATCTCGGAAACTCCGTTGATACTTTACTGGCTGTTTATCCGGTTCATTGCTACCTAGCCAACGACGCGTCACCCACATATAACCGATCCCAGCAAATAAAATTAAAATGCCAATCGGTGTAATTGAGAAGAATTGAAAGCTCGGTAAACCTTCACGGACTAATTCGCTGTTGACTACCATATTCGGCGGAGTTGCAACCAGTGTCATCATGCCACTAATCAACCCAGCAAAACCGAGGGGCATCATTAAGCGACTTGGTGAGGTTTTCATACGAGCAGCGACACTTAAGACGACGGGGATAAAGATAGCCACGACGCCTGTTGAGCTCATAAAGGCACCAAGCCCAGCAACAGTTAGCATCAGGAAAACTAACATTTTACTTTCACTGCTGCCTGCCACTCGGACAAGCCAGTCACCCATTTGATAAGCGATTCCGGTACGAACAAGACCATCACCAATAACAAATAGAGCAGCAATCAATAAGACGTTTGGATCAGCAAAGCCCGCTGTTGCCTGTTGTAAAGTCAATGTGTCGCTCAACACAAATGCGACAATAACTAACAGGGCAACCACATCCATGCGAACTTTGTTGGTGGTGAATAAAACAATTGCGATCAATAGGAGGGTTAGTACCCACAGCAATTCTCCGTTCAAAATATCCCCTTTCGACGAAAAAAAACAGGCTAAAGATTTTGCTTAGTTAACCATGTTTTACGGAGAATTTCTTTGATTAGATCGCTATTCGCTGTTTTTTGACATTAAAAGTTCAAAATACCCATCATTGTCAGGTCCCGTAACAGAAATTTGCTCTAATGAACTAATAATTATATCAATTTCACTTCTACGTGGCATGCCTTCTGGTGCATGCACTGCCACAACTTGGCAACCTGCGCTAAGTGCAGAATGGATCCCTGCGGGAGCATCTTCAAAGGCAATGCAATCTTTTGGTGAAAGAGCGAGGCTCAGCGCACCGAGTTGGAAAGGCTCTGGATCCGGTTTTCCTTTCGACACTTTTTCAAAAGTGACCCAGTGTTTAGGCTCTGGTAAACCTGCTGCTACTTGTCGGCCATGGGCAATAGGGACAGTTCCTGACGTTACAATAGCCCAAGGTGCACCAATCTGATTTAATCGGGAAAGGAGTTCAATAGCACCGGGTAAAGCTACTACCCCCTCAGTATCTTCGCTTTCCAGTTTCTCTAACCAACGAAAATGAGTTTGTAGCTCCTCTTCATTTGCATCTGGAAGAAAATGGCGCAAAGTTGTCATTGCGGGTTTCCCATGGATAAAATCGATGATTTCTTGTTTGTTAGCGCCGATCCTATCACCAAAGAGGCACCAACTACGTTCAACGACCGCTAATGAATCAGCCAGCGTTCCATCAAGATCAAATAAAAAACCTTTTGCTTTTAGCTTCACATCGATTCCTTTTTTCATTTGTCCAATACCTATATCACACTCTATTTTCTCATCAATACTTTAGATCACTCTGAATCACAAGCAAAAAACTCGGGAGTATAATCGTTATACTCCCGAGTCAAAGAATTCATAATAATACGACTGTAACCCAAAGAACGATGGAAAATTATGCGTTTAAAATCTGGGAAATTTCTACCGCTGAAAGGTGGTATTGTCGTGGGCATGATTGCCAAATTTTCAGCATTCTCAAATATTTATCCCACATAGGTGTTTGTGAATTAAACCCATGAGTTCCACAATCAAAATGAGTATAGCGCCCTTCTGTATTTACCATAAAACGAACATAACTGAGATAGCGAGCTTCTGTCGCAGCGTCAAAACCTAAAAATTGGACACGACGAGCATCGACACCATGTTTATCTTCCATATTGCCGTAAGAAACTTGCAATGCATGGTACATTTCCATGATTTCAATAACAGTACGACATGTTTGTTCACTGAGCTCACTGAAATCTCGGTCTAATTCACGCATTTGTAAACCAAACCCACGTTCAATAATGGTTTGCAGACGACGATAACGCTCCGCATTATCAGGATCTAGCATCGTCATCATTTTATATTGATTTGATAAGATTAAGCGTTCAGCATTGGTCATTTCCATTACAGCTCTCCGTAGATAATTTTAGGTAATCTTCGCATTCAACAGGAATCATGCACAGATAAAATGCCACTTTTATTGATCTAGACCGGCTTTTTATATTACTTGTTGTTAATCCAAACTTTTTACTGATTTTAGTGGGCAGTAGAAGCCTAATCTGAAAATTAAAGATCTTCCATAAACGTGTTATCTAGCTGTTTAAACGCTTTCCTCAACAGTTCAGCTAACGCCATATAGTCCGGCTGCTGTTCCACTGGTGCCACCGCAATACCTGCCGCAGTAAACTTATCTCGAATTTCATAGAACCAGCTTAATAGCCCTGCGGGTAATGGTGTTGATGCGCGCTTTCCCAACCACCATAAACCTTGCATTGGTAAGCTACAGGCAAATAATGCAGTTGCGATGGCGGGACCCAGTTGTCCCCCAAGGGCGATTTGCCACGCGAGAGTGAATATAGCAATCGGCGGCATAAATCGAATACCGAAACGAATAGCTTTATTAATACGCAGCTCTGGAAATAGTGGCGTCAGCTTTTTTTCCATAGGAAACACTTTCAGATAATGGTTACCCAATCTGAAGCGCTTAAAAAATCCCGGGGGTGTATTTTGCATTGTGCTCATCAATAACTTCCTACTGCTATAATCAAAATATTATCAATTTATTCTTAGCTTACGCCAAACTGATTGTGAACGCACACTCAGAATCCGAATAATCTTTTTTCAAATCTTGCTTAACTCAAGCCGGCTTCAGTAAAACCCGCTATGCTCATGTTATTCTCACAAATATCTAACTTATCGCTATAACTGCACTTTATAGGGCATTTATGATTTTAATCAACCAAAGACCCCATTTCTAAAAAAAACGTATAAAATATAAAATAATTTTAGTAGAATCGACCGTATTTAGAATTCCTGTTGACCTATGTGACTTAATAGTTCTCTTTGTTAAGTAATCAACAGTGATATATTGGGGTTTTGATCGTTATTTCAACACCAAGCCGTTAATTTATTTTTTACAGTTAATTAACAGCATTACACAACGTTAGCTTCATAAAACCCTGTAAAATTGCCGATCCATGCAATTTTTTACGTTAATCATGATATCCATCATGAATGACTCAGTAACAAATGCGCTAGGCTCTAGCTAATTAACTTTTACATTTGAGTCTTTTAGTTTAAAAAAGGCTTCACAACAACAATTAACGATAGGTATTTCCATGTCAAGTAAGCTGGTACTGGTTTTAAACTGCGGTAGCTCCTCACTGAAATTTGCAATCATCGATCCGACTAATGGGGATGAATTTCTATCAGGTTTAGCTGAATGTTTTAATTTGCCTGAAGCCCGCATCAAGTGGAAAATGGATGGCGCGAAAAAGGAAGCTCCTTTAGGTGCAGGTGCTGCGCATAGCGAAGCATTAAACTTTATTGTTAATACTATTCTTGCTGAGAAGCCTGAACTTTCAGCGCAAATTACTTCTATTGGTCATCGTATTGTTCATGGTGGCGAGAAATTTACCTCTTCTGTTGTCATTGACGACGAAGTTATTGCGGGTATCAAAGCAGCAATCCCATTTGCACCATTACATAACCCTGCTCACCTGATTGGTATTGAAGAGGCAAGAAAATCTTTCCCTCATCTGATTACTAAAAACGTTGCGGTATTTGATACTGCTTTCCATCAGACAATGCCACAAGAAGCTTATCTGTATGCTCTGCCATACGAACTGTATTCAGAACACAGTATCCGTCGCTACGGCGCACACGGCACTAGCCACTACTATGTTTCTCGCGAAGCAGCCAAAAGACTTAACAAACCTGTTGATGAACTGAATGTTATCACTTGCCATTTAGGTAATGGAGGTTCAGTATCTGCTATCGTTAATGGTAAATGTGTTGATACTTCAATGGGTTTAACTCCATTAGAAGGTTTAGTAATGGGAACTCGTAGCGGTGATATCGACCCTGCGATTATTTTCCATTTGCATGATTCATTAGGCATGAGCGTTGATCAAATCAACAAAATGCTGACAAAAGAGTCTGGTTTACTGGGCTTAACTGGCGTGACTAGCGACTGTCGCTATGTGGAAGACAACTATGGCACGAAAGAAGATGCAACTCGTGCAATGGATGTATTCTGCCACCGTCTTGCAAAATATGTGGGTGCTTACAGTGCGCTGATGGAAGGTCGTCTTGACGCTATCATCTTTACTGGCGGTATCGGTGAAAACTCCGCTCAGGTTCGTGAAATTACATTGAAGAAACTGGCTATTCTTGGTTTCGAATATGACCACGAACGTAACTTAGCGGCACGCTTTGGTAAAGAAGGTGTTATCACCACCGATAACAGCCGCCCAGCATTAGTTATCCCAACCAATGAAGAGTTGGTGATTGCTCAAGATGCTGCACGTTTAACAGCATAAAAACTTTTGCCGCCAGCTTTATGCTGGCGGTACTGCTTTAGAGTAACCAAAAAACGAGGTTCCCGTGTCCCGTACAATTATGTTAATTCCTACAGGCACCAGCGTTGGTTTAACCAGCGTCAGCTTGGGTGTCGTCCGCTCGATGGAACAAAAAGGTGTCCAACTGAGCGTGTTTAAACCAATCGCACAACCACGCGTTTCTGGTAATAAAGATCAAACTACTGAAGTTTTACGCTCTCATTCAAGCATTACGACCATTGTTGAGCCATTAACAATGGAGTATGTAGAATCCCTGCTAACCTCTTCTAAAAAAGACGTTCTGATGGAAGAGATTGTGGCTCGTTACCATGAGCACACTAAAAATGCAGAAGTTATTCTAATTGAAGGCTTAGTTCCAACTCGCAAACACTCTTTTGCTCAATCACTCAACTATGAAATTGCCAAGACTCTTGGCGCTGAAATTGTCTTTGTTACCGCACCAGGTAATAGTTCAATTCAGCAAATGCAAGAGCGTTTGGAATTGGTTCGTAATGAGTTCGGTGGACAGCGCAACGAAAGCATCATTGGGGTTATCGTTAATAAAGTTAACGCGCCTGTTGATGATCAAGGCCGTACTCGCCCTGACCTATCTGAAATCTTTGATGATTCAACCAAAGCGTCTATCGCGAATATCGATACGAATGCGCTCAATGGATTAAATCTGCCTGTATTAGCAGCCATCCCTTGGAACTTTGACCTGATTGCTACTCGAGCAATCGATATGGCAAAACACTTAAATGCAGAAGTGATTAACGAAGGTGAAATCAATACTCGCCGCGTTAAATCCGTCACTTTCTGTGCGCGCAGTATTCCACATATGCTGGAACATTTCCGTCCGGGTTCATTGTTAGTGACTTCAGCTGACCGCCCTGATGTCTTAGTTTCTGCATCACTTGCAGCCATGAACGGCGTAGAAATTGGTGCCATCTTATTAACTGGCGGCTACCACATTGATGCTCCGATTCATAAACTGTGTGAACAAGCATTCGAAACTGGCTTGCCAGTATTTATGGTTAAAAGCAACACATGGCAAACTTCCCTGAATCTGCAAAGTTTCAGCCTTGAAGTGCCAGCTGATGACCATGAGCGTATTGAAAAAATTCAAAACTATGTGGCTCGCCATATTAGCAGCGATTGGATTGAATCTCTGGTTGCGGATTCTGAGCGTCCAAACCGTCTGTCACCACCAGCATTCCGTTATCAGTTAACAGAACTGGCACGTAAAGCAGGCAAGCGTATTGTTCTGCCAGAAGGTGATGAGCCACGTACTGTTAAAGCAGCATCAATCTGTGCTGAACGTGGTATCGCGACTTGTGTTCTTTTAGGTAATCCTGAAGATATCCGTCGTGTTGCTGAGTCTCAAGGTGTCGAATTGGGCGCTGGTATTGAAATTGTTGACCCAATTAAAGTTCGTGAAGAGTATGTTGCTCGTTTAGTTGAATTGCGTAAAAGCAAAGGTATGACCGAAGTGGTTGCTCGCGAACAACTAGAAGATAACGTAGTTCTCGGCACGCTGATGCTAGAGAAAGGCGAAGTTGACGGCTTGGTTTCTGGTGCGGTTCACACCACAGCAAATACTATTCGTCCACCGCTACAGTTAATCAAAACTGCACCGGGTAGCTCATTAGTGTCTTCTGTGTTCTTTATGCTGCTACCAGAACAAGTATTTGTTTACGGTGACTGCGCAATTAACCCAGACCCGACAGCAGAGCAGCTATCTGAAATCGCTATTCAATCTGCAGATTCAGCAAAAGCTTTCGGTATTGAGCCTCGCGTTGCAATGATCTCTTACTCTACAGGTAACTCCGGTGCGGGTAGTGATGTTGAAAAAGTGCGTGAAGCGACTCGCTTAGCACAAGAAAAACGCCCAGACTTGATGATCGACGGTCCATTACAGTACGATGCTGCAGTAATGGCAGATGTGGCTAAATCTAAAGCACCAAATTCACCTGTTGCAGGTAAAGCTACGGTATTCATCTTCCCAGACTTGAATACCGGTAACACCACTTATAAAGCGGTACAACGTTCTGCGGACTTGGTCTCTATCGGTCCAATGCTGCAAGGTATGCGTAAGCCGGTTAACGACTTATCCCGTGGCGCACTGGTAGACGATATCGTTTATACTGTTGCGTTAACTGCTATCCAAGCGGCACAAAACGAAAACGCTTAATTTTTGTTATTAAGCATTACGTTAAAAGGTCAATCAGGAAACTGGTTGACCTTTATTTTTCATCGCTATATGAAAGCGTATTTTCTATCATTGAATATCATTACCCTCGATATTATTATCTATTAATATAAGAGCCTGTATGTTTAATTCGATAAAAGTGAATGAAAAATTCGATTAATCTAAAATTATTCAACACTATAAAAATACAATAAAAAATGAATTTTCAAGAAAAATAATTGGTATTGATAATATGAAAAAACTTGAGGATGGCCTTTGCTATGGACTAACTCATCTATTCTTGCGTTATGCTCACGCTAATTATGAACGAACTTTCGTCACCGAATTTTATCGTGAAATAAAACTAGCTAAAAATAAAGGAAACCTTACAGACAAAAGCAATTCCTTTATAAATAAATTATTTCATTCCGCATCAAAAATACAATTGCTCAGTGATAGAATTATCAATATCCATAACACAAGATGTGACTTTAGCTATCCACCACAAAATCATAATGAAACTATTGAAAATTATTTAATACGTATACTTAAAATAAATATAATTCAATCTTCATCTCATAAACTGTCTAGCACAGATTCATTAAAGTTTTATGAATTAACAATGCAACTCTACTTTTATACTTATTTTCCAAACCTTAGAAAAAATTTATTGAAAGATAAAATGCCTTTTGAAATTGATTGTATTAAAGAACACTCAAAACAAGTTAAACAAAAGTGTTCTAATCACTATCAAAATAATTTATCAGCTAATAGCATTGAATCCTTTTTTAAATTATCCGAATGTTTTCAAACTAGTTTACTAAAAAAAATTTTAGAGAATAAAAATAAAAAATATGGAATTTTTTATGAGCCATACCGCTCCGCAAAAAAAATATCAGAATATAGTTACAATGAAAAAATGACACTAAAGCAGTTCAAGCAAAAAATTGACTTACGTTTAAAAAGGAAACAGGACACCATCAGTGATTTTTCATCACAATTCCATGCGATGGGAATTGCTATCAAACATCTAGATGGTGTTCCCATATTTGAATTTTTTGAACCCAATAAAGGGTTAGTCATTACAACTGAAAAAGAAAAGTTTTTCCGAGTATTAGATAAAGTGTCTAATAATTATACATTTTTAAAAAATAAATCTGGAGAAAAGGTTATTGATGCCAATATATCTTACGCCGACAAGCTCCATCAATACCCTCTATCCGATAAGATCAAAGAGCCCAAGCTCACTAATCACAAAAACACAAAAGGACTACTTTAGTAGTCCTTCTTGGGTATTAATAGTTATAGCTTACTCTGGGCTTGAGCAGCTGATCGCTTTATTTGACTCATTATTGCGTGTTAACCAAAGAGATAGCGCTTTTAATGAGTCCGGCGTGAACTCATCACAACGTGCAGTGATCTCTTTGGGAGTCAACCAACTCACTTCGACCACTTCACTTTCTTGTAAGGCAAAAGGACCATGGCTAACACAACTAAATAACCCACCCCATACTCGACAATTTTCATTCTCAAAATAGAATGTGCCATGTTCTGCAAAAGGAACACCCGCAACACCAAGTTCTTCTTCTGCTTCACGCTTAGCTGATTCTAGGATATTCTCATCTCGCATAACCACTCCACCGGCAGTGGCATCTAATAACCCCGGGTAGAAATCTTTAATGTCCGTTCTTCGCTGCACTAAAATTTTCCCCATACCATCATGCACGACGATGTAAGTAGCACGATGTCGCAAGTTTTCAGCGCGCATTTGACTACGCGTAGATTGTGCTATCACATTATTGTCTTCATCAACAATATCTACCCACTCCACGAATTCGGTCTGTTGTTCCATCCTGAAAACCTTATTTAGCCTATTCACCAGAAATACCTCGCTACAAAGTATTCTTTTCATCAATATGATGCAAGGGATCCTAACCAAATTTGCCGCTGGACTCCATTACAAAAATCAACACATCCCTTTATTACAAAAATCAACACATCCCTTTAAGATATAATACAAAATTCTTTTTTTCGAACCGTTAACTGAAACCCAACAATTCCTAATTCCTAATGCTATAGTTATCTATAATAGGACGATAAATATTAGATTATTTAGGTATCGTGAGTAACCTAAAAATCGAATGAGGGTGGAAAATGAAAATTTTAATTACTGGCGGTACTGGGCTAATTGGCACACAACTCGTTCAAGAGCTAGTTATGCATTCCCACCAAGTCACCGTATTAAGTCGTTCCCCACAAAAAGTATATAGCTTATTTTGTAAAGCGGTAGAATGTTGGACGACCTTAAATGATAAAACCAACCTCAATGATTTTGATGTGGTCATTAACCTTGCTGGCGAACCTATCGCAGAAAAACGCTGGACTGCGGATCAGAAAAAAATTCTATGTGATAGCCGCTGGAAAATCACACAAAAAATCACAGATTTGATTAAAGCCAGCTCAAATCCACCCAGTGTATTTTTATCTGGCTCTGCTGTCGGCTATTACGGGGATCAAGGTCAATCCGTGATCACCGAAGTGGATCAACCTCATGACGAATTTACTCATGACCTTGCTGCCCGCTGGGAAGCCATCGCCCAAGAAGCAGAATCACCAAAAACTCGCGTATGTCTACTGCGAACAGGGTTAGTATTGTCCCCAAATGGTGGATTATTAGCAAAAATTCTGCCGATATTCAAAATGGGTGCAGGCGGGCCTATCGGCCATGGCAAACAATATATGCCATGGATTCATATTAAGGATATGGTAAAAGCGATTTGCTTTTTAATGGAAACTCCAGGGTTATCAGGTCCCTTTAATATGACCTCTCCTTACCCTGTTCATAATGACCAATTTGCAGCCATGATGGGGGATGTCACTAACCGCCCTTCTTTTATACGTACGCCAGCATTTGCAGTCAGAGCCGTATTGGGTGAATCGGCAACATTATTGCTAGGAGGGCAACAAGCCATTCCTAAACGACTAGAAGAAGCAGGATTCGAATTCGAATTTATTGAGTTAAGAATTGCTTTAGAGGATCTATTAACGCCTGAGCAATAATTATTTTGCACCTTGCCAACGAGTGAATAGATCTTGCTCTAGTTGAATATCAAACTGATCGAGTACTCTATTCACCGTTTGGTCAACGATATCTTGAATTGCTTGAGGTCGATGATAAAACGCTGGCATAGGTGGCATAATCACGGCGCCCATTTCTGCGGCTTGGACAAGTAAGCGCAAGTGACCTAAATGTAATGGTGTTTCACGAACTCCCAGTACCAATTTTTTCCCTTCTTTCAATACCACATCTGCGGCACGGGTGACTAAGGTATCAGTATAGCTATGTACGATGCCAGATAGGGTTTTCATGGTGCACGGCATAATTACCATACCTACGGTACGAAAAGAGCCTGAAGAGATTGCAGCCGCGATATCTCGGCTATCATAAACATGGTCAGCGAATTGTTGAACATCTTTGACACTGTAGTCGGTTTCCAACGCCAATGTCTGACGCGCTGCCGCACTCATCACTAGATGGGTTTCTACATCTTGTACCGGTTTGAGTACCTCTAGCAATCGAATACCGTAGATTGCCCCACTCGCCCCAGTTAACCCAATGATAAGTTTTTTCATGTCAGCCCCAATTTCACGCAATTTCTTGCATTATATACCAAATGTCATGAAGTTGTAGGGCGCGAATTTAATGATAGAAAGGATATCAGGGGGGATTGGAACGTTGATTACATATAGTGTGATATTCAAACAAATTTTCTAAATAATTAGTTTCATAACTAGGCAGCAAACGAATGAGCGCTAGGAGCATACAAAAGTATGTGACTAGCGCTCACGAGTGCAGCTAACAACGTTGTGGAACTAATTATGAAGAAAATTTAGCCTTCGTTATAAATCTCAAGATCCTCAACATCACTCTGATCTTTCAATTTCAACTCATCATCTTTACGTAAATTTTCCAGATAATCTAAATAGGTTTGGTCAATATCTTTCGTCACATAGATGCCGTCAAATACTGAGCACTCAAATTCGTTGATTTCTGGATTCTCTTCACGAACCGCATCCACTAAATCGGAAAGGTCTTGGAAGATCAAACCATCTGCACCAATCAATTTACGAATTTCATCCACTTCACGACCATGAGCAATTAACTCATTAGCGTTTGGCATATCAATACCGTAAACGTTAGGGAAGCGAACTTCAGGAGCGGCTGAGGCGAAATAGACATTTTTAGCTCCTGCTTCACGAGCTAATTCAACGATTTGTTCAGACGTCGTTCCACGCACAATTGAGTCATCAACCAGTAAAACATTTTTATCACGGAACTCTGCACGGTTAGCATTTAATTTGCGACGTACAGACTTGCGGCGTTCTTGCTGCCCCGGCATGATAAAAGTACGACCTACGTAGCGGTTTTTTACAAAACCCTGGCGGTAAGGTTTATCGAGTATATGAGCAATTTCTAACGCAATATCGCAAGAGGTTTCAGGGATTGGTATGACAACATCGATATCCAAATCTTCCCACTCACGCGCAATTTTAGCCCCCAGTTTTTGCCCCATACGTAATCTTGCGTTATATACCGAGATTTTATCGATGAATGAATCTTGGCGAGCAAAATAGACATATTCAAAAATGCAGGGGGTCAGTTGCGGATTTTCAGAACATTGGCGAGTAAAAAGTTTACCGTCTTCAGTCACATAAACTGCTTCACCCGGTGCAACATCGCGTAAAAACTCAAAACCAAGGGTATCAAGCGCGACACTTTCTGATGCTACCATATACTCATGTTCACCCGTTTCCAGTACCCGGCGCCCTAGTACTAATGGACGAATACCGTGGGGATCGCGGAATGCCAACATACCGTGTCCAATAATTAGGGCAACACACGCATATGCACCACGAAGTTTTTTGTGCATAGAAGCAACTGCACTAAAAACGTTGTCTGGTTCAAGAGGAAAATGGTCAAATTTATCTAATTCGTAAGCTAATACGTTGAGTAAGATTTCAGAATCTGACGTGGTATTAACATGGCGACGCGCTGTTTCAAATAGGCTACGAGCCAATTCGTGCGCGTTTGTCAGGTTACCATTATGAGCGAGCGTAATACCAAAAGGGGAGTTCACGTAAAAAGGCTGAGCTTCAGATGCACTTGAACTACCCGCTGTTGGGTAACGCACGTGTCCTATGCCCATAGAACCTTGAAGCCGCAACATATGGCGAGTTTCAAAGACATCTTTCACTAAACCATTAGCTTTACGCAAACGGATATTATTTGTGCTATCAATCGTAGCAATACCCGCTGCATCTTGCCCACGGTGCTGAAGCACCGTTAGCGCATCATAAATTGATTGGTTTACCGGTGAAACACCGGCGATACCGACAATACCGCACATTTAGTCTTTCCTCATCAGCCAGACGGAGAAATATTCTCCGGTAGGAAACTTGACGCATTTTGCAGGTAGTCAAAAAACCACCTAATAATATGACTGAACTGCGGAATAAGTTCTGAACGCTGCCAATCCTCACTTTGAGGAAGTGGTGTGAAGGTATCGAGAAAGAACAATAGCGCCGATACAATCAATACCCCACGTAACGCACCGAAGCAGATCCCCAGTACACGATCTGTACCTGATAGTCCGGTTTTTTGGACTAATGAGCTAATCACATAGTTCACTACTGCGCCGACAATTAAGGTCGCAATAAAGAGAGCTGCAATCGCAATTCCGTTACGGATAAGTACATCCTCAAAGTTCGTAAAATAACTGGCTAAATAAGGATAAAAGGTACTCGCAACAAAAAATGCACAACCCCAAGTGATCAAGGATAATGCTTCACGAACAAATCCACGGATCAGGCTTACCAGTGCCGAGAAGCCAATAATGGCGATAATTGTATAATCAATCCAGACCATATCTCATTCCAAAATTTGCATTCACGACAACGGCGAATGCATTCTAACAGAAAACGAAAACGTTTGCGTAACCATTTTTTACTGAATTTAAAAAAACCAGCGGCGAAAAGAAAAAATCATAATCGCCGCAGTAAGTTACTAAATACCTTTATCTTTTAAGGATAATCACAGTGAAATTTAAGGTTTAAATGACTGTATTATTCCTTTAGTGCCGGTAATCGCATTTAATTCCGGTAGTGCAGACTCAAGCTTCTGCCTTGAAGCATCCGGTCCAACATAAATACGCGTTAACTTATTATTCACGGGTTGTGCCGGTACAGTATAAACCTGATACCCAGATAACCTCAATTTAGCTACGATCTCTTCAACCTTGTTGGCATTATTCAGTGCAATCACCTGCACCACATAGGCTTTACCTTGTGGCTCTGATTTTTGCTCTACTTTCGGTTCAGGTTTAGGCTCTGGCTTAGGTTCTGGTTTTGGTACGGGCTTAGGCTCCGGTTTAGGCTCCGGTTTTGGCTCAACGCGTGGTTTCTCTGGTGCGACATTTACAGGAATAGTCGCACCATTTTGGTTTGTGCTATTTGCTGCTACCGGCGGTTTTTCACTCTGTTGCTGTTCAGTGATAGCTTCCGATAACATTGCCTCGGAGGTTCCTTCTGAAGAAGCGGTTGATGCACTATGGGTAATCGGTGCAATTGCTTCAATATCTTCTTCATCACCCGGTTTAGGAATAATAGGAATGGCTGCAAATTCGTTCTCATTGTATTTCTTATCGCCATCCAGTAATGCAGGAAGCACAATAACCCCCACTGCTACTAAGACAATGGCGCCAGCAAGACGATTTTGAAATTGACTAGCCACTGGCTCTATCCTTTTGTTTTCTCTAATAACATCATGACATGCGCGACAGTATGGAATGAACCACACACCACAATCACATCTTGCGGCTGAGCATCATTACACGCCTGTTGCCATGCAGCTTCCACAGAATCAAATTCATTTGCATCATCAAGGTGTTGACTCAGTTGGGCCACATCCGCGCCTCGAAATTCTTTGAGAGGTGCTAAATACCAGTCAGTCACTTGCTTGGATAAACACTGCAATGTGCCTTGAATATCTTTATCTCCCAGCATACCGACAACCGCGCGAATACGTCGACCATCAACAATGGGCAATTGCGCCAATTTTGTCACCAAGTACCCTGCGGCATGTGGATTATGAGCGACATCCAAAATCTTTAGCGGATTTTCGCCAATAACCTGGAAACGCCCCGGCAGTTGAGCCGTTTGTAAACCATGATAGATTGCTTGATCCGTTATTTTTAGTGTTAATTCAGGCGCTATCTCCATTAAGCAGCTAATCACACCCATGGCTGTTGCCGCATTCGCTAATGGAACATTGGGTAATGGCAAATCTTGCCATGATCGTTGCTCACTTTCCCACGACCAATGATTACCATGCTCTTGGTAATTCCAATCTTTTCCACGACGAAATAAGCGTGTTCCAATCTTATCGGCATATTCTCCGATTGAGGCTGGCATATCCGGCTCACCTACGACACCATAATGGTCTTGACGGAAAATACCTGCTTTTTCATAACCGATATGTTCACGGTCAGAACCCAGCCAATCAGTATGATCAAGGGCAATACTAGTGATTGCCGCAATATCAGCATCCACGACATTGGTCGCATCCAAACGTCCCCCTAGCCCAACTTCAAGGATCACAATATCTAATGCTGCCTGCTTAAATAATTGTAGTGCAGCTAAGGTGCCATATTCAAAGTAGGTTAAAGAAATATTTCCACGTTGAGCTTCTATTGCCGCAAATGCCTGACAAAACTCACTTTCAGCAAGTTCTTGTCCTTGAATACGTACGCGCTCAGTATAGCGGATCAGATGTGGCGAACTGTATACCCCAACTTTCAATCCCGCAGCCATCAATATGCTTTCAAGGGTATGACAGGTTGTCCCTTTACCATTCGTGCCAGTCACCGTAATTACACGAGGTGCGGGTTGGGTTAAATTCATTTGGCGGGCGGCCTGCCCTACTCGCTCCAACCCCATATCAATATTTTGGCTATGCAGGTCAGTGAGGTAAGAGAGCCAAGCCTCCAATGGAGACTTGGCAGTAGGAATGATTTGCTTACTCATCATCTTTTTTATGCTTAGCAGAACCTTTCACTTTTTCTGTATTATCAATAGTATCTGCCAGATCAATTTCGACATCTACCACTTCAACAACCAGTGTTGGCTCAGGATTTAAGCTTGGCTTGTTAGTTAACATGGCCAAAATATCTGCTAGACGATCACGCATTTCAGGACGACGAATAATCATGTCAATCGCACCTTTTTCCAGCAGGAATTCACTGCGTTGGAAACCTGGTGGTAACTTTTCACGTACGGTTTGTTCGATAACACGAGGACCCGCGAAACCGATCAGCGCTTTTGGCTCAGCGACGTTGATATCACCAAGCATTGCAAGGCTCGCAGATACCCCACCCATGGTTGGGTCAGTTAACACCGAAATATAAGGCAGACCGCGCTCTTGCATTTTGGCTAGTGCAGCACTAGTTTTCGCCATTTGCATTAATGATAACAAGGCTTCTTGCATACGCGCACCGCCACTTGCTGAGAAGCAAACTAATGGGCAATTATCTTCAAGTGCTTGCTCAACTGCACGAACAAAACGCGCACCAACCACAGATGCCATTGAACCGCCCATAAAGGCAAATTCAAATGCAGCAGCAACGACAGGCATACCTTTTAAGGTCCCTTTCATTACAACCATTGCATCTTTCTCACCGGTTTCTTTTTGAGCGGCGCTAATTCTATCTTTATACTTTTTAGAGTCGCGGAATTTGAGGATATCTTTTGGCTCTAATTCGCTACCTAATTCCGTTGTTGAGTTTTCATCAAGGAAGGATTCAAGGCGTTGACGGGCGTGAATACGCATGTGATGGTCACATTTCGGACACACATGAAGATTACGCTCAAGCTCGGCGCCATATAGGACTTGTCCACAACTATCACATTTGCGCCAAACACCTTCTGGGATATTGGCTTTATGGGATGGGGTCGAAGTACCTTTTTTTAAAATTTTCTCAATCCAGCTCATTAATGGACCTTTTTGTCTGATTGCACTCTGATCATACCCAAAATTATGTTAGTGGCTGAATATCGTCAGCACTTCATATAATGGGTATAAATCAGTATGTTATTTTTTGCCATTAAACCACAATGATATCTCACTGTAGATAAAAACTTTTTAAACCTGTTATTGGTTATCGATTTTCTGCGTCGCCGCACTTTTGGCTCTCGCTGCTGCACGGCGATGTCGAATAATTTCAATAACACCCGGCAGAATTGAGATAAAGATAATCGCGACTATCAGTAATTTCAAATTCTTTTGTACTATCGGCAAGTCACCGAATAGGTAGCCTGCATAAGTAAACAATAGCACCCATAATAACGCACCCGCCACATTATAAAAGGCAAAATGACGATAAGACATTTTACCCATCCCTGCGACGAAAGGCGCAAAGGTTCTCACGATAGGAACAAAACGCGCTAAGATAATCGCTTTTCCACCATGCTTTTCATAAAATTCATGGGTTTTGTCTAAATATGAGCGACGGAAAATCTTTGAATCTGGATTCTTAAATAATCGCTCACCAAAAATACGACCAATGGTGTAGTTCACGGCATCACCAATAATTGCTGCAATAATCATCAGTAACACCATCAGGTGAACATTCAAATCATTGCTTGGTAATGCAGCAAGTGCCCCTGCAACAAATAATAACGAATCCCCAGGCAGGAACGGCGTAACCACTAAACCCGTTTCACAGAATAGGATTAAAAATAAAATACCGTATACCCAAGTACCATATTGGGCGACTAATTCTGCAAGATGCACATCAATATGCAAAATAAAATCAATAATGAAACTGATAAACTCCATGGGGTTCCTCATGTGGAGATTTATATTAAGGTCATTTAGATCAGATTATCTGCTAAAAATAGAGGCCCCATCACGTTTTGTGGTAGGTCAAATTTATCAGGGTAATCTACACTCACTAAATACAGCCCTTCAGCTTTCGCTGTTGCAGCGGCTTTAGTACGGTCTTTTAATTCTAATAACTGATGCATCCAATCAATATCTTGGTTACCACAGCCAATTTCCAACAGACTGCCTACAATATTCCTCACCATATGATGTACAAAGGCATTCGCCTTAATATCGACCACCACATAGTTTCCGTGACGGGTCACATTCACATGCATCACATTGCGCCAAGGTGTTCTTGACTGACATTGAACGGCTCGGAATGAAGTAAAATCATTTTCACCTAATAGCGCCTGAGCCGCTTGATGCATTCTCTTTTCATCCAGAGGATAGTGAAAGTGCGTCACGCCATTTGATAAAATTGCAGGTCGATAACGATGATTAAAAATCACATAACGATATCGACGTGCTGTTGCACTAAATCGAGCATGAAACTCTTCATCAACAGGCTTACACCAACGTACCGCGATGTCGGGGGGCAGATGTGTATTTGCCCCCATGGTCCACGCAGCTTCTTTACGAATGGCAGTAGTTTCAAAGTGCACCACTTGCCCTGTCGCATGGACTCCCGCATCAGTACGCCCTGCACAGTTTACACTGATGGGCTCTGCCGCAATTTTAGACAGTGCTTCTTCAAGACAGCCCTGAACACTTTTAACTTCTTGCTGACGCTGCCAACCATAATAACGACTGCCGTTGTATTCAATTCCAAGCGCGATTCGATACAACTTAGTTGATTCTGACATTAGTAAAACTGCTCCTGAACCAGTTTTTCTGCGGTTTCAACTGCCATTAATGCACCACCAAAGCGGACATTATCGGCAACTGACCAAAACTGGAGCACTTCAGGGATACCATAGTCATTACGAATACAACCGATACTTAAAGCGTCATTACCCGATGCCTCAGTCACCTGAGTTGGATAATCCCCCTCTTCTGAGACTTGAATATCAGAAAAACGTTCAAATTCTTCGCTTGCTTCTTCTGCACTCACAGGACGTAAGGTTTCTAAATGAACAACTTGCGCATTACCATAGAATACTGGCGCTTGAATAAAGCTGACAGCAACTGGCAACCCGTCATCCTGTAAGACTTTACGCACCTGTTCAACTAAACGGCGCTCGTGTACTACGCTACCTTCTCTATCCGCCATTAATGGCAACATATTGAAGGCTAATTGTTTACTAAAATAACCTTCTTCCGCCGGAATACCATTTAATAAACGTGCACTCTGTCCCGCCAAATCATCTACCGCAGCTTTGCCATGAGCAGAAACCGATAACATGTTCGTCAGCGTAATTCGACCTAATCCAGCAGCATCGATCAATGGTTTGATCGCAGTTAATAGCTGACTAACATAACTATCCGCAACTGCAACAATATTGCGGTTACGATAATCGGCTAAGACTTGAGGGTTAACACCGGGAACCACTAGCGGCACGTCTGGATCTAAAGCAAATACCCCACTGCTATCAATCACAATACAGCCTTCTTGTGCTGCTAAATCAGCATATTGAGCGCTCGCTTCCTCACCTGCGGTGAAAAAAGCAATTTGTGCCTGTGACCAATCAAAACCTTCTACATTTTTGACTTGGTAACTTTTCCCGTTAAAACGAATGCTCTCCCCTGCACTGCGTTCACTCGCGAGTAAATAAAGCTCACCAACGGGAAACTCTCGCTCTTGGAGTAGTGATATGATAGCGTCGCCGACCGCACCGGTTGCCCCGAGCAATGCAATATTCCAACCTTCAGTCATGGTTTTTCCTCTAAAAATCAAAATGAAATGAGTCGTTATTCACACCCTCATTTCATTGAAAAATAATTTGCTATTAAATTTTAACGCTGAAACCTAACTCATTGAGTAATTTGGCGGTTTGCTCATCGTCACATTGAACCGTCAACGATGACCACTCCCGACGTTCTTGGTAGTTTTTACGTAACTTATCAAACTCACCGGAAATCCCCGCAACCGCTCGTAACGCAGCATCATCACGGCGAACATCATACACTAGATGAATTAATCTTTTGAGTTGGCTTTGCGTTAATTTACCGTTAAATGTAATTTCACTGATATCAGGTTTAGGTAATAAAGAAGCCAGTGAGACATGCGCCGTTTTGCCTAAAAATTGACAATACGCTTCATACACTTGAGTTGTTCCCCGAGCCTTACCCTCTAAGGTGTAACCCGCAATATGTGGCGTTCCAATATCTACGTATGCGAGTAATTCTGTATCTAAGTTTGGCTCTGGTTCCCAAACATCTAGCACCACACTCAAATACTTACCTTGTTGCAGTATGCTCAACAACGCTTGGTTATCAACCACTTCACCACGGCTTGCATTCACTAAAATCGTACCATCTCGTAAATTAGCAAGGCGCTGAGCGTCCATTAAATGGAATGTTGAATAGATGCCATCCATATTTAATGGAGTATGGAAAGTTAAAATATCCGCTTGCTCTAATACGGTATCTAAAGAGACAAATGTGTCTTGATCTCCACGGTCAGCACGCGGAGGGTCACATAATAAAGTTTTCACTCCCCATGCCTGTAAGCGCTTGAGAAGGCGACCGCCCACATTACCCACGCCCACAATGCCGACAGTTTTATCTCGTAGATCAAAATTATCACGTTCAGCAAGCAGCAATAAAGAAGAGAAAACATACTCTACGACCGCAATAGCATTACAACCGGGTGCAGAAGAGAAGCCAATATTAGCCTCAGATAACCATTGGATATCCACATGGTCAAAGCCTGCTGTTGCAGTACCGACGAATTTTACTGGCGTATTATCCAGTAGAGATTTATTCACTTTGGTAATCGAGCGCACCATTAATGCATCTGCATCAATAAGTTCTTGTTCTGGTACTGGGCGCCCTGGCACAGCTTTCACTTCGCCTAGCTGACTAAAAAGTGTTTCAGCATACGGCATGTTTTCATCGACCAAAATTTTCACTTAATTCGTCCCAATAGAATTGTTAATAATACCCATTGATGCCCTATTCGGCTGCCACACTATACTCCAAATCGTAGGTATGCAGAATCTTTTACCCTCGTAATAATGACTCATCTTGGGTAATAAATTCTTTGAAACGAAACCTATCTGGCGTTACACCAGAAATTTGCTGGAACATGGCAATAAATGCAGAAGCAGAGCTATACCCTACATCCAACGCCACCTCATGAACACTTTTGCCTTTTTCGAGTCCAGAGACTGCATGTAAATAACGCAAACGTTGCCGCCATTCGCTGAATGACATTCCCAATTCCTGTTGGCAGCGGCGAGATAGCGTTCGTTCTGAGGTGTAAAAGCGCTTAGCCCATTGAGCTAACGTTGTATTATCCGCAGGTTCTTTCTGTAATTCTTGTAAAATCGGTGCCAAAAATTTGTCTTTACTGGTGGGCAAATAGGTATCTTGGCAGGGGGAAATCGCAAATTGATCAATCAGCACGTCCCCGAGTCGCTTATCTTGCTCAGTTTCTGGCTGAACAATACCTCGCTGATACATATCAGCCATAATGGTTTGGAAAATAGAGCTTAGCCTTACCACACAGGCTCTATCGGCAAGTCTATGGCTATATTTCTGAGAAAAATCGATAATCCGAAATTTTACACTCTGCTTGTTAAAACTCGCATGTTGTGTGTTTGCAGGGATCCAAATACAAAATTCAGGAGGTGCCATATAGTGCTTACCTTCAACCTCCATCTCCATAATTCCACACACCACATACAGCAATTGACCAAAAGGATGAGAGTGAGATTTATATTCTGTTTGTTGGTTAATCTGTTCATGGCGTAGTGCAATAAAATCTGGTTCGATAATGTTGCATTCATTTATTTGCCACACATCATTTTGTGAATTATTCATCAGCCTGTCTGAAAAACGTTATCGATTGTCTGAATATCAGTATATATAATTTTTCAGACAGATGTATACTCCTGTGACTGATTAGGGAGAACCTTGTTAATGAAATATTTCCTGTTTCCGCTGATTGCGGTTTTACTGTGGTCGATGAATGCCATCGTCAATAAAGCAGCTGCGACTGCTATTGACCCTGCGGCAATCTCGTTCTATCGCTGGGCTCTAGCATTTTTGGTTATGACCCCATTTGTTTTACGCTCTGTATTGCGTCATGCCAAAATCATCAAACAACATTGGTGGCAACTCGCTATTTTAGGCGCTTTGGGCATGATGCTATACCAAAGCCTAGCTTATTATGCGGCTCATACGGTTAGCGCCACGTTTATGGGCGTCATGAACTCATTTATTCCACTGCTGACGGTGGTGATCAGCATTTTCGTCCTACGCGTTATTCCAACTGTTGGGATTGTTATCGGTTCACTACTCTCACTGTTTGGTCTGGCTTGGTTAGTCAGCCAAGGGAATCCAAGCTCGTTGCTCGATAATGGTCTTGGTCAAGGTGAGTTGCTGATGATTGTCGCCTCTGCAGCCTATGCGCTGTATGGTGTTCTCACCAAGCGCTGGGCGATTCAATTATCAAGTTGGGATTCTTTATATGTGCAAATTTTCTTTGGGGTTTTATTATTAATTCCTAATTTCTTACTCGCTGATGACGTTTCACTGAATCGAGATAATGTGGGGTTAGTTTTCTTTGCCGGGATTGCCGCGTCAATTATTGCCCCTGCATTATGGATCAAAGGCGTTATTCATTTAGGTGCAAACACCGCTTCAATCTTTATGAATCTCGCCCCCGTGTTCACAGCCATTATTGCTGTTTTCACTCTGGGAGAAGAGCTGAAAAGTTACCATTTAATTGGTGGTGGTGTCGTGTTACTTGGTGTGATGCTCGCTCAGCAATTACGCACTCCACTCACTCAAGTGTTTGCACGTAAAAGTAAAAGTGCACAAGAAGATATTTGTCCATAATTGACCTACTGTTATTTATCACTAAAAAATCAATGCAATGTCGTTAACTCATATGCCCCACTTTGTGGGGCTTTCCTTTATCCACATTAATTCCTATCACTAACCTCTCATATCTAAACTATAAATCGGTATTGGCACTCTTAAACTGAATAATCAGGCAAAATCTGATTGTATCTTATTTATATCTCCCTAGACTTAAGCCAAATAGCCCTCTGTTAATTAAGGGTATTCATATTGCCATGAAATATTGATTCGATATGCCTATAAGGATTATGGAATATCGAAAAATACATGCCCATTGAGATAAAATAACGATGACTAGACAACTTAAAATAGGTCTTTTTATATTTATAATAATTGCCATTTCAGCTGGTCTTTATCTTATAAATACCTCCAGCCAGTCCAATTCAGCACAAGCAGGTTACGATTTATATCAACAAGGCGAAACTGAAGCCGCTTTTGCTCTATTTCAAAAGAATGCAGAGAGCGACTCTCAATCCGCTTACGCATTAGCCGTGATGTATAAAGAAGGGATTGGAACACCGCCAGACGACAGTAAAGCCCAATATTGGTTGGAGAAATCCGCATCACAGAATAATAAAAGTGCACTCTATAACCTTGGCTTTTACCGCTACAATCAAGAAATAGAGGGAACACCAGACGACTTGTATGGCTTAGTCTCGTTAACAAAGTCTGCGGATTTTGGCGTACAAGAAGCTCAAATTATGGTCGGCAGTATTTATATTGCAGACAAGACTGAAAAAATCCCACAAGACATTGAACTAGCCCGCCAATATTTTACACTTGCGGCAAAACAAGATTCTCAATTTGCTAAATTTGCCCTTGGCTATATTGCTCATGATTTTGATAAAGACAATAAAAAAGCGGTAGAAATCTTAACCCCACTGGTTAGTAAAAACTTTCCATTACCTGCCATGTTGCTTGCAACAATCTATACGGAAGGTGGAAATGGAGTCACACCTAATAAATTTTTTGCCGAAAAATATGAGCGAATATCGATGGCGTCTGCCTTAGAGTTTGTTTCAGATACAAATGAATTTGAACCAGCCCCACTCTCTATTTATGGTTCTCAGACACCAGAAGAAAAACAAAAAATTATTGAAAATTTAGAAGAAAGAGCTCGCCAAGGGGATGAGCTAGCCATTTATATTTTATATCAGAAATATATGTTCGGTGATGGAGTTAAAAAGGATAAAAATATTGCATTAGCGTATTTGCGTCCTTTAATACAACAACGTTCACCAAAAGCTTTGTACTTAAATTACCTTACGGATAAAAATAATCTCGATGATTTAATCGAAGCAGCTGATCTCCAATACCCTGATGCGATGTATCAAGCATACCAAGTTTATTCAGGTAATACGTTTAATTTCAATATCGAACGCAATGACACACTCGCCAATAAATACCTCATGGGCGCAGCAGATTTAGGTCATCATGATGCTCTCGTTGAGATCGTTGAAAAATCAATTACCAGTTATCAATTTCCAAATCGTCAGTTAATTGATTTGATAACAAAATATACACCCATATTAATGGAGAGATACCCTAATTCACCGGAGGCTTTAGTCGTTACCAGCCAAGTATACGGTAAAGAAGATAGCCCACTATATTCTCCAGAAAAATCTTTTTCTGCTCTAGAAAAAGCTAATAAAATTGCCCCTGACTATAATTCTCAAGTACAACTAGCTCGTTATTATATTCGTGGTTTTGGTACAAAAACAAATTTAGAAAAAGCGGTTAATATACTCAAATCTAATTTAGATGACCGAGGTATCCCCTCCACTGCCGATCGCTTGTTAGTTCAACTTTATTATCATAGTGACATTCAGGCTTACATAGATGAAAGAACGATCATTGATATTTTAAAGAATGATGTTATAGAAAGAGAGAATTATGAATTAGCACATTTCTATGCCAATTATTTATTACAAGAGAACCCTGAAAAAAATAGCAAACTTGCTTTTGATTTATTTGAAAAATCGAGTGAATATAGCCAAAGTGCTCATATTCACTATGCCGCAGCATTATTAAAATACAAACCGGAGCAAACCGATTTTGCCTCTAAACTTATTGTCAATCTACTATCTTCGGAAAGTAATAAGGCAGAACTCACACCAGATGAAAAAGATGCAGCCACCGATATTCTCTTAAAAATAGGCTTCCAAGCACCAGAGACTAAAAGTTTACTGATAAATTTAGCGCTATATGACAAAAATTCAAAAGCTATCGCACTTGTAGAGCCACAAGTTTGTATTGACGCGGATATCACCTATTTATATGGCATTACAAAACTGACCCAATTAACCGAGGTCGACAGTTTAAGCAACGATGAACTCAAACCCTATTATGATACTATTCTCAACGCAGCTGAATTAGGTAGCTCATCCGCTCATTTGTATATAGCCCAAAACCTTGATAGTGTTAATTATTATAATAGAACACCCTATTATAAAGCCCGATTTCAACAGATCACCGGACTCAAGCCAAATGATCTAATCCCAAAATATAAAAAATGTGCAGAATTAGGCAATAATCGCTGCCTATATGAATTGGGTGAGATTTATCAAGAGGGAAAATATGGGGAAGATCCTAACTATGACATTGCATTGGAATATTATGGGAAAATATCAGATCCCGACTTTAGCTTTTTAAAATCACGTAAAAGTGAAATTGCAAAATCAAAAGCTAATTTCATTCAGATTCAAAATGATGCTAAGAACAACAATCCTGAAGCATTACGAACATTAGCTAATGCCTATAAATTTGGAAATTATGGGCAAAAAATTGATGAAAAAAAATGGCTTGAATATTTAACTATTAGTGCAAAATTCAATAACCAGCAAGCCTTAAATGATTTAGTCGATTATTACAGCCAAGACCAATTTATTGATGCTAATAAGGCTAAAATATTAGCTTATTATGACCAATTAGCTGAATTAGGTGACCAACATTATACCCGAGAGTTGGCTCATCAGTATTTAAATGGTAGCCGCCTTGTAGTAGCTAACCGCCAAAAAGCCCGCGAGTACTATATTAAGTCTGGGAGTTGGGGAGATCAGTATATTCGATATATGAACAAGTATGATCTTGGCATGAAAATGTTGAATGAAAGTCCATCAGCAAAATTCAATGTCGGGGATGCTTATTTATATGGTAATGGCGTAAAACAAGACACCAATGAAGCTATTAAATATTTAAAACAAGCCAGTGATGAAGGAAATAATTTAGCCATACGGCGTTACACCGAACTACTCTACATGGGTATTTACGATAAAGAGAAACACCAATGGCTCGCTGAACCAGATTGGGATAATGCCATATTTTATTTAAGAAAACACACGGAGCCTGAGCGTGTAAAAACCTATATTGATGTATATGAGACCCTCGTAGAGCCCGCACAAAAAGGGGATGCTGCTGCTTATGCTAAATTAGGTGACTGGTATTATTCTTGGGGAAATAACGCGGCAGCACAACTGTACTATATAAAAAGCATTGACGCAGGTAACATTGCAGCTTATCGCCCCTTAGACAGTGTTACTGAAGATCCTTTAGTAAAACGCCAAAATTATTTGGATGGAACAGCAAAAAATGACCTGTACTCCAAAGTTCAGCTTGCTCAAGTCTATCTGCATGACGCCAATATAGATAATAACTCTCCAGACTATAATCTTGCTCTGCAATACCTCGATGTCGGGATGAAATCTACTGATGCCTTTATTTCAGATAGTGCATTTGAATCATTAGCAAATTTATATAAAAACGGCATCTTGCTGGAAAATGATCAGATTCTACGCCCTATCAATAGTGAAAAGTACCTTGAATTAATTCAAAATCAAGCTGAAAAACGCCCTGATGCATTAATTCGTTTATATGACTATTACGCTAGCATCGATAAGCCAAAGGCTCTCGATTATTTATATCGTGCTCATCAGCAAGGGGACTTAAATGCCACCTTCAAGCTATATGAAATCAATAATCCAGGGGAATACTGTACCAACAGTCGTAATGCAGATATCGATAAATCTAGTATTTACTTAAAAGAATGGCTCGACAAAAAACAATTTGGAAAAAATACAGATAGAAGCTATATCCAAGAACCTGAAAATTTAAGTAAAAAAATGGGAGATGTGTACTTAGATGGAAGCTGTGATATGCCCAAAAATATCGATAAAGCTATTGAATGGTATCTAATTTCTTTAAATTATCATGATACTCATGCACTAAATAACCTGTATCAAGCCTATGTAGAAAAGAAGGATGCTAAACAGGCTTACTACATTGCATTACGTTTAGAGAAAGACCCTGAAAATATTGAGTTATTGGGTACATTATTACCGCAAGAACGACAAGAAATAGATCAACGAGTTGCAGATGAGCAAGCATTCCAAAAATATGGACGTTTTGCTCAGCAAATTGAAGAAAAACGCCTTAAAGCTGAAGCCGGAGATCGTATCGAAGCATTTTCATTAGGTATTAGTTATGCTCGCGGAGAAATGGTGCCAGAAGATACGCAAAAGATGATCTACTATTATGAATTAGCTGGAAAAAATGGTTACTCACGCGCCTACAATATATTAGGAAACCTTTATCGTAAGGATAATGAACGCGGCATTGAAAAAGACTTTCCTAAAGCCCTTTATTACTTTGATTTAGGTGCACAACAGAATGACAGTAATACCGCACATTTAGCCGGAGATATGCACTATTTCGGTCAAGGAATACCAAAGGATTATATCCAGGCTGCAAAATACTATGAGATTACCAACTTAGAACAAGGTACCCATCATGCAATGGCAAAATATAAACTTGCCTACATGTATTACAACGGTTTAGTTGGCACTAAGAGTAAAGACGATATTCAAAAAGCCCATGATTATCTTGAGATGGGTGCAAAATATTTAGATAAAGACTCGATGGTGGCATTAAAGGAATGGGATTTTAGTATTTTAAATCAATAGATTATTAACTCACACCAATAAAAGTATCTCATTCGCCCTCGCCTACTTGGTGAGGGCTTTAATTTTGAGTCTTCGGCGGTCGACTTGTTTTCAGTGTAATCCGCACCAGTAATCCACCCAACTGTTCACTTTTGAGTAGCTGCAATTCAGAACCATGGTAATTGGCAATATCTTTCACTAAGGCTAAGCCCAGCCCTGAACCCTCCAAGCCTTTCGCATTATTTAATCGCATAAATGCTTTGACTGATCGGTGAATATGTTTATTTGCAATACCCGGCCCAGAGTCTTCAATTTCCAATTTTACCATCGATTTATGTAATTCATCAGCGACCACACGCACAGTCACAATGCCATTTTCAGGGGTATATTTGATTGCATTATCAATCAGATTGGCGCACATTTCAGCCAACAAAATAGCCTCGCCTTTGACCCAACAGATATCCAGCCCCTCATACCCTAAATCAATCTGTTTACTTTCAGATTGCCCCAAACGGGTAAAACAAACTTGCTGAACAATCTCGACTAGATTCACTGCGCGATAGAGTTTAATCGCCGATTTTTCATGTTCTTTTAACCGAGCGAGTTGCAATAATCTGTCGGTGAGAATAATCGTGTCATCTAAGGTTTTATTGATGGCGTGTAAACTTTGCTGCTTTTGCTGTTCGTCATCACTGTTTAGTGCAACAGAAACTTGCGTTTTCAGCACGGTAAGCGGGGTTTTTAATTGATGGGAAGCATCTGCACTAAAACGCTCTTGACGCTTTACCATGCGCTTAAGCCGTTCAACATAGCGATTCAATGCCTCAACTAACGGCGTTAATTCAGACCACGGTAACACGTTAGGAATTGGCGTTAAGTCATTCGCAGCACGTCCTAGCATTAAATTAGACAATTTTTTCAGTGGCTTGAGCAATTTTCGCAGCAATAAATACGCTAACACTAGCGTCATAACCACCACGGTTCCTTGGCTCATAAGCGCAGAAATTAATAATTGATTCGCAAAATCTTGGCGAGAATAGACCGTTTCAGCGACTCGAATCTCCACCATCCCTTGGATTCCGCCTTCATTAATAGGCTGAAAAAAGGTTGCGACTCGGATAGGTAAGCCTCGATACTCCGCATCATAGAAATAAACTAATGCCGTGTAATGTTGAGAACGTAGCCAATAAGGGGGAATACCGGGCAGATCATCGTAGCCGGAGATAGTTTCCCCTTGTGGCGAAATGACTTGGTAAAATAATCGGTCATTATTATTCAATTCGAAACTGTCTAGCACGACATAAGGCACATCCACCGATAAATGCCCTTCGACCACTTGGAGACGCTCAGCCACTGTTCTCGCTGATGCCAGTAACGTACGGTCATACGCTAAGTTAGCTGCATTTTTAGCACTGTAATAGTGGGTATAGACAGAGAAACTGCCTAATAAAATGAGGGGGATACCGAAAAAAAGCAGCAACTGATGAAAGAGAGAGCGTGGATGAGAGACAAATTTCATACACTACACTGCTCTAATCGGTATCCTAATCCGCGTAACGTATTGATATTCACATCCGAGCCTGCCAATTTTTTTCTCACTCGGTGAACATACAGTTCAATACTTTGTAAGTTAGCCTCATCCGACAATGAAAAAACCTGCTCAAACAGCTGAGTTTTGGAAACCGGTCGTCCCCTTCGATGAAAAAGTGTATTTAATACAGCGTATTCTCTAGGTGTTAATCCAAGCGGTTCCGCGCGCAATAAAAAATAACCATCATCATGAAAACACAAGTCTCCATAACACTGAGATTCATTGATATTGCCATGACTGCGTCTTAGTAAAGCACGAATTCTGGCTTCTAATTCTGCAATATCAAAAGGTTTAGTGAGATAGTCATCCGCGCCTGCATTCAGCCCTTTCACTCTGTCTGATACATCCGAATTTGCCGTCAGCAGCAAGACTGGAGTTTCTTGCTGGCGCTTTCTCATCGAAGCCAAAACCTCCAAGCCATTCATGCGTGGCAACGAAACATCCAACACCACCAATGAATAATCTTCTGTTTGTAATAGCTGGTCGGCAATATAGCCATCATCGGCAATGTCGACTGCAAATCCCGATGCGGTTAATGCTTTCTGTAACCACAATGACAACTCTTCATGATCCTCAACCAATAGCATTCTCATTAGTCGCACACTCATTATGATTATTTATGCGTACACGTTGGCATCCAATTGATTGGAATAAAAGTGTTAAACGTCATTTTTACCGCGCCTATCACAACTATCCTGTCTTATTCCTCATCTTTAGATTGGATTTAACATTAAATCAACATATCGGAGTAGTAGAAAGATAAAACAATCTGATATGTATCACATAAAAATAATTTTATTTGTTAATGAAAGGTAAATGAAAGGTTCCAAGACCAATGATGGATGGCGAACACAAAATATCCATAACGATTCGCAGACCACAACATAGCAACAACAACTAAGTCATTTAATTATTGTCTAGTGAGGAATGAAGCATGAAGAAGTTCACAATCAATACCTTAGCTGCAGCAATTTTTTTAGTTGGCGTTAACCAAGCCGTGGCATTACCAGAAAGAACAGAATGTATCGCCCCTGCAAAACCCGGTGGTGGTTTTGATTTAACCTGTAAACTTGTTCAAGTTTCCTTGCTGGAAACTAAAGAAATTGAAAAACCAATGCGCGTCTCCTATATGCCAGGTGGTATCGGTGCCGTTGCTTACAATGCAATTGTTGCACAGCGCCCAGCAGAACCGGGCACTATTGTTGCCTTCTCTGGCGGTTCTTTACTCAACCTCGCACAAGGCAAATTTGGGCGTTATAACGAAAATGACGTGCGCTGGCTGGCTAGCGTGGGTAGCGATTATGGCATGATTGCCGTACGAGCTGACTCCCCCTACAAAACCCTCGCTGAATTAATGGATACCTTCAAAAAAGATCCAAATAGCATCGTCTTCGGTGCTGGTGGTTCCATCGGTAGTCAAGATTGGATGAAAACGGCATTGTTAGCCAAAGCCATCAATCTTGACCCTCGCAAAATGCGCTATGTCGCATTTGAAGGAGGTGGTGAAACCTTAACGGCGCTGCTCGGTAACCATGTCCAAGTACTTTCAGGGGATATTAGTGAAATGACCCCATACATCAATGATGGGAAAATTCGTATTCTTGCGGTCTATGCTGACAAACGTCTACCCGATGGGCTCGCCAATATTCCAACCGCTAAAGAACAAGGCTACGACATTGTTTGGCCAATTATTCGTGGTTTTTATATGGGACCAAAAGTCTCTGATGCAGACTATAACCAATGGGTTGAAGCCTTCCAAAAACTGCAACAAACCGATGAATTTAAAAAGCAACGCGAGTTACGTGGACTCTTTGAATATAACTTAACCGGCGCTGAATTAGATTCTTATGTTAAGAAAGAAGTTGAAAACTATCGTGAGCAAGCTCGTTCCTTTGGATTAGCAAAATAACGGAGTCATACCATGAGCCAACGCATATTTGCCATAGTCTGGCTAATATTGTGTGGCATCGGGCTTTATATCGGCTGGGGCATACAAAGTGAGTTTTCATACGAACCTTTGGGCCCCCGCCCCTTCCCGATAGCCATACTTTCTTTAATGACTTTATGTGCTTTAGCGCTACTTTTTGGCAAGCAAGAAGCTATTGAATGGCCAAAATCCTACGTTCTACGCCGTTTAGTAATCCTAATTATCTCGTTAGTGGTCTATGCATGGGCGTTTGAATGGTTAGGTTTCCCGTTAGCTACTGCGTTACTGACGGTCAGCGTTGCATTGCTATTCGGAGCAACGCCATTAGCCGCAATCATTTCGGGGCCGGTTCTTGGGATCTTTTTATTCTATGCCTTCGACAAATTACTCGACGTAACTTTGCCAATCGGCGAACTTTTTAGCTAAGGGGATCAGTATGGAAACTTGGATGTATCTATCTCAAGGCTTTGAGGTTGCGCTGGTACCTCAAAATATTATGATTGGGTTAATCGGCTGCTTTATCGGTACGATTGTCGGTATGCTACCCGGCTTAGGTCCAATCAATGGCGTCGCAATTTTATTGCCCCTCGCCTTTGCACTAAAATTACCGGCAGAATCTGCACTGATTTTACTCGCCACCGTCTATTTAGGGTGTGAGTATGGCGGTCGAATTTCGTCTATTCTCCTGAATGTCCCGGGAGATGCGGCAGCCATCATGACCACGTTAGATGGTTACCCAATGGCAAAACAAGGAAAGGCGGGGGTTGCACTTTCCATTTCAGCTGTTAGCTCATTTATTGGTTCAACGATTGCAATCGTTGGTATCATTTTGTTCGCACCGTTATTAGCAGAATGGTCACTCGCCTTCGGTCCCGCCGAATACTTTGCACTGATGGTCTTCGCAATCGCCTGTTTAGGCAGCATGATGAGCCAAAATCCGGTGAAGTCATTACTTGCTGCCTTGATAGGGCTGGCCTTTGCAACCGTCGGGGTCGATGCCAACTCTGGGGAATACCGCTTTACGTTTGATAGTGTGAATTTATCTGATGGCGTTCAATTTATTGTCGTAGTTATCGGGCTGTTCTCTGTCAGTGAAATCCTCTTGATGCTGGAAAGTACTGCCGCTGGGCAAGGCTTGATCCGCAAAACAGGTAGAATGTTGTTCAATCGTAATGAAGCCAAAGAGTGTGTTGGTCCTACATTACGCTCCTCTTTCATCGGCTTTTTTGTTGGTGTTTTACCGGGTGCCGGCGCAACAATCGCCAGCGCCATTACCTACATGACTGAGAAAAAAATTGCGGGAGAAAAAGGCACCTTTGGTGATGGTGATGTGCGTGGTGTTGCTGCACCTGAAGCCGCAAATAATGCCTCCGCGTGTGGATCGTTTATCCCCATGTTAACCCTTGGTATTCCGGGTTCGGGCACCACGGCGGTAATGATGGGCGCCTTAACACTGTACAATATCACTCCAGGTCCGGGCATGTTTACTGAGCAGCCGGATATAGTCTGGGGACTCATTGCCGCACTATTAATTGCAAACGTCGTTTTGCTGGTAATGAACATTCCCATGATTGGTGTATTTACCCGCATGTTAACTGTTCCATTGTGGTTCTTAGTTCCAGCAATAGCCAGTGTCTCAGCTGTCGGAGTTTATGCAGTTCATAGCACCACATTTGACTTACTGCTTATGATGGGGCTTGGGGTCTTCGGTTTTATATTACGAAAAATGAATTTTCCCCTTTCCCCTTTGATTCTTGGCTTTGTATTAGGTGAGATGTTGGAGCAAAATTTACGTCGCTCTCTTTCAATCAGCAATGGGGATTTCAATATTCTGTGGAGCAGCCCAATTTCGAAGAGCTTATTGATTCTGGCGATATTCGTGCTGGTGTTACCACCTATCGTAAAAATTATCCGCAAGCGTAAACACAAAACAGCGCAAGCTTAATTCCTTACTGCACTTTATCTCAATGAGAGTTCGCCCCAATTAACCATTGGGGCTTTTTTTCGCCAAACTAATTTTCTTGCTTCGGATAGCCTTGCTCGCGCAGCCATTCGCGCCCGAGATCAATAGTGGGTGTTTGCACAATAAACACAAACATCAACCCGATCAGACCACCGATGATCGCGCCGCCGAGAAAACCGCCAGAAAAGAAATTTAATTGATACAGCACAAATGCAAGTACGCAAGAAAGTAATAGCACCAACCCATTCAATTTCCAGTATTTTGCGCCCATACGTTTCTTGCCTTCTTTCAGGCATTGTCTAAAAAGTTGTCCTTGCGTCTTTCTATCTAGACCCTTTAATTCAGGAACGCTACCCGCAGTCCAATATGCCATCTTTCTTTCCTTATTTTATTCATATTATAGTGCGGGATATTTATACAGATTTATATCGAAATAAGCTCACAGATAAGTCCGATAAGTCACGGTAGGAAAGCACTTGGTCCACGATCTGAAGCATATAACTCGATTCACTTTTCAAACTAAAATCGATTATTTTCGTGAGAACTGTACACATAAAACACCTAAAATGACCAAACCAATGCCCACGATTTTTTCAATGGGAATGGAATTTCGATTCATACCAAACCAGCCAAATTGCTCGATAAGCGCAGAAATAATTAATTGGCCTGCAATCACTAAAACAAAGAATGTTGTACTGCCAATTTTAGGAACCAAAATTAGAGCCGACGTGAGATACAGCATTCCAGCAATGCCACCAAACCAAATCCAGATGGGTTGATTAAACAACTCAGTACTAAAATGGGGTTTTGGCACTTTAAAAATAATTAAAAGTGGAATCAACACAATTAGGCTGATCACTAAGGATGTGGCGCTCGCCCATAATGGGTGACCTAACTGCCGTGCTAATATGGCATTACTCGCCGCTTGGATAGGGACAACCGCGCCGGCAAATAGTGCAACAAAAGCCAGTAAAATTCCTGTAATTGACATTGCTGACATCGAAACCTCGACATTAATATTGACTAAAATTGAATAGTTGCCATGTTAAAGAGAGATAACGAGATTGGGAAATGAACAGTTTTATAAGGTACTATTCATAAGATGAATAACTTAAGAAAGTTAGATTTGAATCAATTGGTGACGTTATCGGTATTATTGCGAGAACGCCATGTAAGTCGAGCGGCTGAGGCTTTGTATAAGAGCCAGCCTGCGGTCAGCCATGCTTTAAATCAATTGAGAGAATTATTTCAAGACCCCTTGCTGGTTCGTCGCGATGGCCAGTATCAATTGACCAGCAAAGCAGAATCTCTTTGCATCCCATTAAATGAAGCATTAAATCAGCTAGATGATTTGATTGCCCAAAAACAATTCAATCCACTGAGTTGCCAAAGACACTTTAATATTGCGATGTCAGACTATGGGGCGGCTTTAATCGCTGTAAAACTCGTTCCCTATTTACGCAAGTATGCACCAGATATTGACCTTAAAATATGGCATTGCAGTCGGGAAGAAATGCAAAATAAATTGCATGAAGGCAGTTTAGATTTAGCCTTTGGGGTATTTAATACACTGGATTACTCACTACGAAATCAAATTGTTTTTACGGATAAATTTGTCAGCATCGTTGACCCTCAGGTTTGTTCGCAGGGGAAGATGGATTTAATAGATTGGGTATCATACCCCCATATTTTAGTGAGTATGAAACCTTTCGATGCTAATGAAATTGATCATCAATTACAATTAATTAATCAACAACGCCGTATTGCAGTAACAGTGCCTTATTGGCAAATTGCGCCCCAATTATTAATGGGAACTAATTTGATTTTAACCCTAGCCCAAAAAGCTATTCCCTTGTCCATGTCAGACAAATTTACGCTATTTACGCCCCCATTACCTCTCCCTGATTTGGTTTTCCAAATGATATGGCACCAACGCAGTGATACAGATAAGGCCGTATATTGGCTGAGAGAAACAATCGTTGAACTCTTAAACGAGGAAGGTGAGTTTTATTATGAATAGGCTATTTAGTGAAATATTTGACGTTTTCATCCGTTATCGGGAAAACATCAGAAAGTAAAAAGCGAGAGCATCAGCCCTCGCTTTCTTTAGTCCTAACCAGAAACCTAACAAGGTTCGATTAAGCTTTCAGTTTGCTCATTACCAGCGTTGCGTTTGTCCCGCCGAAACCAAAGCTGTTGGACATTACGGTATTCAGCGCTTGCTCTGTTGGCTGAGTCACGATATTTAAGCCAGTCGCTTTTTCATCAAGAGTTTCAATATTAATGCTTGGTGCAATAAAACCGTGCTCTAACATTAACAAGCTATAAATAGCTTCCTGAACCCCTGCGGCACCTAAAGAGTGACCTGTCATAGCTTTAGTTGCAGAAATTGCTGGGGAGTTATTACCAAACACTTCTTGAATCGCTTCCAGTTCTTTCGTATCACCAACCGGTGTAGACGTACCATGTGTATTGATATAGTCGATTTTATCAACACCGTGCATCGCCATTTGCATACAACGAACAGCACCTTCACCTGATGGTGAAACCATGTCAGCACCATCCGATGTTGCACCGTAACCGACAACTTCAGCATAGATATGTGCGCCACGCGCTAATGCATGCTCTAATTCTTCAACAACTACAATACCGCCGCCGCCAGCAATAACGAAACCGTCACGGTCTTGGTCATAGGTTCTAGATGCTTTTGATGGAGTCTCGTTATATTTCGTTGATAACGCACCCATTGCATCGAATTCACAGGTCATTTCCCAGCTCAGTTCTTCACCACCACCCGCAAATACCACATCTTGTTTACCCAGTTGGATCAGCTCAACAGCATGGCCGATACAGTGTGCAGATGTTGAACATGCAGAACTGATTGAGTAGTTTACGCCTTTAATTTTAAATGGCGTTGCTAAGCATGCAGAGATACCGGAAGCCATTGCACGAGTTACCATATAAGGACCCACACCGCGTAAACCTTTAGCACGCATGCCATCTGAACCCGCAACTTGGTTACGTGGGGAACCGCCACCAGAACCAACAACAACACCTGTACGTAGGTTAGAAACTTGGTCTTCTGCCAAACCCGAATCTTTAATTGCCTGTTCCATTGACAGGTATGCATAGACAGAGCAGTCACTCATGAAACGGCGGATCTTACGGTCAATCAAACCTTCGGTATCCAGTTTAACATTACCCCAGACATGGCTACGCAGCCCTGCCTCTTTGAATTCTTCTGAGAAAGTGATCCCGGAACGACCTTCCTTCAGAGAAGCCAGTACCTCTTCCTGGTTATTACCAATGCTGGAAACAATACCTAGGCCAGTTATGACTGCACGCTTCATTCGTTACCTCATGTCTATAATTTTATGATGACGGGATTACTGTACTGGTTGTCACTTTAGCTTACACTTGTACGCTGAACAAGTCCGATCAGGGTAAATATTTGTATTTTTTTTCATATAGCACAAATAAGGCTTTTATGTGACGGTAGCCTTACACCAATATCAGCGTTAGAATTTGAATATGAATTTGCAATTACAGGTTTTAACGTGAAAAAGATAGCTGTACAAACCGCCCACCTCAGTTGGAATGAAGAAGGAACACCGATTTCAGAACAATTTGAGGATATCTACTTTTCTAACCAAAACGGGTTAGAAGAGAGTCGCCATGTGTTTTTACAAGGAAATCAATTCCCACAGCGATTTTTAACACACCAATATGAAACTTGTGTGATTGCAGAGACAGGATTTGGTACAGGATTGAATTTCCTAGCATTATGGCAGTTATTCAATCAGTTTAAAGCCGAAAATCCTCACGGAACTCTTCAGCGTCTACACTTCATCAGCTTCGAGAAATATCCGTTATCTCAGCAAGACTTAATCGCTGCTCATCGCTGTTGGCCAGAGCTTGCCGACCTTTCACAACAATTATGCCAACAATGGCCGCCCGCACTGCCCGGTAATCATCGTATTATTTTAGAAAATGGCAGTATTGTCTTAGATTTATGGATTGGTGATGTTAATACGCAAATATCCGTACTTAATGATAATTTAAACAATAAGATAGATGCTTGGTTTTTAGATGGTTTCGCACCTTCGAAAAACCCTCAAATGTGGAGCGAACACTTGTTCACTACAATGGCAAAATTAGCCCGTTCTGGGGGAACTTTTGCCACCTTTACTGTTGCAGGTTTTGTGAAACGAGGATTGCAACAAGCTGGCTTTACGATCAAAAAAATCAAAGGATTTGGTCAAAAGCGAGAAATGTTAACGGGAATATTAGAGAATAATTTGTCGAGTATTACTGCACCATGGTTTGCCCGACAACCCGCAAGTCGAACCGATGATATTGCCATTGTCGGGGGTGGATTAGCCAGCCTAGCACTTGCTAATTCACTGATTACACGTGGCGCCAACGTCACTCTATATTGTCAAGATCAGCACGTTGCCCAGAACGCTTCCGGAAATCGCCAAGGTGCGGTCTATCCATTGTTAACGGGAACCGATTCACCATTAGAACGTTTTTTTGTTAGCGGATTTCCTTTCGCGACTCGTTTTTATCATCAGCTCTCAGCGAAAGGGTTAAAATTTAATGGGGAATGGTGCGGCGTCAGTCAAATCGCATATAACGCGAAAGCGACAAAAAAAATTAATAATATGCTGCAAACAGAATGGCCAGAAGAATTCGCAGTAGGCAAGGACAGGCGGCAGCTTAGTGAATTAAGTGGCGTGGATGTGAACTATGGCGGGATCCATTACGCTATGGGAGGATGGCTATGCCCTGCTCAACTCTGTGAAAGCTTTGCTCAGTACCTCCGTCAACAAGGGGTTACATTCTGTTTTGACCATCAATTGACCGAGTTGACCCATACCGAACAAGGCTGGGAATTAACTCTAAATGGCGAGCAGAAAGCGTTTCATCAAACCGTTGTACTGGCAAATGGCCATCAGCTAAATCAGTTTGAACAGACAAAACGGCTCCCCATCACGCCTGTGCGGGGACAAGTTAGCCACATACCGACTAACCCAACCTTGCAGCGGCTAAAAAATGTCTTGTGTTTTGAAGGCTATCTAACACCAGAAGATACAACTAATGGTCACCATTGCTTAGGCGCGAGTTATCAACGGGACTATCTTGACATGGATTATCAAGAAGAAGAACAGCAAGAGAATTTGCAAAAATTACGCAATAGCTTACCGGAGGTGGATTGGGTTCAGCAGGTTGATATTTCAGACAAGCAATCTCGCCAAGGTATTCGCTGCGTGATCCGTGACCATCTTCCCCTACTAGGTAATGTCCCTGATTTTGATGCATTGATGACGGTTTATGAAAACCTACCTAATAAACAGGGGCAGCAGCAAACTATCCCTGACGCCCCTGTTTATCCAGATCTGTTCATTTTTGGTGCTCTAGGTGCCCGAGGGCTATCTACCGCTCCACTGTGTGCTGAAATTTTAGCCTCCCAAATCTTTAGTGAACCGTTACCCGCAGATGACGAGGTATTAGCTGCGCTACATCCTAATCGTTTTTGGGTGCGAAAATTACTGGCTGGACGCCCGATAACGGCTAAAGATGCGTAAAAATAATTAAGGCTGTCATCGGACAGCCTTAATTTTGATTGAGAGTTTAATTAGTATTGCGCCATTCATTACTGAATCATTAACTGCATCGCACAACGGTCAATGGCTTGGAAACCTGCATCAATTTCATGTTGAAGGATTTCCTGTAATGGCTCAGTGAGTTGAGCGGGTTCTATAATCGTAAACCCGAGGCGTTGGTAATACGGTGCATTCCAAGCGACTTCACGAAATGTAGTCAACGTTACTTGGCTAATCTGCTGTATTTTTGCGAAACTAATAATTTGATTAATGAGTTTCTTACCTAGCCCCTGCCCTTGTGCTGATTGGCACACCGACAGTTCCACAATATGTAAACTATCAGCCAATCTCTGCGCCATAATAAACCCCACCGGTTTATCATGCTGATCGACTGCCAGCCATTCCATACCTTGTGCAATACACTCAATATGGTTGTCGACGGGCTGCACATCACTGTGGGCAATCCAATCAAATTTAGGATGTCCGGCAAAGGTTTGCCCCGCAGACTCTTCAACTGCGGGAAGACATTGGGCATCCGTTTGATTGGCTAATCGGATAGTGTACACGGGAATTTAACGTACCGTATCCAGCAGGGTTTTCCACATCCCAAGCACTAAAATTTGGTCTGGTGGTGTTAATTCTCCCGCTTTAATCGCATTTTGGATACTTTGCTCTACACGTTGATACAGTGCGTCTACGCTACTTTCGTTTTCGTCTTCAAGCTCTGCCACTGCAAGGGTTAAGTGACCACGCAGATAACCACCAGCAAATAGTTCATCATCGCTGGCATGTTCAACCATATCATCAATTTTAGTCAGTATGCGTGTTTCAAAATCCGCAAGCATGCTTATTCCTTACTGTAGTGAGTGATTCAATTAAGCGAAAATATCTTCCGGATAAGGAAAAAGCTCCGCACAAAGTGGAGGCGTATTGTAAAACGATTGTAACGCATTAATAAAGCGTAGCGGTCTTTCTGGGATACCTTTTTCAAGATATTCCATTACTTGCCCATGAACTTTACGTTTAAACGCAATACGGTCAGGTTCAAAATTTCCATCAAGATTGTCACAACTGACATTAAATGGGATCCCCGCCGCCACACAAAAAAACCAATCGAAAGCTTGGGGCTTAATTTCGACCACTTCAAACTCACATTGTGTTTTTGCATCGCGACCATCAGGGCAATACCAATAACCGTAATCTACTTGCTGGCGTCGTGCTTCTCCCGCAATGCACCAGTGGGAAATTTCATGTAGCGCACTGGTAAAAAAACCGTGAGCAAACACAATTTGGTTGTATGGAGTGGTTTCATCGGCGGGTAAATAAATTGGCTCATCGTCCCCTTTGACTAACTTGGTGTTGTACTCTTCACCAAAACACTCTTCAAAAATATCAATTAGTTGCTGATAATGATGTTGACTCATTGAATACTTAAATTATTTTAAAATAATGAGAGAAACCAAGCTTTAATGACATCACCATGGCTGTCATTTAACAGCTTGATGCTCATAAGTAGTGAAATAACCACTATCATTGGCCTGATAAGTTTTTGCCCTTTGGTTAAGACTAAACGCGCACCTAATCTTGCACCTAGCATTTGACCCGCTAGCATAACAAAACCTAGTGACCAAAGAACATGACCTCCGATAATAAAAAAGATCAACGACCCAAAATTGGAGGCAAAATTTAATAATTTAGCATGCGCCGTTGCTTTGGCTAAGTTATACCCAAGTAGTAATACATAGGCTAATGCTAAAAATGATCCCGTTCCTGGACCGAAAGCACCATCATAAAAACCCATGGTCATCCCTGCGGCGACACCAAAAATTGGCATACTGACACGCTGAGGTCGATCCTTTACACCAATAGATGGGGTGAGTAAAAAATAAACACCCACACAGATCACCATGACAGGTAACAACTGCTTCAAAAACGCCGTATCAATGGATTGAATTAAAATAGCCCCTAGCATTGCACCAATCATGGTCATCACAAAAGGGAATATTTGTTCTCGCAGGTTGATCGCTTTACGTCGAATAAAATAGAGTGAGGCAGAAAAAGAACCACCTACCGCTTGTAACTTATTGGTTGCCAACGTTTCTACCGGAGTAATACCGACTGAAAGTAATGCAGGAATAGTGAGTAAACCGCCACCACCAGCGATCGAGTCAATAAAACCAGCCAGCAAAGCGACGAAGAAAAGAAGTGCATAAACTTCAGGAGCAACGGCGGTTAGCCAATCCATTTTATATTCCAGATAATTGAAATATTACGATGCAGATTTGTTATCTATCCATTAATCACTCGCGTAATCATGAATATCACAGCCCGGATGCATGATTCAATAAGGTCTCATCCCAACCTTTATAACGCACAGTGGATATCCGCAGATATCCACTGAAAAACCTATCGTGCAACTTATTCGAACGGTGCCATGGTCGGAATCACATCCGCACACTGACCACGATGGCGTAAAAAATGGTCCATTAAAACAATGGCCATCATCGCTTCAGCGATAGGAACAGCACGAATACCAACACAAGGGTCATGGCGACCTTTGGTGATCATCTCAACTTCTTCACCATCACGGTTAAGGGTTTTGCCCGAAACAGTAATGCTTGATGTTGGTTTCATCGCAATATGGGCAACAATCGGTTGGCTGCTACTGATGCCCCCCAAAATTCCACCTGCATGGTTAGACGTAAAACCATGACGGTTGATTTCATCACGGTTTTCACTGCCTTTTAAGCTAACAACACCAAAACCGTCACCAATTTCCACACCTTTTACTGCATTAATGCTCATCAGCGCGTGAGCAATATCGGCATCAAGGCGGTCAAAAACGGGTTCGCCTAAGCCAGCAGGAACATTTTCGGCGATCACAGTCACTTTTGCACCGATGGAATCCCCTTCTTTTTTCAAGCCACGTAACAGCTCATCAAGGGCATCCAGCTTACTTGGGTCTGGGCAAAAGAATGGGTTCTCTTCAACAATCGACCAATCTTTGATTTCACACTCAACATGGCCCATTTGCGTTAAACAAGCCCGAATTTGAATGCCAAATTTCTCTTGCAGATATTTTTTCGCAATAGCTCCCGCCGCGACACGCATTGCTGTTTCGCGCGCAGAAGAACGCCCACCACCACGGTAATCTCGCATGCCATATTTTTGCTCATACGTATAATCAGCATGACCGGGGCGGAATACATCTTTGATTGCGCCATAATCTTGAGAGCGTTGGTCTGTATTTTCAATCAATAAACCAATGCTGGTTCCTGTCGTCACGCCATTAAATACGCCAGAGAGAATTTTAACTTGATCAGGTTCACGACGCGCGGTGGTATAGCGCGAGGTACCCGGACGACGGCGATCTAAGTCGATTTGCAAATCAGCTTCTGTCAGCGCTAATCCAGGAGGAACGCCATCAACAATACAGCCTAGTGCAATTCCGTGTGACTCCCCAAAGGTGGTTACACGGAACAGTTGTCCAATTGAATTTCCAGCCATCCCCGTTCCCTATTGTCTACTGTTAGTATGCTTGTAAACAAATATGATGTGATAAGTAATTATTATGTTGTATTTGATTATGCTGAGTAACGCAACCCTTGATTAATCAATATATAAAGCAAAATGCGCATGGTGCTCGACTAACTGTTCGCGAGTCAGCATAAATACACCATCACCACCAAATTCGAAATCTAACCAAATAAACGGAATATCCGGATATTGTTCAATTAAGTGAACCATGCTGTTACCCACTTCGCACACTAAAATCCCTTCTTCAGTGAGGAAACGTGGTGCGTTTGCCAGAATACGGCGCACTAATTTTAAGCCATCGCTTCCAGCAGCTAACGCCAGTTCTGGCTCAACACGGAACTCTTCTGGCAGATCGTCCATATCTTCCGCATCCACATAAGGTGGATTGGTCACGATCAGGTCATATTTGACTTCCGGCATATCTCTGAATAAATCAGAACGAATTGGGATCACACGGTGCTCTAAACCGTGGTTGGCAATATTTTGCTCGGCAACAGCCAGTACATCCGCTGAAATATCGACTGCATCCACTTCAGCTTCAGGGAATTCATGAGCGCAAGCAATAGCGATACAGCCACTTCCCGTACACAAGTCGAGAATGGTTTGTGGCTCGTCTGATAATAAACCGACAAAATGGTTATTAATCAGCTCACCAATCGGTGAACGTGGGATTAGGACGCGTTCGTCCACATAAAATTCATGTCCACAGAACCAAGAGCTGTTTGTCAGGTAGGCAACTGGAATACGGTCATTGATACGACGTAAAACACGTTCAATGATGCGGTGACGCTCCGTTGTTGTCAGGCGTGAAGTTAGTAGCTCATCCGGTAAGTCGAGTGGCAAATACAGGCTTGGCAATATTAACTGTAAAGCTTCATCCCATGGGTTGTCGGTACCGTGACCATAATAAATGTTTGCAGCGTTAAAGCGGCTCATTGTCCAACGTAAAATGTCTTGAATGGTATGAAGTTCTGCGACGGCTTCATCAACGAAGATCTTTTCCAAGAAGGGTTTCTCCTACCTGTCGATTAAAAGGGAAAATGGAATCGCTAAAGTTTGCCACGAAGTGAGAGACAAATCAGCAGATTAATGCAATAAAATGCACAGGAAGGCAGATCTTTAGTGATGTGTTGATGAAAACAAACAAGCCCTTAGCTCTCACTAAGGGCCGTTAATACAAATTCATTTAAAATCTATTAAGCCAACTCTTCCGCATCTTGGGCCTGTTTTTCAGGTTTTTTTACCCAAACTGCATAAGCAATTGTCAATAAAATTAACCAGCCCAGCCCCACATACAACGCAATGCGTGTACTTTCAAAGTAACCAAGAACGCCGAAAATAAACAACATAAATGCAATGGCGAGGATTGGTGCGACAGGCCACATTGGTACTGGGAATTTCAATTGTTTCACTTGCTCTGGCGTCATTTGACGGCGCATTGCAAATTGCGACAATAAAATCATTAACCAGACCCAGATCGTGGCAAACGTTGCAATAGATGCAATCACCAAGAAAACATCTTCTGGAATTAAGTAATTTAAAACGACACCAATAAAGAGAACCAATACCATGACTAACACCGTCATCCACGGTACGCCATTTTTGGTTAATTTAGTGAATGACTTAGGTGCCTGTCCTTCATGAGCCATACCGTACATCATGCGGCCTGCACCAAAAATATCACTGTTAATCGCCGAAATCGCTGCGGTGATCACCACCACATTCAAGATATTGGCCGCAGCTGATATGCCTAAGCTATCAAAAATTTGAACAAATGGGCTACCATTTTGGCCAATTTGATTCCACGGATAGATACACATCAGCACAAATAACGTTAATACATAAAAAAGTAAGATTCTGACGGGAACCGCATTGATAGCTCGGGGAATAGTCACTTCCGGATTTTTAGCTTCACTCGCGGTGATCCCTATCACCTCTATCCCCCCAAAGGCGAACATGACAACGGCAAAAGAGGCAATGACACCGGCTACCCCATTTGGCATAAAGCCATTATGATCAAAGAGGTTAGAAACACCGACAGCATGGTCAGCCGATTGACCAAAGCCAAACATCATAATTGCCGCACCGCCTACAATCATTGCAACAATTGCCGCCACTTTGACGATAGATAACCAAAACTCCATCTCGCCGAAGGTTTTAACATGGCATAAGTTAATCGCGCCTATAAAACAAATAATACTCAGGACCCAAATCCATTGAGCGACATCAGGGAACCAGAGTTTCATGTATACCCCAAATGCTGTGACATCCGCTAAACAGACAATGAGCATTTCAAAGACATACGTCCAACCGGTAAAGAATCCCGCTCGCGCCCCAAGATAATGACTCGCATATTGTGAGAATGAACCGGCTAATGGGCTACGAACTGCCATTTCACCCAACGCACGCATCACCATAAAAACAGCTGCGCCACCAATGATATAAGCAAGCAGAACCGCAGGCCCTGCGGTTTCGATTGCTTTTGCTGATCCATAAAATAAACCTGTACCAATTGCAGAACCTAAAGCCATAAATCGGATGTGACGCGCAGAAAGACCACGCGTAAGTTGTGATGTGCTTTGCATGTTTTTTCCTTCGTATTTTTTATCAGTCGTTTCGAAGAGAGATAGCAGCCGGTACATTGCCGGCTACTTTTATAACACTTATTTTGGGAAAACAGCGTTGACAGCAAACAGCATTGAAAGTTTATGTTGGTCGATCAGGTCGATAGCCGCATTAATATCCGGGGCAAAGTAGCGGTCTTTATCATAGTAAGCTACCTTGTCACGTAGCGTTTTACGGGCTTTTTCCAGTTTTTCACTCGATTTCAATCCTTCTCGAAAATCAATACCCTGACAAGCAGATAACCATTCAATGGCTAAAATTCCCGTGACGTTTTTTGCCATTTCCCATAAACGACGCCCTGCGGCAGGTGCCATAGAAACGTGGTCTTCTTGGTTTGCAGACGTAGGCAAACTATCCACGCTAGATGGATGTGCTAGCGCTTTGTTTTCACTGGCTAATGCCGCAGCCGTTACTTGAGCAATCATAAATCCAGAGTTCACACCGCCATTATTGACCAAGAACGGCGGTAACTGGGACATATGCGTGTCCATCAACATGGCAATACGACGCTCAGAAAGTGCACCAATTTCAGCTAAAGCTAGCGCAATATTATCTGCCGCCATCGCCACTGGTTCCGCATGGAAGTTACCACCAGAAATAATGTCTCCGTTATCCGTGAAGACCAGTGGATTATCCGAAACAGCATTCGATTCAATGAGGATCACTTCCGCAGCATAACGAATTTGAGTCAAGCAGGCTCCCATCACTTGAGGCTGGCAGCGTAGCGAGTAAGGATCTTGAACTTTCTTACAATTTTCATGGGATTGAGCCAACTCACTGGTTGATGAGAGCACTTCACGGAACAGAGCCGCCACGTCGATTTGCCCTTTCTGTCCACGCACTTCTTGCACACGAGCATCGAACGGTTTACGGGAACCGAGTGTTGCTTCCACGCTCAATGCCCCACAAATAATTCCTGACAGCAGTAAGTTTTCTGCAGCAAATAATCCTTTCAGAGCGAAAGCCGTAGATACTTGCGTACCATTAAGTAAAGCCAAGCCTTCTTTAGCTTCCAGAGTTAGTGGTTTTAGACCTGCTTTCTTAAGCGCTTCTTTCGCAGGAAGCCATTTCCCTTCAAAACGAGCTTCCCCTTCTCCCAGTAAAATTAAGCTCATATGAGCGAGTGGAGCTAAATCTCCCGATGCCCCGACAGAACCTTTTGCTGGAATAAATGGGTAAACTTGCGCATTCACTAAATCGACTAACGCATTGATAACTTCAAGTCGAATACCTGAGAAACCACGCGCTAGGCTGTTAATTTTGAGCACCATGATCAGGCGAACTAAGTCATCGTCCAAAGGTTCACCGATACCCGCCGCATGAGACATCACAATTGAACGCTGTAGAGATTGTAAATCTTGGCTAGCAATTCGCGTGTTGGCGAGAAGTCCAAACCCAGTATTAATGCCATAAGCTGTTTTATCTTCGGCTATAATTTGATTTACTGTCGCGACACTTTTTGCAATCACACTATGGGCTTGTTTATCTAATGAGACTGTTACGGGTTTTTGGTAGACAGTGCGGATCTCATCGAGTGTCATTTTTCCCGGATGGATAGTTAATTTAGTCATCAATGTCACTCCTTAACGTGTTTTTATCATTGGTAAATTTAAGTTTTTTTCTTTAGCGCACTCGATGGCTATTTCATAACCTGCATCCGCATGGCGCATTACGCCAGTCGCGGGGTCGTTATGAAGTACACGCGCAATGCGCTCAGCAGCTGCATCGGTTCCATCACAGACAATGACAACACCAGAATGTTGAGAGAAGCCCATTCCAACGCCACCGCCATGGTGCAATGACACCCATGTTGCACCGCTGGCCGTATTCAGCAGAGCATTCAATAATGGCCAATCCGAAACCGCATCAGAGCCATCTTTCATGGCTTCAGTTTCGCGATTTGGACTCGCTACTGATCCGGAATCAAGATGGTCACGACCAATAACAATCGGGGCAGAAACTTCACCACTTCGTACCATTTCATTAAAGGCTAAGCCTAATTTGGCACGGTCCCCCAATCCTACCCAGCAGATACGAGCGGGTAATCCTTGAAAGCTGATGCGCTCACGTGCCATATCCAACCAGTGATGAAGATGTTTATCATCAGGTAATAATTCTTTGACTTTCGCGTCAGTTTTATAGATATCTTCAGGGTCGCCAGACAGTGCAACCCAGCGGAATGGACCGACTCCACGACAAAACAGTGGACGAATATAGGCAGGAACAAATCCAGGAAAATCAAACGCGTTTTCCACACCCATTTCTAATGCCATTTGGCGGATATTATTGCCGTAATCAAACGTCGGGATCCCCTGAGCTTTAAATGCCAGCATAGCTTTGACATGTTCAGCCATGGATTTTTTCGCGGCTAACGTAGTGCCTTGAGGGTCATTAACGCTATGCTCACGATATTCATCCCAGCTCATTCCGATAGGCAGATAGCCATTTAATGGGTCATGAGCGCTAGTTTGATCCGTCACCATGTCAGGCTTAACACCACGTCGAACTAATTCTGGCAATACTTCAGCCGCATTCGCACACAAGGCGATAGAGACCGCTTTGCCTTCCGCTGTATATTTTTTAATGCGCGCTAACGCATCATCCAGATCCGTGGCTTGTTCATCCACATACTGGGTTCTTAAACGGAAATCGATGCGGCTTTGTTGACATTCAATGTTTAAAGAACATGCGCCAGCTAATGTTGCTGCAAGAGGCTGAGCACCGCCCATTCCGCCTAAGCCCGCAGTAATCACCCAGCGTCCAGTTAAGTCGCCGTTAAAATGCTGACGCCCTGCTTCTACAAATGTTTCGTAAGTTCCTTGGACAATGCCTTGGCTGCCGATGTAAATCCAGCTACCTGCCGTCATTTGCCCGTACATGGCCAAGCCTTTGGCATCGAGTTCATTGAAATGATCCCAATTAGCCCAATGTGGAACTAAGTTGGAGTTAGCGATTAATACGCGAGGGGCGTTTTCATGGGTTTTAAATACACCGACAGGTTTTCCAGATTGCACTAACAGGGTTTCATCGCTGTCGAGTTTTTTTAGAGATTCGATGATTTGGTCATAGCATTGCCAATTACGCGCTGCGCGACCAATTCCACCATAGACGACCAATTCATGGGGATTTTCGGCTACGTCAGGATCGAGATTATTCATCAACATGCGCAATGGCGCTTCTGTTAACCAACTTTTAGCTGTCAATGCGTTTCCGCGAGGAGCTCTGATCTCAATATTACGATATTTATTATTTAGATTTGTCACGTATATACCTCACTAAGATGCGTGTTTTACCGATAACGTCTATCTATAGATATAGTTGTATATACATGTACAATCAATTTATTTTTTAACAATTACAGTTCAATTTATATCACTTGATAGATTTTATTTTCCATAAAAAACAAATAGATAAAAAATTAACCATTGATTTTATTGTTGTTTTTTTATTCTAATTATGCCTACCGGATCACATTTAGTTTACAGACTGGTTACATTGATTCAGGGGAAAAACGGTAGGATAGCGGTCATAAAAAATGACCGCTAAGAGACTTGAGCCTATGAGGAGAAACTACCTTTCAGTTTATATCGATGACCGGGAAACAATAATTTTGTACTGGTCACAATGTAACTTTGTGACCATGTTCGACGGGTAATTTGCAAACAAGATGCCCCAGCATGTACTTGCAATAATCGGGCACTGCGGTCGTCAGCATCAACGGCCTCAACAATATGTTCACCCTGTGTCAATGGGGCAACTCGAGATAAATAATCATGGGGCGTAATAGAGAGAAAATCTTGCTGTAGATAGTCGGGAGCTGCGAGTGCATTCACATAGCGATCTTCAATTTGTACTGGAATATCGTTTTCTAAATGGACGATAATCGAATGAAATACAGGAGCTTCTGGTGGTAAATCTAGCTCTTTGGCTAATGTCAAAGAGGCTGGAACTTGCTCTAGCTTAATAATTTTACAACTATATTGATGATTTCTTGCAAGAATTTCATTTTCAATACTGTGAATTTCAAATAACGCCGATTGCCCTTTTGACTCGGCGACAAAAGTACCCACACCTTGAAGACGCACCAGCAATCCTTCCGCCGTAAGTTCGCGTAAAGCTCGATTCGCTGTCATACGGCTGCAATTAAATTGCGCCACTAATTCAGATTCAGATGGCACACGATCATTTGCTTGCCATTCACCCGACTGTATTTTTTCAATAATTGACTGCTTTACCTGTAAATACAATGGAATCGGAGTTTTCAGCTTCGTTTTATTTTCGGCTGCCACGTTTATTTCCCGTTAAGTAATAACATCATTGAAGGAGCCACAAAATTGGAAAAAATATTAAAATAGTTACCGTCTATAGTGACGAAACTCACCATAGACAGCAATCGGAAATTTATTAATTAGTTTTGATGGGTTATTTTGCCCTGATAGACTCTCATATTCAGTGGATTACTACCCTGCTCATAAATCATTTCAACCGGATCTTTGGCATTCCATACCACAAAATCAGCCTGGAAGCCTGCCCGCAATTGCCCATGGCTCTGCTCACGACCCAAAGCTTGAGCTGCATACCGAGTCACTCCAGCCCAAATTTCTTCTGGTGTTAATCTAAACAAAACCGCCGCCATATTCATCACCATTCGTAATGAAGCAAATGGGC
>NZ_GG703818.1:0-392 GCF_000156395.1 Providencia rustigianii DSM 4541
CCAAAGAGATTATGCGGTATTAGCTACCGTTTCCAGTAGTTATCCCCCTCTATCGGGCAGATCCCCATACATTACTCACCCGTCCGCCGCTCGTCAGCGAGAAGCAAGCTTCCCCTGTTACCGCTCGACTTGCATGTGTTAGGCCTGCCGCCAGCGTTCAATCTGAGCCATGATCAAACTCTTCAATTAAAAGTGTCTGATGCTCAAAGAATGTTTACTGTCGTTTGATTTCCGAAGAAACCAAATTACCTATTAGTTCATATATATGAATTAACGTGTTAGTCACTCTTCAAGACTTTAAAATCAAATATTTTTTGATAGTGTCTTGTGAGTGCCCACACAGATTGTCTGATAAATTGTTAAAGAGCGGTGCGACTTAATCTTTCGATTTT
>NZ_GG703818.1:492-825 GCF_000156395.1 Providencia rustigianii DSM 4541
AATTTTCAGCTTGTTCCAGATTGTTAAAGAGCATAATTGTTAAACCAACTACATCGTAATTGGCTTAATCATTATTGGGGACATCGTCTTTCACTCGATATCGGCGCAATTGGCGTCCCCTAGGGGATTCGAACCCCTGTTACCGCCGTGAAAGGGCGGTGTCCTAGGCCTCTAGACGAAGGGGACACGAAATACTGCACAAATCACTTTGTTGCATATCTCATGTAAGACCCACTCTTTCGAATAGCTCTCCCACGTATAGCCTATTGCTCTACTTTCTATCAGACAATCTGTGTGAGCACTTCACAAAAACACTTCAATGGTAAGGAGGTG
>NZ_GG703818.1:925-46127 GCF_000156395.1 Providencia rustigianii DSM 4541
GAAATCGACTCAGTTTTTATCAACTTAGGTCGTTGTCGCGAGGTGGCGTATATTACGCTTCCCTCAGTGAGAGTCAAGCATTTTTTTGCTTAATCTTTTCAGATTCTCTCGCTGCCGGTTCAGTGTCCATCGCGCTTTGCGTTGGCTTGTTCCCGGTCAGTGGATGCGCATTATAGGGAGTCAGAAAAATCTGGCAACCCTTTTTTTGATATTTTTTGCATTTTTTGATTCAACTGCTGCATTCCACAGCAAAACCCCTATTTATACCGATTTACACACAGAGTTATCCACAATGATGAAAAATAGTTAAAATAGTTCGCGCATTACGCAAACGTTTGCGCTACAATTGGCGCGAAAATTCAGCATTGATTTTATTTTGATGCTCTGAAATTGTTAGTGACTTATATAGATATTGCTTTCTTTATCCAAATCCAAGGGATCTCTCTCATGCAACAGCTTCGTCCTATTCGTCGTGCCCTGCTCAGTGTCTCTGATAAAACAGGGGTTGTTGAATTCGCTAAGGCGCTTTCTCAGCGTGGTGTTGAACTGCTTTCTACTGGTGGAACCGCAAAGTTATTAGCAGAGCAAGGCCTAAAGGTCACTGAAGTTTCGGATTACACCGGTTTTCCTGAAATGATGGATGGTCGTGTTAAGACTCTGCACCCTAAAGTTCACGGTGGGATCTTAGGTCGTCGTGGTACCGATGACACAATCATGCAAGAACATGATATTGCCCCTATCGATATGGTGGTTGTAAACCTCTATCCTTTTGCTCAAACCGTAGCAAAACCAAACTGCACATTAGAAGATGCCGTTGAGAATATTGATATCGGCGGTCCAACCATGGTTCGCTCCGCCGCTAAGAACCATAAAGACGTTGCCATCGTCGTAAATAGCAATGATTACAATACAGTCATTGAAGAGATGGATAACTACGAAAACTCTTTAAATTGGTCAACACGTTTTGACTTAGCAATTAAAGCATTTGAACATACTGCCGCTTATGACAGCATGATTGCTAACTACTTTGGTGAGCTCGTTGCACCTTACCATGGTGACACTTCTCAGCCATCGGGTCGCTTTCCTCGTACCTTGAATCTTAACTTCATTAAAAAGCAAGATATGCGTTATGGTGAAAACAGCCATCAAGATGCCGCTTTCTATATAGAAGAGAATCCGAAGGAAGCGTCAATCGCTACTGCGACACAAATTCAAGGTAAAGCGCTTTCTTATAATAATATTGCTGATACCGATGCCGCTCTTGAATGTGTCAAATCTTTCGACGAACCAGCCTGCGTAATTGTTAAGCACGCTAACCCTTGTGGCGTAGCAATTGGCGATAATATTCATACCGCTTACGATAAAGCATTCAAAACTGATCCTACCTCCGCATTCGGTGGCATTATTGCGTTTAACCGCCAATTAGATAAAGCGACAGCGGAAGCCATTATTGAACGCCAATTTGTGGAAGTGATTATCGCACCTTCTATTGCTGAAGATGCGCTTCCTTCATTAGCAACAAAACAGAACGTTCGCGTTTTAGTTTGCGGAGAATGGAGCAAGCCAGTTGCAGGCTTAGATTTCAAACGTGTTAACGGTGGCTTATTAGTACAAGACCGTGACTTAGGCATGGTAACCGCCGACGATTTGCGTGTGGTGACTAAACGTCAGCCGACTGAGCGTGAATTAAAAGATGCCCTATTCTGCTGGAAAGTGGCTAAATTCGTGAAGTCGAATGCAATTGTTTATTCTAAGAATGATATGACTATCGGAATTGGCGCAGGGCAAATGAGCCGTGTGTACTCCGCGAAGATCGCAGGCATCAAAGCTGCGGATGAAGGTTTAGAAGTCGCGGGCTGTGCAATGGCATCTGATGCATTCTTCCCATTCCGTGATGGTATTGATGCCGCTGCCGCAGTTGGTGTAACGTGTGTTATCCAACCGGGTGGCTCTATCCGTGATAATGAAATCATCGATGCGGCTAATGAACATGGCATCGCAATGATCTTTACTAACATGCGTCATTTCCGTCATTAATTCTTAGGGGTTTTTATGAATATATTGATTATTGGTGGCGGCGGTCGTGAACACGCTTTAGCGTGGAAAGCAGCACAATCACCTTTAGCTGACAAAGTTTATGTTGCTCCAGGTAATGCAGGAACAGCGATTGAGCCAGCGTTAGAGAATGTTGATATTTCAGCGACGGATATCGATGGACTACTTCAATTTGCCAAGGATAAACAAATTGGCTTGACCATCGTAGGTCCTGAAGCGCCTTTAGTTATTGGTGTTGTTGATGCATTCAAGCAAGCTGGACTCACTATTTTTGGTCCAACTCAAGGTGCTGCACAACTTGAAGGCTCAAAAGCCTTTACCAAAGATTTCTTAGCTCGCCATAATATTCCAACAGCAGCGTATGAAAACTTTACTGAAGTTGAGCCCGCTCTCGCGTACTTAGATAAAGTCGGCGCACCGATTGTTATTAAAGCTGATGGCCTTGCCGCAGGTAAAGGCGTTATCGTTGCGATGACACGGCAAGAAGCTAAAGATGCGGTGCACGATATGCTGGCTGGAAATGCCTTTGGTGACGCGGGTCATCGTATCGTTATCGAGGAGTTTCTCGATGGTGAAGAAGCCAGTTTTATCGTGATGGTTGATGGTGAAAATGTCATTCCAATGGCAACCAGCCAAGATCATAAACGTGTTGGTGACGGTGATACAGGTTTAAATACTGGCGGAATGGGCGCTTATTCTCCAGCACCTGTCGTGACTGATGAAGTTCATCAGCGAGTCATGGAGCAAGTGATTTATCCTACGGTCAAAGGAATGTATCAGGAAGGTAATCGTTATCAAGGCTTCTTATATGCAGGTTTGATGATTGATAAAGCCGGAAATCCGAAAGTCATTGAATTTAACTGCCGCTTTGGTGATCCTGAAACTCAGCCAATTATGATGCGCTTGCAGTCTGATTTAGTTGCACTGTGTTTAGCGGGCGCTAAAGGTGAGTTAGCAGGTAAAGATTCCCTATGGGATGAACGCCCTGCTCTAGGCGTTGTTATCGCCGCCGGTGGTTATCCGGGTGATTATCGCAACGGCGATGTCATTTCTGGTTTACCAACCAGCGAGGCTGCTGATAGTAAAGTATTCCACGCGGGTACCAAGTTAAATCAAGCAGGTGAAGTCGTTACTGCCGGTGGGCGCGTTCTATGCGTAACTGCATTAGGTAACGACATCGCAAAAGCCCAAGCTAAAGCTTATGAAGTTGCCAAAACCATCAATTGGTCTGACAGTTTCTATCGTAACGACATCGGCTACCGCGCCATCGCCCGCATTAAGTAATAAAACAAATAATAGAAACAAATAACCCACAAGCTGATAAGAGAAAACTTTTATCAGCTTTTTGCTTTTCTGTTTCTTGTTTTTGCCTTTGACCTTCACCCAGCCAATGGCTCTAAGTATTTCGAAGCATAGCTAGGCGGCAAGGTTACTTATGCCCAGGAGCATAGATAACTATGTGACTGGGTTAAGTCACCGAAGCCAACAACGCTAGGATTTGAAAAACGACGAGCGGTTATTTATAAACTATCTTTAGAAGGTTGCCAATTGCAGAAGTTAGTATCCGCCACCATCAAAAGCTGAGTCCCTTCTGGCGACTCCAACCAAGCTAAATTCAGCTCTTTAGTCCACACTTTCGCGCGGTCATCCAACCATTTTTGTGCATAAGGTTCGAACGTTACTTTTCGTTCTTCGCCGCTACAAGTGGTAATTTTACCTTGCTGCCAGTGACCTTGGTGCAGTTCTACGCCGCCAACAATTAAAGCCGTATTCACATCGAGGATCCGTCCAGCTTCAAAGCGCCAACGGTTAATTTCATCAGGAGAAAGTGGTGATTTGATATTTTTTTGAGCTCGCTGCATAAACACAATTTCATTGTCTTTATTAAATCGCAATTGCTCGGTGATATTGTTGTCGCCTTGGTTTAAGACCTGGCTGCGGATCTGCCAAAGTTGACCATCACGATACTCAAAAAAATTGACTGAAGTGTCAGTTCGTTTAAAGGGGCTATACACCACCATTAAGACCAACGGCTGACTTTTCGCATCGTTGAGTCGCCACATTCGGATCACGCCATCATCGGCAATAAATCCACTCGCGCTAAACTCAGGTAATTGAGGCGAATGAGAAGAACAGGCGCTTAGCATTGAGATAGCTCCCAATACCAGCAACCTTTTGCGAATAAACAAAGGGGATAATGTAATACCCCCTCTGATAACTCTTATAGACAATGTACTTATTTTACAGCGTCTTTCAATGCTTTACCGGCAGAGAAAGCAGGTACAGTTGTCGCAGGAATTTGAATTTCTGCTTTAGTTTGTGGGTTACGACCGGTACGTGCTGCACGGTGGCTAACTTTAAAAGTACCGAAACCGACCAGTTGTACTGCTTCGCCTTTTTTCAGTGAATCTGAAATAGCGCTCAGAGTCGCTTCCAGAGCTGATTTAGCTTGGGTTTTAGTCAGATCTGTAGATTCTGCGATAGCATCAACTAATTCAGTCTTGTTCATAAATTATCCTTACACAGTGTGTTTATCGTTTGCAAAGCATCGAGTGCGTCGGATATGCCAGATTGACAGCCCTGATACACGCCCCCGATAGCCACTTCTTCTCGCCCCTCAATGTAGACCAGAGTAGGGGTAAATGTGAAGTCTTAGTACACAGCATTACTGCTTCAAGTCACGTTTTCACGCATAAAAGCGCAAATTTTAGTCTACAGTGATGCCAATGTTGCTGACACCCGCTTCGCGGAGGTCAGATTTTAATCCTTTAATTAATTCTAAGTCCCGTTCTTCGCAAGCTGCCAATAAACGGAAAATATCCCATTGAATGTCCCACTCTTCTTCTACAGCAGGCACATCTTTTAATTCTTCATCAGTCATTTCCCGCCCTGCTTGGGTCATTTCAAGCATGGCAACTGTACGGATGGAGGCTTCACTCACTAAAATTGCGTGCTCAAGCGTTTCGCCACTCAGTTTTGCATGAACGAGTTCACCTAAAGCAATGCAAGCGTCGATAGCGGGATACACACCATACATATCGAAGTCATCAGCTACTGGAATAATTTCTTCTAACTTTTCTAACTGACTGTCGAAATTGACTTTGCTATCTTTGATAACCAAGGTTTCCCAAACTAAATCTAGAATGGAGCGATAAACCTTCGCATCAGCAAATTCAGTTTGCTGACAAAACATCTGATAGTTGGGATACATTCTTTCGCACAGGCATGCCATAAATGTCATATGCTGCCAGGCTTCTAACTTCTCCAACCTCAAATGAATAGGATTTCTTAACATAATTTCTGACTCATCAATCTTAATACTTCGCAGTTTACCTGAAAATCAGCCAATGCCACATATTTTGCTGATAATTAGCCAATTTTCTCATTCATTCGCTTAAAAAACGTTCGATTCGAAGCGATTCCGTCAGCCATACGGGTGGGTTCTGGTAATCTATACCCCTGAATACACCCTTTTACCCATGCTAGCGAGGAAATAAAACTCACTTTGTGACCCGGTGAAACATATAAAGGATTACAGCGTTTTTTACTCCGATATACCCATCCGAGCTGTTCATCCCCCAACCTTAACATTTGGACACTTTCAGGTTCAGGATCAAGCTCGACGTTATCACCACATAATCGGCTTTTTGCAACCCCAATGGTGGGAACATCCGCAAGTAATCCAAAGTGACACGCCACACCGAAACGCCGAGGATGCGCAATACCTTGCCCATCCACCAGCACTAAATCAGGTTTCTGCTTTATTTGCGACCAAGCCGCCATTAGCCCAGGAACCTCACGAAAAGAGAGTAACCCCGGAATATAAGGCAATTGTGTTGGTATACGTGCGATTTGATACTCAATCAATTTAAGTTCAGGCCATGACAGCACGACAATCACTGCACGAGTGATAGCCCCATCCTGCTCAAATCCAACATCTGCTCCACCAATAAAATGGGGAGTCGCAAAATCATCCTGTAAAATGATGCGTTGTGCTAGCTGGGTTTGCTGTTGCCGTAATTGCTGAGTATCTAAAACCATAGTACGACCGCTGCTTAGTGAGTTTTAATCATAGATGCTAATGGTGTATTTACAACACGCTGTAAATACACCATTCATTTTGAGATGCAAAGTGAGATAGAACCTGCGTTCTATCTACTGATGGTACTGGCGGGAAAAACGGTGCACTGCATCGACAAAAGTACCCGCATGCTCCGGCTGAACGTCTTGATGGATACCATGTCCTAAGTTGAAGACGTGCCCTTCTCCTTGACCGAAGCCTTTTAGAATATGCTGCACTTCTTCTTCAATACGAGCAGGAGGCGCATATAACATTGAAGGATCCATATTACCTTGTAGAGCCACTTTATCCCCAACACGGCGACGGGCATCTGCAATTTCAGTTGTCCAGTCCAGACCGAGTGCATCACAACCTGTTGCTGCCATCTCTTCTAACCATTGACCGCCACCCTTAGTAAATAACGTTACAGGCACACGGCGACCGTCATTTTCACGAATTAAACCATCAACAATTTTATGCATGTAGTGCAGGGAGAATTGCAGATAATCACGCTTGGTCAGCACTCCGCCCCATGTATCAAAAATCATCAGCGATTGTGCACCTGCACGGATTTGTGCGTTCAGATACAAAATCACGCTATCCGCTAACTTATCAAGAAGCAGATGCAGCGTCGTTGGATCTTCATACATCATTTTTTTGATTTTAGTGAATGCTTTACTGCTACCGCCTTCGACCATATAAGTTGCTAATGTCCATGGGCTTCCGGAGAAACCAATCAGCGGGACATCCCCATTCAGTGCCTTACGGATCGCGCGCACCGCATCCATCACATAGCCAAGTTCCATTTCTGGATCGGGAATAGGGATATTTTTAACATCTGCGGCATTCTTGATTGGCTTTTCAAAACGAGGTCCTTCCCCAGTTTCGAAATAAAGCCCAAGCCCCATTGCATCAGGGATAGTTAAAATATCAGAGAATAAAATTGCGGCGTCTAATGGAAAACGACGAAGTGGCTGTAACGTGACTTCACACGCTAACTCAGTATTTTTACACAAAGCAATAAAATCACCAGCTTCTGCGCGAGTTGCTTTATATTCTGGTAGGTAACGCCCGGCTTGACGCATCATCCATACTGGGGTTACATCTACAGGCTGACGTAGCAACGCACGTAGATAGCGGTCATTTTTTAACTCAGTCATTATTTACTCCATTATTATTGTGGCCGCCGCAAATGGCTAAGGCGCCGCATTATATCAGCAAAGGGAAACAATATCAGCGATCCTGCCTTTAGCGATTCTCTTCATCATATTGACGGCATAAAACCACAGTATCTTCAATCAAACGCCTTGCGATGGTATCTCCCGGTGGGATCATTGGCAGATCGTTATAGTGATACCAATCGGCACGAATCAGCTCATTCGGATCGACCTTAATATCGCCACTATCATAATCGGCTAAAAAACCCATCATTAATGAATGTGGGAATGGCCAAGGTTGGGAGGAAACATAGCGAATATTACGAACCTTAATATTGCTCTCTTCCATCACTTCACGAGCAACGGCCTCTTCTAGGGTTTCCCCAACTTCGACAAACCCCGCAAGCACTGTAAATAGTGGATTTTGCGAATGACGGCGATGTTGAGCCAGCAAGATATGGTCATCACGGCGGATACCCACAATAATGCAAGGTGCTATTTGTGGATAATAACGTTCATGACAATGGTCACATAAGCATGCCCATTCTGTTGGGCTATGGCGCATTGCGGTACCACAATAACCACAATAACGATGTGAACGATAAAACTCAGCCAACTGCACTCCGCGTCCCGCTAAGCGAAATAAGCCTTCATCTTGAGCGGTTACCATCCGTGGAGATCCCATATCTGCTGGCATTTTTTCTGCTATCAGCCAAACTACTTCGCCTTGCCACTCACCAATTGGCGTTGCCACTTTTCCGGTTAACCCATACTGGTTGGCATTTCCTCTCGGTACATCCCCTTTTGGCAGCCATAAACGACCGGCAAAACAGACAAACCACCAGCCACTTTCCGTTCCTGCTAATGTGAATTTATTCATCGTTAATATCTGTATTAGATCCTTTTGTTGCCGTTAAAGATACGCTTGTTTTATAGATTGTCACATAACCGTTTTATTCGTCATCTTAGTTTGTGCAGTTTGACACTTTTTAGACATTTTAAAGTCACGATGTACAAAAAGTGTCACACAACCGTCAACTCATTGTCACCTTCAAAAATTAGCATGCTAAGCAACCAATACGGCTCCTCTTATAGAGAGAAACAACATGAAAGCTATCGTACCTGCAATTTTACTGTCACTCAGCGCGTCTCAAATGGCTTTTGCAGCAGACAGCGATTTAACCAAACTTATCGAAGCAGCAAAGAAAGAAGGTCAAGTTTATAGCGTGGGGATGCCTGATACATGGGCAAACTGGAAAGGCACATGGCAAGATTTATCCAGCCAGTACGGCTTAAAACACCAAGATACCGATATGAGTTCCGCACAAGAAATCGCAAAATTCGCCGCTGAAAAAAGTAATGCAACGGCGGATATCGGCGATGTCGGTGCCTCTTTTGGTCCCGTAGCGGTACAAAAAGGGGTAACACAACCTTATAAACCGACGACTTGGTCACAAGTTCCTGATTGGGCAAAAGATAAAGATGGCCATTGGGCACTGGCGTATACCGGCACTATCGCTTTTATGATTAACAAAGATTTAGTCAAAGAAGCCCCGGCAAGTTGGGACGACCTGCTAAAAGGCAAATACAAAGTTACTGTGGGTGATGTGGGGATCGCAGCCCAAGCAAATAATGCCGTCTTAGCTGCCGCTTTTGCACGTGGGGGCGATGAAAATAACCTGCAACCTGCCATTGAATTTTTCGGTGAACTCGCAAAACAAAAAAGACTTTCCGTCAATGATCCAACCGTAGCTAACATCGAAAAAGGCGAAGTCGAAGTCGGTATTCTTTGGGATTTCAACGCATTGAATTACCGTGACCAAATCAACCGCGACCGCTTTATCGTCGTGATCCCATCCGATGGTAGCGTCATTTCGGGTTACACCACCATCATCAATAAATACGCCAAAAACCCAAATGCCGCTAAGTTAGCCCGTGAATTTATCTTCAGCGATAAAGGCCAAATCAACCTTGCCGAAGGTTATGCACGTCCAATTCGTGCTCAATACCTTACGCTGCCAGCAGATATTCAAGCCAAACTGTTACCGGATGAGCAATACAAAAATGTTCACCCAATTAAAGATGCGCAAGCGTGGGAAAAATCATCACGTAATTTACCAAAAATGTGGCAGCAACAAGTGCTGATCCACCAGCAATAATTTAGGAAGCAACAGTCTGATGTCTGAGAAAGTCATACTTGTTGTTCTAGACGGTTTAAGTTATTCAGTAGCCCATCAATGCATGGGCTATCTCAATGGTCTTATCAAAACCGGTAGTGCAACACTTTATAAAATGGAGTGTGAGCTCCCATCCATGTCGCGCCCGTTATACGAATGTATTTTAACGGGTGTACCTCCGGTCAAAAGTGGCATCGTCAACAACGAGATTGTGCGCTTATCTCACTTTGACAGTATTTTTTCCCTGGCTCATAAAGCCGGGAAAATCACGGCAGCAGCGGCTTATTATTGGGTCAGCGAATTGTATAATCGAGCTCCTTTTGATGCCAACCGCGACCGCTTTACCCACGATACACAGTTACCGATTCAATATGGCTGCTTTTACCAAGCTGACCATTATCCCGATGACCACCTGTTTATGGATGCAGAGTATTTACGAACCCAGTATTCCCCAGATTTTTTATTAATCCATCCAATGAACATTGACGATACTGGGCACAAATTTGGTTTTGATTCCCCACAATATCGTAATGTGGCCCGTAAAGCTGACGTGACCCTATCCCACTACATACCTGCGTGGATGGAACAAGGTTATCAAATCATAATTACCAGCGATCACGGCATGAATAACGATCGTAGCCATGGTGGAATTTTACCCGAAGAACGCGAAATCCCGTTATTCACCATTGGTAACCATTTTTCCCATCAATCTCATGCTGCAATTGAGCAAACGGCTATTTGCGGCACAATTTGCCAGTTACTTGATGTTCCCCATCCAAACAAAACTGTTTGTGATGACTTACTCACCGAGGTGACTCATGGCTGATATCCCCGCCGACTGCGCACAGCCCCATCCAAAAACGGAGGGCATAATAATGACTAAAAAACCATTCGCGCGTTTTCATTGGCAAGCCGCACTGTTAATCGTGCCGTTCATCCTACTGTTTTGCTTATTCCAAATTGCCCCTATGATTTGGGTGCTGTTTAACAGCTTCATTTATGAAGAAGCTTGGTCTTTCGATAATTACTTTGAAATCTTCACTAATGATTTTTATCTGCAAGCTTTTGAAAATACGATTTGGCTATCCTTAATTTGCAGCGTGGTTGGTTTATTGATAGCCAGCATCACCGCTTTTTCCATCTACAAAATGCAGGGAAAAGTACGCAATTTGATGATTTCATTTACGACAATGGCGAGCAACTTTAGTGGCGTACCTCTGGCTTTCGCCTTTATCATCATTTTGGGCTTCAACGGTGCAATTACTCTGCAATTAAAAGCGTGGGGATGGATTGATGATTTTAATATTTATAGCGCCAGTGGGTTAATGCTGCTGTATATCTACTTTCAAATCCCGCTGGGTGTTTTATTGCTATACCCTGCGTTTGATGCCCTTAAACCTGAATGGGAAGATGCCGCCAAAACCATGGGAGCTAGTAAGTTCACCTACTGGATGAAAGTGGGGATTCCGGTGATAGCTCCCGCATTGCTCGGTACTTTTATTATTCTCGTGGCAAATGCGGTGGGGGCTTATGCCAGTACCTACGCGTTGACCAGCGGTAACTACAATCTTGTTACCATCCGTATTGCCAGCTTGGTTTCCGGCGATCTTTTCCTCGAACCCAATATGGCTGCGGCAATTTCTGTACTGCTGATTGCTATTCTAGGTTTCATTACGGCTATCCACCATTGGCTATTAAAGCGGAGCTACCATGCTAAGTCCTAATCTCCGTACCTCAAAAACGCCGAGCTTACTGTTTCATAAAATCGTGCTGAGCAGTGTGGCTGCTATCCTCGCCTTGCCAATTATTGCCACGTTTATTTACTCCATTTCGAGTTCGTGGGGTGCGACCATTTTACCTGATGCATTGTCCGTAAAATGGTATCTGCAACTGTGGCAAGATCCACGATTTTTAATGGCATTTGGGCGATCGCTACTGATCTGTTTTGGTACGTTATTGATCAGTACCTTAGTGATCTTACCGATGACCTTTGCGGTGTTTTACCGTTTTCCAAAGCTGAAAGGCGTGATGGATTTACTGATCATTTTGCCATTCGCGATCCCTCCGGTGGTTTCTTCGGTGGGTTTATTGCAAATCTTTGCTGATGAGCCATTCATGTTGGTGGGAACCCCGTGGATCCTAATCGGAACTTATTTCACCATTATGCTGCCTTTTATGTACCGTGCACTGGCGAACAGTTTTCAAGGTATTAATCTTCATGACTTAATGGATGCCGCACATCTGTTAGGTGCCAGTACTTTCAAAGCCTTCTTAATGATTGTGCTACCCAATATCCGAAAAGGATTGTTAGTTTCCCTGCTGATTTCATTCTCATTTCTAATGGGCGAGTTTGTATTTGCCAATATCTTGGTCGGTACCCGTTATGAAACCCTGCAAATTTATCTGTTTAATATGCGCCAAACTAGCGGACACTTTACTTCTGCATTGGTGATGTCCTATTTCATTTTTACGTTGCTGCTCACTTGGTTAGCAACGCGATTAAACCGTGCTGGAGATGAACAATGAGCTACGTCATTGCTGAAAACTTAACAAAATCCTTTGGTCAGAATCAGGTATTCTCTGATATACAGTTTACGGTCGAAAAAGGGGAGTTTATTACTCTACTCGGTCCAAGTGGCTGTGGAAAATCTACCCTACTGCGCTGCATCGCGGGTCTGGAACAACCCGATAGCGGTGAGCTGTATATTAATCGCCAAAATATTACCCATCAGCCAGCTCAACAGCGCGGTGTCGGAATGGTGTTCCAAAGCTACGCATTGTTCCCCAATATGACCGTTGCGGAGAATATCGCCTTTGGGTTGAAAATGCGCAAAGTCTCTGGGCAAGAAAGAGAAAAAGCCGTTGCGGATGTCATTGAGATGGTGGAACTGCAAGGCAAAGAAAACCAGTATCCTCATCAACTATCTGGTGGTCAGCGCCAACGTGTTGCCCTCGCCCGCGCATTGGTAATGAAGCCGCAAATTTTATTACTTGATGAGCCTTTATCCGCCTTGGATGCCCGTATTCGTAAACATCTGCGTCAGCAAATTCGTGAAATTCAGCGGGAATTAGGTTTAACCACTATTTTCGTGACTCACGACCAAGACGAAGCGATGATTATGTCCGACCGCATTTTTTTAATGAATAAAGGCGCAATTATTCAAAGCGATACTGCAGAAAATATCTATACTCAACCCGCAACGGAATTTGTTGCGCGTTTTATGGGGCATTACAATTTAGTTGATGCAGAAAAAGCCAATGGAATGTTGGGAGTGAATTTAAACGGCACGCTCGCTATTCGCCCTGAGTCTATTTATGTACGGGAAGTTGGACGCCAGTATGGCACTCATATTTCGGCTCCAGTTGATGCCGTTATCCTTGACCATCAATTATTAGGGAATATCATTCGCTACAGCGTGAATACACCTGCAGGAGATATGACCGTGGATTTACTCAATCGTTCTTCTGAACGGTTATTTGAACCGGGCACTCGCCTTGAACTGATGTTTAATAAAAATGAAATTCGTGCTCTAAGTTAGTTAGCCAAAGGAATACCATGCAAAACCAATTAGCCATCTTTGATTTAGACGATACGCTGATCCAAGGAGACAGCAGTGTGCTGTGGACCCAATACCTTTGGGATAAAAAAATCATCAGTGACCCACGTTTTGTCGAAGCAGATAAAGCTATGATGGAGCAGTACAATACTGGTAATTTAGATATGGCGACTTATTTGCAGTTTAACCTGCAAACCCTGAATGGAATTAAGGTAGAGCAAGTTGACCAATGGCTGGATGATTTTGTGGATACCATTATTATTCCTCGTGTTTATCCCGAGGGATTGAGCACGGTAGCCTCTTACCGATCCCAAGGGATCCCGATCATTGTGATCTCGGCAACGGTCTCGTTTATTGTGAAAAAAATCGCCGATCGTCTCGGTGCAGATGTGGCGATGGGGATTAATATCAAGCAATCAAATGGCTGTTACTCCACCGAAATTGATGGCATTCCAACGTTTAAAGAAGGTAAAGTGAAGCGCTTGACTCAATGGCTCGCTCACCAACCAATCACGGATGCCTACATTTATTTCTATACTGATTCAGCCAATGACCTACCAATGTGCCTATTTGCCGACGAAACTTTCATCGTCAACGGCGACCCACGCTTGCTTCAAGCTGCCAATGAAAATCACTGGCCACAATATACGTGGCGTTTGTAAGTTTTAATTTTTATCGATAAAAAACCAAAGGGCAGCTCGATGGCTGCCCTTTGTGATCATGATAAATAATGACTCATTTATATTAATGAATTACCACAGCAAGGCATACAGTGCACATAGAATGACCATAATGATATACGATGCAATATTAAAACCTGCTGATGTTTTAAATGTTTCTGAGGTTAAAATTATTGCGCCTTTACTATCATCCTCTTTTGACGTTGTCAGACTAATCAACCCGATAACTACCGCAGTAAAGAAGAAGGTGTACATCATTTGATCAAGGAATGGCATGCCTAAAGGCATTAATTTCAGGAACAATGCAAATGGAATGGAAAGTAAAACACCTATGATTGCGCCTTTCGCATTGGTTTTTTTCCAAAATAGACCTAATAAGAATACGGCTAAAATACCTGGGCTAACTAACCCTGTATATTCTTGAATATATTGGAAAGCTTGCCCAATGTTGCCTAATAATGGTGCAATAAAGCAAGCCACAATCAGTGCAACAACTGCACTAATACGTCCCACATTCACGAGTTTATGATCTTCCGTTGCAGGTGCAATGTATTCCTTATAGATATCCATCGTGAAAATGGTTGCCACTGAGTTCAGCATCGAAGCCAATGAAGATACTATCGCAGCAGCCAACGCAGCGAATACAATACCTTTTGCGCCAACAGGTAAGAATTGTGTTAACCAAGGATAAGCTTTATCTGCCTGAGCTAATGTAGGCATATGTGCTTGTGCCGTTTCCCCTAAACCTGCCAGTAGCGCAGGATCAGAAACGATAACATAAGCAGCAATACCCGGAACAACCACGAGTATAGGCACAATCAACTTCATAAACGCGGCAAAAACTAACCCTTTTTGTGCTTCACCAATGGATTTAGCCGCTAAAGCACGCTGAATAATATATTGGTTAAAACCCCAATAATACAAGTTAGCAACCCATAACCCACCGATTAGAACAGCAATACCAGGTAAGTTACTAAACTGTGGATTATCCGGACTTAAAATCATTTCAAAGTGAGCTGGCGCTTCATCCGCCATACGACTCATACCGGCAAAAATACCGGCATCACCACCGATATAACTCACCGCCATAATAGTGGTTAAGAACCCACCCAAGATCAAAAAGAATACTTGTACAACGTCTGTCCATGCCACCGCGGACAAACCACCATAAAGAGAATATACCACCGCAAACAAAGCTAACCCCAAAATCGCGTAATGCATTGGGATACCAAGAATAGTTTGCAGAGCCAGAGCCCCTAGATACAGTACAGATGTTAAATTAACAAAGATAAACAGTGCTAACCAGAATACAGCCAAAATGGTTTTTAATGTCCGATTGAAGCGTTTTTCAACAAATTCAGGGATGGTAAAAATACCTTTCTCAATAAAGACTGGCATAAAATATTTTGCCACGATGATCAATGTCAGTGCAGCCATCCATTCATATGATGCGATAGCCAGCCCGATAGAGAAACCCGAGCCTGACATACCAATAAATTGTTCCGCAGAAATATTCGCTGCAATTAATGAGGAACCTATTGCCCACCAAGGCAAAGTCTTTCCTGCAAGGAAATAATCTTTCGTCCCTTTTTTCTGTCCATTTTTATCTCGGGATACCCAAAGCCCAACGGTGACTATGATTAGCACATACAAGGCAAAAACCCCGTAGTCTAGTGTGCTTAATCCAATACCTGCTGTCTGCATAATAAAATTCCTTAGCCAAATGATAACGACGCCAGTGTAAACGTTACCACAATAATTAGCCGTTACTTGAATCACATATTAACACTAAATATTTAACACATTTAGATTAACAAAAATAGAATGGTAATCTATTTTATCTATTGATTTATAAGGATTTGTATAATATTGATAAGGTTTGGGGTTATTAACTAATGATAAGGTTGTTGAACGCCATCACAAATAAATGATAACGTTTACATTGATAAAAAAGGAGTTAGAGAGGGCGAACAGAATTACGCTGAACTAATGTCGGTGAATAGACTAAATTTTCATCTGGGATCGTTTCTTCCCGAGCCAAAGCCAATGCTAGCTGTGTGGCTCGCTCTGCCATCATTTGAATGGGATAACGAATAGTTGTTAAGCGAGGATGAATATAGCGAGCAATGAGAACGTCATCAAAACCGATAACCGACACTTGTTCTGGCGAAGAAATATCGTTTTCATCTAAAACTGCAATCGCACCCGCGGCCATAAAATCGTTGTAGCCGACCACCGCGGTAATATCTAACGATTTAATCAATAATTTGGTCATAGCGAGTTCACCACCTTCTCCCGACGGCTCACCATATTCCACATAACTTTCTGGTAACTCAACACCGTGATTTTTCAATGCATCTCGATAACCGAGCAAACGCTGAGCGGCATCCTCTATTTGATGATTTGAAGAGATATACGCGATTTTTTTATGACCTTGACGAATAAGGTGCTCCGTCGCCAGATAAGCCCCTTTATAGTTATTCAACGAAATACAGCGATTAGCAATTTTTTCAATGCGTCGGTTGATCAAGACCATACTGGGCACTTCTTTCGCGTATGCTATCAGTTCTTCATCCTCCAGCGCTTTTGAATGAATAATCAAAGCATCACAACGATTGTTAATCAGTAATTCAATCGATTGTCGCTCTTCTTTCGCATTATGGTAACCATTACAAATCAGGATATGTTTACCATTTTTATGCGCTACTGCATCAACGGCTTTGACCATTACACCAAAAAAAGGGTCAGAGACATCGTTAACTAATACACCAATGGTATTTGAGCTTTGGTTCACTAATGCGCGAGCGGCGGCATTGGGCCTATAACCCAGTTTATTCATTGCTTGTTGAACGGATGCTATCGAGGCCTGACTTGCCTTAGGAGATAGGTTGAGCACGCGAGAAACCGTTGCAACAGACACCCCTGCTTCCCGTGCTACATCTTTTATTGTCGCCATTGTACACCTCAATATTCACGATAAGTTTATTAAACAACAGGCTGTATTTAAAAACAATGTGTTAGCGTTTAAACAATGGGCTAAATCATTTTAAATAACGATGGCTAACGTTTCGCGATATAAAAAAATAAAGCACCGTCATATTGCGGTGCTTGGGAATACATCAGCCACTGGCTTATTTATTAGAAAATAAAAAATTAAAAAATAAATTGGTAACGCGTTTGGCTTGTATAAGTTTGATTAGGGTAGGAAATACCACTCCACGGCTCCCCCCACTCTGGATGATTGACTGCATCCGGTGGAAATTGCGTTTCAAATGCAATACCTGAAAAAGGGGTGTATACCTTTGTTTTTCCTGTTACATCAATAAGGTAATTACCCGTATATAGCTGCATAGCAGGCATTGTCGTCATCATATTCATGCGTACATCACCATCTGGAGATAATAACGACGCAGCAACGCTCTTTCCATCAACCACCGAAGGTTCCAATATCAACGTATGGTCATATCCCCCAGCACGTCGTTGGTCTTCATCTTGCAAAAAATCACGGCTAATACGCTTACTTTGCCTAAAGTCAAAATTAGTTTCGGTGACATCGCGCCATTCACCAGTTGGAATCCCCTCTTTATTGGTGGGTAAAAAATGGGTTCCATAGATTTGTAAATCATGCTCTAACACCGTTTTGTCAGAACCTTCTCCTGCCAAATTAAAATAAGCATGATTGGTGAGATTAACAGGGCATAGCTGGTCGACTCGGTGTTGATAATCAATGATGACCTGATTATCATCAGTCAGTTCATAGCTCACCTCAACCCACAGTTTCCCCGGAAATCCTTGGTCGCCATCAGCGGAAGTTAGCGTAAAAATGGCCTGCTGTGAATTTGGCTGTGTAACCGCCCATAGACGGTAGCTAAAATTATCTTTTCCACCATGCAAGCAATGCTCGCCTTGGTTACTCGTCACCGAATACACCTTATCGTTCAAGGTGAATGACCCATTGGCGATACGATTAGCGACACGCCCAACCGTTGCCCCCAAATAAACAGATTGTTCCATTTGTGAAGCTATGTTTGGTGAACCTAAGACAACATCGCGCTTTCCCGTGGAGAGCGGTAATATACAGCTCATCCAGCTAGCACCAAACGTCGTCAATCTAATTTCCATTCCACTTTGATTTATCAGCGTAATTTCTTTTGGTGCATCCGATTCTTTAGAAATCTGCATATTCTTCCAGCCGTAACCTGATTGATGCTTAATAACTTAAAACGTGATTAACTCGCAACGAAAACCCCAGCCCCTGCACTTGGCTGACAGACATAAATATCTTCTTTTAACCCAGTCATAGTCTGGTATTGGGCTTCTACCGCAGCTTTAACTGGCTCAACGAGCTGCTGTTTCATTACCGCAACAACACAGCCGCCAAATCCACCTCCGGTCATGCGTACACCGCCTTGATCGCCTAAAACAGATTTGACGATATCCACTAATATGTCGATTTCTTTAACCGTGATTTCGAAATCATCCCGCATAGAAACATGGGATTCTGCCATGAGCTGGCTCAGTAATAGCAAATTGTTTTCTGTTAATGCTTTTGCAGCCGCCAGTGTACGGGCATTTTCCGTAATAACATGTTTAGCCCGCTTGGCAACTAATGGGTCGAGTTGGTTCTGCTTTTGAGTAAACTCATCCAGCGTAATATCACGTAATGCTTTGACTGAAAACTGCGTTGCGGCAGCTTCACATTGCTGACGACGAGTATTGTATTCACTGTCGACTAAGCCACGTTTTTTATTGGAGTTGATGATCATCACAACCAAATCATCAGGCACGGGAATTGGGTAAACTTCTAAGCTACGGCAATCTATTAGTAAAGCATGCTCTGCATCACCGCTGGCAGAAATGAGTTGGTCCATAATCCCACAGTTGCACCCAACAAATTGGTTTTCAGCTTGTTGACCATTAAGTGCAATCTCTTGTTGGCTAATATCAAGTTGATACAGCTCTTTAATCGTTTGCCCAATAACGACCTCTAAAGAGGCTGAAGAACTGAGCCCAGCACCTTGAGGAACATTGCCACTCACCGCAATGTCACAGCCGCCGAATTCAAAGCCTCTTTGTAATAAAAATTTGATCACGCCTCGAATGTAGTTTGCCCACATTTTTCCCGGTAAAAAAGTGATCTCATCATCCAAGCTAAATTCATCGCCATCGTTAGCATAATCTGCAGCAACCACTCGAATAATTCGGTCATTACGTTTTTTTGCTGCTGTCATGGTTTGATAGTCAATAGCGCAGGGAAGGACAAAACCGTCATTATAATCAGTGTGTTCACCAATAAGATTAACGCGTCCAGGGGCTTGAACATAGGTATCCGGTTGGTACCCAAATACGTATTGAAAAGCATTTTCAACCGTCTTTTGTAATTTATCCATTGAATAGGTTCCTAAATTTTCAAATTATTCGAACTGCTTAAATAAGCTAATAATTATTGATTTTTTAACTGCATTACTGCTGCTTATAATGAATATCACTGACTTCACGTAAGCGCTGTGCCGCCTGCTCAGGCGTCAAGTCACGCTGAGTTTCAGCTAACATTTCATAACCCACCATAAATTTTTTAACGGTAGCTGAACGCAGTAATGGAGGATAAAACAAAGCGTGAAGTTGCCAGTGTTCAATGTCTTTTCCGTGATCAAAAAACGGTGCAAAGTGCCATCCCATAGAATAAGGAAAAGCGCAGTTAAAGAGATTGTCATAGCGGCAAGTCAGCTGTTTTAATGCCAAACTTAAATCGGCGCGAATCGACTCACTCATCTCATCCATGCGTTTAATATGTTTTTTTGGTAATAACATGGTTTCGAATGGCCATGCCGCCCAATAAGGTACCAACGCAATCCAATGCTCCGTTTCAACGACTGTTCGAGCGCCATCTTGCATTTCAGCCTTAACATAATCATTCAATAAATTGCTGCCATGCCGTTGATAATATTCAGCTAAAAAGTGGTCTTTTCGGGCAATTTCGTTGGGTAAAAAATCGCTAGCCCAAATTTGTCCATGGGGATGAGGCTGGGAGCATCCCATGGCTTCCCCTTTATTTTCAAAAACCTGTACCCATAAAAATCGTTCACTTAACTCTGAAATTTGCTGCTGCCAAGTGTCCACCACTTGTCCAATTTCAGGTAGCGTCAGCTCTGGAAGGGTTTTACTGTGATCAGGGGAAAAACAGATAACACGACTAAGACCACTCACAGCTTGAGTTTGAAATAAATCTGACTGATTACTTGGCTGCTCACAGGTTTCGGGTAGCAATGCTGAGTAATCATTTTGGAAAACAAAAGTGCCTTGGTAATCTGGGTTTAACTCCCCAGAAACGCGTTGATTTGTCGGACACAAGTAGCAATGTTGATCATACTTCGCCAATTCAGAAAATGCAGGCTTCTCATCCTGACCACTCCATGGGCGTTTTGAACGGTGAGGAGAGACCAAAACCCACTGCCCCGTTAACGGGTTATAGCGGCGATGAGGGTTTTCTGATGGATTAAATTGCATTTTTGTCATAATCACTTAGCCTCTCTCGCTTTCATATCCATTCGGGTTATGCAGTTGCCAGCGCCATGTATCAGCGGCCATATCATCAATAGTCCGAGTCGCATGCCAGCCTAATTCAGCGGTGGCTTTTGCTGGGCTTGACCAATATTCGGCAATATCACCTGCGCGCCGTGCTTCAAACACATACGGAATAGGCTTGCCAGCTGCTTTTTCAAAAGCATGAAGAACTTGCAGCACACTATTTCCATTCCCTGTGCCTAGATTATAAATATGTAAGCCGGCTTTCTCGCCAAGCTTATTCAGTGCAGCGACATGACCATCCGCAAGATCCATTACATGGATATAGTCACGCACACCCGTTCCATCCACGGTAGGGTAATCGTTTCCATAGACGGTTAATTTTGGACGTCGACCAATGGCGACCTGAGCAATATACGGTGTCAGATTATTGGGGATACCTTGAGGATCTTCCCCCATCAATCCTGATGAATGGGCGCCGACAGGATTAAAATAGCGCAATAGCGAGATTGACCACGCTTTATCGGCTTGATAAAGGTCTGATAAGCAACGCTCAACCATGTATTTACTGGTGCCATAGGGGCTTTGGGTATTTCCTGTCGGAAAGTCTTCAGTGATAGGTAATGATGTGGGTTCCCCATAAACGGTTGCTGAGGAACTAAAGATAAGACTTTTTACGCCAGCATTCTGCATACAGCGGGCTAAAACCAGTGTGCCATTAACATTAACATCATAATATTCAATAGGTTTTTCGACGGATTCCCCCACGGCTTTCAAACCGGCAAAATGAATAACAGAGTGAATATGATGAGTGGAAAAAATAGCCTTTAAGCACTGCTCATCACGGACATCTCCCTGATAAAATACCGGGCGAAAACCCGTCAGTTTTTCAATGCGATTCAGGACTTCCATCTTTGAATTACAAAGATTATCAAGAATAATTGGGGAGATTCCCGCGGCTATCATTTGAACGCAAGTATGGCTACCAATATAGCCAAGCCCGCCTGTTACTAACACTTCAATCTTCTGCATATCCACCTCTGAATCATTTCAAATACGATTTACCGCGTTACCTACCATTTTGCAGGGCAGTATAACAACGACCAGCACCCCAGTTCTGTGATCAATCCCACCTTAGTGTAAACGTTTACACAAAGGTGACAATAACGCTGTAATATTCGTGGCGTTTGTAAAGTCGGTTCTTGGTTGTGGCCTTGGTTTTAACTCACTAGCCTTTCAAAGGTTCCTCTAAATTATTCGTGCTAGAGGAAGGCGGCAAGCGAGGATATCTCCAAGCTAGTTTTAACTTTTAATTTCTAGTTTTTGTTTTTTGGTTTTTAACTAACTAGCCTTTCAAAGGCTCCTCTAAATTATTCATGCTAGAGGAAGGCGGCAAGCGAGGATATCTCCAAGCTAGTTTTAACTTTTAATTATTAATTTCTAGGTTTTTAATTTTTACCTAATACGCTGATTTCCCCTAAATTATTCGAGCTAGAAGAAGGCGGCAAGCGAGGATATCCCCAAGCTAGTTTTAACTTTTAATTAGTAATTTCTAGGTTTTTAATTTTTACCTAATACGCTGATTTCCCCTAAATTATTCGAGCTAGAAGAAGGCGGCAAGCGAGGATATCCCTAGGAGCATACACAAGTATGTGACTAGGGTAGCCGAGTGAAGCCAACGCACTTATCGCTTGAAGAATGACGGGGAAACTCTATACTAAACATTCTTGTCGGAGTGCCTAGTATGTGCAAACATCAGGCTGAGACCGTTAATTCGGGATCCGCGGAACCTGATCGGGTTAATACCCGCGAAGGGAACAAGAGTAATCATTCAGCGCAATTTTCGCTTATCCGTTTGGCGAAAAACCAGCCGCAACGTTATTCAATTACTCCTCCGAGCTCCAGACAAGCAACTTTCTTTCGATAAACCCGCTATTGGCGCACTACGTCAAATAGCCTGTGACGATGTCAGGAAATTGCTATGTCCAATAATGCTAATAATTCTGTAATACCGACGACTAATTTATCCCCAAAAGCTGCACCGGCACGTACTCGTAAAGCACAACGGGATGCCGCTGAAGATTTTATCAACACCCTCTCTGGCGTTTCATTTCCAAACTCAAAGCGCATTTATCTTCAGGGCTCACGTCAGGATATCCAAGTCCCGATGCGTGAAATCCAACTATCCCCGACCCTGATCGGTGGTGAAAAAGACAATCCTCAATTCGAAGACAACGAAGCAATCCCAATTTACGATACTTCAGGCCCCTACGGCGATCCGGCTTCTGAACTCAATGTTCATAAAGGGCTGAAAAAAATTCGAGCGCCGTGGATCAGTGAGCGCGCAGATACCATCGCCATTGAGAATTTAAGCTCTGATTTTACTCAACAGCGTCTTGCCGATGCCGGCTTAGATCACCTGCGTTTTAATCATCGCCCCACTCCCCTGAAAGCGCAAAATGGTAAGTGTGTCACCCAACTGCACTATGCTCGCCAAGGGATTATCACCCCAGAAATGGAATTTATCGCCATTCGTGAAAATATGGGGCGCGAACGTATTCGTAGTGAAGTTTTACGTCATCAGCATCCGGGACAAGGTTTCGGGGCGATTTTGCCAGAAAATATTACCCCTGAGTTTGTTCGCCAAGAAGTGGCGGCGGGTCGAGCGATTATCCCTGCCAATATTAACCACCCTGAATCCGAACCGATGATTATCGGGCGAAATTTCTTAGTCAAAGTGAACGCCAATATCGGTAACTCCTCGGTCACTTCCTCCATTGAAGAAGAAGTGGAAAAGCTGATTTGGTCTACCCGTTGGGGCGCCGATACCGTGATGGACTTATCGACAGGTCGCTATATTCATGAAACCCGCGAATGGATTTTACGTAATAGCCCAGTGCCAATCGGTACTGTGCCAATCTATCAAGCCCTCGAAAAAGTCAATGGCGTTGCCGAAAACCTAACGTGGGAAATGTTCCGCGATACGTTGCTAGAACAGGCAGAACAAGGGGTCGACTACTTCACCATTCATGCGGGTGTATTGCTGCGTTATGTGCCAATGACCGCCAAACGCCTGACCGGAATTGTTTCCCGCGGTGGCTCCATCATGGCGAAATGGTGCCTGTCTCATCATCAAGAAAACTTTTTGTATGAGCATTTTCGTGAAATCTGTGAACTCTGCGCGGCTTATGATGTTTCTCTCTCACTCGGTGATGGATTGCGTCCAGGCTCGATTCAAGATGCTAACGATGAAGCCCAATTTTCAGAATTACATACCCTCGGTGAACTGACTAAAATCGCATGGGAATATGATGTTCAAGTGATGATCGAAGGGCCAGGGCATGTGCCAATGCAGATGATCCGCCGTAATATGACCGAAGAATTGGAACATTGTCATGAAGCGCCGTTTTATACATTAGGCCCACTGACTACCGATATCGCACCGGGTTATGACCACTTCACTTCCGGTATTGGTGCCGCCATGATCGGCTGGTTTGGTTGTGCAATGCTGTGCTACGTGACACCAAAAGAGCACCTCGGTTTGCCGAATAAAGACGACGTTAAACAAGGATTAATTACCTATAAAATTGCCGCCCACGCCGCTGACCTTGCTAAAGGCCATCCGGGTGCTCAGATCCGCGATAACGCCATGTCCAAAGCACGTTTTGAATTCCGCTGGGAGGATCAATTCAACCTAGCCCTCGATCCAGAAACTGCGCGTAAATATCACGATGAAACTCTGCCACAGGCCTCTGGAAAAGTAGCGCATTTCTGCTCAATGTGCGGTCCTAAATTCTGCTCAATGAAAATTTCACAAGAAGTTCGCGATTATGCGGCGCAGAAAGAAGCGGCTGAAAAAGAACAGGGGATGGAGCAGATGTCAGAAGCATTCCGTTCCCATGGTAGCGAACTTTATCATGGTGCCGAGATAGTTAATTCCGAGGTTGTAAGCGATGAACAAAATGCTTAAATTGCCGAATAGCCCATTCCCGCAGACCGAGCAGCACCTCGGTCTTTACCCTGTTGTAGATTCTGTCGAATGGATTGAACGCCTGCTAAATGCGGGTGTTTCCACTCTCCAGCTACGCATCAAAGACAAAGCGGATAGAGAAGTTCGCGATGATATTCAACAGGCTATCTCTCTTGGCAAGCAACATAATGCCCGATTATTTATCAATGATTATTGGCGGCTTGCCGTCGAATTTGGTGCTTATGGTGTCCATCTGGGGCAAGAAGATCTTGAAGCCACCGATCTTGTAGCAATTCATCAAGCTGGCTTGCGTTTGGGCATTTCCACCCACGACCATGAAGAGTTGGCCATTGCTAAATCTGTTCGCCCTTCCTATATCGCTATGGGGCATATTTTTCCAACACAAACCAAGCAGATGCCTTCATCTCCCCAAGGTTTAGAGACGCTCAAACAGATGGTGGATGTAACCCCCGAATACCCCACCGTGGCTATTGGCGGGATCTCCATTGAGCGAGTGCCAGCGGTATTAGCCACAGGTGTTGGCAGTGTAGCCGTGGTCAGTGCCATCACTCAAGCCGATGATTGGCTTGCCGCGACGCAAACGTTGCTGGATTTGGTTAAGCATCATACGCGTTGAGAGGATACCTATCATGTTGAATGACCAAGAATTTATGCGCTATAGCCGCCAACTTCTTCTTGAAGACATAAGCTCGGATGGGCAGCAAAAACTTAAAAATAGCAAAGTGTTGATTGTCGGGCTGGGAGGATTAGGCTCCCCAGCCGCTCTCTATCTCACTGGGGCGGGTGTCGGTGAATTATGGATTGCTGATCATGATGAGCTGCATATTTCCAACCTACAACGCCAAGTTCTGTATGCAACCCAAGATATTGAACAGTCAAAAGCGCAGCTTGCTGCACAGCGTTTAAAGCAACTTAATCCATTAATCAAGACGCGAGTTTTTCAGCAAAAATTGGATATCGATAGTTTAATTCCGCTGGTGGCCCAAGTGGATTTGGTACTCGATTGCTGCGACAACATGGCAACTCGCCATGCCGTTAATGCTGCCTGTGTGAAAGGAAATAAGCCCCTTATCAGTGGCAGCGCAGTCGGGTTTGGTGGGCAATTGATGGTCTTAGAACCTCCCTTCCAATCCGGATGTTACGCCTGTCTCTACCCTGACCAAGAAGAACCTCAGCGCAACTGCCGTACCGCAGGTGTGCTAGGTCCAGTGGTTGGCGTGATTGGCACATTGCAAGCTCTCGAAGCGATCAAGTTACTGGTGGGGCTACCTTCGCCATTAAGTGGCAAATTGCGTTTATTTGATGGTAAGCAGCAGCAATGGAATACCTTGCAACTCACCCCGTCTAAGCAGTGCCCCGTCTGTCGAGAGGAAATATGCTTATCATAATCAACGACCAACCGATGGAAATGACGGAACCAATGACGGTGCTCCAACTATTTGAAAAAATTGAGCATCCCACTGCGGGTTCGGCACTGGCCATCAACCAAGTGATCATTCCTAAAAGTCAGTGGGAAAGCCACTTACTGAATGACCAAGACAATATTTTGCTATTCCAAGCGATTGCTGGAGGCTAATCATGTTAAAAATTGCTGATGTCACTTTTCAATCACGTTTATTTACCGGTACCGGAAAATTCGCTAGTTCAAACGTAATGCAGCAAGCGATTCAAGCTTCGGGTAGCCAACTTGTCACCATGGCGATGAAGCGAGTTAACCTGCGAGGGCAAGATGACGGGATTCTACAACCACTTCAGGAGCTTGGCGTTAGATTACTGCCCAATACCTCGGGGGCTAAAAATGCCCAAGAAGCCATTTTTGCCGCACGGCTCGCTCGAGAAGCGTTAGGTACCCATTGGATTAAATTGGAAATTCATCCGGATATGCAGTATCTACTGCCTGATCCCGTTGAAACCTTGCTAGCCGCTGAACAATTGGTTAAAGAGGGATTTGTGGTATTGCCTTATTGCAGCGCCGATCCGGTACTTTGCCGACGTCTTGAAGAAGTCGGTTGCGCCGCTGTCATGCCGTTAGGTGCACCTATCGGAACGAATAAAGGTTTAGTGACCAAAGAGATGCTGCGTATCATTATTGAGCAAGCTAATGTCCCTGTGGTGATTGATGCAGGTATTGGTGCACCCAGCCATGCTGCTGAAGCGATTGAAATGGGGGCTGATGCCGTGCTCGTCAATACCGCCATCGCCGTCGCCAAGCAACCGATTTTAATGGCTCAAGCGTTTAAAATGGCAGTGGAAGCTGCCGAGCTTGCCTATCAAAGTGGCCTTGCCGCTCCCAAACAGCAAGCTCAAGCCTCTAGCCCACTGACTCAATTTTTGGGGGCTCTACAATGATCAGCCGCTTCCGTGAACGCTGGGAAACGCTGGATTGGGATGACCTCACCTTGCAGATCAATAGCAAAACAGCCGCCGATGTTGAGCAAGCTCTTCATCGTGGCATGCTGACTCTCGAGGATTTCATGGCATTGCTTTCCCCTGCCGCGAGTCATTATATTGAACCGATGGCGCAGAAGGCTCAGCAACTCACCCGCCAGCGATTTGGCCATGCGGTGGGTTTCTATGTGCCTCTTTATCTTTCAAATTTGTGTGCCAACGATTGTACTTACTGCGGTTTCTCTATGAGTAACCGAATCAAGCGTAAAACCCTCGATGAGTCTGAAATAATCAATGAGTGTGAAACCATTCGAAAAATAGGTTTCGACAGCCTGTTACTCGTCACTGGTGAGCATCAAACTAAGGTAGGAATGGATTATTTTCGGCGCTATTTACCGATTATTCGTCATTATTTCAGCTCATTGATGATGGAAGTTCAGCCTTTGAGCACTGAAGAGTACCGAGAGCTAAAAATCTTGGGGCTGGATGGCGTCATGGTATATCAAGAAACCTACCATGAGCCGACCTACCAACTTCACCATCTGAAGGGTAAAAAACAGGATTTTCACTGGCGCTTGGAAACCCCTGAACGCCTAGGTCAAGCCGGTGTTGATAAAATTGGGTTAGGAGCGCTAATTGGACTTTCGAGCAGTTGGCGCACTGACTGCTATATGCTGGCGGAACATTTATTGTATTTACAGCAGCATTATTGGCAGAGTCGCTATTCGATTTCATTTCCCCGTTTGCGTCCTTGCGCTGGAGGTATTGAACCCGCATCATTGATGAATGATGCCGAATTAGTGCAATTGATTTGCGCGTTTCGGTTATTAGCACCCAATGTTGAGTTATCGCTATCCACTCGTGAATCCCCTTATTTTCGGGATCATGTGGTGCCATTAGCAATCAATAATGTCAGCGCTGGCTCAAAAACCCAACCGGGAGGCTATGCCGATTCAAAGGCAGAGTTGGAGCAATTTTCTCCCCATGATAACCGCAGCGCTACTGAAGTGGCACAAGCACTCATGCAAGCTGGATTACAGCCAGTTTGGAAAGATTGGGATAGATATTTAGGGCGTTAACTAGCTTAAATTGGGAAACATTCTTCGGGGTGTTTCCCATATAATGGAACAATCAAATATTGAGTTTAAACCTGATGAAAATAATATTAATTTGATCACAAAAAACCAATTCATTTTAAAATAAACTAGTTATAACTAAAGATTTAATAAAAATTAAAATTTATTTTAATAATTTTTAAAGTTAAATTAATTTTTTTAATATAATAGCATCTCAATATTTACGCTTATCCAGCGTATTAAAGTGTAATTTACTTTAAGGAAGATTAATATCTGATACTAAATAGGTTAATAGAATCAAATACAAAAATACTAACGATAAATCAATTGATTAAATTATTTTAATACTAATCTTTAAGTCGTACATTCAAGTGAATCTATTATTAAAGCCACTTTTAATTGAGTTTTTTAATTACTCTGTGTCTTTAATCAAAAAATTAACTGGTCAGATATTTATTTTTCTCTTATTCATGGTAAAAGAATATTGCTATGAAATAAAAAAATGATCTTAGCAACATTGCTCGTATAAAAAATACATCATGATGATGTTGGAGAATGAAAAGAATGAATATTGTTGACCGTTTTATTTCTTATACAAAAATTAACACCACCACCAATAGGGAAAAAGGCGCTGCGGGTATCATGCCATCATCTGAAGGTCAGCGCGTATTAGCTAAACAGCTGGTTCAAGAGCTTGAAGGCTTGGGTCTACAAGATATTAAGCTACGTGACACGGCGATTGTGACGGCAACCTTACCGTCCAACCTTGACTACGATGTTCCTACCGTGGCTTTCTTTGGGCACTTAGATACCAGTGCAGAGCAGACTAACGATACCAAAGCACAAATATTGCCTTATACTGGCGAAGATATTTGTATGAATAAAGAACTCAATATTTATCTGCGTAAAAGTGAGTTCCCTGAGCTCGAAAACTATCTCGGTGATGACATCATAGTGACCGATGGCACCAGCCTACTCGGTGCCGATGATAAAGCGGCTATCGCATCAATTATGGATATGCTGCAATACTTCAAACAAAATCCAGAAATCAAACACGGTACCATCAAAGTCGGTTTCGTTCCTGACGAAGAACAAGGCCTGCGTGGAGCAAAAGTATTTGATGTCCAAGAATTTGGCGCTGATTTTGCCTACACATTAGATTGCTGCGGTATTGGCGAGTTAGTGTATGAAAACTGGAATGCCGGCGATGTGGAAATCGTCTTTACCGGAAAATCTGCTCACCCGATGTCTGCAAAAGGCAAATTAGTTAACTCCCTGCTGATGGCACAGAAGTTTATCGCCATGTTACCCGGCGGTGAAGCACCAGAGTATACCGAAAATCGTGAAGGTTATTACTGGGTTAAACAGATGTCAGGTAACAGCGCACGTACCGTTCTTAAAATGGATGTTCGTGACTTTACCGAAGAAGGCTACCGCTCCCGTATGGCATTCTTGAAAAAATTAGCGAGTCACTGTGAAGATCTATGGGGACCAGAAAGTGTCACTTGTACACTGGCTGATCGCTACTCTAACGTTTACAACAGCCTGCAAGGTGAAAACCGCTATCCAATTGATATTGCTCACGCAGCTTACCAAGCTTGTGGAATTACACCAAAAGTAATCCCAATGCGTGGAGGCTATGATGGCGCGGCGTTATCGCAAAATGGGCTACCTTGTCCAAATATTTTCACCGGAGCACATAACTTCCACTCCATCTATGAATACCTGCCAGTGAAATCATTGTACGCCGCAAGTGATGTTCTGAAGCAAGTAGTGCAAATCACTGCTGAGCGTTTCAAGCCAGGAGCTAATGCATGATCCCAATTCTAACGGTTCTGATTGTCGTTGTTTTGGTTGCTCGGTTTATTTTGAAAGGCTACAAGGCTGAACCTGTCTTATTAATTGCAGGTTTAGTCTTGATGATCTGTACCCTCGCTCTTGGCTGGGGTCCAATTCTACCAAAAAGCGTAGCAACCACCGGTATCACTTGGCTTGACCCATTCGAAGTGATGCGAGACCTATTTAGTAGCCGTGCCGCAGACCTTGGTCTGATGATTATGGCGCTGATGGGGTTTGCACACTATATGGATCATATTGGTGCGAACGAAGCCGTTGTTCGTGTTGCCACTAAGCCGCTGAAAAATATGCGCTCACCTTATGTGCTGCTATTTTTCTCTTTCTTGCTTGCCAGTATTTTGCAATTAGCGATCCCTTCCGCAACAGGTTTAGCCGTCTTGTTAATGGGAACCATGTTCCCAATCATGATCGGTTTAGGTCTATCACCCGCTTCAGCGGCTGGGGTCATCGCGACATCCCTTGGTGTGGCCTATACGCCAACGGCGATTGATGCTATCCGTGGTGCGAAAGCCGTCGACATGTCGGTAGTTGAATATGTGCTTTACTACCAAGGGCCTGCGGCGTTAGCCACTGTGCTGGTGGTTGGTATTACCCATATTTTCTGGCAACGTCATTGCGATCGCAAACAAGGTTTTGTGCCGGAAATTGGTAAAGCCGTTCAATCTCATGATAAGGAAAAAGTCGCTAAATCCGTACCGGGTTATTATGCGATTTTACCGATGCTTCCCATCATTATGGCGGTAGGCTCTTCTAACCTGTTTTTTGAAGGTATTCATCTCGATGTTGTGACCATTGTACTGATTGCGATGGCGATCTGTATGGTGCTTGAAACCGTCCGAGTGCGTAATTTCAAACAGGTCTGCAATGGGTTCCAAACGTTTTTAAATGGAATGGGGCACGCGTTCAGTAATGTGGTCGGGCTTCTGGTTGCCGCAGGCGTATTTGCTCACGGTATCAAAGTCAGTGGTGCCATTGACCAACTCATTCTCGGTGCTGAATCCGTTGGTTTACCACCATTTGCGATGGCGATTGTGTTCGCATTAGTCACATTAGCCGCAGCAATTATTATGGGTTCAGGTAATGCGCCATTCTTAGCCTTTGTGGAGTTAATACCACAAATCGCTCACAGTATGGGCGTTAACCCAATCGCAATGATCCTGCCAATGCAGCAGGCTTCTCATATGGGGCGTGGTATGTCACCAGTTTCTGGGGTGATTATTGCAGTATCCAGTGGGGCTAAGCTTCAGCCGTTCGATGTGGTGAAACGAACCGCTGTACCATTAATGGTCGGGTTTGTCGCTCACTGCGCTATCATCGGGATTTTTTACTAACTCTAGCGATAGTGTGTAATTAATGTAGCTTAAAGCTCGTTGCATATAAGGCCCCTATGAATATCGTTGAGGGCCTTATTTCTTTAATAAATCCCATTATTACGTTTTTCTAGTACAGAAAGATCGACAGAAATCATACACGAAAATGAATTATTTTCGTTCTGAAGCACACTCTAATCAACGTCATTACCCAAGATAATAATCTGCTGCCACTCACTTAACATACTCTCGGTGAGCAATAGAATTTCATGCCCATTATTGATAACCACGCCTGGGGTTGATAGCTTCAATTGTAATTTATCAGCAGCTTTGATAGAACTTAGCTGTTTATTCGAGAGTTGGGCATGAAAGATAATACTGTCACCGCTGTAGTAACAGTCACATAGTAGTACTTCTTCCTGTACGGTATCTGTTTGAAGAAAAGCAGTGGAATGAATATCTCCACAATGATATTCAGCATCGTAATCTAGCCATATCACATCTTCCGTTTTAGAACGATAAGCATCGCTATATATTTCGATTTCATATTCAGGCTTTTCCTTCTCAATTCGGTAGAACATAATGGATGTATTATCATTGAGTCGTGAACTACTGACTAATAAAACCTGTCCATCCTGTTTTTCTTCGGTAATTGGCGCCAATATATTATCCTCAATAACTTTCAATTAATTCATCAAGTTCAACATTATCTTTCCCACTGTATTCGTTTTTTATAATAGAGACTAGTAAAGGAAATAAATTTGAAGTCCCCTTAGCAACAATAACTTTCGACAAAACCAAATAGATGAAAAATGACGTAGTTTATCGCAATATTTTACTTTTAAACTCCATAACATCCGTTCGGTTATTAAGCCTGCAATTTTAGACCTTCAGGGGTTAGTGCTTACACCGGCAATCTGAATGATGATGCCCACTCTGAACGTCATTTTCACCACAGCAGGCATCAATAGCTTTATTTATAATATTAGCCAGTGAGTTTACTGTGGTAAGGATCGCTGGGAGCTGTTCACACACATTTGCACAATCCGAAGCTTCCCTCAGAGGTTTGCTTGATGGGAGTAGACTATCACAGAGAATTTCTTGCAATACTAGAGAAAAATTAGCAATTCCTGTGGTGTAAATATAGGCACGACCTCCCGTTTTTTCAGTTAATCGAGCATACTCTTTGGTTATACTGTCCCTATCGGTAAGGCTAGGAAAACGGTCAAGGTTTGTAGTGGAATCATCAGGAGTTCCCTGATAAGTATACACTTTAACGTAGGTATTTTGGGCAATGGTAATCGCTTCATTATTTGATAAATCGTGGAGATGCTCACCGTAGTCATTAGAAAATAAATTCGTTGTAATAACAGCTCAAAAATTTATGGATAAAACAAAAAAAAACCGGTGCCTTTCGACACCGGTTTCTATCAAGCTACTTTGCTAAATCAGTGATTAGTTCTGATTATCGCTAGAGAAGCCTGCATTTAACAGTTCTGCTAAGTTCGCTGTTGCTTCGTCTGCGCTAACTTGTGGAGCATCCACAACATCGCTCAGATGACGACGACGAATACGATCTTGGTGATACGCAAAACCAGTACCCGCTGGGATCAGACGTCCAACAATAACGTTCTCTTTCAGACCGCGCAGCTCATCACGTTTACCTGCTACCGCAGCTTCTGTCAGTACGCGAGTCGTTTCTTGGAACGATGCTGCCGAGATAAAGGATTCTGTTGCCAGAGATGCCTTAGTAATACCCAACAGATCACGACCAAAGTTAGCTGGAATTTTACCTTCATTTTCCAGTTTACGGTTCGCAACTTTAACGCGAGAGTACTCAACCTGCTCACCTTCGAGGAATTCAGAGCTTCCTGAATCTTCGATGGTAACTTTACGCAGCATCTGACGAACGATAACTTCAATGTGTTTATCGTTAATCTTAACGCCTTGTAAGCGGTAAACTTCCTGAACTTCGTTGGTGATATAACGAGTCACAGCATGAACACCACGCAGACGCAGGATGTCATGTGGAGACTCTGGACCATCAGATACTACGTCACCACGTTCAACAATTTCACCTTCGAACACGTTCAGCTGACGCCATTTAGGGATCATCTCTTCGTACGGCTCAGAACCATCTAATGGCGTGATAACCAGACGACGTTTACCTTTGGTTTCTTTACCAAACGAGATAATACCGCTGATTTCTGCCAGGATTGCAGGTTCTTTCGGACGACGTGCTTCGAACAAGTCAGCAACGCGTGGCAGACCACCCGTGATATCTTTAGTACCCACAGATTCTTGTGGAATACGCGCTAAAGTATCACCGGCATTGATAGAGACACCGTCATCTAACTGAACAATTGCGTTACCCGGTAAGAAATACTGAGCAGGCATGTCTGTGTTAGGAATCAGAACATCTTTACCATTTGCATCGATTACACGCAGTGCAGGACGTAAGTCTTTACCAGCACTGGTACGCTCAGCGGTATCCATAACAACGATTGAAGATAGACCGGTTAACTCATCAGTTTGACGAGTCATTGACAGACCTTCAAGCATGTCAGAGAAGCTGATAATACCTGATACTTCACTGACAACTGGCATTGTATGTGGATCCCAGTTTGCAACGGTTTCACCGCCAGTTACTGAAGCTCCATCGCCTTTCGTCAGATGCGCACCGTAAGGAACTTTATAGCTCTCTTTAGTACGACCGAATTCGTCAATCAGACGCAATTCTGTATTACGAGAAGTAATAACCAGTTTGCCTTCCGTGTTAGTGACGTATTTCGCATTAAACAGTTTCAGGGTACCAGAGTTACGAACTTGGATGCTAGATTCTGCTGCCGCACGAGATGCCGCACCACCGATGTGGAACGTACGCATCGTCAGCTGTGTACCCGGCTCACCGATTGATTGTGCCGCGATAACACCGATAGCTTCACCTTTGTTGATGATATGACCACGAGCAAGGTCACGACCATAACAGTGAGCACACACACCGAAGTCAGTTTCACAACTTACAACGGAACGTACTTTCACGCTGTCAACAGAGTTAGCTTCTAACAGGTCACACAGTTTTTCGTGTAACAGTGTATTACGTGGAACCAGAATATCTGCAGTACCTGGGATCAGGATATCTTCTGCAGTTACACGTCCAAGTACACGTTCACGCAGTGGTTCTTTAACGTCGCCACCCTCGATAACCGGAGTCATCAGGATACCTTCGTGAGTACCACAGTCATCTTCAGTGACGACCAAGTCCTGAGCAACGTCAACTAAACGACGAGTCAGATAACCGGAGTTCGCAGTTTTCAATGCGGTATCCGCAAGACCTTTACGAGCACCGTGAGTAGAAATAAAGTACTGGAGAACGTTCAGACCTTCACGGAAGTTTGCCGTGATTGGTGTTTCGATGATTGAGCCATCTGGCTTAGCCATCAGACCACGCATACCCGCTAGCTGACGAATCTGCGCAGCAGAACCACGAGCACCGGAGTCGGCCATCATAAAGATACTGTTGAATGAAACTTGTTGTTCTTCTTCACCATCACGGTTGATGACAGCTTCAGTAGACAAGTTTTCCATCATCGCTTTAGCAACACGTTCGTTTGCTGCAGCCCAGATATCGATAACTTTGTTGTAACGTTCGCCTGCTGTAACCAGACCAGACTGGAACTGTTCCTGAATTTCTGCAACTTCTGCTTCGGCTTCAGCGATGATCCCAGCTTTTTTCTCTGGAATAACCATATCGTCGATACCAACCGATGCACCAGAACGTGCCGCATAGGCAAAACCGGTATACATGATTTGGTCGGCAAAAATAACAGTCGGCTTCAGACCCAGTACGCGGTAACAAGTATTCAGCATTTTAGAGATCGCTTTTTTACCTAACGCCTGGTTAACCAGAGAGTACGGCAGACCTTTCGGTACGATCATCCATAAAATTGCACGACCAACAGTGGTATCAACTAAACCAGTGTTAATCGTAATGTTACCTTCACTGTCTTTAACTTCTTCAGTGATACGAACTTTAACGCGGGCATGCAGTGAAGCATGACCTGAACGGTAAACGCGCTCAGCTTCTTTAGGACCGGCTAATACCATGCCCTCGCCCTTCGCGTTTACGCAGTCACGCGTCATGTAGTAGATACCCAATACAACGTCCTGAGAAGGAACGATGATAGGCTCACCACTTGCAGGTGACAGAATGTTGTTTGTTGACATCATCAACGCACGTGCTTCTAACTGAGCTTCCAGAGTCAGAGGAACGTGTACCGCCATTTGGTCACCATCGAAGTCGGCGTTATATGCCGCACAAACTAATGGGTGCAATTGGATAGCTTTACCTTCGATCAGAATTGGTTCGAAAGCTTGGATACCCAGACGGTGAAGTGTTGGTGCACGGTTCAGCATAACTGGGTGTTCGCGGATAACTTCATCCAAGATATCCCAAACAACCGCTTCTTCGCGCTCAACCATTTTCTTCGCAGCTTTGATGGTTGTTGCCAGACCACGTAATTCTAATTTGCCATAGATAAATGGTTTGAATAATTCAAGAGCCATTTTCTTAGGCAGACCGCACTGATGCAGACGCAGGTATGGACCTACGGTGATTACAGAACGACCAGAATAGTCAACACGCTTACCAAGTAAGTTCTGACGGAAACGACCTTGTTTACCTTTGATCATATCGGCCAAAGATTTCAGAGGACGTTTGTTAGAACCAGTGATTGCGCGACCACGACGACCGTTATCTAACAGTGCATCAACCGCTTCTTGCAGCATACGTTTTTCGTTACGTACGATGATGTCTGGCGCAGCCAGATCCAGAAGACGTTTCAGACGGTTATTACGGTTGATTACGCGGCGATACAGATCGTTCAGATCTGAAGTCGCGAAACGACCGCCATCCAATGGAACTAATGGACGTAAATCTGGTGGTAAAACTGGCAGAACGTTTAAGATCATCCACTCTGGTTTGTTACCAGATTGAATGAATGCTTCTAACAGTTTGATACGCTTAGTCAGCTTTTTACGTTTAGTTTCAGAGTTAGTTTCGTTTAACTCTTCACGCAGCGTTTCACACTCGTTCTCAAGATCGAGGTTTTTCAGCAGACCTTGGATTGCTTCCGCACCCATTTTCGCGTCAAATTCGTCACCGAACTCTTCCAGCGCATCTAAATATTGCTCTTCTGTCAGAATCTGTGCGCGTTCAAGGCTGGTCATACCGCCTTCAACAACAACATATGATTCAAAATACAGAACGCGTTCGATATCACGCAGTGGCATATCAAGCAGCAAACCGATACGGGATGGTAGTGATTTTAAGAACCAAATATGTGCAGTCGGAGATGCGAGTTCAATATGACCCATACGCTCACGACGGACTTTAGTTTGTGTAACTTCAACGCCACACTTCTCACAAATCACACCACGGTGTTTTAAACGTTTGTACTTACCGCATAAACATTCGTAATCTTTTACTGGCCCGAAAATACGCGCACAGAAAAGACCATCACGCTCAGGTTTGAACGTACGGTAGTTTATGGTTTCTGGCTTTTTAACTTCACCGAATGACCATGAACGGATCATGTCAGGTGATGCCAGAGCAATTTTGATCGCATCAAACTCTTCGGTCTTGGTTTGCGCTTTCAGAAACTTTATTAAGTCTTTCACAAAATGCTCCTGTCGGAGTTAGACCTATTGGGCGAGAGGTCAAGCCACTCTCGCCAAATCCCAGTACTTACATCGGCCGGAAGACTGAAAATCAGACCTTCCGGCGCAAAACGAATTACTCGTCTTCCAGTTCGATGTTGATACCCAGTGAACGGATTTCTTTCAGTAATACGTTGAAAGATTCCGGCATGCCAGGTTCCATCTGATGGCTGCCATCGACGATGTTTTTATACATCTTCGTACGGCCGTTAACGTCATCCGATTTAACAGTAAGCATTTCTTGAAGAGTATAAGCTGCACCGTATGCTTCCAGTGCCCACACTTCCATCTCCCCGAAACGCTGACCACCGAACTGCGCTTTACCACCCAGCGGCTGCTGAGTAACCAAGCTGTAAGAACCAGTTGAACGGGCGTGCATCTTATCGTCAACCAAGTGGTTCAGTTTCAGCATATACATGTAGCCAACCGTAACCTGACGCTCAAACTTCTCACCAGTACGACCGTCGAACAATGTAATCTGACCTGAGGTTGGTAAACCAGCCAGTTTCAGCAGTTCTTTAATTTCTTTCTCTTTTGCACCATCAAATACTGGTGTTGCAATTGGCATACCTTTTTTCAGGTTCTCAGCCAAACGCATAACTTCTTCATCAGAGAAAGTACTTAAGTCAACTTTCTGACGTGGATCATCACCTAAATCATAAGCTTTCTGGATGAACTCACGCAGTTTGGCAACTTCTTGCTGCTGTTTAAGCATAGCATTGATTTTTTCACCAATACCTTTAGCAGCCATACCTAAGTGGGTTTCCAGAATCTGACCGATGTTCATACGTGATGGTACGCCCAGCGGGTTCAGAACGATATCAACTGGGTTACCGTTTTCATCGTAAGGCATGTCTTCAACTGGGTTGATTTTTGAGATAACACCTTTGTTACCATGGCGACCCGCCATTTTATCACCCGGTTGGATCTGACGTTTAACAGCCAGATAAACCTTAACAATTTTCAGTACGCCTGGCGCCAGATCATCACCTTGGGTGATTTTACGACGTTTCGCGTCCAGTTTTTTCTCGAAATCAGATTTCAGTTCGTCATACTGTTCAGCTAATTGTTCTAACTGGTTCTGTTTCTCTTCGTCCGCTAATGATAATTCTAACCAACGGTCACGAGGCAGTTTGTCCAGTTTCTCAGCTTCAATACCACCGCTGATTAACACAGAACGGATACGAGAGAACAATGCAGATTCAAAAATACGCAGTTCTTCTGTTAAGTCTTTTTTCGCATCACGTAACTGAGTTTCTTCGATTTCCAAAGCACGTTTGTCTTTCTCTACGCCGTCACGGGTAAATACCTGTACATCGATAACTGTACCGGAAACACCGTTAGGAATACGTAAAGAAGAGTCTTTAACGTCTGACGCTTTTTCACCGAAGATAGCACGCAGCAGTTTCTCTTCTGGCGTTAATTGGGTTTCACCTTTAGGGGTTACTTTACCAACCAGAATATCGCCGCCTTTCACTTCTGCACCGATATAAACGATACCGGATTCATCAAGTTTAGACAGTGCTGCTTCACCAACGTTTGGAATATCCGCTGTGATTTCTTCAGGCCCTAATTTGGTGTCACGAGACACACAAGAGAGTTCCTGAATGTGAATAGTTGTGAAACGGTCTTCTTGAACAACACGCTCAGAAACTAAGATGGAGTCTTCGAAGTTATAACCATTCCATGGCATGAATGCCACGCGCATGTTTTGACCAAGAGCCAATTCACCGAGGTCTGTTGAAGGACCATCAGCTAACACGTCACCACGTTCAACTGGTTCACCTAAAGATACGCAAGGCATCTGGTTAATACAGGTGTTCTGGTTAGAACGAGTGTACTTAGTCAGGTTATAGATATCGATTCCAGCTTCGCCCGGATACATCTCATCTTCGTTAACTTTGATAACGATACGAGAAGCATCAACGTATTGGACTGTACCACCACGTCTTGCTACCGCTGTAACACCGGAGTCAACCGCTACTGCACGTTCCATACCAGTACCGACTAATGGTTTGTCAGCACGTAAAGTAGGAACCGCTTGACGTTGCATGTTCGCACCCATCAATGCACGGTTAGCATCATCGTGTTCAAGGAATGGGATCAGAGACGCACCAACAGAAACAACCTGTTGAGTCGAAACGTCCATATATTCAACTTGTTCACGGCTGAATAAGCTTGATTCACCTTTGTTACGACAAGTAATCAGTTCTTCAATGAAACGACCATCGTCACTTAATACGGTGTTTGCCTGAGCAATGATGAAGTTACCTTCTTCAATTGCAGACAGGTAATGGATTTCATCCGTTACGATGCCATCACGAACTAAACGGTAAGGGGTTTCTAAGAAACCGTACTCATTGGTCTGTGCATAAACAGATAATGAGTTGATCAAACCGATGTTTGGACCTTCCGGCGTTTCGATTGGACATACACGACCGTAGTGAGTTGGGTGAACGTCACGTACTTCGAAGCCCGCACGTTCACGAGTCAGACCACCTGGGCCTAACGCAGAGATACGACGTTTGTGCGTGATTTCAGACAGTGGGTTGTTCTGGTCCATAAATTGAGACAGCTGGCTGGAACCAAAGAACTCTTTAACTGCGGCTGAAATTGGCTTAGCGTTGATCATATCCTGTGGCATTAATGCATCAAGGTCGCCCAGAGAAAGACGCTCTTTCACTGCACGCTCAACACGAACCAGACCTACACGGAATTGGTTCTCAGCCATTTCACCAACGGAACGAATACGACGGTTACCTAAGTGGTCGATATCATCCACTTCACCTCTACCGTTACGGATCTCAATGAGTTTTTTCATTACCTCAATGATATCTTCTTTGCTCAGGATGCCTGAACCTTCAATCTCTTCACGGTTTAGTGAACGGTTGAATTTCATGCGACCTACAGCAGATAAATCGTAACGATCTTCAGAGAAGAATAAGTTTTCGAATAGGTTTTCTGCGGCTTCGCGTGTTGGTGGCTCACCAGGACGCATCATACGGTAAATTTCTACCAATGCGCTTAAACGATCGTTAGTTGGGTCGACACGAACCGTTTCAGAGATGTAAGCACCGTGGTCTAAGTCATTAGTAAACAATGTTTCAATTGTTTTATGACCAGACTGGCTCAGACGTGCCAACATATCTAATGAAAGTTCCATGTTTGCTGCACAAATCAGCTCACCAGTGCTTTCATCGATATAATCTCTTGCAACGACTTTGCCTGCGATATATTCAACAGGAACTTCGATGCTATTAACTTCTTCTTTTTCTAACTGACGAATATGACGTGCAGTGATACGACGGCCTTTTTCAACATAGACTTTGCCGTTAGCTTCGATATCAAAAGAAGCAGTTTCACCACGCAGACGCTCTGGAACCAGAGTCATCATCAGTTTGTTATCACGGATTTGGAATACAGTTTTATCGAAGAACAGGTTTAAGATTTCTTCGGTGTTGTAATCCATTGCACGCAGAATAATGGTCGCAGGTAATTTACGGCGACGGTCAATACGTACAAACAGGTTATCTTTCGGGTCGAATTCGAAATCTAGCCATGAACCACGGTAAGGAATAATACGTGCGTTATACAGCACTTTACCTGAAGAGTGTGTTTTACCTTTATCGCTGTCGAAGAATACACCAGGGCTACGGTGTAACTGAGAAACGATAACACGCTCTGTACCGTTGATAACGAAAGTTCCGTTTTCAGTCATGAGTGGAATTTCACCCATGTAGACTTCTTGTTCTTTGATGTCTTTAACGGTGCCTTCAGGAGCTTCTCGCTCATAAACGATCAGGCGCAGTTTTACACGCAGTGGCGCGGAGTAAGTTACACCACGGATCTGGCATTCTTTAACATCAAAGACTGGCTCGCCTAAACGATAGCTGACATATTGCAGTTCAGCATTACCGCTGTAACTCTGAATTGGGAATACAGAACGGAAAGCTGCTTCCAAACCATTCTGGCCGTTAGGATCTTGCTCGATAAACTTCTGGAACGAGTCAAGTTGGATAGAAAGGAGATAAGGTATATCCAGAACTTGTGGACGTTTACCAAAATCCTTACGAATACGTTTTTTCTCGGTATAGGAGTAAACCATTGGTTTCCTCAGCTCGTTGATCATTGACCCAAGTCGTTCGCCCTGTGATTAAGGACAGAACAGGAACGCGTTTTTGAAGAAATGGAAAATGAATATTTTCCTTAATACTTGAAGCTATCACTCTTAAATCATTTCATTGTGTTGTTATCACTACCGAGCTACCCGAGCGGGTCGTAGCTATGAACACAGTATATTAAGTCGTCAATAGAAAGAAGTATTGGAGGGTTGTTGTTAACATTAAAACTGCGTGAAAAGCTGTTAACACCCATCACGCTTTACAGCGCAAAAAGGCTGGTGATTAAATAATCACCAGCCGTCAGCCTAATAAGTTAGGCTGCGAACTTGAATTTGAACTTATTTAAGTTCAGCAGTAGCGCCTGCTTCTTCAAGAACTTTCTTCAGTGCTTCTGCTTCGTCTTTGCTTGCAGCTTCTTTAATAGTTGCTGGAGCTGACTCTACCATATCTTTAGCTTCTTTCAAGCCAAGACCAGTTGCGCCGCGTACTGCTTTGATGACAGCAACTTTGTTTGCGCCAACAGCAGAAAGAACAACGTCGAACTCAGTTTTTTCTTCAGCAACTTCAGCTGGGCCCGCAGCAACAGCAACAGCTGCAGCAGCAGAAACGCCGAATTTTTCTTCCATCATAGTAATCAGTTCAACAACGTCCATTACAGACATTTCTGCAACTGCATCAAGGATTTGGTCTTTAGTGATAGACATAACAAGTGTTCCTAAAATTCAGAAATAGTTTATACGTTAAAAAGCAACGAAGGAAAGGGCTTATGCAGCTTCTTTCTGATCGCGCAGTGCAGCCAGAGTACGAACCAATTTGCCGGCAGCGGCTTCTTTCATGGTTGCCATCAGGCGTGCGATTGCTTCTTCGTAAGTTGGGAGAGTTGCCAGACGATCGATATCTTTAGCCTGGATTAACTCACCTTCAAAGGCCGCAGCTTTAATCTCAAATGCTGGATTCGCTTTCGCGAACTCTTTGAACAGACGAGCGCCAGCGCCCGGATGTTCGTTAGAGAAAGCAATTAAGGTTGGACCAACAAACGCGTCTTTCAGGACTTCATAAGAAGTACCTTCAACAGCACGACGAATCAAAGTGTTGCGAACAACACGAATGTAAACGCCAGCTTCGCGACCTGCTTTACGCAGTTCAGTCATTTTTGCTACAGTTACGCCGCGTGAATCAGCAACAACTGCAGAAAGCGCGCCTTTGGCTACTTCGCTGACTTCAGCAACAATCGCTTGTTTGTCTTGAAGATTTAGTGCCATTAGCTTCTTGCTCCTGGATTAACCGGGAAAATCCCGGGACTCACTTCACTCGAACACAACATTATGTAAGAGCGCTAAAACACGGTGAGCAGAATAGAAATCCAGAATGAAATTCTAGGTATCTCTGTCACCGTCTACGCAGGTAAATTAAGTAGCTACTAATAACTAATAAACTACACCTGCGGTCTTGGACGGGGTCTGGAAAGGCCAGACTCCATACCGAAATTTGTGGTTTGTTGAGCGTATTTCTACACCCAACAAACTCGAGGCGTCAAATTTTATACAAATTCAACGCAAAGGTAAAGTCTAATTACCAATTAGCCAAAGCTAATGGAATTAAACTGCTGCTGACAGACCAGATTGGTCGATAGCAACACCTGCGCCCATAGTGGTGGACAGGCTGATTTTCTTGATGAAAATACCTTTAGCAGAAGCTGGTTTTGCTTTTTTCAGCGCGATCAGCAGAGACTCAAGGTTTTCTTTCAGTTTGTCAGCATCGAAATCAGCTTTACCGATAGTGGTATGGATGATTCCGTTTTTGTCATTACGGTAACGAACCTGACCAGCTTTAGCATTATTAACTGCTTCAGCAACGTTAGGAGTTACAGTACCAACTTTAGGGTTTGGCATCAGGCCACGTGGACCAAGAACTTGACCTAATTGACCAACAACGCGCATTGCATCTGGAGAAGCAATAACAACGTCAAAGTCCATTTGGCCAGCTTTGATTTTATCAGCCAGATCTTCCATACCTACCAGTTCAGCACCTGCAGCTTTAGCAGCTTCAGCGTTTGCGCCCTGAGCAAATACAGCAACGCGAACTGAACGGCCAGTACCGTGTGGCAGTACAGTTGCACCACGTACGTTCTGATCAGATTTACGAGCATCAATACCAAGATTGATAGCTACGTCAACGCTTTCAACGAATTTAGCAGTTGCTAATTCTTTCAGCAGAGAGATGGCTTCATTGATGTCATACTGTTTAGTTGCATCAACTTTTTCACGAATAGTGCGCATGCGCTTAGTTAGTTTAGCCATTTCTTAGTCCTCCACTACCAGGCCCATGGAACGAGCAGTACCAGCGATTGAACGCATCATCGCGTCAACATCGGCACCAGTCATATCCGCAGCTTTAGTTTCTGCGATTTCGCGAACCTGAGCAGTAGTCACTTTACCTACTTTGTCTTTGTTAGGCTTGCCTGAACCAGACTTAACGCCAGCTGCTTTTTTCAGCAGAACTGCTGCAGGTGGAGTTTTAGTTACGAAAGTGAATGAACGGTCTGCATAAACAGTGATAACAACAGGAATTGGTAAACCTTTTTCCATGCTGTCTGTTTTTGCGTTGAACGCTTTACAGAATTCCATGATGTTCACACCTTGCTGACCCAGTGCTGGACCAACCGGTGGACTTGGGTTTGCCATACCAGCTGCGACTTGCAGCTTAACGTAGGCTTGTACTTTCTTAGCCATGAATATTTCCTCTAAATGGGTAATAGCGCCTTAAATTTTTAAGGCTCCCCGTGATATTAATTGCCTCGCAAAATCACATTTTCACGTCATATTGCCAAGCATAAAAAACAAAAGGCGCGAAATTGTAGTCAAATTTCACGCCTTTTGCAAGCTGGTTTGTCGCTTCGATTAGGCTTTTTCGACCTGACCAAAATCCAATTCGACTGGAGTAGCACGACCAAAAATAGAAACAGAGACTTTTAAGCGGCTCTTTTCATAGTCGATTTCTTCGACAACACCATTAAAGTCAGCAAATGGACCTTCGCTAACACGAACCATTTCACCCGGCTCAAACAGTGTTTTAGGACGTGGTTTATCACCAACTTGTTGTAAGCGATTCATGATCGCATCAACTTCTTTATCACTAATTGGCGCTGGGCGATCTGAGGTTCCACCAATGAAACCCATTACACGCGGAACGCTACGTACTAAGTGCCAAGATTCGTCATTCATGACCATCTGCACTAATACATAACCTGGGAAAAATTTACGCTCGCTCTTACGGCGCTGGCCGCTACGGATCTCAACAACTTCTTCTGTTGGAACCATAACTTCACCAAAATAATCTTCCATCGCATGTAATTTGATGTGTTCACGCAGAGACTGTGCTACGCGACCTTCAAAACCAGAGAATGCCTGAATGACATACCAGCGCTTTTTAGGTGTATCTGACATTTAGAATAACCTCAGGCTTGTAATAAATGAAACTAAACGCACTAGGATACCATCTAATCCCCATAGGATTAATGACATTACAGCCGTTACTGCAGCAACAATCAAAGTCGTTTGTAATGCTTCCTGGCGAGTAGGCCAAATGACTTTTTTTACCTCGATGCGAGCTTCGCGCGCAAATGCCAGAGTTGCTTTACCTTTAGTGGTCCACAAAGCAACGGCACCTGCAATAGCAACTACAGCTACAACTGCAAACGCACGCAGTGCGAGATTATATTGACGGAAGTAATAGTTGCCCACGATAGCAACGATTAATAAGGCACAGACAATCACCCATTTGAAGATGTCTACACTGCGTCCACTTCCTTGAGCTTCGCTATTCGCACTCATAATTCAACCTGTTACCATGAAGTATGTATAAAGCCCGTTTGCCTTACAAATGTAAAACAATCAGAGCACACCAATAGAATATGCCAACATATCCTTTAATTTACTACAAACCGAGCCTGCGAAATCAGAAGGGATATCAATGACATCACCTGCGAATTAAACGTAACGAGCCTATTATAAGGCATCATTTTGCAAAACTGTTTCACAGGTTATTGCGCATACTCAGTAAATTTTTTGACCACTTGATGATAAAAATAAACTTCTTTTCGTGGCAGCGGTAAAATATACCATATCTTCTGAGCAAAACCTTAATAAATCTCATATAACTGTATTGCACTTGCAATACAATCAACAAATCGTTGTTTCAGAGCCTATCTCACCAATAATTATTAAAATGATTGATGAGATAGGTTCTTAAGCTTATAAAGCAAATACTCTAAAAAATTCAGAGTATAAAAAGGACGCCCTAGGACGTCCTTTTTTAGTGGTTCTTTCTTATTCAGAAAGAGCGGTATTATGCAATGATTTTTGCAACAACACCCGCACCTACAGTACGACCACCTTCACGGATTGCGAAACGTAAACCATCATCCATCGCGATTGGGTGAATCAGTGTCACGATCATGTTGATGTTGTCGCCTGGCATTACCATCTCTACGCCTTCTGGCAGCTCGATAGTACCGGTTACGTCAGTTGT